>CAVTPZ010000001.1:0-11117 GCA_963736685.1 uncultured Solirubrobacterales bacterium
GAAGCGCCATTGCGCTCCACGGCTGCCACGCGATCTCCCTCGAACACCAGGGTCGCCCCTCGCACAACGCCGAGCGGTCCCTCCCCGAGCGTGGGGTCGTTGGTGACCAGCAGGCCGATGTTCTCGATCCCGAGCGAGCTCATGCAGACAGTCTGGAGATCGCCTCGGTGAGCTCGGATGCAACGTCGAGGCCGACGTGGGCGCCGTCTCGCACCACGAATCGCCCTCCGACGATCACGTCGCGTACGTCGGCCGCGGTCGCGGCGAACACCACCGACTCGAGCGCCTGTTCGACGGACGTCCCGGCGAGGCGCACCCCGTCGAGCGCGACGGTGACCAGGTCCGCAAGAGCCTCGGGCTCGATCCTGCCGGCCTCGGGCCAGCCGAGGGCAGCGCATCCCTCCGCGGTGGCGGCTCGGAGCAGCTCATCCGCGGAATGGCCTGCCCGGATCCCGGTCACGAGCCGCTCGTCGACTCCGCCGCCCGAGCTTCCTCGAACAGGTCGATCAGCGCATTTGAGTCGGTGCCGAGGAAAGCCGCGCCCCCGCCTCGGCCAATCGACGGGCCGGGCCAACGCCATCCGCGAGGTCGCGCTCGGTGGTCGGACACAGACAGACGCCGCATCCATCGCTCCCGAGCAGTTCGAGGTCGCCATCGGCGAGGTGCGTGGCATGGACAGCCGTGAAGCGCGCCGAGAGAGCGCCCGCCTCGGCGAGTATCCCGGTGGGGGTCGCGCCATACGAGGAGAGGCAGTCCTCGTTTTCGGCCGGCTGCTCGGAGACATGGGCGTGAAGAGGCCATGATCGCTCGGCTGCGAACGCCGCGACCTGATCAGCGGCCGCCGGGTCGACTGCGCGGACGCTGTGGATCGCAGCGCCCACCCGCGCCCCGTCAGCGGGCTGGAGCTCATCGACCCGCCTCGCCCATTCCTCGGCGCTGCCATCCGAGAACCGAAGCTGGACGCCCTCCGCCTCCCGGTCGATCCCGCCGTGGAGGTAACAGGTGTCGAGCAGCGTGATGCGAATCCCGGCCTCGCGAGCGGCTGCGATCACCGCTAGCCCCAGCGCGTTCGGATCCTCATAGCGGGCCCCGCCGGGGCCGTGGTGCAGGTAGTGGAACTCGCCCACCGTGGTGATGCCCGCCAGCGCCATCTCCCCGAACGTCGCCCGGGCCAGGGCGAGATAGTTGTCCGGATCGACTCGGTCGGCGATCTCGTACATCCCCGATCGCCAGGTCCAGAAGTCCCCGCGACCGGCCTGAGTGCGCCCGCGCAGGGCGCGTTGGAAGGCGTGTGAGTGGGCGTTGGCCATTCCCGGGATGGTCAGGCCCGGGAATTCGCTCGCCCCGGGGGGAGGGATGTCCACTCCCGCGGTGACTGACGCGATGCGATCGTCATCCACCTCGAGCACGACGCCCGCCTCGGCCCGCTCGCCGCCCAGCCGGCGAGCTCGCACCAGAGGGGGCCTGCCCGCTCCGCGCTCACGAGCCTCTTCGGTGAGCCGCTCGACGCGGCGGAGGAACTCGTCACGTTGGTGGCGGTCGAACTGACCCAGGTCGCGAACGTCAGAGGATCGGCGCGATCCACGAAGAGCGTGCCGTTGAGGTGGTCGACCTCATGCTGGTAGCTGCCGGCCATCGCCCCGCTTGACCTCCTCGTGCTCGCCGCCCTCGCGGTCGAGGTAGCGGACCCGGACCTCGAGGCTGCGCTGGAGGTTCCCGCGCAGATCGGGCACAGAGAGGCAGCCCTCGTTGATCTCGACCGTCTCGTCTCCCAGCGGCTCGATCGTCGGGTTGACCATCACGGTGAGCGGCTCGGGCGGTTTGTACGGATAGCGGGGGTTCCCCTCCTCAACCTCGACGATCGCCACGCGCACGGGCTCGCCGACCTGATTGGCGGCGATCCCGGCACCGTGCGTCGTGCGCTTCGTCTCGATCAGGTCGTCGATCAACTCCTGGATCGCGGGGGAGGCGAGTTCCTCGGGACTCACCTCTCTGGCGCGCTCCCGCAGCACCGGATCGCCGATCTCCACGACCTCGCGAACGCTCACTCTGGCTCCCGCATCGGCAATCGCACGCCGCGCTCGGCGGCGACGTCTATCGCCCTCTCGTACCCGGCATCCGCGTGTCGCATCACGCCGGTCCCAGGATCGCTGGGTCAGCACTCGCCCGAGCTTCTGCGCAGCGAGATCCGTGCCGTCCGCGACGCAAACCATCCCGGCGTGCAGGGAGCGCCCGATCCCCACGCCGCCGCCGTCGTGGATACTCACCCAGGAGGCTCCCGACGCGGTGTTGACCAGCGCGTTCAGCAGCGGCCAGTCGGCGATCGGATCGGAGCCGTCGGCCATCGACTCGGTCTCGCGGTCGGGGGAGGCAACCGAGCCGGAGTCGAGGTGATCCCGGCCGATCACGATCGGGGCCGAGACCTCGCCGGAGCGCACCAGCTCGTTGAAGCGCACGCCGAGCCGAGCCCTCTCGCCGTACCCGGCCCAGCAGATGCGCGCCGGCAGGCCCTGGTAAGCGATCCTCTCCCCGGCGAGCTCGATCCAGCGCCGCAGGGGCTCGTAACTCCGGGATCTCCTCGAGGACCGCCCGGTCGGTGGCGGCTATGTCCGCCGGATCGCCGGACAGGGCGACCAAGCGGAACGGGCCTTTGCCCTCGCAGAACAACGGGCGGATGTAGGCGGGAACGAACCCCGGGTACGCGAAGGCCCGCTCGAACCCGCCCAGCTCAGCCTCGGCGCGCAGGCTGTTGCCGTAGTCGAAGACCTCGGCCCCGGCGTCGAGGAAGCCGACCATCGCGGCGCAGTGGGCGGCGATCGCGGCGCGGGAGCGCCGCACATATTCGTCGGGGTTCTCCTCCCGCAGCCTCAACGCCTCCTCCAGCGACATCAGGTTGGGGACGTAGCCGTTGAGCGGGTCGTGTGCGCTCGTCTGGTCGGTGACGATGTCCGCCTCGAATCCCATCCTCTGAAGCTCGGGGAGCGAGTCGGCCGCGTTGGCCACCAGCCCCACGCTGAGGGCGCGCCCCTCGCGCTTGGCCGCCTGGCAGCGGGCGATCGCGTCCTCGAGGTCGCTGGCCTCCTCGTCGAGGTAGCGGGTCTCGATCCGCCGCCCAGATGGGCAGGATCGACCTCGAGGCAGAGCGCCACGCCGCCGTTCATCGTGATCGCAAGCGGCTGTGCCCCGCCCATGCCGCCAGCCCCGCGGTCAGGGAGATCGTTCCCGCCAGCGATCCGCCGAAGCGCCGCCGGGCGATCTCCGCGAAGCACTCGTAGGTCCCCTGCACGATCCCCTGGGTCCCGATGTAGATCCAGGATTCCGCGGTCATCTGGCCGTACATCGTCAGGCCCTCGGCCTCGAGCCGGCGGAACTCGTCCCAGTTGTCCCAGTCGCCGACCAGGTTGGAATTGGCGATCAGGACACGCGGTGACCACTCGTGGGTGCGGAAGACCCCGACGGGCTTGCCCGACTGGACCAGCAGGGTCTCGTCGTCCGCCAGGCCGCGCAGCGAGGAGACGATCGCGTCGAAGGCTTCCCAGGAGCGAGCCGCGCGTCCCGTGCCCCCGTAGACGACCAGCTCGTCGGGGTTCTCGGCGACCTCGGGATCGAGGTTGTTCATCAGCATCCGCATGGCCGCCTCCTGCTGCCAGCCTCGACGGAGATCTCCTTCCCCCGCGGGGCCCGCACCTCGCGCGGACCGCTCACCTGAGCTCCCCGATCTCGCCCTCGACCGCGCTCAGGAGCCCACCGGTGCCGATCGAACGCTCGACCGCATCCAGCTCGGGGGAGAGGTGGCGGTCGGGGCCGGATCCGGGAACACCGGCGGAGCGGATCGCCGCGACAGCTGCCGCGGTGCCGGCCGCCGGAGCGAGCGGCGCCCGGAGCTCGAGCCCGCGCGCCGCGCACGCCGCCTCGACCGCGAGGATCCGTCGCAGGTTGTCGATCCCGGCGCGCAGCTTGCGCGCCGCTCCCAGCCCATCGAGACGTGGTCCTCCTGCATCGCGCTGGTCGAGCAGGGAGTCGACGCCGGCCGGGGCCGCGAGCCGGCGATTCTCCGCGACCATCGCGGCCTGCGTGTACTGAGCGATCATCAGCCCCGAATCGACTCCGGGGTCCTCGGCGAGGAACGCCGGGAGGCCCTCCGAGCGGGAGGAGTCGAGCAGCCGGTCCGTCCGTCGCTCGGCGATCGCGCCGGTGTCCGCGATCGCCATCGCGAGCAGATCGCAGGCCAGGGCGAGAGGCGCGCCGTGAAAGTTGCCGCAGGACTCCACGCGCCCGTCGGGGAGCACCATCGGGTTGTCGATCGCGGACCGCAGCTCCTCCGCCGCGACGCCATCGGCGTAGCCGAGCGCGTCGCGCGCCGCTCCGTTGACCTGCGGGGCGCAGCGAAGCGAATAGGCGTCCTGGACGCGCGGATCGTGCTCGCGATGAGAAGCGACGATCGGTGAGCCGGCCAGCAGTTGGCGCAGGTTCGCGGCGCTCACCGCCTGCCCCGGTTGTGGGCGCAGGGCGATCAGGTCCTCGGCGAAGGCGCGATCGGTGCCGAGCAGCGCTTCCACCGACATGGCGGCCGTCAGGTCAGCGACGCGCAGCAGCGAGCGCAGGTCCTCTGCGGCGAGCACCAGCATGCCGAGGATGCCGTCGGTGCCGTTGATCAGCGCCAGCCCCTCCTTTGCGTGCAGCGTCAGCGGCTCGATCCCCGCCTCGGCGAGCGCCTCGGCGCCGGGACCGCGGCCTCCACCGTCGTCCAGGATCTGACCCTCGCCGATCAGGACCAGTGCGCAATGCGCCAGAGGGGCCAGGTCGCCGCTGGCGCCGAGCGAGCCATGCTCGGGGACGACGGGAGTGATGCCGGCGTTCAGGACAGCCAGGATGGCCTCGGCGATCTCCGGACTCGTCCCCGAGTACCCCATGGCGAGCGATCGGGCCCGGAGCAGCATCATCGCCCGCACGACCTCCCGCTCGACCGGCTCGCCCATCCCGGCGGCATGGGATCGGATCAGGGCCCGCTGCAGCTCGTCGCGGCGCTCGGCCGGGATCGGCGTCGTCGCGAGAGAGCCGAACCCGGTGGAGACGCCATAGACGGGCTCCGCAGACGAGGCCAGCCGCTCAACGATCTCGGCGCTCTCGGCCATCGCGGCCCGGGCCTCATCGGCGAGCTTGACCTCGGCGTCCTCCCGAGCGACGGCAACCACGTCGGCGACCGTGAGCCCGGCGCCGGTGAGCTCGATCATCCCGATCCTTCCCGTGGCTCGATCATGAGCGCGCGGGCGACTGCCAGCGGGACGCCTTCGCCGGAAAGCACGGCGGCGCCGGCGTGGCGCTTGCGGCCATCGACCTCGATCGGCCAGGAGATCACGACATTCTCCTCACCGGCCGTGACCGGGGCATCGATTCGCGTCGCCATGCGACCGAGGAAGCTCATCGGCAGCTCGCCGTCGGTGTAGACGGCGAAGTAGGTGGGGCAGTCGAGCACCGACCAGATGAACTCCGGAAGCACCTGTCCGCGGGCATCGGCGGTCCAGTCGGGGGGCGTCCACGGGGAGGCGACGAGGGGACGGCCATCGACTGTCCCCGCAAACACGCCGAGGGCGTCCTCCCGGTCGGTCCCGCAGACGAAGCAGCGGCCGAAGAGCCCGTCGGGCGATCCGCGATAGCGCCTCGTGGCCAGCTGCGCCTCAGGGACGCTCACGGGAGCCGGTACGTCGAGATCGAGCTCTCCGGCCGGATGTGCCTCGGCGATCAGCGTCTCGCCATTCAGAACGCGAACGGAGCCGTCGCCGTCATGGCTGAGGGCGAGCGGTGTGTCGAGCGGGACCGGGCTCCTCAGGGTGACCTCCGCCGGCCCTTCCACCGAGGCGGCGATGACTCCGGAGCTGTAGCCGCCGTGACCGCTCGTCAGGGGACCGTTGAAGCGCCCGGGCACGGAGATGGTCGGGGACACGGACGGAGCTGCTCGTCCCTCAGGTCGTCTTCACAACGAGGACGGAACAGTCCGCGTTGTGGGCGACGGACTTCGGCACGCTGCCCAGAACCCTCCGCTGCATTCCCTTGTTGCCGATCACCAGCAGGTCGGCGCCGCAGTCGTCGGCCAGCCGAACGAGCACCTCCGCGGCATCGCCCTCCTCGACCACGGTCCGGCATTCGATCCCCTGCTGGTTGATCTCGGCTTCGGTGCGGGAGAGGATCTCCCGCAGCTGTGCCGCGGGGCTGTAGGCCCACGCGGCCTCGCCCGCATCGGATGGAGGTGGCCCATCCTTGAATGCGCTCAGCAGCACCAGCTTCGCGTCGAAGCGGCGGGCGAACTCCGCCGCCTGCCTCACGGCTTCGCCGGCCGTCTCCGAGCCATCCGTGCCCACTGCGACGGTGGAAACCACGGGCTAGGTCTATCACCCCCCGCATCGTGGTGAAGCGCCCCGACCAGGATTCGAACCTGGGGCCTACTCCTTAGGAGTCAGTGCCAGAGTGCGAAGAGGAACAAACAGCGGCGAACTCTGGCTGCAAACGAATCCTTTTCGATTCGCGCGGGTAGGCCCTGTTTGCCGCGGTTTGTCGCCCTTGTGTTCGGTAGATGTTCGGAGCGGGCCGCCGATCGGGGGGTCGGATGAGGGCCTGCGTGGTGTGCGACGCTTCACTAGAGGGCCGGCGTTCCGATGCTCGTCATTGCAGCGCTGCGTGTCGGGCGGAAGCCAGCCTTCTCAGACGCATTCTCGAGGGCAGAACCTCAGTGCCCTACCGATCTGTCGCGGAGAGGCTGGCAGCAAGCCGTAAGCGCAGAAGAGCCGCCTGACGGGTCACTGCGCATCGGCAGCGAGGCCGCGATGTTCCGAAGGGGGTTCAACCACCCTATTTCTCCGGATGAGCCTCCTTTTCAGGTCCTCCGACTTTCAGGGGGAGGGGTTGTGCGAAAGGCGCCGTGATCGAGGCATATTCTGGTTCAACAACCTCGGAGAGAGGAGTACCAATGGCAACAGACGCCCTGGAACAGGCCCGCTCGGCGCTCCAACAGCGACTTAAGGAGTTGCGTGGCGAATTAGGCAAGGTCGAAAAGGCCTTGGCCGCACTTGGCGACAGCCGCCCGACCGCTCACCGCAGTCGAGCGAAGGGCCACCGATCGGCGCGGCGCAGCTCGGGCCGGCGTAGTCACCGATCAGATCAGTTCATGGCTGCTTTGAAGAAAGAGCCCGGGGCCCGGGTAAGTGAAGTGGCCAGGAAGATCGGCATCTCGCCCCAACAGGGCCACGGGATTGCAAAGCGGCTGCGCGATCGCGGTGTGATCAAGAAGCAAGGAAAGGGCTACGCAGTTAAGTCCTGAGCAAGCCCCCCAAGAAACCATCCGGACCATCACCGGGGTCGGGTTCTTCGACATTCCGCACGGCCAGACGGGAATCGCGCCAAACGCCATCGAGCTGCACCCAGTGCTGAAGTTCTCGGCTCCGAGCTGTTAGGGGCACCGCTGCTTTGCATGGAAAGCAGTTATTCGCACGCACCCGGAACCTTGGTGATCAGCTCAGACCGCTACACGCGCTAGCGCCCCACTTTGAGATCAACGGTTGCTTCCATAGGCCGTACACACGGGGAGGTAGACGGGGTCGGTGGTGTTCAGGTTGCGGCACTGGTGTGCCGACCAGGACGCCGGGCGGGCCGTGATCAGCAAGGCGGTCGGCGCCGGCCCGGCCCAGCTCTTGATCAAGGCGAAGGGCAAGCAGAAGAAGAAGCTCAAGAGGAAGGGCGAGGTGAAGCTCAACGTCGCGGTCACCTACACGCCGACGAACGGCGACCCCGCCACCCAGGCGGTGAAAGTGAAGTTGAAGAAGAAGGGCTGAACCGCCAGTCGGTGCCGAAGACCGCTGTGTTCCATGCAAAGCGGATAGCCGCTTCTCGTCCAGAGCGGGTAATCCGGGGAATCGCGATTCGTGTCCCCTCCTCGCTCCTCGGATCCCTTGACGACTCTTAACGCGGGGCTTTCCGGCGCTTTGGGCGGAGCCAAATACCGTCCTCCCGAACAAAGGGCATCCAAAGGCCATAAGCAAGGAGGCGATCAACGTGTCAATAGGACTGATAGTCGTACTGAACGTGGTTTCGGCCGCGGGACTGCTGGTTCTTCTGTCGGGCGCAATGCGGCTCCCGTACCGCCTGCGGGCAGAGCCTCGCGGGCCCCAGCCTCCTCGAGGCGAGCGTGCGAGCCGACGCAGGCGCACCGAGCGCACGGACCGGCGCAAGCGCGCGGGAACCGAGCCCGCTTACTCGCGTTCGTAACAGGTTGCCAATCGCCCCCGGGACACCGGGGGTCGATTGGTGCACTCAGGGGTCCCTGCGGCCTGGCGCGAGAGGCGAAAGGAGTGCTCCCTCGAAAGCGCTCCTTTCCATGCAAAGCGAATAGCCGCAGCGCCGGGAGGCGCTCGGTGCGAACCTGAACTGATGGCGATCGGGCCAGAGAAGATGAACGTGCCAGGACCCAAGCTCATTCTCTCGCCGCAGCAGGCGAAGTCAGTTGCCGAGCAGGCCAAGCGTTGCTCACATGTGGAGGTCGAGGACAGTCGCGCCGGCTACCTTAAGGTCAGAAGCTTCGACCGTGAAGGCGAGCCGATCGACGAGCGGTGGATCGACTCCGATGGCTCGGATCGCCTCCGATCGCTTCTGCGGCACGACGAGGACGTTCACCGGGACTATCCACCCGGCGACTGATCCGCGTCCCGCCGATCCCGACCAAAATTAGACTCCCGTCAATGGCAGTGGTGATCTTCCTGAGACCCAAGACCCGCAAGGGCCGCGAGATCCTCGAGAGGCTCGAAGAGGAGACCAAGGTCAAGCCGATGCCGGTCATCGAGGACGGCACCCGCCGCTACTACCTGGACGGCAAGGATGCGGACGCCGACGCCTTCGACCCGATGCTCGACCGGATCGACTTGGCGTGGCGGGACCACGTCACGAACTCGACTCCGAACTAGCCTAGGTCGAGTAGAGCCGACGCGTCCCTAGGAAGTGGGGAGTCGGGACGCGCCGGGCGGTCTAGGCTGAACTGATCACGACCAAGTACTACGTCGACCTGAGCGTCGCTGACCAAGAGGAACACGTACGCGTCGGGCTTGTTGGCTCGCTCCCCTTGCTGGCCAATGCCTACGTCGAGGGGTGCCGCATCCTCATTGAGCATGGGGCCACGGGCGATGATCAGCCGATCTGGTACGCGGTGGCGGAGGAGGACGGTAAGGAACGGCACCTGACGCCCACCGAGATGGGGGCGCTCGCCGCCGCCTTCGAGCAGAAGTTCCCCGACATCAAGGTCCGTTTCCCCTCGCCCGAGTTCCCCGACATCAAGGTCCGTTTGGCCTCGCCCGAGGAACAACGAGTGAAGCTCGGCATGGACTTGGGCTCCATGAGCGTCAGGATCGGACTCTGGTTCATCGGCGCCATCGCGGCGTTGTTCGTCCTCTACGTCGTCGCCCAGTTGCTGATTACTCCGGGCTAGGCTCGCGTTTTTGACATAGCGAGCCCGAATGACCGCCGGGTAGCGCACCTCGCAAAAACGCCAAGCGGGTCATACACCTGCGCTCGAGTCACGCCTCCACTTTCCTTCGAGGGCGGCGTGAGCCACCGTTCGGCAATCCTCAGCTCCGCGGGCGAAGCTTGAATCGGTGATTGCCCTGTAGTGCCGTCCGCAGCTTCTCCGCGTCGGAGAAGGGGACGACTTCAACTTCGTCCACTCCCGTCCCCCGCTTGCCGGCCACGACAGGCAGCTTCTTCGGCCAGCCCTCGGTCCACGGTGAGTCGCTCATGACTTCCTCCCATGAATTGAGTCGGCTTCTCGCAGGTCATCGCCCACGCAGTATCTCGCGGCCGAGTACCGCTTTCCATGCAAAGCGGATACAGACGAGCACGTCGCCCCGGCGCAGCAGGTGAACCGAATCGGCCTCGCCTTCACCTGGTGTGGCTGTCGGTCGCCACCGGCCCGCCCGTGGCGAGCACGCGTTCGAGCGTGTCGAGAGCGAACGAGACATCTTCCGAACTGTTAAAGAAGTGAATCGAGAACCTCGTCGATCCGAAGCGCGGGGAGACAATCACTCCCGATTGATTCATCCACGCAGCCACCTGCTCGCCGTCGCGCTCGGGGAAACGTGCGGTGACGATGCCACTTCGCCGCTCGTCCTCGCGGGGCGTGATCACCTCGGCTCCCAGGTGTTCGAGCCCCTGGGTGAGCCTCGAAGCCAGTTTCAGGTTGTGCTCGAGGATCCGATCGGCGCCGATCACCGAGATCTGCCTGATCGCGGCCGCCAGCGCAACGCCGGCGGAGTAGGACATGGTCGCGTACTCGAGTCGCTCGACCACCGACGAGGCTAGCCTGAGCGAAGAGGGGTGCAGCGACCAGGGGTCGACCGCACTCTTCCATCCGACGAAGGGCGGGTCGAGCCGCTCGAGCAGCCGCTCGCCGACGTAGCAGAGCGCCGCGCCGAAGGGCCCGCAGAGCCACTTGTAGCCCGTGCAGAGCAGCGCGTCGACTCTCACGCTGGAGAGATCAATGGGAACCGCCCCCAGCGACTGCGAGGCATCGACGACCAGCAGGGCGCCGTTGGTCTCGGCCAACTCCGAGAGCTCCTCAAGCTGGTAGCGAAAGCCGGTCGAGTACTGGACGTGGCTGACGCTGATTGCTGCGGTTCGCTGGTCGACGGCCTCAGCGAGCCCCTCGAACGAGAGCTTGGCCGGGTCCCCGGCCGCTGAAACCAGGCGGACCTCCGCCCCGGTGTCTCGCGCGACCCTCATCCAGGGATAGGTGACGGTGGGGAACTCGAGGTCGATTGAGACCACATTGCTGCCGCTCTCTGGACGCAGCGACCAGGCGATCTGCGAGAGCGCCTCAGTGACGCTTGTCGCCACCGCGACCTGTTCGGCCGGTGCGCCGAGCAGCGCGGCGCCCTCGCGGCGCGCCTGCTCGAGGACGCCCACCTCGGTCGGCTCATCGAACCAAGTGGTGCCATACAGGCCGAGCTGGCGCTGGAACTTCTCCTCCTCGGCCAGGGCGCTCCGCGACATTAGACCGATCGAGGCCGTGTTCATGTAACAGATGTCGTCGAGTGAGGGGAATTCGCCCGCGGGGGCCAGCGAGGCGTCTACGTTCTCCT
>CAVTPZ010000002.1:0-21191 GCA_963736685.1 uncultured Solirubrobacterales bacterium
TTCCATGCAAAGCGAATAGCCGCAGCGCCGGGAGGCGCTCGGTGCGAACCTGAACTGATGGCGATCGGGCCAGAGAAGATGAACGTGCCAGGACCCAAGCTCATTCTCTCGCCGCAGCAGGCGAAGTCAGTTGCCGAGCAGGCCAAGCGTTGCTCACATGTGGAGGTCGAGGACAGTCGCGCCGGCTACCTGAAGGTCAGAAGCTTCGACCGTGAAGGCGAGCCGATCGACGAGCGGTGGATCGACTCCTATGGCTCGGATCGCCTCCGATCGCTTCTGCGGCACGACGAGGACGTTCACCGGGACTATCCACCCGGCGACGAATCCCGCGTCCCGCCGATCCCGACCAAAATTAGACTCCCGTCAATGGCGGTGGTGATCTTCCTGAGACCCAAGACCCGCAAGGGCCGCGAGATCCTCGAGAGGCTCGAAGAGGAGACCAAGGTCAAGCCGATGCCGGTCATCGAGGACGGCACCCGCCGCTACTACCTGGACGGCAAGGATGCGGACGCCGACGCCTTCGACCCGATGCTCGACCGGATCGACTTGGCGTGGCGGGACCACGTCACGAACTCGACTCCGAACTAGCCTAGGTCGAGTAGAGCCGACGCGTCCCTAGGAAGTGGGGAGTCGGGATGCGCCGGGCGGTCTAGGCTGAACTGATCACGACCAAGTACTACGTCGACCTGAGCGTCGCTGACCAAGAGGAACACGTACGCGTCGGGCTTGTTGGCTCGCTCCCCTTGCTGGCCAATGCCTACGTCGAGGGGTGCCGCATCCTCATTGAGCATGGGGCCACGGGCGATGATCAGCCAGTCTGGTACGCGGTGGCGGAGGAGGACGGTAAGGAACGGCACCTGACGCCCACCGAGATGGGGCGCTCGCCGCCACCTTCGAGCAGAAGTTCCCCGACATCAAGGTCCGTTTCCCCTCGCCCGAGTTCCCCGACATCAAGGTCCGTTTGGCCTCGCCGAGGAACAACGAGTGAAGCTCGGCATGGACTTGGGCTCCATGAGCGTCAGGATCGGACTCTGGTTCATCGGCGCCGTCGCGGCGTTGTTCGTCCTCTACGTCGTCGCCCAGATCCTGATTACTCCGGGCTAGGTTCTCGTTTTGACATAGCCAGCCCGAATAACCGCCGGGTAGCGCACCTCGAAAAACGCAAGCGGTCATACACCTGCGCTCAAGTCACGCCTCCACTTTCCTTCGAGGGCGGCGTGAGCCACCGTTCGGCAATCCTCAGCTCCGCGGGCGAAGCTTGAATCGGTGATTGCCGGTAGTGCCGTCCGCAGCTTCTCCGCGTCGGAGAAGGGGACGACTTCAACTTCGTCCACTCCGTCCTTTGTTTGCCGGCCACGACAGGCAGCTTCTTCGGCCAGCCCTCGGTCCACGGTGAGTCGCTCACACTTCCTCTCCATGAATTGAGTCGGCTTTCGCAGGTCATCGCCCACGCAGCACTCGCGGCCAGAACCGCTTTCCATGCAAAGCGGATACAGACGAGCACGTCGCCCCGGCGAGCAGGCGACCAATCGGCCTCGCCTTCACCTGGTGTGGCTGTCGGTCGCCACCGGCCCGCCCGTGGCGAGCACGCGTTCGAGCGTGTCGAGAGCGAACGAGACATCTTCCGAACTGTTAAAGAAGTGAATCGAGAACCTCGTCGATCCGAAGCGCGGGGAGACAATCACTCCCGATTGATTCATCCACGCAGCCACCTGCTCGCCGTCGCGCTCGGGGAACGTGCGGTGACGATGCCACTTCGCCGCTCGTCCTCGCGGGGCGTGATCACCTCGGCTCCCAGGTGTTCGAGCCCCTGGGTGAGCCTCGAAGCCAGTTTCAGGTTGTGCTCGAGGATCCGATCGGCGCCGATCACCGAGATCTGCCTGATCGCGGCCGCCAGCGCAACGCCGGCGGAGTAGGACATGGTCGCGTACTCGAGTCGCTCGACCACCGACGAGGCTAGCCTGAGCGAAGAGGCGTGCAGCGACCAGGGGTCGACCGCACTCTTCCATCCGACGAAGGGCGGGTCGAGCCGCTCGAGCAGCCGCTCGCCGACGTAGCAGAGCGCCGCGCCGAAGGGCCCGCAGAGCCACTTGTAGCCCGTGCAGAGCAGCGCGTCGACTCTCACGCTGGAGAGATCAATGGGAACCGCCCCCAGCGACTGCGAGGCATCGACGACCAGCAGGGCGCCGTTGGTCTCGGCCAACTCCGAGAGCTCCTCAAGCTGGTAGCGAAAGCCGGTCGAGTACTGGACGTGGCTGACGCTGATTGCTGCGGTTCGCTGGTCGACGGCCTCAGCGAGCCCCTCGAACGAGAGCTTGGCCGTCTCCCCGGCCGCTGAAACCAGGCGTACCTCCGCCCCGGTGTCTCGCGCGACCCTCATCCAGGGATAGGTGACGGTGGGGAACTCGAGGTCGATTGAGACCACATTGCTGCCGCTCTCTGGACGCAGCGACCAGGCGATCTGCGAGAGCGCCTCAGTGACGCTTGTCGCCACCGCGACCTGTTCGGCCGGTGCGCCGAGCAGCGCGGCGCCCTCGCGGCGCGCCTGCTCGAGGACGCCCACCTCGGTCGGCTCATCGAACCAAGTGGTGCCATACAGGCCGAGCTGGCGCTGGAACTTCTCCTCCTCGGCCAGGGCGCTCCGCGACATTAGACCGATCGAGGCCGTGTTCATGTAACAGATGTCGTCGAGTGAGGGGAATTCGCCCGCGGGGACCAGCGAGGCGTCTACGTTCTCCTCCGACATCGCCCATGCAGTATCCCGCGCGCAAGTACTGCTTTCCATGCAAAGCCGATAGCCGCTTCTCGTCCAAAGCGGCAATTTCGGCCCATTACAGGAGGGACGCCTTTGCTCCCGCTTTCACGCGAGAGGAGCACTCTGCTCGCACTCGGCGAGAGCGACTGGCAATACTGCGCGGGTGCCCGGCGAGGAGCAGCGCCATGAGACGCTCGTCGACCAGCTCGAAGCCGTGGTCGAGGCGCTCGCCTCGAACGACCGAGCGGTGGCGGAGCGCGCAATCGAGCCGATCAGCTTCACGCCAGGAGAGCCCGCCTCGCCGCGCCGCTACCCAAGTAAGCGCGTGGAGGCGGAGGTGTTCTGGCGGGACTCGTTTACCTGCCGCTATTGCCGGAGCCGCACGATCGACCGCGGGGTCCTCAGCCTGATCTCCGGAGTCTTTCCGAAGGAGTTCCCGGAGGCGGGGTCGCGCGCGCTCGATCACCCGGCCTACTGGACGATCTACGCCACCGTCGATCACGTCAATCCCGGGTCGCGGGGCGGGGACTGGCTAGACCCCAAGAACCTCGCTACGGCGTGCCGGCTTTGCCAGTACCAGAAGAAAGACCATCTCCTCAGCGAGCTGCACCGGGAGCTGCTGGCGCCGGTGGCGGCGGGCTGGGACGGCCTGGTGCGAAGCTACCGGCGGCTGTGGGAGGCATGCGGCGAACCGTTCTCCGAGTACCACCAGTCGCGGCTAACGGCGTTGGAGGAGAGCGATCCGACGAGGCCGGGGCCCTGAGGCGCTTACCGGGGATCGCCGGCGCGGCGCCCCCGGGTGGCGGGGCTCCTGGTGCGAGGCAGAGGCGGAGATGGTGCGGCTCCTTTGCGCGACAAGCGAGCGTCAGCTCAAGACCGCTGCTTTCCATGCAAAGCAGCAGTCTTGCGTGGCGGCTCTAGCGCAAGGGGCGACCGCTCGGTCGCGAGGCGATCGACCAGCGCCAGGGAGGTTCCTCGCCCGGCGGGAACAGGTAGTGGTCCCCTCCGGGGAGCGTCTCCAAGGGAACCAGCGCCGGGTCGTCCTCGAGGTTCAGCCGGATCACGGACGCGGCGGCAATTTCGGCCACCCCCGCGGCACGGACAATCCTTTGCCAGCCAAGTCCCGGTATCTAGAGCCAGTTAGTAACCCCGCACTCATGGGCGGACGGTGTCCCGCTACTCGTCCAAAGCGCCGCTTCCCATACAAAGCGACACACTGCGCGGCCGGCTCTACTTCTGCCCACCCGGCTTCTTGACTTTTTCGGCCTCGATCGCCGCCTCGACCTCTCGCTCGAGACCGCCGTGCTTCAGCTCCTCGACGACTTCGCTCTTCTCGTGCCGCGAACCCAGCGTGCCGACGACCGGCAGCTCGCGCTCGGCCGAGAGTTCGTCGAGCGCCTCCTGCATCATCATCGTGACCGCGTTGTAGACCACCTCCTCGTCGGGCTGGGGGCCAAATCGGCGGCGCAGGTCGATCCTGGGCAGGACCTGGATTGTGATCTGGGAGGGCAGCGGGATGCGGCCCGGCAGGTCCAGCACCGTCACGCCGAAGGGAGGTGCGATTTGGATCGGCACGACCTTTAGCCGCAGCAGCCTGTCGAGGGCAAGGAGGTGAGAAAGCCGCTCGCCGCGGGTCAGGAAGAGGGCAGTCTCCTGGCCCCCGATCGCCACTACCGGGACGATCGGCACGTCAGCCGCAAGCGCGAGGCGGACGAAGCCGCTGCGATGTCCGAAGTCGATTTCCCCCGAGTGCCAGGAGGGGCGGTAGGTCTCGTGGTCCCCGCCCGGATAGACCAGAAGCGCAGCACCCTTCCCCAGCGCCGTCATCGCGTTTTCGTGATTGGCAGGGATCGTTCCGTACCGGCGCAGCATGACGAGACCCGGCACCCGGAAGACGAGGTCGTGGGCGAGCTGGTGGAACAGCCGGTCGGGGCCGAAGTAGTTGTAGAAACCGAAGGCGAAGGCGAAGGTGTCGGCGATCAGCGTGCCGCCCGAGTGATTGCCAACAAGAATCACCGGCCCCTTGGCCGGGATCTGCTCTAGACCGCGCACCTTGGGACGGAAGTAGAGTTGCGCCGCGCGGCTATACCCTGGCAGGGTCTGGCGGATAAACCGCGGGTCGCGCTCGGCCAGCGGGTCCTTGGCGCGGGAGCCGAGCAGGTCCCGGACCACTACAGAGGCCGTTGCGCGGGTGGCGCCGAGCGCCTGGCTGAAGATCTCCCTCACCAGCTTCTCCTGCGCGCCAATAGGGAGTGCCTCATTGCTTCCGCCCTTCAATCAAGTTCACGTGGACACGGTCGCATCTCGTGCTCGCGCCGCCATCCGTGTTCTCCACCGGACTGCGTCAAAGTCGGAACACGGAGCCATGGCAGGCGTGAATCCCTAAGAAAGTGGTGCAGCTAACCGGATACCCCACTCCATGCAAAGCGGCAATCGCGCATCGCAGCTTTAACCGAAGGGGCGACCGCTCGGTCGTGAGACGATCGACCAGCGCCAGGGAGGTTCCTCGCCCGGTGGGAACAGGTAGTGGTCGCGTCCCTCAAGGGTCTCGAGTGGGACCAACGCGGGGTCATCCTCGTGGCTGAGGCGGAGCCGGGCCGCCGCGGCGATCTCGACGGCGCCGGCGATGCGGACGATCTGCTGCCAGCCAGCGTTGGGTATCTAGAGCCATTTAGTAACCCGGACTCGTGGGCGGACGTGACGCGCTTACTCATCCAAACTGCCGCTTTCGTCCAAAGCGGCTATCAAGCAGCCTCATCGCCGCGCGTCAAAGGCTGTGGCAACTACGGGTTGCATCCACTTCTAGTCTGGACGATCATCTCTTTCCAGCAGAAGGAGATCCTGATGAGTTCAGTTTCTAGCGACCTGCCCGTCGCTGAAGGCGCCGGCTCCGTATCCGGAGCGCCGGAGCTCCCTCCGGGATTCACCGATACGTTCACCAGCCACTACGTCGAAGCCGGTGACATACGCATGCACGCGGTTATCGGCGGCGACGGTCCACCACTGCTGCTAATTCACGGCTGGCCCGAGTCCTGGTACGCATGGCGGCTGATGATGCCGGCGCTGGCCGAGACCTTCGAGGTGATCGCGGTCGATCAGCGTGGTATGGGCCTGTCCGATAAGCCCCGGGACGGCTACGACACCGCAACCCTCGCAAACGACCTTGTGGCGTTGATGGACGCGCTCGGCCACCAGCGATTCGCCATAGTCGGCTGCGACACCGGACTGCTCATTGGCTACGCCCTGGCCGCTGATCACCCCGACCGAGTCGACCGCCTAGCACTCGGGGAAGCCCCGCTTCCGGGCGTGTCTCCCTCGCCGCCACTGTTCCTCCCCGGGCCGCTCAACGAACGCCTGTGGCACATCCCGTTCAACGCACTTCCAGTGGTCAACGAGAAGCTCGTCAGCGGGCGGGAGGACATCTTCTTCGGCGAGAAGTTTTCGAACGCGGCCGGAAAGAAGAAGCTGTCCACCGACGCCGTCAAGTACTACGTCGACCTCCTCGCGGCCGATCCGGAGGCGCTACGGGGCAGCTTCGAGCTCTACCGCGCTTTCCCGGTGAGCCAGGCGCAGAACGAGCAGCGCAAGACGCTGCGGCTGACGATGCCCGTCCTGGCGATCGGCGGAGCGGAAAGCTTCGGCGAACAGGTCGGCAAGACGATGGAACTCGTCGCGGACGACGTGCAAACCGTGGTCCTGCCCGACTCCAAACACTGGGTCGCCGAACAGGCTCCGGACGCGATGCTCGCCGCCCTGATCGGGTTCCTGGCCCCGTACCGTGAGAGAGCGGGCGCGGATCCTGCCCGGGTCTAGCCCGGCATACGTGGTCCAACTGAGCGGATCGTTACGGCGATTCGGGAAGGCGCTGCTTTCCATGCAAAGCAGGACTGCCGCCTCTCGTCCAAAGCGGCTGTTTAACGCCTACGCCTCCGAGCGGGCTCACGGGTCCGCCTGATCATGCAAAGGTGTTTCCGGGCTGCCGACGACAACCACGAGGAGAGGGCTGATGGGCACGATCACCACAAATGACGGCACCGAGATCTTCTACAAGGACTGGGGGGAGGGCCAGCCGGTCGTTTTCAGCCATGGCTGGCCGCTTTCGGCCGACGACTGGGACAACCAGATGCTGTTCTTCCTGCTGCACGGCTACCGCGTTATCGCCCATGACCGGCGTGGGCACGGACGCTCCACGCAGACCAGCGACGGTCACGACATGGACCACTACGCCGACGACTTGGCGGCGCTGACGGCCCATCTCGATCTCCAGGACGCCCTCCACGTTGGACACTCCACCGGTGGCGGCGAAGTCGTGCACTACATCGCCCGACACGGTGAGAGCCGCGTGGCGAAAGCAGTATTGATCAGTGCGGTGCCTCCGCTCATGGTGCAGACCGACGCCAATCCCGGCGGACTGCCGAAGAGCGCGTTCGACGATCTCCAGGCGCAGCTGGCCGCAAACCGATCCGAGTTCTATCGGGCCCTGCCGTCGGGCCCCTTCTATGGCTATAACCGCCCCGGCGCGGAACCCTCGGAAGCGATCATCGAGAACTGGTGGCGCCAGGGCATGATGGGTGGTGCGAAGGCTCATTACGACGGCATCGTCGCCTTCTCTCAGACCGACTTCACCGAGGACCTCAAGAAGATCACGGTCCCGGTGCTGGTGATGCACGGCGACGACGACCAGATCGTTCCCTACGCCGACTCTGGACCGCTGTCTGCGAAGCTCGTGCAAAACGGGACGCTGAAGACGTACAAGGGATTCCCACACGGCATGCCGACCACCGAGGCCGAGACGATCAACACCGACCTGCTGGCCTTCCTGAAGTCCTGACGACTCGAGGCGGCGACATCGTCGGAGTGCTGTTTTCCATGCAAAGCGCCCCTTCTCGTCCAAAGCGGTAGCGGTGAGTCTCACGACGCTCGCCGCCGACGGAGCAGCAGAACGGCCGCAAGCACTAGCGCGATCGTCCCGATGCCTGGCACGATCCACAACGTCGCATCGGAACCGTCCCCTGAGGAGCCCACCGCAGTCTCCGTCGGCAGAATCCGAAGAAGGTCGCCAGGACCCGTGTCGGCTATCAGGGCCCCGGGCGGGCCCTGCCTGCTCACGGCGAAGATGACAAAGGCGTAAACGCCTGGCTCGATTTTCGGGACGGTAAGGCGAAGATGCGAGTCCGAACCAGGTGGCTGCACCGCCTGGGCGCGCGCTCTTGCACCGCTAGTGCTGCCGAGGAACAAGAAAGGGGGTTGCCTCGGTGGCGCTGGAGCGGTCGGAGTGCAGAGCGCGTTGTCGCGGCATGGATAGGGGCGCGGGGCTTTGGCGACGGGCACGAGTGAAATCGGGAAGGTCGCATCGGCAGAGCACGCGCCACAGGCAATCCGGAGATCGACCCGCTCGCCGGGTCTCGCGACTTTCGGACTCAGGCCGACCAGAGCGGTGTCCGCCGTCGCTGTCGGTGGGGCGATGAGAAGACCAGCCAGAAGCGCGCCAAAGACGCAGGCCAGATTCCGACCGTCGACGGTCCTCTGCCAGTTGCCGGCCGCAAATGACCCGATCAAGGACCGCGGCCTCATGGCGGCGAGCCTAGCTCGCTCGGCCTGGTGTATCAGCCCACAGGGCGTCAGTGAAAGCGCTGCTTTCCATGCAAAGCAGCTATCTCGCGTGGCGGCTCTAGCGCAAGGGGCGACCGCTCGGTCGCGAGGCGATCGACCAGCGCCAGGGAGGTTCCTCGCCCGGCGGGAACAGGTAGTGATCCCGTCCGGGGAGCGTCTCCAAGGGAACCAGCGCCGGGTCGTCCTCGAGGTTCAGCCGGATCACGGACGCGGCGGCAATTTCGGCCACCCCCGCGGCACGGACAATCCTTTGCCAGCCAAGTCCCGGGCGATAGAGCCAGTAGGTGATACGCAGCGCTCCGTCCGAATGGTGGAGGTCCTCAACCGACGTGAACTCCGTGACTCGGCGCCGGGATGCCGTCAGGCCGGGATCGGAGCCGGGCGCCGCGCAGGTCGGCTGGCGGCAGTATCGGAAGTCAACCGGGAGCTCCCCGTTCCTCGCAGCCGGCGTCGGGACCAAGTGGCGGACCAGCTTCCCGACCGTGAAGCCGTACGCGAGCGCGAGCGGGTTGCGCCCGCAGGGCACGGGATAGCGCGGGGTACAGGCGATCCGGCGCGCGAGCATCTCGCCCAGCTCACGCTCGCCGCGGCTCGGCGGGGAGGCGACCAGGGCCGCGACCGCGGCGACGATCAGGAGGCCGATCAGGCCCGCGAGCGCGAGGTACTCGACGGAGGCGGCGCCTCGGCGGCGGTCTGGGCGGGAGCGCACCCGCCCAAGCTCCCGCGGGCTCGGTGCCCTGGGGCGCGCACGAGTGCCGAAAGGGTGACCGGTCTATGATCGAAGCCATGGAAGGTTTCGGTGGACTCTTCGGCGATCCCGAGGAAATGCGCAGGCGGATGGAGGAGCTCCAGGAGCAGATGCAGGGAGCCCAGAAGGTCGCGTGGGCCGACAATGCGATCAAGCTGGCGGTCGAGATGACCGTCGCCGCGATCAGCTCGATGGAGCTGACCGGTTCGAGCGATGAGCAGGCCGTCCAGGTCCGCGATGCGATCCGGATCGTCTTCCCGGAGGCAGTGACCCTGGTCAGAGAGGCCCGCGAGGGCCTGCAGGACTGATGCCCTCTATCGCCGGCGGGGCCTGACCGTGGGCCTCCCCGAGCCCTCGGTGACGGGCACCTCGGTGGTCACCGGCGCCTCGTCGGGAATCGGCGCGGCCATCGCGACCGAGCTCGCCTCTCGAGGCCATTCCCTCACGCTCGTCGCCCGGCGGGAGGAACGCCTGAGGACTCTGGCCACAGAGCTGACCTCTGTCCATGGCGTGTCGGCGGAGGTGATCGCGGCCGACCTCGGGAAGCCCGAGGGCCGCGAGCAGATGGTCGAGGAGCTGCGCGGACGCGCCCGGGTGGTCGAGGTGCTGGTCAACAACGCCGGCTTCGGCCACCAGGCCGACTTCGCCACCAGCCCCCGAGAGCGCATGGCCGAGATGGTCGACCTGAACGTGGGGGCAGTGGTCGACCTGACCAGCCGCTTTCTGACCGGGATGGTCGACCGCGGCCGTGGCAGCGTCATCAACATCGCCTCGACGGCCGCCTTCCAGCCGTTGCCCGGCTCGGCCGTGTACGCGGCGAGCAAGTCCTTCGTTCTCTCCTTCAGCGAGGCGATCCGCACCGAGCTTCGCGGTACCGGCGTCACCGTGACGGCGGTGTGCCCCGGGCCGGTGAAGACCGAGTTCACCGAGGTCGCCGGGTTCGGCGGCGTCGAGGATCGCACCCCGAGCGCGGTCTGGATGTCGGCGGAGGAAATCGCCCGGCACGCGGTCGACGGCGCGGCGAACGACCGCCGCGTGGTCGTTCCGGGCGCGCTCAACCGTGCCGGCGCGTTGGCCGGCCAGCACAGCCCGAGGGCGCTCGCACTGCCGCTGATCAGTCGGATCTGGCGCAACGTCTGAGGGCATGGCGCTCGAGGCCCGCGGCGTCGAGATCGCGTGGAGCGAGCGCGGCCGGGGCTCTCCCGTCCTGCTGATCCACGAGACCGCCACCACCCAGGCGGTCTGGGACCCGCTTGCCCAGTCGCTGGCCCGGGAGTTCCGGGCGATCACCTACGACCGACGCGGGTGGGGCGCATCCAGCGAGCCCGACGACTATCGGCGCACGACGATCGAGGAGCAGAGCGAGGATGCCGCGGCCGTGGTCGAGGCCACGGCGGATAGGCCCGCCATCGTCTGCGGCGCGGGAGTGGGGGCCGTGATCGCCCTCGATCTGATGCTCCGGCGCGACGAGCTTGTCTCGGCCGCGGTCCTGATCGAGCCGACGCTCCTGCAGCTCACGCCGCCGGCAACCCAGGCGCTCTCCGAGGATCGGCACAGGTTGGCGATCGCCGCCGGCAACCGGGAGAACGTGATCGACGTCTACCTCTCAGGGTCTCTCCCGGCGCTCGGCCCGGGCGTGACCCGAATGCCCTCCCTGGCGGCTGAGGCCGCCAGAGCCCGTCCGCGCAGCGTGATGGCCGAGCTCGGCATCCCGGCCGCCTGGCGGATGCCCCTCCCGCGGTTGGCGACCGCGGAGCGCCCCTCGGCTGTCATCACCTCCGAGTCGACCTCGCCGCTGCTTCGAGAAGCGGCCGAGGCGCTCGCCACGCGTCTGGACCAGAGCGCGATCCGTGAGGTGAAGTCGCCGGAGGAACCTCCGCACGTCGGCGGGGCGGCGGAGGTGGCGTCGATCGTGGCCGAGCTCAGTCCGTAGAGGGGAGCCGTTCGGCCCGTATCTCCATCGTTCCGCCGCGGCGGGCCAGAACCGCGCCCGATTCGAGGACGACAGCGATGATCGCCGTCGGGATCGCGGCCAGCACGGTGACGGCGGCGTCGACCCAGAAGGCGGCCACGCCGCGGCCGGTGCCGGGACGGAGCCGGCCCCCGACAGCCTCCGAGGCGAAATCTCGGTGGAAGGTCAGCAGGTTGAGGAGCGTCTGCCACATCGACGCCATCCCCGGCCGGATCAGATGGCGAATCCGCGTCACCTCGAGCCCGCGCCGGGCGAACAGCAGCCGCGCCGCGCGCGGCGTGGGCTTGATGGCATGCCCGCCCGGGCGGAGCGCCGCCCAGTTCTCCGCTCCCAGCCAGGCCTGGAGGCTGGCCGCGTTGTCGGCGCGGACCGCCACCTCGGTTCCGTTCTCCTCCCGGCCGAAGAGGAGCTCGTCGATCGCGCGATCCGGGGAGGGCACGGAATCCCGGACGGCGACCAGGCCGCAGTTCTCGCAGCGGTCGATCACCTGGTCCTCCCGAGGGCCGAAGCCCTCCGTCTCGAGCCAGACGAAGAGCGGCTGGCCGCAGGCCGGGCAACGCGCGGAGCCCGGAGCGGCTCCCTCCTCGAGGCTCACTCTCCGACCCCTGCGGGCGGGAAGTCCGATCTCCCTGTCCACGCTAGACCGCGACCGGGACGTTGGTCTCGAAGATCCGCCAGTGAACGTCGAACCGGTCCAGCCCGTCGAGGAAGTCCTTGGGGTCGAAGGCCTGGGAGGGCGCCAGGGCGCCACGCCCCTCGAAGTTCTTGTGTGACGCGAGCAGCGCGCCCCGCGCGATCGCGGCCGCGGTCAGCCCGTAGACGTCCCTGCCCGCGACCACGCCCCGGCGCTCCACCTCGCCGCGCTTCGCCTCGCAGACGATCGCCCATGTCATCTTCTCCCGCTGCTCCAGGGTCTGACCCTCGGGCAGCCGCGAGATGGCGGCGTTCGCCAGGCGCTTCAGCGGGGTCCGCATCGCCAGGCCCGCCGGCCGCACGATCGCGCTGAAGATCGGCGCGAGCCGGTCGCTCGAGAAGGCGCCCGCATTCATCGACGCGCGCACGTTGCGGGTCGCCAGGTGGCGCGGCACCGTGATCTGCTCGCCGGACGGATAGCGGAACATCCGCTGCCGACCGAATGGCTCGGGGAACTCGAACGTCCCTCGCGAGACGCCGCCCTTGGACTCGACCCACTCGCCATCTCGCCACTCGACGTCCTTGCCGCCGATCATCTCGAGGGTGGTCCTGGCCGTCCCCTGGCTTGGGGTGAAGTCCCGCCAGCAGTAGTGCAGGTTGAGGTCGTCGAGCTCGCCCATGCCCTCGGCGGTCAGCGAGGCGATCATGTCCCCGGGCACGTAGTCGAAGCCCATCGCGGGGATCACCGCCACTCCGGCGCGTGCGGCGCCCGGGCCGTAGCGCTCGAAGGCCATCTGCATGTAGGGCTGCTCCCCGGTGGTGTCCAGGTAGTGGGTTCCGGTCTCGATCGCGGCCGCGAGCACCGGCTCGCCGAACTTCACGAAGGGGCCGGCGCAGTCGATCACCACGGCGCAGCCGGCGAGGAGGTCTCGCAGGGAGGAGGGATCGTCGATCCGGGCCGCCCTCGTCGGGACGTCCAGGTCGAGGTCTCTCCGCAGCGCCTCGAGCTTGTCGGCGTTGCGGCCTGAGACCACGAAGTCGGCCTCGGCGCGTCCGAGCTCGGCCACGACCAGCCGGCCGGTATAGCCGGTGGCTCCGTAGACGGCGATGGGCCCGCTTTGGCGGGAGATAAGCGACACCGCAGCCAAGATACAGTCCCGCCATGCAGCTCCGCGAGAGCCCGGCGGCGATGATCACCGACCGCGACATCGCGGGGCGCATCGCCGCCGACGGACGGCGCGGCTAACCGGGAGACTGCTGACTCCGTGAACGCAGCGCCGCCGACCCAAGGCCGTGCTCTCCCGAGCAAGGAGGAGATCCTCGCCTTCCAGTCCTCCTGGATGAAGCGCGCCGGTTTCGCTGCGCTGCTCGGCGCCTTGATCGTCGCGGCGTCCATCGCCGCTCAGCAGGTTGGTCTGAACCCACCGAGTGGCAACTCGGATGCGGATCAACTTGTGTTCGAGCACGCTCACGCGAGCCGGCTGATCTACACGTCGATCGTGCTGGGAATCGGGTTGGCGCTGTTTGCGGTCCCGTTGTGGTTTCTGTTCCGGGCCGCCGCTGGGCGAGCGCAGGGCGTGCGAAGTTCGCTCGTGGGAATGATCATCCTCGGGCCACTGGCGTTCGGCGTCGGGGCGGGGGCGGCCTCGATCGGCAGCACCCAGGCCGCCGAGGATTTCCACAACCAGGAGCCGGCCGCCGTCCAGCAGGCTCGCCAGCAGGCGGAGCAGGCGCAGGTGACCCACGCCAAGCCCTCCCAAGGCACGAAGGCAGCTGGTACAGGAACCACCGCGACGGAGTCGACGCCTGCGAGCACCACCGCTCCGACGACGACCTCCACGACAGCCTCAACGACGATCAATCTCAACGGGACCACGACGACAGTTGCGACGCCCGTCACGCCGACGCAGGCCGGTAGCAACGCGCGGGAGAATCTGGCCGATCACGTCAACAAGCACACGACCCTGCTTCTGGTGGGTGGATTGCTCGGCTTCATCGGCAAGCTCGCATTGGTCTTCGGGCTCATCTACACCAGCCTTTGGTCAATGCGCGTCGGGCTTCTGACTCGGTTCTGGGGCGTGGCTGGGATGGTCGCCGGGATCGGACTCATTCTGCTGGGGGCGCTCGGTTTCGCTGTTCTGGTGTTTTGGTTCGCCGTCATCGGACTGATGTTTTCCGGTTACTGGCCGCGGCCGCTGCCCCCGGCCTGGGCCGCCGGAGAGGCGATCCCGTGGCTGAGTCGCAGCGAGGACATCGGCCCGCCGCCGGAAGAGAGGGGACCCGGCGGGACGGTCGAGGGAAGCGGGCGCGAGGTCTCCGAGTCGCCGCTGCCCGAGGAGGGCGGCGGCAACGGCGTGCCTCCCGAGCCGCCCTACGGCGAGACGCAGGGTCAGCGGCGCAAGAAGCGCAAGCGGCGCGGCTAGTTTCTCCTCCGCGGCGGTGGCGCGGCCATCAGCTCGACCCGGTGTCCACCCGGCGCGATCGCGAAGGCGCGGTCGGCGCCCCAGAGCTGGCGGGTGTCCTCGACGGTGAAGCCGCCGTGGCGCAGCCGCTGCTTGGCCTCGGCGTGGTCGGGGGCGACCACCGCTGCGTGACCCAGGACAGGGGCGGTGTGCTGCTCGGTGAGGATCAGGTGGATCTGGGTCCCGTCGCGTTCCAGCCAGCGGACGGAGTCACCCAGCACCTCGGCGGCGGGGACCTCCTCGAAGCCGAGCAGGCGCCAGAACTCGACCGATCGGTCAATCTCCTCCGGAGGGACCTCGAGAGAGACGTGATGGAGCATTGGCGAACAGGATGACATCCTCGATCGCACCGGCCACGGCCTCGGGGCCCTTCTTGAGGATCTGCGTGAGGTCGGCTAGAGCGAGCGACGCCGGGGCTCGTCGCCGGTGCGCCGTGCGATCAGCCCCGACGCGAGCAGCGCCGCCCCGACCAGCGCCAGCGCTCCCACCGCCATGCCGGTCATCGGCAGCGTGGTGGAGGAGCCCGCGGCGCCCGGAGACGCGACCGCGGACGACTCCGAGGTACCCGAGCTGCTGGAGCTCGCGCCTCCACCACCACCACCCCCGCCTCCGCCGGACGCGCTCAGCACGCGGACGGTGCCCTTCATGTTCGGGTGGATCGTGCAGATGTAGCTGAAGGTCCCGGCCGAGTTGAAGGTGTGCGAGCCGCTGCCGCCCGAGTTGATCGTGCCCGTGTCGAAGGTGCCGTCGTTCGCGGTGGCGGTGTGCGGCGCCTGGCCGGAGTTGTGCCAGGTCACGGTGTCGCCGACGTTGACCGTCACCGTCGCGGCCGAGAAGAAGAAGTCTCCCATCGTGACGCTGGTGGATGCCGCGCTATGGGCCTTGTGGGTGGGGCTCGAGACGGTGACCGCCGGGGGAGCGGGTGAGCTCGTGGTGGCGGACGGGTCGGTTGCGGGAGCAACCGGATCCGGTGTGGTGGCGGTCGTCGTCGTGGGAACCGTCGTCGTCGCGGTCGTGTCCGTGGTCGTGCCGACATCCTGCGCCGTCGAGATCGCCGGCACGGCGCAGATCGCCGCCAGGACGAGCATCCCGCTCGCCAGGGCTCTAGCTCCCTTCACCCATCGCATCCTACGGTTCATTGACTTGTAGTCAACTACGAAATGTCGAGGCTTGTGGATTGGACGTGCCCCGGCGAGCGCTCAGCCCAGCGCGCTGACGCCCGGCGGGGCGTCGGACGGCTCCGGCTCCTGATCGGCCGCGACCCGTTTCCGGTGGGTGCGGATCTCGCTCATGATGCGCTCGAGCCGGGGCTCGGTGGAGGCATCGACGTGAGTCATCGCCGCGGCGATCGCCGGATGAACCGAAGCGATTCGCTCGTGCATCGCCTGTGCGACTGCGCGGTAGGTCGGGTGTCCCTCGCGGCCGGAGCGCAGCTCGATCAGATGCATGGCCTCGCGAGCGTTCAGGTCGAGCAGATAGCGGATCCGGTAGCCGAGGCAGAGTGCGTAGGGGGCGGCGTCCGCCAAGCCCGAGGCGGTGAGCCGCTCGTACTCGGTCCGCGAGATCTCCAGCGCCCGCTCGTACTCCGAGCCGGCGCCGGCCTCGCGCACCTCCTCCGGGATGCCGGCACCCAGGTCCGGGCTCAATGCCTGCCACTGGCAGGTCAGCATGCGGTGGCGCTGCAGGTCGCGGAAGCCGCCGTAGTCCGAGACGATCTCGAAGCGGTAGCGCACGGCCTCCCAGCCGCGGCCGGGCCGGTGGCGCCGGTTCGGGCGCTCGCCGGCGAGGTCGGCGATCATCTCGGCCTGCCCGTCGGGCGGGAGGGCGCGGACGCGATCGAGGATGGCGCGTTCGGAGGCGGTCGAGGACTCGAACAGCGAGGCCGCGATCAGGTCGTCCTCGGAACCCTCGACGTCGATCAGCTCGACCGAGGGGACGTCCTCGCCCTCGGAACGGTCGAGACCCATGCGGGCCACCCAGCGCTCCGCCGCTTCGCGGCGCCGCTCGAGATAGGTGACCCATTCCCCGCCGCGGTCCGGCCGCTCCACCCGCGCGACGAAGCTCGGCATCACCTTCTTGAGCTCCTCGAGGATCATCGTCGCGAAATGCCGTGACTCCGGCAGGGGCGAGGCGAGCATCCTCAGCATCATCTGCTCGTAGGCCTGACCCGACGCGAAGATGCCGACGTGGCTCAGGGTCGCGGCAGGGAGCAGGCCGCGCAGCAGATCCAGCGCCTTGGCCTTGATCGAGCGCTCCCAGGCGGCCTCCGGCTCATCGCCCCGGGGCCAGCGCTCAGCTGCCCACTCCCTGACCTCTGCGAGCGAGCGGGAGTAGATCGCGAAGATCTCGTCCATCGCCGCGGCGTATTCGGGCCCCAGCTCGTCGTCGCAATAGAAGCGATAGCCGCCGCCGGCTGATTCGGGCAGCGGCTGGTCGTAGGGGATGTAGCGGGTCGACTGCTCCAGGTAGGCGGCGAGGCGTCCCCGCTGCAGCACCTTGGTCAGGACGTTCGAGACCCACTCGCAGGCGACATGGGCTCCGCCGACCTGGGCGATCGAGTCATCGCCGTACCCCATGAAGACGCGCTCGTAGAGGCCGGCGGCACGCTCGCCCTCCTCGCCCTCGAACGGGCGGCCGCCCTCGGGCACGTCCTCGGCGAATTCGTCCAGGTAGAGACGGCGCAGGGTCCCGGCATAGCGCGAGTAGCGGGCGAAGAGCGCGCCCTTGATCGTCTCCGGCAGGTTGACGAGCGCGAAAACGGGTCGGTCGAGATTGGTGAAGTGGGGGGAGAGGAGCCTCCGTTCCTCATCCGTGAATTCCTCGACCGGGTAGCGCACGAGCGAGCCATCGTAGTGCCAGCGCGGGATGGCTCAGGTCCCGGCCGGGGCCTATCCCCAGACGATCTGTGCGGCGACCGCGGCGGCGACCGCAATTCCGGTGGTCCAGGCCACGGCCTGGGCCGCCAGCCTGGCGTCGAGGCCGTAGACGTGGGAGACCAGCAGCGTGTTCACCCCGCACGGCATCGCTGCCAGCAGCAGGTAGGGGCCGGGCAGGTCGATGAAGGGAAGCGACAGGAGGAGCAGCAGGCCGGGCGCGATGGCCAGGCGCAGCAGGATCGTCGCGCCCAGCGGCGGGTCGAGCGGGGAGCCGAGCCGGACACTCCGCTCCTCGACCTCCTCCGCGAGCACGGCGCCCACGGCGAAGAAGCCGATCGGGAGCAGGGCGACCACGACCCCGCGGGAGATGTCGACCAGAGTGTCCGGCGCCCACGAGTCGGGCGCGACCACGGCCAGGATCGCGGCGTAGAGCGGCGGATTGCGCGTGAAGAACGCGATCAACCTCTCCCTCGGCCCCTCGCCCGCCTTGGTGCCGAAGGCGGCCCCGACGCCGAAGCCGAGCAGAAGGAGACTCGGGATCGAGACGACCACGTCATAGACGACGGCCTGCCCCAGCGCGTGGAACCCGAGCAGGGAGGCGCAGAGCGGATACCCCAGGTAGCCCGTGTTCGGCGCGAGGGTCCCCACGATCACGGACCCAGCCGAGGGCCGGGGCAGGTGAAGAAGCCGCAGGCTGACCAGCCAGGCGAGGCCCGCCGCCGCGAGAATCGCCACCCAGCCGATCAGCAGCCCTCCGGCGACGTTCGCGTTCAGATGCGCGCGGTCGAGGTTGAAGAAGACGACGAACGGGAGCAGCGTGTAGAGGGACAGCACCAGGAGGCGCCGCGCCCACCCGACCGCGCTCGCGGGCCAGCGGCGCTCGGCGGCGATCCCGGCGGAGGCGGAGATCACGATCGCGGCGACGGTGAGGAGGACGCCCAAGGGACCGGGATCCTCGCGGACGCGGGAGCGCGGAGTGAGGCCGCGGGATTAGATCGTGGTCGCGAGCGACGAGGCCGCGTGCGAGGCCCAGTCGATCAACGGCGACGGGGCGACGCCGAAGACGACGGTGAGCGCGGCGCAGACCAGGGCGGAGCCGGCGATCAGGATGCAGCGGCCCGTTCCCTTTCGAGGGGCTGCGTCGGCCTCGGGTGAGCCGCCGGCGATCGCCGGCATCGCGGTGGGGGCGGCGCCGGGCGCCGGCCTCATCCACATCGCCGAGACGACCCTCAGGTAGTAGACGAGGGACACCATCGAGCCGGCCACGATGACCACGCCGAGCCAGGTGTAGTCGCCGTCGACCGTCGCCTCGATCAGGAAGAGCTTGCCCATGAACCCCGAAGTGCCGGGGATCCCGGCGAGGGCCAGCATGCCGATGGTGAGCGGCCAGGCGAGCAGGGGGCGCGAGCGCCCGATCCCGGCGAAGGACTCGATGTCGTCGCCGGTGTCGGTCTCCCGCTCGCGGGCGACGATCACGGCGAAGACGGCGAGGTTCATCAGCGTGTAGGCGGCCAGGTAGAAGACCAGTGCCTTGAGGCCGGTCTCGGTCGCCACCACGACGCCGGCGAGCATGTAGCCGGCCTGGGCGACGCCCGAGTACCCCATGAGCCGCTTCAGGCTGTCCTGGCCGAGCGCGCCGATGTTGCCGACCGCGATGGAGAGCACGGCGACAGCGGCGAGTGCCGGCTTCCAGTCATGGGCGATCGGCCCGAGCGCCACCTCGAAGAGGCGGGCCAGGGCGATGAAGGCGGCGGCCTTGGTCGCGACCGCCATGAAAGCGGTGACCGGGGTGGGGGCGCCCTGGTAGACGTCGGGAGTCCACTGGTGGAAGGGGGCCAGCGAGGTCTTGAAGGCAAGGCCGGTCAGGACCATCGCGGTGCCGATCAGGACGAGCGTGTCATTGCCGTTCCCGCCGGGGCCGAGAGCGTGCGCGATCCCGGTGAAGTCGGTGGAGCCCGAGGCGCCGTAGAGCAGCGCGAATCCGTAGAGCACCGTCGCCGAGCCGATCGAGCCGATGATCAGGTACTTGAGGCCGGACTCGAGCGAGCGCTCCTGACGGCGGGCCGAGGCGCAGAGGACGTAGAGCGGGATCGAGAGCAGCTCGAGCGCCACGAAGAACGCGACCAGGTTCTGGGCCTGCCCGATCAGGGTCATGCCGAGGACGGAGCCGAGCAGCAGCGTGTAGAAGGCGCCGAACTCGGCCTCCTCCGCGGCCGGCTCGCGGATCGCGAGGAGCACGACGATCGCGGCCGCAGTGCAGGCGATCAGGGCCGCCGCCAGGCCGAAGGCATCAAGGCGGAGGGCGCCTGACACGAGGTCCGTATTGGAGCCCCACTGCCAGATCGAGAGCCCGGCGGTGGCGGCGAGTACGGCGATCGTCAGGCCCGCGTTAACCCAGCGCGACCGCAGGAACAGGCCGGTGATCAGCACGACGACGATCCCCGCCGTCAGGGCGATGACGGGCGAGAGCCCGGCGTAGTCGATGTGGGGGGTGTTGAAGGTCGTCATCGCTGTGCCAACTCCGGGCAGTTGGTCGCGGTCACCGCGCTGGAGCCGTTTGAGTAGATGCCTCGCACACAGGCGGTTTGGGCGACGTTCGAAGTCACTGCGTGATCGGCCCGATGCAGGATCAGCCCGGGGTAGAGGGCCAGCGCGACGATGCAGGCGACCAGGCCAGCGATCACACCTCCGTCCCAGAGGCCTACCTCCCGCGATTCGATCCCGTCCGGCTTTCGGTTGTGCATCGCGTGCTGGTACATGCGCAGCGCGTAGTAGGCGGCCATCGCGATGCCGATCGCGGCGATGAAGGCGAAGACGATCTTCTCCTGGAAGATGCCGTTCAGGATGTAGAACTCGCCGATGAAGTTGGAGGAGCCGGGGATGGCGAGCAGGGCCATCGTCGCGACCAGGAAGAGCGCCGCCAGGACCGGGGCGCGCATGGCAAGCCCGCCCATCTTGGTGATGTCGTCCGTCCCGGCTCGGGCGACCAGCACCACCGCGATCAGCATCAGCGGCGCGATCACGAGGCCGTGGTTGACCATCTGCAGCACCGCGCCGTCGGCGCCGTCGGGGCGCAGGCTGAAGATCCCGAGCGTGATGAAGCCGAGCTGCGCGACCGAGGAGTAGCCGAGGACCAGGCGGGCGCTCGTCTGGGTGAACGCCATCACCGAGCCGTAGAGGATCGAGACCACGGCGATGATCAGGATGACCTCCTGGAAGTGCGTCGTCGCCGCCGGGAAGACCGGCAGCACGATGCGCAGGAAGCCGTAGGCGCCGACCTTCGACAGGACGCCCGAGAAGAGCGCGAGAGCAGGTAGCGGGGCGACGCGGTAGGCGTCGGGCATCCAGGCGTGCAGCGGGAAGGCCGGCATCTTCACGAGGAAGGCGGCGGCGAAGAACCAGAAGATCCAGTACTGGCTGCCGCTGCCGAGCGGGTGCGCGGCGAGGTGCTGGATGTTGAAGTCGATCGGGCCGCCATTGGCCGCCAGGATCCCGGTGGCGATCGCCCCGACCAGCATCAACAGCGATCCGACGAGCGTGTAGACGATCATCTTGATCACGGCGGCCTGCGGCCGGATCGGCCCCTCGTCCTCCTCCGGCCGGCCCGGATGCTCGGTTCCCCAGCTCCCGAACAGGAAGTAGAACGGGATCAGCATCAGGTCGAAGAAGAGGACGAAGAGGATCAGGTCCTGGGCGAGGAACGCGCCGAGCACCGCAGTCTCGGCCAGCCCGAACATGAGGAAGTAGTTCCGGGACCGCTCCGGCGTGTTGATCGCGGACCAGAGGGTCGCGGCGAACCAGAGGACGGCGGTGAGCAGGACGAGGAAGAGGCTGATCCCGTCGATCCCGAGCTGATACCGCACGCCGAGTCCGGGGATCCAGCTCTCGTCGACGGTGTGCTGGAGGCCGCCGGAGGGGTCAAAGCCCGCCACCACCACGACCGCCAGGACGAGAGCCACCAGTGACCCGACTACCCCGACCCAGCCGGAGGTCCCGCGCGGAGCAGCGCAGGCAAGGAGCCCAGCAGCCAATGGCGCCCAGAGAAGGACCTGAATCATGCTGCGCCCTCCTTGTGGTCGGTCTGGCTCGCCATAGCGTGCACAAGCGACCACAGGCTGATTTCGGTGATGGT
>CAVTPZ010000003.1:0-134352 GCA_963736685.1 uncultured Solirubrobacterales bacterium
GTATCTGATTGGAGCCACGCTGGCCGTGACCGGGGCGCTCGCCGTCTCGGGCACTGCCTACGCGGGTGCTCCGACAGGCCAGACCCTGAATGCAACGGTCGCGCCCTCGAAGCTGCAGAAGAAGACGTTCTCGGGCGTTTCGTTGCACAACATCATCGCTACGACGTACAGCGATTTCAACACGTCTCCGGCCGCGAAGGAGACGAAGTTCACGCTGGACAAGCAGCTCAAGTTCGTCAACGGCAACCTGCCCGCGTGTCCGAAGGCGACCCTGGATGCAGCGACCACCACGGCCGCGATTCAGTCCGCCTGTGCCAGAAGCATCGTGGGTGCGGGCTCGAATGAGGTCAACAACAAGACCGGCTTCTTCACCTCGCCGAACCCGGTTCTGCTTGTCAGCGGCGGTCCGACGACTCTCTATGTCTGGACCCTTATCGCCAACTCGCTGACCCTGGTGCTGAACGGCCAGTACGCAGCAGGCCCGAACACCCTCGACGTGACGGGTCTCCCGAACACGCCGGGCACGGACCTGACGCTGTTCGACACGACGCATGACCAAGGTCAAGACGGGCAAGAAGCACGTACTACGTGATGGCCCGCTGCAAGAGCAAGAAGAAGAAGATGGTCAGCAGCGAGACGACCACCTTCTGGGACGGCAGCACGCAGACCGCTACGTCGACCCAGAAGTGCAAGGTGAAGAAGGCCAAGAAGTAGGGTCTCTTCCCAGCTGATGTTGCGAAAGGGGCGGCCTTCGGGCCGCCCCTTTTCTTTAGGCTGGTTCGATCGACAACGGCCGGTGGTCAAGGGAAGTCCGGTGAGAAGCCGGCGCGGTCCCGCCACTGTGACCGGGCGATGCTGTCGCACTAGACCACTGGGGAGTCCACGACGCCCTGGGAAGGCGCCTCAGTCGAGCCCGGAAGCCAGGAGACCTGTCCCCGGCCCGCCAACACGACCCTCGAGGAAGGGGTGGCTCACAGATGAGAATCACATCTGCGATTGCGGCGCTGGCGTCGCTGATCGCCGTCGCTGCGCTTGGAGCGGCGGATGCGGGCGCCAGCGTGCCTGTGGATATCCACGTCGTCACCAACGATGGGGCGCAACTGGCCAATCTCCGCCAGTACGCGCCCTCGGCGGCGACGGTGAAGACGTATGCGGGCGACGATTGCTTTGACCCGACGCCCCCGTTCAAGCAGAGCAGCGGGCAGACGTACACGGAATCGGCGCCGAACATGCTGAGCGCCGTCGAGGAGGCGTCCGACGCGACGCCTTCGCTGCGGCCGTTCAAGGTCTCGGACGCGGATTTCATCTCGTTCGGCTCGCTCAGCGTCTGCAACATCGGGGCGGGGACACCCCCCGGTTTCTGGCTCCTGGAGCAGAACCACGTGTCGACCACGACCGGGGCCGATCAGACGTTCATCCGGCCCGGTGACCAGCTGCTCTTCTACCGAACCCCATCGGACTTCTCCAGTGACGAGGAGTTGGCGCTCGACGCACCCGCGCGGACGACGCCGGGCACGCCGATCGCCGTTCAGGTCCGCTCGTACAAGAGCGATGGGACGGTCGGGCCGGCGGCTGGGGCGACGGTGACCGGCGCCGAAGCGCCGGTGGCGACGGACGCCGCCGGCAACGCGACGGTCACGTTCTCGAGCGATGGACCGCATTCGCTCGTCGCGAGCAAGGATTACAACGACATACCCAGCGCCGTGATGTCGGTCTGCGTCGCGCGCGATCTCAGCAGGTGCACCGCTGTGCGCGGCCTCCAGATCGTCGGCAGCCACGAGGCCGATGACATCGCCGGCACCGCCGGCGACGATCAGATCAAGCCGCGTGCCGGCGACGACGGGATCCGGGCGCTGGCCGGCAACGACCGGATCGACGCCCGCGGCGGGGGCAAGGACCGAATCAACTGCGGCGGCGGCACCGACTCGGTGAAGGCCGACAAGCGCGACAAGATCGCCAAGAACTGCGAGCAACGCAGCCGTGGCGGCAAGAAACACAGGCATCGCAAGCACAAGGGGAAGGGCAAGAAGAAGTGATGTCCCTCCGCACCCTGGCGATCGCCGTGGCGCTCTGTGCCGTGGCGATCGCCGGTTGCGGACTCGGCCCCGGCAAGGACGAGGGTGACGTCTCGCTCACCGTCACCCGGGACTACGGCAGCAAGGTTCTCATCCAGAAGACCGATTCGATCCACGAGTCCGACACGGTTCTCCGCGTCCTCGACCGCAACGCGGACATCACGACGCGCTACGGCGGCGGCTTCGTCCAGTCGATCAACGGCCTCTCCGGCACGGCCAGCGGTGGGCGCACCAGCGACTGGTTCTTCTACGTGAACGGCATCGAGTCCCCGGTCGGCTCCACGGCCTATGACCTCGCGGACGGCGACCGGATCTGGTGGGACTACCGGGATTGGACGGCGGCGATGCGCGTGCCGGCTGTGGTGGGCTCCTGGCCGGAGCCGTTCGTGCACGGGTTCCAGGGCAGGCGCTGGACGCCGGCGGTCTCGTGCGAGGGCGCCGTCGCGCCCTGCGCCGTGGTCGAGGGCGCGCTGAAGGCCTCGGGCGCGAGGGCGTCCGGGCTCGGCGACTCGGACGGGACCGCCGACATCGTGGTCGGGCCCTGGAGCGAGATTCGCCACGATCGAGTTCCGGCGCTGCTCGCCAGCGGCCCTGATCGGAGCGGTGTCTTCGCCCGCTTCGTTGGCGACAAGAAGCCCCTGCTGGACCTGATAAACCAGCAGGGTCAGCCCGCCGGGAGCATCGGCAAGGGCGGCGGGCTGATCGCAGCGCTTCGTCCCGGCGACGCGGCGCCCGTCTGGGTGGTCACCGGCACCGATGCCAAGGGGGTGGCCGCCGCGGCCGCGCTGGTCGGACCGGCGCTGCGGAACCACTACGCGGTCGCCACCCAGCCCGGGGCGGGGGCGATCGGGATGCCCGTACAGTGAGATCGGCATTCGCCTATACACCCGGGCGCAGTCCGCTCCACCGCGCCAACGCCGGTGCCGCGATGGCCTATCTCGGCGCCTTGGCGGTGGTGGGGTTCGTCTACTCGAGCCCGCTGGTGCTGGCCGCGGCGATCGCCGCCACCGCGCTCGCGGGGATCGCGGCCGGGGCGGGACGGGCCGTCAGGGCATCCCTTCGCCTCGGCCTGACCCTGCTGATCTTCATGATCGTCGTCAACGCCCTGGTCACCCACCGTGGGGAGACGATCCTCGTCCGGGGCTGGGATCTTCCGGTGCTCGGGAACACCGACGTGACTCTCGAGTCGCTCGCCGCGGGCGCCGCGATCGGGCTGCGCGTGGTGGCGGTCGTGCTCGCTTTCGGCGTCTATTCGGCGTGCGTGGACCCCGATCGCGTGCTGCGCGTACTCAGGCCCCTCGCCAGGCGATCGGCGATGACGGCCGGGCTGGTAACGCGGATGGTGCCGCTGGCCGCGGCGGACGGGGCACGGATGCGCGAGGCAATCGCGCTGCGGGGGCCGGGCGCCGAGCCCGTCAGCCGCCCGGCGATGGCCAGGCGCCTCGTTGAAGGTTCGCTCGACCGGGCCGTCGACGTGGCCGCCACCCTGGAGCTCCGCGGCCATTCGCTCGGGATTCGCCCGCGGCTGCGCCGCGAGCGCTCTCGCGACGATCTGCCTCTGTGTGGGACAGCGGCGGCGATCCTCGGGGTGGGGCTGGCGGCTCGGTTCGCCGGCGCGGGAGGCTTCGACACGTATCCGCGGATCGCGATGGACACCGACCCGCTGACGTTGGCGCTGTGCGCGACGCTGATCGCACTGGCGGCGGTCCCGTTCGGAGTGAGGAGGTGGCGGGCCCGTGGCTGACGCGGTGCTGCGGGCGACCGGGCTCTCCTACCGTTATCCGGAAGCGGATGCTGAGGCGCTGCGCGCGATCGAGCTGACCGTCGAGCCCGGCGAGTTCGTCGTTCTCGCCGGCCGCTCGGGATCGGGGAAGTCCACATTGCTCCGCGCCGGGTGCGGGCTGGTGCCGCACTTCCATGGCGGTGGAATCGAGGGCGATCTCGAGGTCGACGGGATGGACGTGCGCTCGCACGGGCCGGCCGAGCTGGCGGAGGCGGTGGGGATGGTGGCCCAGGAGCCGGAGACACAGGTGGTCAGCACCACCGTGCGGGCCGAGATCGAGTTGCCTCTGGAGCTGCGCGGGGTGGCGCCGGCCGCGCGCTCCCGCGCCGTTGAGGAGGTGGCTCTCGCGCTCGCGATCGACCAGCTGCTCGAGCGCACCACGGACACACTCTCCGGAGGCGAGCTCCAGCGCGTCGCCCTGGCGGCCGCGCTCGCCACGCGGCCCAGGCTTGTGCTGCTGGACGAGCCGACCTCCCAGCTCGATCCCGTCGCCGGTGACGAGCTGATCTCCCTGCTGCGACGCCTGAACGAGGAGTGGGGAGTGGCCGTGCTGCTCGGCGAGCACCGGCTCGAGCGCTGCCTGTCGGCGGCGGACCGCGTGATCGCGCTCGAGGACGGCGCCATCTCCTTCGACGGCCCGCCCGGTGAGTTCCTCAGCTGGGCGATGGAGCACGACGAGATCCTGGCCACGCCCGGGGCGCGGCTGCTCGATGCCGTGGGCCTGCCGCCGCCACCGAGCGTCCGAGAGGCGCGGAGGGCGCTGATGCGATCGGGGATCGAGATCGCGGGCACCGGGAAGACGCCCGAGGCCCCGACCCCGGGTCGCAGGCGCCGCGAGGCGCCCGCGCTGGCCGCTCGCGACGTCTGGGTCGAGCTCGGATCGGGTGAGGAGCGGACCGAGGCGCTCCGGGGCACGGAGATTCGGATCGCAAGAGGCGAGCGCGTCGCGCTCATGGGGAGCAATGGAGCCGGGAAGAGCACCCTTCTGCGGGCGGCGGCAGGGCTGGTCGAGCCGCAACGTGGCCGCATCGAGGCACCCTCGGGGGTGGCTCTCCTGCCGCAGCGGCCAGGCGACCTGTTCGTGCACGAGCGCGTCGGCGACGAGCTCAGCAGCCCCGACGGCGAGGAGGCGCTGCGGCGCTTCGGATTGGAGGGGATGGTCGATGTCGATCCGCGCGATCTCTCCGGCGGGGAGCGCCAGCGCCTGGCCCTGGCGATCGTCGTCGCGGGGCGGGACAGCGGCGCCGGCGAGCTGCCCGGCGCGCTGCTGCTCGACGAGCCGACCCGAGGCATGGATCGCGCCCGGAAGGCCGAGCTCGCCGAGCTCGGCCGCAGCCTCTCCGAGGCGGGCACGGCGGTGATGATCGCGACCCACGACGTCGAGTTCGCCACCACCTTCGTCGACCGTGTGATCCTGCTCGCGCGTGGCGAGGTCGCCGCGGACGGCACCGCCGCGGAGCTGCTCGCGGGAGGCTGGTACTTCTCGAGCGAGGTCGCGCGGATCCTCGACGGGACCGCGATCACCGTGGAGGAGGGGATCGCTGCGCTGCGCGGCGTCTCGTCGCGCGAAGGCGGTTGGCCCGCCCGAGCAGGTGGGGAACGATGAGCTGGCAGGCCGCGGTCGTCGTAGTGCTCGCCCTGACCCTCCTGGGCGGGTTCGCGTGGTACGAGCGGTCCCGGCCGCCATCGCAGATCGTTGCGCTGGTCGCGGCGCTGGCGGCGATCTCCGTCGCAGGACGCGTCGCGTTCTCGCCGATTCCGAACGTGGTTCCGAGCACGGACATCGTCCTGATCGCCGGCTACACGCTCGGAGGCGCGCCGGGCTTCGCCGTCGGAGCGCTCACCGGCCTGGTGTCGAACTTCTGGCTCGGTCAGGGCCCCTGGACGCCTTGGCAGATGGCGGGCTGGGGGCTCACCGGAATCTTCGGCGCCGTCCTGGCGGTGGCGACCGGCCGCAGGCTGGGCCGATTCAGCCTCGCCGCGGTCTGCGCGTTCGCCGGCTTCGCCTACGGAGCTCTGCTCGACTTCTCGGTGATGTTCGGTTTCGGCGGCGAGCAGTCGCTGGACCGTTACCTGGCGATCTCGGCCCGCGGCCTCCCCTTCAACATCGCGCACGCCGCCGGCAATGCCGCGCTCGCGCTGGTCGCCGGGCCGGCCATAGTGAGAATGCTCACCCGCTACCGGCGGCGCTTCGAGTTCGCCTGGAAGCCCGCCGGCGCCGAGGATCGGTCGCAGAGAGCCGTTGCGACGGGCGCGATCTGCGTATTCGCCGCCGTGCTGATCGCCACGCCCGCTCTCGTCGGTGGGCCCCGGGCGGACGCATCCGGTGGTGGCACCGGCGCCGCAGTCAACTGGCTGCGCGGGTCTCAGAACGGCGACGGCGGCTTCGGGTTCGCCCGCGGGGAGCAGTCGAGCCCGGCGATGACCGGCTGGGCCGTTCTCGGGCTCGAGGCCGCCGGGGTCAATCCGCTCGACGTCGATCATGGGGATGCGACTCCGATCAGCTATCTGGCCGGGACCGTCGGCCAGATCAGCACGACCGGCGACATCGAGCGGACGATCCTGCTGCTGCGAGGAGCGGGTCTGGATCCCCGCCGTTTCCAGGGTCGCGATCTGGTCAGCCGCCTGGTTGCCCGCCGCGGTGGCGACGGCTCGTGGGGCCAGCAGATCAACCCGACCGCGTTCGGCATCCTCGCGCTCAAGGCCGCCGGGGTGACGGGAGGCAACTCCCGCTCGGCAGCGTGGCTGCGCGGTGCCCAGAACGACGATGGCGGATGGGGATTTGCCGACAAGACTGCGAGCGACGCGGACAGCACGGGGGCCGTCCTGCAGGCATTGGGGGCGGTGGGTGGCGGCGCCGGTGCTGAGCGCGGGGCCTCGTACCTGCGCGGCGTGCAGCGGTCCGGTGGCGGTTTCGCTCTCTCCGGCGGCCCCGTCAACGCCCAATCGACGGCCTGGGCGGCGCAGGGTCTGCTGGCGGCGGGAGTCTCCCCGGCATCCGTGCGGAGTGGCGGGACCCCGCTGAGCTATCTGGCCTCGACGCAGGCCCGGGACGGCCATTACCGCTACTCGGCGACCAGTGACCAGACTCCCGTCTGGGTGACCGGCCAGGCGCTGATGGCCGTGAGCGGCGCCGCCTTCCCCCTCAATCCGGTCTCGCGCGCCGTCTCGAACGTGGCCGGCGGCGCCGGAGGGTCGGGAGGTGCCGCCGCGGGCGGTGGGGCGGCGGGCGACGGCTCGGCGAGGGACAAGTCGAAGGGAGGCGGCAAGCCCGCGCAGGGAGGTTCCGCCGCCACCCAGGCGCCAGAGCAGGAACGGCCGGTCCCGATCTCGCCGGCCTCCTCGAGCGATCCAGGCGGTGGGGGGGACGGGGGAATCCCAGGCTGGCTGATCGGCCTCGGAATCGTGGCGCTGGGCGGCGTGGCGGTCTGGGGTGGCTGGCTTCACTACCGGCGCCGCCTGCCCTCGGAGTAGCGACAGCTAGGTTTCCTCGTATGGAAGTCGAGGAGGCGATCCGCACCCGCCGGACCCACAAGGCCTACCGGCCCGAGCCGGTCGACCGGGAGGTGCTCGAGGAGATCCTCGATCTGGCTCGCTGGGCGCCGAACCACAACCTGACCAACCCGTGGCGCTTCCGCGTGATCGGGCCGAGGACTCTCCAGCGCCTGAAGGAGGCGGCCGGGCCGGAGTCGGCCTCGAAGCTCGATCGCGCCCCGACGCTGGTCGTCGTCTCCTGCGCGCTCACCGGGGAGCCGCTCCAGGACGAGGAGGATCTGCACGCCGCCGCGTGCGCCGCCTACATCGTGTTGCTTGTCGGCCACAACCGCGGCCTGGCGACCTACTGGCGGACCCCCGAGGTGCTGAGAACTTCCGAGGGGCGCGAGGCCGTTGGGATGGCCGACGGTGAGCGCTTCGTCGCGCTGATCCATCTCGGCACGCCGGTCCAGGAGCAGAAGCCGCCGGAGAGGCTCCCCGCCGACCAGGTCGTGGAGTTCCTCGAATGATCTCCCGCGACCAGGCGGTGGAGGCGATGCAGGAGGACACCTTCGACGTCGTCGTGGTTGGAGGCGGCATCACCGGCGCCGGGGTGGCGCTGGACGCTGCCTCGCGCGGCTACTCGGTCGCACTTGTCGAACGAGGCGACTTCGCGCAGGGCACTTCGAGCCGCTCCTCCAAGATGGTCCACGGCGGCCTCCGCTACCTGCAGAACTTCGACCTCGGCCTGGTCCGCGAGGCGCTCCTGGAGCGCCAGCTGCTCGTTCGCCTCGCGCCGCACCTCGTCTATCCGACGCCGTTCCTGGTTCCCGCGCTCGGCGGGGAGCGGAAGAACCGGGCGATCGGGATCGGCCTCAACATGTACGACGTGATGGCGACCTCGCGCATCGGGCGGGGGCGCAGCCAGCGCAACGAGCACCGCGACGAGGCCGAGTACTGGGCGCCCGACCGCCACCGTGCGATCTCGGGCGAGGAGGCCATCGAGCTGATCCCGGCCCTCGAGCCGATGGAGCCGAGCTCGGCGTACATGTTCTACGACTGCCAGACCGACGATGCGCGGCTCGTGCTCACGGTGCTCGGGGAGGCCGAGCGCTTCGGCGCCGTGGTCGTCAACGGCGCGGAGGTGACGGAGGTCCTCGAGAAGGACGGCCGCGCCACGGGCATCGCCTTCACCGAGGCCGAATCCGGAGAGCGGGTCGAGGTCCATGCCGAAAACGTCGTCAACGCGACCGGCGTGTGGGCCGATCGGATCAGGCCCGACGAGCTGCTCGCCGAGGAGGAGATTCCGAAGATCCGGCCGAGCCGCGGATCGCACGTGACCCTCTCGACCGAGGACCTCGACATCGGCACCGCCGCCTGCATCGTCCCGGCCGGCGCCGACCGGACGATCTTCGCCCTGCCCTGGTACGGGCGGGTGCTGGTGGGGACCACGGACAACGACTACGGGGGCGAGATCGACCGGGTGCCGCCTGCCGCCGAGGACGTCGAGTATCTGCTTGACGCGCTCAATACGTATTTCGGGATCAGCGTCGGCGTCGACGACCTCACCGGCGCGTACGGGGGCGTCCGGCCGCTGATCTCCTCAGGGGACCCGAAGAAGTCGGTCGACATCTCCCGCAGGGCCGAGCTGTACGAGACCTCCTCGGGGATGCTCACCATCACGGGCGGCAAGCTGACCACCTTCCGACGGATGGCCGCCGAGGTGGTCGATCGGATCGTGGAGCGGGATGGACGCGAGGCGGAGTGTCGTACGGACGACATCCCGCTCGGGATGTCGGCGCGGCCAGAGGACCTGGAGACGAACACGGAGCTTCCCGAGGGCGCGACCGACCAGCTCGCCTTTCGCTACGGGCACGCCTCTCGCGCGGTCCTGGACCTGTGCGAGACGAGCCCGCAGCTCGCCGAGCCGATCGTCCCGGGCCATCCAGACCTGATGGCCGAGGTGGTGATCGCCGCCAGGCACGAGCAGGCCCGCTCGGTCGCGGACGTGCTGCTGCGGCGCACCAGACTCGGCCTGGTCGCCGCCTCGGAGCTGCGCGACGGTGTTCGCGTACGGGCGGTCGCCGAGGTCCTCGGAGCGGTGCTCGGCTGGAGCCCATCTCGGATCGATGAAGAGGCCGAGGCATGGGGCCCCATCGCCGAGGCCGAGGGCCTCGATCCCGGAAGAGTCCTCACCGCGTAGCGGTTGCCCGATCCAGGCGTCTAGCATGCCCGCGTCAATGGCCGTCAAGGACCTACATCTGGCCGACCTGCATGAGCAGGCACGCGAGCTCGGTGTGCAGCGCTACCGGATGCTCACCCGAGACGAACTGATCGAGGCGATCGGGGAACAGGGCGGCGCGTCGGAGGCTCCGGCACGAGAACCGTCCAAGGAGGTTGCCTCGCCCGCAGCCGAGACGAAGGACCTTCCGGAAGAGGCCGGCGGCGGCGAGGACGAGGCTTCTGATGAGGACGTCGACGACGCCGAGACGGAGGAGATCACGGGCGTGCTCGACCGGATGCCCCAGGGATACGGCTTCCTGCGACTGAGCGGGATGAACGAGGCGGAGGGCGACGTCTACGTCTCCGCCTCGCAGATCCGGCGCTGCGAGCTCCGCCCCGGCGACGAGGTGAGCGGTCCCGCCAGGCAGCCCCGCCGCGGAGAGCGCCACCGGGCACTGGTCCGGGTCGAGAAGGTCAACGGGCAGAGCCCCGAGGGGGAGCGAAAGCACTTCGAGGATCTGACCGCGGTGCCGCCCCACCGGCGTCTGCTCGATTCAGACGCGGTCGGCGACCCGCTCGTCCGCGCGGTCGACCTGCTAGGGCCACTCGCCTTCGGGCAGAGGGTCCTGGTGCTCGCCCAGCCGCGCTCGGGCCGCACCACGCTCCTGCGCGCCCTGGGCGCCGCGATCGCCGATGCCGGTGCGCACCTCTGCGTTCTGCTCGCGGACGAGCGTCCCGAGGAGGTGCCGCAGTGGGAGCGAGCCCTTCCGCAGGCAGAGATCTTCGCCGCGACCGCGGACCAGGAGCCCCGAGACCAGATCCGGGCAGCTGAGCTGGCGATGGGGCACGCGAAGCGGCTGGCCGAGAACGGGGAGGATGTTGTGGTGTTGATCGACTCGCTGAGCCGTCTGGCCCTCGGCTATCGCGACGCTGCCCGGGTCAAGCGAATCTTCGGCGCCGGCCGCGAGACCGACGAGGAGGGCAGCGGATCGCTCACGGTGATTGCGACCGTCCTCGATTCCGATGACCGCGGCGCGGAGGTGCGCGAGGCGCTGGAGACGACCGAGAACCTCCTCCTTCGCCTCGACGCGGGCCTGGCCGCCAAGGGAATCGTCCCGGCGCTGGTGATAGCCGACAGCCGCGCCTCGGGGGATGACCAGCTGCGGGATGCGGACGAGATGGAGCAGGTTCGCCGCCTGCGCGGCGAGCTCGCCGAGATGGACCCCGACGAGGCGGCTCAGGCGCTCTCGGACCAGATCGTCGCGACCGGGAACAACGCGGAGCTGCTCAGCCGCCTCTGAGGTGGCACCTCGGCGTCCACACCTCTCGGACGTACTGCATCTGCCGCGCCTGCCCGGCGTCCCGGACGTCTTCCATCGGGTCCGGGTTCCTGACGACCTCGAGGCGGCGACGACGAGGGGGGAGGAGGCCGAGGCCGGCGCCGTGGGAATCGACCCGGGGACCGTCGAGCACCTCTGGGAGGGGGCGGTCGATCTGTACCGGAGCGGCGTTCACCCCGGGCTTCAGCTCTGCGTGCGCCGCGAGGGAAGGGTCGTCCTCGACCGCGCCATCGGCCACGCCCGCGGCAACGGCCCCGACGATCCGGAGGACGCGCCGAAGGTCGCGATGACCACGGAGACCCCCGCGTGCATCTTCTCCGCCTCCAAGGCGGTCACCGCGATGGTGGTCCACCTACTCGACGAGCGCCGGCTGCTGCACATCGGCGACCGCGTCAGCGAGTACATCCCCGAGTACGCGCAGAACGGCAAGGAGGGGACGACGATCGCCCACGTGCTGGCGCACCGCGCCGGCGTCGCGTCCATGCCGAAGGAGGCGCTCGACCTCGAAACGATCGACGACTGGGATCGCATCGTCAGGCTGATCTGCGAGGAGAAGCCGTCCATCCGCCCGGGCCGGATGCTCGCCTACCACGCCGTGTCGGGCGGATACATTCTCGGCGAGATCGTTCGGCGGGTGACCGGAAAGACGGTCCGGGAGGTCCTCGCCGAGGAGATCCTGAACCCGCTCGGGTTCAGATGGGGCAACTACGGCGTCGCACCCGAGGACGTCGATGCGGTCGCCCCCGCCTACGTGACTGGGCCGCCGATCCTTCCGCCGCTCTCCACGCTGGTCAAGCGGGTGCTGGGTTCACCACTCGACGAGGTGGTCGAGCTCTCGAACGATCCCCGCTTCCTGGCCGCGTTGGTGCCGTCCGCGAACGTGGTCACGACGGCGAACGAGCTCTCGCGCTTCTTCGAGATCTTCAGGCAGGGCGGGGAGCTCGACGGCGTGCGGGTGATGGAGCCGAGGACGATCCGGCGGGCGCTCACGGAGCAGTCCCACCTCGAGATCGACTTCTCGCTCGTCTTCCCGACCCGCTTCTCCTACGGTCTGATGCTCGGCGCCGACTACGTGAGCCTCTACGGCCGCGACACCGATCTCGCCTTCGGCCACCTCGGGCTGATCAACATCATGGGCTGGGCCGACCCGGAGCGCGCGATCTCGGTGGGACTGATCACGACGGGCAAGGCGATCGTCTACCCGGAGCTGCCGCGCTTCTACGGCGTCATGTCGCGGATTGCGAGCGAGGTTCCGAAGACAGAGAAGCCGGATTGGCTGGTCGGCTGACGGCTATCTGGCCCCGGCTTCGCCATCAGAACGCGGCAACAAGCGGCCGCCCCACGTAAGTCGCTGCGGGCTTCGCCCTTCGCTCCGAAGGAGGGCGGCCTGGTTGCCGCTTACGCGCGGTCGCGGCCGCCGTAGGCGACGGTGCCCCAGGAGGGCTCTGCTGAGAGCTCGATCAGCTCGGAGTCGCGGTCCGGCTGGACGTAGCCGAAGGTCTGCGTCGACTCGTCGAAGACGATGTCGAGCTCGCCCTCCTTGACCCGCTGGTCGAGCCAGGCGCCGCGGAAGACCAGGCGGCGGAGCCAGTGGACGAGGCTCTTGTTGGAGGGGCCGACGAGCTCGTCCCAGTTCTCGTTGACATGACCTCCGAGGGGAGAGCACGGCTCACGGATCTCGCCGTTCACCGCGAGCTCGAGCAGGTCCTCCAGCTCGTGCTCATCGAGGCCCTGCCGGACGAAGTCCAGCTTCACAGCGGCCTGCTCGACTCGCTGGGCGAAGTCGCGCTCGTTGAAGGAGAACCGGAGCTCTCCGTACTCGAGCACGTAGTCGGCGCCCGATTCGTAGTTTCCTCTGCGTGCGGTCTCGTCCACGGCGGTTCGAGCATCTTGGCGCATGAGAGGGGTCGTCGCCAGTTCTGGAGCCCCCCTGAACGACCCGTTGCAGCAAAAGGGAACCCACGGTGAACGTCGACGTGTGTTAGCGAAAAGCGCAGCCGGCGAGGTGGTCGTTGACGAGGCCGGCGGCCTGCATCGTCGCGTAGGCCGTAGTCGGCCCGACGAAGGCGAAACCGCGTCGCTTCAGCTCCTTGGCCAGGGCGGTGGACTCGGTGGTGATCGCGGGGATGTCCTCGCGGGCCCTGGGGGCCGGCAGCGTCGTGGGATCGGGCGCGAAGCTCCAGACCAGCTCGTCGAGGCTCTCGCCCGCGGCGTGCAGCCCCCGCGCGGCCCGGGCGTTCGCGATCGCCGCCTCGATCTTCTTGCGATTCCGCACGATGCCCTCGTCAGAGAGCAGGCGGGCGGTGTCGCGCTCGCCATAGCGGGCGACCTTCTCGATGTCGAAGCCGTCGAAGGCGCGCCGGAAGTTCTCGCGCTTGCGCAGGATCGTGAGCCAGGAGAGCCCCGACTGGAACGCCTCCAGCACCAGCCGCTCGAAGAGCTCGGACTCGCCGTGGAGCGGCCGGCCCCATTCGGAGTCGTGGTAGTCGATGTAATCGGGCGTGCCCAGTGCCCACGGACAGCGCGGCTTCCCGTCTGGTCCCTTCTCGACTCCGTTCATGGCTGGTACGGCGGGGCGACCCCCCAGCCCCAGCGCGGAGTTGGCGCCTCCTGGGGTACGCCGGTTGCGCCGGGCTGGGAGTTGTGGAGGGCCAGCCGGGTACCCCACTCGACGTAGGCCATGAAGGCGGAGCGGAACTCGGGGTCGTCGGGCAAGCCGGCGTCGTCGGCGGCCATGCTCATCAGGGTGGCGAACCGAAGGCGCTGCTCCGGCGTAATCCCCAGGCCCATGTGCTTCGTGACCATCCGGTGGTAGCCGCCCAACTCCTTCGTGTAGTCGGCCGGTCCCCCGAAGACCTCGCACCACCAGAGGGTCACGTGGTCGCGGTGCTCGCGGCTCACGCCCCCGGGGAAGAGTGGGGAGATCAGCTCGTCCTTCTCCACCCGGTCGTAGAACGCCTCGATCAGCCGCCGGAAGGCGTCGCTGCCGCCGGCCCACTCGTACAGCGTCGGTGGATCCCCGGGCACGGGCTCAGGCTGCTGCCGCGAGCTCCGGCGCACGCAGCAGGTCGATGAGGGTGTAGCGGCCGGGCTCGGCGCTCGGCAGCGTCGGCCGCCAGCCCGGAGCGGCGCAGCGGAATCCCTCCGGGTCGGCGTTGACGATCCCGACCAGCACCTCGCCGACGATCCGTCCACCCACCTCTCCTAGGCGGTCGCCGTCATGATGGGCCCCGGCCTCGCGCAGGATGTAGAACCAGAGTGGCGTCTCGCCTTCCCAGCCATGCTCGGCGAGTCCGCATTGGGCCGCCGTCAGCGGCTCCACGCCAAGCGCGCGGGCGACCGCCTCACCCGAGGGCAGCTTGGTGGCCTGTCCGCGCTGGAGGTCGCGCGCTGCGAGCGACCGATAGGCCTCGTCGTCGACCTCGCCGCTGATGGCAGGCGGCAGGTTGATCAGGACGCGGGCAGACGTCCGTCGATCCGTTTCGCCCGCTGCGCCGCCGGGCGCCCGGGGACATCGAAGAGGAGCGACCAGTCGACCGCCTTCTCCGGGCCCACCGGGGCGAATCCGATCAGGTCCGGGAATACCGGCAGCTCTGGCTGCCGGTCGTTGATGCGGAAGCGGTGGCGGATCTGCGAATGGCCGTAGCGATAGGCGGCGTCGGCGAACTCGAAGGGGATGAACGGCTCGCCGTCGACTCGGTAGAGCTCGCCGCCGCGGTCGAGCAGGCGCGCCGCGAGCTCGGCCCCGATCAGCTTCGGTAGGAAATCGTGCAGGAGCACCCACTGGTAGTGCCAGGTGAGCGAGAGCCGCGCCTTGTCGAAGACCGATGACTCTCGCTTGCCGTCGGCCCGGAGCTCCTCGACGAGCAGGTTGTGGGCATGCAGGAAGGCGACGTGGAGCTGGTTCATGAACAGGTGGCTGTCGTTGCGAGGGTCGCCGATCAGCGCAATGCCCTCGGCGTTTCGGGGCACGTCGACGCCGCCCTGGCCGAGCAGAAGCCGGGCCGGGTCGTCGCGCTCGTACAGGTAGGGCGAGCCGACCGGGCCGCCGCCGTAGACGGACTCGAGGTTCGCTCGCGGGGTGTGGGAGTTGCGGAGCGCATCGGGATCGGCCCGGTCGACGAGCGGGGACCGATCGGCGGTGATGTCGTGGGCGACGAACTGCCCGAAGAACGGCCATCCGGCCTCCACCGAGGAGTCGTCGCCGCCGCTCGCCTCGAGCGGGCCGCCGTCGCACGGTCCTCCGAGGACACCGAGCGCGTGCAGGCTTGCCTCGTCCGCCTCGAGCGGCGCCAGGGTCTCGAACATGGGCCGATAGCGGCCGCCGTCGATCGGACCGCCGCCTGCCCGACTGGGCGCCAGGCACTGGTCGCGAACCACCGGGTGCGTGACGGACTCAGTCAACGGGCGCCTGTCGGTCGCGGTCCGTCAGAAGTGCTGGGGCGGCTGAGCGGCAATCGCCCCGACGAATTCGCCGGTCGTGTCAGCCGAGGCGTGGTTGGCGATGTCCGCCTCGGTGATGATCCCTCTCAGCTTCTTGTCGTCGCCCAGCACGCAGAGGCGCTTGACGGCGTTCTCGCGCATCGTGCCGAGCGCCTCGTCGAACGACGCATCGGCGGCGATCCAGTGCACCGTGCCCTGGGCGAACTCGCCGCAGGTGGCGGTGGCCGGGTCGCGGCCCTGGGCGAGTGCCTTCACCACGATGTCGCGGTCGGTGAGCATGCCCTTCAGGCGTTCGTCATCGCCGCAGATGGGCAACGATCCGACATCGAGCTCCGCCATGAGCTTCCCCGCGTCGAGCAGCGTCTTTTGTTCGCCGATGCACTCCGCCCCCTGGTGCATAGCGTCGCTGACCTTGCTGTCTGCCATTGCGAATCCTCCTTGCTCGCTGGTGGCCCGATCCTACTCTGGAGCCGGTGCGGGCTCAGGAGTTCGCGACCGACTTCCAGTGTGCGAGCCGTTCCGCGATGAGCTCGGCGCGCTGCCGGTCGTCGCCGCCGTCGAGGACGCTCGCGTCCTCGGGATCAGCACGCAGATAGTCACCGGACGTTCGTGCGTGGAACTCGGGCGAGGTCTCGGATCGAGTCGTCCAGTAGCCGGCTGCGCGATCCGGCGTCTCGATCAGGATCTCTCCCGTTCCATCGAGCTGAGGAGCGTTGGGGTCGCGAGGCCGCTCCCCATTCCAGTAGTAGAAGACCCCCGCAGGGTCCGACCTCTCCTTGGTCGCTTCGCTCCAATACCGCGCCGAGAGGGTGCCGTCCTCCTGCCAGGAGCGTCCGGCCACGCTCAATGTCCCGTCACGCTCCCGCGAGACCCGCAGGAGGCTCACGGCCGAGGGCTCCTCCGAGGTGCGCGCCGTCAGGGAGAACTGCCACCAGGCGCCCTCGATCCGGGCCAGGCTGCCCTCGCTCTCGATCGCTTTCCTGAGCTTCTCGTTGACGGTTCTCATCTCGGCGGCGGTCATTGCGGGGTCGTAGCGCACGCTGGTGAGCCCGAGGAGGTCGCTGGGGAGCTTCGCGCCGTTTGCGTGGAGGATGAACGTGCGGCGCATGCCGAGGGCACTGCCGAACAGGCCGGCCTCGAAGACCACGTTGTCGCGCGGTGAGGCCTGCCCCTGCTCGGGGTCGATGGTGGGGTCGCTCTCGGTCGTCCAGTCGTCCTGCGCGAAGACGAATGCCGCGAAATCGACCTCACCAGTGAGATCGATCAGACGCTGCAAGGTCGTCGTGCCCGGATTGAACGAGGTCGTCCAGGGCTCGACGTCCGCGATGCCTTCGAGCCCTCGCGTCAGCGCCTTGAGAAGCTTCTCCTGCTTTCCGGAGGAGCCCAGGAATATGCGCGGCTTTTCCGAGCCTTCCACGACTCCGCCGAAAATATCGGAAGACGCCCTACCCGGACTAGCGGCTCTGGCCGAAGATCCGCAGCAGGAAGAGGAACAGGTTGATGAAGTCGAGATAGAGGGCGAGGGCGCCCATGATCGCGGCGCGTCCCTCGGCATCTCCGGTGAGCCCCTGCTTGTTGATCTGCGCCAGCTTCTGCATGTCGTACGCGGTGAGCGCGGCGAAGATCGCGACTCCCGCGTACGTGGTGATCCAGTAGAGCGTGGAGTTGGCCCAGAAGATGTTGACGACGGTGGCCAGGATCAACCCGATCAGCGCCATGAAGGCGATCGAGCCGACCTTGGACAGGTCGATGTGGGTGACCGCGCCCCAGACGGCGAGCGCACCGAACATCCCGGCGGTGATCAGGAACGCCGTGAAGATCGACTGGGTCGTGTAGAGCTCGAAGATGAAGGCGAAGGTGACGCCGACGGTCGCCGAGTAGAGGAGGAAGAGGAAGGTCGCCATCGCGACCGAGAGCCGCGGCAACAGGAAGACGAGGGCGAGGACGAGGCCCAGTTGAAGGACGATCACCCCGATGACGATGCCCGGGCTCTCGGTGATCTTCGTGAGCAGGCTGTCCGAGGAGCCGATCGCGGCCGCGACTCCGCCGGTGAGCGCGAGTCCGACGAACATCCAGAGGAAGACCCGCTGGAGGAAGGTCGAATCGGGGCGTGCGACTGCGACGGGTGGCTGTGCCGCGTACTCCACGGCGCGAAACCTAACGGAGTCGTCGGCGGCTCAAAGCGGAGTAGGGTCCATGGGCGTGATCAGGGAGAACGGTCTCAGGCTGATGATCGGGGTCGCCCTCTTTACCTGCGCCGCGGTGGCGCCCGTCCCCGGCGCACAGGCGAACACGGTCGTCGTCGGCAGCTCATTCACGGCGCACAACTTCGTGCCCATCTCCTTCGGTGCGCCATCGACCCTCACCAACTTCGTATTGCTTCCGCCGGCGACCGCCGCCTCTCCGGTCGACGGAACGGTGATCAGCTGGAGCTTCAAAGGGAACGGCGGGCCGCTTACGCCGAGGGTCCTGCGCTCGACGGGCACCACCTCGCTCTCCGCGGCGGGAATCGGTGCGCCGCAGAGCGCGACGGCTCCGCCTACCGGGGTCTCCGGTCCGTTCCCCACTGTCATCCCGATCATGAAGGGCGACTACTTCGGCGTCGACGGACAGACCGGGGCGAGCCTGAGCAGCGCTTCGCTCGATGGGGAGACGAGCTTGAAGTTCACTCCGGCCCTGGCCGAAGGAGCGGGGGACCAGGCGCCCACCGAGGTCAACCCTCAGGAGGTGGCGGTCAGCGCGATCGTCCGCTTCTGTCTGGTCCCGAAGCTCAAGGGCAAGACCGCCAAAGCGGCCCGGCAGGCCCTGCTGGCGGCCGACTGCACGGTCGGCAAGGTGAGCAAGGGTAAGAAGCGCCTGCCCAAGAGGACCGTTCTCGCTCAGAGCGCCAGGGCGAGAACCTCGGTTTCGGACACGCTGCCAGTCGACCTGACCATCGCCCAGAAGAAAAAGGGATAAGCGGCGGGGGAGAGCAGATGGCCCCCGCCGCTAAGGCGGGTCGATGGGCTCCGGCGAACCGATTCGCTTCAACGGCATCGAGCGAGCCGAGCTCCTCGGCGTCGAGGTCGTTGTGGCGAGCACGCTCCGCAGTCGCATGCTCGGGCTCGCGCTGCTTAGCCGCGAACGAGCAGGGGCGGGCCTCCTGATCCCGCGCTGCCGCAGCGTCCACACCTTCGGCATGCGCTTTGCGATCGACGTGCTCTTCCTCGACGAGGCGGATCGGGTGATCGAACTGCGCCGATCGGTCCCGCCGTGCCGCGTCATACGCTGCCCGGGCGCCATGGCCGTGCTCGAGCTGCCCTCGCCCAGATGATCGATTCGCCGTGATCAGCGGACCGAACCGGCACTGGTGGGTCCTGGTCGGCACCTGCCTCGGCCTCTTCCTCCTGATGCTCGACTCGACCGTGGTCGCGCTCGCGCTGCCGACGATCCAGAAGGAGCTGCACGCCTCCGCCGACAACGTCCAGTGGGTGCTGAACGGGTACCTGCTCGTGATCAGCGTGCTGGTGGTGACGGCAGGGCGGCTCGGTGACATCTACGGGCGGCGACTGGTCTTCCTGATCGGCATGGCGATCTTCGCGACGGGCTCCGTGCTGGCGGCGGTCGCCGACGATGACAGCGTTCTGGTCTGCGCCCGGGCGGTCCAGGGGGTCGGTGGGGCGGCGATGCTCTCGCTCTCACTGGCGATCGTGAGCCACGCGTTTCCGAAGGAGCAGCAGGCGCGGGCGCTCGGCATCTGGGCCGCGGTCTCCGCGCTGGCCCTCGCGATCGGGCCGCTCGTGGGCGGCGTCCTCATCGACATCGACTGGCGCCTGATCTTCTGGATCAACCTGCCGATCTGCGCCCTCGGCATCGCGATCACCTGGGCCGCGGCGCGCGAGTCGCGGGATGAGACGTCCCCTCCGAAGCTCGACCTGCGCGGTCTCGCCGCGCTCACCCCGGGCCTCCTGTTCGTCGTGCTCGCCCTGGTGCGCTCCGACGACTGGGGCTGGGGGTCCGCGAGGACCCTGGGGCTGCTCGCTGCCGGCCTGTTGCTGCTCGCCGCCTTCTGGGTGATCGAGCACAGGGTCGACTCGCCGATCGTCGACTTCGGCCTCTTCCGCAACGGCCCCTACCTCGGGGCCTCCGCGGCCGCCTTCGCGCTGGTCGGCGCCTACTGGGGAGTGATCTTCTTCCAGCCGCAGTACCTGCAGGAGGTCCTCGGCCACGGTCCCGTCGGCGCCGGCCTCCTGGTGCTGCCGATCACCGCGCCCATGGTCTTCATCTCGCCCTTCTGCGGCCCGCTGATCGAGCGCTTCGGGCCCCGGGCGCTGATGACCTTCGGCATGGTCTGCGGGGCCGTGGGCCTGGCTCTGCTGACGCGGATCGACGCCTCCAGCTCCTACGGCGCGTTACTGCCCGGCTATCTGCTCTTCGGCATCTCGCTCGGCCTGGTCTACGCGCCGATGTCGACGGCGGCGATGCTGGCTATGCCACGTGAGAAGGCAGGGATCGCGGCGGGCGTGCTGGCGATGATCAGGGTGACGGCGGGCGCCGTGGCCCTGGCGGTCACCTCGGCGGTCTTCCAGAGCGTCCAGGCCGATCAGCTCGACCTGCACCCCGGCGACGCCGCCGGCGCCTTCGCGACTGCGCTGGCCGACTCGACCTGGGTCCTGGTCGGCCTGGTGGCGCGTCGGCGCCGTCCTCACCTGGGCGCTCGTGCGGCGGAACGGGGGAGGAGGGCCCCGAGCCCGAGGAGCACCCCGAGCACCGCCTCGAGCGCCCCCGCCTGCACCTCTAGGGATTCAGCACGGCAGCGGCGGGGTGGCCGACTTGACCACCTCGAAGGCGCTGCCGGGTATCTGCTCGTAGAGCTGGCGCAGGTTCGGATCGTCCCAGCGGCGATCCGAGGTCCCCGAGAAGAACCAGTTCTCGCCGTTGTCGGACACGATCAGGCCGTAGTGCTTGAGCGCCTCGGCGATCACCCGGGCCTGTCCGCTCAGCTTGGAGATGTCGAAGCTCGCCTTGAGGCGCAGCCGCAGGCCCATCGGAGGAGCGTTGGGATTGTTGGTGAGACCCGCGCAGCTCAGGGCGGGGAGTATCCGTGCGTGCCCCGTCCCGGTGAGGCTGACGCGGAAGGCGTGGTGAATCGCCCCCGTGGCGACCTCGTCGTAGCGGACCAGGCCGGCGAACATCGGCAGGCCCGACGGCATCGGCCGCGCCCTGGCCGCCTGCAAAGGGGACCGGCGACCGGAGGTTCCAGATCATGCCGCCATCGGAGTTCCAGTGGGGGCGGCGCCCATGATGGAAGAACGCCCGGAAGAGCTCGAACAGCTTGCAGCGGCTGCGGTCGATGGTGATCACGTGGCGGTCGCCGCCGTCCGTCTGGCCGGCCTCGATCAGCGCTCCCGCCGGGATCGGGGCGCGAGTGCCGCGAGAGATCGCCTGGCCGACCCAGTGGATCCGGAATCGCCGCTGGTGATCGCCGACGACCTGATAGGGAAAGCCGGACCGCCGCTCGGAGCCGAAGTAGGGCACCAGTCGGTTGCCGCCGTGTGCCGCGATGTAGGCCATGTAGGCGTTGGAGTTGGGGTCGACCGGAGCCTGGGAGATGTCCTGGTTCCAGGCCGACTCGGTCGGCAGCGAAGGCGTTCCCGCCGGGACGTTCGCCGGCGGGAAGACGGGGCAGGACCCGAGCGAGGGGTACGGGCCGCGGGGGAGGTCGCGGTGGTGCCTCCGGTCTCCCCCGGCAAGCGCGCAGAACACGACCAGCCCGACCAGCACGGCGCCCAGAAGCACGCCGAGCAGCGTGCGGGTGGCCTTCCCTGACATTCCCCGGCATCGCCGGCGATGGTACCCGGCGCTCCCCCCTGAACCGGCCGCGAGCGGGGGGAGAGTGTCCTGCGTTCTGGGCTTAAGCCGGGGTGCTGCCCAGCGTCGAAGAGATCGCCACGGTGATCGTCTGCGAGGACGACGACGCCACACGCGAGCTCCTCTGCGACCACCTGACCGCCGACCGCTACCGGGCCCTGCCGGCGCCGAGCGCGTCCGACGCACTGCGGCTCTGCGGCTACAACCAGCCGGACCTGATGGTGCTCGACCTGGGGCTCCCGGACGCTCCCGGCATCGACGTGCTGCGGGAGATCCGCGCGGCGGGGGAGCGCTTCGACCCGGAGCTCCCAGTCCTCGTCCTCTCCGGCCGCTCCACTGAGGCCGACAGGCTGCGCGGCTTCGAGGCCGGGGCCGATGACTACCTCGTCAAGCCCTTCCACTATCCGGAGCTGCTGGCCCGCGTCGCAGCCGTGCTTCGCCGGCGCTCGGGAGCCCGCCGCGGACCGATCCGCCTTGGCGATCTGACCCTGGACCCGGCCACCCGCCGGGTGACCGTCGGCGACCGGCAGGTGGAGCTGGCCAACAAGGAGTTCGCGCTGCTCCGCGCGCTGGCGGCCGAGCCTCGCCGGGTCTTCTCCAAGGACGAGTTGCTGCGCGATGTCTGGGGATTCCGTTCGAAGGGCCGCACCCGGACGCTCGACTCGCACGCGAGCCGCCTGCGCCGCAAGCTCGACCCCGAGGGGGCTCGGTACGTCTTCAACTGCTGGGGAGTCGGTTACCGCCTGCTCGACTCGTGATCACCCCCGCCCACAAGCGCGTGCTCAACCGGGCGCTCCACGAGCTCCGCCGCCCGTTGCAGGCGCTGGTGCTGATGGAGGAGGACTCCCCACAGCCGGCCGCGTCGCCGCCAGCCGCCAGCCGGCGCGGGCTGCTCGAGGTGGCGGCGAGCGCGCTGCGGGACCTGGACGGCGCGGTCAACGGGGAGGCCCCCTCGCGACGGCCCGGGCGCTTCTCCTGCCGGGAGGTCGTGCTCGCCTCCCTGGAGCGCTGGCGGCCGCTCGCCGCGGGGAGGGGCGGGATCCGGGTCTACTGGGACGCGGGACCGGCGCCCGTCGAAGGGGATTCGGTTCGCGTGGCCCAGGCTCTCGACAACCTGATCTCAAACGCTCTCGAGCACGGCGGCCCGCCGGTGGTCGTCACCGGCGCCCGGGTTGCGAGTCGGATCCGCGTGACGATCGCCAACGGCGCACCCACTCGCATTCCGAACCGGGCCGCCGATCCGCGCCGCGGGCACGGCACCGATCTGGTCTCGGAAGTCGCCAGCGCCCATCACGGCCGCTTCGCGCTCTGCCGCACGGGCGGCGGCTGCGTCGCGGCGCTCGAGCTGCCGCTGGCGGAGCCGGGCTTCGCGCTGGCGGCGTGAGCCGCCGCAGGCGCGCGGCTCTCTTCCTGACGGCGGCAATCGTCTGCGCCCTGCTGGCCGCGATGGTGGCGGGGCGCTACCGCTCGCGCGTTGATGCCCGCTACGGGCCGCTGAGGCCGGTCGTCGTCGCCATCGCGGAACTGCCGGCCGGAGAAACGATCGCGCCGGAGGGGCTCACGTCCGCGCTGGCGGTGCGGCGAGTCCCGGCCAGCTTCGTCCCGCCCGGTGCGCTGGTCAGTCCGGCCGAGGCCATCGGCCGAGTCCCAGGGGCAGTCATCCCGCCGGGCTCCTACGTCCTCGGCCCCCAGTTGGCGGTGCCCAAGAGCGCCGCCCCGCGCTCGCCGGGCGTGGCGCGCGGCCTCCGGCCGGTGGAGGTTGCGGTCGCGGGCGCCGCGGCGCTCACGGTAAACGGGCGCACGCCCGAGGGGAGCCAGGTCGATGTGGTGGTCTCGCGCCAGGCCGGGCTCGGGCGCTCGGCGACCGCCCGCATCGCGGCGACCGGAGTGAGACTGCTGGCCCTGGCGGGGCCGGCCGGGCCGGGCGAGGGGTGGTCGGCGACCCTCGCGGTCACGGAGCAGCAGGCGCTCTCGCTGATCGGCGCGCAGAGCGCCGGGCGCGAGATCCGCCTGCTGCCCCGCAGCTAGCCGACCGTCGGCTTGCCGAGCCGGTACTTGTTGCCGGACGGGTCCCTGAACTCGGAGTCAAGCCCGTACGGCTGCTCGGCCGGCGCCTCCGTGAACTCGACGCCGCGGCCCTTGAGCTCCTCGTAGCTCGCCTGGACGTCGTCGGACGTAAGGAAGACCGTTCCGGCGAACCCCTTCGACATCAGGTCCTCGACCTGCTTCTTCGTCTCCTCGTCCATCACCGGCGGCCCGGGAATCGCCATCAGGGCGAGGGAGAAGTCCTGCCCCGGTGCGCCGACCGAGAGCCAGCGGAAGCCGCCGAGCTCCTCCATGGTGACGTCGGATCGGACCTCCCAACCGACCTTCTTCGTCCAGAACTCGAGGGCCTCGTCCTGGTCGTGCACCCACACCTGCCCGTTCGACACCGTGATCATCTGCGTCTCCTTTCGCTTGAGTTCGTCGCCGGGGCCAAGCTAGTCCCGCCCCCATTCGTTGTCTTCTTGAAACGTGCTGTCTGCGGCCGCAGATAGGTGCGCAGAACGCAGCTCGGCACCTTCGCGATGGTGGTGGCGGGCGGTTGGGCCTCCCGGTAGGAGGTCGGCGTCTGCCCGTACGCGCGCTTGAAGCTGGTGGTGAACGAGCCGACGCTCCGCAGTCCGACCTCGACGCAGATCTCGGCGACGCTCCAGTCCGTCATGCGCAGGAGGGCCGCGGCCCGCTCGAGGCGCCTGCTCACCAGATAGTGGTGGGGGGACTCGCCGAAGGTGCGGCGGAACTCGCGGCTGAAATGGGCCTTCGAGAGGCCGGCGGCACCAGCCATGTCATCGACGCCAAGGGGCTCCGGGTAGCGCGCGTCAGCGAGGTCCTTGGCGCGCAGCAGATGTCGTGCGGGAGGGGCGAAGGCCATGGTCGGTCAATGAGACTCCCTCATCCCGGCCGACTCATCGCTCGATTGAAGGCCGCCTCGGCCTGATCACCGCGCACGGCGAAGACGACGAGGTCCAGCCCGCTGTCCGAGCCGAGGTGACGCCGGACCTCCTCCAGCTCGATCCGGGCGGCCTCGTCGAGCGGGAAGCCTCCGACGCCGGTCCCGAAGGCGACGAGAGCGAGGCTCCTCGCCCCGAGCTCGTCGGCCATGGCGAGCGTGCTCGCCGTGGCCCTGCGGACGATGTCCTCGGAGGTCGGGCCGCCGGGCTCCATCGTGGCGGCGTGGATCACCCAGCGCGCCGGCATCTCGCCCGCGGTGGTCTCGACTGCCTCGCCGAGCCCGATTGGGGCTCGCTCGTCGCTCTCGGCCTGGACTGACGGCCCGCCAGCGCGGGAGATGGCTCCGGCGACACCGCCGCCGTGCCGCAGCTGCGTATTGGCGGCGTTGGCGATCGCATCGACCTCCAGCTCGGTGATGTCCACCTGCCTGACCTCGATCTCCGCCATCGGGGCCGAGGCTACCGGGGGCGAGTGGGTGACCCCATGGCCTTAGGCCAGGGTGGACGAGCGCGTCCGCCGCAGACACCTTGATGAGCTCGCCGCCGAGTTGCGGCGGCGCCTGGTCGAGCGCCGCCGAGCTCAGGCGGCCTCGGGCGGTGCGGCCATGGGGCCGCTGCCCGAGGCCGTGCGCGAGCTCGTCGACGAGGATGCGGCGATCCTCGAGGCGCCGACGCGCGAGCGACTCTGCGAGCTGATCCTCCGGGAGGCCGTCGGGCTCGGGCCCCTCGAGGAGCTCCTCGCCGACCCCGCGGTGGAGGAGGTCATGGTCAACGGGCACGAGCGCGTCTATGCCGAGCGCGCCGGGAGGATCGAGCGGACCGAGGTCGCCTTTTCCTCTGAGCAGGCGCTGCGCGATGCGATCGAGCGGATCCTGACGCCGCTTGGGAGGAGGGTGGACGAGCTCAGCCCGATGGTCGATGCGCGCCTGGAGGACGGCTCCCGCGTTCACGTCGTGATCCCTCCGCTCTCGGTCGATGGTCCGTCGCTGTCGATTCGCCGCTTCTCGGCGGTCAGACCCGGACCACGGGAGCTGGTTGAGCTCGGGACGATCACACACGAGCTCCACGACGAACTGGCCGCCGCGGTCGCCGCGCGACGCAGCATCCTCGTCAGCGGTGGCACCGGGTCCGGCAAGACGACGCTTCTGAACGCCCTCTCGGCCTTCGTCGATCCAGACGAGCGGGTGATCACCATCGAGGACGCAGCGGAGCTCCGCCTGCGGCAACCACACGTCGTGCGCCTCGAGAGCAGGCCCGCGAACGTCGAGGGGCGCGGCCGGGTCGAGATCCGCGACCTGCTGCGCGGCGCCCTGCGGATGCGACCGGATCGGATCATGATCGGCGAGGTCAGGGGCGGTGAGGCGCTGGACCTGCTGATGGCGCTCAACACCGGCCACGAGGGCGCTCTCTCGACCGTCCACGCCAATTCTCCGGAGGACGCACTTCGCAGGATCGAAACGCTGGCGCTGATGGCGGGAGTCGGCCTCCCGCATGAGGCGATCCGCGAGCAGCTCGGGCGCGGGCTCGATCTCGTCATTCATCTTGCCCGGCTCAGCGATGGATCCCGCCGGGTGGTCGAGGTCGGCCGAGGTGGTGCGGACCGCTGGGTCGGTCGGCGTCCGCGAGCTCTACAGACTGGGGACGGACAGGGAGGGACGCCCGTGGGCGGCGCGGCACTGATCGCGCTGATCGCCATGACGGGTGGCCTGGCCGCGGTCGCCGCGCGAGAGGCGGTGATCTCGGTGCCGGGCGCGGCGCGCTGGTTGCGGGCGTCGATTGCGCCTCTGCGACGCGTCTCAAGAGAGGGCTACGCGCCGAGCGCCGAGGAGCAGCGTCGCCTGGCTCTGCTCGGGAGCGGTGCGATCGCCGGAACAACCGTGCTGGTCGCCGGGCCCGGACCGCTGGCGGTGGCCGCGGCAGCGGGGCCATGGTGCGTCGGCGCCCTGGTCGCGGGTCGCGGCGAGCGCTATCGGCGCGCGGTCGAGCGGTCGATCCCCGACGTCGCCTCGGCAATCGCAGACGCGATCTCTGGCGGACACTCCGTCAGGGGAGCGGTCGCGGCCGCCGCCTCTTCGCTCGAAGGCCCATCGTCCGCCGAGCTGGCCCGGGTCGCGGCGGACCTGGAACTGGGCGCATCGACCTCCGAAGCCCTCACCGCGATGCGATCGCGGCTCCGCTCGGAGCGGGTCGACTCCCTGGCGACCGCGCTGCTCAGCCAGCAAATAGCGGGCGGGGACGTCGCCGCGCTGATGCGCCGGCTGGCTGCCGCGGCTGCCGATCGCGACCGCGTCGCGGACGAGGCTCGCGCCGCCACCACGCAGGCCCGCTTCACGGGCCTCCTCGTCGTCGCCCTGCCCGCCGGGGCGGCCCTCTTCGCGGAGCTCCTGCAACCCGGCTTCGTCTCGCAGGTGCTCTCGGAGCCCGCCTCGGCGGCGATGCTCATCGTGGCGGCCGGCCTGCAGGCGCTTGGATTCGCGTTGATTCGGCGGATCGGGAGGCCCGCGGAATGACCGGCGCCCTGCTGCTGGCGATCGGCGCCACCGTCCTGGGCCTGGCGGCGATGGCGGAGATGCTGCCGGCTCGCCGGCCGGCGACGGGGCCCTCCGAGACAGATGGGTCGTCCAGGACTCCGGCGCCTTGGTCGCTGCTCTCGGCCGCCGACGCGAGGCTGCATCTCTCGGCTCGTCTCACCAGGGCCGGCCTCGCCGAGAGGATCTCCGTGCATGCCCTGCTCTCCGCGAAGCTCGGCGGGGCACTCGCCGGAGCTCTCTGGGGGGTGGTCCTCGCTCCGGCGACGCCGGGCCGACTCACCTGGATCGTGGCCGTGGGGCTTCCCGTCGGGGGCTTCCTCGTCCCGGACGGCTGGCTCGAGCGAGCCGCGCGGCGGCGGCTGCGGGCGCTGCGGGCCGGGCTTCCGGACGCGCTCGACCTGCTCGCCGTCGGGACGGCCGCCGGGCGCAGCCCGCTGGGGGGTCTCGGAGAGCTCGGCGCGGGGGAGGGGCCACTGGCCCGTGAGCTGGCGATCCTCTCGGCGGAGAGCTCCTGCGGACTTCCCCAGAGTGAGGCGCTCGCCTCACTGCGCCGGCGTGCCCCCGTGCGTGAGGTGGCGGCGATGTGCGGGGTGATCGAGCGCTCCCGCCGCTACGGCTCCCCGCTCGCGGATCAGCTTCGCGCCCAGGCGACGGCCCTGCGCGGAGTGCAGCGGCGCCGGATCGAGGAGCACGCCGCCCGCGCCGCGCCGAAGATCCAGCTCGCGGTCGCGCTGCTGTTGGTGCCGTCGGTGCTGCTGATGATCGCTGCGGGGCTGCTCGCCAACGTCGACCGCTTCATGGCCGGCTTTTGATCAGGCCTCGTCCGGGTGGCAGCGCAGGCACGCCCGGAAGCCATCGCTCCGCGCCGCCCCGGCCGTCCGGTAAAAGCGCACGTTCTCGCGTTTCGGGGTCCGCGCCGGACAGCCCGGCCGGCAGTAGATCCCCGTAGAGGTGACTACCGCGAAGAACTCGCCGGCATGGCGGTCGTCCCTCGTCTCCATCGCTCGGTAGCGCTGTTCGAAGTCCATTCGGTCCTCCTGTGCTGTCGTGATCCACCGGTTGAACGCCCGGCCATAGCCGCCCGTGAGATGGCTGCGGAAGACGAGCCGATGAGCGACGGTGTCACCTCCGGCGTGGCAAGGCCCTCGGGGCCTCTCCTGCCGGAGGATCGCCGCCAACGGCGGCACGGTGATCAAGCCGGCGTACCCGGAGGGGAACCTGACGGTCGCCGTCTTCGGCGATCCCGCCGGAAACGTCCTCGGCGTCTGGCAGCTGGCCTAGGGCGCGGGGGCAAAGTGGGGGATCTCCGGCTGGGGTCCTCTTTGCTGCAACCGGGCTTGCAGGACACGACCCCGGTGAAGCTCCGAGACGCCCGATGGACCGATCCCGCAAACCGCATGGGAATGCGGATTTCAGCCCCTGGCCGGCCCGGGTAGCAATTCCGTCCGACGGATCGGCTGGAATGCGGCCGCCCAATCTGTGTTGCAAAGTGGGACAGAGTGGGTTAGCGTGGCAAACAGAGTTGGTCAATAGGGCCGGGGTGATGAGGCTCCTCCCACCTCACCACCCCGGCCCGCTCCGAATCACAGAGACCAACACCTCACCGCGGAAGAGGACCCACTTTGTCGTTTCTCGGTCAGTACGAGCACAATCTCGACGCGAAGGACCGCCTCACGGTCCCGTCGAGGTTCCGCGCGGCCCTTGCTGATGGAGTCGTTCTCGCCAAGGGCCTGGACCCCTCCGTCTGGGTGTTCGCGCCCGGCGGCTACGCGAGCTTCACGAAGCAGTTCCTCGGCGAGACCAACCCGCTCGGCAAGCGCGGCCGGATGCTCCGCCGTCATTTCCATGGAGGCGCCTTCGACGACACGCTCGACTCCGCCGGCCGCATCCGCCTGCCGAAGAAGCTGATCGAGCACGCCGGCCTGGGGGAGGGCCCGTGCATGATCGTCGGCTCCGACGACTGGTTCGAGATCTGGAGCGCCGAGCGCTGGGCCGAGTACGAGAAGGACATGGATGCAGAGGTTTCCGATGTCGCGGAGAACCTCTCCGAAGAGGAGCGAGGAGGCTGAGATGGCGACCGCGACACACAGAGTGGTGGGGCCTCTTGAGACGACCGCCACGAGAACCGCGGCCGGACAACGGGCCGAGTCAGCGAACCTTTCATACGTGCCCACCGAACACGAACCCGTTCTGGCGATCGAGCTGGTCGACGTTCTCGACCCGAAGCCCGGCGAGACCTTCGTCGACTGCACCTTCGGCGGCGGGGGCCACGCCCGCCTGATCTCCGAGCGCATCGGGCCTGAGGGCGAGCTGATCGCGGTCGACCGCGACCCGGCCTCCGAGGAGCGCTGGAGCGAATTCGCCGTGCATGCGCCCTCGCGCTCCCGCTTCCTGCGCGCCGACTTCGTCGCCGCCCTCGAGGGGCTGCGTGGGGAGGGCACCCGCCCCGACGGCATCGTCTTCGACCTGGGAATGTCCTCGATGCAGATCGACGCCTGGGAGCGCGGTTTCTCCTACGCCTACGACGCGCCACTCGACATGAGGATGGACCCGACCCAGAGCCTCTCGGCTGCGACTGTCGTCAACGAGTGGCCGCAGGATCGCCTGGCGAACGTGATCCGCGAGCTGGGCGAGGAGCGCCGGGCCGGCTCCATCGCGCGCGAGATCACGAAGCGCCGCCCGATCGACACCACCGCACAGCTGGTCTCGGCGATCAAGGGCGCGATCCCGCCGTCGGAGCGCTTCGGGCGCGGGCATCCCGCCAAGCGAACCTTCCAGGCGATCCGGATCGCCGTCAATGGCGAGCTCGACGCCCTCGATCATGCGCTGCCGCTCGCCTGGGCGATCCTGCCTACCGGCGGTCGCCTCGGCGCGATCTCCTTCCACTCGCTGGAGGACCGCCGAGTGAAGCGCTTCATGGCCGACCGGGCGCGCGGCTGCATCTGCCCGCCGGAGCTCCCTGTCTGCGTGTGTGGCCGTGAGCCCGAGGCCGAGTTGCTGACCAAGCGCGCCATTGCGCCGGGACCCGAGGAGCTCGAGCGCAACCCGCGCGCCTCCTCGGCACACTTCCGCGCCGCCCTCAAGATCCGCGAGGAGGCGAGCTGATGGAGGCCGCCACCGCGCGCAGTGCTCCGGCCGCTGCACCCCGCCGCCGGCCGCGGCCCGCTCGAAAACCCCGTGCGCGCCAGGCGCCGAAGGCTCGGTCCCGCCAGGCCCCGGCCGCCCGGCTGGTGCGCCCGGCCGTGGCGGGCGCCGCGCTCTTCCCGCAGGCAGCCGTTCGCAGCGCGGGCGCGGTCCGGGACATCTCCGACTCGACCCTGATCATGCGGCTCACGCGCGGCCGGGGCTGGATCGCTGTGCTGGGCGCCCTGCTCGTCGGCATCGTCGCCCTGAACGTGATCAGCCTCAGCCTGACCGCGGGCTCCGGCCGCACCTCTCTGCAGATCGACGAGTTGAAGACCGAGATCTCCTCGCTGCACGCCCAGATCGACGAGCGGCTCTCCGCCGCGAGGGTCGAGGGTGAGGCGACGCGGCTCGGGCTGGCGGTCCCGGATCCGAAGGCGATCACCTACCTGGACGCTCAAAGCGGCGACGCGGCGCGCCTCGCGCACCTGCTTGGCACCAACAGCTTTCTGACCGCGCCCAGCCAGCCCTCGAGCTATCCGGCGCCCGGCACCTCCTATGCGCCGGTGAGCACCAGCTCGAGCCCGGCGCCGACGACCACCGTGTCCCCGACGACCACCCCGGCGCCGGCGACGACCCCATCCAGCTCGGGCACCTCCAGCAGCGGCAGCTCCAGCTCCAGCTCCAGCGGCTCGTCCTCCGGCTCATCCGGAGGAGCAACCGGAGGCGTGGGGCTCTAGGAGCGCCTGGCTATGCGGCTCATCGACCGCCGGCTGGGATTGCTCTTCTGTGCGTTCTTCCTGCTCTTCTCCCTCGTCCTGGTGCGCTCGTTCTGGCTGCAGGGGGTGAAGGGCGGCACGCTCCGCGCGGAGGCCCACAGCCAGCAGGTCACCACGGTGACCATCCCTGGTGAGCGCGGCCGTGTCCTCGACCGCAACGGCAAGGTCCTGGCGGCCTCCGAGGACGCCGCCGACGTGGTCGCCACCCCGTACCAGGTGGAGAACCCGGGTCAGACCGCAATGCGCCTTCACGAGGTGCTCGGCGAGCCGACCGCGGACCTGCTGAACGCTCTGTCGGACCGCAACTCCGGGTTCGCCTATCTGGCGCGGAAGGTCGATCCCAACGTCGCCGCCGAGGTGAAGCGGCTCAACATCACCGGCATCTCGACGGTGCCGACCAGCAAGCGGCTCTATCCGCAGGGCGAGCTCGCCTCGCAGGTGATCGGCGCGGTCGGAACCGACAACCAGGGCCTCACCGGGCTGGAGCACTCCGAGAACAGCCCGCTCGGCGGGGCCAATGGCGAGGAGGACATCGTCCACGATGCGGTCGGCCGGCCGCTTCGGATGGAGACCGTCAAGCCCGCCAGCGTCGGCGAGGACGTCCAGACCACACTCGATGCCGCGATCCAGGACAAGACCGAGGAGGCCCTGAACGCGGCGGTCGACCACTACGACGCCAAGGGCGGGACCGCGATCGTGATGAACCCGAACACGGGCGACGTCCTGGCGATGGCCAACACGCCGGGCTTCGACCCCTCGGACCTCTCGAACGCGACCTCGAACGAGCTCGAGAACCGCGCCACCGGTTTCACCTACGAGCCCGGCTCCACCTTCAAGGCGTTCACCGTCGCATCGGCGCTCGAGGATCACGTGGTCACACCGAGCTCCAGCTTCTATCTGCCGTCCGAGATCCACGTCTATGACCGGACGATCGGCGAGGCCGAGGCCCGGGGGCCGGAGACGCTGACCACCGCGCAGATCCTGGCCCAGTCCTCCAACGTCGGCGCGGTGACGATCGGCCTGAAGGAGGGCGCCGATCGCTTCTCCCAGTGGATCAACCGCTTCGGGTTCGGGCGGCCGACGGGCGTCGGATACCCGGGCGAGGAACGCGGAATCGTCCCGGCGCTCGACGACTACTCCGGTTCCACGATGGGCAACCTGCCGATCGGCCAAGGCCTGTCGGTGACCCCGATGCAGATGGCCACCGCCTACTCGGCCATCGCCGACGGCGGGATCCTGCGGCGCCCGACCCTGATCCAAAGCGTCGGCGGGCAGCCGACCGACGAGAACAAGGACCCCCATCGGGTGATCACTCGTAGAACGGCGGCCCAGCTTCGTCAGATGCTCGAGGGCGTGCTCGCCCCGGGCGGAACGGCGTCCGAGGTGAGCGTCCCCGGCTACACGCTGGCCGGCAAGACCGGTACCGCGCAGAAGGTCGAGAACGGGACTTACTCCGACAGCCGCTACGTGGCCTCCTTCGTCGGCTTCGCTCCGGCGGGTCACCCCAAGCTGCTGGTGGCTGTGGTCGTCGACGAGCCGCAATACGTGCACGTGGGCGGTCTGGTCGCAGCCCCGGTCTTCGGGCAGATCGCGGAGTTCGCGCTGCCCTACCTGGGCATCTCGCCGAACTAGAGGCTCTGGCTCGCCGCTCGCTCCTAGAATCGCGTCGGGATGGAGCTTCGCGAACTGCTGAGAGCTGCCGGCGTCGCCGCCGATCTGCGCGGCGATCCGTCCGTGGACGTCCGCGATCTCGCCTACGACAGCCGGCGGGTGGCCGAGGGAACGCTGTTCTTCTGCTTCCCGGGTGAGAAGACCGACGGCCACGACTTCGCGGCTGCCGCGATCGAGGCCGGCGCCTCGGGGCTGGTCGTGGAACGGCCGCTGGAGCTCGACGTGCCCCAGGCGCAGGTCGAGGACGCGCGGGCCGCGATGGCGCCAGTCGCCGCGGCCTTCAATGGCGATCCCACCTCCGAGCTCACCGTCGTCGGGATCACCGGCACCAACGGCAAGACCACCACGGCCTTCCTGGTGCGGCACCTGCTCGAATCGGCCGGGCAGCAGTGCGGTCTCCTCGGGACGGTGCGCCAGGTGGTCGGCGGCCGGGTCGAGGAGGTGGAGCGGACCACCCCCGAGGCGATCGACCTCCAGCGGACCTTCGCCCGCATGCTCGAGGAAGGCGACGACGCCTGTGCGATGGAGGTCTCCTCGCACGCGCTGGTCCTGCACCGGGCCGACGCGGTTCACTTCGCGGTCAAGGTCTTCACCAACCTGAGCCAGGACCACCTCGACTTCCACGCGGACATGGAGGACTACTTCGCCGCCAAGCGACTGCTCTTCTCCGGTGAGGGAGGCGCCCCGCTGATCGAGCTGGAGGGCGGCATCTCCGTCGTCAACCTCGACGATCCCTACGGACAGCGGCTCGCGGGCGAGCTCTCCACCGGCGACGGCGGCGACTGCATCACCTTCTCCGCTGCGGGTGGGGCGGCCGACCTGAGCGCGCGGGGGGTCACCTTCGACCCGAGCGGGTCGCGTTTCCTCTGCATGTCGCCGGACGCCCAGATCGAAGTGCAGACGCCTCTCCCGGGCGACTTCAATGTCTCCAACGCGCTCGCGGCGCTGGGCGTCGCGTACGCCCTGGGGCTGGACCTGCGGGAGGCCGCGGCGGCATTGGCCTCCGCCGAGCAGGTCCCCGGCCGCTTCGAGTCGATCGACGAGGGACAGCCCTTCGGTGTGATCGTCGACTACGCCCACACACCTGACTCCCTTGAGAACGTCCTGGGCGCCGCCCGGCGGCTCACCGGCAGCCGGCTGATCTCTGTGTTCGGCTGCGGAGGCGATCGTGACCGCGAGAAGCGGCCCCTGATGGGAAGGGCCGGAGCGGAGCTTTCCGATATCGCCGTGGTCACCTCCGACAACCCGCGCTCGGAGGACCCTGGGGCGATCATCGAGCAGATCCGCGAGGGGATCCCGGAGAGCCCCCATGCCGAGGTCCTGATCGATGCCGATCGCAGGGCGGCGATCGCTTCGGCTCTCGGCCGGGCCGGGCAGGGCGACCTGGTGGTGATCGCCGGCAAGGGCCACGAGCAGGGCCAGGAGTTCGAGGACGGGCGGAAGATTCCATTCGACGATCGCGACGTCGCCCGCGACGAGCTCCGGAAACTCAAGACGGGCTCCGCGACTTGATCACCCTCGATGGGGACCGCCTCGCCTCCATGGCGGGGGCCGAGGTGCTTGCCCAGGGAGACGAGGGGGGCCCGGCCCGCGCGGTGATCGACTCACGCGAGGTTCGCGAGAACGACCTCTTCGTCGGGCTGCCCGGCGAGCGGGCCGACGGCGGCGAGTTCGGCGCCGCAGCGCTCCGTGACCGGGCCTGGGGCATTCTCGTCGGCACGCAATGGGGACGCGAACTGGCCGCGCAGCGCCGCGCCGGGGCGGCGCTCGACGGGGCGGGATGGATCCTTGGCGCCGCCGATCCCCTCGCCTCGCTCCAGTCGCTGGCGCGCGGCTGGCGCACCGAGCTCGACGCTCAGGTCGTCGGGATCACCGGCTCGACGGGCAAGACGTCGGTCAAGGACATCTGCCGGACGCTGCTCCCGGCCGAGGTGCAGGCGAGCCCGGAGAACTTCAACACCGAGATCGGGCTGCCGCTCGCTGTTCTGGCTGCGCCGGAAGGCACCGAGGTGCTGGTGCTCGAGATGGGGATGAGAGGCCCGGGCCAGATCGCGGAGCTCTGCGCGATCGCAGCCCCGGACGTCGGGGTGATCACGAACATCGGGCCCGTCCACGTCGAGCTGCTCGGCTCGATCGAGGCGATCGCGGCGGCGAAGGCGGAGATCATCGACGGGCTGCGGGAGGACGGCACGGCGATCGTGCCGGCGGAGCCGGGGTCGCTGGAGCCGTACCTTGGGCGCGCCTCGAAGCTCCTCCGCTTCGGTCCCGGCGGCGACGTCGAGGCGACCTGGGTGCTCGCCGAGGCGGGGGAGACCGACGCGCTGGTGAAGACGCCCGAGGGTGAGCACGCCTTCAAGTTGCCCTTCGTCGAGGCTCACAACCTTGACAACGCGCTGGCGGCGATTGCGGCTGGGTTGGCGCTCGGATATCCGCTGGCTGAGATGGCGGATCGGGCACCCGGGATAGTCTTCTCGCGCCTCCGTGGGGAGCTGGTGGAGCTCCCGGGAAACGCCATCCTGATCAACGACTCCTACAACGCCAACCCGGTCTCGATGCGGGCGGCGCTGGATCACCTCGCCACGTTCGACGCGGGGGGCCGGCGGCTCGCGGTGCTGGGCGAGATGCGGGAGCTGGGACCCGAGGCGGCCGCATATCACCGCGAGATCGGGAGGCACGCCCGTGAGCGCGGAGTGGAGCTGATCATCGGCGTCGGCGAGCTGGCCGAGGCCTATGAGCCCGACAGGCACGTCGCCGACGCCGAGGCGGCCGCCGACGCGCTCGCCGAGGCGTTGGGCCCGGGCGACGCCGTCCTGGTCAAGGGCTCGCGCGCGGTCGGCCTGGAGCGGGTCGCCGAGAAGCTGCAGGAGGGCTAGATGCTCGGCGAGATCCTGATCGCAGCGATGGGCGCGATGCTGATCTGCATCTTTCTCGGCCCGAAGTTCATCGAGTACCTGCGCCTGCGGGAGTTCGGTCAGCAGATTCGCGAGGAGGGTCCGGAGGAGCACCACGAGAAGGCCGGCACGCCGACGATGGGCGGCCTGATCATCTTCACGGCCGTCGCGATCCCCTATCTCGTCCTTTCGAATCGCGACACGCAGAGCCTTGCCGTCTTCGGCGTGGCGCTCGGCTGCGCGATGATCGGATTTGCGGACGACTACCTGAAGATCACCCGGAGGCGCTCGCTCGGCCTCTCCGCCCGATACAAGCTGGCTCTCCAGGCAGCCCTGGCGGTCGGCCTCTGGTATGTCGCCCGGCATTCGGTCGGCCTCGACTCGAGCCTTGAGCTGCGGATCTCTCACGCCTCCCTCGACATCCCTGACTGGCTCTATCCGATCGTGATCTTCCTGGTGATCGCGGGGTCGTCCAATGCGGTCAACCTCACCGACGGCCTGGATGGCCTGGCCGCGGGTTGCTGCGCGATCGTCCTCCTCGCCTACACCGCGATCACGTTCATCACCACGGGCCAGCACAGCCTCTCCCTGCTCTCCGCCTGCTTCGTCGGCGGCTGCATCGGCTTCCTCTGGTTCAACGCCTTCCCGGCGTCGATCTTCATGGGAGACACCGGCTCGCTCGGACTGGGGGGAGCGATCGGGGCATTGGCCGTGATGACCCAGACCGAGATCCTGCTGATCATCACGGGCGGCATCTTCGTGATCGAGGCGCTCTCGGTCGCGCTCCAGGTTGCCGCCTTCAAGGCGTTCCGCCGCCGCGTCCTGCTGATGGCCCCGGTCCATCACCACTTCGAGCTGATGGCGTGGTCGGAGACGAAGATCATGCTGCGCTTCTGGATCATCGCCGCGGTCTGCGCCGGCATTGGCTTCACGCTTTATCAGCAGTCGATCGGGACGTGACGTGATCGAGCCCCGGCTTCGCCATCAAGTCGCGGCCACAAGCGGCCGCCCCACGTAAGTCGCTTCGGGCTGCGCCCTTCGCTCCGAGTGGAGCGGCCTGGTGGCCGCTAGGCACGAAGGGAGTGAGGGCCCGAGGTCGAACATGGTTATGTGAACTCAGGCGAGAAGCCGCGTCCTCCGCTGCCCGAAGGGCCGTTCCTGGTGGTGGGACTGGCGCGCTCCGGCGCTGCGATCGCGAGCGTCCTTGCCGGGCGCGGCGAGACCGTGATCGGGGTGGATTCTGGCGCGCCCGAGGAGGCGGCAGGGCTGGAGGGCGCGGGCGTCGAAGTCAGTTTGGGCGTGGACGGAACACGGCAACTCGATCGTGCCCGAACGGTGGTGAAGAGCCCCGGCGTGCCCCAGGACGCACCCGTGGTGCGGGCGGCGCGTGATCGCGGGATCGAGGTCACGGGCGAGCTCGAGCTCGCCTGGCGGCTGATCCCGAACGCCTTCTGCGCCGTCACCGGTACGAATGGAAAGACGACCACCACCGAGCTGATCGGCCACCTGCACCGCACGGCGGGCCTCCCGGTTGCGGTTGCCGGCAACGTCGGCACCCCGCTCTCGTCCCTCGTCGGGGCGATCGACGCGGACGCGACGGTGGTCTGCGAGGCATCCAGCTTCCAGCTCGAGGACACCGAGTTCTTCTCGCCGGAGTGCGGCGTCTTCATCAATCTCGCGCCGGACCACCTCGACCGGCACGGCACCCTCGAGGCATACCAGGACGCGAAGCTCCGGATCTTCGCCAATCAGGGCAACGACGACGCCGCGGTCTACAACGGGGACACGCCGGAGCTCCGAGACCGCGATCTCGGCGGCTGCGCGCGCCGCATCCGCTTCTGCCCGGTGGAGGGGGAGTCGGCCGATCCTGACTGCGAGCTCTCCATGCGTGACGGCGTCATCTTCGCGGCGGACGAGCCGCTGCTCCGTGCCGAGGAGCTCCAGCTGCTCGGCTCCCACAACGTCGAGAACGCGATGGCGGCTGCCGCGGCAGCGCTCGCGTTGGGGCTGCCTCGCGACGCCGTGGCGGAGGGACTGCGGAGCTTCCGGGGAGTAGCCCACCGGCTCGAGCCGGTTCGGGAGCTCGACGGCGTCCTCTACGTGAATGACTCCAAGGCGACCAATGTCGCGTCCGCGGTCGCGGGCGTCCGGGCCTTCGACGGCGGGGTCCGCCTGATCGCCGGCGGGCGCCCGAAGCAGGAGAGCTTCGCTCCGCTCGCGGAGGCGGTCGCGGACCGCTGCGTCGCCGTCTATGCGATCGGAGAGGCGGCCGAGCGCCTGGCGGCCGAGCTCTCACCGGCGGCCGAGCGCGGCGTCCGGATCTCCCAGGCGGGCACCCTCGAGGCCGCCGTGGCGCAGGCGAGGGCCGATGCCCAGCCCGGCGAGGTGGTCCTGCTCTCCCCGGCCTGCGCGAGCTTCGACGCGTTCAGGGACTTCGAGGAGCGCGGCGACCGCTTCCGCGAGCTGGTGGAGGAGCTGGGATGAGCGCGAGCAACGCGAAGACGCGCAAGCCGGCGCCCCCGCCGCTCGAGTACTCGCTGCTGCTCACGGCGACCCTCTGCCTGCTCGCCTTCGGCGCCGTGATGGTCTTCAGCGCCAGCTCCGCTCGCTCGCTCCTGAACAGCGGCGGGAACGGCTTCTACTACCTGGAGCGCACGGTGATCTTCGGCGCGATCGGCCTGCTGGTGATGCGGGTCGCCTCGGTGCGCGGCGTGGCGGCCGCCAAGCCGATGACCCCGCTGATCCTGATCGGCTCCCTGTTTCTGCTCTTCGCGGTGCTGCTGCCCGGGGTGGGAAGCACTGTCAACGGCGCGCAGCGCTGGATCGGCGGCGGCTTCGTCCAGTTCCAGCCCTCCGAGCTCGCCAAGATCGCCATCGTCCTCTACGGCGCCTACCTGCTCTCGACGGAGCCCAAGCGCGTCCGGACTCTCGCCGGCCTGGGGCCATACCTGCTGATCGTCGGGCTGTCCGTGCTGCTGATCGCCAAGGAGCCCGATCTCGGCACCGCGATCGTGCTCTGCTCCGCCGTCTGCTGCGTCCTCTTCCTCGCGGGCGTCAAGCCTCGGACGCTGGCGCCCGTCGGGGCAGTGATCGCGTTCGTGGCCGTGGTGATGATCGCCATTCACCCCTACCAGGAGGCCCGCCTCACCGGCTTTCTCCATCCGAACAGCGACACCAGTGGCGCCGGCTTCCAGGCGAAGCAGGCGACGATCGCGATCGGCTCCGGCGGCCTGACGGGCGTGGGGCTGGGGGAGAGCGTCCAGAAGGCCTCCTACCTGCCGGAGGCCCATACCGACATGATCGCGGCCGTCATCGGAGAGGAGCTCGGGCTGGTGGGGATGTTCGTGCTCGTCGGCCTCTTCGGGATTTTCGGCTACGCGGGCCTGCGGGCAGCCCACAGGGCGCGCGACCGTTTCAGCAAGCTGCTGGCCGCCGGTCTCACCTCCCTGATCCTGGCCCAGGCGGCCCTGAACCTCTTCGCCGTGCTCGGCCTGGCACCGCTCACGGGAGTCCCATTGCCGTTCGTCTCGTATGGAGGGACCAGTCTCGTGATCACGCTCGCCGCGGCGGGTCTGATCCTGAACGTGGCCCGCCGGCCCGCGCAGGCGTCCGCCCGATCCGGCTCCGCCCGCGGCACGGCCGCGGGCCCTGCGAGACTGCGCGTTGTCGAGGGCGGGTCCAGCAACAGGAGAAAGCGCGTAGGAAGTGGCACGAGTCGTGATAGCCGCCGGCGGCACGGCGGGGCACGTCGTACCGGCGATCGCCGTCGCCGACGCGCTTCGGGCTGAGGGCGCCGAGGTCAGCTTCCTCGGGACGCGCGAGCGCGCCGAGGCGGACCTCGTTCCCGCGGCCGGGTACGAGATCGACTTCCTGCGCGTCAGCGGCATTGACCGCCGCAACCCGCTGAAGGCAATCCGCGCGATCTGGCGCTCCGGTCGGGCGGTGGGCGTCGCCCGCACCGTCCTGGAACGCCGCAGGGCGGACGTCGTGCTGGGAGGTGGCGGCTACGTGTCCGGCCCCGCGGGCCTGGCCGCGGTCCGGATGGGGGTGCCCCTGGTCCTCACCGAGGCGGACAGCCATCTCGGCCTCGCCAACCGCATGCTCGCGCGCCGCGCCGAGCGCATCTGCCTCGCTTTCCCGATCCCGGGACGAGACGGTGGCCCGTACGTGGTGACCGGCCGCCCGGTGCCCCGGCCCGTCCTGGAGGCCGACGCGACGGTCGCCCGTCGGCGTTTCGGCATCCCGGAGCCGGCCGACTGCGTCACGGTCGTGGGAGGCAGCCTGGGAGCTCGCTCGGTCAACCTGGCGGCGTTCGAGGCCTTCACGCGCCTGCACGGCGATCACGTTGGACAGCCCTGGGTGCTCCACATCGTCGGCCGGCGCGACTACCCGGAACTGCGCCGCCGCTGGGATGAGGCCGGCAGGCCGGAGCGCTACACGCTCCTGCAGTACGAACCCGATCTCGGCGACGTCCTGGCCGCCGCGGACCTGGTGGTCGCCCGCTCCGGCGGCTCCGTGATGGAGATCGCCGCGGCCGGCCGCCCGGCCATCCTGGTTCCCTATCCGCATGCCACGGCCGACCATCAGACGACCAACGCCCGCTGGATGGCCGACGGCGGCGCGGCCGTCGTGATCGCAGACGACGAGCTGACCGCTGACCGCCTGAGCGCCACGATCGCTGAGCTGCTCTCCGACGAGGATCGCCTGCGGGAGATGAGCGTCGCTGCGCGTCGGCTTGCCAAACCGGACGCGGCCGAGCGCATCGCCCGCGAGGTCGTGAGGGCCGCCGATGGCTGATCCGATCTCCGGCCGCAGGATCCACTTCATCGCGATCGGCGGAGCCGGCATGAGCGGGCTGGCGCTCGTTTGCCGCCGGCTCGGCGCCGAGGTGAGTGGGTCCGACCGCGCGGAGTCCTCGTATATGGACCGTCTGAGGGCGGCGGGGATCCACCCGCACCTCGGCCACGACGCCGGCCAGGTTCCCCCGGAGGCCGAGGTGGTCGTCTCCACCGCGGTGCCGGAGGACAACCCCGAGCTGGTCCGTGCCCGCGAGCGCGGCCAGCGCGTGATCCACCGCGGCGAGCTCCTCGCCGAGCTCTGCTCGCAGCGCCGCCTGCTGGCGATCGCCGGTACCCATGGCAAGACCACCACCGCGGCGATGTGCATCTGGGCTCTTCGGGAGATCGGCGCCGACCCTGCCTTCTTCCTCGGCGGCGAGCTGCCCGGCGCGGGCGCGGATGGTGCACCCACCAACGCGGGGTGGGGGGATGGCGACTGGGTCGTCGCCGAGGCCGACGAGAGCGACGCCAGCTTCCTGAAGCTCCGGCCCGAGGTCGCGGTGATCACGAACCTCGAGCTCGACCATCATTCGCGCTGGGGCTCTCTCGCAGAGCTCACCGAGGCGTTCACCGCCTTCGCGGCGCCTGCGAGCGGGCTGGTCGTCGGCGCCGACGTTCGCCTGCCGAGGCAGGAGGCTCGGCGCGAGCTGCGATTCGCCCTCGAGCCGGTTGCCGGCCAGCCTCCCCAGGATGCGGAGCTGCTCGCCACGGACATCGCCGCCGAGGGAGGCGGAATCCGGTTTCGGGCGCACGGCGGGGAACTCGACACCGAGGTCTCGCTGCGGGTACCCGGCCGTCACAACGTCGCCAACGCGCTCGCCGCCCTCGGCGGCCTCTCGCTCGCCTCGGCGGACGTCGAGGGGTGCGCCCGGGCTCTCGCGGGCTTCCCGGGCGTCGCGCGCAGGCTCGAGCTCAAGGGAGAGGCCCACGGCGCCCGCATCTATGACGACTACGCACATCACCCGACGGAGGTCGCGGCGACGCTCCAGGCCGCGCGGGATCTCGGGCCTCGCCGGCTGCTGGTCGCCTTCCAGCCTCACCTCTACTCCCGCACCAAGGCGCTCTCGGCCGAGTTCGGCGCGGCCCTGGCCGCAGCCGATGAGATCGCCGTCCTCGACGTGTACCCGGCCCGTGAGGAGCCCGTCGGGGAACTCGAGGGTGTGAGCGGCATGATGATCGCCAGCGCCGCCGCGGATCACGGACACGGTCGCCGCGTCTGGTGGCTGCCTACCGTCGATCTCGCCGCCCGCGCTCTGGGGCCTCGACTCGGCGAGGGGGACGTCCTGATCACGATCGGGGCCGGCGACGTCTACAAGCTCGCCGAGACCCTGGTGAACGGGAGCGCACCGGAATGAGCCTGCCTGAGGCGGTCGAGCGGGACTACCCCCTGTCACGCCTGACCACGGTGCGGGCCGGCGGGTCCGCGGACTACTTCGCTCGTCCCGGCACCGAGGAGCGCCTTGTCGACCTGCTCTGCTGGGCGGACGCCGAGGGCCTCCCCGTCGGGGTCGTCGGCTCGGGCTCGAACCTGCTGGTCGCCGACGACGGCTTTCGTGGCCTGGTGATGAAGCTGAACGGGGCACTGACCCGGATCGAGCGGGCCGGAAGCGAGGTGGTCTGCGGGGGCGGAGCGCGGTTGCCCTCGGCCGCCGCAAAGGCTGCTGGATGGGGTCTGACCGGGCTCGAGTTCGGGGTGAACATCCCGGGCACCGTCGGCGGCGCGGTGCGGATGAATGCGAACGCGTACGGCGGCGAGCTCGGACAGGTCCTTGATCGGGTCGTGATCTGCACGCCCGGCGGGTCGGAGGACCGAGGGCCAGATGACCTGGGCTTCCGCTACCGCGGCTCGAACCTGGGCGACCGCGAGGTGGTCGCCAGGGCGACATTCGCCCTGCGGGAGGCGGATCCGGCCGAAGTCAAGGCCACCATGGCGGACATGAGGCGCAGGCGAAAGGAGGCCCAGCCTTCGGGGATCAAGACGTTCGGCTCCACCTTCATGAACCCCGACGATCCCCGCGCGGAGGGCCGCTCCGCCGGTCAGCTGCTCGACGAGGCACATTGCCGTGGCCTCCAGGTCGGCGGAGCGCGACTGTCGCCGAAGCACGCCAACTTCGTTGAGAACACCGGCGGCGCAACCACCTCGGACATCCTCGCCGTGATGGCCGAGGCTCGGCTGAAGGTCCACGAGCGCTTCGGGGTGACGCTCGAGCCCGAGGTGCAGATTCTCGGAGAGGTGAGCTGGCCGGAGGAATGGAGCCTCGAACGGTGAATCGGAAGGAATGGCAACCAGAGCGCTGAACCCGCGCCGGCCCGTCGCGCCGCCGCGTACCCGGCCCAGGGCCAAACCCAGGCCCAGGCCCGCCGGGCGGAATGCGGTGGTTCGCCGCAGGGTGCTCGCCGCCGCGGTCATCCTGGTCGCCCTCTACGGCGGCTACATGCTCTGGTTCCGCGATCTGCCCCTGTTCGCGATTCAGGGCGTGACCATCAAGGGCGCGACCACCAATGAGCGTGAGATCAAGTCGGCTGTCGAGCGGGTGGCTGGGGACATGACCACCCTGCACATCAAGGACGACGAGCTGCGCGATGCGGTCGCTCGATTCCCGACCGTGGCATCGGTGGCGGCCAGCACGAGCTTCCCGCATGGCCTTCAGGTGACCGTGACCGAGCGTCTTCCGGTGGGCTTCGTCCAGATCAGGGGCCAGACGACCGCCGTATCGGCCGACGGCTACCTGCTCGCCGGCGCGGACTTCGACGCCAAGGCGCTGCCGCGGATCGAGGGGGCGGGCTCCCGCGGGGCGCGGCTCGACGAGGACGCGGCCGCGCAGGCGGCGATCCTCGGAGCGACGCCCGGCCCGCTCAAAAACCGGATTACGACCTCGACCTGGGATGACCAGCGCGGGGGGGTCGTGGTCGACCTGCGGGACGGCCCGGAGGTCCGCTTCGGGGACGGTTCACGAGCCCAGGACAAGTGGCAGGCAGCGGTCGCGGTGCTCTCGGGCGACGAGCGGGGCACGCCGTCCTACCTCGACGTCAGCGTTCCTGACCGGCCGGTTTCCGGCGGCTGAACGCCGAGCGCCGCCCTCCGAGCCGAGGTCTGCAACGAGCCGTGCACGCCCATTCGGCCGGTTGAGCCGATTACCGAGCCCCGGAGACCCCCGTCGGGAGACCTCACCGGAAATGCATGATTTGCAGGGCTTTCGTGTTCCCTCAACCAACCCTGTACCTCGACCTCGACACTAGACTCACCCAGCGGGAACCCTCAAGGGAGACTTGAGACTGCAGGCTTGCGCGAGGCAGGAAAGTGCGTACCCTGTTCGTAAATCGGTATTGCCCCACAGCCGAATCAGCGGTGAGGGGCTCGGAGCAGGACCAACAATGGAAACGTCATATCTGGCCGTAATCAAGGTCGTTGGTGTCGGTGGCGGCGGTTCGAACGCCGTCAGCCGCATGGTCGACGCGGGTCTCCGCGGCGTTGAGTTCGTCGCGGTCAACACCGATGCCCAAGCGCTCCAGGCCTGCGACGCCGACGTCAAGATCGGCATCGGCCACAACCTGACCAAGGGCCTCGGCGCGGGCGCGAACCCCGAGGTCGGCGCCGGCGCGGCTGCCGAGTCTCGCGATGAGATCAAGGACGCGCTGAAGGGCGCGGACATGATCTTCATCACCTGCGGCGAGGGTGGCGGCACCGGTACCGGCGCTGCCCCGGTGATCGCCGAGATCGCCAAGCAGGAGATCGGCGCCCTCACGGTCGGAGCCGTCACCAAGCCCTTCGAGTTCGAGGGCAAGAAGCGCATGGCGCAGGCCGAGGAGGGCATCGACCGGCTGCGCAAGGAGGTCGACACCCTGATCACCGTCCCGAACGAGAAGCTCCTGCAGATCGTCGAGCGGCGGACCACGATCCTGGAGGCCTTCCGCGAGGCCGACGACATCCTGCGCCAGGGCGTGCAGGGCATCACCGACCTGATCACGATCCCCGGCCTGATCAATCTCGACTTCGCCGACGTCCGCCTGGTCATGCACCAGGCCGGCTCGGCCCTGATGGGCGTCGGCACCGGGACCGGCGAGAACCGCGCCGTCGAGGCCGCCAAGGCGGCCATCACCTCTCCTCTGATCGAGGAGCAGATCGACGGCGCCAAGGGAATGCTTCTGAACGTCACCGGCGGCGAGGACCTCGGCCTCTTCGAGGTCAACGAGGCCGCGCGGATGTGCATCCAGGCGGCCGATTCGAACGCCAACATCGTCTTCGGCGCGGTGGTCGATTCCTCGATGCACGAGGAGGTCCGCGTCACCGTGATCGCGACCGGCTTCGAGGGCTTCGAGATGATCGCCCGGGCGCCGGAGTTCACCGCCCGCGCCGCGGAGCGCCGCCCGGCCGCGGGCGTGGGCCGCAGCAGCGAGTCGCTCTCGGACCTGCGCATCTCCGAGTCCGAGATCGACGTCCCGGACTTCCTGAAGTAGAGCTCCCGCCGCGAGTAGGTTGGTCCGCATGAGCGGACCGCGAAAGGCCGTCGAGGCGATCCGGGCGGTGCTCGTCGTGGTGGGCGGTCCGCTTGTCCTCCTGATCGCGGCAATCGCCTCCGTGCGCTCGGCGCTTCGCTCGCTGGCGAAGGCGCAACCGCCCTCACCGCCGGCGGTCCTCGGTGTGGGGGCCCTCGTGGCGTACCTGGGGCCGGTGCGCCGATGGATGCGGAACTGGGGTGCACGCGAGAAGCAGGGCACGACCACGGAACCTGTTCGCGCGATCGAAATCGACGCCCCGGCCGACCGGGTCTGGCCGTGGCTCGCGCAGCTCGGACAGGACCATGGCGGCTTCTACAGCTACGAGTGGCTGGAGAACCTGGCGGGGTGCCGCATGCGTAACGCCGATCGCATTCACCCGGAGTGGCAGCACCGGGAGATCGGAGAGCGCGTGATGCTTCACCCGCTGGTCGGGCTCCCGGTGAGCCGATTCGATCCCGGCCGCGAGATCGCCCTGGAAGGCTGGGGCTCGTTCGGCGTCGAGCCGCTCGGAGAGAGTCGCAGCAGGGTGGTGTGCCGCGGTGAGCCTCACGAGAGCCCGTTGTATGCGCCCTACTACGTCGGCCTGATTGAGCTGCCGCACTTCGTGATGGAGCGCAGGATGCTGCTCGGGATCAAGGAGCGCGCAGAGCGCGGCGGGCCTCGGCCTCCTCGCGCTCGAGGAAGACTTCGGCTCGCGTGATCAGGCCGTCCTCGCCGAAGGTCCAGACCGTCAGGGCGCCGACCTCCATCTCGATGCCGCTACCGGCGCCGCGCATGGTGCCGCGCGTGCGAACAAGCACCCGGTTCCCCTCGATCTCATGCGACACCGGCTCAAGCACCTGGGATTCGAACGCGTCGGGCTCCAGCCACGAGCGGATCGCATCCCAGCCACGGATCTCCCCGTGACCGCCAACGCGGACCACGATCATGTCCGGGTGCGCCAGGGTGGTCAGCGCGTCGAACTCCGCCCGGTTGAATGCCTCGTAGACGGTGTTCAACCGCTCGACCATTTCCTCGTCCGTCAGGGTCACGAGCGTCAGTATCGTGGCCACGATGGAAGCCGGGATCCTGAAGAGAACGCCGCTGTACGAAGCGCACGTCGCCGCGGGCGCGAAGCTCGTGCCGTTCGCCGGCTGGGAGATGCCCGTGGAGTACGACGGGATCAAGGCCGAGCACCTGCGCGTGCGCAACAGCTGCGGCGTCTTCGATGTCTCCCACATGGGCGAGATCGAGACCGAGGGACCGCAGGCTGCGGAGCTCCTGCAGCGGCTGCTCTCCAACGACGTCTCGAAGATCGGGCTGGGTGGGGCGCAGTACTCGTGCCTCTGCCGCGAGAACGGCGGCGTCCTCGACGACCTCTTCACCTACCGCCTGGGCGAGGACCGCTACCTGACCGTGACCAACGCCGCGAACCACGAGCGCGACCTGGAGTGGTTCGAGGCGCACGCCGTCGAATTCGAGGCTGAGGTGCGCGACCGGATCGAGGCTTACGCGATGCTGGCGGTCCAGGGCCCGCAGGCTCCGCAGATCGTCCAGCGCATCACCGACGGGGAACTGCCGCCTCGCTTCAAGACCGCGCGGCTGCCCGTCGCCGGTGCTCCCACGCTCGTCTGCGGCACCGGGTACACGGGCGAGGACGGAGTCGAGCTGCTGATGGCTCCGGAGGATGCGAGAACCGTGTGGGACGCGCTGCTCGGCGGTGGGGCCGAGCCGGCGGGCCTGGGTGCCCGGGACACGCTCCGGCTCGAGGTCAACTACTGCCTCTACGGCAACGACCTGACCGAGGAGAGGAACCCGATCGAGGCCGCGCTCGGCTGGTGCGTCAAGGAGGACACCGGTTTCATCGGCTCCGAGGCCTGCCGCCGGGAGCGCGAGGAGGGCCCGAGAGAGCTGCTCGAGCCCTTCGTGATCACCGGCGCGGGGATTCCAAGACAGGACAACCCGATCCTCTCCGGTGACGAAGAGGTGGGCGTGGTGACCAGCGGGACGCTCTCGCCGTGCCTCGAGGTAGGCATCGGCATGGGCTACGTCCGCGCCGATCTCGCCGAGCCTGGAACCGCAATCGAGATCGACGTGCGCGGCAAGCGGCGCGAGGCGGAGATCCGCGAGCGGCCGCTCTACTCCAAGGACGGATAGGTTTCCGGGCCGTGGCCGACGAGAGCTACCCCGAGGACCTTCGGTACCACCCGGAGCACGACTGGGCGCGCATCGAGGGAGAGACCGCCACCTTCGGTGTCACCTGGTACGCGCAGGACGCCCTCGGCGAGGTCGTCTTCTACGAGCCGCCCGAGGTCGGCAAGACGCTCAGCAAGGACGAGGCCTATGCCGAGGTCGAGTCCGTGAAGGCCGTCTCGGACGTCTACGCGCCGCTCTCCGGCGAGGTGACCGAGGTGAACTCGGCCCTGGCCGAGAACCCGGAGAAGATCAACCAGGACCCATACGGGGAGGGCTGGATGGTGAAGGTGAAGCTCTCGGACCCTTCCGACGCCGACGCGCTGATGGACGCTGCCGCGTACAAGAAGCTGCTCGAAGACGAGTCCTAGGGGCGGCGCTGCCGGGATCGTCGTGAGCGGCCAAGCCCTCGGACTGGCGGTCTCGGTCTTCCTCGCCTGCGCGGTGGAGGCGGTCGAGGCGCTCACGATCGTGCTTGCCGTCGGAACCACCCGCAGCTGGCGCTCGGCGCTGAGTGGAACCGCTGCCGCGATCGTCGTCCTGGCGGCGACTACCGCGATCCTGGGGCCGGGTCTCACCTCCCTGCCGATCAACACCCTGCGGCTGGTCGTTGGAGGGCTGTTGCTCGTGTTCGGCCTCCAGTGGCTGAGGAAGGCAATTCTTCGAGCTGCGGGACTCAAGTCCCAGCACGACGAGGAGGAGATCTATCGCGAGGAGGCGGATGCGGCCCGTGCGGCGGGGATTCCCAACACGGGACTCGATGGCTACTCGTTCACCATCGCCTTCAAGGGCGTCCTGCTGGAGGGCCTGGAGGTGGTCTTCATCGCCCTCACCTTCGGCGCCAACCAGCATCGCCTCGGCCTGGCCGCCGCTTCCGCGACCGCCGCGGTCCTCCTGGTGGTGGGTGTCGGGGTGGTGGTTCGTCATCCGCTTGCCCGCGCACCGGAGAACGCAATGAAGTTCAGCGTCGGCGTGATGCTGACGTCATTCGGGATCTTCTGGGGGGCCGAGGGGGCTGGAGCGGACTGGCCTGGGGGCGACGCCGCTCTGCTCGTGGTCATTCCCGCCGTTCTCGCCTTCTCACTTCTCCTGGTGCGCCTCTTCGGCCCTCACAGTGCCCAAGGAAGGGCGGTTCAGGCGTGACTCGGGTGCGCGACGCAGCCGTGGGAATCTGGGAGTTCGTGGCCGGCGATGACTGGGTCACCGCGGCGGGAGTGGTGGTTGCGCTCGGACTGACCGCGCTGGTCAGCCAGGGCGGCTCCGGTTGGTTCGTGATGCCGGTGGCGGTGGCGTTCCTCCTCGCCCTCTCGATCTGGAGGGAGGCGCGGAACCGCCGCCACGACTGAGCGCCTGACCCATCACGGTTGCCGCGGCGCCCAATCGCCGCGAGGGCCTCCTCCTTGGTCTCGTACTCGTCGAGCCTGACGATCAGGCCGTCCTTGAACTCGTAGACGTGGGTGACCAGGATCTCGACCGGCACACCGCTCTCCCGCCCGGTGCCCCATTGGCGGTTCGGGACCGCCACGGAATCGCCGGCCTCGACGACTCGAGCACCTCGGCGCAGTATCCCGCTACGGTTTCTCGTGAGCGATGAGGCTCGCTCCTAACCGCGGTTAGCGCCGCTGATGGCCTCTACCCCGATGTCTACGACACCAGGAGGTCCTCAGTGACATACGCGTTGATTGCGATCTTCGGCGCCGCGGGGGCGGTCAGCCGCTATTGGGTGGACGGGCGGATCAGCGATCTGACCCACGGGCAATTTCCATGGGGCACCTTCGCGATCAACGTGATCGGCGCGTTCGCGCTGGGGATCCTGGTGGCCCTGACCACGGAAAGGCTGCTCCTCAGCCCGAACTGGCGGATCGCGCTCGGGATCGGCTTCCTGGGCTCGTTCACGACCTTCTCGACCTATGCGTACGAGAGCGTCAAGCTCGCCGAGGACGGCGCGGTCGGCCTCGCTCTGGTGAACTCCGTCGGCATGGTTGCCCTGGGGCTGCTCGCTGCCGCTCTCGGCCTCGCGCTGGGGAGGACGCTGTGAAGCTCGAGGGTGAGGGCAAGCTGCTGCGGATCTTCATCGGCGAGTCCGACAAGCACGGGCGCAAGCCGCTCTACCAGGCGATCGTGGAGATGCTCCGCGAGGAGGGGATGGCCGGTGCGACGGTGCTGCGGGGGGTCGAGGGCTTCGGCGCCAAGTCTCACCTCCACACGGCCCGGATCCTGCGGCTCTCCGAGGACCTGCCCATCGTGATCGAGGTCGCCGATACAGCCGAACGGATCGAGGCGATCATGCCCAAGATCGACGAGATGGTGACCGACGGCATGGTCACCCTCGAGAAGGTCGAGGTCGTCACCTACCGGGCGCAGGAGAAGCCCGACTAGCCCGGCAGCTCGTCCGGCCCATCGGTGCCCCCGTCTACGATGATCTGCCTGTGAGCAGGTACACGTCCGCCACCGATCAGGACCGCCAGGAGATGCTCGACGCGATCGGCGTCGCCTCGATCGACGAGCTCTTCGACGTCATCCCCGAGGCCGTGCGCCTCGGTCGCTCGCTCGAGCTCCCCGAGGGCAAGCCCGAGACCGAGGTGTACGACCGCCTGGCCGGCCTAGCGCAGCGCAATGCCCACGCCGAGGCGGAGACCAGTTTTCTCGGCGCCGGGATGTACGACCACTACGTGCCCGCCCTCGTCGACGCGATCATCGGCCGCTCCGAGTTCCTGACGCCGTACACGCCGTATCAGCCCGAGATCTCCCAGGGCGGCCTCCAGGCGATGTTCGAGTTCCAGACCGCGATGTCCGAGCTCACCGGTCTGCCCGTCTCCAACGCCGCACTCTATGAGGGCCCCTCCGCAGTCGCCTCGGCCGCCTACCTGGCGATCGGCGCGACCGGCCGGAAGAAGCTCGTCGCGTCCCGTGGGGTCCACCCACACAGCCGTGAGTCGCTGGTCACCTACGGTGCCGGGTACGGGACCGAGCTGGTTGAGGTCGCGCTCGCAGATGGCGTCACGGACGCCGCTGCCCTGGCCGACGCCATCGACGATGAGACCGCCGCCGTCTTCCTGCAGCAGCCGAACTTCCTGGGCGGGGTGGAGGACATCGAGGCGCTGGGCGCCAAGGCGAAGGAGAAGGGCGCTCTCGTCGTCGTCGCCTGCGACCCGATCGCTCTCTCGATCCTGCGGCCACCCGGCGAGTGTGGCGCGGACATCGCCGTGGGCGAGGGCCAGCCGCTCGGCAACCGGCTCGACTACGGTGGGCCCTCCTTCGGCTTCTTCTGCGCGACCGAGGAGCACATCCGCCGCATGCCGGGCCGCATCGCCGGCGAGACGACCGACGTCGACGGCCGCCGCGGCTTCGTGCTCACCCTCCAGACCCGCGAGCAGCACATCCGCAGGGAGAAGGCGACGCACAACATCTGCACGGCCCAGGCCCTGAACGCCCTGGCCGGGATGGTCCACCTCGCCTGGCTCGGCAAGCGTGGCTTCGTCGAGCTCGGGGAGCTCCTGGTGCGTCGCACGGCCTACGCACGGGAGCGGCTTGCGCAGGTCGATGGAGTCGAGGCCCTGCACGACGCGCCGGTGGTCCGCGAGTTCGCGGTCTCCTTGGACGCACCGGTCGACCAGGTCCTTGATCGCTGCGCCGCGGAGGGAATCGGCGGCGGCTATCCGCTCGGCCGCGACTACCCCGAGCACGAGAACGGCCTTCTGATCGCGATCACCGAACGCCGCTCCAGGCAGGACATCGACCGGTTCGCGGAGGTCCTGGGCCGCGCGATCGCCGAGTCACGTGGCGCGCCGGTGGCGGAGGGGGTGGCGTCGTGAGCAACCCGCTCGGTCCCGAGATCAGCGAGACGCCCATGCAGCGTGACGGCGCGGTCACGATCTACGAGCGCTCGGTCGAGGGACGCCGTGCGGCGACCCTGCCCGAGGCCGGGGTGGAAGAGCGCCCGCTCGAGGAGCTGATCCCGAAGGGGCTGCTGCGAGAGAAGCCGGCAGAGCTCCCCGAGATCGCGGAACCCGAGATCGTTCGTCACTACAACCGGATCTCGCGGCGGAACTTCGATCTCGACACCGGCTTCTACCCGCTCGGCTCGTGCACGATGAAGCACAACCCGCGCCTCAACGAGCGGGTCGCCGCTCTGCCGGGGCACGCGCGCCTGCACCCGGCGCAGGAGCCGAAACGGGCCCAGGGTGCCCTGGAGCTCATGTGGCTGCTGCAGCGGTCGCTCTCTGAGATCTGCGGCCTCCCTCACGTCAGCCTCCAGCCCTCCGCCGGCTCGCACGGCGAGCTCGCCGGGCTCCTGCTCACGCGCGCATACCACGCGGAACGCGGCGAGAGCCGAACCAAGGTGCTCACACCCGACACCGCCCACGGAACGAACCCGGCCACGGTGACGATGGCCGGCTACGAGGTGGTGAAGCTCGCCTCGAACGAGAAGGGCGGCATCGACCTCGACGACCTGCGCTCGAAGGCCGATGGCGACACGGCCTGCCTGATGCTGACCAACCCCAACACCCTCGGTTTGTTCGACGAGAACATCGAGGAGATCGCTTCGGTCGTCCACGAGGCGGGTGGCACGCTCTACTACGACGGGGCCAACCTGAACGCGATCATGGGCCGCTCGCGACCCGGCGACATGGGCTTCGACATCGTCCACGTCAACCTGCACAAGTCCTTCTCGCAGCCGCATGGCGGCGGCGGCCCGGGGGCAGGGCCGATCGCCTGCTCGGACCGGATCGAGCCGTTCCTGCCGCGCCCCCAGGTGGTGCGCAGCGAGCCGGAGAACGGGGGAGAGCCGTCCTTCGATCTGGATTTTGACCGCCCGAAGTCGATCGGCCGCCTGCGGGGCTTCCAGGGCAACTTCGGCGTCTTCGTGCGCTCCTACGCCTACATCCTCAGCCTCGGCGGGGATGGTCTTCAAGAGGCCTCGGAGGCAGCCGTGCTGAACGCCAACTACCTGCTCGCCAAGCTGGGCGAGGGGAGGGCCGGTGAGTACACACCCGTCGCCTTCGAGAACCGCCCGATGCACGAGTTCGTCCTCTCCGGGGCGCCCGCGAAGAAGGAGCTGGGCATCAAGACGCTCGACATCGCCAAGCGCCTGCTCGACCACGGCATGCACCCGCCGACGGTCTACTTCCCGCTGCTGGTCGACGAAGCGCTGATGGTGGAGCCGACCGAGACCGAGACGCGCGAGACCCTCGACGCCTTCGCCGAGGCGATCAACTCGATCCTGGACGAGGCCGCCGAAGACCCCGAGATCGCCCAGGGTGCGCCCTACACGACCCCGGTCCGCCGCCTCGACGAGGTCGCGGCCAACCGGAATCCGGTCGTCCGCCAGCCGCTCTAAGACGTCTCGGGGCGCCGGCCACCCCCTGGGTGCTCAACGGCCGGCGCCCCGTGACTGTCGCGATCACTAGCCCTTGACGGTCTTGACCCCCGGGACCTTCAGCGCCGTGATCTCCGCGTGATTCACGTCCGCCGACGCGCTCGAGGAGCAGGTGAGCTGGGCGGTCGTGGACGCCTTGGCCTGGCCCGAGACCTCCATCGCCACGCTGCTCTGCGCGGAGATCGTGCCCGTGCCGGTGAACGTGTCGGATTGGTCCTGAGCGACGCCGTTCAGTCGCAGGAAGCAGCTGATGTTCGCGCCGGTGGCGTTCTGCCGGACATCGAACGTCGACCGGATGTCATAGGCGCCCTGACCGAGGCTGAGCGTGCCGAGCACCGACTGCGATGGGGTCAGGGTCTTGACCCCGGAGATCGAGAGCTGCGTGACGTTCGTCTTCTTCGCGATCGTCTTGTTGACCTTCTTCGCGGTCACTCCCTTCGACCCGGCGATCACCGGGGTGACGAGCAGGACGGCCGCGAGGATGGCGGCGAGGACCGTCGGAATCGCCCAGCGCCCCGCGCCTCTCTTCAGATGAGACATCAATCCCTCCTTCGATTTGCCGCGCCCGGACGCGGGCGCACGAAGTGGCACCTTGCCAGGCGCCCCGGAGGGCAATCGGGGCCGCGCTATTCGATCTCGAGCTCGCCGAGGTCCGGCAGCTTCTGCCTGGTGGAGAGGACCGGCTCGAACAGGTCGCCCTCCTTCTCGATCCGCTTGATCGCGGCGGGGATCTCGAAACGGAGCTTCTCGGCGGACTTCTTGTTCTTCGCCGCCCGTTCCACCTCCCGCCAGTGCAGGGGGATCGAGGCCGTCGGATACTCGCGGGCTCGCAGGGAGTAGACCGCGATCGTCGTCTTCTTCTGGTGGTTCTGGCTCCAGTCGACGAAGACCTTGCCGCGGCGGTCGACCTTGGCCATCTTCGAGACGACCTCCTTCGGAGTCTGCTTCTCCAACAGCTGCGCGACCGCCTTGGCGAACGGGCTCGTCTGCTCGTACGTCACCTTGGTGTTGAGTGGGAAATAGACCTGCAGGCCCTTGCCGCCCGAGACCTTGGGGTAACCGTCGAGGCCGAACGCGCCAAACAGGTCACGAACGCGCAGGGCGATCTTGCAGCACTCCACCAGGCTCGCGGGTGCGCCCGGATCGAGGTCGAAGGCGAGCACGGTCGGCTGCTCCATGCGCCTCGACTTGGATAGCGAGGGGTGGAGCTCCAGCGCGGCGAGCTGGGCCATCCAGATCAGCGTGGGGCGGTTCTCGCAGAGGCAGAAATCGATCTCGCCGGCCCGGCGATCGACGTAGATCGGAGTCGTCTTCACCCATTCGGGCCGATGCTTGGGGCAGTTCTTCTCGAAGAACGAGGTCTGCGGCTTGCCCACTCCTTCGGGAAAGCGGCGAAGGGTCAGTGGCCGGCCCTTCAGATGGGGAATGAGCAGGTCCGCGACCCGGGCGTAGTAGTCGATGACCTCGGCCTTGGTCGTCTTGGTCTTCGGGTAGAGGACCTTGTCGAGGTTGGTCAGCTTGACCTTGCGCCGGCCAATCGTTACTTCGGTGCCCTTGGCTATGCCTTGGCCTTAGATCCGGCGGCGGTTTTTGTGGTCGCCGACTTGGTCTTGGACTTGCGGCCGTTGCTGGAGCTCTTCGACTTCGAGGTGGAGCTCTTGGAGCGCGAGGTGGACTTCGCCTTGGGCTTCGACGTCGACGTTGACTTCGATGTCGACTTGGAGGTGGATTTGGAAGTCGACTTGGACTTCGACGCCTTGCCGTCTGTTGCCGCTTCCTCGCCGCGAACCGCGTTCAGGCTCTCCTCGAGGGCTGCCATCAGGTCCGGAGCCTTGGTCGGCTTCGGCTCCTCACTCGGCGCGCTCACGACCTCCTTGCCGGCGGCCTTGCGCTCGAGCAGGTCGAGCAGCTCCTCACGGTACTCGTCGCGGTAGCTGTTCGGGTCGAAGTCGCTGGTGAGGGATTCGATCAGCTGCGTGGCCATCTCGAGCTCGCGCTTCTCGGGCTTCTTCGGCTTGGCGTCCTCGAAGACGTCGTCGAGGTCCTTGGGGGAGGTGACCTCGTCGTGGAATCGCATCGTGGTCAGGGTGAGCACGTCGTCCATCGGGCGGATCGCCGCGAGGTGCTCCTTGTTGCGGAGCACGAATCGGGCGACCGCGACCTTCCGCGCATCCTTCATCGCTTGGACGAGCAGCGAGTAGGCACGCTCGGCCCCCTTGTCCGGTCCGAGGTAGTAGGGCTGCTCGAAGTAGATGGGGTCGATGTCGTCGAGGTCGACGAAGTCCTGGATCTCGATCGCCCGGGTCTTCTTCGGGTCGAGGTCGGAGAGCTCGTCTCGGCTCAGGACCACGTACTGCTCCGGCGCGTACTCGTAGCCCTTGACGATCTTCTCGTAGGGGACCTCCTTGCCGTCGGACTCGGCGACGCGCTTGTGCTTGACGCGCGAGCCGTCGCTCTCGCGAAGCTCACGGAAACGCACGGTCTGCTTGGAGACCGCGCTGTAGAGCTTGACGGGCACATTCAGCAGCCCGAAGCTGATCGATCCACTCCATATCGCCCTAGCCACGCTCAATCACCTCAATCCGAGTCCTTCGACATAGCTGAGATTACCCCTGGGCTCCCCTCGGCAATCGGGCGCAACCTTGCGTCTCATGGCTGTAGTGACCGCCCAAAGGCCGGAAATTAATCGGCTTCGCCACTAGATCGCGGCCACAAGCGGCCGCCCCCACATGAATCGGGAGGTGTGATTCTCGGGGCCGCGCGGAGCTACTGCTTGCATGGAAGCAGCGGTCCTGGCCTGCCCTCGAACTGGGGCGATTTAGTCGCCTATACGACGAGTAACGCGCCCCGCGAAGGTGCGCCGTGACGGCCGCTGCTTTGGACGAGAAGCGGCTATGCGGTTTGCATGGAAAACAGCGGTCTTTGCGCCTGAGCCAGGACCGTGTGGATCTACTGTTGCCAGGCAACATCCAATCCGCACGGTCACCCGAAATCGACTCAAGGGAGGCAGGCGGGTGGCCGCTAGTACTCCCTGACCACCTCGCGCGGATCCTTGTCGTCGCGCATGCCCTTGAAGGCCGGCTGGCGGAGCGTGCCCTGGTTGGTCCACTCCGTCCAGGAGACCTCGCAGACGAGCTCCGGCTCGCACCAGACAGCGAACCGCGCCTTCGGACCGGTCGGGGCGCCGACGCCGAACGGGCTGTCTGGACGTTCTCGCTTGCGGAGCTCCTTCGTCAGGAACTCGAGATCGCTCTCCTTCAGGCCGGAGCCGACGCCGCCGGCGAAGTGCAGCGTCTGGCGCTGCCCCTTGCGGAGCTCGGATTTGCGCTTGTCGTAGTAGCCCACCAGGACTGACCCAACCCGCTTCGCTCGGCTGCCCTCGCCCGGGATGTAGCCGCCGATCACGAACTCCTGGCGCTTCCAGACCCGGGTCTTGGTCCATTCGCCCGTGCGCTTGCCGGGGCGGTAGGGGCTGTCGGTGCGCTTGGAGACGATCCCCTCGAGCCCCCGGCGGCGCGCGGCCTCGAGCAGGTCGGCGCCGCCGTCGAGGCGGTAGGCGGGAGTGCGCCAGCGCGGCCCGTCGAGGCCGAGTCCCTCGAGCAGCTCGCGGCGCTCGAGGTAGGCGAGCTCGCGGACATTTTGCCCGTCGAGGTGCAGGAGATCGAAGATGACGAAGTCGACGGGCTGCCGGTTCATCTTCGACTTCACCGCCGCGGGTGAGGTCAGGCCCATGCGGCTCTGGATCAGCTGGAAGCGCGGGCGTCCCTCATCGTCCAGCGCGACGACCTCGCCGTCGAGTACCGCCGAGCGGTCGCCGAGCGCCTGCGCGATCGCCTCGAGCTCGGGATAGCGAACGCTGACGTCCTCCTGGCGGCGGCTGAGCATCGACCACTTGCCGCGGCGCGCATAGCCGATCGCCCGGATCCCGTCCCACTTCACCTCGTAGGCCCACTCCTCGGAGTCCGACTCGGGGACGTCGCCGGGCTTCGCGAGCATCGGCTCGATGCGACTTGGAAAGCGCTCCTTCGGCACGCCATCGATTATGCGGATCGATTTAGGACCGGGTCGGATAATCGGACGGTGCTGTTCGAGCTCGAGAACGTCAGCTATGCGCGCTCCGGACAGCTTGTGCTGCGCGACCTCAACGCGCGACTGCCGGTGGGCGCGAGCTCGATCGTCGGCCCCTCGGGCAGCGGCAAGTCGACACTGCTCAGGCTGCTGAACCGGCTTGCGGATCCGGACGAGGGCCACGTGATCTACGAGGGGAAGGACGTTCGCGAGCGCGATCCGCTGGCGCTTCGGCGGGAGGTCTGCCTCGTCCCGCAGCTCCCGGCGCTGATCGACGGCACGGTTCACGACAACGTCGCCTACGGGCCGCGCCTGGCCGGGCACAGCTTCGACGCGCGAAGCTGCCTGGAGCTGGCCGGCCTGGACCCGGCGTTCGAGGACCGCGACGCCGCCAAGCTCTCGGTCGGCGAGCAACAGCGCGTCATGCTGGCCCGGGCGCTCGCCCTTGACCCGCGGGTCCTGCTTCTCGACGAGCCCACCTCGGCGCTCGACCGGTCCGCGCGCGACGCGGTGGAGGCGACGCTCCAGGGCCTGCGCGCGCGGACGGCGATCTCGACGGTGGTCGTCACTCACGACATGGAGCAGGCGAGGCGGCTCGCCGACTACCTGGTGAGGATCGAGAACGGGATGGCGAGCGCGCAGGGGCCGATCGCCGAGGTGCTCGACGAAGAGGTGGAGCCCGCGATCGCGACGGTCGAGGACGCCACATGATCCTCGCGGCCTCCTCCATCCACGTCACGATCGGCGAGGTCGCCGCAGCACTCGCCCTGGTCGCCATCGCCGCGATCGCCTCGCGGGCCTGGCACGCGGACCTCGAGGAGGACATCGGGATCGCCGTGGTTCGGTCCCTCATCCAGCTGACCGCGATCGGCTACGTGATCACCCTGATCTTCGATCAGGACTCGGCGATCCTCGTGCTCGCGCTGATCATCGTGATGGTCGTCTTCGGTGCCTTCACCGCCCGCCATCGAGCCAAGCTGGTGCCGAACGCCTTCTGGCCGCTGCTCATCGCGCTGGCCGTTGCGGCTGCGGCGACGTTGGGCCTGGTGATCGCCCTGGGCATCTTCCCCGCGACACCCCGCTATCTGGTCCCGGTCGGCGGGATGGTGATCGGGAACTCGATGACGTCGGCCGCTGTGGCCCTCAACCGGCTGGGGGAGGACGTCCACGAGGGGTCGCGGAAGATCGAGGCGACCCTCGCCCTCGGGGCGACCTCCTCACAGGCGGTGACACCCCTCGTCCAGCGCAGCCTGCGCTCGGGGATGATCACGCTCGTCGACTCGACGAAGACGACCGGCCTGATCTTCTTCCCCGGGACCATGGTCGGGATGCTGCTGGCGGGCGCGAACCCGATCGATGCGGTGCGCCTGCAGCTGATCCTTCTCTATGTCCTCCTCGGCGCGGTCTCGATCGCCGCGCTGATGGCGATCACCCTGGCGCGGCGGAACTTCTTCACGCCGGCGCACCAGCTGCGGGAGCCTCCCGAGCCCTAGGCGCCCGGGGTCTCGGGATAGATGAACTTGTGGCCGAGCAGCTCGGCCACGGTGACGAACTTGTAGCCCTGGTGGCGAAAGTGGGAGAGGATCGCCGGCAGGGCGGCGACGGTCTCGCTGCGATTGCCCCCGCCGTCGTGCATGACGACGATCGAGCCGTTGTGGGCGTTCGAGATGACGTTCGAGACGATCGCGCCGACCCCCGGAGTGGCCCAATCGCGCGGGTCGACGTCCCAGTTGACGGTGGTCATGTGAAGCGCGTGGGCACGGGAGATCACGCCACTGTTGACGGCGCCGTCCGGCGGACGGAAGTCGCAGGGCCGAAAGCCGGTGGCACGGCGGATCAGCCGGTTCGTCTCGTGCATCGACGCGCTTGAGGGATCGACCTCGTGATGCAGCGTGTGGTTGCCGATCTCGTTTCCCTGCCTGAGGATCTTGGTCATGACCTCGGCGCGGCCCGGCGTCTCCTGGCCGATCTCGAAGAAGGTCGCGTGCGAATCAAAGCGCCGCAGCACCCGCAGCACCTCGGGTGTGTAGTCGCTGGGACCGTCGTCGAAGCCGATGGCGATCCGCTTGCGGCCCCGTGGACCGTTGGTGGCGAAGGAGGGGCCGCCGTGAGTGCACCCGGTCGGCGTGACGGGATTCGCCCCGTTGTTCCGAGGCCGGGCGGGAGCAGGCCGCCGGGCCCCGGCGCTTGCGCCTGAGGCTGCGAGGAGGGTCAAGGACGCCACAGCGATGAGGATGATCCGGCCCTGCATCGGACTCCCCGAGTCTCGCGCACGGGGTATCCGCGCGCAAGGGGCCGACGTGGGCTCCGCGCTAGGCTCGATCTCAGTGGAGGACGAGCGCCGACGCCTGCGCTTCACCATCATTGCGACGATCCTGGGGTCGATCGTCGTCTTCCTCGATGCGACGGTCGTCAACGTCGCCCTGCCGGCCATCAGCGACGATCTGGGCACGGGCCTGGCTGACCAGCAATGGGTGGTCGAGGCCTATCTGCTTGCGCTGGTCGCCCTGCTGCTCGTCGGGGGATCGCTCGGTGACCAGTTCGGCCGGCGCCGGATCTTCATCATCGGGCTCGGGCTCTTCGGCGTCACCTCGATCCTCTGTGGGCTCGCCCCGAGCAGCGGGTTCCTGATCGCCGCGCGGGGGCTTCAGGGTCTCGCTGGGGCTCTCCTGGTGCCTGGGTCGCTCGCGATCCTGGCAGCGACATTCGAGGGCGCCGAGCGGGGAAAGGCGGTGGGGACCTGGACCGCGTGGACGGGCATCGCGACCGTCATCGGCCCGGCCGGAGGCGGTGCGCTGATCGAGGCCTTCTCCTGGCGCGCGATCTTCCTGGTCAACGTGCCGCTCATCCTGGTGACGATGTGGATCGCGCAGCGCTTCGTCCGGGAGAGCGTCGATCCGGACGCCGATCGCCACATCGACTGGCTCGGGATCGTGATGTCCGCGGTCGGCCTCGGCCTCCCGGTCTTCGCACTGATCCAGCAGCCCACGCACGGATGGGGCGACCCGATGGTGTACGGCTCGCTGATCGCCGGCATCGTGATCTTCGCGCTCTTCCTCGTCTGGGAATCCCGCTACCGCCACGCGATCCTCGACCTGAGCCTGTTCAAGGTGCGGAACTTCGCGGTCACGAACATCGAGACGCTCGTCGTGTACGCGGGCCTCTTCGGCGCGTTCTTCTTCATCACCCTGTTCCTGCAGCAGACGGCCGGGTACTCCCCGATCGGCGCGGGACTCGCAACCACCCCCGTCTCGATCGTCATGTTCATCCTCTCGCCGCGCTTCGGGAAGATGTCGACGGGGATCGGGCCTCGGGTGCCGATGTCGGTCGGACCGGTCGTCGGTGGGATCGGGCTGCTGATGTTGATGACGGTGGATGCCGACCCCAACTACCTCACACAGGTGCTGCCGGGCCTCCTGGTCTTCGCGGTCGGCCTGTCGGCGACGGTCGCGCCGCTGACGGCCACCGCCCTCAATTCGGTCCCGGAACATCAGGTCGGAGTCGCCTCGGGGATCAACAACGGCGTCTCGCGGGTCGCCGGGCTGTTGGCGATCGCAATCCTCGGGGCACTGATCGCGGGGAGCTTCACCTCGACCATCGACGACAACCTGAAGGGAACACAGCTCTCGCCCCAGGCGCAGAAGGTTGTCTCGAATGCCAAGGAGAAGCCGCTGGGCGCCGCGGACACGGCTGGTCTGGCGGTGACGGAGGCCGCCACCGTCGACGATGCCGTCACCGACGCCTCCACCAAGTCGTTCCATCTCGGGATTGCGGCCGGGGGAATCCTGATGATCATCGGTGGCGTGATCGCGGGCATCGGCCTGCGCAATCCGAGCCGTGAGACGGAGTACGAGGCGCCCGGCGCCGCCACCGCGGGCGAGTGCGCTCACTGCCCGGATCACCTGGACGCGACCCCGAGGCGCGAGGACGAAGCCGAGCCCGAACCCGTCGCCGGACCCACGTAGGCTGCAGCGATGCCGAACCTTCCTCCGGAAGCGCGAGTGATCCTCGAGTCCGGTCGGCTGGCCCACTTCGCCACGATCAACCCTGATGGCGCGCCACAGGTGACCTGCATCTGGGTCGGCCTCGACGGCGACGAGATCGTCAGTGGCCACCTGCCGCGCAACCAGAAGGTGAAGAACGTCGAGCGCGACCCGCGCGTGGTCATCTCGATGGAGGGCGCCGATGACGACGACGAGTACGGGCTGCGCGAGTACCTCGTGATCCGCGGCCTCGCGCGTGTCGAGGAGGGCGGCGCCCCCGAGCTGCTCCAGCGGCTGGCGCAGGTCTACCTCGGCCCGGGAGTGAAGTTCCCGCCGATGGACGACCCGCCGCCCGGATACGTGATCAGGACGACGCCCGAGAGGATCGGCGGGCTCGGCCCCTGGACGGGTAAGGGCGTCTGACCCTGACCTTCCTATAGTCCTGCGCCGTGCGCATCTTCAGCGGCATCCAGCCGACGGGGCAAAAGCACCTCGGCAACTACATCGGGGCCATCCGCCAGTACGTCGACGGCCAGGACCGGGGTGATCCCGCGATCTATTGCATCGTCGACCTCCATGCGCTCACCGTTCCCTGGGACCCGGTGACCCTTCGAGAGAGCGTCTACGACACGACCGCCATCCTGCTCGCCGCCGGCCTCGACCCGGAGCGCTGCATCCTCTTCCGCCAGTCCGACGTCCGCGAGCACTCCGAGCTCACCTGGTATCTCGGGGCCCTGACCGCGCACGGCGATCTCAACCGGATGACGCAGTTCAAGGAGAAGTCCGCGAAGCAGCGAGAGCTGGTCTCGGCGGGCCTCTTCTTCTATCCCGTCCTCCAGGCCGCGGACGTGCTCGCCTACAACGCCGAGGAGGTCCCAGTCGGCGAGGACCAGCGCCAGCACATCGAGCTGACGCGCGAGATCGCCAGGAGGTTCAACGAGCGCTTCGGTCCGATCTTCGTCGAGCCCGAGCTCCGGGTCCCAGAGGTGGGCGCCCGGATCATGGACCTGCAGGAGCCGACGAACAAGATGTCGACCACCGGCGGCAACCCCCAGGGGACCGTCCTGGTGCTCGACGACGCGAAGACGGTCACCAAGAAAATCAAGAGCGCGGTCACGGATTCGGGGTCCGAGGTGAAGCGCGGCGAGGGCAAGGAGGGGATCGCGAATCTGATCGAGATCCTCGCCGTGGCACGCGGCGCGACTGAAGAGGAGATCGAGCGTGGGTTCGAGGGCTCCGGCTACGGCGACTTCAAGGGCGCCGTTGCGGAGGCCGTCGTCGAGTATCTCGCGCCGGTCCGCGAGCGCTACGAGGAGCTGCGCCCGGATCAGGTCGCGCTCGAGGAGGCTCTCGGAGCGGGCGCGGAGAAGGCGCGCGCCATCGCGTCGCTGACCCTGGCCGAGGTCCGCGCAGCGATCGGCGTCGGTCCGGCCTGAGCTGGCTCTACTGTTTCCCGCGTGACCTCGGTCTCCGAGCTCGATCTCGACCTGGACGTATTCCAGGGTCCCTTCGACCTTCTGCTGGCCGTGCTGCTGCGAGAGGAGATCTCGCTTGCAGAGGTTCCGCTCGGTGAGATCGTCGTCGCCTACGTCGATCACATGGGGGAAGACGGCGAGCTCGCCCTCGACCTCGAGGCGGTCACCGAGTTCCTGGTGCTGATCGCCGCTCTCTGCGAGCTCAAGTCGCGGCTCCTGCTGCCGGCCGAGGAGGGCGAGGATGAACTCGGACCACAGGAGGCCGCGGACGAGCTGCTCGCCCGGATGCTCGAGTACCGCCGCTACAGCGAGGCCGCGCAGATGCTCAGCGAGCGGCTGGAGCGGGAGGGCGGAGTCCTCTACCGCTCGGCGCCCCTGCCGGCAGAGCTGCGTCGCGCGGCGCTCGACGCGGCGACGCAGGTCTATGAGCCCGATCGTGTCGGCGTGGCTCTCGGCGACCTGCTCACGATCCCTCCGCCTCCCGACACCCGCCACATCCGGACGACGGTCACGCTCCAGCGGCGTCTCGGAGTCGTCAGGGATCTGCTCCGCACGCGCAAGACGCTGGACTTCGACGAGACCTTCGGCAAGGAGGACCGCTTCACGCAGGCGGTCACCCTCTTCGCCCTGCTCGAGCTCTATCGCCGCGGCGAGGCGACCTGGACCCAGACGGAGACGTTCGGCCGGATCGAGGTGCACGCGCAATGACGGGTGACGGGTTGATCCAGACGATCGAGGCGCTGCTGTTCCTCTCCCCGGACCCGGTCTCCGCGGCCGAGCTTGCCGAGGCGATTGAGGTGGACGAGGAGTCCGTCGCTCAGGCGATCGACAGGCTGGAGCGCAGCCTCACCGACGATGGGCGGGGCGTGCAGCTCCGCCGAGTCGCCGGCGGCTACGCGCTCGCCGCGGTTCCGGATGCCGAGGGCGCGGCGCGGCGCCTCCTGGCGAAACCCCGCACTCCGCCGCTCACCCAGGCCCAGGCCGAGGTACTCGCGATCGTCGCCTACCTGCAGCCGGTGTCGCGGCCTGAGGTCGCCCGGATCCGCGGGGTCTCCTCGGACTCCGCCGTCGCCTCCCTCACCGAGCGGGGGATGATCGAGGAGCGGGGGCGGACCCAGTTCGGCGCGGTCACCTACGGGACGACGCCGCTGTTCGAGAAGCTCTTCGGCCTCTCCGGCCTGGATGCCCTGCCCGACCCCGCGCAGTTCGATCCGACCCCCGAGGACGAGCGCGAGCTGCGGGAGCGCCTGCTGAAGGCGGGTGAGCAGCGAGTCGAGTGAGGGGCCGGCTGGCAGTGGGTCTCGTGCTGGCGGCGCTCGTGGCGGGAACGGCGGCGGGAGCTTCGGCCGAGCGGGTGGCGGGAACGTCGAGCGAGCAGGTCCTCGTCGGGCGCTCGGTTCAGAAGCGGCCGATCGAGGCGGTGCAGATCGGCGACCCGGTGGGGTCCCGCGTCGCGCTGGTGGTCGGAGTGATCCATGGCGACGAGCCCGGGGGCCTGCGCATCCTCGGCGCGATCAAGCGCCGCGCAGCCGATGAGCGGGCGGTGCTGGAGGGCACGCAACTCTGGATGATCGAGACGGTTAATCCAGATGGGGTGAAGGCACACACGCGCAAGAACGCGCACGGCGTTGACCTGAACCGCAACTTCCCCTATCGATGGCAAGACGGCATCCCACATTCGAACGGCTACTACCCCGGCCCGCGACCGGCGTCCGAGCCGGAGACCCGCGCTGTGATGGCGTTCATTGGCCGAATCCATCCCGATCTCTCGATCTGGTACCACCAGCCCTGGGGGGCGGTTCTGGCCTGCCGGGGCAGACCGCCGATCGCGGCGGAGTACGCCAAGCTGGTCGGCATGCGCACCAGCTGCAGGGGCAAGGGCCTGCACGGCACGGCGATCACCTGGGCGATGCATGCGTTCCCTGGCAGCAGCGCCTTCGTGGTCGAGATGCCCTCCGGGAAGGTCTCCGGGGCGACGGCCGATCGCCAGGCCCGGGCGGCCCTGACGGTCGCGGAGGGCCGCTGAGATGATCCGCGTCCTCATCGCGCTGGCCGCGGTCGTCGCCACGATCGCCGCGGGCACGGGATCGGGCGCTGGGGCCGAGCCGCCGGCCGCCAGCACATATTCGGCGCCCACAAACACCGGCGCCGCATCTACTCCCAAGCCGCCGATCCACAAGATGCTGATCCCCTATCCGAAGAAGCGGAAGCGGGAGATGGCGGCGTACTCGAAGCACCACTACGGCCAGTACAAGTGGCGGCTGAACAATCCACAGCTGATCGTGGAGCACTACGCGGAGGCGGGCAGCATCGGCGCGATCTACAGCACCTTCAGGCCGGACACGCCCGATGTCGAGTTTCACGAGCTACCTGGTGTCTGCTCACATTTTGCGGTTTCAGCATCCGGGGCGGTGTACAAATTCGTCCCGCCGACGATTCGTTGTCGCCACGTCGTCGGCCTCAACTACACCGCGATTGGCATCGAGCACGTCGGTTTCTCCGACCAGGACATTCTCAACCGGCCGGCTCAGCTCAACGCCTCTCTCCAGTTCACCCAATGGCTGCGCTGCCGCTTCGGGATCCCGGTCTCACAGGTGATCGGGCACAACGAGAGCCTCTCCTCGCCGTTCTACAAGGAGCTCGATCCGCGCTTCCAGGGCCAGACCCACCAGGACTGGAACCGCGCCGACATGAACATCTACCGCGCGGACCTGACCAAGCTCGGCTCCTGCTGAGCACCGCCGCCACAATGGCGGCATGAGGCTCGCCAAGTACCTCGCGCATGCCGGTGTCGCATCCCGCCGGGCCGCGGAGGGCCTGATCGCCGCCGGAGAGGTTCGTGTGGGGGGTGAGGTCGTGACCGACCCGGCGCGCGACGTCGGGGAGGGCTCGGACGTGCGGGTGAGCGGCAGGCCCGTCACCCCAGAGCCGCGGGAGGTCTGGGCGGTCAACAAGCCCGCCGGCGTGGTCTCGACGGCCCGCGAGCCGGGCCCGCGGCGCGCGGTCACGGAGCTGGTCGCCTCCGAGCGGCGGCTCTACCCCGTCGGCCGCCTCGACGCCGACTCGACCGGGCTGATTCTGCTCACCAACGACGGCGAGCTGGCCAATCGGCTCACGCATCCGCGCTACGGCGTGTCGAAGACCTACCGCGTCCGCCTCGCCCGCCCGCCGTCCGAGGGTGACCTGGACCGGCTCCGCCACGGCGTTCGGCTCGAGGACGGGCCGACCGCCCCGGCCGACGTCGGCCGGAGCGGCGAGCGGGAGATCGAAATGACCATCCGGGAAGGGCGCAAGAGGCAGGTCCGCCGAATGGCCGAGGCGGTCGGCAACGAGGTCGAGGGGCTGAGGCGGGTCAGGATCGGCCCACTCGAGCTCGGCGACCTCCGCCAGGGGGAGGCCAGGAGACTCGAGGAGGGGGAGGTCGCCGCGCTCTGGGAAGATGCCGCGTCATGAGCGATGAGATGAGGCTGTGGGCGGTGCGGGGCGCCACCAAGGCGCCCAGCAACAACCCGGACACGATCGTCAAGGCGACCGAGGAGTTGATGACGGAGCTGATGGCCCGCAACGACCTCTCGATCGACCAGATGGTGAGCTGCATCTTCACCTCGACTCATGACCTCAATGCCGAGTTCCCGGCGGTGGCGGCCCGCAAGCTGGGGCTCGACGCCGTGCCGCTGCTCTGCGCTCAGGAGATCGATGTGCCGAACGCGATGCGGTCGGTGATCCGCGTGCTGCTGCACTACTACGCACCCTCCGGCCATACCCCGGCGCACGCCTACCTCGGCGAGGCCCAGGAGCTTCGCTCCGACCTGAAGGCGGCCCAGTAGCCGCCCAGGTTCGCGAGGCGACCCCGGACGACACCGAGGCGATCGTCTCGGTCACCGTCGCGGGCTGGCGGAGCGGCTACCGCGACATCGTCGCCCCGGACCGTCTCGCTGACCTCCCGGTGGAGCGCTGGCGCCACGAGGTCGGCGTCGGACTGCGGCGGCCGGTGGCTGACGCGTTCACCTATGTCGCAGAGACGGAAGACGGGTTCGCGGGCTACTGCTATGTGGCGGCTCCGTCGGGGGAGGCCGACCTCGGCCCGGATACGGCGGAGCTCGTCGCGATGTACGTGGACCCGGGCAACTGGCGGCAGGGGGTGGGAAACGCCCTGATGGAGGCGGCATTCGAACGTCTGGCCCGGCTCCCCTACGAGGAGGCCGTGCTCTGGACGTTCAAGGAGAACGCGCGCGCCATAGCGTTCTACGAGCGGCACGGATGGCGCCCCGACGGCTCAGAGAAGATCCACGCGCGGACGGGCGAGCCGGCGGCCCGATACCGGCGTCCCGTAACAATGTGAGCCGATGACCGTCACGTTCTCAGAGAAGCTCTCGCGAATCCCGCACTACGAGCCGGGCACCTCGCTGGAGGATGCCGAGGCCAAGGCGGAGACCGCTGACGCGGTCAAGCTCGCCTCGAACGAGTCTCCGTTCCCGCCCCACCCGGATGTGGTGGACGCCGTGACGCGGGCGGCTGCAGAGTCCAATCGCTATCCGGACCCCGAAGCCCGGGCGCTTCGCCGAGCGATCGCGGATCACCACGAAACCGATCCCGCTCGCATTGCCGTCTCCAACGGCTCGTGCGAGATCCTGCTCGCCGCTGCCCTGGCGCTCTGTGAGCCCGACGACGAGATCCTCTACGCGTGGCCGTCCTTCTCGATGTATCCGCACCTGCCGGCGCTCTCGGGCGCTCGAGAGATCCGCGTGCCGCTTGCGGACGGCTACGTGCACGACCTCGACGCCATGCTCGAGGAGGTCACGGCGGCGACGCAGCTGCTGATCGTCTGCAACCCCAACAACCCGACCGGTACGCACCTGCCGGCCGAGCGCATTGCCGCCTTCGTCGAGAGCGTTCCCTCGCGGACGACGATCATCGTCGACGAGGCCTATGTCGAGTACCAGACGACTGATGACCCGGACGCGACGGTTGATCTGCTGACCAAGCACGCGAACGTCGTCCTGCTTCGCACCTTCAGCAAGACCCACGGCCTCGCCGGGATGCGCGTCGGCTACGCGCTCTGCTCACCGCAGTTCAGGGCGGCGGTCGACGCGGTCCGCCAGCCCTTCAGCGTCAACGCGCTCGCGCAGGCGGCGGCCGCTGAGGCGATCCGCCATCAGGACGACGTGGCCGACCGGGTCGAGAAGAACCTGATCGAGAGGGTCTTCGTCGAGGATGCTCTCCACGAGCTGGGCTTCACCACCGCTGAGTCCGAGACCAATTTCGCCTGGATCGAGCTGGGTGAGCTCGACGAGGGAGAGGTCGTCGCCGCCCTGAGCCGGGCCGGCGTCGCGGTCAGGCCAGGCACGCCGCTGGGGGGTCCCGGTTGCCTCAGGGTCACCTATGGGACGCGCGCCGAGAACAATCGCTTCCTCGCCGCGATGCGCGAGATAGTGGGCTGAATTCTTCGGCTCTGCCTGTGACGTCTGCTTCAATGTCCGCAATGCAGCACGGCGCGCACATCGCTTCGCCCACGAGCCGCTTCGCGGCCCGCACGCGCGCGTATTTCTACTTTTGGCGATTTCCCTAGGCGTCCGGCCTGCGGCTGCCACCAGCCGCTGACGCAGAAGCACCACTCGCCGGGCGCCGCTCCACCCGATGTGGCGTGCAGGAACGCCGCCGCACAGTGATCCAGACCCCAAGGACCATCGCCAGACCAGTAGAAAGAAGGAGCTCAGGGATGAATTTCAAGATGAAGGAGCTACCCAGACAGCAGTCGGACCGGGTCCGCGACCAGCGGATCGAGCGGGTCGTCGAGCTGGTCTCGCCGGCGGAGATCCTCGAGGACCTGCCCCTGGGGCCGACACGGGAGGACGCCGTCCTCGTGCGCCGCGCCGAGGTCAAGGCGGTTCTCGACCGGGAGGACGACCGCCTGCTGGTCGTGGTCGGTCCGTGCAGCGTGCACGACCCCGAGGCGGCGATGGACTACGCGCAGCGGCTCAGCGCCCGGGCGGCCGACCTACGCGACGACCTCTGCATCGCGATGCGCACGTACTTCGAGAAGCCGCGCACGACGACGGGGTGGAAGGGACTGATCAACGACCCGCACCTGGACGATTCGCGGGATGTCAACTTCGGGCTGCACACCGCTCGTCGCCTGCTGCTCGAGGTCACCCACCTCGGCCTCGCGGTCGGCTGCGAGTTCCTCGATCCGATCACCCCGCAGTACATCTCCGACGTGGTCGCCTGGGGCGCGATCGGCGCTCGCACAACCGAGAGCCAGATCCATCGCCAGCTCGCCTCCGGCCTCTCCATGCCGGTCGGCTTCAAGAACGGCACCGCCGGCAGCGTCAAGCTCGCCGTTGACGCCGTCCGGGCGGCCGCCGGGCCTCACGCCTTCGCGGGCGTGGACGTGAGCGGCACCCCAGCGATCCTCTACACCCAGGGCAATCCCGACTGCCACGTGATCCTGCGCGGCGGCAGGGGCGCCCCGAACTACGACGCCGAGAGCGTCGCCGGGGCGCTCGGGCAACTCGCCGACGCCGGCCTGCAGGAGCGGATCATCATCGACGCCTCGCACGACAACAGCGGCAAGGACCATGAGCGCCAGCCGCAGGTGGTCAGCGAGATCGCCGATCAGATCGCCGGCGGCGATGGCGCGATCGTCGGCGTGATGATGGAGTCGTTCCTGGTCGCCGGGCGCCAGGACCTCGAGCCCGACGGCGACCTGATCTACGGGCAGTCGATCACGGACGCCTGCATGGACTGGGATACGACCGTGCTGACCCTGGACCGGCTCGCCTCGGCGGTGCGAAAGCGCCGCGAAGCCGGCTGACCTAGGTTCTGCCGATGAAGATCGCCGTCCTCGGCGTGGGGCTGATCGGTGGATCGATCGGCCTCGCCGCCCGCGCCAGACTCGACGCCGAGGTCGCCGGGTTCGATCCGGACCGGGAGCTCCTCGACCGGGCGACCGGGCTCGGCGCGATCGACTCGGCGCACGATTCGGTCGCGGCGGCCGTGGAAGGCGCCGAGATCGTCTTCTGCGCCGCACCGGTGCTCGCCCTCCCCGGCCTCGCGGCCGAGGCGCTCGACGCCGCCGGCGATGACTGCGCCGTAACCGACGTGGGCTCGGTGAAGCGCGACGTGATCGCCGCCCTCGGATCCGACGGCCGCTTCATCGGGGGACATCCGCTCGCGGGAGCGGAGACCTCCGGGGTGGAGAGCGCCCGCGCAGACCTCTTCGAGGGAGCGCGTTGGTACCTGACGCCGACCTCCACCACAGGCGGCATGCTCTACGACCGCGTGCAGCGGGCGATCGCGGATCTCGGGGCGCGGCCGCAGGCGATCGAGGCGGAGACACACGATCGCCTGATGGCGTCGATCAGCCACCTCCCCCACGTGATGGCGAACGTCCTGGTCACGCAGGCGGCGACAACCCTCAGCGAGGAGGCCGAGCACCTGCCGGAGGTGGGGCCGAGCTTCCGCGACGCCACCAGGGTCGCCGGGGCGAACCCCGCGATCTGGGGCGACATCTTCGCCGGGAACCGGGAGGCCGTCGCGGCCGAGATCGACGCCGCCGTCGCAGGGCTGACGGAGGCGGCTGAGCTGATCCGCTCGGGTGAACGGGAGGCCGTCACGAGCTGGCACGAGGATGCCGGCCGCCATCGGCGGGAGCTGATTGAGACGGAGATCGCCGGCGGGCCTCTCCACGAGCTGCGGGTGCTGGTGCCGAACCGCCCGGGGATCGTGGCCGAGATCGCGTTGGAGCTCGGCCGCGCGGGCGTCAACATCGAGGACATGGCTCTGTATCCGGCGGCGGACATGACCTCCGGCGCGATCTCGCTCTACGTCGCGGGCGATGAGGAGACCGAGCGGGCTGAGAGCCTGGTGCGCGAACTCGGCCACGACGTCTCGCGCGCGGAATGACGAGGTTCGATCCCGCAGGCCCGCTGCGCGGTGAGCTGCGGCCGCCGCCCGACAAGTCGGTGACCCACCGCGCCGCGCTGATCGGCGCGATGGCTGAAGGCCCGACCCGCGTCACGGGCTATCTCGACTCCGAGGACACCCGGGCGACGCTGCGCGCGGTCGTCGCGGTCGGCGCCGAGGTGCGCGAGGGCGACCGGGACGATCACGGAGGGTTCTTCGTCGAGATCGAGGGAGTCGGCCTGAGGGGCGCGCGCCCCGCCGCGATCGACGTCGGCAATGCCGGCACGCTGCTTCGGATCATGCCCGGGTGGCTGACGGGACAACCGGAGGGCGAGTGGACCTTCGATGGCGACGATTCGATCCGGCGGCGTCCGGTCGACCGGATCGTCGATCCCCTGCGGCTCATGGGCGCCGACGTCGAGTGTCGCGACGAGCGCCTGCCGCCGCTGCGGGTGCGCGGCTCGCGACTCCATGGCATCGACTACGAGATGCCGATCGCGAGCGCCCAGGTGAAGTCCTGCCTGCTCCTGGCCGGGCTGCTGGCCGACGGGGACACGGCCATCCACGAGCCGATCGGGACTCGGGACCACACCGAGAGGATGCTGGCCGCGATGGGTGCCTCGCTGCGCCGCGAGGATGACGCAGTGATCATTTCCCCGTCGGAGCGCCTGGAGGCGGGCGACGTGCCGGTACCGGGCGATTTCTCCTCCGCAGCCTTCTTCATCGCTGGCGCTCTGCTGGTCCCGGGCAGCGAGGTGGAGCTGCGCGAGGTGGGCATCAACCGCCGCCGGATCGGGCTCCTCTCGATCCTGTCCCGCATGGGAGTCGAGATGGGAGGGGCCGACGAGGAGGGACCGACGATGACCGTCGATGAGATCCGCGAGCCAGGGCCCGAGCCGATCGCGACCCTGCATGTGCGGGACGCGTCGCTGCATGGGGCCGAGGTCACGGCGGACGACGTCCCGGCCGCGATCGACGAGCTTCCCCTGCTCGCCCTGCTCGCGTGCTTTGCGGAGGGGGAGACGGTCGTCGGGGGCGCGGAGGAGCTGCGGGCGAAGGAGTCCGACCGGATCAGCGGGGTGGTCGAGGGGCTGTCGGGACTCGGCGCTGACATCGAGGCGCGCCCCGACGGGTTCGCGGTGCGTGGGACCGGCGGCCTGCGTGGGGGCAGGATCGACGCCCGGGGCGACCACCGCCTCGCGATGGTCGGAGCGATCGCGGGCGTGGCTTCGGAGGAAGGCGTCGAGGTGGACGGCTTCGAGGCCGTCGCGGTCAGCTACCCGCGCTTCGAGCGCGACCTGAGGGCGCTACTCGGCTGAGGACTGGGACGGGTGCCCATCGCCCGGCCAGGGAGAGAGCACCAGCAGGATCCGCGAGTCCTCGACGGCCTGCACCTCATGGCGCTCCTTGGGGTCGAAGATCGCCAACAGGCCTGGTCCACCCGCAGCCGAGTCGCCTTCGGGAGTGTCGAGCACGACGTTCCCGTCGATGACGAGGAGCCACGCCCGCTCGTGGACCTGATGCTCCTGGAGCTGTTCGCCCTTGGGCAGGTTGATGACGATCGCCCGGCCCTCGGACTCCGAGTCGAGGACCTGCGGCAGACGAGGCTCCACCTGCATTTCGTTGAGGTTCCAGCTCTCCACGGTCAGGCGGCACTCTATATCCGCGCCCGGTCCAGGGGAAACCGTACGCTGGCGAGCACGATGGTGATCGCGATCGACGGCCCCGCCGGGGCCGGCAAGTCAACCGTGGCCAGGGGCGTCGCCAGGGCGCTCGGCTTCACCTATCTCGATTCCGGGGCGATGTACCGCTGCGTGGCCCTCGCCGCCCTCGATCGGCACCTGGACCTCGGTGACGGGGCGGCGCTGGGCGAGATGGCCTGGAGCCTGGAAATCGGATTCGACGGCGACACCGTCCTGCTCGACGGCAAGCCCGCCGAAGGCCGCATCCGGACCCCCGAGGTGACGGTCGCCTCCTCGAAGGTGTCGGTGCACCCGCAGGTGCGCCAGGCGATGGTGAAGCGCCAGCGCGAGCTGATCGCGGCGGGGAACTACGTCGCCGAGGGCCGCGACATCGGCACGGTCGTCAGCCCGGACTCGCCGCTGAAGGTGTTCCTGACCGCGAGCGAGGAGGAGCGCGCGCGGCGGCGAGCGGTCGAGACTGGCGCGTCGGTCGACGAGATCCGAGAGGCGATCGAGGACCGCGATCGCCGCGATCGTGGCCGCGAGCACGGTGCGCTGCGCGCCGCGGATGATTCCGTGGAACTCGACACCACCGACCTGAGCCCCGATGAGGTCATCGAACGGATCGCCGCGCTCGCCCGGGAGCGGGGAGTCGCCTGATGGAAGCCGGTCCCGCCGCCCAGATGCTGCGTCGCCGGCCCGCCGTGGCGGTGGTCGGCTTTCCGAACGCGGGCAAGAGCACCCTGGTCAACCGCCTCGCCGGTGGCCGCGAGGCGGTCACGGACGCGGAGCCCGGCGTGACCCGGGACCGCCGCGCGCTTCCCTGCGAGTGGAATGGCCTGACCTTCGACCTGATCGACACCGGAGGCGTTGACCTCGCGGATTCGGGCGAGCTCGCTCGCTCCGTCCAGGATCAGGCGAAGGTGGCGATCGAAGACGCCGACGTCGTCCTGCTGGTGGCGGACGCTCGCACCGGGCTCGGCCCGGGGGACGCTGAGCTCGCCGACCTCCTCCGCCGCTCCGGGCGGCCGGTGGTGGTCGCGGCCAACAAGATCGATCGCACGGAGGACGAGGCGCTCGGCGCCGAGCTCAACTCTCTCGGCCTGGGCGAGCCGTTGCCGGTCTCCGCCTCCCACGGGCTCGGGACGGGCGACCTCCTGGACCGGCTGGTCGAGGAGCTTCGCCGGCACGCGGTGGTGGACGCGGGTGACGATGACGAGCAACCGCCGCGCATCACGATCCTCGGACGTCCGAACGTCGGCAAGTCGTCGCTGCTCAACTCACTGCTCGGCTCCGAGCGCGTGATCGTCAGCGAGGCCGCCGGGACCACGCGTGACCCCGTCGACACCGAGGCTGAGGTCGCCGGCAAGCGGGTCGTTCTGGTCGACACGGCCGGCCTGCGCCGCAGGGCGAAGGTGGCGGGGACCGTCGACTACTACGCGCAGCTGCGCTCCGAGCGAGCTGCGGACCGCGCCGATGCCGCGATCGTCGTCTGCGATGCGACCGAGGGCGTGACCTCCGAGGACCTGCGCGTCGCCGAGCTCGCGATGCGCGCCGGCTGCGCCACAGTGCTTGCGCTCAACAAGTGGGACGAGTCGCGCACCGACATCGACGACGCTCGCGCCCGGGTCACCCAGAAGAACCGCCTGCGCCCGCCGGTGCTGACCTGCTCGGCGCTCACCGGGCGCGGAGTGGGAGCGGTGCTGCGGCAGGCGATCGTCCTGGCGGAGCGCTCGGCCGACCGAATCCCGACGCCGGAGCTCAACAAGTTCATCGCGACCGTGGTCGGAGACCGGCCGCCCCCACAGCGCCACGGTCGCCGGCTCCGCCTCTATTACGGCGCCCAGGTGGGCAGGAGGCCGCCGCGATTCGCGATCCAGGTGAACGACCGCCGGCTGATCACCCGAGACTGGGCCTTTCATCTGGAGAACCGGCTGCGCGATGCCTACTCACTTCAGGGCGTCCCGCTGGTGATCGACTACGTGCCTCGGAAGGGGCGGCGGAACCGGAGCGCGGAGCGGGCGGGCCGGGTATAACCGGCGGTTCGTGAGCGACCCTGGGATCGGGGACTCCGAGGGCAAGAAGGCCCCCGAAGAAACCGGCGACAAGAGCACGGAGGGGAAGAAGGACAAGCCCGCGCGTTTCCCGCGTCGCGGCAGCCTGTCCCGGGCGGGCGATCTCTGGTTCCGGTTCGTCACCCGCCTCCGGGCCGTCGCCTACTGGCTCAGGGAGAAGGCCCAGGCGCTCTGGCGCTGGATCAAGCGGACGGCGGGCGCATTCGTCTTCTGGTGGTCGAAGCGCTCACGCGGGACCAGGATCCGGGTCCTGGCCGTTGCCGGCGTCGTGGTGCTCTATCTGATCATCAAGTTCCTGCCGGTCCCCGGGGTTCCCTGCGAGATCTCTGCGGCGAAGGAGTGCGCCCCCTCCAACGACACGATCGCCTACGTGCCCAGGGACGCGCTGCTCTACGCGCATCTGACCGTCAACAGCTCGAGCCATCAGTGGGAACTGGCCGAGAACCTCCACGATCAATTGCCCAACTTCGTTGCGCTGCTGCAGAGCGACACGAGCTCTCTAGCCACGCCCGGCGGCCGGCCGGTGGATTTGGGGCAGGAGGTGTTGCCGTGGGCGAAGGACGACCTTGCGTTGATCGGGGTTCCCGGCCCAAAGAAGACCACGTCCGAGGCGTACGTGGTCGGAGTCGGTGACAACACACAGGCGAACAGCTTCCTCAACAGCCTGTCGCCCGGAGGGATGGATACGCCGTCGAGTGTCGGCGACGCGTCCCTCAGCGTCTATCGGAACGGCTTCGCCACGGCCCGCTCGGGCGACCAGCTCCTGTTCGGCAACGTCGTGGCGGTGCGCGCCGCCCTGATGTCACAGGCCGGGCAGGCGCCCCGACTGGAGGGATCCGAGCAGGACACGGCCAGGTCCGAGCTCCCGGACGTCCGCCTTGCCGAGCTCTATCTCTCTGGAGCGGGCATCGGCCGGATGCTCGCTGGCCGTGCCGGCACCGCGAGCCAGCTCGGCACGTTCGTCGACTACGGCGCCACGACGGGCATGGCCGCCTCGCTGCGAGCTCGCGACGATGGGGTGGAGGTGAACCTGGTCAGCGATCTCGATCCCAAGCTGGAGCAGCGGAGCCCGACGGTGTTCGCGAGCCTGCCGCAGTTCGAGCCGAGCCTGGCCGGCGAGGCCGGTTCGAGCGCCCTGGGTTACGTGGGCATAGGCGATCTCGGCCCGGCGGTCGCCAAGGCGCTGGAGACGGCCGGGAGCGGGGCGCAGGGCGTGGCTGGATCGCTCCGCACACTCGGGCAGACCCTGCGGCAGCAGGCCGGAGTCGATCCGTTCAAGGACCTGCTGCCGGCGCTCGGGGGTCAGGCGGCGCTGATCGCCGAGCCGACGGACAGCGTTCCCTACGCGAGCCTGATCGTGGATGGCGTGGACGAGCAGAAGACGGGCGATGCGCTCGCGTCACTGCAGCAGCCGATCCTGAAGGCCGCAGCCGCCGGCGGCCGGCAGCAGGTGCCCTCTTTCCAGTCGAAGGAGATCGACGGGGTGGCGGTCCACTCGGTGCAGGTCTCGCCCGCGGTCGACCTCTGCTACGCGATCTTCGACCGCAAGCTGGTGATCTCGACTCAGCCCGAGGGCATCGCGCAGGTGCGATCGGGCGGCGACGACCTGAGCGGGACGAGCGCGTACCAGGCGGCAACGGATCACCTCCCGGACAGTGTGTCGGCGCTAGTCTTCCTCAACCTCAATGAGGTGTTGGGGTTGGCCCAGAGGGCCGGCCTGGCAGAGGATCCACTGTATGCCTCGCTCAGCGAAGACATCTCGCACGTTGAATCTCTCGGCCTCGCCGTGAGAGGGAGCGACGAGCAGATTCGCTCAGAGCTCTTCCTGGCCATCCACCACTGAGATAAGGACCATGCAACAGCTTTCAGAGAACGAGTTCCTCTTCACCTCCGAATCGGTCACCGAGGGCCATCCGGACAAGGTCTGCGACCAGATCTCCGACGGCGTCCTCGACGCAGTGATGGCCGACGACCCCAACGGGCGCGTCGCCTGTGAGTGCCTGGTCAACACCGGGCTCGTGGTGGTCTCCGGAGAGATCACGACCGAGACCTACGTGGACATCCCGTCGATCGCACGCGAGACGATCCGCAAGATCGGCTACGACGATCCCCGCTACGGCTTCGATCACAAGGCCTGTGCCGTGCTCACCGCCATCGACGAGCAGTCGCCCGACATCGCTCAGGGCGTCGACAAGGGGCTCGAGCAGCGCGAGGGCGACAGCTCGGACGAGCTGGACTCGGCCGGGGCCGGCGACCAGGGAATGATGTTCGGCTACGCCAGCCGCGAAACGACAGCGCTGATGCCGATGCCTATTCAGATCGCGCACCAGCTCGCCCGACAGCTCGCCGAGGTCCGCAAGGCCGACGTGGTCCCGTACCTCGGCCCGGACGGCAAGACACAGGTCACCGTCCGCTACGAGAACGACCGGCCGGTGGAGATTGCGAAGGTCCTGATCTCCACGCAGCACCGCGAGGAGGCCGGCGAACAGATGATCCGCAACGACCTCTGGGAGCACGTGCTCGAGCCGGTGCTGCACACCGAGTACAAGGAGCTCTACACGGAGAAGGAGCTGCTCGGCAACTTCCTCGTCAACCCGACCGGCAAGTTCGTGATTGGCGGCCCGGTCGGCGATGCCGGCCTGACCGGCCGGAAGATCATCGTCGACACCTACGGCGGAGCCGCCCGCCACGGAGGGGGCGCCTTCTCGGGCAAGGACCCATCGAAGGTGGACCGCTCAGCGGCGTATGCCGCCCGGTACGTGGCGAAGAACGTGGTCGCCGCCGGGCTCGCGGAGCGCTGCGAGATCCAGGTCGCATACGCGATCGGCGTCGCTCACCCGGTCTCGATCATGGCGCATTCCTTCGGCACGGGGAAGATCTCGGACTCCGAGATCGCCCGTCTGGTCGAGGAGAACTTCGACCTGCGCCCGGCAGGGTTCCGGCGCTACCTGGATTTGCACCGCCCGATCTTCCAGAAGACGGCGGCCTACGGCCACTTCGGCCGTGAGGACTCCGACTTCACCTGGGAGCGGACGGATCGCGCGGATCAGCTGCGCGAGGCAGCAGGACTGAGCACGAAGGCCGAGGCGACGGCCTAGCGGTCGACACGAGCCTGCATCGCGGTGGGATAACACTCCCCCTGAACCTCGTTCCGCGACAGGGCCTACGCGTTCTCGAACGTTCAGTTGCCGGGTTGGGGTTGTCAGAGCTGCTGACCGGCGGGGCGGACGAGGACCTCGTTGAGCGACACGCTGCGCGGCCGCGAGACGGCGAACGCGATGACCTCGGCGATGTCCTCGGCCGTGATCGAGGTTGACTTGTACATCCGCTCGACCGCCGTCTTGGTCTTGGAGTGCGTGATGTGGTCGGTGAGCTCGGTCGCGACTGCCCCGGGCTCGACGACGATCACACGCACAGCCGGCTGGAGCTGCTGGCGCAGCGACTCCGACCAACCGTTGATTCCGTGTTTCGTTGCGGCATAGACAGCGTTACCCCGTCGCGCGGTTCGCCCGGCCACGGAGGAGAGGTTGACCAGGTCGCCGCCGCCGTCGACGAGCTGATCGAGAAACACCGCTGTCGTCGTGATGGCGCCGAGCAGGTTGGTCTCGATCATCCGCCGGTAGTCTTCGGAGAGCTCGGCGGAGAACGGCCCGAGCAGCATGAGGCCGGCGTTGTTCACCAGGATGTCAGTGCCGCCCAGCTCGTCTTCGACGCGTTTGGCGGCGGCGACAATCGAGTCGGTGTCAGTGACGTCAGCCTCGATCGCGATGGCGCTGTCGCCTAGTTGATCTGCCAGGGCGTTGATGCGATCCGCGCGTCGTGCGAGCAGCGCGACTCGGTGTCCTTCGGCCGCCAGAGCGCGGGCCGTGGCCTCTCCGATGCCGGATGAGGCTCCGGTGATCACCGCGACGCGGCCGTTGTGGTTCTCCTTGCTCATGATGTTCTCCTCCGTTTCTTCGAGTCGTCTGGTGTGCGCAACCTGAGGCCGGCGAAGGGGCACCACGTCACCCCTGGGTGAGTTTGGCGCGAGTAGCTAAGTCGTCAGGCAGTCGGCTCGGCTTCGCCCTGCAGCCCCGAGAGGATCGGGGTCGCGCGCTCGACGTTCTGGACCACCTGCTCCGGCTGCGCGACGCCGGCGAAGACGAAGTTCGACTCGTCGGTGCCCGCGGTGGTGAACTCGACGTCGCCGATCTGCATGAGCCGCTCGTAGACGCCCTGTCCGAAGTTGACGTTCTGGACGCGCTGCAGGCGAGTCTCCTGAACCTTGCGGGAGATGATTCCCACCTTGATGTTGAGCCGGCGGTCGGTGATCGTGTAGACGGTCGCGACGCGCTTGATGAAGCCCACGACGATGGTCACCGCGAAGACGATCAGGAAGGTGACCACGCCGAGGCTCACGCTCTTGAGCAGTGCGGCGAGGACTCCGGCCCCGATGCCCACCAGAGCTCCCTTGAGGTAGAGGCCGAGGATCGCTCGCCAGGAGGGATGCCCCTGGTAGATCACTTTCTCGCCGGACTGCAGGTCCATGCGCCGCAGCCTAGTACCCGGCGTCCGCGATCGCTCCTAGGGTGAGAGCGATGCCGATCGCCAAGGTGGAGCCGCTGCTGACGACCCGGAGTGTGTCCGGGCCGTTCGACTACCGGTTGCCCGATTCCATGGATGAGGTCGAGGTCGGGTCGGTGCTCGTCGTCCCGTTCGGCAGGCGGCGCGTGGTCGGGGTGGTCGTGGGCATGGCCGAACGCAGCGATTTGCCGGATGGCCGGCTCGCCGAGCCGCTGGAGGCCCTTGACGCCGGCGTGCCGCCCGAGCTGGTGGAGCTGGGTCGATGGGTGGGTGAGGAGTACTGCTCGACGACCGGTCGGGGGCTCGGACTCGTGCTGCCGCCGGGCGTCGGGACCGGCGCGGAGGCGCGACGCATCAAGCCGCTGGTCGAGTTGGAGGTCGAGGCGACGCCCGAAGGCATCGCGGCGGCCGACGGCGCCGAACGGCTCGGCCTGCGGCAGAAGGCCGTGTTGCGCGCCCTGATCGGCGGCCCCCAGACCGCGCGCCGGCTGGCGGCGGCGGCCGGATCGGATCGCGCGACGCTGCGGCGGCTGGAGTCGCGCGGTTTGGTCACGACCCGTGAGGTGGAGCGCAGGCGTCGGCACTCGTCTCCTGGCGTGGGGGCGGTCAGCGAAGGGGTGGAGCTGACCGGCGATCAGCGGGCCGCCCTGGAGCGCGTGGTGAGCTCGCTTCCGAATGGGAAAGCTGTCGGCGGAGGCTCGCTCCTGCTCCATGGGGTGACGGGCTCGGGCAAGACCGAGGTCTATCTGGAGGCCGCTCGGGAGACGCTGGCGCGGGGGAGAGGGGCGATCGTGCTGGTGCCGGAGATCGCGCTGACTCCGCAGACGATGGACCGCTTCCGGCGCCGGTTCGGAGACTCGGTGGCGTTGCTGCACTCGAAGATGCCGGCGGGGGCGCGCTACGACGAGTGGCGGCGGGTGCGCTCGGGCGAGGCGCGCATCTGCGTCGGGCCGCGCTCGGCAGTCTTCGCCCCGATGTCCGATCCCGGGCTGATCGTGATCGACGAGGAGCATGATTCCTCCTACAAGCAGGAGAGCGATCCCCGCTATGACGCCCGCGAGGTGGCCCGTCGGCGGGCAGCCGAGGCCGGAGCGGTCCTGCTCTGCGGGACGGCCACGCCCAGGCCAGAGAGCTGGCACGAGCTCGAGCACGTCGAGCTTCCCAGCCGGGTCGACGGGCGGCCGCTGCCGCCGGTCGAGATCGTCGACATGCGCGGCGGGATGCCGGGCCCGCTCCACCCCCGGACGCGGGAGGCCTTCGGGCGGGTCGCGCGCGAGGGCGGCAAGGCGATTCTGCTGATCAACCGGCGGGGTTGGTCAACCCATCTGACCTGTCGCTCCTGCGGTCACGCGTGGGAGTGCCCGAACTGCGACGTCTCGCTGATCCTGCATCGCGACAACGCGCTGCGCTGCCATCACTGCGGGCACGCCGAGCCGATGCCCGAGGCGTGCCCGGAGTGCGCGTCGGTGACGATCGCTCGGGTCGGCTCGGGTACGCAGCGGGTCGAGGCCGAGCTCAACGAGCTGCTCGCGCCGCTCGAGGTGTTCCGGCTCGACTCCGACAGCGCGGCGGGGGCAGGGCATGCCGAGGTGCTGAGGCGCTTCGAGGCGGCCGACTCAGGGGTGTTGGTGGGCACGCAGATGGTGGCGAAGGGACACGACTTCCCCGACGTCACCCTGAGCGTGATCCTCGACGCAGATGGTGCCCTGCGCCTGCCGGACTTCCGCTCGGAGGAGCGGACCTTCGCCCTGATCACGCAGCTCGCCGGGCGCAGTGGGCGCGGCGACGCCGGCGGGCGCGTCCTCGTCCAGGCGCTCGCCACGGGCGCTCCGAGCATCCGCCACGCCTCCCGGCACGACGCCGCCGCGTTCCTCGCAGAGGAGATCGAGCGGCGGCGCGCACTTCGCTACCCGCCCTTTTCCCACCTGGTCGCAGTCGGGCTCGCTAGCCCGGATGAGGAGCGGGTCGAGATCTCCGCCGGCAAGGTCGGCGAGCTCGTCGCCGAGCGCATCGCAGCCGACGACGACCTGCTCGGCCCGGCGCCTCTCTTCCGACTCCGCGGGAAGCACAGGCGCCGCCTGCTGATCAAGTCCGGGGACCGCCACCGGGCAGTGGCGGCGGTCCGCGACGCGGTCCGCACCGCTGTCTCCGACCGTGTCCTGCGCGAGGTCGCGATCTCGGTCGATGTGGATCCCCAGTAGTCAGAGGCCGAGAAGCCGGCGAAGGTCGGCGATGACAGCGTCGGGCTGCCGCGTCACCTGCTCCCACGTGTAGCGGGCCACCAGGAACCCCTGAGCTCTCAGGGCGAGCTCACGCCGACGATCGCGCTTGCTCGCAGCCCAGCCGCCGTGTGCGGCACCGCTGTCGAGTTCGACCGCGATCTGGCGCGAGCGCCACAGTGCGTCGACCCGCATCCGGCCGACCCGGGCGTTGACGTCCGGCAGTGGCAGACGCGCGGCCTCACAGAGCTCCAGGAAGCGTCGTTCGAGCTCGCTGAGGGTCGCGGCCAGCTCAGGCATGTGGCGCCGAAGGGCGGCCCGCAGGGCGGCTGAGCCGGGACGGCCGGGCCGAAGTGCATCAGTCACGGAATCCGGCTCGAGCAGACCGCGGTAGTCCGCCTCGGCGAGGGTCCGGCGGAGCTGGCGAGCCGTGACCATCGCTGCGACGTCGACGAGGGTTCGGGCGACTGGGGTCACCGGAAAGCCTCGGTGGTCCACACGCTCGACCTGAGCGGGAGTGGTGGGTGCGAACTTCGGGCAATGAAGGGCGCCGGCCCGGGACGGTGAGGTGGACGCGACGCGGCTCGGCCTCGATGAGGCGCCAGGCCCAGGCGGCGGTGGTGTGGCTGAGGACGGCGTCGGGACCGGCGTAGAGGAGGGCGGCCCACAGGTGACCCCTCAATGAAAGAGCGGCGTGGCCGAGGGCATAGACGTGGGGATGTATGCGATGGAGGCGCCCGGTTCTTGCCCAGCGAGAGATGGCCGCCCGGGTGAGGCCCATCGACTGGAGCTGGCGTGCGCTCAGAACGCCGCCCTGCCCCTCTGCCCGCCGCACCAGCCCTTCTGCGTCGGCTTTGTCTCGCTGACCGATACGAACCCGACGCAGAGTTGCCATGCGGCCGATCCTGGGCGCCGAGGTGTGCCCAAAGCCGCCCGGATTGCGCCCCGCCCTGACTAGACTCGGAACCGTGACTGAGGATCCGACAACCCCCGTCGAGGAGCGGGACGACGAGCTCGCCGGGGAGGCGAGGGAGCCCGAGGGCGTCGACCAGGAGGCGCTCGAGCGCCGTTCAGCGGCCCTCTCGCAGGTCATCAAGTTCGGTGACCCGGTGCTTCGCTCGGCGGCATCCCCCGTGACGGATTTCGACGAAGAGCTCGGCGCCGAAGCGGAGCGAATGATCGGCCTGATGCGGGATGCGATCGGCGTCGGTCTCGCGGCCACGCAGCTCGGCGCGCTGCGGCGCATGCTGGTCTTCCAGGTCGGCTCCGAAGCCGAGCCGACGGTGCTCGTCAACCCCGAGATCCACTGGCGCTCAGAGGACGCGGCGACCGCGGAAGAGGGCTGCCTCAGCCTTCCCGGCGTCATCGTCGACGTGGAGCGTCCGCTCCACGTCAGGGCCCACGGAGTGGACGTCCACGGCGACCCGATCTCGATCGAGGCATCGGGCCTGGAGGCGCGCGTGATCCAGCACGAGGTCGACCACCTCGACGGAGTGCTGATGATCGACCGCACCGAGCGCGACCAGCGGAAGGGCGCGCTGAAGGCTCTTCGCGAAGGCGGTACCTACGCGCCCGACAGCGAGGAAGAAGACGGAGAGGCCGGCGAACCGTCGACCGAGGAGTGAGGACCGCCTACCTCGGCACCAGTGAGTTCGCGGCGACGGTTCTCCGGCGCCTCGCCGACAGTCCGCACCGCCCGTCGCTCGTGGTCACCCCGCCGGACAGCAAGCGGGGACGGGGCCGCAAGCTCCATCCACCGCCCGCCGCCGAGGTCGCCCGCGAGCTCGGCCTCGAGATCCACCAGACGGCCGACGTCAACTCGCCGGAGTCGCTCGCCGCGATCCGCGCCGCACGACCGGAGGCCGTCGCCGTCTGCGCCTTCGGTCAGCTCATCAAGGAGCCGCTGCTCAGCGAGTTCCCGGTGCTCAACGTGCATCCGTCCCTGATTCCGCGCTGGCGCGGCGCCGCCCCGATCGAGCGCACTCTGATGGCAGGCGACGCCGTCACCGGCGTGACGATCATGCGGGTCACGGAGGGCCTGGACTCCGGTCCCATGGCGCTCGCCGAGGAACTCGCGGTCTCGCCCGATGACGACTACGCGTCCCTCTCCGCGAGGCTGGCCGAGGTCGGGGGAGAGCTGCTGGTGCGGGCGCTCGATGCGCTTTCGGCCGGAGAACTCGACTTCACCGACCAGGACGAGGCCCGAGCCACCTACGCGGACAAGATCTCGAGTGAACAACGCCACCTGTCTCCCTCGCGAACGGCGGCCGAACTGGAGCGGATCGTGCGCGCGCTCACCCCTCACATCGGAGCATTCCTCGAGCTGGAGGGCGGCGAACGCCTCGGGGTGCGGCGTGCCCGCGAGGTGGACGACGGCCCCGCCTCTGGCGCGATCGAGCTCCGCGACGCTGACCTGGTGCTCGGCGCGTCGGATGGCGGCCTCAGCCTGGAGGTCGTGCAACCCCCCGGAAAGAAGCCGATGAGCGCGGCCGATTTCCTGCGTGGCCACGCCCTGCCCCGTAGGGCCGTCTGACGCTCGATACCCTCGTCACATGGCCGAACGAGTGGATAGCGGCGTGGGAGAGACCGCCGGCTCCGCCGACTCCCCGGAGAGCTCCCTCCAGCGCCCGAACTGTCCGGGCTGCGGCGAGCCCTGGCTCCGTCCCGCGCAGCTTCCGGGGCGCTTCGTCTGCGTCTATTGCCTGAAGCGCTTCGAGCTCGTCTCACAGTGCCCCAACTGCGGCGAACACGGCACCATCAGCCGTCTGACCCGGACCGAGGACATGAAGTGCCAGGCCTGTGGGCACTCGATGCTTCGCTCGATCTGACCTTGGAAGCCGCCACCGATACCGCCTCGACCGGCCCACGTGACCTCTTCGCGTCGAAGCGGGTCGCGCCCTCGATCCTCTCGTCCGACTTCTCGCAGCTCGGCTCCCAGATCAAGGAGGTGATGGCGGCCGGTGCGCGCGTCATACACGTCGACGTGATGGACGGCCACTTCGTCCCGCCGATCACGATCGGCCCGCTGGTGGCCGGCTCGATCGCCGACCTCGTCCACGACGCCGGCGGCGCGATCGACGTCCACCTGATGATCGAGAGCCCGGACCGCCACATCGAAGAGTTCGCCAAGGCGGGCGCGGACAACATCACCTTCCACGCCGAGGCGACTCCACACGTCAACCGCACCCTGCACGCGATCCGCGAGCTCGGCTGCCTGGCCGGCCTCGCCATCAATCCCGGCACGCCGGTGAGCGCGGTCAGCGAGTCCGTGAACGACGCCGACGTCTTTCTCTGCATGACGGTCAATCCCGGGTGGGGCGGCCAGGCCTTCATCGCTGACTCGCCCGACAAGGTCGGGCGGCTCAGCGAGACGGTGGGCGCCGGGACGATCGAGGTGGATGGCGGAATCGACCCCGGCACGGCCGGCGGCGTCGCAGCTGCAGGCGCGAGCCTGTTCGTGGCAGGCTCCGCCGTCTTCGGCGCCGAGGATCCGGCCGCGGCGTACACGGCGATAGCGGAGGCCGCGGGCGCTGCTTAATCGCGAGCGAGGCGAGCTCGAGCCATTCCTGCGGCGGCTCGCGGCGCTCATCGGCGTGATCGTGGCGGTTCTCCTGGCCGGGAGCGTCGCCTATTCGCTGTCCCAGAACGTCTCCATCTGGCATGGCTTCCTCTTCTCCCTGGACACGGTCGCCACGGTCGGATCCGCTCCGGAGCCGGATGACCTGGCAGGACAGCTCACCAAGGTCCTCCTGATCATCCTCGGCGTGGGTACGCTCTTCTACGCCCTGGTGACGGTCACCGAGTTCTTCGTCGCCGGGCATCTGGGAGAGATCCTCGAGGAGCGCCGAACCCTGAAGAAGATCGAAGACCTCAACGGCCACCACCTGATCTGCGGCTTCGGCCGGGTCGGGCGCCAGGTCGCGCGCGACCTTCAGACCGGCGGGGACAGATTCGTGATCATCGACAGCCTGGACGAGAACCAGCACATCGCCGAGCAGATGGGCGCGCCCTTCCTGCAGGGGCGGCCCTCCGAGGACGAGATGCTGAAGGCGGCCGGCATCGACCGCGCAATCTCCGTCCTCGCCTGCGTCGACTCCGACGCCGAGAACATCTTCACCTGCCTGACCGCGCGCGAGCTTCGCTCAGACATCACGATCGTCGCGCGGGCGAGCGTCGAGGACTCGGAGAAGAAGCTCCTACGCGCGGGCGCTGACCGGGTGATCTCCCCCTACAAGTCGAGCGGCGCCGAGATGGCCCGGCTGGCGCTGCAGCCACAGGTCACCGGGGTCGTCGACGTGGCCCCCGAGTACCGGATGGAGGAGATCGACGTCAGCGAGGGCTGCGAGGCCGAGGGCATGACGATCGGCGAGGTGCGCGGCACCACCTCGATCGCGGCTCTCCGCAACACGGACGGCAAGGTCCATCCCCAGCCCTCCTCGAGCACGGTGCTCCGCGCCGGCGACGTGCTGGTGGCGATGGGCACTGTGGACGCCCTCCGCAAGCTGGAGGCGATGTTCGTCCGGGGCACGGCGCGGACCTCCGGGTCGGTGCTCGGCGACCTGGGGTAGGCAACTCAGCAAAGGCGGCTTCGCCATCAAGTCGCGGCCACAGGCGGCCGCTACCAGTGCCCCTCGACCAGCTCCCCGTCTCCGCCCTCCGGCTTGCTCCCTCCGGCGGCGATGATCTCGAGGCCGTCAGGCCCCGCCTCGAAGGCCCGCGCCACCTGGGGCGCGACGCGGATGACGTCCCATTGCTTGATCTCGATGATCTCGTCGTCCAGCTTGATGCGACCCGAGCCGTTGATGACCGCGTAGACCTCCTCCTGGACCCCGTGGCGATGACCGGAGGTCTGCCTGCCCGGTTCGTATCGCCACCGGCTCACGCCGAGCTCGGTGGAGTCGAGGAACTTCCGTGAGAAGCGCCCGTCAACCCCGTCCGGCCCGGCGGGGTCGATGTCGTCGAAGTTCTTGATCGCGTAGTCGGATGCCATACGACGAACGCTAGCGAGGCGCCGGTGCCGGCCGGCGGCTATCCAGCTTCGTCGGCCGAGGCCAGCTGCAACTCGATTTCCTCGGTCGACCCGGGTTCGACCCGCTGTTCCAGCGGCCTCAGCGGCTGGCGGTAGAGCCAGTAGAGCGCCGAGCAGAGCAAGGCCGCGGCCCCGAGGTAGCCGATGACGACGCGCGTGACGTCGTTGGGGACGATCGGGACGATGATCCAGATGATGAAGGCGACCGCGCATCCGAGCCAGCAGAACGACGCACGGCGCACTTGGCCTCGCGCGAGGGCCGCCTGGTTGAGTGTCGCGGCGGAGAGGTAGAGGCCCATGCCGATCGCCACCACGACCAGGTCGCCGCGGTTGTAGTCGTGCTTCTTGCCGAAGGCGATCTGCATCAGTTCCGGCCCCGCGATCAGCATGGCGAGCGCCACCAGCCCGGCGAAGCCGGCGATCGCGAACAGGGTCACCCGGATGGAGGCGCGGAAGTCGTTCTCCTCGCCTCGCGATCCCAATGTGGTGAGGTGGGGGAGGAGGCTGGTCTGCACCGCCTGGAAGAGCTGCAGGGGCGCCCTGGCGATCATCAGGACGTTGAAGATGTAGCCCGCGGCCGCTGCGCCGGCCGTCGCCTTGGTGCTCAGGATCCCCGCGTTCAGGAAGGTTTGCTCGCTGAGCATGATCAGGAAGACCCCTCCCGCAAAGCGTCCGCCTCTTGCCAACGTGAATTCGTCCGTGGGGGTGTCGCTCGCCGGGGCGGCCGCCGGCGAGGCCTCCTCAGGCCGGCTTTCGCCGGGAGTTCCTTCGGAGGCCTCCCCGGCGTCCGCCCCTGTGGGAACGGCGGACCCGAATCGCCGGAAGAAGGCGAACGGGACGACGATCAGGGACAGCGTCGGGGCGGCGACGATGCCCAGGGCGACCACGGTTTGGCCGGATGCGATTCCGATGGCTACGGCGAAGGGGAAGGCCGTTCGGGCGATCGACTCGCTGATGATCTGCAGTGCGTAGATGGTCAGGCGATGGCTCCCCGCGAGGAACCCGCGAGCGAAATAGCTCGCCCCGTAGGCGGTGACCGCCGCCACCCCGATCCAATAGAGCGTGGAATTGCCGTCCAGCAGGTTGTCCTGGATCGGCGTGCGAAGCGCCAGCGCGACGACGTCGAAGCCGATCGCGACCGACAGCTGGATCGTCGCCGCCACGCGGACGGTGTGCCTGATCGGCACGCCGTGAGCGAGGTTCTCGGAAATGGTCCGCGAGAGCAACTGCTCCACGGGTCGCTGCAGGACTGAGACGACGATGAAGACCGCGGACCAGAGCACGGCGATCTGCCCGTACTGGTCCTTCGACAGCTCGTGCGAGGCGAGTGCGAAGTAGAGGTAGGTGATCAGGCCCGTGAGGCCGACCCCGATGGAGAGCAGGCTGGCGCGACGCCCATAGCTGCGTGCCTGATCCGTCGCCTGCACCCGTCCCACTCTCGGCATGACGCGCAAGACTACTGGCGTACAATTCTTGGCTGACTGACCAGTCAATCAGTCGAGCTCGACCCTGAAGGAGGCGAGCATCGCCACGGTCAGCACCGAACAGGAAGCTTCGTATCTGAGGCGAGCCCTCGAGCTCGCGGAGCAGGGACGCGGGAGCGTCAGCCCGAATCCGCTCGTCGGCGCCGTGATCGTGCGCGACGGCCAGGTGATCGGCGAGGGCTTCCACGCGGAGCTCGGCGATCTGCATGCCGAGCGAGCGGCGATCGAGGACGCCCGGCGCCGCGGAGAGGATCCGGCCGGCTCCGCCATCTACTTGACCCTCGAGCCGTGTGCCCACACCGGTCGCCAGCCGCCGTGCACCGAGGCGATCCTCGAGGCCGGAATCTCGCGTGTCGTCTACGCGTCGGAGGACCCGACCGAGAAGGCATCGGGCAGGGGCCCGGGGATGCTCCGAGACAGCGGCGTCGAGGTGGAGCTCGCCAACGGCGCCGAGGCCAGCGCCGCCCGCCTCCTCAACCAGCCCTTCCGCAAGCGCGCGAGGACCGGGCGCCCGTTGCTCACCTACAAGGCGGCGATGTCGCTCGACGGCCGCGTCGCGTCGCCCACGGGCGACTCGCGCTGGATCTCGAGCCCGGAGAGCCGCGAACTGGTCCACCGGTGGCGCGCCGAGTGCGACGCGGTCGCGGTCGGCATCGGCACGGCGCTCGCCGATGATCCACTGCTGACCGCGCGAATGGAGGGCGTCGCGAGGCAGCCGTCCCGCGTCGTCTTCGACTCCGGCGCCAGGCTGCCGATCGACTCGGCGCTGGTCGGCTCGATCGATGAGGCTCCCCTGATCGTCGTCTGCGCCCCCGAGGCGGCGTCAGCGAAGCGCGACGCTCTGGAAGCTGCGGGTGCCGAGGTGATCGTCGTTCCCGGGCGCACTCCCCGCGACCGGCTCGAGGCCGGACTCTCCGAGATCGGGCGCCGGGACATCCAGGACGTGCTCGTCGAGGGTGGTCCCACCCTCGCGGGCGCACTGTTCGACGCGGGCGAGGTGGATGAGATGAGGCTCTTCATCGCGCCGGTGCTGGTCGGCTCGGCAGAGGCGCGCGCCGTGCTCGAGGGCGAGGGCGCCGCCCGCATCGCCGACGGCGTGCGACCGCTGGAAACTCGGTTCGAGGGGGTGGGCGAGGACATCCTCGTCCGCGCGAGGCTGCGGGAGTGGTGATGACTGATGTTCACTGGCATCGTCAGGGAGCTGGGGCGCGTCGAGGCCGGTGGATGCCTCGGACGACGGCGCGCGACTGCGGGTCTCCGCCGCGCTTGTCTCGGAGCTGGCCGAGGGTGACTCCGTGGCCGTCAACGGCGTCTGTCTCACGGCGACCTCTGTGGGCGACGGAAGCTTCGAGGCCGACGTCATGCACCAGACGCTGTCGCTGACGACGCTCGGCGAGCTGGAAGAGCCCTCGCCGGTCAACCTGGAGCTCCCCCTGCGGCCGACCGACCGCCTCGGCGGCCACGTCGTCCAGGGCCATGTCGACGGCACGGCGACGGTCTCCGAGCTCGCCCCCGATGGCTTCGCGAAGCGCCTGCGGATCGAGCTCCCGGAGGACCTGCTGCCCTACGTCGTGGAGCGTGGCTCGATCGCGATCGAGGGGGTCAGCCTGACGGTCGCCGGCCTCACGGACGACGGCCTCGAGGTCTCGCTGATCCCGGAGACCCTGGAGCGCACCACGCTCGGATCCGCGAAGCTCGGGGACCGCCTGAACATCGAATGCGACGTCCTTGCCAGGTATGTGGCGCGCCAGCTTTTACCCTTAAAGGAGGAGCACTGAATGGCTGAGGGCACCGAACAGACACAGACGAAGACGGCCTCGCCCTTCTCGACCATCGAGGAGGCGATCGAGGACATCCGGCGCGGCCGGATGGTCGTGGTCTGCGACGACGAGAACCGCGAGAACGAGGGCGACCTGGTGATGGCCGCGCAGTTCGCGACGCCCGAGGCGGTCAACTTCATGGCGATGCACGGCCGGGGCCTGATCTGCCTCGCGCTGACGGACGATCGCTGCCAGGAGCTCGGCCTCAACCTGATGGCGGCCAAGAACGAGGCGCCGCTTGAGACCGCGTTCACCGTCTCGGTCGAGGCTCGGGAGGGGGTGACGACCGGCATCTCCGCGGCCGACCGCGCGCGGACGATCCAGGTCGCGATCGATCCCCACTCCGGGCCCGACGATCTGGTCCAGCCCGGCCATGTGTTTCCGCTGAAGGCGAAGGAGGGCGGCGTCCTGGAGCGCACCGGCCATACGGAGGGCGCTGTGGACCTGGCCCGCCTCGCCGGCCTGATCCCGGCCGGCGTGATCTGCGAGATCATGAACGAGGACGGGACGATGGCGCGGGTGCCCGACCTGGTCGACTACTGCACCAGGCACGAGCTGAAGATGATCACCGTCGCCGACCTGATCGCCTACCGGCGGCGGACCGAGAAGCTGGTTGAGCGAATCGTCTCGACCAAGCTGCCCACCAAGTTCGGCGAGTTCAGCGCCGTCGGCTATCGCTCCCTGGTCGATGACAAGCACCACGTCGCGATGGTCAAGGGCGAGGTCGCGGGTCAGGAGGACGTCCTGGTGCGCGTCCACTCGGAGTGCCTCACCGGCGACGTCTTCCACTCGCTGCGCTGCGACTGCGGTGAGCAGCTCGAGGCGGCTCTGGCGACCATCGAGCAGGAGGGCAAGGGCGTGCTGCTGTACCTCTCGCAGGAGGGTCGCGGCATCGGCCTGCTCAACAAGCTGCGCGCCTACAAGCTGCAGGAGGAGGGCCTCGACACAGTTGACGCCAACCTGAAGCTTGGGCTGCCGGCCGACCTGCGCGACTACGGCATCGGCGCCCAGATCCTGGTCGACCTGGGTCTGTCCAGCATCCGCATCCTCACCAACAATCCGAAGAAGATCCTCGGCCTGGAGGGCTACGGCCTATCGGTCACTGACCAGGTGCCGATCCAGTCGGTGCCCAACCCGCACAACGAGGCCTACCTGAACGCGAAGCGCGACAAGATGGGGCACGCGCTCCATCACCAGGGCCTGGCGCTCGACGAGCAGCTGCTCTACGAGGAGCAGCGCAAGGACGCCGAGCAGGAGGGCGAGCCGGGGGACTATCCGCCCGGTGACTGACTCCTTCGAGCAGTTCGCCGACGACGAGCGCGAGGCCCTGCAGGACATGGAGTTCGCGGTCTGCGTCGCGACCTTCTACGAGGACATCGCCGAGCGGCTGCTCAACGGGGCCGCCGAGGGGTTCGACCTCGGTGGGGTGAGCGAGGCGTCCGTGCACACCTACCGCGTGCCCGGCGCATTCGAGCTGCCGTTCGCCGCCAAGCTCTGTGCCAAGTCCGGCCGCTTCGCGGGGATCGCCTGCCTCGGCGTCGTCATCCGCGGCGAGACCAGCCACTACGACCACGTCTGCAACGAGGTCGCAGCCGGAACGCAGCGGGCTCAGCTGGACTCCGGTGTGCCCTGCGCCTTCGGCGTGATCACCGCCGAGAACATGGATCAGGCGCTTGCGCGCTCGGGAGGCGACAAGCGCGACCAGGGGCGGGGCGCCGCCGTCGTCGCGATGCGGATGGCGCTGCTCCGGGCCGAGCTCAGCTGAGCTGGCCGACCACCTGGTCCAGGGGCTCGGGCACGCCGAAGTAGAAGCCCTGGCCGTAGCGGAAGCCGATCTCGAGCAGCGCCTCGAGCTGCTCCTCGGTCTCGATGCCCTCCGCGACGACCTTCACGCCGACCTCGTCGGCGAAGGACACCAGCGACGTCGCCAGGGCGTGGGCGACCTGGTTCTCGTCGATCCGCTCCGTCAGGGAGATGTCGAGCTTGATCTGGTCCGGGCGGACCTTGAGGATGTGCCGCAGGCTGGCGTAGCCCGCCCCGAAGTCGTCGATCGCGACCGTGCCGCCCGCATCCCGGAGCGGCCCGAGCCTGGCCGTGAACCCCTCGTAGTCGTCGACGTGCAGGTGTTCCGTGAGCTCGACGGTGACCCGGTCCGTGTCGCTGCCCAGGCAGTCGAGGAACCCTTCGGAGAAGATCGTCGGTGGCGATGCGTTGACGCAGAGGCTGACGCCGGCCGGCAGATGGGGGAGGGCCCTGGCGGCGATCCGGACGGCGAGCAGCTCGAGAGGGACACCGAGGCCGACGTCCCAGGCCTCCGCGAACCACCGGTCGGGGCCGCGCCCGAGGTCCCCGGGGAAACGGGAGAGTGCCTCGCAGGCGATCGCGCGACCCGACTCGAGCTCGTAGATCGGCTGGTAGACGGGTTCGATCGTCTCGCCGTCCAGGATCGCCTGGATGCGGCCAAGCGACCGGCGGTGGTCCTCGCTGCTCAGCTTCTCCACGGCCCTGCGGTCGGCCAGGGGGCGGGTCGAGCAGACGATCTCGCTGACCTCGTCCTTGTCCTCGTCTTTCAACACCCTGGTGGTGGTCTCCACCCAGACGTACTCGTTGTCCTTGCGTCGCAGCCTGTAGGCCACGGTCAGGGGAGCGCCCTCCAGCGTGCTGCGGTGGACGACGCCGACCTTCTCCGTGTCCTCCGGGTGGAAGTGGTCGCAAGCGGAGGTTCCGAGCAGCTCCTCCGGCTCGTAGCCGAGCAGCTCCTTCGACGCCGCGGACACGTAGCGGTAGGTCCCGTCGGGCGCGTGGGCGGAGACCATGTCTCCGAGGTAGTCGGCGATGGATCCGGGCAGGGCCTCTGCCTCCGCGGCCAGTCGTGCGCGAGATCGGAACGGCGTCGTATGCCGGATGGTCATCTCAGCTCCAGGACTCGCCACCCATCGTTGGGTCGCGAGAGGCGCCACTGGTCACTGGGTTCGCCGGTTGGACGCATGTCCCTCCCAGGCAACGGGCCGCTACCATCACGCGTCCGATGGCCAAGGTCTGTCACAGCTGCGGCAAGCGCCCCGCGTTCGGGAACTCGCGAAGCCACTCGATGGTCGCCACCAGACGGCGCTTCAACCCGAACCTGCAGAAGGTGCGGATCCAGGAGGCGAGCGGTGGGACCGCGCGCGTCTACGTCTGCACGCGGTGCCTGAAGTCGAACAAGGTGACCAAGGCCGCCTAGCGGCCACCAGGCCGCTCTCCTCAGGAGCGAAGGGCGAAGCCCGGAGCGACTTGTGACAGGCGGCCGCTTGTGGCCGCGATCTGATGGCGAAGCCGTCTACCGAGGGCTAAGGTCTCGCTCACTCCCCGCATGGCCGACCCCTCCATAGAGCGATTCCGGCGCGTGGTCTCCGCGGCGGCCGCCCACCTCGAGGAGCGGCGCAAGGAGGTCAACGACCTCAACGTCTTTCCCGTCGCCGACGGCGACACGGGCGACAACATGGCACTCACCCTGCGGGCCGTCAGCGAGGAGCTCGACCGCCTCGACGGCCAGATGGTCGATGAGGTCGGGCGCACCGAGCTGGTCAACGCGCTCGCGCGGGCCGCCCTGATGGGAGCTCGAGGGAACTCCGGGGTGATCCTCAGCCAGATCGTTCGCGGGGCCGCCGAGGAGCTCGCCAGCCGGCCGGGTGAGCTCGTCGACCCGATGCTGGTCTCGGCCGCATTCGCCCGTGCCGCGGACGCCGCCTACGAGTCGGTGCGCGAGCCCGCGGAGGGGACGATGCTGACAGTCTTCCGCGAGATCGCCCACTCGATCTCCCGCCGCCTCGCGCACATGGAGGAGGTGCGCCTGTCTCCGGACGCCACGCCGGGCGAGCAGGACGCCCTGCTCGCCGAGCTGCTCGAGGCCGCGGTGCGCGATGGGGAGGCGGCCGTCGCCCGGACACCCGAGCAGCTCGAGGTGCTGCGCGAATCCGGGGTCGTCGACGCTGGCGCTCATGGAATCGTCGTGATCCTCGCCGGAGTCGTGGCCGGCCTTCGCGGAGACATCGATGCCTCGCCGCCGGTGCCGCACTACGCGCCGGCGGCGAACACGCGCCCGCACCATGAGGACAGCCGCTACCGCTACTGCACCAACTTCATCGTCACGGGGGCCGGGCTCGAGAGCCGCGCCTTCGTGCCGCAGCTCGAGGAGCTGGGCGACTCCGTCCTGGTGGTCGGCGACGAGGCGACGCTCAAGGTGCATGTCCACACCGACGAGCCGGAGGCGGCTGTTGCGCTCTTCGGCGAAACGGGCGAGGTCACGCAGCTGGACGTCGCCGACATGCGGGAGCAGATCGCCGAGCGCACCGCCCGGCTGCAGGCCGGCCGGTGCGCGGCAGTGGCGGTGGCGGCCGGCCGCGGGATGAGGGAGCTCTACGAGGGGCTCGGGGCATTCGTGGTCGACGGCGGCGAGACCTTCAATCCCTCCATCTACGACCTGCTCGCGGCCATCCACGAGGTCCCGGCCGAGGCGGTTCTGGTGTTCCCCAACAACCCGAACGTCGTGATGGCCGCCGAGCGCGCGGCTGAGCTCTCGGACAAGGACGCCCGGGTGGTCGGCTGCACCTCGCAGCAGGCGGGCCTCGCGGCGCTGGTGGAGCTCGACCCCACCGCATCGGGTGACGAGAACGCCGAGCGTCTCAGCGCGGCGCTCGAGGGTATTCGGGCGGGGTCGGTCGCCCCGGCGGCTCGCGACGACGCGAAGGGCCGGTTCGTTACCGGCGACGCCGTCGGCTTCGTCGGAGACGAGATCGTCGCCTGGGGCGGGGCCGGCTCGACCCTCTCGGAGACGATGTCGCGGCTGGGCGAAGGTTCCGAGATCGTCACGGTCGTCGTCGGAGAGGGGGCGCCCATCCCACTCGGCGACCTCGAGAAGCATGCGCCGGAGGGCGTGGAGCTCGAGGTCCACGACGGCGGACAGCCGCACTACTGGTGGCTCCTGGCGGCGGAGTGACGTGAGCGACGAGCTGCCCGTCCTCTGGCAATACAGCTTCTCCAACTACAACGAAAAGGCTCGCTGGGCGCTCGACTTCAAGGGGATTCGTCACAGGCGCCGGTCCGTGCTCCCCGGCGGCCCCCGAGCGATGGCGTTCTCACGGAACGGCGGGACGCTGCCCGTGGTCGATCTGGACGGCAAGCGAATCGTCGACTCCGCCCGGATCATTGACGCGCTCGAGGCCCGGCAGGCGGAGCCGGCCCTCTACCCCTCGGACCCGGACGAGCGTCGCCGAGCACTCGAGATCGCCGCCTTCCTCACCGATGACATCGGGCACGACATGCGCCGCGTCGGCTTCTGGGAGGGGCGGGAGCAGAGGGCGTTCATGGCCGACTTCCTGGCGACCGACCACGGCTCCGCGGCGCGGGTGCAGCAGCGAGCCATGCTTCCGGTCGCCTGGCAGTACGTGGTGCGGCGCTACGGCTTCGACCAGGAGTCCTTCGAGCGCAGCAAGGCCGCTCTCGTCGGCGCCCTCGACCGGATCGAATCCGAGCGACAGGGTCGCGACCACCTGGTCGGAGACCGCTTCACGGTCGCGGACCTCACCGCCGCGTCGCTCCTCTACCCGCTTGTCTGGCCCCCGGAGTTCCAATACGAGCTCCCCGAGCCGCCCAGATCGGAGTTCCGGGAATCGGTGAAGGGGCACCCCGCCGTCGACTGGATCTCTGAGACCTGGCGCCGCCATCGCGGCGGCTCCGCAGCGGTCTAGCTCACCAGCCCTCGGAGCCCGGCTCGCCCTTGAACGGGCCCTCGATCTCCTCGGTGATCCAGCCGCCGTAGTAGGCGCCGGGCTGCGGGGTGACCTCCTCGTCGTCGAGGTAGGCCCCGTCCACGCGCCGCGGGTAGAAGGCGAGGTGGCCGCGGAGCTGCTCGTAGCCCTCCTTCGGCTCCGGGTAATGCCACGCCACGCGGTTCGCTCGCTTGCCTCCCGCCTCGGCGTGGACGTAGGAGGCCGTGCCCTTCCACTCGCAGTGCGTCTCTACGCCCTCGGCGTCGATCAGCACGTCCTCGCGCACGTCCTGACGCGGGATGTAGATGGTGGGAGGGCTGGCGGTCTCCAGGACTCGGAGGGCGCGGTCGGTCTCGGCGATCGTCTCACCGCCGAGCACGATGCGGACGTGGCGGTCGACAGGCTCGACTCGCGGTGGTCGCGGGTAGTCCCAGACGTTCTCCTTGGGTCGCTGCGTCTTCATGTCGGATGGTCCCGGAGGGCCATCCAACGTTACGCCTAGCCTCTGTTCGCGATGGAAGCCGCCGCGGAGCGCGACTCGCAGCCGGGACCGGCCTATGTCCCGCGCGCGTTCGCGACCGGCGAGGTCCTCGAACCGGCCGTGCTCCTGGCAGCGCCATTGAAGACGATGCCGCGGCCGTCGATCCTCGATGCGCCGATCACGAAGCTGAAGGGCGCCGGGCCGAAGCTCGCGGAGGCAGCGTCCGAGATGGGGATATCGACCCTGGGCGACCTGCTGCGACACCTCCCACACAGCTATCGGGACCGCGCAAATCCGGTCGGCCTGGGCGAGCTGAGACTCGGGGAGGAGGCGACGGTCGAGGTGGAGGTCAGGAGCGCAACGCTCCGGCCGACCCGGCGCCGCCGCCTGACCATCCTCGAGGCCGATGTCTCCGACCGGAGCGGGAAGGTGAAGGCGGTCTGGTTCAACCGCGTCTGGCTCGCCGACCGGCTCCAGCCCGGGACGCGGTTGCTGCTCCACGGCAAGCTCGAGAAGCGCGGGTTCAACGTCTCCGAGCACGAGTTCCTCGATGGCGCCGCGGACGCCGTCGGCCTGCACACCACGGGGGTCGTGCCGGTGCATCCCGCCAGCGAGCGGATCCGGCCACAGAAGATCCGCGAGTGGATCTGGCAGGCCAGCCGGCTCGCCCGACACGCCGTGGAGCCCATTCCAGGCCGGCTCAGACGCGAGCTCCGCATGGCGAGCGCGACGGAGGCGATCGTCGCCTCTCACTTCCCGGCCGACGAACATCAGGCGGAGGCCGCTCGGGAGCGACTCGCCTTCGAGGAGCTCTTCCTCTACCAGGCCGCGCTGATCACGAGGCGCGGCCGCCGTGTCGCCGGGAAACGGGGAATCGAGCTGGCGCCGCCCGCCGCCGACGTCGCCGAGTGGCTCAGGTCGCTGCCCTTCGAGCTCACCGGGGACCAGCGCCGCGCATTGGCGGAGATCGACGTCGACCTCACCCGGGAGCAGCCGATGCAGCGGCTGCTGATGGGGGAGGTCGGTTCCGGGAAGACCGTGCTGGCCCTCTACGCGATGCTGCGGGCGATCGAAGCGGGACACCAGGCCGCCCTGATGGCGCCGACCGAGACGCTCGCCGAGCAGCATTTCCGCACCCTCGAGGATCTGATCCACGGAGCCGCGCCCGTCACGCTCCTGACCTCCGCGACGCCTCCCGCCGAGCGACGCGAGCTCCTCTCATCGCTCGCGGCCGGCACGCCCCAGCTCGTCGTCGGCACCCACGCCTTGATCGAGGGGTCGGTGGAGTTCTCCTCGCTGGCCGTCGCCGTGGTGGACGAGCAGCATCGGTTCGGCGTTCGTCAGCGCGCTGCGCTTGACGCCAAGGGCCCGGACACGCGCCTTCCCCACGTCCTGCACATGACCGCCACGCCGATTCCCCGGACCCTGTCCCTGACCGCATACGGGGACCTCGACACGACCTCGCTGCGCGAGCTGCCGAAGAGCCGCCAGCCGGTCCGGACCCGCGTCGTCGACGAGGAGCACCGGGCGGCCGCCTACGAGTTCATCCGCGAGCGCCTGCGCGAGGGGCGGCAGGCGTTCGTCGTCTGCCCGCTTGTGAGCGACTCGGAGGCAATCGAGGCAAAGGCGGCCGAGGCCGAGGCGAAGCGCCTGGCAAACGGCGAGTTCAGCGACTTCCGGGTCGCGCTGCTCCATGGCCAGATGTCGTCCGAGCAGAAGGCCCGGGCCATGGATGCGTTCGCATCCGGACAGGCGCATGTCCTGGTGGCGACCACGGTGATCGAGGTCGGCATCGATGTGGCGAACGCCACCGTGATGCTCGTCGAGGGAGCGGAGCGGTTCGGCCTCTCGCAGCTCCATCAGCTCCGCGGCCGGGTGGGCCGCGGGCGGCACGAGTCCTTCTGCATCCTCTTCGGCGACCCCGAGTCGGATGCGGCCAAGGCGAGGCTCGAGGCGATCGCGGGGGAGGGGGATGGCTTCGCGCTCGCGGAGGTCGATCTGACGATCCGCGGCGAGGGGGAGATCCTCGGCACCCGCCAGCACGGCCTGCCGCGGTTCCGCGCCGCCTCGCTGCCGGAGGACACGGCGCTGCTGCTGGAGGCCCGCCGGCGCGTGCTGGAGCTCCGCGAGCGCTTCGGCTCCCTCGAGGCGCCGGGGATCGGTCCGTTGCTCGACGAGGCTCGCCGGCGCTTCGGCGACGAGCGCGTCGAGCAGCTCGCGGCGTGAGCGAGCTTCGCATCAGCGGCGGCGAGCTCGGCGGGCGCCGCATCCGGGTGCCGAAGGGGAACGTCAGGCCTACCACCGAGCGCGTCCGGGAGGCGGTCTTCTCGATCCTCGGCGATATCTCGGGCTCGCGGGTCCTGGACCTGTTCTGCGGCAGCGGCGCTCTGGCGATCGAGGCTCTCTCTCGCGGAGCGAGCGAGGCGACCCTGGTCGATACGCACCCCCGAACCGCGCGGGAGAACGTCGAGCGCCTCGGCTTGACCGAGCGCGCGCGCGTCGTCCGCTCGGATGCCGTCCGGTTCCTGCGCCGCGCGGAGCAGGGCGCCTTCGATCTTGTGCTCTGCGACCCTCCCTATACACTCGCCGACCGCCTGGCGACCGATCTCGAGTCCCTGATCCCGGGGGCACTGGCGGAGACAGGCAGAGCCATGATCGAGTCCTCCCCCGACAATCCCCTGCAAATCGAGCTGCCGCTCCTCACCGAGCGCGCCTACGGCGACACGCTCGTGCGAATTCACGGAGCGGGACGATGAGCGCCGAGGAACCGCGCATCGCAATCTGCCCCGGTAGCTATGACCCGGTCACCAACGGTCACCTCGACGTGATCTCTCGCACCTCGCACGTGTTCGACAAGGTGGTGGTCGGGGTCGTCAACAACCCGATGCGCAAGGAGAAGACGTTGTTCACGGCCGAGGAGCGAAAGCAGTTCATCGAGGACGCGACCACGGACCTGAAGAACGTCGAGGTGGGGATCATGTCCAACCTGCTGGTCGAGTTCGCGAAGGAGAACGGGGCGATCGCGATCATCAAGGGCCTCCGCGCGATCTCTGACTTCGAGTACGAGTTCGAGATGAACCAGCTCAACCGGAAGCTCGCCGCGGACATCGAGAGCATGTACATCTTCGCCTCCGCGAACTACAGCTTCCTGTCCTCGACGGGGGTCAAGGAGATCGCCACCTTCGGCGGGGACATCAGCGACCTGGTCCCCGAGCCGGTTGCAAAAGCGCTTGCGGAAAGGCTTGCCCGCTAGGGCTTCGTGCGTGAGTTCCGGGCAGGAGCTTGCAATTCGGTGAAGAAAGGCAACCCGCGGCCCGCCAACTGGGCCGATGCGTAAGCTTTAGCGACTGCAAATGGACGTTCTAGTACTCATCGACAAGCTCGACGACCTGGTGCACAACGCGCGCCCGGTGCCGCTCACCGATCAGGTGCGCGTCGATCGCGAGGAGATCTATGACCTCCTCGACCAGATGCGCGCCACGATCCCTGAGGAGATCAAGCAGGCCCGCTGGATCGTCAAGGAGCGCCAGGAGATGCTGGCCGAGGCGAAGCGGGAGGCCGAGCGGATCGTCAAGGAGGCCCGCGAGCAGCAGGCCCGCCTCGTCGCGAACGAGGAGATCACGCGTCAGGCCGAGCGAGCCGCTGAGGAGATCGTCGAGGAGGCCCGGGAGCGCGAGCGGGAGATCCGCCTCGGCGCCGAGGACTACGCCGACGACATCCTCTCGACGCTCGAGGTCAACCTCCAGAAGTTCCTGCAGGCCGTGCAGCGAGGCCGCGACCGGCTCCAGGGCCGCGAGCGCGAGCCTTCCGAGATCGGTTAGGGCGCTCCACCGCCACTAGGGTTCGCTTCCCAACGAGGGAAGGAGCTGGCATGTCCGAGCGGTGGTTCTCCGACGAGGAGCTGGCCGAGATGTCGCGGCCGACGATGGACTCCGCGATGGAGGCTGTCGACGAAGGCGATCTCGACCGGGCCAAGGAGCTGTGCGAACGGGAGAAGTACGAGTCCCAGTTCATGCACGACATGCTGGTCGACGGGATGGCCGGCCTGATCTCCTTCGTCAAGCAGAAGCTCGGTGACGAGGGGGTCCGCGAGGCCTGGGAGTGGAGCCTCGAGCGAAGCTGGAAGCAGAGCGTCGAGAAGATCGACGCCGCCGATCGAAAGACGATCGCCCGGGCCCTGGCGGCCACCTGGCGCGGGCACTCGACCGGCGGCGTCGGCCCCAACCCGGGCGCCTTCGAGATCGCCGAGGACGACGAGAAGCTCACCTTCACCATGAATCCGTGCGGTTCCGGCCAGCGGCTGTGGCGCAACGGCCGCTACGGGCCCGGTGGGTGGGGAGTCACGGACGAGGCGCACGATTGGAGCTACGGCCGCAAGGGCTTCCCCCTCTACTGCACGCACTGCGCGTTCATGAACGAGCTCGGACCGATCAACTGGATCGGCTATCCGGTCTATCCCTCCGAGCCTCCGGAGGACTTCGACCGCGACCCCTGCATCTGGCATTGGTACAAGGACCCGGCGGACATCCCTGAGCGCCACTGGGAGCGCTACGGGCTGGAGCGAAGCGCGGGTTGAGCTCGGATCCGCTCGCAGGCGGGGTCCGGGAGATCCTGCGCGAGGCCGAGGAGAGCGACCCGGGTGAGGTCGAGCTGATGCCGATCCCCGGCGGCGCCTCGCGGGAGACCTGGCTGGCGGAGGCCGGCGGGCGTCGCTGGGTACTCAGGCGCGACCCGGAGGGATCCGTCTCCCTCGTGCCGATCCGCGACGAGTTCGCCCTGATCGCCCGCGCCCTCGATGCAGGCGTCCCTGTGCCGGAGCCCGTCGCCCTCGAGCGCGCCGGTGGCCGGCTCGGCACCGACGGGATGCTCATGTCGTTCGTCGACGGATCCTCGGTGGCGCCGCGCATCCTCCGCAAGCCCGAATTCGAGATCGCGCGTTCCCGTCTGCCGGCCCAGCTCGGGGAGGCGCTGGCGCGCATCCATTCGGTCGACCCGTCGGACCTGGCCGGCGTGCTCCCGGATTCGGGGGATGATCCGGCCGTCGATCAGATAGCCGAGTGGGAACGCCAGCTCGATGCGATCGGCGAGCCGCTGCCGGCCGTGGAGCTCGGGCTCCGCTGGCTGCGGGCCAATGCTCCCGAGGCTGCGGAGCCCCGCCTGGTCCACGGCGATTTCCGCCTGGGCAACTTCATCGTGGATGAGGACGGTCTGGCGGCGGTGATCGACTGGGAGCTGGCTCACCTCGGCGATCCGGCCGAGGACATCGGCTGGCTCTGCATCCGCTCCTGGCGGTTCGGCAATGACGAGGCCGCCGTCGCCGGCGTCGGCAGCCTCGATGAATTCATCGCCGCCTACGAGGGGGCGGGCGGCTCATCGGTCGATCGCAACCGGGTCCGCTACTGGGAGGCCTTCGGCAACGTGAAGTGGGCGGTGATCTGCGCACGCCAGGCCCACGATCACCTGACCGGCGTGCGCCGCAGCCATGAGCTCGCCTCGCTCGGCCGGAGGGTCTGTGAGCCGGAGTGGGACATGCTGGAGCTGATCAGCTGATGCAGGACCGGCCGACAGCGCCGGAGCTCCTGGACGCCGTCGCCGAGTACCTGTTCGGGGAGCTGCGGCCCGGGGTGCCGCGCGAGCAGCGCTTCAAGGTGCTGGTCGCTGCGAACGTCTGCACTGTGGTGGCGCGCGAGATCCGGGCCGGGGATCAGCCGGACGAGGCTGACCTTGCGCTCTTCGGTGAGCTGCTCGGCGAGGAGGCGACCGATGTACACGAGGCGGCCGCGGAGCTCTCACGTCGGCTCAGGGCGGGGGAATTGGATGACCGCATCGAGGAGCTCGCTCCCCGGCTCGAGGAGCACGTTCGCCGCAAGCTGGATATCGCCCGCCCCGGGTACGCCGACGGCTAGTCGCGTCGCTCTGAGCCGAGGGTGAAGGTGTTGAGGCCGGCCCCACCGTCGACCGCGATCTCCTGTCCGGTCACCTGGGCGGCCTCCTCCGAGCAGAGGTAAGCAACGGTCGCCGCGATCTCCGCCGGCTCGACCATGCGGCCGGAGGGGAGCATCGGCGCCAGGCGCTCGAGGATCTCCTCGGGCATGGCCAGGACCTTCTCGGTCGCGACCATCCCGGGAAGCACGGCGTTGGCGGTGATCCCGTGGTGGACGTTCTCGGCGGCCAGCGTCTTCACCATGCCGAGCAGGCCGGCCTTGGAGGACGAGTAGGCGATCTGGCCCCGAAGACCCACCTTGGCGGCGCCCGAGGAGATCGCGACGATCCGGCCCCAGTCGCGCTCCCGCATGCCGGGGAGACAGGCCTGGACCGTGCGGAAGGCCCCGGTCAGATTCACATCGATGTCCCTGGCCCACTGCTCGGGAGTCATCCTGTGTGCGGGGGCGAGCGTGTCGGTGATCGCGGCATTGGGCACGCAGACGTCGATCTCTCCGAGGTCCGGCAGCTCGTCCCTCGCCACGTCGACCTGGAGGTCGCAGCCCTCGTCCCGGTCGAGGGTGATCACGTCCATGCCCTCCGCGCGAAGCCGCTGGGCGATCGCGGCTCCGATCCCGCGCGCCGCACCTGTGACCAACGCTCGTCTCATAGCTCGGTCTCGTGGGTCCCAGCGCGGCCCGCGTCGGTCTTCTCGTAGAAGCGGCCGAGCAGCTCGGACGTCTCCTTCGGATCGGCGCAGCTGTAGGCGTTCCATGCCTCGTTGCGAAGCTGTTCGTCGAGCGGCTTGCCGACCGTGTCGAGGATGGTCTGCTTGGCCGAGCGCACCGCGCGCTGGGAGTTCCGGAGGATCTGGCGGGCGACCGCCTCCGCCTCGGCCATCAGCCGGTCATGTGGGACGACCTTCGAGACGAGGTTGCATTGCAGCGCTCGCTGGGCGTCGATCGGCTCCGCGGTGAGCAGCATCTCGAGAGCGATCCCGGTGCCGCAGGTGTTGACGAGACGAACGATGCCGCCGTCCCCGTGATGGAAGCCCCGGCGGGCCTCGAAGGAGCCGAACACGGCGCGGTCTGAGGCAATCCGGATGTCGCAGGCCAGAGCGGTTTCGAGGCCGCCGGCCAGGGCCCATCCGTTGATGGCCCCGACGATCGGCTTGTAGATCCGGTGCATCCCGCGCGTGAAGCCGTTCAGCCCGAGCTCGGCGATCTCGCGGATGTCCGTGACGTTGCTCGCGGCGACGATCGGAGGGATGTACTCCTTCAGGTCGGCGCCGGCGCAGAATGCCTCCCCGGCGCCCGTCAGGATCGCGACGTCGACGGAGTCGTCCTCGGCGAAGTCGGCCCAGGCGGCGATCATGGCGCGATGGACCTCGGGACTGACGGCGTTCCGCGCCTCGGGCCGGTTGATCGTCACGTAGGCGATCCGGTCTCGCTTCTCGTAGAGGACGACGCCCTCATCGGCCGAGGGCGGCGGTCCGGGGCGGTCGGGGTTGTGATGCATGTTCTCTCCTCGTTCGCGGGCGGACGCGGATCGTATGACTGGGATGTGGACTGAGCGCGGAATCTGCCGTAGATTCGCTTGCACAACCGAGGGGCCTGTCTGGTCCGGAGACGGGTACCAAGAGGAAAGGGAGAAGGACCATGCGAAAGGCGCGGAAGCATCTGAGCTTCGCGAACGTGATGTCCGTGATCGCTGTCTTCATCGCACTCGGCGGTGCGGCCTACGCCGGCACGAAGCTGAACGGCAAGACGATCAAGAACGGGACGATCCCGAAGAAGAAGCTCAAGGCGAACGTCCTGAAGGGGCTGGACACCTGCCCGAGCGGCGCGACCAACTACACGCAGGGCATCTGTTACAGCAGTCAGTTCGCCGGGGCCGACTGGGACATCGCGGCCCGGGATTGCGCCACGAAGGGGCTGCGCCTGCCGGATCTCGGCGAGGGCCTCCTGATCACCAACAAGACGGTCTCGCCATACCTGTGGACCACGGACGTCTCGGATACCGGTCCTCCGAGCACGCGGGTGGTCGTGCGCACCGACGATTCCGGTTTCAGCCGGATCGCGACGAGCCCGAAGGGCGGCCCCGTCGCGTACGTCTGCGTCCTGAACGCGACGAACCCGCAGTCATAGGCCGAGTAGTCGACTAGGCGTAGGTGGCGCGGACGACCGCGAGGTCGTCCGCGCGCCACGTCACCTCGCCGCCACACCACTCGGCGAGCTCCTCGGCGGTGTCGGGGAAGTCGAAGCCGGCCTCGATCGGGGTGACCTGCCGCTCGGCCTTCACCACGTCGCCGATCACCAGCGCCCTCGACTGCTCCCGGACGCGGCGGAACAGCGTCCGCTTCGCGTCGTCCTGAAGGTGATGGACGGAGAGCACCGAGATGACGAGGTCCCACGGGCCGTCTGGAAGCGGGTCCTCCATGCGGGCGAGCTGGACGTCGTCGTACTCCTCGCGGAGCCGGTAGACCATGTTCGAGTCGGAATCCAGGCCGATCACCCAGGCGTCCGGATAGGCCTCGAGCAGCACCCTCGTCGTCTCCCCGGTGCCCATGCCGAGCTCGAGGACGCGGTCGGGAGCAAACGGGATCGCCTCGATCGCTGCCCGTTGCAGCTCGTCATAGCGCGGGACCTCGGCCCGGATCTCCTCCAGGTAGGTCTCGGGATTCCAGTGAAATTGTGCGCACACGGTCGCTCGCTACCCTCGAAGCGAGTGTATGCGGAAGGCGGAATCGTCGATCTGGAGCGCCTGGCGCTGTCCTCAGGGCAGGGCCGCTCGCTCGATGTCGAAGCTGCGCTCGACCCGATCGAGCTGGGTGGACAGCACTACGAGCCGGCGGGAGGCGGCGTCCACGCCAGGCTCGACGTCTCCCGCACCAGCGCCGGATACGCACTTCGCCTCCGGTTCGCCACCGAGCTCACCGGGCCGTGCGTGCGCTGCCTCGAGCCGGCGTCCACGGAGATCCGAGTCGACGCCCGCGAGGTCGACCAGCCCCCCAGCCGCGACGAGGAGCTGCGCAGCCCGTACGTCACCGAGGGCGAGCTCGAAGTCGGCCGCTGGGCAAACGATGCCGTCGTCCTGGCGCTGCCCGACCAGCCGCTCTGCCGCCCGGACTGCGCCGGGCTCTGCGCGGTCTGCGGGGAGTCCCTGAACGACGTCGATCCGGAAACCCACCGCCACGAGACCGGCGGAGACCCGCGGATGGCGAAGCTCAGAGATCTGAAGCTCGAGTAGCTACCATCCGCCGCCGATGGCGGTCCCCAAGAAGAGACAGTCGAGGACGCGGCGCGACAAGCGGCGCGCCCAGCACAAGGCTTCCACCCCGCGGCTCAACGAGTGCCCGCGTTGTCACAGCCCGCGCCTGCCGCATCGCGTCTGCCCGACGTGCGGCACCTACGCCGGCCGCGAGGTCATCCGCCACGAGGCCCCCGAGGCCGGATCGCCGGCCCAGCCTTCTCCGCAGGACTAGATGCCTGACCGGGCGGCCGTCGCCCTCGATGGCTACGGGACGGACTCCGGCCCAGAGGTCGTCGTCGAGGGGGCACGTCTGGCGGCCGCCGATGGCATTCCGGTCCGCATCTTCGGCCCGAGCTCGCTGGAGGTGCCCGACGGCGTTGAGCTCGACCCGACCGCCGACTGGATCGGCAACGAGGCCGAGCCGGTTGCGGCCGTCAGGTCCACCCCCGAGGCTTCGATCGTCCGAGGCGCCGTCGCCGTCGCTGAGGGGCGCTGCAGCTCGCTGGTGAGCGCGGGGTCCACCGGCGCGACGATGACCGCCGCCCTGTTCGCCCTGAAGCGCGCCCAGGGTGTTCATCGGCCGGCGCTCGCGGTGCAGATCCCGGTACCCGGCTCGGAGGAGACGCCCCTGGTCTTCCTCGACGCCGGAGCGAACACCGATGTCCGGCCCCAGCACCTGATCCAATTTGCCTTCCTCGGGTCCGCGTTCAGCTCCGCGGTGCTCGGCGTCGATGGCCCGCGCGTCGCATTGCTCTCGGTGGGCGAGGAGCAGAAGAAGGGCCGCGCCGACGTGGTCGAGGCCCATGAGGCTCTCACCGGGACCGAGGGCATCCGCTTCATCGGGAATCTCGAGGGCCGCGACCTGCTTGCGGGAGAGGCCGACGTGATCGTCACGGACGGCTTCACCGGCAACGTCACCCTGAAGACGCTCGAGGGCACCGCCCGCGCCGTCGCCGATGCGGTCCGCGTCGCCGCCCGCTCGGGGCCTCTGGCCACAGCGGGGGGGCTACTGCTGCGTCCGGCCCTCGGCAGCCTGCGCCGAAGCATGGATCCGAACGCCGTCGGTGGTGCGATCCTGCTCGGGCTGCGCGGGGTGGCCGTGGTCGCCCATGGCAGCTCCACGCCGGAGGGCATCGCGAACGCTGTCCGTCTCGCAGACCGTGCCGTTCGCGAGCGGGCGGTGGAGCGCACGGCCGAACTCCTGTCGACGGCGGGCGCGACGCGTGATGCCCTGCGCGAGACTCCATCCGAGACCGCCTAGCGATACGCGATAATCAAACGGCATGGAACGAGAAGAGGTGATGACGCTGGTCCGGAACCACTTGAGCACCGAGCTCGAGGTGGCGCCGGAGAAGATCCAGCCAGAGACCAGGTTCCGGGAGGATCTCGATGCGGACTCGCTCGATCTGTACGAGCTCGTCATGGAGCTCGAGGACCGCTACGGGATCCGGGTGAGCGAGGAGGAGGCGTCCGACATCGAATCCGTGGGCGACGCCGTCGACTTCGTCTGCGCCCGCGTGCCTGCCACGTAGATCCGGGGGAGCGAGCGAGCTGATCCGATGACACCCGGAACCGCCCAGCTGGCGGAGCTGTTCGCGGATACTCCCGAAGAGCTGCACCGGCAGGCACTCTCCCATTCATCCTGGGTCGAGAAGCGCACCGAGAGCTACGGCCGGCTCGCGTTTCTCGGCGACAGCGTCCTCGGGCTCTCGGTCGCGACGCTCCTCTTCGAGGGGCATCCCGACGCCGACATCGGCGAGCTCACCAAGATCCTGAATCAGGCGGTCAGCGGGCGCGCCTGTGCTGAAGTCGCTCGCCGGCTCGACCTGCCGCAGCTGCTCGCGGACGAGGCCCCGGCCGGGGGCGACGGCCTGCCGGTGGACACGCTGCTCGAGTCGGAGCGCACCCTGGCCTCCGTCTGCGAGGCCGTGATCGGCGCCGCCTATCTGTCCCACGGATTCGAGCGAACGTCGGCGGCCGTGGTCGAGGCCTTCGACGAGGAGATCGAGCAGGCCACCCGCGAGCGCATGGACTACAAGTCCGAGCTCCAGGAGCGCCTCGCCCGGAACGGCGACACCGTCGACTACGAGGTCGCCAGCGAGGTGGGGCCGCCGCACGATCGACGCTTCGAGATTCGGGCGACGGTCGGCGGGGACGAGGTCGGCATCGGCTCCGGCAGGAGCAAGAAGCAGGCCGAGCAGGCCGCCGCTCGCCGTGCCCTGGAAAGCCTGCGCGGCTGACGTCCGAGCCAGGCGCGACGCTTCGGCTCGCCCCCTGCGACCCTTGCGAGAGAGATGTATCTGAAGGCCATCAATCTGAAGGGATTCAAGTCCTTCCCGGACCGCACCCGGCTCACCTTCTCGCCGGGTGTCAGCGTGATCGTGGGCCCGAACGGCTCGGGCAAGTCCAACATCACCGACGCGGTGCTCTGGGCCCTGGGCGAGCAGAGCCCGTCCGCGGTCCGCGGCCATCAGATGCGCGACGTGATCTTCGCCGGCGGCAACGGCCAGTCGCCGCGCCGCTTCGCCGAGGTCGAGGTGGTGATCGACAACTCCGAGGGCCGCGCCGCGAGCGAGTTCTCCGAGATCTCGATCTCGCGACGGATCGAGCGCAATGGCGATGGCGAGTACCGGCTGAACGGCGCCCGCTGCCGCCTCACGGACGTGGTCGAGGCCCTGTCGGACACGAACATGGGCCGAGAGGCGCACTCCGTGATCAGCCAGGGGAAAGTCGAGGCGATCGTCAGCTCGAAGCCTCGCGACCGCCGCCTGCTGATCGAGGAGGCGGCGGGCCTCGGCAAGCACCGCAAACGCCGCCACAGCGCCCAGCTCAAGCTGGACCGCACGCGCGACAACCTGGAGCGGGCGATGGACGTGGAGCGGGAGGCCCGCTCGCGCCTGCGACCGCTGAAGCGCCAGGCCGAGGCGGCGGAGCGCACGGCCAAGCTCCTGCGCCAGGCGAACGAGCTTCGCGCGCGGATCGTCGCTGACGACCTCCGCGCGCAAGAGGAGCAGCTCACCGCGGCCGAGGCGAAGCTCGCGGAGGTTCGAGCCACCCGGGATTCCGTCGAGAAGCGCTTCGAGGAGGTTCGCGCGCGCCGCACCGCGATCGAGGAGCGGATCGCGGCCGGCGAGGAGGGCCGTCGCCGCCAGGGCGAGGTCCTGGCCGAGGCCCGAGCGGCCACCGAGCGCGTCCGTGCTCGGGGCGAGGCCCTCGATCTGGCCGAGCGCGACCTTCGCGGCGCCCTGGGCGAACGCCAGCTCCGCCTTGACGCCCTCGATGACGAGCCGGAGGAGGCAGCGGGCGAAGCCCGGATCGCCGAGCTCGAGGCCGAGCTGGCGAAGCTCGGGGAGGACGCCTCGGAGGAAGGGGAGCGCATGCGCGGCGAGGCCACGGAGGCCGAGCAGCGGCGCGCCGCCGCCAAGGCCGCCCTCGAGCCGCTGGAGCGGGCCGAGGAGGAGATCTCCGCGGCGCTCCACCGCGCGACGCAGATGCACGAGACGGCGCGGGCCGAGGCCCAGAAGGCTTCCGAGCGGCGAGCCGCGCTGGCGGGGGAGCTGGCGGCCGTCGAGGCGAAGCTGGCCGCCGCCGCGATCGAGGGCGAGCACGAGGCCCTCGCGGGGATGCTCGAGGCGGGGTCGGGGCTCGAGCGCGCGGTCTCGGCAGTTCTCGGAGAGCGGCTACGGGCCTCGATCGTCGGATCCATCGGCGAGGGGCAGGAGCGCCTGGCCGGCGCCGAGGGAGCTGCGCGCGCACTGATCTCCTCCGGGGCGCCAAACCCAACTTCATCGGCGCCGAAGGACGGCGCCCGCCGCCTGCTCGACCTGATCGAGGCCCGCGGCGATGCCGCTCCGATCACCGAGCGCCTGCTCGCCGACGCCTGGCTCGTGGATGACCTCGATGGGCTCGCCGCGGGGTTCGCGGGCGTGGCCGTCACCGTGGACGGCGAGTGCTACGACGCCGCCGCCGGCGAGATCCGCAGGCTTCCTCGGGAAGGCACCGATCCGGCCCTGGCGGCGCGCTCCGAGCGCGAGGAGCTCGCCTCGCGGCTGGCCCAGCGCGAGCAGACCGAGGAGCGGGCCAGGCGCGACCTCGAGCGCGCGGAGTCGGCGCTCGCCGAGGCTCGCACGCGCGAGGAGGAATCCCAGAGGGCCATTCGGGATGCCCGCCGCGCCCTCGATCAGGCTGCCGAGGAGGCGAGCCGCACCGGCTGGCTGGCGGAGCGTCACGCCGAGCGCGAGGGCGAGGGTTCGGGCACCGCGATCCAGCGCGCGAAGCTGGAGGCCGAGCTGGCCGCCGAGCGTCGCCACGCCGAGGGTGCCGAGCGCGCCCGTGAGAAGCGACAGCGCGACCGCGAGGAGCTCCAGCGGCGGATCGCCCTCGAGCAGCGGACCCTGCCGGCCCTGGCTCGGGCCCGGGATGCACTGCGCAGCGTGGCCGAGCGACTCGAGGCCCGCGCCGCGAAGCTCGCCGGGACCGAGGGAGAGCATGGAGGCGATGTGGCCGCCGAGCTCCGCGAGTGCTCGCAGCAGGAGTTCGGCCTTCAGGGGGAGCTCCGCGACGCGAGCGAGGCGATGACCGTCGCGGAGGTCGAGGCCACCCAGTTGCGCGGCCAGCGCGACGAGAGCACCGCGGAGCTGGAGCGCCTCGGCGCCGCCCTGGGCGAGGAGCTGAACGCCGGAGCCGAGGCGCTCACCGGCGAGGAACGCGAGGGCATCGAGACCAGGCTCGCCCGGCTCGATCGCAACCGCGAGCAGATCGGCCCGGTCAACCCGCTTGCGGAGCACGAGTACGAGGAGGCCCGCGAGCACGTCACCGAGCTCGCCGAGCAGCGCAAGGACCTGGAGAAGGCGATCACCGAGCTGCGGGCTCTGATCCGCCGCACGGACAGGGAGATCGCGGCCGCCTTCGAGGAGACCTTCGATGCGACCGCTCGCGGCTTCGAGGAGATGGTCGCCGAGCTCTTCCCCGGCGGCAAGGGGCGCCTTCGCCGGGTGGATGTGGGGCCGCGGCCGTTCGCCGGCCAGGCTCCGGACAACGACGAGGCCCCGGCCGACCCGGACGAGGAGATCCTGCCGCCCGATGACGACGGGGGAGTCGAGATCGAGGTGACCCCGGCCGGCAAGTCCACGCGCCGCCTCTCCCTGCTCTCCGGCGGCGAGAAGTCGCTGGTCGCGCTCGCCTTCGTCTTCGCCGTGCTGATGGCCCGGCCGTGCCCCTTCTACATCCTCGACGAGGTCGAGGCCGCGCTCGACGACATCAACATCGACCGCTTCCTGCGCCTGGTCCGCCGATTCGCCGAGCGCTCGCAGTTCATCGTCGTCACGCACCAGAAGCGGACGATGGACGCCGCCGACATCCTCTACGGCGTGAGCATGGGCGGCGACGGGATCACGAAGGTGGTCTCACGCAAGCTGCCGCGCGACGAGCTCGAGACGCTGCCTGGCGGTCCCGAGGTCGCGGACGCCGAAGCCGAAGCTGCGTAGCTTTCCCTCACCTTGCCTCCGTGCGTCCTGATCACCATTCCGATCAGCCACTACTGCGAGAAGGCTCGCTGGGCCCTTGATCGCACGGGCGTCACCTATCGGGAGAGGGCGCACCTGCAGCTCATCCACTGGGTCGCCGCACGCAGGGCAGGGGGTGGTAGGACCGTCCCGGTGCTCGTCTGCGGCGACCGGGTGCTGGCCGACTCGGCCGACATCGTTGACGAGGCCGATGCCGGCGCGCCGCCAGGTCAGCGGCTCTATCCGGAGGATCCGGACGCGGCGGCAGAGGTCCGGGGGCTGGAGCGGGAGTTCGACACCGATCTGGGACCCCACGGGCGACGATGGATGTACAACGAGATGCGCGGACGCAGCGACCTGGCGATCGCCTATGCCTGTACCGGGGTCCCGGCCTGGGAGCGCCGGGCGCTGCCTCTGGCCTATCCCGCGGTCACGCGGGTCATCGACCGCTTTCTCGACATCACCCCGGCCACCACGGCGCTCTCGGTGGCACAGGTGCGGATGGTCTTCAACGCGGTTGCGAAGCGGCTCGGCGATGGCCGGCCATATCTCTGCGGTGATCGGTTCACCGCCGCCGACCTGACCTTCTCCGCGTTGGCGGCATCCGTCCTGATGCCGCCCGAGTACGGCGTGCCTCTGCCGCAACCCGAGGAGCTGCCGGCGGCGATGGCAGAGGTCGTGAGGGAGTTTCGCGCCCATCCCGCGGGTGCGCATGCGCTCGCCATGTACCGCGACGAACGGCGCTGAGGGGAGAGCGGCGAGCGGGCCCGGGTACAGTCCGCCGCCATGGCGACGAGCTGGCAGGAGGCGTTCGACCTCGGCGATCGCGAGGTCCCCGAGGTCACAGACCCGGAAGAGCGCACCGGCGTCTTCCGCCGTCTGCGCGAGGGCCTGACCCGCAGCCGGCAGGCGCTCACCGCCGAGCTCTCCTCCAGCTTCACCGAGCGAATCGACGACGAGACCTGGGAGCACATCGAGGAGGCGCTGATCCTTGCCGACGTCGGAGCTCCGACCACGGCTGCGGTCGTGCGGCGCCTCGAGGACGAGGTGGAGGCCGGTGAGCTCACGGGCGGCGAGGCACTGCGCGAGAGGCTGATCGCACTGCTGGCCGAGACGGCGTCCCCAGGCGGGGAGGAGGCCGCGAAGATCCATCTGCCCGACCGGCCCTCGGTCCTGATGGTCGTCGGCGTGAACGGCACCGGCAAGACCACGACGATCGGGAAGATCGCCTGGCACCTCCAGAAGGAGTTGGGCCTTGACGTGATCGTCGCCGCCGCGGACACCTACAGGGCCGCGGCCGTCAACCAGCTGCAGGAGTGGGCCGATCGGGCCGGGACGCAGATCGTGCGCGGCACCGAGGGCGGCGACCCGGGCGCCGTCGTCTACGACGGAGTGGCCGCGGCGCAGGCGCGCAGCGCCGACGTCGTGATCTGCGACACGGCCGGGCGCCTGCACACCCACGGAAACCTGATGGAGGAGCTGGCCAAGGTCCGCCGCGTGATCACCAAGCAGCTTCCCGAGGCTCCTCACGAGACGCTTGTGGTGATCGACGCCACCACCGGGCAGAACGGCGTTCGCCAGGCTCAGGAGTTCGCCAAGTCCGTCGAGGTGACCGGCGCGGTCCTGACCAAGCTCGACGGCAGCGCCAAGGGCGGCGTGGCTCTGGCGATCGCCTCCGAGCTCGGCATCCCGGTCAAGCTGATCGGCATCGGCGAGTCGCTCGAGGATCTGCGGCCCTTCGACGCCGAGGAGTTCGCCCGCGCGCTGCTCACCGAGTAGCAGCTGTCCGCAGCAAGGAATCGACCGTGGGGCGGCCGCCCTCGCTGCCAGACTGCCGGGCGGTGGGAGAGGGAGCGAAAAGGGGCCCGATCGGGATGGTCGCTGTGGCGCTCTGCGCAGGCGCTCTCGCCCTGCCCGCCACGGCGAGCGCCGCCTCGGGAGCGGACCTGAGCCCCCAGGCCCTCTTTGCGGGCACCACCCTCTCGCTGAAGAAGGGCAGCACTCCACGCATCCTCGGACGCGTCACGCTCGCCGGAAAGATCCAGGTGCCCTGGGTCAACCAGACGGTGAACCTCGCAGTCCGGCGGGAGGGGAGGCTGGTGGTCTCACGGACGGTCCCGGTCAACCCGGAGAACGGCCGCTTCCACGCTTCGTTCCGCCTCAAGGGCTGCTGCGACTACATCGCCCAGGCGATCCACAACACCGATGCATCCGCCCCGATCGGCCTCGAGGTGCACGCTCCGCGAGTCCTCAGGCCGGGGCGGGAGGCGCTGCTCTTCAATCGCCTGCTCGCCGGGGCCGGGTACCACATGGGCGACGTTTCGGACCGGTTCGACGAGAGCACCGGGCTGGCGGTTCTCGCGATGCGGAAGGTCAACGACCTGCCCCGGACCGAGGACTACGACCCTCACCTCTTCGAGATGCTGCTGCGAGGCCGCGGCGCGTTCGAGCCGGTCCACGACCAGCCGGGCCGCTACGTCGAGGTTGACCTCTCGCGCCAGGTGATGGCACTGATCGAGGACGGCAAGCCCACCGACGTCTTCCACGTCTCGACGGGGGCCTTCGGCACCCCGACCGGGACCTACAGCTTCTACGAGAAATCCCCCGGCTACAACCAGAAGGGGATGTACTACTCCGTCTACTACTCCGGCAACTACGCGACGCACGGGTACTACACCGTCCCCACCTACCCGGCAAGTCACGGCTGCGTGAGGAACCCGGAGGTCTACTCCGTCTTCATCTACGACTGGATCTCGCTGGGGGACCCGATCTACGTCTACGAATAGACCCGTCTTAACCCTGATGCAACGGCCCTCGCACCTGATCGGGCCGGCGGGTGGAAGCTGGTGGGGTGCCTTATGGAGGCACAAGATTGCTCGCCCTGATGGGCGCGATAGGGGCGATGGCGCTGGCGGCGCCGGCCACCGCGAGCGCGGCGAGCGCCGACATCGCGGCGCTGCAGGTGGCGATGGGAGCTCTCGGCCTCTATCCCCATCCGGTCGACGGGATCAGCGGCCCGTGGACGCAGAGCGCGGTGCGTACGTTCCAGTCGCGGCACCGGCTCGCCGTGGACGGAATCGCCGGGCCGCGCACCCGGGCTGCCCTCGGCAGGCGAGGCAAGCCGAATCTCGGTGCCCGGCCCCTGCGCACCGGCAAGCAGGGCTGGGATGTGGCGGCACTCCAGTTCCTGCTCCACGAGCGAGGCTTCGAGCCCGGCGGCTTCGACGGCGGCTTCGGGCCGAACACCGCGAGCGCCGTGCGCCGGTACCAGTCGGCCGCGCACCTTCAAGTCGACGGGATCGCGGGGCCCTCGACGGTCAACGCGCTGCGCAACGGTCCCGTCCTCACCACCGGATCGCCGAGCAGCCCGGTTCGGTTCTTCCGGCCGGTGCCCGGCCCGATCGGCGACCGCTTCGGCTGGATCCCGCCCGGCCGCTGGCACACCGGCCTCGATTTCCCCGAGCCGATGGGCACTCCGATCCACGCGGGTGGGGTGGGGGTGGTCTCCTTCGCGGGCTTCAACACAGGCGGCTACGGCAACCTCGTCGTGATCAGCCACCGGCTCGGCTTCGAGAGCTGGTACGCGCATCAGTCCCGGATCGCCGTGTCGGTCGGCCAGTCGGTGGTCGGCGGACAGACGATTGGTTACGTTGGCTCGACCGGCCACTCGACGGGTCCCCACCTGCATTTCGAGGTCCGGCACTTCGGCACTCCCGTGGACCCGACCCCCTACCTGCTGGGCTACCGCTCGGCCCGCCGGGTACATGCCGCCGGGCACCGGCGCAAATGCAGGCCGAACGCCGATGCGCGCGGCCGCGGGGCTGACCCGCTGACCGCGCGCCTCGATCGCTGCCCCTAACCGCTAGAAGGCCAGCAGCGAAAAGGTCCGGTTGTCGACCACGTTCCCCGCGGCGTTGTGGACGATCACCTGGAACACGTTCTCACCTGGAATCGGCGATGGATCCGCCAGCACGTAGTTCACGTAGCCATCGGCGCTGACCATCGTGGCGACGGCCGATCCCGACGCGTTCGGTCCCGAGTTCCCCACGAATCGCACGAAGTACTGCCCTTGCGCCAGCCGCTCGAGCTGGACCGAGCTGCTGGTGTTGCCGGGCTGGAAGCAGTTGAAGCCGGGCACGTCCGTGAAGTTCGTGTTGCTCGCGCCCGTCGTGTTGACGACCACGGTCGCCTTGATCCCGCCGGCGCTGCAGAAGCGCTGGAAGCCGGAGGCGGGCGTTTCCCCGAGCTTCGCGGCGTTTCCAGCGTTCGCGACGCTCAGTCCCTGGGCCTGCTTGGAGATCTCCTGGTCCGCGATCACCCGGACCTTCTTCTTGTCCTTCCCCTTGAGCGCGGCGTAGCCCACCCCGCCCAGGGCGATGAACAGGGCCAGGCAGGCAACGATCAGCGCAGGGCTGGGCAGCAGCCCTCGAACGAGCTTCCTCATCGTGTTCCTCTTTTCGTGATCCGGCGGGCGCCGGCCTCGGTTGCGCGGAGAAACCCAACGACAACCGAGCGCCGACGCCCAGCCATCCCCCTGGGATCTCCCTGACTTTGTTCTCTTCTACGGAGGAATGGTCCGTCGGGTTTGGCCAAATGTGGAGATCGGAGTTGTCCGCCTCGGCGGGGACGCCGCTCTAAGCTGGAGCCCGATGTTCGACCAGCTTTCAGACCGCCTGCAGGGTGTGCTCTCGGAGGTCCGCTCGCGGGGCAAGCTCTCCGAGGACGACGTGAACAAGGCCCTCCGCGAGGTCCGTCTCGCGCTGCTCGAAGCCGACGTCAACTTCAAGGTGGTCAAGGAATTCACGGCCGCACTCCGGGAACGCCTCGCCGGCGAGGAGATCTCGGAGGCGCTCAACCCCGGCCAGACCGTGGTCAAGGCGGTCAACGACGAGCTGACCGCCCTGATGGGCGGCGCCGGCCGCGACCTCGTCTTCGCCCCCAGCGGGCCCACCGTCATCCTGATGAGCGGCCTGCAGGGCTCGGGCAAGACGACAGCCACCGCCAAGCTGGCCAAGCTCTTGGGCAAACAGAACAAGGACGTCGCGGTGGCCGCGGCCGATCTGCAGCGCCCGGCCGCGGTCGAACAGCTCGAGAAGCTCGGCGAGCAGGCGAACGCCCATGTCTACTCCATCCCCGGCGAAACCGATGCCGTGAAGGTGGCGAAGTGGGCTCGCGAGCAGGCGGTCCAGGACAACCGTGACGTGCTGATCGTCGACACCGCAGGGCGGCTTCACGTCGATCAGGACCTGATGGACGAGCTGGCGGAGGTGCGAAAGGTCACCAAGCCCCACGACGTGCTGCTGGTGGTCGACGCGATGACCGGACAGGACGCGGTGAACGTCGCGGAGAGCTTCGCCGAGGTGGCCGACTTCGACGGCGTCGTGATCACCAAGCTCGACGGTGACGCTCGTGGCGGCGCCGCGCTCTCGGTCCGGGCGGTCACCGGCAAGCCGATCATGTACGGCTCGACCGGGGAAAAGCTCGACGAGATCGAGCGCTTCCACCCCGACCGGATGGCGGGGCGGATCCTCGGCATGGGCGACGTCATGTCGCTGATCGAGAAGACGCAGGACGAGTTCGACTCGGACCAGGCGGCCGACCTCGAGCGCAAGATTCGAAAGCAGCAGTTCACGCTCGACGACTTCCTGAGCCAGATGAAACAGGTTCGCCGCATGGGCCCTCTCGGGAACCTGATGAAGATGATGCCCGGGATGGGGAAGGCCATGCAGGGCATGGGCCAGGTCGACGAGCGCGAGCTGGACCGGCTCGAGGCCATCATCCAGTCGATGACGCCCTACGAGCGGGCGCACCCCGGCGAGATCAACGGATCTCGCCGCAAGCGCATCGCGACCGGCTCTGGCACCACGGTCCAGGCCGTCAACCGCCTGGTCAAGCAGTTCGGCCAGATGAACAAGATGATGAAGCAGCTCTCCGAGGGCAAGATGCTCGACCCTCAGGCCCTCATGCGAAACATGCGATGAGCTGCGCGACCGTCTAACCTCCGCCGCCGCATGTCCGTGAGAATCAGACTTCGCAGGGTCGGGTCCAAGAAGAACCCGATCTGGAGGGTTGTCGTCGCCGACCAGCGCTCGCCGCGGGACGGCCGCACGATCGAGACGATCGGCCAGTACAACCCGCAGCCCGACCCGTCGCTGATCGTGATCGATGAGGATCGCGCGAAGCACTGGCTGGAGAAGGGGGCGCGTCCGACGAGGACGGTTGCCACCCTGCTCCGCACCAAGGGCATCCAATCGACCGGTAGTTAGCCGGTGCGCGACCTGCTCGACTTCCTCGCGAGATCGCTGGTGGAGCATCCGGACCAGGTCGAGGTGACCGAGGTCGAGGAGATCGACGGTGAGGTCGTGCTCGAGGTCGAGGTGGCTGACGATGATCTCGGCAGGGTGATCGGCCGAGGGGGGCGCGTCGCCAACGCGCTGCGCTCGGTGATGAAGGCCGCGGCGACCCGCGAGGACAAGCGCGTGGTCGTCGACATACTTGATTAGTTGAACCTCGACGTCTTCACGCTGTTCCCGGAGCACTTCGAGTGGTTCCTGCGCCAGCGCCACGTCTCCAACGCCCTCGCGGAGGGCAATCGGCTGGGCTTCAGGAACTACCGGGACACGACCCCGCTCGGGGCCGGCCAGGTGGACGACTCGCCGTACGGAGGCGGCGCGGGGATGGTGATGCGAGTGGACGTCGTGGACGCGGCCCTCGAGGCCGCCTACGGCTCTGCACGCGGTGAGGTGCGGAAGATCGCATTGACGCCGGCGGGGCGCCTGCTCGACGAGTCCCTGGCGGCCGAGCTCGCTGAGGAGACTCACCTCGCCCTGCTCTGCGGGCGCTACGAGGGCTTCGACGAGCGTGTCGTCGAGCACCTGGCGGACGAGGCGGTCTCGATCGGCCGCTACGTGCTCGCGGGCGGCGAGCTGGCCGCGATGGTGATCGCCGACACCGTTCTGCGCAAGCTTCCCGGCGCCCTCGGCGGTGCCGAGAGCGCGGTCGAGGAGTCCTACAGCGCCGCCCTCGATGGAGCGCCGGAATACCCGCACTACACACGCCCGGCTTCGTACCGCGGCTGGGAGGTCCCCGAGATCCTGCTCTCGGGCAACCACGGCCGTGTGAAGGAGTGGCGACTCGAGCAAGCTCGCCGTCGGGCGGAGTGAAAGTTCTCCGCTAACCTTCCGCGTCGCGGCGCGCGCCTCTGGCTCGTGCTTTTTTTAAGTTCCGACCCGATCATCCTCATGCGATGAGCACTGTCATCGAAAGCCTCGAGAAGCGCGACCTGAAGCAGCGCCCGAAATTCGGCGCCGGCGATCGCGTGCGCGTCCACTTCCAGGTGGTCGAGGGCAGCCGCAGGCGGACCCAGGTCTTCGAGGGCATCGTGATCAAGCGGCAGGGCAGCGGCGTCCGCGAGACGTTCACCGTGCGCAAGCAGTCGTTCGGTGTGGGCGTCGAGCGAACCTTCCCGCTGCACTCCCCGAAGATCGAGAAGCTCGAGATCGCCGCCCGCGGCGACGTCCGCCGAGCGAAGCTCTACTACCTGCGCGACAAGGTCGGCAAGAGCGCCCGGGTTGCGGAGCGCCGCTGGGGGATCGAGGACGAGGTGCTCGTCGCCGAAGAGGAGGCGGAAGCCGTCGACGCCGAAGGTGTCGCGGTCAGCGAGGCTGAGGCGGAGCTGGTCGAGCCCCCCAAGGAGGAGGGCGAGGCCACGGAGGCCGAGGGCACGGAGGGCGAGGCCACGGAGGCCGAGGCCTCCGAAGCTGGGGATGCTGGTGGGGATGAGGCGGAGGCGAACCAGGAGCCGGAGCCCGAGGCTACGGCCGACGCCGCCCCCGAAAAGGCAGAAGACTGAAGGTCCCGAGGCCGCACAGTACCCAGGGCGCGCTCCTCGAGCTCGTCGTCATCGTCGCGCTCGCTCTCGGGCTGGCGCTGGGCATCCAGGCATGGATCGTCAAGCCCTACCAGATCCCCTCTGAGTCGATGGAGCCGACCCTCGACGTCGGCCAGCGGGTTCTGGTCAACCGGTTCCTCTACCACTTCAAGGACCCGCAGATCGGCGACATCGTCGTCTTCCACCCGCCGCAGGGTGCAAGCGGCGGTGGTGCCGGCGGGGAGTGCGGGGATCCGCGGACCGGCGCGAGCGGCTCGAGCGGAGCGGCCTGCGACGAGCCGACTCCGCAGGAGGCGAGCGTGAACTTCATCAAGAGGATCGTTGCCGGCCCGGGTGACACCCTGAGCGTCCAGAACGGTCACCCCGTGGTGAACGGGAAGATCGCCCAGGAGGACTTCATCCGGCCGTGCACCCCCGGCGGAGCCTGCAATTTGCCGAAAACCATCACCATCCCGCCCGACCACTACTTCATGATGGGCGACAACCGTGGGTCGAGCGACGACAGCCGCTTCTGGGGGCCGGTCCCCAAGGACTGGATCATCGGCGAGGCTTTCGCCACCTACTGGCCGCCCGACCGAATCGGAATCTTCTAGCTCTGCGAAGAAGCCGCGGCGCAAGAAGCGCACGTCCGCCCGCCTCTTTCGCTTCGATCGCTCCTTCGGCCGGCGCTTCGTCGCCGGCGTGGACGAAGCAGGCCGTGGCTCGCTGGCCGGCCCGCTGCTCGCCGCCGGCGTCCTGATCGATCTCGAGCGAATCGGCCGCTCGGAGCGTCTTGCCCTCGCCCGACTCGACGATTCGAAGCAGAAGAGCGAAGAGGAGCGGGAGCAGCTCTATCCCGCCGTGATCCGCGCCGCCGCACACCTCTCGGTCGCCGTGCGGTCCCCGCGCTGCATCGACCGCAACGGCCTGCACGTCTCGAACATGGCCGCGCTCACCGACTGCATGCACGCGGTCGCACAGGTCGATGCAACGCGGCTCGTCGATGGTTTTCGGCTGCACGCCTGCCGGCTCGAGCACGAGCGGGTGATTGACGGCGATGCCCGGAGTGCCGCGATCGCTGCCGCCTCGGTGATCGCCAAGGTCACGCGGGATCGCTACATGCGCCGCGTGGCACCCCTGTATCCCGAGTGGAGCTTCGAGGGCAACGTCGGCTACTCGACGCCGGAGCACCGCGAGGCGATCATGCGGTACGGCATCTGTCCCCTGCACCGGCGGTCATTCGCCTCGGTCGCCTACTCCCAGCTCGGTCTGGGCTCTGCCGCCGGAGAGTTCGAAGCGGTGCCGAGGTCAGAAGGCGGCGCGGATGTGATCGACATCCGGGAGGCCATCCGCTCCGAAGCTGACCCCGACGACGTCGAAGCGGTAGCCGGCGACGCCTGAGGGACCGCGTCGCTCCGCGATCCACTCGCGGGCGAGCAAGCGCAGCTTGAGCTGCTTTCGTCGGCCGACGGCTTGCGCCGGTCGCTCAGGCCCGCGAACCGACCCGGCTCTGCCGGCCTTGACCTCGACGAAGACGAGGGTCGAGCCGTCCAGGGCGACGATGTCGAGCTCCCCCGAGGGCAGGTGGACGTTGCGCCCGACGATCCGCCAGCCTGCGCGGCCGAGGCGGGTCGCCACCAGCTCCTCGGCGCGGCGACCGAGCCTGAGACGGGCCTGGGTCATCGCTGAAGAGTGCGGAGTGCGCGTGGCCGGGCGGCGCGCCAGTCGCAACGAGGGCGCGATCAGACCGTGACGTTCGGCGCGCCAGTCGCGATCCCGCGCCGCGTACGTTCGCGGCATGTTCGCGGTCGCCCGGACCTTTGCGCTGATCGGCGTGGCGGCGGAGCCGGTCCACGTCGAGGTCGACATCGGCAGCGGCCTGCCCTCCTTCACGATCGTCGGCCTCCCCGATGTCGCGATCAGGGAATCGCGGGAGCGAATCCGGTCGGCCCTGGTCAACTCCGGCTTCAGCTTCCCGCAGCACCGGATCACGGCCAACCTTGCGCCGGCCGACCTGCACAAGGCCGGGCCTGGATTCGACCTCGCGATTGCGGCGGCCCTGCTGGTGGCGTCGGGCCAGCTCCCCCAGCGGGTCCTCGATACCTACGCGCTCGCCGGGGAGCTGGCGCTCGACGGTGCGATCCGTCCGGTCCCGGGCGCCCTCGCAATGGCCGAAGGAGCGCGAGGGTGGGGGATACGCGGGGTGGCGGTGGCGCCGGGCGACGCCGCCCAGGCGGCTCTGGTCGAGGGGCTCGAGATCGTCTCGATGGAGCACGCGGCCCGGCTGCGGGACCTTGCTGACGGCTCGATCGAGCCGGTCTCGGCCACGGCACCACCCGACCCACCGACCGACGACCTCCCGAATCTGGAGGACCTCCGAGGCCACCCGGCTCTGCGCCGCTGTCTGGAGATCGCGGCGGCGGGCGCGCACAGCATCCTGCTGATCGGGCCTCCGGGTGGCGGCAAGACGCTGGCGCTCAACCGGCTGCCGTCGCTGCTTCCGCCGCTCAGCCGCGAGGAGGTGATCGAGGTGACGAGGATCGCCGGCGTCTGCGGCGAGAACGGGGGCCCCCGGGTCCGCCGCCCGTTCCGGGCTCCGCATCACACGGTGTCCGGGCGGGCGCTGGTCGGTGGCGGCTCGCCCCCGCGGCCCGGCGAGGTCACCCGGGCCCATCGCGGCGTGCTCTTCCTGGACGAGCTCGGCGAGTTCCGCCGCGATGCGCTCGAGGCGCTGCGGGTGCCACTGGAGGAGGGCTCGGTCACGGTCACAAGGACCACCGGGACCGTCTCGCTGCCCTGCCGCTTCATGCTGGTCGCGGCGTCGAACCCCTGCCCCTGCGGCAATGGGCCCGATTCCGGCGAGTGCGAATGCCACCCGGGCGCCGTCTCGCGCTACATGGCGAAGCTCAGCGGGGCGCTGGCTGACCGCATCGACATCACCGTAGGCGTCCACCCGCCTCCGCCGGAGCAGCTCTCGGACGAGAGGGGCGAGGGTTCGGCCGCGGTCAGGGAGCGCGTCGTGCGCGCCCGGCGCGCACAGGCGGATCGTCTCGGCTCGGGCCGGACGAACTCCGACATGACCCCGGGCGAGCTGCGCCGGCACTGTGCCCTCGAGGCGGTGCCCCGCCAGACGCTCGAAGCGGGCCAGCGCAAGCTGGGCCTCAGCGCCCGGGGCTGGGACCGGTGCCTGCGGCTCGCGCGGACGATTGCGGACCTTGCAGGAGAGGAGCGGATCGGGGTCGAGCACGTCTCCGAGGCACTCGACAAGCGCAGGCGCCCCGAGCGGTGAGTGCACGGCCCGAAGCCTGCGCCGACTGCCTGCGGCGGGCCTGGCTGATCGCCGAGCTCGCCGGGCACATCGAGAAGGCGGTCGACAACAGGGTGGGGAGCCGCGCGCATGAGTTGCTCTCGCTCGCCGACGACCAGTTGGCCGAGGCGATGGCCGGGCCACGCGCGGGCGAGCTCCTGGAAGGCGCCGCCCGGAGGCGGCCCCGGCGCCTGAGGGAGGAGATCGCCGGCGCTCGCGCCTGGGCCTGCTGCCGCCACACCGAGCTCTTCCCGAGCGCGCTGCACGCGCTGGGCGACCCTCCGGCGGTGCTGTTCGGCCGGGGGGATCCGGACCTGCTCGCAGGGCTCGCAGACGAGCGCATGGTCACCATCGTCGGGTCGCGAAGGGCCAGCGCCTACGGCCGGGAGATAGCAATGAAGCTCGCCCTCGAGATCGCCTCGGCCGGCCTCGACGTGGTGAGCGGGATGGCGATCGGGATCGACTCGTGCGCCCACCGCGGAGCCCTCGAGGCGGGCGGCCTCACCGTGGCCGTGCTCGGCTGCGGAGTCGACGTCCCGTATCCGCCCCGCCACACCCGTCTCTACGAGGAGATCGTAAGCAGGGGGCTGGTGATCGCGGAGCTGCCGCCGGGGACGACCGCGCGGCGCTGGACGTTCCCTGCTCGAAATCGGATCATGGCGGCGCTCAGCCGGATGACCGTGGTCGTGGAGGCGCGGGAGCGCTCCGGCTCGCTGATCACCGCCGAGATGGCCCACGACCTCGACCGGGAGGTGGGGGCGGTCCCGGGCCGGGTCGGATCCTCGCCCGCGGCCGGCACCAACGCCCTGTTGCGCGACGGAGCGTCCGTCATCAGGGGAGCCGAGGACGTTCTCGACTCAATGGTCGGCGTGGGGCTTGAGCCCATGCGGGCTCGCGTGCCCCGTGGCCCGGCGCTCGAGCCCGAGCTGGCCGGTGTGCTGTCGCTCGTGGAGGACGGGCCGACGAGCGCCGATGCCCTGGCCCGGGCGTCGGGACTGGGGCCTGGGCCGCTCGCCGCCGCGCTGGTGCAGCTGGAGCTGGCCGGCTATGTGCGATCGGATGCCACGGGCAGCTACGAAAGGACGGCGCTCACAGCGCCCGAGCCCGCGTAGCGACCGTCACTAGCCTTATCCGAGTGACGGCCGAGAGGCGCATCCCGATCGCGATGACGATCGCGAGCTCGGATTCCGGCGGCGGCGCCGGGATCCAGGCGGACCTGAAGGCGTTCGCGCGCTGCGGCGTGCACGGCACCTCGGCCATCGTCGCGCTCACGGCCCAGAACACCCGCGAGGTGATCTCGGTCGAGACCCTGCCGCGGCAGTTCATCCTCGACCAGGTTCGGGCCGTAGTCACCGATATGGGCGTCGACGCGGTCAAGATCGGGATGCTCTTCGATGAGCCCACGATCGAGGCGGTGAACGATGCCCTCGACGAGGTGGCGGGCGCCCCGGTGGTGCTGGACCCCGTGATGGTCGCCGAGAGTGGCGCCGTCCTGCTGAAGCCCGAGGCGAGGCAGGCCCTGGTCGAGCGGATCGTGCCTCGCGCCACCGTCGTCACCCCCAACGCCTCGGAGGCGCGTGAGCTCACCGGGCTCGGCGGCGACGCATCGCCCGAGCAACTCGCCCGCGCGGTCCACGCGCTCGGCCCCGAGGTCGCGGTCGTCACGGGCGGCCACCTCGACGGGGCCGACCGCTTCTTCAACGGCGAGATCCTCGAGGAGATTCCCGGCCCCCGCCATCCCGACGGCGCCGCCCACGGGTCCGGCTGCACCCACTCATCGGCCCTGGCGGCGCGGCTCGCGCGGGGCGACACGCCGCTCGAGGCCGCCCGCGAGGCGCGCCGGATCGCCGCCGAGGCGGTGGCGCAGGGGCTGCGTGAAATCGGCTCCGGAGCCGGACCGGTGGATGCCCTGGGCATAATCAACACATGAAGCTGCTTCGCATGACACCGGGGAAGGGCGACGTGCTGCTCGCCGAGGGCGATCGGGACGTGGCCGAGGACGAGGAGCGCCTCGTCCGCGAGTTCCGCCGGCAGCTCGACCTCGGGATGTGGGCAGCGGTCCCGCATGAGGGGACGGGCGGCAGCCGCGAGGCGACGATGGTCCGCGACTTCTCGGAGATTCCCGCGGGGGCCGAGCGGGTGATCTTCTTCCCGCAGGCAGCGGGCGGCTGATGCGGCGCAGATACGTTCGCAATACGGCGCGAGACCGCCGCGCCGAGCAGCGGGCCCGCGAGCTGCTCCGCGCGACGGCTGGTCCCGAGGCCCTGGACACCTACGAGCGATTCGGTCTGCTCTCGGTGGAGAAGGACGAGTACGGCTACCTGATCTACCCGCATCGCCCCCTGGTCGCATACGACGCGGCGAGCGGCGAGTTGCTCAGCGAGTACTGCGTGCGCTTTCGTGACGGGTCGGACCCGGAGGCAGGGGAGAGGCTCCCCGATGCCGACGACGTGCTCGCCAAGTGGATGGCGCTGCGCGCCGACGAGCACGAGCTGATCCGGACGGCGAACGTCCATCCGCTGGGCCGCCAACTCGACCCGGCTATGGTCCGGCGCGACCTGGAGGCGGTGAGGCAATGGCGGAGATGAGAGACGAACGGAATGCGCACGCGCTCGAGCGTGGTCTTCGACGGCCCCGAGCGCGCCTTCGCGCGCGCGTACATGAAGGGGATCGGCTTCGGGGACGATGACCTGCGCCGTCCGACGGTCGGGATCGCCAATACCTGGATCGAGGCGATGCCCTGCAACTTCCACCTCCGAGGCCTGGCCGAGCACGTCAAGGAGGGCGTCCGCGCCGCTGGCGGCACGCCGCTCGAGTTCAACTCGATCGCGATCTCGGACGGGATCACGATGGGGACTGAGGGCATGAAGACCTCCCTCGTCAGCCGCGAGGTGATCGCGGACTCCATCGAGCTCACTGCTCGCGGGTACCAGTTCGACGCGGTGATCGCGCTCTCCGGCTGCGACAAGACCATCCCGGGGTGCGTGATGGCGCTCGCGCGCCTCGACATCCCGTCGCTGATGCTCTACGGCGGCTCGATCCTGCCCGGCCGCTGGCATGACCAGGACGTGACGATCCAGGACGTCTTCGAGGCGATCGGCAAGCACGCCACCGGGGAGATGTCGGACGACGACCTCTACGAGCTCGAGGGATGCGCCAGCCCGGGTGCCGGCGCCTGCGGCGCGCAGTTCACCGCGAACACGATGGCCAGCGCCTTCGAGGTGATGGGGATCACCCCGATGGGCTCCGGCATGGTGCCCGCCGTGGCCGACGCGCGCAACGACGTCGCGCGCCAGGCCGGCGAGCTCGTCATGAAGGTGCTCGAGGAGGACCTGCGCCCCAGCCAGATCATCACCAAGGAGTCGCTCGAGAACGCGATCGCGACCGTCTGCATGTCAGGCGGCTCGACCAACGGCGTCCTCCATCTGCTGGCCGTCGCGAATGAGGCGGGCATCGAGCTCGACATCGACGACTTCGATCGGATCTCGGAGAAGACGCCGCTGCTCGGCGACCTGAAGCCGGGCGGACGCTTCGTCGCCAAGGACCTCTACGAGGCGGGCGGCGTCGGGGTGCTCGCCAAGCGCCTCGACGAGGCGGGCGTGCTCAACCGGGAGTGCATCACGGTCACCGGCAGGACCATCGGCGAGGAAGCGGACGCGACCCAGGAGACCCCGGCACAGCAGGTCGTCCGGCCCCTCGGCGATCCGCTCAAGCCGACCGGAGGTCTCGTGATCCTGCGCGGCAACCTCGCGCCAGAGGGATGCGTGGTCAAGGTGGCGGGCGAGGAGCGCAAGAAGCACACGGGCCCGGCTCGCGTCTTCGGCTCCGAGGAGGAATGCTTCGCCGTGGTCGAACAGCAGGGCATCAAGCCCGGGGACGTCGTCGTGATCCGCAACGAGGGCCCATCCGGCGGCCCCGGGATGCGGGAGATGCTCCAGGTGACGGCCGCCCTGGTCGGCGAGGGGATCGGCGACCAGGTGGCCCTGCTCACCGACGGCCGGTTCTCCGGCGCCACCCATGGGCTGATGGCGGGCCACGTGGCTCCCGAGGCGATTCGCGGCGGGCCGATCGCCGCCGTGCAGGAGGGCGATGAGATCACGCTGGACATCGATGCCCGGCGCCTCGACGTCGACCTCTCCGACGAGGAGATCGCGCGCCGTGTCGAGATGTACGCGCCGCCCGAGCCTCGCTACAAGCGCGGGGTGATGGCGAAGTACGCCGCCTCGGTTTCGAGCGCTTCAGAGGGCGCCGTTACGGGATAGGTTCTGGTTCGTGGACTACGGAGAGCCCACCTCATACCTGACCCTCAGCGAGGGCTGCTCGGTGATCAGCTCCGATGGCAAGGAGGTCGGCACGGTTCAGCATGTGCTCGCCGACGAGGAGGAAGACGTCTTCGACGGCATCGTGATCGACACCCAGCTCGGGCCGGGCGGTCTGTTGTTCGTCGATGCGCCCCAGGTGAGCCAGTGCCGCGAGCGAGCCGTCCTGCTCTCGGTGCCGGCCGCGGAGGTGGAGAACCTTCCCAAGCCCGCACCAAACCCAGCGGTCATGGAGAACCACGGTGTGGAGGATTCCCAGAGCGCCCTACAGGCGAAGCTGCACAGGGCCTGGGACAGGATCTCGGGCAATAACTGAGAGCGCGGTCACGGGCTGACCGCGCCGGCGTCCTCGGCCGGCTGGCGCACATTCACCGGTGACGGGCGCCCGAGGTGCTCGTGCACGTAGGTCACGACCATGGCGCCCTCGCCGACGGCGGTGGCGACGCGCTTCGCCGAGCCCGAGCGTGCGTCCCCGACCGCGTAGATGCCCGGGACGCTCGTGCCCAGCAGATGCTCGCTGCCCGCCCTCGAGCCGGTGAGGACGAAGCCGTTGTCGTCGCGCGCGACCGAATCGCCGAGCCAGTCCGTATGCGGGTCGGCGCCGAGGAAGAGGAACAGGTTCGAGAGCGGGACGCGTTCTCCGTCCTTGAGCGTGACCGCCTCGAGCTGGCCGTCGCTTCCATGCAGCCGGGCGATCTCGCTTCGGTCCCGGACCTGGACCCCGTATCGATCGAGGTCGCGGATCAGGTAGTTGGACATGGTCTCGCTCAGGTCCGCGCGCCGGTGAAGCAGCGTCACAAGCGCCCCTCCGCGAGCCAGCCAGATCGCGGCCTGCGCGGCCGAGTTGCCACCGCCCACCACGCCGACGCGGCTGCCGCCGCAGCTTCGCGCCTCGGGCGGACCCGCGGCGTAGAAGACGCTGATCCCCTCGTACTCGGGGAGGTGCTCGCAGGCGAGCCGCCGGTACTGGGCGCCGGTGGAGATCACGATGGCGCGAGCAAAGATCTCGTTTCCGTCCTCGACGCGAACCAGGTGCCGGTCGCCGTCGGGCTCGAGGCTGGTGGCGATGTACGGAGTCGCGGTCCTCGCGCCGAACTTCCGCGCCTGGGTGACCGCCCGGCTGGTGAGCTCTCCGCCGCGGATTCCGGCCGGGAAACCGAGGTAGTTCTCGATCCTCCTCGAGAAGCCCGCCTGTCCGCCGAGGACGGTTCGCTCGAGCACGAGGGTGGCGAGCCCCTCCGAGGCCGCATAGACCGCGGCCCCGAGCCCCGCCGGGCCGCCGCCGATGATCAGCAGGTCGACCTCCTCGCGATCCGCCAGCTCGAGCCCGATCCCGAGCGCCCGCGAGAGCTCGCCGTTGGTGGGGCCCTCGAGATCCACACCCCCGGGAATCCGCACGAGCGGCAGCCGGTCCGCGTCGAGCGACTCGATCAGCGCCGCGGCCTCGTCATGCCCCGCCTCGTCGGGGTGCTCCGGATCGTGCCAGGTGTAGGGGATGCGGGCGTCCCTCAGCCAATCGACGATCCCCCGCGTCCGCTCGGAGGACCGCGGCCCGATCACCTCGATGCCCAGGCCCTCCTCGCTCTGAAGGAGCTCGCGCCGGGCGACGAAGGCGGGGAGCAGGAGATCGGCGAGGTCCGGATTGTCGAAGAGAAGGGCCCGCAGCTCATCTCGGTCGACGGCGATGTAGCGGACAGGCTCCGTCGCGATGGCGCGCAGGAAGACGGTCTGGCCGGTGAGCAGGTTGAGCTCGCCCACGAAGCCCGAGGGGCCGTGCCGGATCAGATCATGACCGGCCTGATCCCGGATCGCGACCTCCCCCTCCAGGATCGCCATGAACGGATAGCTGCGGTCGCCGACGTCGAAGAGGGCCTCGCCGGCCTCCGCGGTGCGCTCCTCGCCGTGTTTGGCCAGGAGGTCGAGCTGCGATTGGGAGAGGACCTCTGTGCTCCTCACCGGAACGAGATTAGCTGGCCGCCGTCGCCGCTCGGGAATTAGCCCAGGTCCCCTTTGCGGGCCAGGAAGTCCTCGAGCGTCCGGTTGAACCGAACCGGCCTCTCGATCTGCGGCACGTGCCCGCAGCGGTCGAAGATGACCAGCTCGGCGTTCTCGCCGATCCGCTTCTCGTAGGAGAGGGCGGCCGGCACCGGGACCACCCGGTCGTTCCGCCCCCACACGATCAGGGTGGGCACATCGATTTCCTCGAGCCGATGGCGGATGTCGTAGCCCCAGAGGGTGGTCAGCGCGTCGTAGTAGCCGGGGCTCTGCAGGGCGGGCACGACGTTCTCCCAGAGCATCTCCCGCCGGATCGAGTCGGGATCGAAGAAGACGCCCTGGAAATAGGCCTGGCGGACGCGCCGGCGCCTGATCCCGGCCATGTGGAACTTCAGGAAGAGCGGAGTCGCCGCGCGCCCCATCCCGGCGACCATGGCTGCGGGCTCGCGTCGCGCTCGAGCCCAGGTGATCCCGGCAGCCGAGATCAGCACGAGGTCGTCGACTCGCTCGGGATCGGTGATGGCCACCTCCGTCGCGATGAAGCCCCCCATCGAGTTGCCGACCAGCGAGCACCGGCCGATCCCGAGCCGTTCGCAGAAGTCGCGCAGGAAACGGCCGTATGCCGGAATGGAGATCTCCCACGGGGGCATTGGGCTGGCGCCGAAACCGGGAAGGTCCACGGCCACGACGCGGTGGTTGCGGGCGAAGTGGGGGATGTTCTCCAGGAAGTTCTGCCAGGCACCCGAGAGGCCGTGGATGAACAGCAGGGGAGGGCCCTCGCCCATCTCGACGTAGTTGACCCGCGCGCCGACCACGTCGATCTCGTGGCGATGCTCGCGCCAGTCGATTCGCAGCCACTCCGGATCGGGGCTGCCGTAGGGGTCGGGGCCGTAGGACGGAGTGGCGGGGGGCAACTCGATCCGGCCCCGCGCCAGGCGCACGGCGTATGCCGTATCGGAGGCGATCCGGCGGAGCTCGTCGCGAACCGCCGCTTCCGCGGTCGTGCCGGTCACGCGCGAAACGTACCGCGACGGGGGCCAGTCAGCCCCCGTCGCGGTGTTCGCTGGAGCAGCCTGGTCCGGTCTACCTGAAGACCAGGGCCCTTATCGGCGGCGCGGTGCCGTAGTTCTGCAGCACAGCGGTCTCGTTGCAGATGTCGTAGGTGACCGTGTCAGCGGTCACATGCGCCACGAGGGTCACCTGGTACGTCGGCCAGCCGTTCGGCGCAGTCAAGACGACGTGATCGCCCGCCTTCGCACCCGTGACCGCCGCCCCCTTTGCGACGCAGGAATTAGCAGTCAGGGCCCCAGGGCCCTCGATGTCGGCCGTGCCCACGATCGTGGTGCCGCTGAGCGAATCTGCGTTGTCGGCGCGCTTCGCGCTGTCCGCGGTTCCGGCCGTGTTGGCGTGCTTGACCGAGAGGCCTGGCGCGAGTGCGTTGACCTGGTTCTTCGAGATGTTCTTGACCTGCTTCTTTTCCTTCTTGTTGAGAATGCTCTTGATCGCGATTGGCGCGGCCATCGCAGTTCCAGCCAACGCCACGACCAGAGCCGCCAATGCGACGACCATCGCCGGCGACGGTCGACGTCCTTTCGAACTCGTCATCGAAACACCCCTTATTCGCTTTGTTTGTCCATCGGCCCGGAAATACGCGTCCGGTCTCCCTTGAGATTGGCCGAGGTGCGAGGACCCTATCCGTCCCGGTGACCGACCGACCGTGAACTCAGGCGTATCCCATCCGCTCGAGGATCGGTATCTCCCGGATCTGCGGTGGCTGCAGGTGGTCCCAGAGAATGCCGCGGGGGCGCGGGTACTGCCGCTCGAGCTCGATCACGGCGCGTGGGGTGGCCACGAGGTCAACCGGAAGGTCATGCGTGGTCATCGGCAGGTGCTCGCGCAGGATCTGCGTGGGGTGGACGGTGGTCGCGACGGTGGTGTGCTCGTCGATCTTCCCGGCGTGGATCAGCAGGCCGTACTCGAGGTCCGAGAAGCCGCCCCCCTTCCCGACCCTCGCGCCGCTCAGGTTGACGGCCACGGATCCGCAGAGGACGAAGTCGATGTCCGGCAGATCCTCGTCGGCAATCACGCGGCCGTGCTTCATCGCTCCCTTGATGGTCGCCGCCTCGCGGACCTGCTTGGCCGAGAACTTCCGGGGGTCGAGCAGGCGGAAAGGGTGCGCATCACGGAGGCGGGGGACCGCCATGATCAGAGTCTTGCCCTCCTCCAGGGCGGCGCGCCGCGCATGCGTCTGAGGCGAATCGGGGTTGACCTTGATGACCTGCGCGCGCTTCCAGAGGCGATGCCCGGCGAGCTTCTCGGCGGCCAGCTTGGCGCCGGCGAAGTTGGGGATCCTGCCCTCCGCGCCCGGGAAGCGAGAGACGCCCTCGCGGTCCATCGCCTTCCAGACGTCCCGCCGGACCTGGTCCTTGGTCCGCATCAGGCGAGGATCGCGTCCGGTGACATGGCGACGCGGATCCTAAGGGCAGCGCGGCTGCTCTACCTTGCGGCGAGGCTCCGGCGGCTCGCCGCAACGACCGTTGCGAAACGTGCCCGGACAAGGAGCCGGGTGATGCGAATCGTAAGATTCGAAGGCAGGGGAAAGCTGATCCGAAGCGGAGAGATGCGCGCAAGATTGAAAATGCACCAGAAGGTCATGATCGCCCTCGTGGCCCTGCTCACGATGGGCCTGCTGCTCGCGGTTGGGGTCTGGGCCTACGATGACGCCCAGAAGGACCAGATCGCTCCCGGGGTCAAGATCGGCGGGGTGGACATCGGCGGCCGCGATGCCGACTCGGCGCGGAAGCTGATCGAGAAGAAGGTCGTCGCTCCCCTGAGGCAGCCTGTCGTCGTGAGCTTCGACGGCAAGGACTACACGCTCAGCCCGAAGCGGCTGCACGAGCACGCCGACGTCGACGGCATGGTGCAGGAGGCGATCGATCGCAGCCGACAGGGCAACATCCTCGATCGCGTCTCGCGATATGCGACGGGGGGAGACGTGAACGTCGAGCTCGAGCCGCGGATCGGCTACGACAAGTCGGCGGTCAAGGACTTCGTCCACCAGCTGGCCGGCAGGATCGACCAGGACGCCGTCAACGCGACCGTGGTGCCGAGCGGTGGCAGGCTGCGCCAGGAGGCCGGCCAGCCCGGACGCGCGGTTAACGAGCGCGAGATGACGACGGCGATCAATCACGCCGCCCGCTCACCGGGCCGGGACGCGACGATTCCGGCGGTGGTCCAGGAGACGAAGCCCGAGATCAACAGGAAGGACCTCGCTCGGGCCTACCCGCGCTACATCTACATCGACCGCTCGACCTTCACGCTTCGCTTCTACCACCACCTGAAGCTCGAGAAGAGCTACACGGTCGCCGTCGGCCAGCAGGGCCTCGAGACGCCCGCCGGGCTCTACCACGCTCAGGACAAGCAGGTCGATCCCTCCTGGCACGTCCCCAACTCCGCCTGGGCCGGCAGCCTCGCCGGTCAGGTGATCCCACCGGGCCCGGGCGACCCTCTGAAGGCACGCTGGATCGGGATCTTCGACGGGGCCGGCATCCACGGCACCGATGAGGTCTCGTCCCTCGGCCACGCCTTCTCGCACGGTTGTGTGCGCATGGCGATCCCCGACGTGATCGATCTCTACGACCGCGTGCAGGTCGGGGATCCCATCTACATCCAATAGGCGCGGCGATAACGCAGGGGCCAGGCGCCGCGCGGCGAAGTTATGTACATGGGTGCCCCCGCCCCGGAAATCATGCTGAGCGAAGCCTGGAGGGAGGCGCTGGCGCTGTTCGACCGCGACCTCTCGGCCCGTTCCGCCGCCGAGGCGACCAGGAGGGCCTACTCGAACGACGTCGGGCAGCTGGCGGCCTGGGCGGACTCGCTGGATCGCGACCCGGCCTCGCTTGGCCACCGAGACCTGCGGCGCTTCGCGGCTGTGCTGTCGGAGCGGGGCATCTCGAAGGCCGGGGTGGCCCGCAAGCTCGCAGCTATCCGCGCTTTCTACGGGGCTCTGGTCCGCTCCGGAAAGGCCACGTCGAATCCGGCCGACCTCGTCGCGACGCCCAAGCAGGACCGCAAGCTCCCTCGCGTTCTCAGCCGAGAGGAGATGCAGACTCTCCTTGATGGCATTCCGGCTCGGACACCTCTCGAGATGCGCGACCGAGCGATGCTGGAGCTCGCCTACTCATGCGGCCTGCGCGCCGAGGAGGTCGTCAACCTCAACACCGATTCGCCCGACTTCGACGGCGAGCGGCTGCGCATCGAGGGCAAGGGCGGCAAGACCCGCCTGGTCCCGATGGGCGAGCCCGCTCAGGCCGCGCTCAGGTGCTACCTCGAGCGCGGGCGCCACGCCCTCCTCCGTGCGGACGATGAGAACGCGCTCCTGGTCTCGAAGAGCGGGCGCCGGCTGCATCCCTCGGATGTCCGCCGCCGGCTGGAGCGCTGGGTCCGCGAGGCAGCCATCGCCGGTGGCGTCTCGCCGCATGCCCTCCGTCATTCCTTCGCAACGCATCTGCTGGAGGGAGGCGCGGATCTGCGGAGCATCCAGGAGCTCCTCGGACACGCCAGCCTGTCGACGACGCAGGTTTACACCCAAGTGGAACCGTCGTGGCTGCAAAGCCAGTACGCTCGAAGCCATCCTCGTGCGTGACAGAAAGCGCCGAGTGCAGGTGAAAGGCTTATGGAAGCCGATGTAAAGGCGTTCGAGCTCCGGGAGCTCTGGCGCAGGTACAAGGAGGGGGGTGACGCAGGCGCACGGGAACGGCTCGTGGTCGCCTACTCGCCGCTGGTCAAGTTCGTCGCCGGGCGCACGGGCGCGAGGCTGCCGTCTCATGTCGACCAGGCCGACCTGATCTCCTACGGGATGATCGGCCTGATCGAGGCCATGGAGCGCTTCGAGCCGCGCCGCCAGATCCGCTTCGAGACCTTCGCCATGCAGCGAATCCGAGGCGCGATCATCGACGAGCTGCGCTCACTCGACTGGGTGCCGCGCTCGGTTCGCTCCCGAGCCCGCGAGATCGAGGTGGCCAACTCGAAGCTCGAGCACGAGCTGGGCCGCGCCCCGACCGACGCCGAGCTCGCTGAGCGGCTGGGCATGAAGGAGGAGGAGCTCCAGGAGGCCCTGCTGCAGATCTCCAACTCGTCGATCCTCGCCCTCGAGGAGCTCTGGATGACGCCGGACGCTTCGGGGGACAAGGTGTCCCTCCTCGACACGATCGAGGACGAGTCCGCGCCCGATCCGCAGGCGGCGCTCGACACGAGCGAGGTCAAGGACCGGCTCGGCGAGGCGATCCAGGACCTGCCGGAGCGCGAAACGCTGGTCGTTGCGCTCTATTACTTCGAGAACCTGACCCTGCGGGAGATCGGCGAGGTCCTCGGCGTCACCGAGTCCCGCGTCTCACAGCTCCACTCGAAGGCGGTTCTGCGCCTGCGCTCACGGCTCAAATCCACAGGTTGAACCCGGCCTGACCTTCACATAGGGTCCGTGGCCATGGCTCACAAGGCCGCCGACCGGATTCGCAACGTCGCGCTGATCGGCCACCGCGGCTCCGGGAAGACGTCGCTCCACGAGGCCCTGCTGTTCGAGGCCGGAGTCATCAACCGCCTCGGACGGGCCGACGACGGAAGCACGACCTCCGATTACGAGCCGGACGAGCAGGAGCGCCAGATGTCGATCGGCGCCACGGTCTCCTCGTTCGAGCACGACGGTCGCAAGATCAACCTGATCGACACCCCGGGCGACCCCAGCTTCGTCGCCGACACGGTCGCCTCGCTGCGCGTCGCCGACGCAGCGGTCGTCGTGGTCAACGCCGTGATGGGTGTGGAGGTCCACACCGACCGCCTCTGGAACCGCGCGGACGCCGAGGGCCTGGCACGCCTCGTCTTCGTCAACATGCTCGACCGCGAGCGCGCCGACTTCTTCCGCGCGCTCGAGTCGCTGCAGAGCGCGTTCGGCAACCACGTCGTCGCCACGGAGATCCCGATGGGCTCAGAGCACGAGATCCGTGGTGTCATCGATCTGATCGACATGAAGGCGTTCGTCGCACAGGGTGAGGGCAGGGGCGCGCCGGCCCCGCAGGACATCCCCGAGGAGCTCCAAGCCCAGGCCCAGGAGTACCGGGAGAAGCTGATGGACGAGGTCGCGGAGAACTCCGATGAGCTGATGGAGCGATACCTCGAGGGCGAAGAGATCGACCATGACGAGATCGTCACCGTGCTGAAGCGCGGTGTCACGGACGGCAAGATCTTTCCGGTCACCTGCGGCGTCGCCACCAAGAACCTCGGCACGACGCGCCTGCTCGAGGCCCTGGTCGAGGACCTGCCGTCCCCGGCGATGCGCGGCCCGGTGACCGCGCTGGATGAAGAGGGTGAGGAGATCGAGATCGCCCCCGACGAGGACGGCGAGCTGGTCGCCTACGTCTTCAAGACGCTCGCGGATCCCTACGCCGGCCGCCTCAACCTGTTCCGCGTCTATTCGGGCGTGGTGAAGGGCGACTCCCAGGTCAACAACGTGACGCGGCGCGCGAAGGAGAGGATCGGTCAGATCCTGATCGCGCGGGGGAAGGAGCACGAGCAGACCGACGAGCTCGGGGCTGGTGACATCGGCGCCGTCGCCAAGCTGAAGGAGACCCGCGCCGGAGACGTGCTTGCCGAGGGGGACACGAAGATCTCCTTCCCGGCGCTCGATCTGCCCGCGCCGGTGATGGCCTTCGCGTTCGAGGCGAAGACCAAGGGCGACGAGGACAAGGCTGCGAGCGCCATCCGGCGCCTCGAGGAGGAGGATCCGACGCTCGACGTCCACCGCGACCAGCAGACGGGCGAGCAGATCATCGCCGGGCTCACCCAGGTCCACGTCGAGGTGATCGTGGACCGGATGAAGAGCCGCTTCGGCGCCGAGATCGAGCTGCACCCGCCGCGCGTCCCATACCTGGAGGCGATCCGCAAGCCGGCGAAGGCCCACGGCCGCTACAAGAAGCAAACCGGCGGACGCGGCCAGTTCGGCGACTGCCACATCGAGATCGCGCCCGCGGAGGCCGGTAGCGGCTTCGAGTTCATCGACGAGATCAAGGGCGGCGCGATTCCGAAGGGCTTCATCCCCGCCGTCGAGAAGGGGATCGCCGAGGCGATGCACCACGGCGTCCTAGCCGGCTACCCGGTCAAGGACCTATCCGTTCGCCTCTACGACGGCCAGTACCACCGGGTCGACTCGTCGGAGAACGCCTTCAAGGTCGCCGGCTCGATGGCCTTCAAGGATGCGATGGAGCAGGCCGACCCGGTCCTGCTCGAGCCGATCATGCTGCTGACGGTCAGCGTTCCCGAGGACGTCGTCGGGGATGTGGTGGGCGACCTCAACTCGCGGCGGGGCCACCCGCTGGGGATGGAAGCGAAGGGGTCGGTCACCGAGATCAAGGCCGAGGTTCCGATGGCGGAGGTTCTCGACTACGCGCGAGACCTGCGCCAGATCACCGGTGGACGTGGCGATTACACGATGGAGTTCACCCGCCACGAGGAGATCCCCTCGCATATGGCCCAGAAGGTGATCGCCGAGGCCGGGTCGGAGGAGGAAGTCCGGGCCTAGCTGCGCAACC
>CAVTPZ010000004.1:0-34117 GCA_963736685.1 uncultured Solirubrobacterales bacterium
CGCCGCCTCGAGGTCCACCCCGTCGAGCATCGAGATCGATCCGGAGTTGTCCCGAAGGGGTCCGCCCATCACGAAGATGCCTCGCTCCACCAGGTCGTCGATGAAGGCGGCGGGCTCCTCCCAGCCGGGTTGCTCCCGGATCGAGCTTGCGAGCGGCTTGCCTGGGATGAGGACATCCTTCGCCTAGCTCGAGCCTGCCCCTGGCATCGTCGCCTCGACGGCTTGAAGGATGAGCTCGATCGCGGCGTCGGGCTGAGACACGAACGAAACGTGAGAGGCCGGCACCTCCACGATCGTGGCGTCCGCACGCTCGGCCATGAACCGTTGAAGCGCCGGCGGAATCGCCTTGTCTTCCGTGCCGAGCAGATACCAGCACGGCAGCGTCTTCCAGGCCGGGGGACCCGACGGTCCGCCGAAGGCGGCTGCGGCGAACGGCCGCTGTGCAGCCGCCATGACCTGCGCGGTCTCCGCATCGACGTCGGCGGCGAAGGCTTCACGAAAGAGCTCAGGATCGAGGTACAGGTCCGCACCTTCGCTTCCATCCGGGCTGGTGAACGGGACGGGCCTGACCGCAGGCCCAACGAGACTGCCTTCGTACTGGCCGAGGAGCTGCTCCAGGCTTTCGCCCTCGTCGGGCATCCATCCATTGAGGTAGACGAGCGCCTTGACCTGGTCGTTGCCTGGCGCCGCGTTCGAGATCACCTCGCCACCGTAGGAGTGGGCGACGAGCACGATCGGCCCCTCGATCGTCTTCAGCAGTTCACCGAGATAGCGGGCGTCCCCCTGTACGTCTCGCAGCGGGTTCGCGTAACCGATCGCGCGGTAGCCCTGGGCCTGCAGCTTGCGAATCACCGCATCGAAGCCAGTGGCGTCTGCCCACGCGCCGTGAACGAGGACGATCGTCGGCTTCGTGCCAGTGCCGGTGCTCTCCATGTTCCCTCCTTGGGTGCGATGCCTTCCGTGGCCAGCCTACATCGCAATTGCACCGGGTAGCGGTCGTCGTCGTAGCACCTGGCCGAAGCCGCCGCCCAAAGAAAAAGCCCCGCATCCGCAGGGCTTTCGTGAGGCACCGCTACCGGGATTCGAACCCGGGTTTCCGGACTGAGAATCCGGCGTCCTAGTCCCCTAGACGATAGCGGCGAGTTTTTGTGCGGCCGTGAGTGTAGCCAGGCTCAGGCTAAGCTTCGCGAGCCCCGCGGCTGTGGCGGAACTGGTAGACGCGCAGGCTTCAGGTGCCTGTGTCCTTCGGGACGTGGAGGTTCGACTCCTCTCAGCCGCATCGACCGCTGCCCGGATTGGAAGCTACGCCGCGGCGGCGGTCAGCGATTCGAGCGACTCGGGCGGTCCCAGGGCGTAACCCTGGGCCTCGTCGATGCCGAGGCTCTCGAGGAGCTCGAGAGCCGCAAACGACTCGACCCCCTGCGCGATCACCCGCTGGCCCGCCCGATGAGCCTTGAGAACGGCGCCGCTCACCGCGCGACGCTCTTGCCGGTCCTCGGCCAGGCCGTCGATGAACGTCGAGCCGAGCTTCACGTACGAGACCGGGAGGCGCCGGAGGAGGAATGACTCGGGGCCACCCTCGACGAATCCGTCGAGCGCGATCCCGCAGCCGATCTCCGCGGCGGCGTTGACGAAGGCGTCCAGGGGATTCCCGACGCGGCCACCTCGATCGCCCTGGCTACGACCCAGCGGTCGATCTCCCTGATCGATCCGAACTCCTCAGCGACCATCGCGACCTCGCCGGCGGGGATCAGCCGGTGGCGGTCGACCAACCGCAGGAAGAGCTCATGTCGCATCGTCTCGCCGTTGGCGACGTCGACGATGCGTTGGCCGCGCAGGACGAAGAGATCCCTCTCCAAAGCCCCTTCGATCCTGCGCGACCAGTCCAGCGGGCGCAGCAACCCCCCCGGCCCCAAGTCCTCTCCAGAGGTCATGTCCAATGATCACCGCACGCGGGCAGGCCCTACAACGTGTGGAAATACTCGACGAACGCGGGGAAAACTACGGAAGCCCGCCCCCTCAGCCGAGGTGGCGAAGCGCCGAGCGGGCCGCGTTGTAGCCGTTCATCCCGTGGGCGCCAGCTCCCGGCGGGGTGGCTGCCGAGCAGATGTAGACGCCGTCGATCCCGGTGCTGTACGGGTCGAGGGCGAGAAGCGGTCGAATCAGGACCTGGACCGGGCCGTTGGCGCCGGTGATGATGTCGCCGCCGATGTAGTTCGCGTTGTGCGCCTCGAGGTCGGCGGGTGTCGTGACGGAAATCTCGGCGATCCGTTCTCGGAATCCCGGGGCGAACCGCTCGATCTGTCCCAGGAGGGACTCGGTGGCGTCGCCCGCGTAGCCGTTGGGAACGTGCGCGTAGAGATACAGCGGGTGCAGGTCGCCCTTCGAGCGGCTCGGATCCGTGAGGTACTGCTGGCCGACCAGGATGAAGGGGCGCTCGGGCATCTCGCCACGGTTGACAGCCCGCTCGGCGAGCACGATCTCCTCGAAGCTGCCGGCCACGTGGACGGTCCCCGCCCGCCGGCACGACTCGTTGGTCCACGGGACTCCACCCTCGATCGCGAGGTCCAGCTTGTACGCGCCAGGGCCGTGCCGGAAGCGGCGGTACGCGCGGGCGACCCGTTGCGGAAGCCGGTCGCCCGCGAGCTCCGCCACCGCCCACGGTGTGAGATCGAAGACCACAGCGTCGGCGCCCGCCACCTCGTCGAAGGAGCGCACCCGCCGGCCGGTCTCGATCCGCCCTCCGTGCTCATGCAGGACCGAGGCGAGGGCATCGGGGATCGCCTGCGAGCCGCCCCTGGCGGCCGGCCAGCCGAAGGCGTGGCACGCGTCGATCAGGGCGCATCCCACCGACGAGCTCAGCGGCCGGGTGAGTGGGGCGAAGGCATGGGCGGCCACGCCGCCGAACAGGGCTCGGCCCTGCGGGGTGCTCCAGGACTGCGCCAGGACCGAGGCCGGCGCAGCGGCCGGGATGCCGAAGCGGGTGAGCCGCACAGGGTGCTTCGGCAGGTGGATGATCGGGGCGAGCATGTCCTCGAGCAGCTCGGGGAAGTGGGCTGAGGAGGAGCCGAAGATCCGCCGCCATGTGTGGCCGTCCTCCCCGAGCCCGATGGCCGTGTCCTCGATCGAGCGGACCATCACCCCGGCGCTGCCGTCGTCCAGAGGGTGAGCCAGGTCCACCTCTGGAAAGAGCCACTCGAGGCCGTGCTTGCCCAGGTCCAGGGAGCGCAGGAAAGGCGACCCGGCCGCCATCGGGTGAATCGCCGAGCACTCGTCATGGAGCAGGCCCGGAACGGTGAGCTCGCTGCTCCTCGTGCCGCCGCCGATCCGCTCCTCGGCCTCGACCACCGTCACCTCCACCCCGTTTCGCGCGAGCTCGACCGCGCAGGCGAGCCCGTTCGGCCCGGAGCCGACGACGATCGCGTCGCTCAACCGACCGGGACCGGCGCTTCGTCGGAGACGGCGGCGCGATCGACCTCGACCGGCACGTCGTAGCGCTCGTCGAGCCACGGCTGGCGCGAGACCATGTCCTTGACCGCCACCGAGCCCTCCACAATCAGTCCGTCGACCGGATCCCAGACCTGAAAGCGCTGGCGGCCGCGGCCCCAGCCGGTCGGCTCGGATTCCAGGGCGAGCACCCGGACGTCGCCGGCCCCGAAGGAGCAGCGCTCCTGCACCGCCTCGAGAAGCTGGCGTCCGTGGAAGTGGGCGTCGCCGAAGTTCCAGCCGTTCACGATGTTGGAGATCAGCTCGCCCTCCCGGACGTCGTAGTCCTCGACGTCGCCGACGGCGTGCGGTAGAAGGCCGTTCAGTGCCCGGCCATGGGAGTGCATCGCCCGGAAGGAGAGCCCCTTGTTGAGCAGGAACTCCGCCGTCTCGGGGTCATAGATGTCGCCAACCTGCTTGACGATGATCCGAGCGGGCTTGCGGATCTGCGTGTCGAGTTTCTCCTCCGCCCCGCTCCCCTTGCGGAAGAGCCACTGGGTCGTCGCCCAGTTTCCGGCGTAGTACCGCATCGACGGGAGGAACGAGATCTTCTCGGGAAAGAGTCCGCCGAGCACCGGGAGCCCGATGCAGGAGATCGCGAGGAAGGCGATCAGCAGCGGATCGTCGAGCGTCGACAGCGGCACGTCGCCGTTGTGCCCGAATAGGAAGAGCAGCCCGAAGATCATGAACAGGTTCCACTCGAGTGGGACGGCCAGCGGGAACATCGAGGTGATGTTCAGGTGGAAGAGGATCATCCCGATGATCGCGATGGTTCTCACCGTGTTGTTGTCGACGGTGATCAGGAGCAGCGGCCAGCCGAACTCCTGGACGGTTCCGAAGTGCGCGATCGCCGAGGCCAGCTTCGATGGCCGCATGTCCTCCGGGTAGTCGCGCCAGAGCTTCCGCTTCAGTGCCTTCGACCCGATCAGCGGCGCGTTGCTCATCATCGTCGAGACGACGAACGGGAAATGGTGGTTCAGCTTCGAGGATGCCGCGCCCCACCAGATGAAGAGGAAGACGAACTGCCAGGCGACGATCCACTGGTCGACGGGAAAGAGCCCGACGGCCAGGATCGTGACGTAGATCTCAGGGCGGGCGCCGAGGAACGAGACCTTGTCGCGCAGCCCGAGCAGCCCGAGGAAGGCGAAGAGCACCGCGAGCCCGGCCGGCGGCAGCTTGCCCGCCGAGCCGGCGGGCGAGTCGACGCCGGTGGCCGCGAGCAGGAAGACGCAGGAGGCGAGCACGCCCGCATATAGGCCGACGTCGAGAAGCGTCCGAGTGGACCCCTTGGTGAAGGGGATCTTGTCCGGCCACGGGGGCAGCCGGATCGTGCCCGGCCGCAGCCAGTAGAGCACCCCGCCGATCGGCGGCACGAAGCGGAAGCTGAGCGGCATCGAGCCGGCGCCCAGGCCCAGGATCTCCCAGAGCAGCAGCCAGACCGCGAGCTTCTGGAAGACGATCGGCTGGGTCCACCAATCCGAGAGGTTGCCGAGCGTTCCGAGGCCCGGCGTCAGCGAGATGACGAAGAGAGCGCCGATGCTGAAGAGGATCAGCTTGAGGACGTAGATGAAGTAGACGACGGTCGGCGAGCCGAACCCGTTGAGCCCCCAGTCCTGCACCAGCGGCTTGAGCCGCGTCAGGTGCGGCTTCGCCTTCCACTCCTCCAGGTCGAACGGCGGCGGTGAGGGTTCGAAGAATCCCATCTCCCGGGGCACACCCTATTCCTCCCGTGCCACGAAAGCAGGTGCTAGCGTCGCAGCGGGAGCGGTGATGGCGGGACGGACAAGATCACGGTGGGCTCTTTTTGGGGCGCTGGTCGCGCTTGCCCTTGCTCCGCTCGTGGCGTCGTCGACAGGCAGGGCCGCCGTGCGGATCTCGCGTGCCCGGGTCGTGGTGGCCGCGCACAGAGCGAGCGTCGTGGCCCATCGCGCTCCGTTCAACCTCCGTTTCCGGAACCGCGCCGGTCGCCCCATTCTTCGCGAGGTGGCGGGCGGGTCCAGGCCCCTCGCGGTCGGTCCCGTCATCGACCCCGTGGCACCGGGATTCGACAGCCGCTCTGCGCCGACGAGATACGCCCCACTCCATTTCCTGGTCGGTTCGGAGTCGATTCGGCAAAATGACGGCGGGCTCTGGGGCGGCAACCTGCTGAGCGGCGAGCGCTCGGGCGTCGAGTACTCAGCACTGGCGGTGCGTGGAGCGCGACGCGCCGGCAATGGGGCGGTCCTCACCCTGTCGACCGATGATCCGAGCGGCAGGCGGCTCCGCGTTCGCCTCAATCCGGTCGGCTGCTGCGGGATCGCTGTCCACGTCAGCCCGCGGCCGAGCAGCGGCGTCGCGATGCTCGGTGACTCCTTCGACTCGACGCCCTACGAGGGGTTCTTCGGATTCGGCGGCCGCCACAACGCGCTCGACCAGCACGGGAACACGTTCTCCAGCTTCGTCGAAGAGGAGAACATCGACGGGCTCACCGGCATCGGCGCCGGCGGCGGTGGGAGATCCCTGTATCCCAACGGACCCCCCGCCGCCTACTACCCGCAACCCGAGTTCATCTCGTCGCGCGGCTACGGGTTCCTGCTCGATCAGCCGGAGCTGGCCCGCTTCCAGCTTGACGACCAGAATCCGGCGGCCTGGAACGTGAGCGCCTCCGCGGCCGGGCTCCACTACATCGTCGCCCCCGGCGGCGGCCGCAGGGCGATCCGGACGCTGACCTCGATCAGCGGGCGCCAGCCTCTCCCTCCACGCTGGGGGCTCGGCCCGATGATGGACCGACTGGTGAAGAACTTCGGCGAGACCGACGCCGACTACCAGGGGAACGTGCAGGCCGACCTCGACAACATTGCCCGCTACCGCCTGCCGCTCAAGGCCTACCGGATCGAGGGGTGGGGCTTCCCCGGCGGAAACGACGGCTTCTTCCTTCACTCCTACACGACCCCGAACGAGCAGGCCCAGGTGATCGCCACCATGCGAGCCCGCGGGATTCATCCGCTCGTGTACCTGCGGCCCTGGATGACAACCGACTCGGCGGCGGTCGCCAATGGCTGGGTGGCGACACATGCCGACGGATCGCCGTACTTCACGACGGGAACGTCGGGACAGCAGTTCGCGTTGCTGGACTTCACCAACCCCGCGGCGGTCGCCTTCTGGCGGCGCGAGGTGGCCAAGGCGTTCGACCTCGGCGCCGACGGGTTCATGCAGGACTTCGGCGAGGAGGTGCTCTACGGGATGCACTTCCATGACGGCGAGACCGGACAGACGATGCACAACCGCTATCTCGTCCTCTACGCGAAGGCGACACGCGACGAGATCCGGCGCTATGAGCGCAAGCACCGCAAGCGCCATCTCTGGTTCTTCACCCGCGCGGGCTACACGGGTCGCCCCGGATCCGCGGCTTACGAGAGCGCCAACTTCCCCGGCGACGAGACGACCGACTGGACGCCGTCGTCGGGCCTGGCTTCGTCCACGCCCGACATGCTCAACAGGGCGATCGGGGGCGCTTATGGATTCGGGACCGACATCGGCGGCTACTTCGACCTGACCACGCCGCCCACGACCAAGGAGCTTTTTCTGCGCTGGGCGGAATGGGCGGCGCTCAGTCCTGTCTTCCGTCTACACGGCGCCGGGCCGACCGGCACCCACACCCCGTGGAGCTTCGACGACGAGACCGTCCAGGTCTACAACCGGCTCTCGCGGCTCCATCTCAAGGCGGTTCCCCTGATCCTGCGGCTCTGGCGCAAGGCCGAGCGCACGGGCGTTCCCCCCACGCGCCCGCTCTGGCTCGCCTACCCCGGTGACCCGAATGCCCGGGCGCAGGACCAGGAGTGGCTGCTTGGCTCCGACCTGCTGGTCGCGCCCGTGGTCGAGCAGGGCGCGACGTCGAGGAGCGTCTACTTCCCGCGCGGCTGCTGGCGCGATCCGGTGACCGGCCAACGCCACCGCGGACCGGCATCGGCCATCGTTGTGGCGCCTCTGACCGAGCTCCCGCGATTCTTCCGCTGCGGCACTCACCCACTCCGGAAGTGAGCCTGCAGGGCCGGTCCGCCCGCAACTTCGGGGTTTCACCCTCGTTATGGTCGATTGATGCTTCGAACCCGAAGGGCAAGGGCGGGTTTCCTGATGGCTGGGATCGCCTCCCTCTGCATGCTCGTGCTGCTCGCGCGCGGCGAGACCTCGCGCGCGGCCAGCGGCAGGCCCAACGTGATCATGTTCACCACGGACGATCAGACCGTCCGGGACCTGGCCGTGATGCCCAAGACCCTGGGGCTGATCGGCAACGCGGGCGCCAGCTTCCTGCACGCCTTTGCCTCGGACCCGCTCTGCTGCCCCTCGCGGGTCACGGTGCAGACCGGCGACTACGCGCACAACACCGGTGTTCTCGGGAACACCCCGCCCCAGGGGGGCTACGGCTCGTTCAACGACAAGAACGACCTGCCGGTCTGGCTGCAGGCCGACGGCTACCGCACGATTCACATCGGCAAGATGCCGAATGGATTCGCTGACCCGAACGTCGGCGGCCCCACCTACGTCCCTCCGGGCTGGGGACCCTTCGCCGGCGGCACGGGTGCCGCCTCCAAGGGCGAGTTCTACGGCTTCATCGGGCCGCCGTCCTCCTACACGGGTTTCACCCTCGACGAGAACGGCACCGACAAGACCTACACCGCTGACGACTATTCCACCGACGTCTATGCCGACCTGGCCGTGGACCGGATCAACAACCACCTGGCGAACTTCCCGAACAACCCGCTCTACATGCAGGTGCAGTTCTTCGCGCCGCACGACCCGGCAACTCCGGCGCCGAAGTACGCCAACGCCTTCGCCACCGCCCCGCTCCCGATCGATCCGAGCTTCAACGAGAAGAACGTCAAGGACAAGCCCGCCTGGATCAGGCGGATCAAGCGCTTCGGCCCCGGCCTGATCGCGAAGATCCAGACCCGCTACCAGCACCGCCTCGAGACGCTGCTCTCAGTCGATGACGCGGTCGAGAAGATCGTCAACGACCTGCAATCCCACGGCGCCCTCGGCAACACCTATCTGATCTTCACCTCCGACCAGGGCTTCATGCAGGGCCAGCACCGCCTGCATCAGGGCAAGTTCGTCCCGTATGACCCCTCCACGCAGGTGCCGCTTCTCATTCGCGGCCCCGGCATCCCGGCCGGATCCCAGCCCAGGAGCCTCGTCTGGAATGGCGACATCACCTCGACGATCCTGCAGATGACGGGCGCGAAGCCGGGCCTTCCGCAGGACGGCCAGTCGATGCTCCCCCTGGCGCAGAATCCGGCGCAGAAGTCGACGCGACCGATTCTGTTCGAGACGGGACCGCCCGGAACGACCTTCGAGCCCGGGATCGGCACCGCTGCGGCCGCAAGCGGGCACCACCCGGTCAAGATCGGCACCTACGTCAAGAACACCGACCTCGACCACACCGCCCAGCTCTCCCGCGCGATCGTCGCTCCGCGCTACCGCGCGATCCGCACCGGCCGCTACCTGCTCACGAAGTACTCCGACGGCGGCCGCGAGCTCTACGACATCTCGAACGACCCGCTGATGCTCAACTCGGTCTGGAAGAACGGCCGCTATGCGCCGATCAAGAAGTTCCTCCTCAAATCTCTCGCGAAGCTCGTGCACTGCAGCGGCGCACCCTGCTCGAACCAGATCGGCAAGCCGCCCAAGCCCCTGGCGAAGCCCAAGAAGCTGAAGAAGAAGCCCGTCACGCCATAGAGTCCGAGCCATGGCGCGGAGGATGAGCGCGGAAGAGGCCGCGACCCTGTTCGAACCGACGGACACCTTCGCGATGCCCCTCGGCCCCGGCCAGCCCGCCGCGCTGCTCGAGGCGCTCGGCGAGCGGGACGACTGGGAGGAGCTGCGGATCGGCACCGCGCTGCTGTTCGTCTTCACCCCCCTCTTCCAGCATCGGAACGTCCACTATCTCTCTGGCTTCTTCGGGCCGATCGAGCGAGTCCTGCGCGATCAGGGCGCGAACATCAGCTTCGCGCCGGCGGACTTCCGCCGCTTCGAGCCGATCCTCGAGGATCAGGCTCCGCGGGTCTTCGCGACGGCGGCGGCCCCGCCAGACGCCGACGGGTGGTGCAGCCTCTCGCTGCACGCGGGCAGCACCTACGACGAGATGCTGCGGATCGCCGACGATCCCGATCGCCTGCTGATCGTTGAAGTCTCCGAGCTCTTCCCGCGGACGCCGGGCTATGAGCCGGACTACAAGCACGCGCTCCACCTCGACCAGATCGACGTCCTGGTCGAAAGCGACAAGGGACCGCTCCCCTTGCAGGACCCGCCTCCCGGGGACGCGGAGCGGGCGATCGCCGAGCACGCCAGACGGTTCATCCCGGACGGCGCCACCCTCCAGACGGGCATCGGCGCCATCCCATCCACGATCGCCGGATTGCTCGCCGAGGGTGACGGCGGCGACTACGGCGCCCACTCGGAGATGTTCACCACCGGCCTGATGGAGCTGCACGAGGCCGGGAAGATCACCAATCGCAAGGGCCAGTACGACGGCGTCTCGGTCGCAACCTTCGCCGGCGGGACCCAGGAGCTCTACGAGTGGCTCGACGAGAACCCCGACATCGCCTTCCTCCCCGTCTCCATCGTGAACTCTCCCGACGTGATCGCCCGCAACCGGAGGATGGTCACGATCAACGGCGCGCTTGCGGTGGACGTTCACGGCCAGGTGGTCGCCGACACCATCAATGCCAACCAGTTCTCAGGCATCGGCGGGCACGAGGACTTCGTCTCCGGCCCCGCCCTCTCCCTCGAGGCGACCTCCCTGCTCTGTCTCTCCTCAACGTATTCACATGGCGAGGAGCGTTATTCGCGGATCGTGCCCTGGTTCGACGTCGGCGCGGTGATCACGACCCCGCGCCACCAGGTGGACGTGATCATCACCGAGTACGGCGCCGCCGAGCTGCAGGGCAAAACCGTCCATCAGCGCGGCGAGGCCCTGGCCGCGATCGCCCATCCCGACTATCGCGACGAGCTGCTCGCTGCCGCCGAGCGCGCCTCGCACGGACACGCGCCCTTCCAGTGAGTTCCGAGCCCGCTGCCCCTCTCTTCGGCGACTACTACCGCGAGATCTACGCGAAGGGGATGCTCGCCGGCGAGCAGCCGACCCTACCGATGGCCTGGGCCGAGCTCGAGGCCAAGACGCGGGAGTCGCTGGACGAGCGGGCGATCGCGTACATCTTTGGCGGCGCGGGGTCCGAGGACACGATGCGGGCCAACCTGGAGGCGTTCAGGCGCTGGCGCATCGTCCCGCGGGTGCTGAGCCAGGACCTCTCCGAACGCGATCTCTCGCTGGAGCTGCTCGGCACCCAGATGCCGGCGCCCGTCCTGCTCGCCCCGATCGGGGTGCAGACCCTGCTCCACGAGGACGGGGAGCTCGCCTCCGCCCGAGCGGCGTCGGCGCTCGAACTGCCGCTGATCACCAGCACCGCCTCAGCCACCGCGATGGAGGAGATCGCCGAGGCGAACGCCGATGGGCCTCGCTGGTTCCAGCTCTACTGGCCCAACGACGACGAGATCGCGGCGAGCCTGGTTCGCCGCGCCGAGGCCGCCGGATACTCGGCGCTCGTCCTCACCGTCGACAACTACGTACCCGGCTGGAAGCCCCGCGACCTGCAGCAGGCATACCTCCCCTTCCTCGAGGGAGTGGGGATCGCTCAATACCTCTCGGACCCCGTCTTCCAGGCGGGACTCGAGAAGACTCCGGAGGAGGACATCGGCGCCGCCGTCGGCCACTTCCTCGGCGTCTTCTCGAACCCGAACCTGACCTGGGAGCGGCTCGAATGGCTGCGCGGTGAGACCACCTTGCCGATCGTGCTCAAGGGCATCCTCCACCCGGAGGACGGGCGCGAGGCGCGCGAGCGCGGCATCGACGGGATCGTCGTCTCGAACCACGGCGGGCGCCAGATCGATGGCGCGATCGCCTCGCTCGACGCGTTGCCGCCGATCGTCGACGCTGCCGGCGAGGAGATGGCGATCCTGCTCGACAGCGGAATCCGCTCCGGGGCCGATGCGTTCAAGGCGCTCGCCCTCGGCGCCGACGCCGTCCTGATTGGCCGTCCCTACCTCTGGGGGCTAGCGCTCGACGGTCAGAACGGGGTTGAAGTGGTTCTCAGGTCGGTTCTGGCGGAACTCGACCTCACGATGGCGCTGTGCGGGGCGACCAGGTTGAGCGATATCGACTCCGGGCTCCTGCGCGCGATCTAGCCGATTCGCGACGCCTCCGGGTCCGGGTGAGGACGCGTGGATCGAGACCGTGCAGCCGGCTCCGCTGCGGATTTCGACGGCGTCGCAGAGCATCCGGGCAAGCCAGATGCCGCGGCCTCCGACGCCCTCCACCGGAGGAATGAGCTGGCCGGCCAGCGGGTCCTCGATGCCGGATCCCAGGTCGCTCACCTCGCAGACCAAATCGGTTTCGCTCGACCAGATCCGCAGGGTGGCCTGGGGACTCCCGTGCACCACGGCGTTGCTGGCGATTTCGTTGACCGCGAGCACCAGCCCCTCGGCGCGCGCGCCTGAAATACCCACGGCTGCGGCCGCTGAGCCGATCAGCCCCCGCACCCCGTGAAGTCCGCCCAGGTCGAAGTCGACGACGGCGGTGGGCCGACCGGCGATTTCTGTGATGCGCGAATCGAGCCGCCGGCAGAAATCGTCCGGCTCCTCGTAGTGGTCGCTGGTGGAATCCCCGGTCGGCCCTGCGAGCACCGGATGGGTGTGCAGGGCGTGCTCGAGGATCTCCGCCGGGAGCACGCGCGTGTCATAGGCGCAGATGAAATCGACCTCCGTGCCGTCGAACGCGACGTTGATCACCGCCTCGTGTCGCTCCCAGTCACGGACCCGTGCCTCGCTCCCGGTCGGCCAGGGCGGTTCCACGAGCAGACGGGCCCGGCCGGTTCCGCTCTCGCTCGCCCAGCGGACGAGCTTGTCGCGCGTACGCGCCGAGTTCTCGAACCACTCCTCCACGGTGAGCAGGGTGACCCCTGCGCGTTCTGCGCCGAACACGGATCGCAGGCCTTCGAGGTTCGGTCCTTGGACCGCGACGAGCACCGGCTCCCCGGCGGCGATTCCCTGCCTGACGAATGGAACCGCGACCTCGCCGAACGCATCATCGGACCCGTAGATCAGGGCCGAATGAAGGAATCCTCGGTCGGGGGCGGACGCTTCCCCTGCGCGCAACATCACTGTGCCTTTACCCGGTTCCCGCCAATTGATGCCGCCGACCTTCGCGCTCCGAACGCCTCCGGGCCGGGTTGCAGAATCCAGACATGAGGACGGATCTGAGAAAGCCGATGGCCGCCACTCTCGTCGTGCTCTGCGCGGCGGCTCTCGCCATTGCCCCCGCCTCGGCGAGCGCCGGGACGAAGGCGATGGGCATCGACGTCTCGCGCTTCCAGGGGCCGATCGACTGGCCGACCGTCGCGACGGCGGGCGGCATCAGGTTCGCGTTCGTGCAGGCCAGCCGGGGCAGCGGCGCGGACTGCACGGTCAAGCCCGCGCAATGCGGCGCCGATCCCTTCTTCGCCACGAACCGGGTCGCCGCGGAGTCCAATGGAATTCGCGTGGGCGCATACCACCGGGCCTTCGCGGCCGGCGGAACCGCCGCGGACGCACGCGCCGACGCGATCGCCGAGGCGGACGTCTTCCTTGCGACCGTTGGCTCACTGCAGAGCGGCGAGCTGGTGCCGGTGCTGGACGTCGAGACGCCCTTCACCGGCATGACAGCGGCATCGCTTCGGACCTGGATCCGCGTCTGGGTCAAGAAGGTCAACAAGCGGCTGGGCCGCAAGCCGATGATCTACACGAACGCCACCAGCTGGGCCGCGACCGGCAATACCCTCGAGTTCGCGAAGGCGAAGTACCCGCTCTGGGTGGCCGAGTGGGGAGTGTCTCGTCCCTCAGTTCCGGCTTCGAATTGGGCCAGGCACGGCTACTCGGTCTGGCAGTACTCCAGCTCGGGGACGGTTCAGGGGATCTCGGGGAACGTCGATCAGGACCGGCTGGGCAAGGGCCTCGCCAAGATCACCGTGCGCTGAGGGCGCTCGTCGCGCCGCCGGCATCCCTGATCCGAACGCAGTTCCTGCCCGCGTCCTTCGCGTCGTACATGGCCTGATCGGCCGCGTGGACGAGCGCGTCCGGCGTGCGGTTTCCGTCCTCCGCGAGTGCGGCGCCGACGGAGAGGGTGAGATCAATGGAGACCTCGCCCACCTGGACCGGTTCCTCGGCGAGCGCGACCCGCGCTCGCTCGGCCAGCGCAACCACCCCGTCCAGATCCATGTCCGGGGCGAGCACCGCGAACTCCTCCCCGCCCCACCGGGCCAGGCAGTCCCCGGCTCGGAGAACCGACGCGATCCGGTCGCTCACCGTCTGCAGCACGGCGTCGCCCATCAGGTGGCCATGTTCGTCGTTCACTCGCTTGAAGTGATCGAGGTCGAGGAGCAGGACGGCGGGAGACCCCCCGTTCGGCTTGCTGAGTTCCCGTGCCAGAACCTCTCCGAAGTGCCGGCGGTTGAAGATCCCCGTCACCGGATCCTCGCGTGAGAGTCGCTCGGCATCGGCTCGGGCGCGCTCCAACTCGCGATTCGCCTTCTCGACTCGCCGCAGCGACTCGGCGAGCTCCGCGGAGCGCTCGTCGGCGAGGGCGAGAGCCTGGTCGCGCCGCCGAGCGAGGGCCCGGAGAAGGAAGGCGACGATCAGGGTGAGCGTTCCGCCGATGAGCAGGATCAGCCAGGGCAGCACCTTCTCCGGAGTGGTGAGCGATCCTCCGGCGACGATCAGAGTCCACTTGCGCTCGGGCGCCGCGATCGCCGTCTGCAGGGCGTTGTCGAGGCCGGATCCGATCGTGGCCAGGGGCGTCACCTGGTCGCGCAGCTGCAGGGCGGACAGCGGGCCGCCGGGCAGAGCCTCGGTGACCAGATGCTGGGCGTCCACCAGCCCCACCATCGCGCTCTGGGATTCGACGCTCGAGACATCGCCGCTGAAGCGATGTGAGACGACCGGCACCGCGAGATAGAAGCCGGCGTCTCCGTCCGCGAGTGTGACCGGTGCCGAGATCGCGGTCTCCTTGTGCAGCGAGGCCGCGGCGACCACCGGAGCGGCGATGGGGTTGGAGTGCGCATCCGCCAGCCGGGCATTGGCCGGATCGGCTGCCTTGATGAGCAGCGGATCGGGGCCGACGTCGCGTGGCAAAACCAGGTTTCCACTCGGCGAATGGCGGATCCATTCGACGGAGACGATCGCGCCCTCCTGGCGCCCACGGACATGCGCGTAGCGAGAGAACTCGGCCTGGTCGGCGTCATCGTGGACGCCCACCATGTCGGCCACGTCCTGGAGGTAGTAGGCGCGCCGGCGCACAGCATCGGAGATCGCCGTGCCCGCGTTCGAGACCTCGTCCGAGCGCCTGGAGTGGAGCTGGCTGTGCGAGACGAGGTAGGCGCCGACGGCCCCCGCGAGGGTGGCGAGAATCATGGCGAACACGACCCCGCGCTGGAGCGCTCTTGAGCTCACTCCCCTATTTTCGGCCCTCAGGGGGCGGAAGTTGAGGGGTGCACGCCCTCTGAGGCGTGCGCGGACCGGCTGCGGCTGACGAAATGCCGTTCCTCGAGCCCCTCGATTCCGATGCCCGCCGCCGGGCCGGCGGCGACATCGATCAGGAACTCGGGGCGCCCCGAGAGCTCGTAGCGCGGGCCGTCCACGTAGACGGGCGCGCCACCCACCTCCCCGACGCGTATGTCGTCGGGGTCGGGCAGCAGCTCGGCTCGGGTGAGGCAGAGGATCTCGCCCCCATCGCAGGACGCTCCGGTTCCGGCGAATGCGAGCGGGCCATGTGTGTGCTTCAGGCTTTCCAGCAGCTCGATCGCCTCGGTCGTTCCGGTAACGCGGGTGGCGGCGAACTGCCAGCTCATGACGCCAATCTATTCCTCGTAGCGCCCGGCTCCATCCGCGCCGAGGACCGGATCTCCCTCCGTGCTCTCCACGTAGCTACTCTGCAGGCAGCCCGCGATCCTCTGCGGAACCTTCGTGGGAGAAGGATTTGGCGTCTGAGCGGCAGAAGCTCACCGATGAGCGGCTGGAACAGCTGCTGGAGGTGGGCAGGACGATCGTCTCCGAGCTCGACCTGGAGACCCTGCTTCGACGCGTCACCGAGGCCGCGCGTGACGTGACGGGCGCCGCCTACGCGGCGCTCGGCATCCTGACCGCCGACAAGACGGGCCTGGAGCGCTTCCTGCATTCCGGCATCGACGAGCAGAAGAGAAGTGAGATCGGCCCCCTGCCGCGCGGTCGCGGCGTCCTCGGTGAGCTGATCCGCAATCCCAGACCACTTCGGCTGCCGGACGTCGGTGCTCATGCCCGCTCGTACGGGTTCCCGCCGGGCCACCCCGAGATGAAGACCTTCCTGGGCACACCGGTCCTGGTCCGCGGGGAAGCGTGGGGCAACCTCTACCTGACCGAGAAGGAGGGCGGCGCCGAATTCGACGAGATCGACGAGCAGGTCGTGATCGTCCTCGCCGCCTGGGCCGGCGTGGCGATCGAGAACGCTCGCCTCTACGAGGGGCTCGACCGGCGCCGGGAGGAGCTCGAGAAGGCCCTTCGCGGCCTGGAGGCGAGCTCGGACATCGCCCGGACCGTCTCCAGCGGAATCGAGCTCCCCGACCTCCTCGAGCTGATCGTGAAGCGCGGGCGCGGCGTGGTCGGAGCGAAGGAGTCCATGGTCCTGCTCTCCGACGGAACCTCGCTCGAGGTCGCGGCCTCGGCGGGCGAGCACCCCGGGACCCTCGAGGGACGACGTCTCTCGGACACGGAGACCTGGCTCAATGACCTGCAGGCGGAGACCCCCGAGCTGCGGGGGCTCCCCACCCTGGTCGCCGATCTCGAATTCCGCGACCGCCCGAGGGGCCGTCTGATGGCCGTCGGCGATCTTGGAGGCCAGGGCTTCGATTCCAACGACGAGCAGGTCTTCGAGTCGTTCGCCGCCAGCGCGGCCACCACCATCACGACCGTTCAGGCGGTGGAGGCGGAGAAGCTGCAGATGTCGATCGAGGCATCAGAGCGCGAGCGCCATCGCTGGGCGCGCGAGCTGCACGACGAGACGCTCCAGGAATTGGGCGCCCTCAGGGTCCTGCTGGACGCGGCCGGGACCGACGCCGATCTTTCCTCGGATTCGCGGCAGGTCGCAATGGACCATGTCGATCGCGGGATCCGGAACCTGCAGGGACTGATCACCGAGCTGCGCCCCTCGGTCCTGGACGATCTGGGAGTGGGACCGGCGATCGAGTCGCTGGCGCGCCGCTCGAGCGAGCGATTCGGAGTCCAGATCGATGTGGACGTCGACATCGCCAGTGAACAGGACGACGGCCCGAGCCGGCTGCCTCCGGACCTCGAGGCGACGATCTACAGGCTGGTCCAGGAGGCGACGAACAACGCGATCAAGCACGCGAACCCCGATCGGATCGCCGCCACGGTCAGCCGGGACGATCAGGCCATCGAGGTGATCGTGACCGATGACGGCAGCGGGTTCAATCCCGAGACGGCGGAGCGAAGCTTCGGCCTGGTCGGGATGCAGGAGCGCGTCTCGCTCGCCGGCGGCAGCCTGATCATCGAATCCGAGCCGGGCAGCGGCACCAGGGTGCGAGCCGATCTGCCGGTGAACCGGCCCGAGACGGGCCGGGGACGCGCTTCCAGGATGCCGCCGGCCGCCCGTTCAGGTGGGCCCCGCCGCGACGCTGGGAGCTAGCCCTCCTCGATCAGTCCGTGCTCGCGGGCGAAGGTGACTACCTCCGCCCGGCTGTTGGTGCCGAGCTTGCGATGGATCGCCGCGCGGTGTGTCTCGACCGTCCGGATCGAGATGACGAGTTTCTCTGCGATCTCCGGATTGGTGTGCCCGGCCGTCACCAGCCTGAGCACGTCGATCTCGCGTGGAGTGAGGCCACCGGGGGGGCCCTCGGGGGTGGCCGCCAGACGCGCGCCGAGCTGAGGGTTGATGTACGTGTCGCCATTTGAAGCCGCGCGAATGGCATCGACCAGCTCCGAGCCGGCCGCATGCTTCACGACGAAGGCCTTGGCGCCGAGACGGAAGGCCTCCTTGGCGAAGGCCGGTTCGTCCTGCATGGTGAGCACGACGACCGCCGTGTCGGGTGAGCCCTCGTGCACCTTGGGGATCGAGGCGAGGCTCGGTTCCCCGGGCATGTTCAGGTCGAGCACGAGGACACTCGGCTTCAGGCCCGAGGCCCGGCGGCGCGCGGTTTCGGCGTCGCCGGCCTCGGCCACGACCTCCATGTCGCCCTCGGCCTCGACGATCCGCCGCAGGCCGTCGCGGACGATCTCATGATCGTCCGCGAGGATGATGCTGATTCCATCGGTACGGCTCTCGCCGGTGGTCTCAGAGGCCATCGGGGTCGGGGGGACGCTAGCGGTCTCCATTCAACCGATGTGCTTCTTCTGCTGCTTGATCTGCTCCGCCATCGCATCGAGAGCGTCTTTCGTGCGCTGGGCGTGAACCGCCCGGACGCCGAGCTCACGGCGCATGTCCTCGGTCGCGTCCTCGAGCGTCTTCTGCCACTCGGCAGCCCGCTCCTCGGCGCGATTCCGCAGGTTCATCGTCCGCTCCTTCGCGTCCGTCCTCAGATCGTCCAGGGCCTCCCGGGAGCGGCTCAGCGCTGAGTCGATCCCGCTGCGAGCCTCTTCGCTCGCCTGCTGACGGGCCTCATTGAGGTCCTCGACCGCATGCTCCAAATAGGTGACGACGGTCTGCTCTTCGGTCTGGGTGGCCATCGTTGCCTCCTCTCTTCGAGTCATCGATTTCCTTGCACCACCCAGTCTGACTCCATAGAGGGGCCTTCCATCCGTGCAAACCACCGGGATCGGATCAGGGAGGACTTGCAATCTGGGTCAGCTGCACGATCGAGAAGAGGAGCATGGCGCCGCCGACTCCGACCAGGGCGTACCGGACCCGGCGGATCGAGAACTGCGTGCTGATCCCGACCAGGAAGAGGACGCTCGCCAGGAAGACGGTTACGCGCACGTAGTCATCTGAGGTCTCCCCCGCCTCGGAGCCGTCCGCGAAGGCCTTCGTCGCCTGCGCGTCGAGCGCGTTCGCCTCCTTCAGGTGGGGCTGCCGGTACTCGGGCATGTAGGTGGGCCCCTTGGGCGCGTTCGGGTTGTGCTCCGGGTCCGTCGCCTGCCAGGCGTCGAAGGCGACCAGGAACTCGCGGCGGAAGCGGCGTTTGGCGAGCGCCATGGCCTGCTTGTTATGAACCGTATAGGCGGCGAACCAGCCGTCGAAGGTCGTCGAGTCGAAGTTGCGCAGGCTCATGGCCTGGAGGTTCGCCCGGTTGGCCTCCGAGCGCTTGGTCGAGGCCTCGGCGAGATCGACCCGTGACTCGGTGCTCCACTTAGCCGCCGCGTATCCGGACCACGCCGCCGTCAGCGCGACGACAGAGAGCAGGATGGCCTCGACGATCGAGACCCTCTGGAACCGGCGATCTCGATCCTCGCCGGACCGCCTTCCGGCATGTTCGCTGATCTCCTTGCCGACCTCTTGTGGAGAGAGCCCCTCCGGCATGCGGCGGCAGTATCCCAGTGAGCGGTGCTACGACGGATTCGAGAACCCGTCGACTCAGGTCAGGTCCGCCCACCGCCACGTGAATCGTGAGGGCCGGCCAGCGCCCGAACCTCCTGGGTCAGCTCGAGGATGTGATGGGAGAGCTGCAGAAGCTCCTCGTTCTGCTTGTCCTCCTCCTTCACAGTCATCCACTGCTCGTCGGCGATCACCTGCCGCTTCGCGTCTGCGCGATTCTGGCTGATCATCACGAAGGTCGAGAGGAAGATCGCCTCGAGCGAGACGATCATCGTGAGCAGGCCGAATGGATAGTCCTCGACGCCGAAGCCGATCCAGCAGCCGAACCAGATGATGTGGATGTAGACGAACAGCATCGAGCCCGAGAAGGCCGTGATCTTGTCCGCGGCCCGGTTCTGCGCCGCCTCCGCGCGTTTCTGCTCATGCTTGAGCAGGGCAGGATCGATCGGAGGCTTCAGCTTGGGGGCGGGGATCAGGAGCTTCCGGACGCGCGGATGCTTCACCCGGTGCTCCCCGTTGCCGCGGTGCGCGGCGGGATCAGCTCGGTGAGTCTTGTTGTCGCTCGCCATCGTGATTCCTTTCGCGGGGGACTCCATGCGTCCGCGCATGGGGTCCCTCGGATCGCTTGTCAGGTGGCCGCTTCCACCCTCGCAGACGTCGAGTGGTGTCTGGTCGATGCCTCCGGGGCTTCGCTCGCCAGGCCAAGCGCACCGCCGACGAGGAGCAGGCCGCCCACGAGGCCGACGAATGGACCGGCGTCCAGCACCGTGGAGGCGTGGGCGCTCACCCCGATACCCGACCCACCCTGCACGGGCCTTCCTTTCGGTCGTTTCCGTTGCCGACGACGACCGTAGAACCGCGTGGGTGCACGTCATATGGGGCGCGGCCACAAAGTTGGGCGCGCCCCCCGTGACGAGCGGACAGCCCCGGAAACGTCATCGACACCCGTTCAGCCTCCACCTCAGGGCCCTTGTTCGCGCCCGTGGAACCCCCTGGTCGACTCCCTGGCGCAGCATTGGGCCGGAGGAGATGGCTGCCGTGGCCACGCACGCCAGTACGCGATCGGCGATTGATGAGTTCTAGGCTCGCGGCGACGGGTCCGGCGGTTCGTCGAGGAACTCGACCGCCGGGACGAAGAACAGGTTGCCCGTCATCGCAGTGGAGAAGTCGAGGATCCGGTCCGTGGTGCCCGGCGGCTTGCCCACGAACATGTTCTGAAGCATCTCCTCCACCACCGAGGGGGTTCGGGCGTACCCGATGAAGTACGTCCCGAACTCACCTGTTCCGACCTTCCCGAATGGCATGTTGGCGCGGACGATCTGACGCTCCTCCCCGTCTTCGCCGACGATCGTGTTCAGTGTGAGGTGCGAGTCCGCGGGCTTCTGATCGTCCGGCATCTCGATGTCGTCGAGCTTCGTCCTCCCCACCGCCTGCTCCTGGTCCTCGACCGAGAGTGCCTCCCACGCCTCGATGTCGTGCACGTACTTCTGGACGACGACGTAGCTGCCACCGGCGAACTCCTCGTCCTCATCGCCGATCAGGGCCGCGGTCGGGGCCGATTCACCCTCGGGATTCTCGGTGCCGTCGACAAAACCGAGCAGGTCGCGCTCGTCGAAGGAACGGAAGCCGTGCACCTCGTCCACGACTCGCCCGATTCCGGCGAGCCTGGCGGTGAGCCGCTTCGCGAGCTCGAAGCAGAGGTCCATCCGATGCGCGCGGATGTGGAAGAACAGGTCCCCGGGCGTCGCGGGGGCAGTGTGCCTGTCGCCGGTGAGCTCCCGAAACGGATGAAGCTCGGCCGGTCGCGGCTCGCCGAAGACCCGATCCCAGGCCCGAGCGCCGATGCCGGCCACGCAGCTCAGCTCCCCCTCGGGGAGCCGGAAGCCGACCGATCGCTTCAGGCCGGTGACCTCCGAGAGCAGATCCGGAACGCCGTCCTCGCGCCCCTCCTCCAGGAGAGCCGTGAGGAAGATCGCCGCTTCGCTGATCGGGGAGAGGACTGGCTGCGGCTCAGCCGAGCGGCTCATGGACCGACGGGGTAGAGGCACGCATGCATCCTCTCGATTCGCCTGCGCCGGCGCAAGGCGGCGCAGCTCCGCCGGACCCCCCGCCCCTCCCCCATATGGGTAGCCTCGAGGGAGCCCACATGGAAGCCCACCTCAGCAATCACCATCGCGACACGCTGGAGAAGATCTTCAGGCACCCCTCCAGCGGCAACATCGAGTGGCGTCAGGTCGTGTCGCTGCTGGAGAGGATCGGAACCGTGGAGCACGAGCACAACGGGAAGCTCAAGGTCACGCTCGGCCCCGAAACCGAAGTGCTCCCTCCGCCTCGGGGCAAGGACATCGACATCCAGATGGTGGTGGACCTGCGGCGAATGCTTACCCAGGCTGGTTTCGCACCCGGCGGCGCACCCGAGGTCCCCGATGAACGCTCGCGGGACCACGGCGACAGCCGGTGGGGCGAGCCCTCCTAGGCGTCAGAGCGTTCGTTCGTTCAGCCGAGCTCCGCGACCTGTCATCTGCCTCACCTCCATACGCTTGAACCCCTCGGCGTCCAAGCAATTGCCACAGCCGACGATCAAACGCGGAGAAGCACCGGGTGCGGGTTCGTGGGAGCCCGCGCTTCTGGCAGCCGCCGAGCCCGGACGGCGAAACAGACGGACCGTCGACGCGGTGATTCTGCTCGCAGCAGCGATCGTGATCGGGCTGACCGCCGTCGTCGCGTCCTCGGCGCCGGAAGCCGACGCCGACGCCGCGCATGCGCTGACGACACTCTTCGGGTGGGCCAACGCGATCTGGCGCACCGTTTTCGTCGCCCTGCTTCTGCTTGCGCTCGTGGTGGTCGTCGATGTCTTCCTGCGCCGCCGGTGGAGCTTGGCACGCGACCTGATCGTCGCCGTGCTGCCGCTGGCAGCCATCGGCCTGGTCCTCGGGGGGATCGTCGAGTCGGACTGGTTCCCGGTCAAAGGCCATCTTCTGTCGCAGTGGGGATATCCCGAGCTTCGTCTCGCGACGGCGACCGCGGTCCTGGTGGTCGCCGGCCCGGAGCTCGTGCGCTGGGTTCGGGTGCTGGCGGCCTGGCTGATTCCCTTCGCGGCGCTGGGCACGGTGGTGCTCGGCGCCGCGCTCCCGTCGGCGGCGCTGGCGGGACTTGCCGTCGGCCTCGCAGCCGGAGCGATCGTGCGGCTGGCGTTCGGCTCGGCCGCTGGAGTCCCGCCGACGGAGAGGATCCGCGCCGCGATGGCCGCGCACGGAATCGAGGTCAGGGATCTCGAGCCTGCCAAACGACAACGGATAGGTGCAGCCGATTACGTCGGGCACGACCAGGCAGGACATCCCCTCAGGGCACGCGTGCTCGGTCGCGACTCACAGGACACGCAGCGGCTCGCCCGACGCTGGCGCCTCATGGCATATAGGGATCCACCTCGCAGCGTTCCCATCGGCCGGCTCGAGCAGGTGGAGCACGAGGCGCTGGCGATCTTCATGGCGAGCCAAGCTGGGGTCCGCGCGCCCGAGGTGCTGTTGGCCGCGCTCGATGCAGACGGCGACGCGTTGTCGTCACACGCCAGCCCGATGTCGAGCCGCTCGAGCTCTTTCTGCGGATCAGGTGAGTGACGAAACGCTCGAAGACCTCTGGAAGCAGGCCGATCTGCTCCATAGAGCAGGCATCTCCCACGGGAGACTCAACGCGAGCAACGTGCTCGTCACCGAGGACGGGCCGATGCTGGTCGACCTCTCGGCGGCGACCCTCGGCGCACCGCAAACGGCCATCGACATCGACGGAGCCGAGCTGGCGGTCGCCTGCACCGTCCTGGTCGGGCCGGAGCGCACACTCCGCCACGCAATCGGCGCCGGCTGGAAGGACAATCTCGTCCGCATCCTTCCCTACTTGGAGCGCGCAGCGTTGACGCCTCATCTCCGCGACCTGGCGCGCTCCCACGAGATTCCGCTCAAAAAGCTTCGTGCCGACGGCGCTGCCGCCGTTGGTCAGAAGACTCCCGACGTGGCGCCGCTCCGTCGTGTTCGCCCTCGGGACCTCGTACTCAGCGCGGTCCTGATCGTCGCCGCCTACCTCCTGATCTCCAAGCTGGCAGAGATCGGGTTCGGAACGATTTATCGGGAGCTGAAGCACGCCGATCCGACCTGGGTCGTGATCGCGCTCCTGCTCGCACAGTCCAGCTTCATCGGCACGGGCGTATCGGTCCGAGGATCGGTCGCGACTCCACTCCCGCTGCTCCCCTGCATCCTGCTTCAGTCCGCGATCAAGTTCATCAACCTGACAGTCCCCAGCTCGGCAGGGCGGATCGGGATCGACCTCCGCTTCCTGCAGCGGATGGGGGCCTCGCCACCGCAGGCGGTGGCCGCCGGAGCGCTCGATGATGCCTCGGAGACGATCGTGCAGGCGGCGCTGTTTTTCGTGACCTTGCCTTCGTCGGCAACGCCGTGGACACGAGCAAGTTCCATCAGGCACGCCCGACGGCCGTCTCGTGGTGGCGATCCTGGCCGCTGTCGTAATCGGCGTCGCGGTGGTTCTTGCCGTGCCGAGGTTCGCGAAAAAGTCGTGCCTGCGTCCGGAGTGGCCTCGAAGGTCTTTGGACCGTGGCCCGCGACCGAGAAAGCGACTGGAGCTCTTTCGAGGAAATACGTCTGAGCTCCTGTACTCGATCTCCCTGGGAGCGACATGTCTGGCCTACGGCGTCCACCTGGACCTGGCGCAGCTCGTGTTCGTCAACGCCGGGGCGTCCGTGCTCTCCAGCCTGGTCCCCTCCCCAGGCGGGGTCGGAGCAGCCGAGGCCAGCCTCAAGCGGGACTCATCGCCATGGGGGTGGGCGAGTCGACTGCCTTCGCCATCGCGATCACGCAACGCCTATGCACCTTCTACCTGCCCCCCATCTGGGGGTACATCTCACTGCGATGGCTCGATCGCAAGGGCTATCTGTGAACGCGCCACGGACTGTGGCAATCGGGGCGACTGGAACTAAACCAGCAACCTGAGACCCCGGCCGAGCCGATGTGCCGGCGTCTATGCGTCTCGGAGCGTCCGTCGTTTCCTCTGTGTCCACGGCGGTGGACGACGTGGACGGGTTGGACGTTGCATCCGGTAACCAAAGCGGTACCACGTGGCCCGGCGCCGCGGGATGCTGCATCAGCCGCGGCTGATGCTCATAGGGTGATGATGTGGGTAAGACCGAACTTCTTCGTTGCCAGCTTGGGTGCGTCTGCTGCGTTTCTGGGACTGCTCTTCGTCGCCCTCTAGATCATCAACACCGACGATGCCGACTCCAGGGACTCGGGAGAGGCGGAACGTTTTGGCCGGCAGTGCTTTATTGGCTCTGGTCGATGCGTTCATCGTTCGGATCGTGAGCTTGACCGGAGGGGCGGTCGTCTTCGGCATATCCAGCCTGGTGATGGGGATGATAAGGAACTATGAGCTTCAGCCGCTTGATGCCGCGAGCAAAAGCGGGCCTGTCAAGTTCTCCCGCGGCTTCCCGACTCGCAAGCTGAACATCGTATTGGCGGCAATTTCAGGGGGCGGTTATTCAGTCCAATTCGGCCTCTCCGTGGCCCTTGGGGGGATGCCCGCGGCTCGGCCCTTGACGCGCTTTCGGTGTTGGGCATCGTCGGCTCTGCGGCGGCGCTGACGGGCGTGGGAGGTCACGGGGATGAGAGGGCGGCGCTGCGACGGAAGAAACCATTGATCGGCTCACGCGGGGACGATGCAGGCCTCTCGCGGCAATGTTGCGGGCGACGATGGCGGCGTCCTCACCGACTCCGAGGAGAAGCGATGACTTGCGCTTGCGAAGGAAGTGGACGCCGACGAAGTGGAAAGCCGCAGGGATCATGGTGCTGGCGCCTTCGTCATGGATCGGGAACCCAGTCGTCGAACGGACCGGGCAGTCGACCCAGGACTCATAGTCAGGCCGGAAGCCACTTGCGAAGATGACGCCGCCGAAACCGTTCAGGTTCAGGTCGTCGGGCGCTAGCCAGTTCCAACGGCTGCGGCTCGGGGATTTGGGGGGGCGGCAGCCCGCGTTCGGCCGCCCGGTCTCGGACGAGGCCCATCAGCTGCGCGTTCCGCTCATCTCCCCAGGCAACACTCTGCCAGAGGTCCTGCGCGAATCGGGCGTGGCGACCATCAGCGCCCAGGAAGTGGCCCAGCAGGGTGACGCCCAGCTTCTGCAGCGTTCGGTAGTGGAGGTCGTGGCCGCCGCGATGGCCGGTTCCTGCGCGTTGGCAGCCAGCCGAGCGGCCGGGGTGGGCAACGATCCCACCGGCGCATCAAGGAACCCCGTCTCTTCGGCCCACCAGATGATGTAGCGGTCGCCCACCCTGCGGGGCGCCCACGGAGCCCGTCCGCAGGCAAGGAAGACCTCCCGGCCGGGCTCGTGCGAGTTCCTCGGCCATCTGACAGCCTGACTGGCCGCTCCCGACTACAAGCACCGGGCCGGTCGGGAGGTCCGCGGGGTTTCGGTAATCCTCGGCGTCGATCTGTGCTCGGAGCCGCCGGTCCGTCGGGAATTCGCAGCAGCCGCGAGTCGTGGCGGCTTCTGGTAGGCCCCCGTGCTCAGCACCACGGTCCGGGCGCGGATCTGTCCGGACGGGATCTCTAGTAGAAAACCTCCGTCGTGCGCTGGCTGGAGTGAGACGACCTCGATGCCTTCCTGCACTGGCGCTTTGAACCCGGTTCATAGCCCTGGGGACTCGCCACGACCTCGTCCCGAAGCATCTGAAAGACTTCATCAGTTTCCTCCCCCGTCGTATGGACGGCCGGGGAGCTGGACGCTGCAATTTGGCGTGACCAGGCCGAAGCTGTCCAGTCAGCCCCCGCCAGGTCTGTCCGACCTTGCCCTTCGTCGAACACGACGTGAGCGACGGCCGCCTGCGTGAGCTCGCGGCTCGCGCGGCAGATTTCCGGCTCCGCAAGCGCCAACAACGACAACGTCCGGGAATTGTCGGTCATCGAGCCGCAATCTTGTAACCCGCTTCTAAAGCGCTTTCTGAAAACGGGGCGACTGAAGATTGCGTCCGCGTTTCGGTCGCGGTGACCTTCGGCCACCAGCTGCTGGGCATCGACCACTCCGACGATCGCGCTTATGCGATTCGAGCGGTCGCTGCGGAAGGAGTCGAGGTTGTGCCTGGAGACGAAGTAGGCGGCCAGCGCGCCGCCGACCCTTCTTCCGCGCCTGTGCGGACTTCGCGGGACTCGGCGGCAGCGGGATCGCGGTGAAATCCGACGGTCCCATCTCGCAGTCGATCAGCACGTCACCCGGATCCGCGGTGAAGACGCGGTCGAGGCCTCTGCCGCAGCGGATCCAGTAAGAGAAGCCGTCGGCCGCGTCGATCTGGTCAACCCCGCGGCCGCCGAGGATCAGGTCGTTGCCGGGGCCACCGTCGATGACGTCATTGCCGGGCCCGGCGACGATCGTGTCGTTGCCTCCATCGGCGCGGAGATCGTCGACGCCCACCCCGCCGACGATGATGTCGTCGCCGCCCTTGCCGAACCCGAGATCGGGGCCGCCCGCCAGTTTAACCCGATCCCTGCCGACGCGCGCCGTTGAACGTGTCGGCCCCGCGGCGCAGGTGGATCCGACGGAGAAGACCGGCGATGCAGCCACGGGCTCCGGCGCCTCCGGGCGCGACGGCCGATGAGAAAGCCTTGCCGGCAGGTGCCTGCATGCCGAGGGCCTGGAGCGCGTCGGCTGCGAGGGGCTGCGAGTAGGCCGCGATCACCGGGTTCTTGTCGTCCTTGGTCAGGGTCCGCAGCCGGTTCGTGCGCAGCATATGCGGCCGGGCACATCGTTGCCTGCTTCGGCTTGTTCGCGCAGATCTTCGAGTTGTTGCGGTTCTGGTAATGGTCGCCGGTCCAACCCTCCGAATGCCCGAGCTCATGCGTCGCGACGGCCTGAAGGTCGAGCTTCTTCGCGGGCGGGTCGCCTGAGCCGATGTAGAAGTTCTTCTTCTGGTTGAAGGTCTGCCGGAAACCGATCAGCTGCCCGGTGTCGGTATCGACGCAGCTGCGGTTCTCGGCCAGCGTGGTGCTGCCCGCAACCTGGCCCCGGAGGATGCCGCCGATCGGGACGCCGTTCTCCTCTGCGCAGGGATCGGGGCTGAGCGGCACGCTCGACGACGACTTGTGGACCTCGAACCGCTCGACGCCCGGAAGTTGGTTCCAGGTCGCGGCCGCAGCAGCGATCCGCGTGCGGAACTTGCCGCCCGGCACGGACCGAGTCGAAGATCAACGTTGCGGACCTGGTCCCCGGGGGCATAGCCGCGATGACCGGGTCAGCGGCGGGCAGGCGACCCAGCCAGGGCAGAACACGCCAAGGCGAACAAGGCCCCGCCCGCGATCGGCTCGCATGGGGTGACGCCACCTTCGCCGCCGCGGCGGCCACTGAGAGGAGGGCAACGTAGCGCGTCCAGCGGGCCATCCCCTGCCAGTGTGGGCGCTAGGGGCCGCTTACTACACAGAATTCGGCATTTTTGGACGAATGTTGGGTAGGCGCACGCTCTACGTCGGCGGCGCCTGGTTTCGGGGGTGGCGCTCGAACCAGTCCGCGTAGCGATCGGCCAGCGGGGCGGCGGTGAGGCCATGGGCGAAGACCGAGAGCCCGACGGTCGAGTAGACCGCAAGGACGATCAGGTGCTCGTGAGGAAGCTGCGAGTCCTCGATGACGATCACCGCAAAGACGATCGAGGCCAGGCCGCGTGGGCCGAACCAACCGAGAAAGCCGAGCGTCGGCAGTCGAGGGTGAAAGTCGAGCATCGCGATCGCCACGGGGACCATTCGCACGACCGTCAGACTGAGGACCGCGTAGAGGGCAAGTTCCCAGCTCAACTCGCCGAGCGCCGGCCCGAGCAGGATCGCCCCGAAGACGAGGAAGGTCACTCCGCTGAGCGCGATCTCGACCTCCTCCGTGAGCCGATTCATCTCCCCTGGGTCGCGATTGATCACCCCCCTGAAGACCATGCCGGCCACGAAGGCTGCGATGAAACCCGATCCGTCGAGCGCGCTGGCGGTTCCATAGGCGAGGGCGGCGCCGGCGGCCGGGATCACCGGGCGCCACGCGCCGTCGATCAGATCCCTTCGGCCGGCATAGACGACCACGGCTCCGATCACGAGCGCGGCAGCAACCCCGCCGAGGATGCCGTAGCCGACCTCCTCGACCAGAAGGGTGATTCCGGTTCGTCCCCCGGAAATACCCGATTGGACGTCTGCGGCCGCGACGGCCGCGAAGAGCAGCGGCACGCAGATCCCATCATTGAGCCCACTCTCGACGTTCAGGCCCTGGCGGATCCGGGTCGGGAGGCGCGGCTCGGTGACGACCGCCTGGCCGAGGGCGGCGTCGGTCGGGGCCAGGACCACCCCGACGATCACGGCCTCCCAGAAGGTCAACTCGCCGAAGATCGCGTCGGCGGCGAGCGCTCCGAGAACGATCGTCAGCGGCAGCCCGATCCCGAGCAGCCGCAGCGGGACCGAGGCCCCACGCCGCAGCGCTCCGAGGTCGATGCTCGAGGCGTCGGAGAAGAGCACGAGCGCCAGCGTCGCCTCGGCCAGTGCCCGCTCGGTCGAACTGGTGCTCGCGATGTTGATCTCGTCGAGGACCTTGGGGCCGACGAGGAGCCCGATCGAGACGAACACCATCGTGGGCGTAATCGGTGATCCCGACAGCCGGTTCGAGACCGCGGCAACGGCGATCAGCGCCAGCGCCACGATCGTCAGTGACCAGTCCATTCAGATCCGTTCGACCAGGTTGACCACTGGCTCGCAGCCTATTGCGGCGAAGTCGGCCTTCGCCGTCGCGCCTAGGTACTGCTTGATGCGCGAGCACCGCAACGCGGTCCCGGTCGAAGGCGAGGCGGCGGTGCCGAGCCCGCGAGCGAGCGCTCCGGTGAGCGCGGCACCGGCGGTCCCGGCGGGGTCGAGCGCCGGGTTGTAGATCGTGACCTCGACGCCTGCGACGAGGCCGGTAGCCATCGCGGCGGCGAGGATGGTCGCGAGCTCATCGGCGGTCAGGCCGCCGGGCTGGCGATAGTCGACCGCGGACATGACCGCGTCGTCGAGTACGTCCGCGTCCACGTGGACCCAGAAGTGGTCGGAGGCGTCAGGTCGGGTTAGGTGGGCGAGGGCGTGTTCCGCGGCGGCGTGCGCGCCTGCCGCACGGACCGCGGCGAGATCGAGTGCGAGGAGCGCATCGGGAAGCGGCTGGCTGCCATCGCGGCCTGCTCCTCCGCGTCGCGGAAGCCGACGATGACCGCGTCCTCGGCGCGGACGAGTGGCGAGCGGCCCTCGAGGTCGCCGACCGCGGGCGGACCGTGGCCGGTGGCAAGCGCGAGGTCCATCGACGCTGCCTCGCCCGAGGGCTCGGCCGACGGCTGGTAGAAGTCGGCGTGCCCGTCGAGGAACAAGAGCCCGGCGGCGGCGCGGCGGCGCAGCGCGAGTGCCCCACCAAGCAGCACGCTGCAGTCGCCACCCAGGACGAGCGGCACGTCGCCGGCGTCGAGCACCGTCCCGACCGCGTTGGCGAGGGTGATGGCATACGCGGCAATCTCGGGCCCGTTGAGCACACCGCTCGCGGGATCGCGGACTCCGGATGCCGGTGGGGGCATGACCGTCATGGCGACGCGTGCGCCGAGCGCCTGCGCCAGGCCGTGCCCGAGCAGAGCGTCACGAGCCCCTCCACCCCTGGCGCGCGCAGGCCGAGCCCCGAGGGCGCGCGGACGACGGCGAAGCGGCTGTCGGCCACGGGCGGAGCAAGCATCCGCGAAGAGCCTCTCACGTCACCGTCGGGCCAAGTGTTCGCCAAGCCCCGCCTTCCAGGAAGCAGCATTTCTTGCCTCCTTCGGCCCTGCTGTCACTCCCGACGAGCTCCGATCGTGAGCAGCGCAGGCGGGCACGCGAGCGGCACGTACCCCCCGGCGGCCTGGGACGGGCAAGCGACGCGGCGCTGCGCCGCGCTGTCACTCCGCGCGACGAGGAGCACTGCCGCCCCTCAGTGCTCGGTCTCGCGCAATGGAGGAGCGAGCGCGAGGCAGTCGTAGAATGCCGGCCCGGTTTCATCGAGCTCCTGAACCCTGGAGCCGGATGGCCCACCGGGTTCGCCATCGCGAGAGGTGAGGCCCGAGCTCGGCCATGCCGCGATCCCGGGGCCGACGGCGGCGCGGAAACGCTCTGCGGCGGCCGCCAGATCATCATCAACGGCCTGTCCGGGGGGAACGCGCGCGGGGTTCAGGGCCACGCTGTCGGCCCACTCCTTGATGTCGGGCTCGGCGCTAAACGCGGGTGATGCACGGCCGCCCAGGACCTGCATCACCGCCCAGTCGGTGGGTGTGTCCGAGAGCGGCGACGGGAGGCACAGCCGGTTCTCTTCAGCATCACCTTCGCGGGTTGCCTCCACGTACCCGATCAGTGCCGCCGCCAACAGGGGAAACCCGCCCGGACCGGTTCAATCGTGATCGCCTCGTCGCCCCAGATCGGGATCAGCGGCGGGTACTGCAGCCCGGACGCGGCGCGGTGGACGACCACCGCGTCCCTGTCGATCGCGGCATCGCCCTCGTCCAGTCCGATCCGCCCGGGCACGATCCCACGGACGGTCCAGCCGGACCACCCGCTCGATGCTGCGCAACAGGTCGAGCTCCCACTCCGCCAGCGTCGGTGTCTTTGCCATAGTCGGCATCACCGAGGGTCGATGCGGAGCATCACCCCCGCAGCTTCCATTCGCAGGAAGAGGTCATCCGGGAGGAGGCCGCGCTTGCCGCCTCCATGACGTCGGCAGCCATTCCGATGAACACGGCGGGGTCGGGCTGGAGGACCGCGCGGTCGAACATCCACGGCTCGCGGGGGCGAACCCAGCAGATGGAATCCGGGTCGACACCGCTTTCAAGCAGCCAGACGCAGGCGTCGGTTGCCGTCTTCCCGGACCCGACGATCACGAACTCCCGGGGTGCGGATTCCAGCCTCGGTAGCTCGTTGACTGGCAGCGCCCGGACCCCGTCGGCGACGCCGAACGGCGGCTGGGTGGTCGCGGGGATATCTGGGGCTAGGTAGCGGGGGTCGACGATCCGGCAGTCCGGGCCGGCTTGGTAACGCTGCCCGGAAATGCGCGAGATCAACGAGCGGTCACCCAGGTACTCGCAGCTGGGTGGAACGCACCTGGCCCGAGGGCACCAGTTGCTCGTTCAGCACCCGCTGGTAGTACGCACAGATCTCCGCAGCGCTCGCCCGTTCGTGCAGCCCGGCCTCGGGGCCCTCGCGCTGGATCGATCCGGAGCCCAGCATCATCGAGGCCACTCCGTAGAACGAGGACGCCTGGTGCAGCCGCACGAAAGGGTACGCATCGAGCCAGTGGCCGCCGGGCCCCTCCCGGCGATCGACCAGGGAGACCTGCACGTCGGCATGCCGGATCAGGGCGTCGGCGAAAGCCATGCCCGACGCCCCGGCTCCGACTACCAGGTACTCGGCCTCGAGCGCACGTGGCATTGCGGTCATTCAACCATGGGCCCGTTCATCGTCGGTGATCAGGACGCCTCCTCCCGCGTGGTTGCGAAAGTGCCGAGACGCGAGAAGGCAAGTCGTCATCGGCTTCTGCTTTCGGTCGCTGCCACGGCGGTGCCCTCGAGCGGATCCCTCAACACGCACTCAGGCTAGACGGGCGTCCGCGAAAGCTACAAATTGTGCCCTCGAATGTGCCTCCGCCCGAATTAGACCGGGGGTCTCGTGCCTGGAGTGGACCCCCAGTCTAGATGGGCCGGGGCAGCATTTTGCCGCTCTCGATTCGCCAAAACACGCTGATTACCAGGCTAAAATCGGGGCGACTGGATTTGAACCAGCGACCTTCGGCCCCCAGCCGAGCCGATTCAGGCTCTATGCGTCCCGGAGCGTCCGTCGTTTCCTATGTGTCCACGGCGCTGGACGACCTTGACAGATGGACGATGCATCCGGTACCAAAGCGGTACCACGGCGCTCACCCAACAGGGTGCTGCTTTGCAGGAAAGCGGTGCGCCTCAGCCCGGGCCCGGCATGGAGCCCTCGGCAAGCTTGATCCGGGTCCAGACGTTCATGTTGACGACGACGGCGACGATCTCGAGGATCTCCTCCGGGCTGAGAGCGTCGGCGAGCGCGTCGTGGAAGCGCTGGAACGCCGTGTCCCGGTCAGTGTCGGCCACCCGGGTGAGCGCCTCGGCGAGTAGCGGAGCGCCGCCTGTTCGGCCTCGGAGTGAAGCTCGGTTTCCCACCATGCAGTCAGGGTGTCGATCTTGGCCCGGGAGATGCCGGCCTCGCGGGCCGCCTCGTAGTGCACGTTGAGCCAGTAGGTGCAGTTGTTGAGCTGCGAGACCCGCAGCCGCAGGAGCTCCGCGAGTCCGCGGTCGATCCGCAGGTTCGCCGTATACCCGAACGCGTCCGCGCCCATCCGGGCAATGGCGGTCAGCGCCTCGTTCTCGCTCGCGTCGAGCCGGCGGTTCACCACCTGGACATGGTCAGCCATCTTGCTTCCTTTCGATGGGTTAGTGACGGTATGAGCAACGGAGCGACGCTCCAGGATCTCGACCGCTTCCGGGTCACCCTCGTGCCCGGGCGCTTGGAGAACCAGTCGCCACGCTGAACGCGGTCGGCGGCTGCCTGATGCGCTGAACGTCGATCGCCATTCACATCACCCCCACCTTGGGATCAGCGGACTGATTACCCCTCTGAGGCGCGCCGAAGCGCACGATAGAGCGGCTCGAGCCTCATCAGTATCGCGTCAGCAGGGCCTGTGCTGCGATCCCACTCAGCCGGCGGCCAGCCCAGCCACGGTCTCCGGCACTCCCTCGAACGCGCCGACCGCGGTCAAGCCCCCGTCTTGGCCCACGCTCCACCCGAAGACCTTCTGCGCGTCGGCGTCGATCGCGTACAGGTAGCGTCCGTCGCCCGAGATTGCCTCGTCGCGAAGGCCCTTCTCACCTTGGCGGGTCGAGGCGGCCACTGGGTCGCGAAGCTCGAGGCTTCCGTCGCCGGCGATCTCGTAGCACGACACGGTGGAGTCGCCGAAATTGGTGACGTAGGCGTACTGGCCGTCATTCGTTACTGCGGCCCAGCAGACCTCGCTGCGGGTGTCGCCAACCGAGCCGCTGACCGCGGTGAGTTCGCCCCCGCCGGCAACGGCATATGAGGAAGCCGCCGCCTCCCCGGCAGCGCCGCCGAAGGCCTCGGTGACGATCAGCGAGCCTTTCGGTGTGAAGTCGAAGCCGTACGGCGTCTGGCCCCTGGACTCGATCGTGGTCGGGCCTTCCGCGTAACCACGATCGTCGATCGCATAGCTGCTCATGCTGTTCGTCCCACGCTCGGTCGCGATCAGCGCGGCGCCGTCGACGCTGAACGAGATCTGAGCCGGGTCCGCGTCGTCGGCGCTCAGCTGCCGCGTCGAGTCCTCAAGCGGAGTCAGTTTTCCGTTCGCGAGCTTGAAGCCAGTGATGCACGGCGTGCCGTTGTTGAGGACGTAGATGTGTTTTCCGCTGACGGCGACGCTGGTCGGCTTGCTGCCGCCCGAATCGACGCGATCCTCGAGGCGCAGCCCGTCCGATTCGATCGCGAACAGCGACAGGTCATCGCTGCCGGAGTTCGCGACCAGCAGCCACCCGCCGTCTTCGCTGATCACGATTGAGTTCTGGGAGGGCAGGTGCGGCTCCCCAGTTCCGCGACCACCCGTGCTGAAGCGGCCAAGCGGGGCAAGCTGGCCCTCCTCCGAGCGGCTGAAGGCGACGATCTCATTGTCGGAGGCGTCATTGGTCTGGACATAGATGGCGGCGGTCATCACATTTCTCCATTCGTCGAGAGTCGGACAGGCTTCTGTCGGCCGAAGAGCGCACGCGTTACGCGCGCCGTTGAAGGTTCATCAGGCCTGACGGGTCGACTGTATCGCGTGTGTCATGGCCCGACACTCCCTGCAAATGGAGGTCAAAGCGACTCCCCCGCTGCTCTCGGACAGTCGGCTGACACTACTGCTGGTATGGAGACGCCGGGTGTCCGCTCCACGCGGAGCTGATGAGACGTAATCGGGGCGACTGG
>CAVTPZ010000005.1:0-79842 GCA_963736685.1 uncultured Solirubrobacterales bacterium
CGCGAGGATGCCGAGCGCGCAGCCGAAGCCGAGCGCCAATGCCTCGCCGTCCCATCCGGTGATCAGGAGGCTGCGCAGCCCCTCGACCATGTAGCTGACTGGGTTGTAGGTCGCGATCGTGCGGAACCAGTCGGTCTGGATCAGGTTGCGGGGCAGGCTCATCGAGCTCAGGAAGAGGAAGACGAAGATCAGCGGGAAGAGGCTCTGGACCTTCTCCGGCGCATCCACCCGCATGCCGATCGCGAGGCCGATGCTGCCGAAGGCCAGGCAGATGCAGACCACGAGCGCGACCATCACGACGGCGCCCCCGAGACCGGCCTCGATGTGGGCGCCGGCGATCAGCCCGACCGAGATGTAGGTCGCGGCCTGGAAGAGCCCCAGGGCGAGGGTCCCTGCGAGCTGCCCGGCCACCAGTGCCGCCGGGTGGATCGGGGTCAGCTGGAGCCGGTTGAAGAAGCCGCCCTGGTTGTCCTCGGCGAGGTTCTGGCCGGTGCCGATCACCGCGAAGACCCCGGCCTGGATGAAGGCGAAGGCCAGGGAAAAGGTGACATAGGAGTTGGTGGGGAAGCCCGGGAGGGAGGTCGCCGACTTCAGGCCGACGGAGTTGATCGCCAGCAGGATCAGGGGGAAGACCGTGGCCGGGATCACCGCCGCGGGCTGGCGCAGGGTGCGCGTGATCGAACGGCGGGCGAGCTCCGGCGCCTGCGTCCAGATCGAGGGGCGCCTGTGGACGGGCGCCGAGATCGGGAGAGCGGCAGCCTCCATCAGGCGGCGGATCCCTCGAGTGCGGGCTGCTCTCCGGTCTCGCCCTCCTTCACGGCCTCGGCCTCGGCGCCCTCCAGGGAGCGCCCGGTCTTGGCGAGGAAGACGTCGTTCAGGCTCGCCTCGTGGAGCTCGAGGTTCGCGACCTTGACGTCGGCCTGGTCAAAGGCGCGAATGATGTTGGGGAGCTCCTCGCCGCCATCGGAGTCGAGCCTGACCGCGGCGCCCTGAGGGGTGCCGGGGACCAATTCGCCGAACGGCCGCAGCGAGCTCGACCGCGCGGTCGCGCTCCTGATGGTCGGTCGGAACGACCTCGACCGTCGGGCGGCCGACCTCGGCCTTGAGCGCCTCAGGCGTGCCGGCGGCGACGATCTTGCCGTCGTCGATGATCCCGAGGTGGTCGGCGAGCTGATCCGCCTCCTCGAGGTACTGGGTCGTCAGGAAGACGGTCATCCCCTCGTCCCGGGAGAGACGCGCGACCTCGTCCCAGAGCGCGCTGCGACTCTGGATGTCGAGGCCGGTCGTGGGCTCGTCGAGGAAGAGGACGCGCGGGCCATGAAGCAGGGCGAGAGCCAGGTCGAGCCGCCTCTTCATCCCGCCCGAGTAGCCGCCGACCTTCCGGTTCGCGGCATCCGCGAGGCCGACCCGCTCGATCAGCTCGTCGCCGCGCTTGGTCCGCTCGTCCTTCGGCATGCCGTGGAGCGCGCCCTGCAGGCGCATGTGCTCGCGGGCGGTCAGGTTCGGATCGAGGGCGGCCTCCTGGAGCGCGGCGCCGATGGCGTCGCGCACGTCGGCGCCCTGCTTCACGACGTCAAAGCCGGCGACCTTCGCCGAGCCCGCGGTGGGCGGGAGAAGGGTGGTGAGCATGTGGACGGTGGTCGACTTGCCGGCGCCGTTCGGGCCGAGGAAGCCGTAGATCTCACCGGGGCGAACCTCGAGGTCGATGCCATCGACGGCGCGCACATTGCCCTTGAACTCACGGACGAGGCCGTTGACCTCGATTCCGTTGGCGGGCGACTGGGTTCCGTTACTGCTCTGCATCCGAGTTCCCCCTCGGGTGTAGGTCGGGTCGCTTGCGAAGGACGGCAGTATACATAGATAGTTGAACCTTGCAACCTTGTAACTATCAAACTATCCCGGTAGAATCCCCAACAACATGGCCAAGGGGAAGGAAGTGGAGAAGGGGCGCCGGGGATCCGGTCCTGAGTCCTGGCTCGCCGGCGAGCTGGGCCGCACTGATCCGGGCAGCCAGGCATGGAGCCTGATGCACTGGATGATGGTGACCAACAAGCACCGGCTCTTCGCGATGGCTCAGGAGTTCGAGCTCGCACCCCAGCAGATGATCGCGCTGCGGATGCTCGCGTCCGGCCCGCGCAAGATGAGCGAGCTGGCCCAGGCCCTCTTCTGTGACAACTCGAACGTCACCGGCATCGTCGACCGCCTCGAGGAGCGGGGCCTGGTCCGCCGGGAGTCCGCCGACGGGGATCGCCGCGTAAAGCTCCTCGTCCTCACCAAGGAGGGTGAGCGAGTGCGGGTGGAGATCACCAAGCGCATGGCCGAGCCGCCGCCGCCCATCGCCTCTCTCTCCGGAGAAGGATCAGCGCCAGCTGCGCGACATCCTGAAGCGGGCGGCCGAGAGCGTCTCGGACGAGGCGGCCGCCGATGCCCTCGCCGGGAAGACTCCCGCGACATCCAGCGGCCAGCCCGCATAGTCCGCGGCCCGGGCGCTACCCGTCGAGGAGCGTCACGCCTTCCGGCACTTCCCCTTGGCCATCTTGCACGGCTTCGGTCCGACTCTCCAGAGCTCCCTGCCGTGCCTCTTGTCCCTGGCGGTGAAGAAGAGATCGCTGCCGACCGCCGTGAGTTCCTGCGGCTTGGTGCCGCCCTTGCCGCGGCGGATGTCCCTGACGAGCCTCGTTCCGGAGCGGGTGCCGTTGCTCCGCCAGAGCTCACGGCCGTGCCTCTTATCCGAAGCGGAGAAGTAGACCGTGCCGTTGACGACGGTCAGGTACTCAGCGTTGAAGTTCTTGCCGGAGCGGGTGCCCCTGACGAGGGTCGTTCCCAGCGCGGTCCCGTCGCTTCGCCACAGCCCTCCCCCGGCGCCGACGTAAAGGGTCTGTCCGCCGGCGGCCGCGATGTCGAGGATGCCGCCTGTGATCGGCTTGACGACGGTGGTGGTCGCGTCGGTGCCGTCGCTTCGCCATAGATCGGTGCCGATGCCGGTGAAATAGAGGGTGCTGTTGACCCCCGTGAGAACGGTGGGGAAGCCGAGGTGGGTGAAGTCCTTGACCAGGGTCGTCCCCGCCGGTGTGCCATCGCTTCGCCACAGGCGTTGGCTGACGTTCGGTGCGTATGCCTCGATGGCGTCGAAATAAAGGGTGCCGTTGACGGCGGTCAGGTCGAAGAGGCTGCCGAAGCCCTGCATGACGGGCTCTGTCCCGGCATCGGTGCCGTCGCTCCGCCACAGCGCGGAATGTCTCCCGTCGTAGACCCCGAAGAGCAGGGTTCCACCGATGTCGATGAGGGGGGAGATGTGACCGGGCGGCCGCTTGACCATGGTCGTGCCCGCGTCGGTGCCGTCGCTTCGCCAGAGCTCGTAGCTGTAGGTGCTGGGGTGGTAGATCGAGAAGACGAGGATGCCGTTGAGCGCGGCGAAGCCGCCGGGGGCGGTGCTGTTGCTGCCGGGCTCGATGTCCTTGACCAACCCCGTTCCCCGCGCGGTGCCGTCGCTTCGCCAGAGCTCCCAGCCGTGGATGCCGTCGTCGGCGCCGAAGTAGAGGATCCCGTTGACGGCGGTGAACCCGTAGGGGGAGCTCGAGGCGGCGCCCGCGTTGATGTCCTTCACCATCCTCGTTCCCCTCCTGGTGCCGTCGCTCCTCCAGAGCTCGGACCCATGGGTGCGATCGCAGCCCTTGAAGTAGAGGATGCCGTTGACGTTGGTGAGCTGCCCGCCGCCGCGGCCGCAGTTATCCGAGGGTGGACCCCCGAAGGCGCCGGAGCGGCCCGCACCGATCTCCTTGACCAGCACAGGGCCATTCGAGGCGGCCTGGACGCCTGACGCGAACAGCAGCATCCCGCCGGCGACAAGCAAAAGCACGAGCCACGCGCATCGTGCGGGCTGGTGGCGGATCGACAGTCTCATCCAGTGCCTCCTTGGCGCACCAACCACGCTAGCCGCGGAATCCGGCCTTCGGATCGGTATCGCCGACTGATTCGCCTCAGTGGGGAGCACTGAGGTGATGGGGGCCGCTAGGTGACCTCGGGGGCCGGCGTCGGGCCGCCCGCTTCCTGCTCGGCGGCCGTCACCTCGCGACGGTACTCCCGGTACTCGTGCACGCCGATCTGTATCGATGCGGCCACGGGAATGGCGAGGATCGCGCCGAGGATGCCGAACAGGGTGCTGCCGAAGAGGACGGCGACCAGGACGATGAAGGCCTCGACCTTGGTCGCGCGCTTCTGGATCTGCGGCTGAATCAGGTAGTTCTCGACCTGCTGGTAGACGATCGCGAAGACGATCCAGATGATCAGGACAACCGGGAAGTCGACGAAGGCGGTGACGATGGCCACGAAGACCGCGCCGATCGTGGCCCCGATCACCGGGATCAGGTCGGCGACGAAGATGACCACCGCCAGTGGGCCCGCGAAGGGCACCCCGAGGATGGTCAGCACGATGAACGCCGAGAGCCCCGCGATCGTCGCCTGCAGCAGCGCTCCGCCGACGTAGTTGCCGACGGCGTTGGCGATTCGCCGCAGGGTTCGCTCGATCCGCTCGGAGTGCTCGGGTCTCTGCATTCGTATGAAGTTCTCGACCCATCTCGGGCCTGCGGCGACCATGAAGATGCTCAGGACCAGGATGGTGAGGCCGGCGAAGATCGAGCTGACCAGGCCGAAACCGATGTCGCGGAGGACACTCGCCGCGTCGCCGGCCTTGCTGGGCAGTTTGTTCGCCTCGTCCGAGAGCTTCTGGGTGATGTCGTACTTATTGTTGAGGTCGTTGAGGGTCTTGTTCTTGTGGACGTAGTCCTCGATGTCCGTGACGTAGTGGGGCGCGTTGGTGGCGACGTCTGAGACCTGGTTGACGATCGGCGGGATCAGGACGGCCCCGAGCCCGATCGGGATCAGCAGCAGGCCGAAGTAGACGAGTGCGATCGCGAGCCCCCGCTTCATGTAGCGCTGGAAGAAGTTGACGGGCCCGGCCAGGGCTATGGCCAGGAACGCGGCGATGATCAGCCAGCTGATCGGCCTGCGCAGCAGGTAGATGACGTAGAGGACGAGGATGACCCCGACGACCACGAGCACATTGCGCGCGATCGCGCGCGCGGGTGAGTCGATTTTGGGCATACCGACCCTCCTTATTCGGGGCCGGAACCCACCTTCCTCGTAGTATCGGCCCGCCATGCCCGACGAGCCCGTAGCCGAAGGTCCGCGCAAGCTCGCCGAGGGGGTCGAGGTTCGGCCCGCTCGCGAGGACGAGATCGACGATCTGATGCCCCTGATGCGGGCCTACTGCGAGTTCTACGAGTCCTCGCCGCCCGACGAGGGTGTGGTCGAGATGCTGCGGACGCTGATCACCGATCCGTCGCAGGGAGCGGTCTTCATTGCGCGCAAAGACGGCAAGGCGGTCGGCGTTGCCAATCTCGACTGGAAATGGTCGAGCCTGAAGGGCGCCCGGCTCGGCTACCTCGAGGACCTCTACGTGCACCCCGACGCGCGGGGCGACGGGATCGCGGACGCGCTGATCGAGATCTGCGCGAACCGCTGCCGGGAGCTCGGCATGCCGGCGATGGAGTGGCTCACCGCGCCCGACAACCACCGGGCCCAGAAGGTCTACAACCGCACACCCGCGGAGTTCGACACCTACCTCGAGTACGACCTCGAGCTGTGATCGCAACGCGCCGCTCGGAACGGCGCCCGGGGCCACTGAACTATGTGCGAGCGGGTGAGGGCCCGCCACTGCTGCTGCTCCACTCGCTGGGCGGCTCGTTGATCCAGTGGTCCCCGGTGATGGACCTGCTCGCCGCAGAGCACGAGGTGGTTGCCGTCGACATGCCGGGATTCGGCGAGTCGCCGGAGCTGCCGAGCGGGGTCGAGCCGCGCGCCGCGAACCTGGCGACGGCGTCCCTCGACTTCTTCGACTCGCTCGGAATCGAGGGGAAGCCCGCTGTCGCCGGGATCTCGCTGGGCGGCTGGACCGCGGTCGAGTGCGCCCGGCAGGGCGGCGCGAGCGCGGTGGTCGCACTCTGCCCGGCAGGTTTCTGGAGGCGCTCCGTGGCATCCTCGAACCCGAGAGTGAGGCGGGCGCGACGCGGCGGCCGTGCCATCAGGGGCCTGCTCCGGCCGATCCTCTCGACGGTGGGGGGCCGCCGCCGCGCCCTCGGCCGCGTCATCTACCACCCCGAGCGTCTCAGCCCGGGGGAGGCGGAGGCGATCGTCAGGGCCTACGTGACCGCGCCGGCCTATGACGAGGCGAGCACGCTGATGCGCGCGGGCCGGGTGGAGGATCTCAAGGGGATCAAGACACCGATCACCCTCGCCTGGGCGGAGCACGACAACCTGGTCCGCAATCGCCCGCTGCCGGACAAGGTCCTGCCGAAACGGGTGGAGCAGGTCGAGCTTCCCGGATGCGGTCATGTCCCGACCTGGGACGACCCCGAGCTGGTTTCACGAGTCATTCTCGCCGGGCGCACGGCGAAAGCGATAAAAGGAGGGCGGATGAGCGAGCGCAACGAGTACGCACCGGGCGAGTTCTGCTGGGTCGATCTGTCGACCACCGACGTCGCGGCGTCGAAGAGCTTCTATGGAGAACTGCTCGACGTGGACGCCGAGGACGCACCAGGAGATCCCGAGCAGACCGGCGGGTACGGCTTCTTCATGAAGGAAGGCAAGATGATCGCGGGCGTCGGGCCTGTCCAATCCGACGAGGGTCATTCCGCCTGGGCGAGCTACATCAAGGTCGAGGATGCCGACGCCACCGCGGAGCAGGTCAAGGCGGCAGGCGGCAGCGTCTTCTTCGGGCCCGTGGACCTGCCGAACGATTCTGGCCGGGTCGCGATGCTGCGCGACCCGGAGGGTGCCTTCATCGGGATCATCCAGCAGCAGAACCACCCGGGCGCGCAGTTGGTCAACGAGCCCGGCACCTGGACCTGGAACAGCCTGCTCACTCGGGACACTGATCAGGCTCGGGAGTTCTACAGCGCGGTCTTCGGCTGGTCGGCCACCCAGGCCGAGGGGTCGCCCGAATGGATGTGGACCTGGCAGGTCGATGACCAGCGCTGGCCCGAGGGCCTCGGCCAGTTGATGCGCATGGGTAGCGAGATGCCCTCCGACGCGCCCCCGCACTGGCAGGTCTACTTCCTGGTGGATGACCTCGACGAGGCCGTCGGCCGCATTGGGTCCGCCGGGGGACGGGTGATCTTCGGGCCGATCGACATCCCGACTGGCAGGCTCGCCGTTGCGTTCGATCCGCAGGAAGCCCTCGTCGGACTGATCGAGTCGAGCTACCCGGAGCCGCGGTAGGGGCCGGAACCGTCGGCTAGGCTGCGCGGCAGTTCGCGCAGAGGCCGCTGACCACGACCTCGGCCCGGTGCGGGCTGGAAGCCTGAGCGAGCGGCGGACCGGCGGGCCCGCTCGAGGTCGAGCGGGAGCTCCATGTCCTCGATCCGCCCGCAGTTGCTGCAGATCATGTGGTGGTGAGCGTCGGCCCGGGTGTCCCAGAGGATCGTGCCGCCGCCGCCGTTCACCCGCCGGACCACGCCGAGCTGCTCGAACAGCTCGAGCGTTGCGTAGACGGTGGGGAGGGAGACGCCCGGCAGCCTCTCGCCGGCCTCGGAGAGCAACTCCTCCGCGCTGACGTGACGGTTCCGCTCGCGGAGAAGGCGGTGCATGACGACCCGCTGGGAGGTGGCGCGCAGACCGCGCTCGCGCAGGATCGCGGCGAGCTCGGCGTCGTCGCGGGGCGGTGTGTGGAGATGGGTGTCTGTCATGTCAGGCCGGCCTAAGAATGAATCGTACATCTTAGGGCATCCTTATCTTAATTTCCTTGTATTATCTACGCCATGAGCGAATTGGTGGCACGTCTGGCGGGGAGGATGGGTCCGGCTGATGAGGAGCGGTTCATGCTCCAGCGCGTCCAGCCCGCCCTGATTGGCCTCATCGACGGCACCGTCTCGACCCTGGCGCCGATCTTCGCGACCGCCTTCCTCGCCGGCTCGCACGCGGCGCTCTTCGTCGGTCTGGCGGCGGCGCTCGGCGCCGGGATCAGCATGGGCCTCTCGGAGGCGCTCTCCGACGACGGCTCGCTGACGGGCCGGGGCAGCTCGATGTCCCGCGGCCTGATCACCGGCGGCGCGACCTTCTTCGGCGGCGCCTTCCACGCGCTGCCCTTCCTGATCAGCGATCTGCACACGGCGCTGCTCGTCGCGTCCTTCACAGTGGGCTGCGAGCTGATCGGCATCGCCTGGGTCCGCAAGCGCTTCCTCAACGTCTCGCTCCGGAGCTCGCTGATCCAGGTCACGCTCGGTGGCGTGATCGTGGCCACCGCCGGCGTGCTCATCGGGCAGGCCTAGCAAGCGCTCCGTCACGCAGACGGGGGTGTTAGAACCAGCGAGACGAATGCGACGACGCCTGGCCATCATTGCTGTCCCATTGATCGCCCTGGGGCTGCTGGCCCCGGGTGCCGCCCAGGCCAAGCATGCGAACGGGGACCCGCGCATCGAGGTGGCGCATGCCTCCGCCACTGCCGAGACCGCAGGGGCGGTCGCGACAGCGCTGGTCTCGTGCCCGAAGACGACGCGTCCGGACCTCGGGCCCTGGCGAGCAATCAACGGTGGCTTCAGCCTGACCCTCGGGACCTACGGCTACTCGCCCGAAGGGGGCGCCTTCATCACTCCGTTCGGAAGCGGGGTCGTCTTCGAGTCGCAGAGAGTGGGGCAACGCTCATGGCGGGTCTCGGCCCAGGACCTCTGGGGCCGCCTCGACCTCGGGGTCGCGGTGTACTGCCAGAACAGCGTGCCCAAGCTGAAGAGCACGAGCAAGACGGTTGCAACGCCCGCGACGCCCCAGGTCGGCCCGGCGGCCGTCGCGCGTTGCCGTTCCGCCAGGGCTGTGTCGGGTGGCTTCTCAACTCCGCCGCCGTTCACGCCCACCGGCGCGGCCAACACCGTGATCGGTTCGTCACCCAACGGGCGGGACGGATGGCAGGCGCAGGTGATCTCGAACCAGGCGAGCAGCGTGACGAGCTACGTCTACTGCGCGAAGAGGAAGGCAGGACCCGTCGGGCGCTCGTTCACGGGCGAGCCGTCGAGCGCGGCCAGCCTCGACGGACACGAGGTGTTTGCCAACACATACAGCCCCGACTGTCCCCGCAAGCCGCTCCGGAAGTTCACCCCCGGGGGAGGCGGGTTCTCGGAGCTGGGCGCGACTCCGTCGCAGTACCTGGTCCCGATTGACTCCACACAGCAGAGCAGCGGGACCGAATGGCATGCCGGCGGCATCAAGGTCGGCAGCGGGGTCTCCGTGACGCTCAAGGCGACGTTGCTCTGCGGCTGAGCGTCGCCTCGGTCTTAAGGACGCCGCGAGTCCTTCCCTGGATACTCCAGCGGCGATGCCGAGAGAGAACGACACGGAGCGCGAGGACCTGGCCGAGCTGCGGCGCAGGCGCGAGCTCACCGAGGACGCGGCCCGATCCGAGGCCGTGGCGAAGCGGCACGAGCGCGGAGGACGGACCGCTCGCGAGAACGTCGCCGACCTGATCGACGAGGGCTCGTGGGTCGAGTACGGGCGCTACGCGACGGCCCAGCAGCGCCAGCGCCGCAGCAAGGAGGACCTGATCGCCAACACTCCCGCGGACGGCCTGCTCGCCGGGACGGCGACGGTCGAGGGAAGTCCCACGGCGGTGCTCGCCTACGACTACATGGTCCTGGCCGGAACCCAGGGCACGGTGGGCCACTTCAAGAAGGACCGGATGTTCGAGCTGATCGAGCGGATGCGGCTGCCGGTCGTCTTCTTCGCCGAGGGCGGCGGCGGCCGGCCGGGGGACACCGATCACCCCGTCGTCAGCGCGCTCCAGGTCAGGGCCTTCGCGCTCTGGGCCAAGCTCTCCGGCCACGTCCCTCGGATATCGATCGTCGCCGGCAACTGCTTCGCCGGGAACGCGGTGATCGCCGGTTGCTCGGATCTGATCGTCGCCACCGAGAACTCCTCGCTCGGGATGGCCGGGCCGGCGATGATCGCCGGCGGCGGGCTCGGCGAGTTTCGGGCCGATGAGGTCGGCCCGGTCGGCGTGCAGGCGCCCAACGGCGTTCTCGACCTGGTCGCCGAGGACGAGGAGGCGGCGGTCGCGGCGACGAGGCAGCTGCTCGGCTACTTCCGCGGACCGGTGGAGGAATGGTCGGCCCCGGACCAAACGCCGCTCCGCGATGCCGTGCCCGGAAGCTCTCGCCGCGCCTATGACGTGATGCCGATCGTCCGCACGATCGCGGACGAGGGTTCAGTCACCGCCCTTCGCGAGAGCTTCGCACCCGAGCTGGCCACCGCGCTTGCCCGGATCGAGGGGCGGCCGGTTGGGATCATCGCCAACAACTGCAAGCACCAGGCCGGCGTCGTCACCGGGGAGGCCGCGGACAAGGCGTCTCACTTCATGCAGCTCTGCGACGCCTTCGGCATTCCGGTCGTCTCGCTGATCGACACGCCCGGCTACATGGTCGGTCCCGAGGCCGAGCGGGAGGCGCTCGTCCGCCACTGCTGCCGGATGCTGATCGCGGGAGCCGCCCTGACGGTCCCCACCATCGCCATCGTCCTGCGGCGCGGTTACGGCCTGGGAGCGCAGGCGATGGCGTTCGGGAGCCTGCACGAGCCGCTCCTGACCGCGGCCTGGCCCGACGCGACCCTCGGCCCGATGGGGCTGGAGGGCGCCGTGCGGCTCGCGATGCGCCGCGAGCTCGAGGCGATCGAGGACGAGGGCGCGCGCGAGGACCGGGTCCGCGAGCTCACGGCCCAGATGTACGAGCACGCCCAGGCGCTCAACGCCGCGCAGATCTTCGAGATCGACGACGTGATCGATCCGGCGGACACCCGGTCGGTGATCGCCCGGACCCTCGCCGCGGCGGGCACCTCGGAGCCCAGCGGCCGCACCGTCGACCCCTGGTAGGGGTCTGACCCCTTCATTAAGGGGTCTGACCCCTTGGTAATTACCAGCGGGAGGTGACTACCTTCTTCCGCGTGTAGAAGTCGACCGCGTCGGAACCGTTGGCGTGCAGGTCTCCGTCGATCGAGTCCTTCCAGCCGGAGAAGGGGAACCAGGCCACCGGGGCCGGCACGCCGATGTTGACGCCGAGCATGCCCGCCTCGATGCCCCACCGGTAGGCCCGGGCGGTGGCGCCTGAAGTCGTGAAGATCGAGCCGGCGTTGCCGTAGCGCGACCCGTTGGCGAACTCGATCGCGGCATCCAGGTCCGGCACGCCCACGAGCGCGAGGACCGGGCCGAAGATCTCCTCGCGCGCCAGCTCGGACTCGCGGTCGGCAACCTCGACGAGGGTCGGCCCGAGCATCGCGCCGGCCTCACCGCCGCCGATCCGACCATCGAGCAGCACGTCCGAGCCATCCGCCTCCGCTGCCTCCACCGCCGCCTCGGCCCGCTCGCGCGCCTCGGGCGTGACCATCGGGCAGACGTCGGTGTCGGGGTCGGCACCCGCTCCGGTGGTGAGCTCCTCCGCTTCGTGCCGCAGCGCCGCCCGTACCTCGGCCTGGCGGCTCTCGTCACCGGCGATCACGCAGACCGATCCGGCGAGGCAACGCTGGCCGGCGGCGCCGAACGCCGACGCCATGATCGCCGGTACCGAGGTGGCGAGGTCCGCGTCGGCGGCGACGATCATCGAGTTCTTGGCGCCCCCGAGTGCCTGCACGCGCTTTCCGGTCTCGGCGGAGCGGGTCGCGATCAACCTGGCCGTGCTGGCCTGGCCGACGAAGGAGACGGCGTCGACCCCCTCGTGATCGAGGATCGACTCGACCGCCTCACGGCCGCCATGCACGAGGTTGACGACGCCCGCGGGGAAGATCTCCTCCTCGGCGATCAGCTCGCAGATCCGCTGGGACGGCCGCGGGTCGCGCTCCGAGGGCTTCAGGATGAAGGCGTTCCCGCAGGCAACCGCATAGGGCAAGAACCAGAGCGGGATCATCGCCGGGAAGTTGAAGGGCGTGATCGCGGCGACGACGCCGACGGGCTGGCGGACCAGCTCAACGTCGATGCCGGAGGCCACCCCCTCGAGGTTCTCGCCCTTCAGCAGGTGGGGAATCGCGGCGGCCGACTCCACCGACTCGATGCCGCGGCCGACCTCCCCGTTCGCGTCGGCGAGGGTCTTGCCCATGTCCGCGGTGACCAGGGCGGCGATCTCGTCGCGGTTGCGGACCAGGGCGTCGCGCAGCGCGAGCACGTGACGGGCCCGCTCCTGAGGCGGGACCTTGCGCCAGGCCGGCTGCGCCCGCCGCGCCGCGGCCACGGCCGCGTCGACGTCGGCGGCACCCGAGAGCGGGATCCGGGCGGCCAGCTCGCCGGTCGCCGGATCGCGATCCTCGAGCGTCGAGTCCGCAGTGGCGTCGGCGAACGAGCCGCCGATGAAGTTCTGGAGCGTCCGTGCCTCGGCCGCGGTGGCCATGGCCTGAGACTAGCGCCGCCGCGACCGCCGTCGCGCCCGGTGCTTCAGGAACTGGCCGGGCTCGGCCTCCTCGTCGAGCACCTGCTCGATCGTCCGGCCGCTCAGCACCGACTCGGGCTGGGACGAGGTCGGGCGGCGGCGGGCGTCAGCCCCCTCGTCGCGCTTCTTGATCAGGAGCCACTTCTCGCGGTCCGAGGGCGGGCCGGTGCGGACCAGTGCGTAGGCGCCCTTGATCTTCTCGCCGAGCAGGAAGATCTTCACGTCGCCCTTCTCGATCGCGGTGTCGAGGTCCATCGGCTCGCCGCGCCTGGTCTCGGAGATGTTCTGGAAGACGCCGCGGTCCCAGACGATCATCGGGCCTGCGCCATATGAGCCCTCCTCGATCACTCCCTCCCATTCGAGGTACTGGAGCGGGTGGTCCTCGGTCCTCATCGCCAGGCGCTTGTCCCGCGGATCGAGCGAGGGGCCCTTGGGGATGGCCCACGACGCCAGCACCCCGTCGACCTCCAGACGCAGGTCGTAGTGCTCCGAGGTGGCCGAGTGCTTCTGGAAGGAGAACCGCGGGTGCTTGCGGCGCGCCTTGCCCTTCTTCTTCCCCTTGCCCTTGCCACTCGGCTCTTTGGTCTTCGAGAAGTCCCGCTTGCTCTCGTATTCCTTCAGCGAGCGCGGCATTAGACCGCCACCTCCAGTTCGGAGATCGCGTCGCCGAGCGCGCCGCGCAGTGCGTCGAGGTTCGAGATCGCGTCGGGATCGGAGCAGAGCCCGAAGGCGAGCTCGCCCGCGAGGGAGACGACCGAGATCCGCAGGGCGTGCCGGTCGGCGGGCTCGGCGAAGGATGCGAGCTGTTCGACGGCATGGCCGAGGATCACAGCGCGCTCCCTTGGCCCCGGGACATTCGAGACCGAGAGCGCGAACTCGCGGGGTCCGGCGGTCAGTCGCGTCACCCCCTTGTAGAGGGGGCGGAACCGGCTGAGCGCGTGGAAGAAGGCGTAGAGGGCGTCGGCATCGTGGTCGAGCTTCCGCTCGCTCGTTTCCTCATTGATGAACCTCAGACGTTTCTGGGGATCGGGCTCGGCGATCGGGAGGTCCACGTTCATGAACGAGTCCCGGTTGCCGAGCTCGCCCTTCTCCTCCTCCTGGGCGTGCAGGCACACGGGGCACTGGACCCGGAGGTCCTGGGCGATCCCGCCGGCCTGCGGGAGCCAGCGGCGCAGGGCGCCGGCCACGACGGCGAGGACCACGTCGTTCACCGTGGCGCCCTGGCTGTGACCGATCCGCTTCAGGCGCTCGAGCGGGAAGGTGGTCCAGGCCACCTCGCGCGCAGGGCCGATGTGCTGGTCGAGCGTGGTGTCGCGGCCAGGGCGCAGCTCGCGCCACAGCGCAGAGGGCAGGCGCACCAGGATCCGCTCTTCGGAGGCTCCTGACGCCGGGGCGGGGGAGGGGCTGGACTTCGCGGGCTTCCCGGTGGACCCCGTGACGTGTGGGTTCGGGGTCTCCACCTCGCGGTCCCAGAGCAATCCCGCGGCCAGCCTGATCGCGCTGACCCCGTCGGCCATCGCATGGTGGATCCGCCCGACGATCGCCGCTCGATTGCCGGTCAGCGGCAGCACGTCGAGCCGCCACAGGGGCCGGGTGTGATCGAGCCGCTCCGAGAGCAGCTCACCGACCGCCGCACGCATCTCCTCGTCGGAGAGTGCGTCGGCGTGATCGGGCTCGGCGACGTGCCAGTCGAGGTCCATCCGGTCGGCCTCGATCCAGGCGGGCCGTCCCAGCCGGAGGCGCGGCTCGACGACTCGCTGGCCAAGCCGCGGGAACCCATCCATGCGCTCCGCGACCCGCTCGCGCAGCTTCGGGACCGAGATGGGCTCGCCCGCCGAGTCGGGGGCGAGGATCAGCACCTTGCCGGTGTGGCCCTTGATCACCTGCGACTCGAGGCGCAGGATCTGCGCGTCGTCGACGCTCAGTGTCTCCCTGGCGGCTGCGCTCACCGGCTGATCTTCGCGCCTCGGGAGGCGTCTGTCACCCCTCGTTTTCCCACGCTGGTTGCCGGGTAACAGAGAGATAACGACAAAGGAGACAAAAGAACATGGGTGAGAACATCGATGAGGCCAAGGGCCGCACCAAGGAAGCGGCCGGCGACCTCACAGGCGACGACAAGCTGAAGCGCGAAGGCAAGGTCGACCGCGCATCTTCGAGCGTCAAGGACAAGGTGAGTGACGCTGCCGACAAGGTCAAGGACAAGATCGGCGGCAGCGACCACGATCCTCGCGACTGACCGTCCGCCTGTAGGAAAGCTGAAGCAGGGACTGGAGGCCGGAGCAAGATGCTCCGGCCTCTCGCGTTGCAGAAGTGAGGAGAACTACGGACTGGAACCCGGAGTTCTTCCCGATGCCGGGCTCCCGGCCAGCGGGCAGACTCCCGCGCACCTGGGGGAGTAGGAAACCACCACTCGCCCGCCGCCGATTGATTCACGGGCCGCCCTAGGGGGGCGGCCCGTTTTTTTGGCGATTCGCGGCTCGATCACCGTGCACCCCTCGCGAGCCAGACGGTCATCGAGTTCCGCGGCCACGGTTTCATCCCCGGCCAGGATCACGATCGCACCGCCCGAGCCGGCGTAATTCGCGGCCAGGCCCACCTCGGTCGCGGCATCGACCATCTGCAGGTGTCGTGGTTCCAGGCTGTAGATGCTGCGCCGCAGCGCGAGGTTCTCGCGCATCAAGCGGCCGAGCGCTGCGAGATCGCCGGCGAGCAGGGCCTCACGCCCGGCGGCCGCGAGTTCGCCGATCGCGGCCATTGCCCCGACCACCTCGTCATCACCGTCGAGGAACCGCGCCCTGACGTCGCGGTGGGCGTCGTGAGAGGGCTGCGCGGCGCTCGCCGCGTAGGCGATCCGAAGCGACGGCAACAGCGCCGGGTCGAGCGGCTCGTAGGTGTTGGGGCCGCCGTTCCTTCCGCCGAAGTCCATGTAGGTCAGCCCCTCATACGCCTGGGCGACGCGGTCCTGGAGGCCGGCGGCGATCCCGAGCTCCTCCGTCTCGACCGAGAGCGCCAGCGCAGGGAGCTCCTCGATCGGCATCTCCAGCTCGTGGAACTCGAGCAGGCCCCGGAGAACGGCGGTCACGATCGCGCTGGAGCCGCCGAGGCCGACGCCGCGCGGGATCGTGCTCTCGTAGCGGATCGAGAAGCTCCGTTCGGGCGCATGGCCTCGCTCCTCGCACCAGTCCGCGAAGCGCTTGATCGACGCCTTCACGAGCCGCAGCCCGCCGTAGTAGCCGTTCGCCTCGACGTCTGAGAGCAGCTCGCCCAGACCGGCGAAGCTCACCTGATCCGATCGGCCGGGAAGGATCTCGAGGCGCGGCCACTCGTAGATGACGACCGTCGCCGCGAAGTTGGTGAAGGCGAAGCTGATCGTCCGGCCTCCGTAGGCATCCGAGGGGTTGCCGAGCAGCGCCGCCCGCGCGTACGCCTGAGTGCTGACGAGTCTCACCCGCGACCTCAGCGAAGCCGGTCGCGGAGGCGATCGCCGAAGCGAGGGTCCGCCAGCGCCAGCTCGAGAAAGGTGCGGCAGTAGCCCTCGACGGTGCCGACGTCATGGCGCCGGTCGCCCGGGGGAAGCCGCACCGCGACGACCCGCTCGCCCTGCTCGATCAATGAGGTGATGGCGTCGGTGAGCTGGACCTCTCCGCCGTGGCCGGCCTCGATCCGCCGCAGCGCGGGGAAGATCGCTGGGGTGAGGACGTAGCGGGCCGCCACCGCCAGATTGCTGGGGGATCGATCGGCGGCGGGCTTCTCGATCATCCGCTCCACCTGGAAGGTCTCCCCTGCGGGGTCGTCCGCCGGCACGACCACCCCGCGCATCGGCGCATCCTCGATCTCGATCTCCTCGACAGCGATCGCGGCGGCCGCGCCGTGGCTCTCGAGAGCGCCGCCAAGGCTCGCCACCACGGTGGATTCGATGCCGCTTCCCAGAATCGAATCGCCGAGTGCCAGCGCGAACGGATCCTCGCCCGCGAATCGCTCGGCGCAGGCGACCGCGTCGCCCAGCCCCCTCGGTTCGGCTTGTCGCGTGTAGAGGAAGTCGACCCCCATCCGCTCGAAGTCGAGTTCGGCGAGCAGATCCTCCTTGCCGCTCTCGCGGAGGGTGCGGATCAGCTCCGGGTCGGGGTCGAAGTGGTCCTCGATCGAGCTCTTCCCCCTGCCGGTCACGAACAGGATCCGCTCGATCCCGGCGGCGGCAAGCTCCTCGACCACGTACTGGACGACGGGCTTGCCGACCACCGGCAGCATCTCCTTGGGCTGGGACTTGGTGGCCGGGAGCAGACGTGTGCCGAGTCCGGCAACCGGGACCACGGCATCGACGACGCCCATCGCGGCCACTCTATTCCGCCTCGCCGACCAGGGCCTTGGCCATCACGCTGGGCGCGGGCGCCTGGCCGTGCAGGATCAGCAGGCGGACCGCGACGATGGCGATGACCAGGCCCTCGAACGGCTGGAAGATCGCCTCGGCGAGCACGTTGACGATCGTGAGTACCACGGTGCCACTGAAGGGGGCCACGATCGCCTGGACCGCGAGCTCCGTGACCAGGATCGTCCCCACGACGATCACGAACACCTTCCAGGCCCTCCCGCGAACGAGGAAGACACTTCTTCGTATCGAGTCCCGGACGCCTCGGTGCTCGAGCTTCATGACCGGGGCCGAGGCCGAGACATAGGTGAGGAAGACCAATGCGGGGACGACCAGCAGCACGAAGCCGATCGCGGCCCCGAGAGTCACGACGAGATCGAGCAGGATCAGGCGGCCGATCGGCATCGACCGGACGAGCACGCCCGTCGGGGGCAGCGGCTGGCCCGCGCGCCAGTCCACCACAGCGGCCGCCGTCAGTCCGGCGTAGATCGCCTGTCCCAGCAGGTTCACGGCGGTGGTGAGCAGGGCCACCCCGATGGTCGCAACGTCGAAGAGGTTCCGGATGTGCTCGACGTGGAACCCCTCGAGGACGCCGTCCGCGATCGCCTGCGGCAGCAAGATGATCACGGCGGCGGGAATCAGGAAGCGCCAGTGCTGCCTGTAGACGCGCCACATCTCGGAGAGGACGCTGCGCACCCCGAGGCCATTTCCAGCGGCGGGGGTCATCGTCTGGTCAGCTCGCCGAGCGTCCGCACGCGGCGATCCTAGATAGCCCCTCAGGCGGCGCGGCGCTCGGGTCTGCGCCCCCGCGAGGGGAGTCTGTGGAGCGATCCCCCGGCTTGCCGGACTTCCGCCACCTCCATCAGCACGAAGCCGTAATCGCACTCGCAGACGAATCCGTCGAGCTCATCGAGATCATCGATCTCGACCTCGAGCTCCTCGGGGCATTGCGGGTCCGAGCAGACGATCCTGGCGAGCAGCATGTGAGCGATGGTGCCGGGAGGGGCGGATGGATGGGCGAGTCCGTGAATGTGAACGGCGGTTTCCTTACGCTGCGCTGGTGGCGCGAGGCGAATTCGATCTCGGGGACGGCAAGCCGGACATCACCGCGGCCGGCGGCGTGGTCATCCACCGCGATGAGGAGGGCCGCCCGCGAGTGGCGGTGATCCACCGTCCCAAGTACGGCGACTGGTCGCTGCCGAAGGGCAAGCTGGAGAAGGGGGAGGGGTGGCAGGAGGCCGCTCTTCGCGAGGTCCACGAGGAGACCGGCTACGAGTGCGAGCTGGGCCCGGAGCTCCCGCACGTCTCCTATCTCGACCGGAAGGGCCGCCGGAAGCTCGTCCGCTACTGGCTGATGGAGCCGGTGAAGGGTGAGTTCACGGCGCACGACGAGGTCGATGAGCTGCGCTGGCTGATCCCGGGCGAGGCCGACGAGCTGCTCACCTATCCGCATGACAAGGAGCTCGTCAAGAAGGCGATGCGCCGCTACCGCCTGCGGCGCTTCACCCGGGCACTGACGCCGTGGGCGAATTCGCCGATGTCGGATGCCTGAGGCCCTCCCGGCCAGTAACGCGCGGTGCTTAGGATGGACTGAGGAGTACCCCGGATCGCACGATTCGGGGCACCGACTCAAGGAGCCGCGCAAATGACCGACAACACCGAGACCGCGATCCTCGCCGGCGGTTGCTTCTGGGGTGTCCAGGAGCTGCTCCGCAAGCGGGACGGAGTGATCTCCACCCGAGTGGGCTACACCGGCGGGGAGAACGACAACCCGACCTACGGAAACCACCCCGGCCATGCCGAGGCCGTGGAGATCGTCTTCGATCCCGACCGGATCTCATACCGGGACATCCTGGAGTTCTTCTTCCAGATCCACGACCCGACCACCAGGGACCGCCAGGGCAACGACATCGGATCGAGTTACCGCTCCGAGATCTTCTACACGACCGACGAGCAGCGCCAGGTAGCCGAGGACACGATCGCCGACGTCGACGCTTCCGGCATCTGGCCCGGCAAGGTCATCACCGAGATCAGCGAGGCCGGCCCCTTCTGGGAGGCCGAGCCGGAGCACCAGGACTACCTGCAGCGCTACCCGAACGGCTACACCTGCCACTTCCCGCGGCCGGACTGGAAGCTTCCGCACCGCGAGACGGCGCAGAGCAGCTAGGGGCGCCAGACCTAGGCATCGGCCAGCGGGTCCTGTCGCGGAATTTCACCGGGGATCGAGGCATCTCACCCCGGCTGAAATTCCGCGCCACCCGCTGGAGATGCGTCTGCGCCGGACGGAAGTGCACCGCTGCTTCTGGTCCAAAGTGGCTACTCCGACAGCCCGGCGGCTTCGAGGCCTTCCTCCCAGGAGAAGTAGCCTGGACATGTGCCGCCTTTCTAGGAGCCACGGCCTCGGCCTCAGCCGGAACGCTTGACCAGCAACAGACCAGCTCCAGTGTAGACGCGGGTTTGTTTGCGACCCAAAGCGTCGCCCAGACCTTCACGGCGGGCATCACTGGCAGCCTGGACCAAGCCGACCTGTTGCTCTTCAAATCCGGCACCCCCGCCGAGCCCCTCACCGTTGAGATACGCAACACGTCCGCGGGTGCGCCCGGTACATCGGTTCTCGCAAGCGCGAGCATTCCCACCTCGGCCATCGGAACTCCTCCGGCGACGTTCGTGCCGGTCACTTTCACGACGCCCGCAGCCGTGACGGCAGGCACGCAGTACGCGCTCGTCGCCTACACGACACACGTGACCAACGACTACGGTGGGTGGCGCTACCAAGCCGCCACGAACCCGTACGCCGGGGGTTCGGGGTTCAGCACCTTCGACCCCGTCCCTCCGATGGTGGGCTGGAATCAGCAGACGGGGGCCGACTACGCCTTCAAGACCTACGTCACACCACCGCCCCCAACAAACACGGGGCAGCCAACCAAGAAGAAGTGCAAGAAGAAGAAGCACAAGCGCTCGGCCGAGTCGGCCAAGAAGAAGTGCAAGAAAAAGAAGAAGTAGCCACCTAGCCCCTGGCGACCGCCGCTTTTCGTCCAAAGCGGCGGTTTGCCTACTCCCGTAGCCCGGCGGCCTCGAGGGCTTCGCTGTGGCCGACGACAAGATCCCCGGACGATGGGCGGAAACATTCGTCCATATCAGGTCGAAGCGCTGGCCGCCGATTCGCCAGAAAATAATCTCGCACTGAGAGTGCTGAGAGCCACTTCGGCGGGCGGACTCAGCACCCCAGGGGGAGACCCGGCACACAACGGGTCCTTCCTAACGTTCAGGGGGCTTGCGAGGCTGCGGGCCCCCTGAACTCATCTCAGAGCAGAGACATCGCCTACTCCGACAGGCCGGCGGCTTCGAAGGCCTTCTCGCGCTCGGGGAACGTCTTCAGGGACAGGATCTTGCCGTCGTGGATCGTCCACAGGTGTCCATTGCGAACCTCGATCTCACTGCTGGTGCCCTTGGGCCGGGTCAGAACCTTGACGAAAGCCAATAGACCGGTCGAACGATCTCGACGTTCTCTTTCGACATCGCCCACGCAGCGAATCACCGCTTCTCGTCCAAAGCAGTACCGCTAAACGGGCAGCAGCGCCGCCTTCTTACGGCACTTCCTCCGCGCCTTCTTGGAGTGCTTCTTCTTGCACTTCCTGAGGGCGGCGGCGCGTTGGTCTGTCGGCCCCGCAGGCGGAGGCGCAGGGATCACGTAGGTCTTGAAGGTGAAGTCGCTGGGCTGCGACGTCCAGAAGACGGACCCTGACGGGGGAGACGACGACGACGTGAAACCAACGCCACCCGCGTATGAATCTCCTGCGCCACGTGCCCACTTGTAGAGGGACCCGCCCGAGGTGTAGGCAACGATGGCGTACTGGGCCCCTGCCACCACAGACGCGGGCGAATCGAAGTGGACGGGCACGAACACGTGAAGGCTTGGGACGGCGCTGCCCGGAAGATCTTGGCTGGCCAGGACCATGGCGCCGGGCACGCCCGAGGAGTTTCTGATCTGGACGACAAGGGGGGTCAGGTTGCCGCTGGTTTCAAGGGACAGGTCGACCTTGTCCAGCTTGCCGGTGATCCCTACGGTGAAGGTCTGAGCGGCGCTTCCGGAGGAGATTCCTATGAAGCCGCCGGTGTCATCGGTTTGCTGTTGATCAAGAGTCCCGGCCGAGGCTGAGGCTGGGGCTCCAAGCAACAGCGTCGCGAGAGCGGCCGCACCAAGAATCATCCTGCGCATTTCGGTTTCCTTGCTGGGAGCCCCCTGGCAGATCCACCCGAGCCTAGTCAGCCCCCCGTCGCCATGTCAAGAGATCGGTCGGAGCAGCTTTGTACCGAGTGGACACCTCGTGGCGACGGACTGCTGCTTTCCATGCAAAGCAGCAGTCTTGCGTGGCGGCTCTAGCGCAAGGGGCGACCGCTCGGTCGCGAGGCGATCGACCAGCGCCAGGGAGGTTCCTCGCCCGGCGGGAACAGGTAGTGGTCCCCTCCGGGGAGCGTCTCCAAGGGAACCAGCGCCGGGTCGTCCTCGAGGTTCAGCCGGATCACGGACGCGGCGGCAATTTCGGCCACCCCCGCGGCACGGACAATCCTTTGCCAGCCAAGTCCCGGTATCTAGAGCCAGTTAGTAACCAACACTCGTGGGCGGACATGACGCGCTACTCATCCAAAGTGCCGCTTTTCGTCCAAAGCAGCTATCCCTCGCCGTCTGCCAGCCCTGCAGCCTCCAAGGCTTCAGCTCGGCCCGGGTACTCCGTGACGCGCCAGATCTTCCCATCCTTGAAGCGAATCAGCCGACGGCCCAACCTAGAGCGGTGGCATCCATCGGCCTCCGACGACCATGCCCTGCTCCCCGGCCTGCTCACCGAGTGCTTGTTCGTGGGCGCCGTAGGCGTGTACGTCAGCGAAACCGGACGGCCCAATCCGAGCTACGACTGCTCGGCGAAGATGGCTGAACAGTGTGCCGTCTTGGAGCTCGTAGTCGACACCAACCTCTGCGATCCAGACGTCGTCCTGGTGCCATTGGGCTGTGACCCGATGGGTCGACGACTGGAACTCTGCGAAGAGGGCGACGAAGAACTCGCGTACGGCGTCCCGCCCCTCAGCGCGCTGTCCATCAAAACCAAATAGGCGGCCGTCCGGTTCGAATAGTGAAACCGCGGCGTCGAGGTCTTGATCGTCTATTGCCGCGCAGAGTTGCTCGATCGGCGACTGGCTCACCGGCGCTCCCGCAGGGGACCATCCACTGAGTGAACCTCCTGATCGCCGGTCGTGCGGACCTCCATCTCATGCATTGCTGCCCTCCAGACTGCTCGGGGGCTGCGCTCCGGCCAGCGGGTCACGGCGCGCCGACCGAACTCGGGAGTCTACCTAGCATCTCGCTGACCGGGTGGGGCGGGGAGCCCTTACGTGAACTTCGCCACGAGCACCGCTGCTTTCCATGCAAAGCAGCACTCCGATGCCTGCTCGGCGCTGCCACCTCCGCCATTCGCGCGCCTTGGCGGTCCGCTCTTCGCGCGGGTAGGCTGCCGCCGGGGAGATGGGCTATCTGATCAAAGCGCCGCTCGGCCTCGGCCTGTTTGTCGGCGGCGTCGTGCTCTTCAACGTCAAGCTCGTCTCCCTGCTCGAGACCGGGACCTGCGCGTCGGGGAACACGCCGTACCAGATCTCCCAGCCCTGCCCGTCCGGAACCGGCACGGACATCCTCCTGCTGATGGCCGGGATCTTCGGCGGGCTGATCGGAGCCGGGCTCTTCGCCTTCCGCGGCGATCCTCCGTGGAACAGGGACAGGCCGATCAACAGCGGCAGCGACTTCGGCTTCGGCCTGTTCGCGTGGGGTTTCTTCTTCACCGCGACCGGGGCGACCTCCCTGATCGCCTCACTCACCAACCAGCAGATCCAGGACTCGAGCGGCGGCCAGCTCGGCGGCCTGATCGTCGGCGGTGTCTTCCTGGTGATGGGAGTCCCGGCGCTGATCATGTGCATCTGGGCGCTGATCGGCGGGATCGGCAAGCGCAACGAGCGCCCCCCGGCGGTCACGACCGCGGGGATGGGCGGCATGGGCGGCGGCGTCATGTCCCGGATGAGCGCCGGCCTCGATCAGGCCCGCGCGGCGCAGCAGCTCGGCAACCGGCTTCCCTGGGGGACGACCGTCCAAGCCTCCGGTGGGGGCGGCGGAACCGGCGGGCAGCTCGCGAAGCTCGAGCGGCTGCAGAAGCTGCGCGAATCCGGCGCACTCACTGACTCCGAGTTCGAGCGGGAGAAGGCGAAGATCCTCTCCGAGTAGCGCTCGCCAGTCGGAACTGCTGCGGCCGCTCCACTTAAGTCGCTACGGGCTTCGCCCTTCGCTCCAAAATGGAGCGGCCTTGCAGTTCCTTAGCCGTTCTCCTGCTGATCGTCCTGCGGGTTCGGGGCCCGCTGGATGACCACCTCGCAATTGCTGACGTGGTCCAGGTCGCCGAGGTCCACGATCGCGACGTCGCGGTCGCGGCCGCAGTCGACCGAGTCGGACTCGCCGTCGTTGACGTGGATCACGTCATGACCGCGCCCCCCGAACACCGTGTCGCCCCCGGGCAGAGCTGCGTCCGCCTGGGCGAGCGCGTAGATGACGTCGTCATCCGGCCCGCCGAAGACGGTGTCGACGCCGATTCCGGCGAACAGGAGGTCACGCCCCCGCCCGCCGCGAACGATGTCGTCGCCGCTGCGTCCCCGGAGATGGTCGGCGCCCTGGCGGCCGAGCAGGACGTCGTTGCCGTCCTGGCCGAACGCTGTGTCGGAGCCACGCCCGAGATCCACCGTGTCATTGCCCGGCCCGGCGTCAACGCCGTCGTTCCCGGGGCCGCCGAACACGGTGTCGTTCCCGTCTCCCGCGCTGACCAGATCGTTGCCCGATTGTGCGAAGACCGAGTCATCTCCGCCCAGGGCCTGAATCTGATCTGCCCGGTGTGTCCCGAACAGCTGGTTCGGGCCGTCATCGCCGACGATCGTCGCCGCCATCGCGACGGTGGCCCCCGCTGCAGCCATCGCCAACACGGCGACGACGATCAGTCCCATCGTCTTCTTTCGCATCGAATCCCTCCCTGGGATCGTTGTGTATCCCTAGAACATTTTTGGGTGGGCGCGGTTGCGGTTTCGAGAGACAGATAGCGTGCGGCCCATGAGTGACGACGTCGCCTTCGCAGGCGCTGCCCGGATTGCAGAGATGGTGCGCTCCAAGGAGGTCTCTCCGAGCGAGCTCGTCGAGCTGTACCTGCGGCGGATCGACCGCCTCGACCCCGAGCTGAACGCGTACCGCGTGGTGCTGGCTGAGGGCGCTCGGACTGACGCCAAGCGCGCCGAGGAGCGTCTCGCCAAGGGGGACGACGCACCCTTGCTCGGCGTGCCCGTGGCGATCAAGGACAACGTCGACTACGCCGGTGAGGTGACCACGGATGGCACCGCCGCCTACGGGGATCCCGCCGCAGAGGACGGGCTGATCGTTCGGCGGCTTCGCGAGGCGGGCGCGTCGATCCTCGGCAAGACGAATCTCCCGGAACTGGCGATCTACGGCTTCACCGAGAGCCCGACGTGGGGCGACACTCGGAACCCGTGGGACACCTCCCGGACCTGCGGCGGCTCGAGCGGAGGCAGCGGGGTCGCAACCGCCGCGGGTATGTGCGCGATCGCGCATGCGACCGACGGTGCCGGATCGATTCGCTACCCGGCGGCGTACAACGGGCTCTTCGGATTGAAGCCGCAGCGCAACCGGATCTCGCTCTCACCGGATCGTGAGCATTGGCATGGCCTCTCCGTGGCCGGCTGCGTCAGCCGGACGGTCATGGACACGGCGCTCTTCCTGGACGTGATGAGTGGCCCCGAGGTGGGGGACTTCGAGTCGCCGCCTCCGTTCGAGCGCTCGCTGGTCGACGCCGCTCGCGCGAGTCCCGGCAAGCTGAGGATCGCCTGCTCCACCAAGACGATCCTCCCCGGGCCCAAGGCGCCCGAGGTGATCGCCGCCTATCGGGAGACGATCGAGCTGCTCAGGTCGCTGGGTCATGAGGTGACTGAGGCGAGCCCGAGGTATGGCCGCATGTACACCGACTTCTACCCGCTGTACTTCCGCGGGATCCGCGACGAGGGGCTGGCCCTGCCGCATCCCGAGCGGCTCTCCGATCAGACGAAGAGCTTCGTCAGGGCCGGCAGGTTGTTCAGCGATCGGCGACTGGCGAAGGTCCGGGACCGCCAGCCCGCGGCGGTGGCGCGCATCATGGAGTTCTTCCGCGACTACGACATGCTGATCACGCCGGCGACCGCCCAGCTCCCGGTCGAGATCGGGCATTGGCGCGGCCAGGGCGCCCTCCGCACCATCAACGGGATGGCCGCGGTCTATCCATATGCGGCGGCGTGGAACTACACGGGGCAGCCGGCGGCGGCGATCCCGGCCGGGTTCACCGACTCGGGCATGCCGCGCTCGGTGATGGTGGTCGCTCGCCCGAACCGCGAGGACATGCTGGTTTCGCTCGGAGCGCAGATCGAGGCGGAGAGGCCCTGGGCGGACCCGCGCCCGCCGGCTAGCTAGGTCGCTACGACGGCGCGATCCCTCGCGACGACCTCGAGCTCCTGACCCTCTGCTGCCATCTCGATCGTCCCATCGGGGCCGCCGAGCTGCTGCCAGCACTCGCGCGCAGTCTCTCCGAAGCGGTCCAGGAAGTCGTCCGAGTGCAGCGGATCGTGGTGGAACATCAGAAGCCTCTGGGCCTCCACGCGGCGCGCGAAGGTGAGCGTGTCCGTGAGCCTCGAATGGCCCCAGCCCACGTGGTCCGGGTACTCCTTGTCCGTGTACTGGCAGTCGTGGATCAGCAGGTCGGTGTCCCGGGCGAGGTCGTAGCCGGAGATCCACTCCGGCTCGAGCGTGTCCAGCGGGGCGCCCAGGCCAGGCTCGTGGTCCGAGATGTAGGTCAGTGTCGTCGGGCCGTCGGTGATGCGGTAGCCCAGCGTTGGCCCACGGTGCGTGACCGCCTCGGCGTGGATCTTGGCCGGACCGATCTCCCACTCGCTCGGGGGCGTGTCGCGGAAGCCGATCTCGCAGGGGAGCTCGCGGACCTCGACGGGGGAGAGGGGAGCGGAGATGTAGCGCGCGATCCGCTCCTCGAGCGACGCCTCCGGTGAAGAGGGTCCCCAGATCGTGATCTCAGTCTCCGAGCGGAAGCAGGGCGCGAAGAACATCAGGCCCTGGATGTGGTCGAGGTGCAGATGGGTGAGGAGGATGTTGATCTTCGGCAGCCTCTTCGCGATCCCGACGCCGAGGCTGCGGATGCCGGTGCCGGCGTCGATGATCAGGGTCGAGCCGTCCGAGAGCTGGAGTTCCACGCAGGAGGTGTTCCCGCCGTAGCGGTTCATCTCCGGTCCCGGGGCAGGGACCGAGCCGCGTGCTCCCCAGACTTTGAGCTTCATCTCCTCACAGCTTCCTGTACTCCTCCTGCCCAGCCTATAGCGGTCTAACCGCCAGAACCGTCGTTCTGCGTCCAGAAGAAGATCATCGCTCCCTCCTGGCCGCCCTCGGCGACGATCGGGAGCGCGGTCGATTCGATCTCGTACTCGTCGCCTCGCATCGAGTGCACCTTGAAGTTGCCATGCGCCGGGCGACCGTGCCGCAGGGCCCGGGTGGTCGGGATCTCCTCGATCGGGATCGGTTTCCCGTCCTCCCCGAACGGCCCCATCGCGTGACTCCACTCCTCAGCGGGCATGCGCGCGGACTCCTCGAACGAGATGCCGAGCAGGGCGCCGGCGGCCTCGTTGTAGAAGATCAGCGCGCCGCTCTCGTCGACGAGGAACGCCGGGGTGGAGAGGCTCGTCAGGAAGTTCCGGGCAAGGATGAGCTCGAGGGGCTTCTGATCCATTCCGCACGAAGTCTCGCGTATGCTCGCCGCAGGATGCGGCAACGGGCTTGCGGGGTGACGCTTCTCACATGCGGGCTGCTGCTCGTCCTCGCCGCCTGGTATCTGACCGCCCTCGACTTCCGCACCGGCCGCACCGTCTACCGACGCCTGGCGGGCACGGGCTTCGCCTTCAACAACAACTACGCCCCCGTGACACTCGGGCCAGACGGCACGGCCTACGTGGGCGTCCTCGGGGGCGTAGTCGCTCTGCCGTAACGAGGCCGCGCCGGTCGCGGAATGAACGAGTGGGGCCGAGAAAAGCGACTCTCGGCCGGAGAGCCCGCCGGCCGAGGTCGCGACACGCCTGCTTGCTGAGATCAGGGCACGCGTCCCGCCAACCCCGGCGGGTCGCCGAGCACGCGCAGGTGGTCCCCACGCGTGCGGAGAGCCAGAGCTAGGAGAGCTTCCCGATCTTGAAGATCTTCGTCCCACAGTCGGGGCACGTGCCCTGAATGGCGGGGCGACCGTTCTTCATAGTCACCTGTGTCGGGTCCTTGATCTCGACCTTCTTGCGTTCCTTGACGCAGTAGCCCTCAGGCATCGAGGACCTCCTTTCGAGCCGATTCCGAAAATCACGCTAGAGCACACAGCGGACGCGGGTGGCCGCAGGCGTGCAACTTAGTGCGGAAAGTAACTAGCTACTTGCCCGCAGGCGTGGTGGTGGTCGTCGCCCCGGGCGTGAGCGCCGTGCCCCCGCCCGTGCCTGCGGCCGCGCCCTTGCTGAACGCTCCCGCGGACGCCTGTGTCTGCAGGCTGGAGATGCTGGCCGCGTTCTGGGTCTGCTGCTTCTGCACGGCTGCGATCGACTGCTGGAGTTGGGAGACGGACGAGTTGAGCGCCGCCTGCGTGTCCTTCGAGTTCTTGGTCGCCGCGGCCTCGAGCGCGTCGATTCGCTTGGTGAGAGCGTCAACGTCGCTCTTCGTGGCGCTGTCCGACTTGGCATTGAGACCGATGTAGAGCGCCGCGCCTGCGGCGAGGAGCGCGATCACCACGCCTGCGATGCCGAAATAGGTCATTCGGCCCTGCTTGCGCTCGATCTCGGCCATCCAGCCCTGCAGCCCCTCCATTCGCTCCTGCACGTTGGGCTCGGGTGCCTTCGGGGTCGCCGGCTTGGCGGGCTCCTTCGGGGCGGTCGCCTTTGGAGCCGTCTCCTTGGTGTCCGGAGTCTCCTTGGCGTCCGGAGACTCCTTGCTCTCCTTGGGGACCGGAGTCTCCTTGGTTTCCTTCGCTCCGTTCCCCGCATTCGGCTGCTCCTTGGCCTCTTTCGGAGCGGTCTCCGTCTTCGCCTCGGCGCCGTCGGACCTGCCGGACCGGGATAGCTTGGGCATGCGGACGCGCGGGGCGCGGAAATCGGGCATCGAGGGATCCTAGCCCGACCCCGGCGCCCGCGGCCCCGTACCATCTCGCGTCCGTCCATCGCAGATTCGAACTCAAGGAGTGGCCCAGATGCCCGAAGCAGTGATCGTCGACACCATCCGCACGCCCATCGGCCGTGCCTTCAAGGGATCCCTGGCCCAGCTTCGGCCCGATGAAATGGGCGCCTTCGTGATCGACCAGCTGCTCGAGCGGAACCCGGACGTGGATCCGGCCTCGATCGAGGACGTCTTCTGCGGCTGCGGCATGCCGCAGGGCCTCCAGGCATTCAACATCGGGCGCATCATGGTCCTGCTCTCCGAGAAGCTGCCGGAGACGGTCAACGGCGTGACGATGTCCCGCTACTGCGCTTCCAGCCTCGACTCGATCAGGCACGCCGCCAATGCCGTGCGCGCCGGCCAGGGCGACACCTACATCGCCGCCGGGGTCGAGTGGGTCTCCCGCTACAACGAGCGCACGGAGCCGGCCGGGGCAGCCGACCAGAACGAGAAGCTCCAGGGCAAGGACGGCACGCCGAACGCCTACATCGATATGGGCCTCACGGCCGTGAACGTCGCCAAGAAGTACGAGGTGAGCCGCGCGGATATGGACAAATACGCGCAGCGCTCCCAGGAGCTTGCCGTGCAGTCGCAGGAGGACGGCTTCTTCGACCGCGAGATCGTGCCTGTCACGGACCAGGAGGGCAACGAGGTGGCGAAGGACGACGGCCCGCGTGCCAGCTCGACCCTCGAGAAGCTCTCCGAGCTGCCCGAGGCGTTCGACGGTGGGGGAGGAGTCACCGCGGGTAACTCGTGCCCGCTCAATGACGGCGCCGCCGCCGTGCTGGTCATGTCCGAGGATCGCGCCAAGGAGCTCGGCCTGAAGCCGCGCGCCAAGCTGCTGACGGCCGCCACCCACGGCAATGAGCCCGAGTACATGGGGGTGGCCCCGATCGGCGCGATCAAGAAGGTCCTCGACCGGCAGGGGATGAAGATCGACGACGTCGACGTGGTCGAGCTCAACGAGGCCTTCGCGGCCCAGGTGATCCCGATCATGGCCGAGTGCGACATCCCGCTGGAGAAGATGAACACGCATGGCGGTGCGATTGCGCTCGGGCACCCCTTCGGCATGACCGGCGCCCGCATCATGGGCACCCTGCTCAACGTCATGGAGACCGATGACCACGCGGTCGGCCTCGAGACGATGTGCGTCGCGGGCGGCCAGGGCGAGGCGCAGCTCGTCGAGCGGCTGAACTAGGTAGCGCTTCCCCCTGATGTGGCCGCCGGCGAGGCGGCCACGAGCATCTCGTTGAGTTGTTCCTCGGGCAGACCGAGGGGCAGCACGAGGTCGATGGCGTCCGCTCCCGCCTCGAGCCAGGCCTGGACGGCGACCCGCGCCTCGTCGTAGGTGCCCATCACCGTCACCTCCCGTGCAAGTTCCTCCGCCGCGGCCGGCAGCCGCGGCATCCCGCCGCCATCGTTGGCGGCGAGCAGCGCATCGACCTGGTCCGCGAATCCGAAGCGTTCCCGAAGCATTCGCGGATAAAGAGGTCCCATACGGGTCAGATAGGCGAGCAGCCAGCCGGCGGCGATCTGCCGAGCCGTCTCCTCATCCTCGCCGAGGGCAAGCGGGACGCTGGCGGTTACTCCGGTCCCGGACCGAGCCCCGGCACGCGCCTCACCCTCGGCGAGCAGATCCCGGCCGTCGGGGAGTCGAGAGCGGGCCCAGAGGAATGGCAGCCAATGGTCTGCCAGCTCTCCGGCCAGACGCACCGAGGCCGGAGAGAGCGCCGCAAGCAGGATCGGAACCGGCCGCTCGGGCGTCGCCCCCAGCCGCAGCGGCCTGACGCCCTCGCGCTCGAGCGGCAGACGATCTCCGTCCAGCAGCGACCGAATCGAGATGAGGGTGCTGCGCATCCGGTCGATCGGTCGCTCCCAGGTGAGCCCGTGCAGTCCCTCGACGAGCGGAGGGCTGCTCGCGCCGAGCCCGAGGCTGAAGCGGCCGCCGGAAGCCCGCTGCAGGCCCGTCGCGGCCATCGCGATCGCGGCGGGCGAACGGCTCCAGATCGGGAGTACGCCCGATCCGAGGCCGATTCGCGAGGTTGCTCCGGCAATCTGCGTAAGCACCACGACCGCGTCGTGGGTCCAACCCTCCGCGGTGCCGAAGCGGGCGAAGCCGAGCTTTTCGGCGGCAACGGCAAGCCGGATCGTCGCCTCGGCATCGGTCTGGAAGGGCGTCACGCCGGCGCCGACCTTTGAACCACCATCCACTTCGGGACACATTGGAGCCTCGTACGAGTCGATTGGGCAGGGAGATTGATTCCATCACGTAGCACCCTCAAATAGGGTGCCGCTCCGATGGAGCTGGTGCCGACGACGATCAGCGCCGGGTATGCCGCCGGGCTGAACGCCTACGGCACCGTCTTCCTGCTCGGGCTGCTCGGCCGCGCGGGATTCGGCGAGGTCCCGCACGATCTCACCACGAAGCCCATCCTGATCGCGGCCGGAGTGATGTTCGCGATCGAGTTCATCACCGACAAGGTTCCGTTCCTGGACAGCACCTGGGATCTGCTGCACACGGCGATCAGGCCGGCGATCGGCAGCCTGATCGGCGTCTCGTTCGCCGGCCTCGACAACGTGACTGGACCGGAGACGGTCGCGGTCGGCGGCGCCAGCGGCTCAACCGCGCTGGTCTCTCACAGCCTGAAGGCGGGAATCCGCCTGGGCGTCAACGCTTCGCCCGAGCCGTTCTCGAACGTCTTCATGAGCCTGGTCGAGGACGGGCTGATGGCGGTGGTCGTCGCGCTCGCCCTGAAGGAGCCGTTCATCGCCCTGGCGGTGGTCATCGTGCTGCTCGCGATCGGGATCGGGATCGTTCTCTACCTGCGCAAGCGAATCAAGCTGGCGCTGGAGAGACGGCGGGAGAGGCGCGCGGCTTCGCCATAAGGTCGCGGCCACGAGCGGCCGCCCCACATAAGTCGCTACGGGCTCCGCCCTCCGCTCCAAAGTGCAGCGGCCTGGTGGCCGCTAGGCCCGAAGCCCCTCGACCAGCTGAAGCAGCGCTTCCTCGACCTCCGCGCGCGCCTTGCGCGCCTGCTCGGCATGGGCGATCACGAAGGCCGCCTCGGAGAGGGCGGCGACGAGGAGGTGCGCCATCGGCTCGGTGGCGATGGGGCGGATGACGCCCGCCTCGACGGCTCCGTCGAGCGCTGCGCGGGTCAGTCCGAGCCCGTGGCGGTTGTCGATCTCGCGCCACTCGGGCCAGCCGAGCACCGCCGGGGCGTCGGTGAGGCTGATCTGCTTCACGGCGGGCTCCTCGCACGCATCCAGGAAGGCCCGCATCCCGCTGATCATCAGCTCGTAGGGGTCGTCCGCGCCCTCCATCGTGGCCACGATTCGCTCCATGAGACCGGCCTCCACCCGCTCGAATACGGCGCGGAACAGGTCACGCTTGTCGGCGAAGTGGTGGTAGAGGGCCCCGCGGGTGACCTTCGCGCGGGCGACGATCTCCTCGGTGCCGACGCTCGCATAGCCGCGCTCCGTGAAGAGCTCGAGGGCGGCGTCGATCAGCGCCTCCCGAGTCGCCTGGGCCTCCGCCTCGCGGCGGCCAGGCTGGGCGGGTGTCCGCTGAGCGGTTGACATACAGCCTGTAGGTTAGGCGTTGAATAGGCTGGTTCGTCCAGGGATGGAGGAGAGGACGTTGATGAGGGCTGGAGTTCGCGCGGGCCTCGCGCTGGCCGCAACGGTCGTCGCGCTGGCTTTCGCTGCCGCGCCCGCGGGCGCGCGGGAACGGGTGATCACCGTGCCCACGCCTCCGGCTCCAGGCCCGGCTCAGTTCAACCAGGTGACCGTCCATCAGTTCGGGCCGGCCTCGGGGAAACGCGTGTTGGTGCTGATGCCCGGCACCCAGGGCGGCGCCGGTGACTTCACCCTCGACGCCCGCTATCTGGTCAAGCGCGTCCCCGGCCTTCAGGTCTGGGCGATCGACCGCCGCACCCAGGCGCTCGAGGACACGGCCACCTTTGCCGCGGCCGACCGGGGCCAGATCCCGCTGCAGCAGGCCTTCGACTACTACCTCAACCTCCAGGGCTTCCACATCCGCGGCGCCAACGAGGATCCCTACGCCCGCGAATGGGGAATGGCGGTGGCTCTCAACGACGCGCGAGCCGTGGTCCTCAGGGCTCGCGCCCATGGACGCAGGCAGGTCGTGCTCGGGGGGCATTCGCTCGGTGCCTCGCTCACCACGGCCTACGCGGCCTGGGATTTCAACGGCCGACCCGGTTACAAGGATCTCGCGGGACTCGTCCTGATCGACGGGGGGCTGCTCGGGAGCTTCGACGCCTACGACCTCACCCAGGCCCAACAGGCCGTCGCCGATCTCCAGACGAGCGACCCGTTCCTCGACCTCCTGGGGATCGGGATCCCGGAGGCCGCGGGCCTGTTCGCCGAGATCGGCGGGCTCTATGCGAAGAAGGAGCCGACGGCGCCCGCGACGACGCTGCAGAGCTATCCGCTCCTCCCAGCGCAGTTCAACCCGCCGTTCCCGGTCACCAACCGGGCGCTGCTCGGCTACGCGTTCGATCGCGATTCCTCGCCCGCGGACCTGGGCCTCCTTCACATCAACGGAGGGGCGCTGGCCGGGTCAGGCAACCCGCGGGACTGGGTGGACGGAGGGGTGACTCCCGTGAGCCGGCTCGCGGAGACCTTCGGCCAGGAGCCGACGAACGCCGTCGAGTGGTACTTCCCGAAGCGTCTGACCATCGACACGAACGGCGCGGATCAGATGACGCAGAACGACGTCGCGAATTTCCTCGGCCTGCGCCTGACCCACACCCCCAAGGTGAATCTGCCGCTCTACGCGATCGCCACCGACCTCGCGGGCGCCCATGTCCTGGACGGCGCGCGCCATCTGATCGCCCGCTCGCGGATCACGAAGAAGCAGTCGAGGCTCGTCAACCGCAATCCGCAGAACAGCCATCTCGACCCGCTGACCGCGGCGCCCAGGACCAACGCCTTCCTGAAGACGATCGTGCCGTTCCTGGACAAGAAGGTTTTCGGGGACAAGCCCAAGCGATAGACGGCTTCGCCATCAGGTCGCGGCCACGAGCGGCCGCCCAACATAAGTCGCTCCGGCCTTCGGCCTCCGCTCCGAAGGAGGGCGGCCTGGTGGCCGCTTAGTCTTCGAAGAGCGCGTAGCCGTAGCTGCCGCGCTTGTACGCGAGCTTCGCGATCGCCGTCATCCGCTCGTCGTCATTCGACTCGATCTGGTCGAAGCGCGAGTCGACCCGGGTCGCGGCGCGCGTGCAGAAGGTGTCCGCGATGTAGCGCTCCTGGCCCGACGGCTCCACGCCCTGGTCCTCGAAGACCTGGCTGACCCGGGAGATCAGGGCCACCTGGGCGTAGATGTCGGCGAGGTTGTCCGCCAGGCGCTTCTGCTGGAACTGGCGCTCGACGATCCCCTTCTTGTTGTCCCGGAGCAGCTTCTCGGTGACGCCGGCCAGGCGCTTCACCTGTTCGGAGACAGCATCGGCGTGCTCGGAGAGGTTCTCGTGGGCCCTGGTGATCTTGTCCGGCCGCACCTCGCGCTGGATCCGGTCGCTCGCGTAGTCGACGAGCACGCCGATCGAGCTGATCGGGGAGCCCAGCTCGATGCCTGAGAGACCCTCGAGCTTCTCACCGACCGGCTTGAATCCGCCCAGGGCGACGAAGGCCCGCAGGACGTCGTTGGCGCCCTCGAAAATCGGATAGATGCGCGTGTCGCGCAGGATCTTCTCGTAGGGGCGGTCGCGCATGTAGCCCTCGCCGCCGGCCAGCTGGAGCGCGCGATTTGCCGCGTACCAGAGGAACTCCGTCCCGGAGACCTTGCAGATCGCGGATTCCAGCGAGTAATCCGGGACCCCGGAGTCCACCAGTCCGCAGGTCAGGTAGCACATGGACTCGAGCCCGAAGAGGTGCGTGACCATCCAGCCGATCTTGTCCTGGACCAGTTCGAAGTCGGCGAGCGGGCGGCCGAACTGCCGGCGCTCCTTGACGTGGTCGATCGCCAGGTCGAGCAGCTTCTTGGCCCCGCCGACCGAGCCGGTCCCGAGGCCGATGCGCCCGTTGTTGAGGATCTGCATCGCGACGCGGAAGCCCTGGCCGGGGTCGCCGAGCACGTTCTCGGGCGGCACCCGGACGTCGTTGAAGCGAAGCCGGCGCAGGTCGTTGGCCTGCAGGCCCATCGTGTCGAAGCGCTCGCCGACCTCGAGGCCCTTCATCCGCTTCTCGAGGATGAGCGCGATGTGGCGATCCTCGCCGTCGATCTCGGCGCGGGCGAAGGTCGTGATCACGTCGGCGCGCGAGCCGTTCCCGATGTAGCGCTTCTCCCCGTTCAGCACCCAGGCGCCGTCGGGCTGCTGCACCGCCCGCGATTGCACGTTGTAGGCGTCCGAGCCGGCCTCGGGCTCGGTGAGGGCGAACGCGGCCAGCTTCCTGCCCGTCGCGAGGTCGGGCAGCCAGCGTTCCTTCTGCTCGTCCGTCCCGAAGAGCGAGATGCCCTTGAAGCCGATCGACTGGTGGACGCCGAGGACGATCGCCAGGGTGGCGTCGATCTGGCCGACGGTCTCGAAGACTCGCGCGTAACCCGTCTGCGAGAGGCCCTGGCCGCCGTACGCCGGGTCCACGTATAGACCGAGGGCGCCGATCTCGCCGAGGTCGCGGAGGACCTCGTCGGGGATCCAGCGCTCCTCCTCGGCCCTGCGCGCGTCGTAGTGCTCGGCGCAGTAGTCCCGGATGCGGTGATTGAGATCCCGGATCCGGTCCTGCTCGTCGGCATCGGTCGCCGGCCAGGGGAAGACGAGCTCCTCGTGGATCTCGCCGAGGAACAGCGATTTGGCGAACGAGGAGACACCCTCCTCACTCTCCGCCTTCCTCGGGATCGCTTCGCGGACAGCCATGAGGTCGAGACAGTACCCAGGGAGCGTCAGGGAGCAACCACCCACACGGCGAACAGCGCGCTGCAGACGCCGAGCAGCAGGCCGAATGCCCAGAGCAGCTGCCGAACCCGCCTGTGCTCGTGCGCCCAGAGGGCCAGGGCTATCCAGAGGGGAAACAGCACGAGCTCGAACCGCGGCAACGACAGCAATGCGGACCCATGGGCAGGAACCGAGAGGGGTAGGGCGAGCCCGGACGCGGCGTAGGCGGCGTACGCCGGAGTGAGACGGCGGGCGGACTCGTAGGTGAGCCAGATGCCCACCAGCATGAAGCCGCAGAGGACGACTTCACGGACGTCGAGCCACTCGCCCGGAATGCCGCGGCTCTGCGGCGGCACGTTCCGCCCGACTCCCGGCAGCAGAAGCTCCACGGCGCTGCGTACGCCGCTCCACAAGCCGCCTGCGATTCCCCCGAGCGGCACGAAGTTCCGGTGCCAGGCGGCCTGGGCGGAGAAGACCGACAGGGGATCCCCGGTCGCGAGGGCCAGGTATGCGACGTAGAGGAGGAGGCCCGCCGGCACGCCGAGCAGGATCCAGAGAAAGTCCGGGCGCGGCCGGTAGCGCGGACGAAGGCCGATGGCCGGTGAGGTCTCCTGGCGGTCGGCCCGCGGTCCCCACAGGTAGATGACCACGAGCGGCACCAAGCAGCAGCACCCCGCCGCTGCGCGATGTCGCGGCGAGTGCTCCGAGCAGGCCGGCTAGTGGCCACCGCGCGAGCCGTGCTGAATAGAGCGAGCCGATCGAGAGCAGGAGAAAGAGGGACTCGGAGTAGACGGCCGAGAGGACGATCGCCCCGGGAAACCAGGCGGCGAGCCAGACGGTCGTGCGGGCATGGGCGAGTCCGAAGTCCAGCGCAACCAGCCGGTGCAGGAGGTAGAGGGCCCCCAGGGAGCACGTGCAGGAGATCAGGATGCCGGTGACGAGGGTCAGCCCGACCGTGCCGTTGACGAGGGAGAGGAGCGCCGGGAGGAGGGGGAAGAACGCCGGTCTGGCCCCGACGTCGTATCCCTCGTGACCGATGGTCACGTACCAGGCCGAATCGAAGCGGGCGCCCGGGGCGACGAGCAGGTTGGCGAAATCGTTGTCGTGAAACGGCCGAGTGATCCCGTAGGGGTCCAGCCTCACGGCGACGTCGGTTGCCCACCCGAAGATGAGGATCGCGACGATCGCCGCCGCCCAGACGACGGTGCGAGATGACCAGAACGCCGCCCATGCATCGCGGAGGGCCACACGGCGCGCTTCGCTGAGGCGAGGAATCGCCCAGAGCTCGGCGGTCTCGACGTCTGGCGGGGGCATCGGAGGGCCGGGGTGGGCGGGATCCAAGGGTGGCAACGGAGTGGGCTGCGGTGGTGAAGCTCCCGTGAATCAAGGGGTCCGGTCGTCATTAGGCTGGGAGCCGTGTCAGGGGTCCGCACGCTCACAGCCTGTGCCGCCGTAGCGGCGATGCTGGCTGGTTGTGGCGGTTCGTCCCACGAGACCGTCAACCCCGAGGCGATGTTGGATGCCGCTGCCGCTCACCCGGTGAAGAGCGCGAACACCGATCTCGATCTGCGCGTCGCGGTCCACGGCGTGGAGCAGCTGTCCGGGCCGCTCCGCCTGCGGCTCTCTGGCCCGTACGTGAGCGGAGCGGGCGGGATGGTCCCCCAGTTCGACTGGCGGATGAACGCGAGCGCGCTCGGGTTCCCGGTGGGCGGGCATCTCGTCTCGACAGGCGACAACGCCTTTCTGACGGTCTATGGCGACACCTATGAGGTGGGGGCCGATGCCGTGGCCTCCGCGAACGCCCGGATCGCGCAATCGCCACCGATCCATCCGCGTTCCTGGCTCGGCCATGCGCGAGTTGCCGGGCAGGGGAATGAGGGAGGTGAGGACTGCGAGAGAATCTCCGCGCCGCTGCGGGGCGATGCGATGGCTCGCGACCTCGAGCCGCTGTTCGGCGGACTCGGGCTCACCGAGACCCCCACGGTGACCGGCAGGGCGACCGCCTGCGTGGGCTTCGACGACCGGGTTCTCCACGAGCTCGAGATCGGCGCCGTGCTGGGAGTCCCGCCGGCCGATCAGGCGGCGCTTCGGGGAGCCACCTCCATCGCCGTCGAACTCGACCTGGTGATCAGCGACGTCGGGCAGGTGCAGGAGATCTCGCCCCCGAGAGGTGGCGGAATACGGCCGATCCGCGACCTGGCGCTGACCCTCAACGACCTGGGCGTCCCCATTCCCCTGTAGCCGCTGGGGCAATTAGGCTGCGCGCATGGAATCAAGCGGTAGAAGCCCAGAGGAGCGACGGGCCGCCGCCCAGGCGCGTGCGCGAGCCCGCACCGGCGAGCCGCCCTCGACGGGCGATGAGGAGCAGCTGGGCGGGACCGGCCCCCGAGGCCCCGACGGGCCGATGGCCCATCACTACGGGGGTCCCGATGTCTACCTGCGGCGCCGGCTGCTCGCCGGCGCGGCGGTGATCGTCGTGATCGTCCTGATCTTCCTGCTCGTCGGCGGCTGTTAGTCCAGCTCTGCCTCGTCGGCGATCAGCTTGGCCAGGGCGAGCGAGGACGTCGCCGCGGGGGAGGGGGCGTTCCGGACATGGAGCGCGCGCTCGGTGCGGTGGACGACGAAGTCGTCGACGAGCTTCCCGTCGCGGTCGAGGGCCTGGGCGCGGATGCCGGACGGTCCCGGCACGACGTCGCGCGCGCTGAGCTCCGGAACGAAGCGCTGCAGCTCCGAGACGAAGGAGCGTTTGCTGGCGGCGTGGCGGATCTCCGTGAGTCCCGTCCGCCAGAAGTGAGCGGCGAGGCGCCAGGTGCCCGGCCAGGTGAGGTTCGATCGCAGGTCAGCGGCGCGGATTTGGCCGAGCCCGTAGGCGTCGCGGGCGCCGACCATCAGCGCCGAGGGGCCGAGCAGGACCTCGCCGTCGATCGTCCTGGTCAGGTGTCCGCCGAGGAAGGGGAGGTCGGGATCAGGGACGGGATAGATGCTGGCTCGCACCAGATCGCGCCGCTCGGGACGGAGGCGAAGGTAACCGCCCCTGAACGGAACGATCCGCGGCTCGGCGGGCGCCCCGGACGCGACCGCTAGACGGTCCGACCAGGCGCCGGCGCAGCTGACCACAAAGCCGGCGCGCGTCGTGCCCAGCTCGTGCTCGACGGCGATGCCGTCGCCGCGGGCGCTCAGGCGCCGCACCCCGGCGCCCGTGACGACGCTTCCGCCGGCCCGCTCCACGTCGGCCGCGTACGACTCGGCGACGCGTAGGAAGTCCACGACCCCGGTCTCGGGGGAGTGCAGGGCGGCGACCCCTCGAGCGTGTGGCTCTATCCCCGTGATCTCATCCGCCCCGATCCGGCGCAGCCCGGGCACCCGGTTCTCTCGGCCGCGCCGCTCGAGCTCGTCGAGCCTGGGCAGCTCCGACTCGTCGGCGGCGATGATCAGCTTGCCCTCGCGGCGCGCCTCGATCCCGCGTTCGTCGCAATAGGCGTAGAGCAGGCGGGCGCCCTCGACGCAGAGCTGCGCCTTCAGCGAGCCGGGCGCGTAGTAGATGCCACCGTGGATCACGCCGCTGGAGTGGGAGGTCTGGTGGGCGCCCAGCCGGTCCTCGCGCTCGAGCACGCAGAGCGTGGAGTCCGGACGCCGGATCAGGAGCTCCCGCGCGACGGCCAGCCCCACGATCCCTCCGCCGATTACGACGACGTCACAGTTGTCGGGCGGAACGGCCATTGGACCGATGCTATGCCGCGACTAGGATCGCGTCGTGGCACTCCCCCTGAAGCCGCCGATCCAGCCGCAGCTCGCTCTCTCGCGCAAGGTCCTGCCGGAGGGCGAGGACTGGGTCTACGAGCCGAAGTACGACGGCTTCCGCGCGCTCGCCTTCGTCGACGGCGACGAGGTCTACCTGCAGTCGCGCGGAGGCAAGCCGCTGCGCCGCTATTTCCCCGAGGTCGAGTTCCCCGAGGGCCGCTATGTCCTCGACGGCGAGTTGGTGATCCTCGGCGATGACGGGCACGAGGAGTTCGACCTGTTGCAGAACCGGCTCCATCCGGCGGAGTCCCGGGTGAAGATGCTGGCGGAGAAGACGCCGGCCCTGTTCCGCGCCTTCGACCTGCTGGCCGTCGATCGACGCAAGTTGATGGGCAAGCCGTTCGTGGAGCGGCGTGGCGAGCTCGAGGAGCTGATCGCTGCGGCTCCGGGCCGCAAGAAGAGGGCGTCGGGCTCCGTGGAGCTGACGCCGCTCTACAAGACGGCGAGAAGCGCCGAGCCCCTGCTGCTCTCGGGCGAGGGCGTGATCGCGAAGGAGCGTGACGCGATCTACCGGCCCGGCAAGCGGAAGGGCATGGTGAAGATCAAGCGCGTCCGGACGATCGACTGTGTGGTGATGGGATGGCGGCCCGGCAAGCACGCCGGCACGGTCGGCTCGCTGATCCTCGGCCTCTACGAGAAGGGGAAGCTGCGTCCGATCGGGCACACCTCCGGGCTGAAGGCGAAGGAGAAGAAGGAGCTCGTGAAGACCCTGAAGCCCTACGAGACCGGTGAGCGAGGGTCCGGCGACCCGAGCCGCTGGGATGCCGACCGAGACCTCGAGTGGTACTCGCTGCGGCCGGAGCTGGTGGTCGAGGTGACCTACGACCACACGAGCGGCGGCCGCATCCGCCACGGCTCGAAGATCGTCCGCTGGCGCGACGACAAGGCGCCGAAGGACTGCAAGATCGATCAGCTGATCTGAGCTGCACTCAGCGCGGCGGGCCCCAGGAGATGACGTGGGTCGGCGTGACCGCGTGGAGGATGTGCGGCCAGACGTAGACCTCCCAGGTGGCGGCGACGATCAGCATCGGAACGGCCACGGCGACGGTGACGAAGGTGGCGGCGAGAAGCTGATCCCACTCTCCCTTCCGGCTGGCGATGGTCCAAGCCGCGAGCGGCAGGAAGACCGCCGTCAGCTCCAGCAGGGCGTGGGGGAGGGCGGTGACTACGAGCAGCGGGACCGAGATGCCGAGGTCCCAGGAGATCGTCGAGCCGACCAGCCCGAGCGCGATCGTCTGGGTGAAGAGGGAGAAACAGGTCACGCCGATCACCCAGGCGAAGGCGATCGGCCTCGCCTTTTCGTGGACCAGGCGGGAGAAGCCGGTGTGGCGCTCGGCGGTCAGGGGCAGGGCGGCCCCGGCGATGAAGCCGGCCACGCAGGCGAAGGCGTGCAACGCCAGCACGAGTGAGTTGCGGCCCAGAACTCCCAGAACGCGGTCGGGGCTCGCCCCGCCGTGGGCGGTAGGGCCGTAGTGAAAGCCGTAGTCGGGCGTCAGCAGGGTGGCGGCCACGGTCACCGCCGCGAGCAGCCCGAGCGCGATCAGCGCGGCGCCCACCAACCAGGTGCGGAGGACCGGCCACGGATTCTCACCCCACCCCTCGAGGATGGAGCGGGTCCGGCGCATGCCGTGGACGAGGACGTACTGGTTCGCATCCATGCCCTCCACCCATCGGCCCGCGCCCGGGCCGGCATTAGGGCCGAAGCAGGGTGCGGAGATCGGTGACCATCGGCTCGGGGTTCTCGATCACATCGGCCCACGTGTAGCGCCGGAACTCGTCGCCGCGGGCCCGGGCCTCGCGCTCGCGTCGCCGGTCCTGTTCCCAGGAGTGGCGGGTGTGGTGGTAGCGGTAGCGCTCGAGCTCGACCGTCAGCCGGTGCTCTGGCCAGCGGCAGTCCACGCGGTGATTGCCGGCCGGCAGGTTGGTCTCGGGAGGCGGGAGGCCCGCATCGCGAACAACGGCGATGAAGGCAGACTCCAGGCGGCTCAGGGTGACCGGGACGTCTCCCCAGAGGACGCGCCGGAGCCGCCGGGCCCCGGGCCAATTGTGGCGGCGGGCGAGGATCGCCTCCACCGGGCCGGGAGTGATCCGAAAACGGACCTCGGCCTCGTGGACGGCGCGAGCCAACTCCGGTTCCGAGAGCACGCCGGCAAGGTCGACGAGAGTGCGCGGGACGGTTGTGACCGGGATGTCTCGCCAGATCGCTCGGTCGATGAGGTCGGTTCGGCGAGCACGCCGGGCGATCACACCCTTGGGCCGTCGCTGTGTGTCGGTCAGAACTTCTGGCGATGAGGGAGCGCGCCTGAGGAGGCCGAGGAGATGCGCAGCGGCTCTCCCGGCGAGGAGCGATCGGTCGCCGCAGGCTTTGACCGCGGCCATGTAGCGGGCTTCGAGGCTCGGGGCTGCGTGGCCCACCCGGAACACACCTCGATGAATGGGGATCAGACTGCCGCCGTGTATTCGCGACTTGATTTCGGCGCTCGTCACCCCGGCGGTCAGGAGCTCGCCGCGAGTCACGACACCGTGTGCCCCGGCCGCCAACTCAGCAAGGATTTCCTGGACTGTCCTGCTCTGGGGTCGCACCACGACCCCTAATCAGGACGGTCCGCTGATTCGCCCCGGTCAGCGCTCCGTCACAGCCGGTCTTGACCTAACCCTTGCGAGCCTTTGACGGCTGCACGCGCTTCGGCTCGCCCCGCTGCTTCGCGAAGTGCGGCGGCCACGGAGCGTCGCCGAGCCCGCCCTCCTCATCGCGGCGGGCGAGATCGAGCAGCGCATCGAGGGAGCCCGCGTTGGCGTCGATCTCCCCCGCCGGGTCGCCGTTCTTCCTCAGCCGGTTTGGAACCGTGTCGAGACGAAGGTCCGCCGGCTCCACGTCTGGAACCTCATCCCAGGAGACGGGGCAACACACCCGCGCGTCGGGAACCGGCCTGACCGAATACCCGGACGCGATCGTCCGGTCGCGGGCGTTCTGGTTGTAGTCGACGAAGACGCCATGGCGCTCCTCCTTCCACCATTTGCTGGTGGCGTTCCTCGGCACGCGGCGCTCGACCTCGCGCGCCAGCGCCAGCGCCGCCCGGCGCACCTCGATGTAGTCCCAGCGCGGCTCGATCCTGACGTTGACGTGGATGCCGCGGGAGCCGGAGGTCTTCGGATAGCCCACCAGGCCGTGTTCCTCCAGCACCTCCTTGACGCACATCGCAACCTTGCGAACCGTGTTCCAGCGGACCCCCGGCTGCGGGTCGAGGTCGACGCGCAGCTCATCGGGGTGGTCGAGGTCGGAGCGGCGCACTGGATGCGGATTGAAGTCGACGACTCCGAGGTTCACCGCCCAGGCCAGGTGCGCGGCGTCGTTCACCACCAGCTCGGTCGCCGTCCGGCCGCTCGGGAAGGTGAAGGTCGCCGTCTGCAGCCACTCGGGCGCTCCCTTGGGCACTCGCTTCTGGAAGAAGAATTCGCCGCCCACGCCGTCGACGAACCGCTTCATCGTGCCCGGCCGCTCGCGCAGCTGGTTGACCGCGGCCTCCTCGACCCCGATGTAGTACTCGACCAGGTCGAGCTTCGTGAACTTCGGCTTGGGGAAGAAGACCTTGCCCGGATTGGAGAGCCGGACCTCGCGCCCCGCGACCTCGATCGTCGTGTAGTTCGACTTCGCCACCGCGGACATCTTCTCCATTCAGACCACGGATCCGAGCCCGACTCATCGGCGCTGATTGAATCCACGGATCGAAACGCTCCAGACGCTGACCTACGAGGTGACCGGGGCGATCGCCCGGATCGCCCTGAACCGCCCCGAGCGCGGCAACGGGATCACGCTCGAGATGCCGCGCGAGCTCGCGGACTGCGTCGAGCGCGCGAATCTCGACCCCGAGGTCCATGTCATCGCCCTGGCCGGCAACGGCTCCGGCTTCTGCGGCGGCTACGACCTGGTCGCATCCGCGGAGCACGACATGGAGGGCGTCGCGCAGCCGGACGCCCCCGAGGGATCCCCGCTAGACCCCATGGTCCAGGCGCGGAACCACGATCCGTCGGGCACCTGGGATCCGGTCACGGACTACCAGATGATGAGCCGCAACCTGCGCGGCTTCATGAGCCTCTTCCACTCGGAGAAGCCGACGGTCTGCAAGGTCCACGGCTACTGCGTCGCGGGCGGGACCGACATGGCGCTCTGCTCAGACCTGCTCGTCGTGGAGGACGACGCCAAGATCGGCTATCCGCCCGCCCGCGTGTGGGGCGTTCCGACCAGCGCCCTCTGGGCATATCGGGTCGGCCCGGCGCGAGCGAAGCGCCTGCTCCTCACCGGAGACTCGATCGACGGCACAACGGCGGCAGAGTGGGGGTTGGCCTCCGAGGTAGCGCCCGCCGCGGAGCTCGACGAGCGCTTCGAGTCCCTGCTCGAGCGCATTGGGCGCATCCCGATCAATCAGCTCGTCATGCACAAGCTGCTCATCAATCAGGCGCTCTACGCCCAGGGCCTACAGGCCACCCAGGCGCTGGGCGTCTTCTTCGACGGGATCGCCCGCCACACGCCGGAGGGGTTCGCGTGGCAGCAGCTCGCCGCCGAGAAGGGCTTCAAGGAGGCCGTCCGCGAGCGGGACGAGCCCTTCGGCGACGTCGGGCTTGGGTAGGGTGGCCCGCCCGTGAACCCCGATATCACCCCCGAGAACATCAGGACCTGGCTGCCGGGCACGTTCCCAGGCGACATGGCGATCGAGCCGCTCGAGATCGACGACGAGGTTTCGACCGGGCGCATGGTGATCGACAAGCGCCATCTCCACCCGGGCGGCTTCGTCCACGGAGGCGTCTGGACCGCGTTCGGCGATTCGGTCGCTGCCTGGGCCACCTTTCGCGCGCTGCCACCCAATCACGACTTCACCACGATCGAGCTGAAGCTGAACGTCTTCTCCGCCGCGGTGCTCGGCGACGAGCTGATCTGCGAGGCGCGGCCGCTGCACGTGGGGCGCAGCACTGCGGTGATCGAGGCGAGGATCCGCAAGGGGGAGAAGCCGGTGGCGAACCTGATCGTCACCCAGTTCGTGCTTCCCGGCCGCGATCCGCGAGCCGAGCGCCCGGCGCCGGGGGATTACCCGCCCGGCGACTAACCCGGCTGCTCGACCATCTCCGGCTTGAGCCGCTTGGCGTGCTCCTTGGGCCGCCCTCCTGCCCTTGCAGGCCCCACCGGGTGGGCGTAGGGTCGGTTGCAAGGCACAGCAGCAGAGGAGGAGATTGAGATGGGTGAAAACGCAGATGCCGTCAAGGACCGTTGGGATGACTTCGCCAAGGGCGACTTGGACGCGGCTGTCTCGACGACGGACGAGAACGCCGAGATCAGGCTTCCCGAGACCCTGCCCTGGGGTGGTACCTACAAAGGCCCCGAAGGGTTCAAGGAGATGATCCAGAAGTTCCTGTCGAATTTCGAGTCCGTCGACCCGAATCCCACCGCGTTCCTCGAGGCCGACGACGGTGAAACCGTCGTCGTGATCGTCGACGGCACCGGGAAGACGAAGTCGGGCAACGAGCTCGGCGGCCGCTCGGTGTGGCTCTACAAGGTGAGCGACGGAAAGCTCATGGGCGCGGAGTTCTTCGGTGACACCGCAGAGGCGCGCGACGCCGTGGGCTGACTCGCCCTACGGAACTCGGTGAATTTCAAAAAGGTTGGTCCCGACCTCCTGCGCAGGCAGCCCAGCCGTGATCGCCACCAGGTCGCCTGATTCGGCGATGCCTCGCTGGCGGGCGAGGTCGGCACAGTCGTCGAGCAGCTTGCGGATCGAGGTCCAGTCATCGGCCTGGGTGGAGCTGATCCCGAAGAGGAGGTTCATCCGGCGCACGGTTGCCAGACGAGGCGAGACCGCCAGCACGGGCACCCGCGGGCGATGGGCCGAGATCAGCCGGGCTGTCCGACCCGAGTTGGTGGGGCAGACGATCGCCTTGAGGCCGAGCCGGTAGCAGGCCGCCACGGCGACCTGTGCGACGGTCTCGGCGATGTCGTGTTCCTTCTCCTCCACTCGGGTGAAGACCATCTCCCCGAACTGAAGGCGCGGCTCGGTGACGCGCGCGATCCGGTCCATCACCCGCACCGCCTCGACGGGATGGTCGCCGATCGCGGTTTCCTCCGAGAGCATCACCGCGTCGGTTCCGTCGTAGATCGCGTTCGCGACGTCGGTGACCTCGGCCCGCGTCGGGCGGGAGGCGCGCACCATGGTCGCCAGCATCTGGGTCGCGGTGATGGCCGGCTTCGATGCCCGTCCGGCCAGGGCGATCAGCCGCTTTTGTGCGCCGGGGACCTCCTCGATCGGCAGCTCCACACCGAGATCGCCGCGAGCGATCATGATCCCGCTGCCTGCCGACTCGATGATCTCGCCCGCCCGCTCGGCCGCCTGCGGCTTTTCGATCTTGGCGATCAGGGGTATGTCCGAATCGCGCTCGCGCAGGCGCGCCTCGACCTTCTCGAGGTCGGACGGCCGGCGCACGAAGGAGACGGCCAGCAGGTCGACCCCGTTCTCGACGGCGAAGTCGATCCAGGGCTGATCCGACGCCCCGGTCTCGGGGAGGTCGTGATCGGCGCCGGGCAGGTTCACTCCCTGGTGGGAGCTGATCGCGCCCCCCGCCTCGACCTCGCAGGTCACGGCGTCGCCGTCAACCGAGACGACCTTCAGCCGGACTCGGCCGTCGGCGAGGAAGACAGGGTCGCCGTTGTGCACGGCCTTCGAGAAGCCGTCCCACTGGACGGTGAGCATCTCCGCGTTGCCGGGCGTCCCGTTGGTCTCGCCCTTCAGCACCACATTCGATCCGGAGTGGAGGACCGCGACATCTCCCTCGACGTCGCCGAGCCGCAGCTTGGGGCCGGGTAGGTCGCCCATGATCCCGACCTCGCGCCCGACCTCCTCGCTCACGGCGCGGATCCGCCTGACGTTCTCGGCCTGCTCCTCGGGGGTCCCGTGAGCGAAGTTCAGCCGGAATACGTCGACCCCGGCGTCGAACAGCTCCCGAAGGACCTCGGGCGAGCTGCTCGCCGGCCCGACGGTCGCGACGATCTTGGTGCGCCGGGCAACGTGGACGGAGGTTCCGGATGCCATCACGACCGCCCCGATGCCGGGGTTGGCGTCGGCGGCACTGTGAGCGGCTCGGTCACCGGTCCGGTCGGGGCCTCACCGGGCGGGCGGTCCTCGAGCTGCTCGATCATCGGAATCCGCCAGACGACGCTGGCGAGCACCAGTCCGGCAGCCGCAGAGAGCAGCGCCAGGAAGAGCTGTCCGCCGCCCATCCTGGTCAGGTCGAAGAAGTCGCGGATCGGCTGCACGGCCAGGATCAGCGCGTAGAGGGCACCGAGGGCGGCGACCAGGGCGAGCATGTAGCTCTGGATCGCGATGTGCTCGCGCCCCGGCCCGCGCTCGAGCAGCAGGATGAAGCAGAGGCCGAGGACCACCAGGGTCGTGGTCGCGGCCGTCCGCCCGGCCTCCAGCGATCCGCCGAAGACGGTGTCCACCAGGAAGAAGCTCGCCAGGGACGCCGCGGCGATCGCCAGCCCGGCAGGCACGGCGAAGGCGGCCAGGGCGCGCAGAAGCCGCCCTCTATATAAGGGGCCGTCGCTGGGGGCGAGGGCGAGCACGAATGAGGGGATCCCAATCGTCAGGAAGGCGGCGACGGTGAGCTGGCGGGGGAGGAACGGGAAGGCCCAGCCGGGAATCGCGACAAGCACGATCAGCGCCGCGGCGTAGACCGTCTTGGTCACATAGAGGCGGGCGAGGCGATGGATGTTCCGGGCGATCCGCCGCCCCTCGGAAACCGCCCTCGGCAGCCGCGAGAACTGGTCCTTGAGCAGGACGATGTCGGCGATCCCCTTCGTGATCTGGCTCCCGGATCCCATCGCCACGGCCATTCTCGCCTGCTTCAGCGCGGGCACGTCGTTGACGCCGTCACCGATCATCGCGACGAAGCGCCCCTGCTCGGCCAGTGCCGAGACCAGCGCCTTCTTCTGCTCCGGCCGGATCCGGCAGAAGATGGTGTTCTCCTCCGCGATTCGGGCGAGGGAGCCGTGGTCCTCGGGGAGATCGTCGCCGGTGACGACGCCCGCGCCGGCGGGGATGCCCACGGCGGAGGCGACCGCGGTGACCGTCTGCGGCGCGTCGCCCGAGATCAGCTTCAGATCTATCTCGCGCTCGCGCATGTAGCGAATTGTCTCCCGAGCGTCGGGGCGCAGGGTCTCCTCGAGCACGATGAGAGCGAGGGGAGTCACCGCCGGCGGCGGGTCCGAGTAGGGGTTGTCCGGCAGCCCGCCGGAGGCTCGGCCGAACGCGACGACCCGGCGCCCCGCCTTCGTGTTCGCCTCGAGGCTGCGTTGCAGCGGCACCGGAAGGGCGAGCGATCCCCGCGCCATCAGGACGTCAGGCGCGCCGAGCACGTAGGTCTCGCCGCGCCCGAAGCTCAGCCCGCTCCACTTCCACTCCGAGGAGAAGGGCACCTCCGCCCGGACCCGCTCTCCCGTCGCCGGGTAGTTCACCGCGATCGCCTCGAGCGTCCGGTTCCGCTCCCCCGAGCTCGCCGCGAAGCGGGCCAGCGCCCCCTGCGCTCCGCTCACCTCGGACGGGTCGGAGACGTCGACCGAGACCAGCTCCAGCTCGCCGCTGGTCAGCGTCCCGGTCTTGTCTACGCAGATCGTGTCGACCGCGGCCAGCGCCTCGGTGGCGCTCATCTGCTGGACGAGCGTGTCCAGCTTGGCGAGCCGCACGGCCGCGACGGCGAGCGTCACGCTCATCAGCAGGACGAGGCCCTCGGGGATCAGCGTGATGAGCCCGGCCGTGGCGGTCTGCGCGGCCTCGTGGAGCGGCGTGCTCCGCGCCTGCAGAGCGAAGATCAGGATGACGGCGAGCGGGATCATCAGCCAGGTGCTCGCCTTCAGCACCAGGTTCACCTCGTCCTGGAGCGGTGACGGCGGATGCCGGAAGGTCCGAGCCTCCCCGGCGACCTTCTCGGCGTAGCTGTCCTCGCGCACCGCCGTGACCTCGTAGTAGCCCGACCCGTTGATGCAGAACGCCCCCGACAGCGCCGGCTGCCCGACCCGCTTGCGCACCCCGTCGGCCTCGCCGGTGAGCACGGACTCGTCCACGGTGAGCCCGCGGCTCTCGGTCACCTCGCCGTCGGCGACCAGCTGGTCGCCCGGCTCCACGCGGATCCAGTCGCCCGGGACGACCTCCTCGGCTCGCAGCTCCACCAGCTCGCCGTCGCGGACCACCTTCGCCTTCGGCGCGACGAGCAGCGCGAGGTTCTCGAGCGTCTCCTTGGCCTTGAGCTCCTGGCGGATCCCGATGTAGCTGTTGATCACCGCGATGAAGCCGAAGAGGGCGTCGGCGAAGAGCCCGAGCGCGAGCATGATCACGAAGAAGACGCCGATGATCAGGTTGAAGAGGGTGAAGACGTTGCCCGCGACGATGCTCGCGACCGAGCGGCTCGACCGGTCCTCGACCGGCCCGAGCTGACTGAGCCGCTTGGCAGCCTCCTGACTGGAGAGACCGCCTGGATGGCGCTGGTCGTTCACCCAGTCATTGATACCAGCGGCCAGGTGTGAACCCTCCCGCCGCCTACATCCAGAACCACTGCTCGAATGAGCGCACCGCGCCCCGTCGCAACTTGCGCCCGCCGAAGTAGGCGAGCTCCTCGCCATCGGCGACCGCGCTGCGGGCGGCGACGCCCGGCATCCCGGCCTCCTGCGCCCGCAGGCCGATCGGCTGGCAGCGGCTGTGGGGCACGATCCGGCGCCTGCTGTCGCGCGGGTAGGTCGCCGGCAGCCCGGCGTCGCGGCAGCCCGCATCGGTGACGACGTTCAGATAGCGGTCCTCGGGGACAGTGGTGCGAACGAGGATCGGGCCCGCGCCGGGTCGCAGGTCCTCGGGTCCGTAGGGCTGGCGCTCCAGGCGGCGGTAGACGTTGGCGCGAGCCACGGTGACGCTCCGGCAGAGATAGACGACCGGGAAGGACTCGGGCGGATTCCAGCGGCCGCCGCGCTCGGCGGCGTGGCGGCCGTCGAGCGGGTCCTCCCAATCCGGGTCCGCGACCCGCAGGTACGGCCCGCCCCGCCGGATCGTCCTCAAACTAGACCGTCGCGCCCCAGTCGAACGACCGCCGGATCTCGGCCTGCAGCTCGTCCTGGCGGTCGCGCTCGATCATCTCGAGCATGGACAGCCCGCCATAGGCGCTCGCCGGCCGTCGCGCGATCCCCGGGATCCGCTCGGGCTTCAGCCGGTGGCGGAGCAGGTCACAGATCGCGGCGACGGTCGCCAGCTTCGCCATCCGGTTCGAGGGCACGCCGCGCTCGCGCCACTGGCCCACCGCCTGCCTGCTGACGCCGAACAGCCGGCCCAATTCGGTCTCCGAGAGCTCCAGTGTCTCGGCTACGGGATCGAGCAGCGTGGGCGTGAGGACCGGGTTCATCTCACTCATCCTAGCGCAAGCATTTCGCAAGGTAGGCACAAATCTCCCCAATATCGACGACAGGAACTTCTGTCCAGAGCGTCAATTTGGGGTTGATTGCAGGGCGGGGGAGCCGACTCAACCTACGTGTCGATCTTGCTCAGGAGAATCACCCTGGCCGCCCTGATGGCGGCACTTGTCGGAGGGACGCTCGCCCTGCCGGCGAGCTCGACCGCGAGCCCGGTCGCGCACGCGAGCAAGTGCAAGAAGGGGAAGAAGAAGAGCGCGCAGAGCGCGAAGAAGAAGAAGTGCAAGCGGGGCAGCCAGAGCGGCGCCACCCTGCCAGGCCAGCCGACGCATCCGAGCAGCGCACCTGGCGCCGGGGTCAGCGGCGTCAATCTCGCCGTCAGTCCGGTCCTGGCCGGAACCGGGACCACGGGCCTTGTCACGATCAGCGACGCCGCGCCGAGCGCCGGCCAGGCCGTCACCCTGCAGAGCAGCGATCCGAGTCGCGTGACGGTCCCGGGCAGTGTCGTCGTCGCAGGCGGACAGACCACCGCGAACTTCTCCGTTGGCACCACGGCGGGATCAAACGTCAATGTCACCGTTACGGCCGCAATCGGCGCCAGCAACGCCACCGCGCACCTTGATGTGGTTTCCACCCCCAGCGTCCAGTCCCTCTCACTGGCGAGACAGTGCTTCACGGCCGGGAGCTACTCGGGCAGCCGAGTCACCCTGGACGTCACCGTTCCCGTTGACACCGTCGTCAGCCTCTCGAGCGACGATCCCGCCGCCCTCGACGTCTCGCCTGGATCCGCCACCGTCCCGGCCGGATCGAGGACCGGCTACTTCGGGCTGACCGCCGGCAACGCGAATCCGCTCGTAACGGTGACCGCGACCCTCGGCTCGTCCCATACGGCGGATACCGCCTCAGTCAATGGATCGAGCACCGTGCCGACGGTCACGGGCGTCACGGTGCAGCCCAGCACCATCCCCGTCGGTACCCAATCGAACGGCACAGTGACCATGGACTGCGAACCCGGGCCGGGCGGGGCGCTGGTCGACCTCTCCTCCGACCAGGCCGGCGTGGCCGCTCCAAGTCAGCCAACCGTGCTCGTGCCGGCAGGGCAACTGAGCGCCCCCTTCACCGTCAACACCTCAGCGGTCGGCAATGCCAACATCATTGCCACCTTCGGCGCAAGCACACAGCAGGCGCCGGTCATCGTCATCCCCATCGATACCTAAGACGCCGGCTACACCGCGTCGGAGAGGCGCTCGCGCCAGTACGTGACGGAGGCCTCCTGCTCGAGGCGCAGGCGGTGTGCCTCCAGAGCCTCCTCATAGAGGCCGGCGCTCTCCCGCTCGCGCTCGAGCTCCATGTAGCGCTCGAGCAGGTTCTCTGCCTGCTGGGCGCGGTATTCCATCTGCTCGGGCGTCATGCCCTTTCTCCTCGGCCATCGGCCCCCTGAACTTCACCCCAGAAAACACGAGAAATCGGCTGAAAGCGCGCCCGTTGCGCGTCGCGTAGGGTTCAGCCACATGGGTTTGGAGCTTGGACTCAACCTCGGCTACTGGGGAATCGGCCCGCAGGGAGACGATGCCACCGAGATCGTGCTCGCCGCCGAGCGCGCCGGCTTCGACTCGGTCTGGGCGGCCGAGTCATACGGCTCGGACGCGGTCAGCGTGCTCGCCTATCTCGCGGCCAAGACCGAGACCATCCAGCTCGGGGCCGCGATCCTCCAGGTGCCGGCTCGCCAGCCCGCCGCGGCCGCGATGGCGGGCGTCACCATCGACGCCCTCTCGAACGGCCGCTTCATCTTCGGATTCGGGCCCTCGGGACCTCAGGTCTCGGAGGGCTGGTACGGCGTGCCCTACGAGAAGCCCTGGGGGCGCACCCGGGAGTACGTCGAGATCGTCAAGCAGATCGTCGCCCGCGAGGGACGCCTGGAATATGAAGGCAAGCACTTCAAGCTTCCGCTGACCGAGGGCGAGGGCGTGACCGGCCAGGGCAAGGCCCTGAAGCTGAACGTCCATCCGCTGCGCAACGAGATCCCCGTCTACCTCGGCGCGATCGGCCGCAAGTCGGTCGAGCTGGCGGCCGAGATCGCGGACGGCTGGATCCCCATCTTCTTCTCGGTCGACAAGTGGCAGGACGCCTGGGGCGAGCACATCGAGGCCGGCCTCGCGAAGAGCGGCCGGACGCGCGAGGACTTCGCGGTCTCGCCGTCTGTGCAGGTCGCGATCGACGGCGACCTCGACGCCGCCCGCGGCCTGGTCAAGGCCGGCCTGTTGCTCTACCTGGGCGGCATGGGCTCGAAGAAGACGAACTTCTACGCCGACCTCACCCGTCGCTTCGGCTTCGCCGAGGTCGCCGACGAGGTCCAGTCGCTCTACCTCGACGGCAAGCGCGAGGAGGCGTACGCCGCGATCCCCGACGAGCTGGTCGACGCCACCGCGATGATCGGCACCGAGGACGAGGTGGCCGAGCGCGTCAAGCGCTTCGCCGAAGCCGGCGTCGACCGGATGATCGTCTCGCCGATGCACGGGAATCACGAGGAGAACGTCCGCTGCCTCGAGAAGCTCGCCGGCCTGGTGGGCACCCGCGCTCCCGCCTAACCTCACGGGCGTGCCGCAGGACCCGGTTGACGTCGTTCGGGATCAGTTCGCCGCCACGAACGCGCGTGATTTCGAGCGCGCGATGTCCCTATACGACGACGACGTCGTGCTCGTGGTCGAGGACGGGTTCCTCAATACCGGCAGGTTCGAGGGCAAGGAGGCGGTGGGCGGATGGTTCGGGGACTGGTTTCAGGCCTTCGGGAGCGACTACAGCTTCGACGTACTCGAACTGCGTGATCTGGGCGGCGGTCTGCTCTTCATGAAGGCCACCTACGGAGGCAGCGGCCGCACCAGCGGTGTCGAGGTCCATGATGAGCGCGCCTACCTGTACCGGGTCCGGGATGGCCTGATCACGCGAGTCCAGCTCTTTCTGACCGAGGACCAGGCCCTCCAGGCGGCCCAGTTGCCGGAGTGGTCTGAGGGCGAAACCGACTAGATTGCCGCGACCAATGCCCGCCCGGGGGGCGTGAATCGTCCATGAAGATAGGAGTCCCAAAGGAGACCGCTGAGGGAGAGCGCCGGGTGGCGCTGGTCCCCGACGTGGTCAAGGCGCTGACCGCCAAGGAGATCGAGGTGGCGGTCGAGGCCGGAGCGGGCGAGGGCGCCTCGCACCCCGACGCCGAATACACGGACGCCGGCGCCAAGGTCGGCGATGACGTCTGGGCTGCCGACATCGTGCTCAAGGTCAGGCCGCCGACCGACGAGGAGGTCGGGCGCCTGAAGCAGGGACAGATCCTGATCGGCTTCCTCGAGCCGCTCACCAATCCGGCGCTCGCCAAATCGCTCGCCGGGGCCGGAGTAACGAGCCTCGCGATGGAGGCGATCCCGCGGATCACGCGCGCCCAGTCTATGGACGCCCTCTCCTCCCAGGCGAACCTCGGCGGCTACATGTCGGTGCTGATCGCGGCTCGCGAGTCCGGCAAGCTCTTCCCGATGATGACCACCGCGGCCGGGACGGTGCCACCCGCCAAGGTCCTGGTCCTCGGAGCGGGTGTCGCCGGCCTGCAGGCCATCGCCACCGCCAAGCGGTTGGGGGGAATCGTCACCGGCTTCGACGTTCGCTCGGTCGTCAAGGAGCAGGTGCAGTCCCTCGGCGGCCGCTTCCTCGAGGTCGAGGCCGTCAAGGACGCGGAGGGCGAGGGCGGCTACGCGCGCCCGCTCACGGAGGAGGAGAACGAGATGCTCCGGCAGGAACTCGGCGAGGCCGCCAAGCGCCAGGACGTGATCATCACCACCGCGCAGATCCCCGGCCGGCCCGCGCCTCGCCTGATCACCGCCGAGGCGGTCAAGAGCATGCAGCCCGGATCCGTGCTCGTCGACCTCGCCGCCGAGACCGGCGGCAACGTCGAGGGCTCCAAGCCCGGCGAGATCGTCGACGTCGACGGCGTGAAGATCATCGGGCCGGCGAACCTGCCGAGCCAGATGGCCGGCAACGCCTCCGCGCTCTACGCCAAGAACCTGCAGAACCTGGTCGAGCTTCTGATCACCGAGGAGGGCGATCTGAAGGTGGACACCGAGGACGAGGTCATCGCCGGCTCCCTGCTCACCAAGGACGGCGAGATCGTCAACGAAAGAGCCAAGGAGGCAGCGAGCGCATGAGCCTGATGACCGAGATCACGATCTTCGTCCTGGCAGCGTTCGTCGGCTTCGAGGTCATCTCGAAGGTCCCGACGACCCTGCACACCCCGCTGATGTCGCAGACCAATGCGATCCACGGCATCGTCATGCTCGGCGGCCTGATCGTCATCGGCTCGGCCGACGACACCCTGGAGAAGGTGATCGGCGTGATCGCGATCGCCTTCGGCACGATCAACATCGTCGGCGGGTTCCTGGTGACGGACCGGATGCTCGGTATGTTCCGCGGCCGCGAGCGCAAGCCGAAGGCGGAGGAGAAAGAGGAGACGGTGACCCCGGGGGAGGCCGGTCAGTGATCCCAGCTCCGCCTCTGGCGCTGACGGAGAACAGCGACTTCGTCACCGCCTGCTACATCGTCGCCTTCTCGCTCTTCATCTTCGGTATCCGGCAGGGCACGCACCCGCGCACCGCCCGCCGCGGCAACCTGATCGCCGCCGGCGGGATGGTGATCGCGATCGCGATCACGCTCTCCCTGGACGTGATCGGGAACGGCGGTCTGATCCTGCTCGGGATCCTGATCGGGACCGGGGTCGGCGTCTTCGCCTCCTACCGCGTTCAGATGACCGACATGCCTCAGATGGTGGCGCTCTACAACGGCGTCGGCGGCGGCGCCGCGGCGCTGATCTCGTGGTCGGAGTTCCGCCACGTTACCTCCGTCTCCACGAGCATCCCCCTCGACACCTTCGTCCCGATCCTCTTTTCGACCGTGATCGGCTCGGTCTCCTTCTTCGGATCGAACATCGCCTTCGGCAAGCTGCAGGGCATCATCCCCAGCCGGCCCGTTCAGTTCCCCGGCCAGCACATCTTCAACGGGCTGCTCCTCGCGGCGATCCTGGCCGGTTGCATCGTCCTCGGCATCGACCACGATTCCCCGTCGCAGGGCCTCTACATCGGCGTGCTGATCGGCGCGGCCATCCTGGGCAACCTCTTCGTCCTGCCGATCGGTGGCGCGGACATGCCCGTGGTCATCTCGCTCCTGAACGCATTCACCGGGCTGGCGGCCGCCGCCGCCGGGTTCGCACTCGACAACGTCGTCCTGATCGTCGCCGGCACCCTGGTCGGTTCCTCGGGAACGATCCTGACTCTCGAGATGAGCCGGGCGATGAACCGCTCGATCGGCAATCTGCTGTTCTCCGGCTTCGGGGCGACGACCACAGCCGGTGGAGAGAGGGAGGAGCGCCCGGTCCACTCGATCGGGGCCGAGGACGCCGCGATCAAGCTCGGTTACGCCGATTCGGTCGTCTTCGTTCCCGGGTACGGCATGGCTGTGGCGCAGGCCCAGCACGCCGTCAAGGAACTGGCCAACGAGCTCGAGAAGCGGGGGGTGAGGGTGAGCTACGCGATCCATCCGGTGGCCGGGCGGATGCCCGGGCACATGAACGTCCTGCTCGCCGAGGCGGATGTGCCCTACGAGCAGCTCGAGGAGATGGACGAGGCCAACGCCGAGATGCCGCAGACCGATGTGGCGGTGGTGATCGGCGCCAACGACGTCACCAACCCGGCCGCGAAAGACGATCCCAACTCGCCGATCGCCGGCATGCCGATCATCGAGGTCGACCAGGCCCGCGAGGTGATCGTGATCAAGCGAAGCCTGAGCCCGGGCTTCGCCGGAATCGACAACGACCTCTTCTACGAGGACAAGACGTCGATGCTGTTCAGCGACGCCAAGGGCGCCGCCGCGGATATAGCAGCGCAGGTCGAGGAGCTCTAGCTCAGTCCTTCGGGCGGCGGAAGCGCGGCAGCGCCAGGCCGATCACGAAGCCGAGGACCGCCGCGAGCAGCAGCGCGAAGATCAGCGGGAGGTTGGAGGTCGAGAAGAAGAACTTCACCTCGACCTTCTGCGTGTTCTGGAGGATGAAGATGGCCGCCAGGACCAGCGCCACGATCGTGATGTAGAAGCGGGCACCTCGCTCCTTCTTCGCCGCTGTAGGCAGTCCGTCGTTCACGGCGCGACCCTACCACCACGAATTGCGCGCCTCAGAGCACACCTCGCCGCCTAGCTTGATTCGCGTGTGCCCGAGCCAGATCAGGACAGGGAACCGTCGAGTGGATCGCCCTGATCGCCCTCGTCTCCGTGTCGCTGGGAGCGCTCGGCTGGCTCGTCGGGCTGCGGTTTCCGGGGATGGCGCTCGCATATGAGGTCGGCGAGCGGATCATCTGCGCCGTCAAGCTGAGCTACGGCTGCCGCAGCGACCCGCAGCTCGCGCTTGCCTATCGCGACCTGGCGGGTGAGGTGCGCGATGACGCGCCGCGGATCGTCTACGAGCGCGGCATGACCGCGCTGCCGGTCGACTTCCGGGACTGCCGCTCTCCCCGTTGCTCCGACGGGCCGGGTTCCGGGCGCGTCACGCGGACGAACGCGGGCCTGCCGGTCTCCCTGTTCACCCACGTGATCGATTGCCGCGACCCGGGCCGAGCCGTGGAGAGGGGCTTCGATTGCTCCGGCGAGCGAGCCGGTCGCGTCTACATCCAGTACTGGGAGTACTACGGGGACTCGGCCACCTCCCAGGCGATCTACGGGTCCGCCGGGTACCACCGCGACGATTGGGAGGCCTACCAGGTCAAGATCGATCCGGGCGGCGCGATCTCGGCGCGCGCCAGCTCCCACAACGGCTACAACGGCGCGGATGCTCCGGCGGTCGACTGGGCCTCGGACGCCGCCGGGAAGATTCCCGGTGCGACAGCGGTCCGGGACGCCGCCGAGTCGCTCCGGCTCCGGGGCGAGAGAGGCTGGACGCCTTCGGAGGGCACGCTCTACGTCTCGGGCGGCAGCCACGCCGGCCACGCGACCGAGGGATCGCTCGGCCGCGAGCTCGCCGGGCTGCTCGCCACCGAGAGGCTGGCCATCGGCGCCAAACCGATCCGGGGCCCGCTCGGGCCGCAGGAGGAGCGACACCGAGAGGAACTCCTCGCCTATCGGCTGCGGAGCTCGCTGTTCGGGCCGGGGGCGAGGAGCACGCCGCGTGGGACTCTCCGGCTGATCCCGATCGAGTCCATTGCCGGCCGGGACGCCTATTCGTTCTCGATCAGCCCGCCCTGGCGCAAGCGCGTCTACTTCGATCCCGAGTACGACGGGACGAACTGAGCCGTACTGGCGGTCCAGGGCAGCAGGTTCCCCGCTGGACCACCGGTCGAAAATCAGGCGTGATCACCCCGATTTTCGCGATGGACATTCGTTCGTATCCAGGGAGAATGCCGCGATGCCTTCGACCCGCTCTAGGGGGAGCGGTGGCCAAGCGCTTGCGCATTTGGCTCTGTTGCTGGCTGCCTGCTTGGCCGCCACCCTCCTCTCCCTGATCGTCTTCGGAGACCGGGTTCAGGCAAATCCGACTTCGCAGTCCCCGTCGCATGGCGACGGAGTACATCCGGGTGACGGCAACGACCACCACGATTCCAGCGGGGGTGACCACGGATCGTGGGGCGATGACCACGGCCACGGTTGGGGCGACGACGATGGTCCGCCACCTCACCACGACCCGCCGCCCCCGCACGACCCGCCGCCCCCGCACGACCCGCCGCCCCCGCACGACCCGCCGCCGCCGGACAACCCCCCGCCGCCGCCGCATGACCCCCCACCTCCGGATACCTCTCCCGGCCAGATCGCCGCCACCTCGTCACCGCCCTCGACCGTGAATGGCGTGAGCCAGGTGGCCGGGATTTCCACCAGCGGTCACGCTCCACGGGTGCAGAGGGACATTTCAGCACCGCCCGGCAGCGTTCTAGTCAAGCCCCACAGGAACCCGGCCACAGCGCCGGTCCATCACCACAAGGCGAGCGGTACGCAGCCCCAGAGGACGGTGACTGCTCCGGCGCCGGTCGCGAGCGCCGCTCCCAGCGGGAACCCGAATCGCTCCACCTTCGCGGACCGGCTGCTCTCACCCACGAAGCTGGACCTGTCGGCCAAGAACCTCGGCGAGGGCGGCCTCATCGCCCTGCTGCTCGCTGCCCTGCTCTATCTGCCGGTGACGATCTTCAACAAGGCGACCGAGAAGAACCACGCTGCGTTCTCACGCCTGATGAACAAGCCGCGCGCACTGATGCTCTTCCTATTCGGGTGGATTCCCTTCCGGGGACACCCCGCGTTCACGCTGACCCTCGGCGTCGTCGCCAGCGCGGTGCTCTTCTCGTTCATCGAACCGGGGTTCCCGACCGAGGACGGAGCCCCTCAGTACCTGATCGGCATGATGCTCGGGTTCGCGCTCGTCTCGGTGGTCTTCTTCGCCAGCTGGCGGCTCGTGATTCACCGCCTCGAGCCCGGAAGCCAGGGAGAGTGGAGGCTCTATCCGCCGTTCATCTTCCTCGCTGCCTTCCTCGTCGTGATGGCTCGGCTCGCTCACTTCATTCCAGGGGTCGTACTCGGCACCGTGGCCGAGTACGAGCCGGCGAAGAAGCTCAGCGTCCGGACCGCCGGTATCCGCGTGGCGGTCACCTATGGCCTGTTGATGGTCCTGGGCCTCGGGGCCTGGTTCGCCTGGATCCCGGTTGAGCACGCCGCCTCCAAGGAGGGCGCCAGCAACCTGACCCTGATCCTCGACTCCGCTCTCGCGATCACCTTCGTCTCGGGTCTCGAGTCGGTGGCGTTCGGCCTGATACCGATGAAATTCCTCGACGGCAACGACCTGTTCAGCTGGCACAAGGGGCTCTGGGCCGCGATGTGGGGAGGGGCGATGGTCTGGTTCTCGGTCGTGATCCTCCATCCGGCCCTCAGCACCTACAGCGAGGAAGGCGGTCATCACATCTTCTGGTTCGTCCTCCTCTTCTCGACGCTCATGCTGGTCGCGTTGACGACCTGGGGGTACTTCCGGGTTCGGGACGCGCGGGTCGCGCGGGCAGCGGACACCAGCTCCTCCGCCTAGCCCAACCGCCGGGTCAGCGAGGGGGCAGGCGGAGCGCGCCGTCCAGGCGGATCGCCTCCCCGTTCAGCATCGTGTTGGTGACGATCTCGCAGGCGAGGTGGCCGTACTCCTCCGGACGGCCGAGGCGCGACGGGAACGGGATCCCTTCGCCGAGCGCCTGGCGCTTCTCCTCGGGGAGGGCAGCCAGCAGCGGCGTGTCGAACAGGCCCGGGGCGATGGTGTTGACGCGGATCCCGCGACCGGCCATGTCCCGGGCGGCGGGCAGGGTCAGTCCGACGACGCCGCCCTTGGACGCCGCGTAGGCAACCTGCCCGATCTGGCCGTCCCAGGCGGCGATCGACGCGGTGTTGATGCAGACGCCGCGCTCGCCCTCATCGTCGGGCTCGTTCTGAGACATGGCGGCGCAGGCCAGCCGCAGCACGTTGAAGGTCCCGATCAGGTTGACCTTGATGACGTTGTGGAAGATCTCGAGGTCGTGGGGGCCCTGCTTGGAGGCCGTTCGCTGGGCCCAGCCGATGCCTGCGCAGCAGACCGAGATGCGAAGGCCGCCCGGAGCGTCGGCGGCTGCATCCACCGCAGCCTGCACCGGCTCGGGCTCCATGACGTTCACCTCGACGAAGGCGGCGTTCTCCCCGAGCTCGGTCGCGAGCGCCTCGCCCTTCTCGGCGTTCAGGTCGGCGATCACCACGGACGCGCCACGCTCGTGGAGGGCGCGGACGGTGGCGGCGCCGAGGCCCGATGCCCCGCCGGCGACCAGCGCGCTTGCTCCCTCGATCTTCATCGGCGCGGGAGCATATGCGAGCCGGGCCTAGAAGAGATTCACGATCAGCGGCACGGATGCGGTGCCGCCGGGAGCCGCGCTGACGGTGAGCTGGGCCCATCCGGTGGCCCCGTCGTTGTGGACGTTCTGCACGGTCAGGGTGCAACTCGCTCTGGCTGTGAGCCGGGATGAGCAGGTCGTCGCCTCGATCTGGAAGTAGCGCGCGCCCGTGCCGCTGATCGATGCCGCGGGAATCCCGCTCGCGCGGCGGCCGACGTTGGTGATCACGAAGTCGGTGGGAGGGCTGTCGATCCGGCCGATGGTCCCGAAGTCATGGAAGGGAGGTGAGATCGAGATCCTCGCCCGAGGCCGGCAGCTCCGCTTTCCGCGCGCGCCTTGCTTCTCCTTGCACTTCCGGCCATGGGCCGCCGGGCCCGCCGAGGTCGCGACCGGCGGCGTGACGATCGCGGCCGCGAACAGCGCGACGATCATCGTCACCCCGATTCGCCCTCTCCCACCCATGGCGGCGACTGTAGACGTCCGCCGGCCGAGGAGGTCGCCTCGGTAGTCTTGGTCGATCGCGGAGGTCGCCCCACCCAGCACGGAGGGTGATTCTCGTCCCGCTTCCGATCGCAAGCCCGAGTTGGCCGCGCGCTTGGACGAGGCTCGCCGGCACACGCTGAAACTGGTCGAGCCGCTCACTCACGAGCAGCTCAATCGCGTCTATGACCCGATTCTCAGCCCGCTGATCTGGGACCTCGGGCACATCGGCAACTTCGAAGAGCTCTGGCTCGTCCAGCGGATCGGAGGGCGCGAGCCTCTCCGCGGCGATCTCGGCGAGCTCTATGACGCGATCGAGCAGCCTCGCAAGATCCGCGGCGAGCTCCCGATCCTGAACGCCGACGAGGTTCGCCCCTACATGGACGGGGTCCGCGAGCGCACGCTGGAGGTGCTGGGGGAGATCGAGCTCGACCCGCAGGATCCCCTGCTGGCCGACGGATTCGTCTACGAGATGCTGCTCGCTCACGAGTACCAGCACAACGAGACGATGCTGCAGCTGCTGCAGATGGTCGAGTCCTATGAGCCGGTGGAGGTCGACGGCGCGCCGGGCGCCGAGGCGGTCTCGGATGGCCCGGAGATGGTCCGCGTCGACGGTGGCGCGATCGAGATAGGCGCCGAGCCGAAGGGCTTCGCCTACGACAACGAACGCCCTCGGCACAGCGTCGAGGTCCCCTCCTTCCAGATCGACCGGACCCCCGTGACCAACGAGGCCTACATCTCCTTCATGGAGGAGACCGGCGCCGACCCGCCGATGTACTGGGAGCGCGACGGCCAGGGGGGCTGGGTCCGCACCGCGATGGGCCGGACCGTGCCCGTCGATCCCCGCTTGCCCGTGATCCACGTCTCCTGGGAGGAGGCCGACGCCTTCTCGCGCTGGGCCGGCAAGCGGCTACCGACCGAGGCGGAGTGGGAGGCCGCGGCAGCCGGTGCGAGCCGCGAGCGAGCGAACCTCGACGAGCTCTCGTTCGGCTGCGCCCCCGCAGGCGCCTACGCCGACGGAAGCGCGGATTGCGGAGCGGTGCAGATGCTCGGGGACGTGTGGGAGTGGACGAGCTCCGACTTCACGGCCTATCCCGGCTTCGAGGCGTTCCCCTATCCCGAGTACTCGGAGGTCTTCTTCGGCGACACCTACAAGGTCCTGCGCGGCGGCGCCTGGGCGACGCGGCGCGACGTGATCCGCACCAGCTTCCGGAATTGGGATTTGCCGATCCGCCGCCAGATCTTCGCGGGCATTCGCTGCGCCCGTAACGACTGATCCGAACCCGAGACGACCACGCAAGAGACCGCATACCCCGAGCAGCCATCAACCCCGCCGACACAACCGATCGGATCACCGTCCAGGTCAACCTCCCGCCGGGTGGGCCACTCTCGGGCATGGCCGCGGACGTCCGCGCCGGCCTGACCAGCCCGTTCAAGGAGCTCTCGCCCCGCTACTTCTACGACGAGCGCGGCTCGGAGCTCTTCGAGCAGATCACCGAGCTCGAGGAGTACTACCCGACGCGCTGCGAGCGGGAGATCCTCCAGACCCGCTCCGCCGACATCTGTGAGGCCGCCAACCGCCCCGCCAGCCTGATCGAGCTCGGCTCCGGTTCCGCTCGCAAGACCCGCGTCCTCCTCGATGCGATGAACGACGTCAGCTGCCTCGAGACCTACTGCCCGGTTGACATCTCCGAGGAGATCACCCGCGATACCGCTGAGCGGATCGCCGGCGAGTACGAGGCGATCCACGTCCGTGGCCTGGTATGCGACTTCGAGTTCGACCTGGAGCGCGTCCCGGTCGGCGGACCTCGCGTGATCGCGCTGCTCGGCGGGACGATCGGCAACTTCGCCCCTCATCAGCGGGCCGGCTTCCTGCGCCGGATCGCCAACCTCCTGGATTCCGACGACCGCTTCCTGCTCGGCACCGACCTGGTCAAGGACCCCGCCGTCCTGGAAGCCGCCTACAACGACTCGAAGGGCGTCACGGCGGAGTTCAACAAGAACGTCCTCTCGGTCCTCAACCGGGAGCTCGAGGCGGACTTCGACATCGGCTCCTTCGAGCACGTGGCCCGCTGGGACCCGGAGAACCTCTGGATCGACATCCGGCTGCGGTCGACTGCGAATCAGGTCGTGAACGTGTCGGCGCTCGACATGCTGGTCCCGTTCGGCGCCGGTGAGGAGATGCGCACCGAGATCTCGACCAAGTTCCTGCGCCCCGGGCTGGAGGGGATCTACGCCGAAGCCGGGCTCGAGCTCACCGACTGGTGGACGGACTCCGAGGGCCTATACGCGCTGTCCCTCGCTCGGGCCGTTTAACGCACGAACTGCCCGTGAAAGCCGTACGGGATGTGGTGGGGAGTCTCGGCCCGTGCGAGCTCGCTCAGGTCCTTGGCGTCGAGGACGAGCATGAACGAGCCGCCCGACCGGGCGTCGAAGACGACCGAGAGCAGGACCCCGGCGTCCTCGTCGGCTGAGTCCGGCTCGGCCACGAACACGGGCTCGCCGGGGCTGCAGCCGTCCTCGCTCCACCCGATCGTCTCGCGGGTGTCGGTGTCGACCTTGACGATCCGGTCGAGCCATCCCGACTTCGCGTCGACCCCCCAGGCGTAGCGGTACGGGCGCTCGTTGTGGCGGCCGTAGTTGATCCTCGGCAGCTCGAGGCCCTCGGCGAGCTGTTCGCCCGTCACCTTGCCCGACGCGACGTCGATGGTGAAGCGGCGCATGTCGCCGCGGTCGGCGGGCTTGCCCTCTCGCAGGCGATCGAGGTAGAGGTCTTCGACGATCTGCGCGCTCTCGTACGTGCAGGCGTCTACGACGACGGAGCCGTTCTCCTCGTACGCGTTGACGTGGTGGAAGCAGAAGAACGGATCTGTCTCGAACGGGCCGGTCGCCTCGCCGGTCTTCCGGTCGATCAGGGTGAACTTGGTTCCGAGCTCGGGCTTCCAGCGGTAGTTCTCGATGTAGGGGCGGCCGGAGAGCGGAATGCTGATCGGGTTGACGACCAGCGGGAACTCGGCGAGGACGAGCCAGCGCTCGGTCAGGCCGAACGAGTGCATGTAGGCGGGCTCCTTGACGGAAAGCTCGCCGATCACCCGAGGCTTCCTCTCGCCGGGGGCCAGGTGGAAGAAGCGGTAGCGGTTCCGGGGCCCGATCTTGGCTGTGTAGTTGAGCATCCCGCCGCTGGCGCGATCGAGGTGGGGATGGGCGGTCGTCAGCATGCCGGGCGGCGTGTAGGCGACGCCGGCAGTCTCCAGGGTCTCGCCGTCGAACTCGACCGGGATCGGCGTCTCGGTCATCGAGATGTAGCGCTCGCCCAGCTTGACCAGGTTGACGTTGGCGTTGTCGGTGAGCTTCGGGGAGAACATCGCGAAGACGCGGGCGAAGAGAGAGCGGCAGGGGTCGGTCGCGAACTCGGAGTAGACGATCTCGCCCTCCTCCTGCGCGGCGCGGTAGGCCTTCGTCTGGAGAAAGCGGTTCGCGTAGGAGACCTCTCCGTTGGCGATGCCGAAGCGGTGGAGCATCGCGAAGCCGTCGAACCAGTGGTTCATCGTCCGCTCGCCGACCTCCCACTTCGCAGGACCGGTCCTCACCAGCGAGCCCTGGAGCCAATCGGGGAGCTGTCCCTCCAGCGGCAGCCGTTCGATGCGGGTCTCGTTCTCCAGTGAATCGAAGCCGCGGGTGAGATCGGCGGCGGCGGTCTGGACGGTGGCGTCAGCGACCTGGCTCATGTCTCCTCCTGCATAGTTCAATCCGAACGATGCGGACTGTATCGTATTCTGGAGCGAAATGGCAGTGACACGCCTCACACCCACCTCTTATGTGGTGCTCGGACTGATCGAGCAGATGGAGCCCGCCTCGCCGTACGACCTGAAGCTGGCCGTTGCGGCGGGCGTCGGCCAGTTCTGGTCGCTTCCCCACACGCAGCTCTACTCCGAGTGCGCGCGGCTCGCCGAGGCCGGCCTGCTCTCCGAGACTCGTGAGGAGTCGGGCCGGCGCAGGCGCATCTACCGGATCACCAAGAACGGCTCCGACGCCCTCGATCGCTGGCGCGCGGAGCCGACGGGCGAGCTCTACGAGCTGAGGGACGCCGGCCTGCTCAAGCTGTTCTTCGGTGCGGACCCGAAGACGCTCGCTCCGCAGCAGCTCGCGGCCCACGAGGCCAGGCTGGGGGAGTACGAGGAGTTGCGGGAGGAGTGCAGGCGAATCAAGGCCCCGGCCGGGGCGATGCACGCGATCGAGGCCGGGATCGGCCACGAGCGCGAGTACGTCCGCTTCTGGTCGAAGCTAGGGCGCTAGCCCGTCGATCAGCTCGCCGAGGCGATCGGGGGTCGTGATCGGGGTGATCACCGGCAGCGTGATCCCGCCCTCGACGAAGGCCCCCAGGCGCTCCTTCATCTGCTCGGGTTCGCCGAAGATGAACATCTCCTCGATCAGGTCCCAGGGCGCCTCCTCAGCCGCCTTCTGGCGGTCCTTCGCGGCCCAGGCCTCGACCATCGGGTCGATCTTCTCGCCATAGCCGAGCCAGCGGTAGAAGTTCTCGTAGACGGGCACCGTGATGTAGGAGGAGAACATGAAGCGGGCCAGGGGCTCCACCTGCTCCCGCTCACCCGGGATGCAGAAGAAGCGGCAGAGCAGCTCGAAGCCCTCCGGCGCGCCTTCCAGCTGCTCGGCGACCTTGGGAAGGCCCGCGAGCGGCAGGAAGTTCGTGAACGCGCCGTCCGCCTTCTCGACGGCGAGGTGGAGCATCTTGCCGCGCAGCGCCGCGAGAATGATCGGCACGCGCAGCTCGGGCGCCCGCTCGAGCTTGAAGCCTCCATCCGCCCGCTCCCCCGCGAGTGCGGTCCGCAGGAAGTCGAGGGTCTCGGACATCTTCGACAGCGGTTTCTCGAACGGCATGCCGTTCCAGCCCTCGATGATCCGGTCCGATGAGGCGCCGATGCCGAGCGCGAAGCGCCCCCGCGAGGCATCCGCCAGCGCGGCGGCCTCCTGGGCCAGCAGCGCGCGGCCGCGCTGCATCACTCCCACGACGCCGGTGCCGAGTCGCACCTCCTTCGTCCAGGCCGAAGCCAGGGAAAGCGGCGTGAAGCCGTCCGGGCCGTTGGTCTCGCCCGACCAGAGGTCGGTGTACCCGGCTGCCTCGGCCCGCCGGAAGTGCTCCTCGTTCTCCGGCAGGCTGATTCCGGTGAGCGGAACGGTCAATCCCCAGCGCTGAGCCACACCCGCGACCCTATACAGGGAAGTCGGATAGGGTCGCCGCGATGGACACCTCCAAACTCGACCGCTCGGAGATCCTCGGGATGGTCGCCGCGGCGGTGCTGGTGATCAGCCTGTTTCTCGAGTGGTATTCGCTCTCCACCGACCCGAGCGTGGTGCAACGCGGCAACGATTCGGCGAACTGGGCCTGCGGTGTGGGCAACACCAGCTGCAGCGGCTGGGACACGTTCCCCGTGGTGAGCGTGCTCCTCCTCCTCGCCGCCGCCGCCCCGTTCATCCTCGCCTGGATCGTGGTCCGCGGGCACGCCCTCTCCTGGCCGCGCGGGGAGCTGACCGCGATCGTCGGCCTCGCCGCCTTCGTCCTGATCGCCTACAACGGGCTGATCGACAAGCCGCAGGAGGGACTCGAGATGAGCCTCTCGTTCGGCTACTGGCTCGCGTTATTGGCGTCGATCGGCATCTTCATATCCGGCGGCTTCCGAGCCGTGGAGAGCGGTGGCGGCGCGCGCCGCAAGCCGCCCGCCACATTCTGACCTCGCTGCGTAGCCTCTGACCCCATGGACGAAGCGGACGAACACGTCATCTCCCAGGACGTCCGGGATCCCTCGCACCCGGACCGCAACCTGGCACTTGAGCTCGTCCGCGTCACCGAGGCAGGCGCCCTCGCGGCGGGGCGCTGGGTGGGGCTCGGCCAGAAGGAGAGCGCGGACGGCGCCGCGGTCGACGCCATGCGGCTGATGCTCGACACGGTGCCCATGGACGGCGTCGTGGTGATCGGCGAGGGCGAGAAGGATGAGGCGCCCATGCTCTACAACGGCGAGCAGATCGGCGACGGCAGCCCGCCGGTGGTCGACATCGCGGTGGACCCGCTGGAGGGAACGACTCTGACCGCGCGCGGCATGCCGTCCGCCCTCGCGGTGATCGCTCTCTCGGAGCGGGGCACGATGTTCGATCCAGGCCCCTGCGTCTATATGGAGAAGATCGCCGCGGGCCCGCGATCCGCCGACATCATCAGCCTCGAGGACCCGCTGGAGGACGTGGTACGGAAGATCGCCGAGCGCAAGGGCGGTGAGACCAGCGACGTCACCGTGATCATGCTCGACCGCCCTCGCCACGAGGAAGCGATCACGACCCTGCGGGAGGTCGGGGCGAGCATCCGGTTCATCCCCGACGGCGACGTCGCCGCCTCGCTGTTCGCCGTGATGCCCAACACCGGCATCGACCTGCTCTGGGGGGTGGGAGGGACCCCGGAGGGTGTGCTCTCGGCCTCGGCCATCAAGTGCATGGGCGGCCGCATCCTGGGCCGGCTCTGGCCTCGGGACGACGACGAGCGCAAGGCCGCGGAGGACGCCGGCTACGACCTCAGCCGGGTGCTCGATACCGACGACCTGGTCTCGGGCGACGACGTCTTCTTCGCGGCGACAGGGGTCACCGATGGCGATCTGCTCGACGGCGTCCGGTATCTCGATGACGGCCATGCGACCACCGAGTCGCTGGTGATGCGCTCCCGGTCCGGCACCATCCGCCGGGTGCAGGCGACCCACAACCGGCCGAAGCTGCGCGAGGTCGTGGGCGAGCGGTACGGGTAGTCATCCCTCCATGGGTAATGCGCCGGTGTCATCGCTCTCGTGGCGCAGTGAGTTGATCACGGCGCCGGCGAGCATCGCCAGGCTGACGGCGTAGAACCAGACCAAGGCGATCAGGATGAAGCCGATGGTCCCGCCGATCCGGTGCAGGTCGGAGACGTTGGTCAGGTAGAGCGGAAAGATGTAATTGCCGGCGGAGGTGACCAGCGCGAAGAACAGCGCACCGGGCCAGACGGAGCGCCAGGGCATGTGCCCCTTGGGCACCGCCCAGTAGATCGCGCAGGAGATCGTGAAGGTCAGGACCAGGCCGCCGATCACGACGATCGCTGTCCGGACTGCTCCCCACTGATCGAGGCCGAACGGCAGGCTGTTGGCACTCGTCAGCACGGCGCTCTCGATCGTGGGCACGGTCACGCTGGCGGCCAGCAGGAGAAGCAGGGCCAGCAACATGACCAGCGACCAACGCTTCTGCTGCACCCAGCCGCGGCACTCGACGTGGTAGATCCGGCAGAAGGCCGTGTCCATCGCGCCCCAGAACGAGGCGCCGATCCAGATCCCGCCGACGGCGGCGGCGATGCCGATCGTCGTCGAGCTGGCGCGGACGCGGTCGATCGCTTCCTGGAGCGTGCCCTGTTCGGCGTTGGGGAAGAGCCTCTGGATGTCGGTGATCACGCTGTGCTCGATGTCGTTGCTGTTCACCACCTGGCCGAAGATGAAGAGCACGAGCAGCGCGAAGGGGAAGACCGCGAGCATCAGGTTGTAGGCGACCATTCCCGAGAGGCCGGTGATGTTCTCCTTGTAGGCGCGATTCCAGAACGCCTGCAGCCAGCGATGCCGCCAGATGTGCCAGGCGGGATGGGTGGGCTCGGACCGCGGTGTCTCGGCGGCGGGGTCGGGCCTTCGGGGCGCTCTTGCGTCCACGCTCATGCGTAACGAACGTCCAGGCAGGGGTAAGTCGAAGGGCGCCCGGAACTTTCGCGGACGTTCGTTGTTCTCGTGGCAGACGCGTTGCCACGCGTGGGTCGTGCGTTGACTTCAAAAAATGAAGTGGCTACCATGGTCACGGACGTTTGAGGACTCGCGAGATCTAGGCGTGAAGAATCATCGGAAGCGCGGACGCGGCCGGGCCGCTCCGCGTTTTTGTGGCCTTGGAGGGGGATTTGAGTAAAGGTTTTTCGTCAGCGGCCGACATCAGTAGGGTCCGCCAGAATTAGGTAAAAGGCCGGGCGGCCAGGAAAATGGAAGACAGCCAGGAAGGAAGAGCGTAGGCGAATGCTCGTAGCCGAGATCCAAGAACTTGAAGAAGTAAAGACGCTGGTCACCCGTGGCCAGCAGCTGGGCGTCCTCACCTTTGGCGACGTCGCCACTGCTGTGTCCGAGGTCGAGCTCGACGAGTCCGACGTCGAGGACCTCTACGGGCACCTCGAGAAGGTCGGCATCGAGCTGGTCGAGGACCTCGACCCGGCTCAGAAGGCCGCCGCCGAGAACGAGCGTTCCGACGGCAAGCGGGGCGGGCGCAAGAAGAAGGCGCTCGACCTGAAGCCCGACATGACCACCGATTCCCTGCAGCTCTTCCTCAAGGACATCGGGAAGGTCCGGCTGCTGACCGCGGCCGAGGAGGTCGAGCTCGCCAAGCGGATCGAGCGCGGCGACCTCGACGCCAAGCAGAAGATGGTCGAGTCGAACCTCCGTCTGGTCGTCTCGATCGCCAAGAACTACCGCAACCAGGGCCTGCCCTTCCTCGACCTGATCCAGGAGGGCACGCTCGGCCTGGTCCGTGCGGCGGAGAAGTTCGACTACCGCAAGGGCTTCAAGTTCTCGACCTACGCGACCTGGTGGATCCGCCAGGCGATCGCTCGCGCGCTCGCCGACAAGGCGCGGACCATCCGCATCCCGGTCCACGTCGTCGAGAAGCTCAACAAGATCGGCCGCGCGGAGCGCAAGCTCGTCACCGAGCTGGGCCGTGAGCCGACCCCGGAGGAGATCGCCGAAGTCACCGGCATCGAGCCCGAGGAGGTCGACTCGATCAAGCGCTCGGCGCAGGCGCCGGTCTCCCTCGAGAAGCCGGTCGGCGACGAGGAGGAGTCGGAGTTCGGCCAGTTCATCGCCGATGAGCGCGCCGAGTCTCCCTTCGAGCGCGCCGCCGAGCTGCTCACCAAGGAGGCGCTGAAGGAGGCCCTAGAGAACCTCTCCTACCGCGAACGTCGCGTGCTCGAGCTCCGTTACGGGCTCGGCGGCGAGCACCCGCGGACCCTGGACGAGGTCGGCCGCACCTTCAACGTCACCCGGGAGCGGATCCGGCAGATCGAGAACCAGTCGCTGAAGAAGCTGCAGTCCCTCGCGGAGGCCCAGAAGCTCCGCGAGGTCGCCTAAGCGGCCACCAGGCCGCAGTACTTCGGAACGCTGGCGCAAGCCGGCGTTCCTGTATGTGGGGCGGCCGCTTGTGGTCGCGATCTGATGGCGAAGCCGTCTATCTCCCGCGGTGGAACTCGTCGCCGGCCGTCAAATAGGCTCCCCCCGCACGGTCAGCGAGGAGAGGAGACACCATGCTCGTGTTCTTCAGCGGTCGGCGCCTGAAGGGCGGCCACTGGGAAGATTTCCGCAAGGCGTGGGCCAGCGATGACGACATCGAGGGGATGCCCGAGGGCTCGGTCATCTACCACGCCCGCAACATCAAGGATGAGGACGAGGTGATCTCGTTCGGCATCTTTCCCGTCGATCGCGGCTCACTCGACGTGGTGCGGGGCTCCGAGGAGGACGAGTTGAAGCGCCAGGAGGAGATCGGAAAGCACGTCCACGACACCCCACTCGAGGGGATCTACGAGGTCGTGGAGGAGATCAAGCCCTAAGAAAACGGGTCGCAGACCTGCAGCACCCACTTTTGCTGATCTAGCTGCGCGTGCCCACGCCCGATAGCGGTAGGGATGGGCTTTGACATCGACAAGGCATTGACCTACATGGTCGAGCGTGAGGGGTCCGACCTTCACGTGAAGGTGGACTCACCGCCGGTGGCGAGGGTCCATGGCGACCTCTGGGCGATCAGGGACACCGATCCGCTCACCTCCTCGGACACCGAGAAGGCGCTCCACTCGATCGCGGACGAGCATCACCTCACCGAGTTCGAAGAGGCCGGCGAGGTCGATTTCTCCTACGAGCTTCCCGGCGTGTCGCGCTTCCGCGTGAACGCCTTCCGTCAGCGCGGCGACGTCTCGATCGCCCTCCGCGCCATCCCGTTCTCGGTCCGGACCATCGACGACCTGGGCCTTCCCCAGGTCGTCACGCGTCTCGCCGAGGAGCCGCGCGGGATCATCCTGCTCACCGGGACCACCGGCTCGGGCAAGTCGACCACACTCGCCGCGATGATCGACCACATCAACTCCACCCGGGCACGTCACATCGTGACGATGGAGGATCCGATCGAGTACCTCCACCGGGACAAGCTTTCGATCATCAACCAGCGCGAGGTGGGCAGCGACACGCAGAGCTTCGCCAAGGCGATGCGCCGGGTGCTCCGCCAGGACCCCGACGTGATCCTGATCGGAGAGATGCGCGATGAGGAGACGGTTCGAACCGCGCTCTCAGCCGCCGAGACCGGCCACCTCGTCCTGTCGACCCTCCACACACTCGATGCGACGGAGACGATCAACCGCATCATCGACTTCTTCCCGCCGCATCTCCAGCAACAGGCGCGGGTCATGCTGGCTTCGACGATGAGGGGCGCGATCTCTCAGCGGCTCGTCCCGCGAATCGACCGCGAGGGGCGCGTCGCCGTTGGAGAGGTGATGGTCGTCACCGGCCGGATCCAGGACCTGATCCTGAACCCGGAGGAGACGGGCCGGATCACCGAGGTGATCTCCGAGGGCGACTACTACGGCATGCAGACCTTCGATCAGGCCCTGCTCGGATACGTCAGACAGGGCGTCGTCTCCGAGGAGGTCGCCATGGAGACGGCCTCCAGCCCGCACGACCTCAAGCTGATGCTCGCCGCCCAGGGCCAGCGGGCGAGTGGGATCGAGCAGGTGGTCGGATGAGGAACGCGATCAACAACAACCCGAAGGTGCAGATCGGGGTCATCGGCGTCCTCATCCTCCTCGTCGCGCTTGTCGTAATCCCGTCGATGGGCTCCAAGGGCTCGAGCAGCAGCGGAACGACCACCAACACCGTCAGCGCCCAGGCAGTCACCCCGACCGGCTCGGTGGACCTCACGGTGAAGCCCACTCAGCCCGTCCCCCCACGGGCGTTGCGGCGCCCGTGCAGACCGTGGACCCGCAGGCACTCGTGCCCGGGCCGGGTCTGCCGGCTCCGTTCATCGACGCCTGGAAGAGCGGCAAGGCGGTCGTCCTTCTGATCGTGCGCAACCACGGCATCGACGACCAGCTCGTGACGAGGTCGGTCCGCGGGCTCTCGGGTGACCCGGGCCTCGCCGTCTTCGTCGCCCACGCGAACCAGGTGGCCCGCTATTCGCGGATCACCCAGGGCGTCGGGGTGAGCCAGGCCCCCGCTCTGATCATCGTCCGCCCGAAGAAGGTCAGCGGCTCCGTGCCGGAGGCGCAGGTCACCTATGGATTCCGAGACTCGCAAACCGTCGTGCAGTATGTCCACGACGCGCTCTACTCCGGCAAGGACGACCTGCCCTACAGCCCGAGGTAGACGTCCCCATGCGGGAGCTGCCTGACTACCTTCGGCCGCTGCCAGGGCCGAACGACGCTGCGGGCGCCGCCGCGGCTGCCTCCGATCATCCGGAAGAGCAGACCGGAACCCCGGGCCTGATTTCGCCGGTCAATCGCGGCCACACCGGAGGGTTCATCACCGACGCCATCATGCAGCTCGGCTACGCCACCCAGGAGCAGGTCGACCAGGCGGTTATGCAGTCCCGGACCGCCGGCAAGCGCCCTGAGGAGCTCCTGCTCGAGCAGGGTGTGATCGACCAGGTGCAGCTGTCGCGAGCGACCGCGGAGCGCTACGGCCTCGACTTCGTGGATCTTTCCGTCTTCTCGATCGACATGGGGGCGGCGAACCTGATCTCGGTGAAGTCGGCTCGCCGTCACGGCGCGCTGCCGATCTCGTACCTGGACGAGAGCACGCTGCTGCTGGCGATGGCGGACCCGACCAATGTGCTGGCCCTGGACGACGTGCAGATGGCCACCGGCCTCAACTGCGCCGTCGCCGTTGCGCCGTTCAGCGACATCGACTCGCTCGTCACCAGGCTCTCGACGATGCAGAACACGACGGTCGCGGACGCGATCGCGGAGGGTGACGAGGACGAGCCCGGGACCGCGTCACCGACCGAGATCACGGATATCCGTGCCTCGGCTGAGGACGGGCCGGTGATCAAGCTGGTCAACAGCATCCTGGGCCAGGCCGTCGTCGAGGGTGCCTCAGACATCCACTTCGAGCCCGAGGACGGGGAGATGCGCATCCGCTTCCGCATCGACGGAGTGCTTCAGGAGACCGCCCGGGTGCCGAAGCGGATGGTGGCCGGGGTCGTCTCGCGGATCAAGATCATGAGCGAGCTCGACATCGCCGAGAAGCGGGTGCCGCAGGACGGTCGCGTGACCGTGAAGATCGAGGACCGGCGCATCGACCTCCGTGTGACGACGCTCCCGACGCAGGGTGGGGAGGGGGCCTCGGTGCGGATCCTCGACGAGGCGGGCGCGCTGCGGACGCTGAACGACCTCGGCATGGAGGGGGAGGCTCGCCATCGGTTCGAGACTTCGTTCCGGAAGCCGTACGGCGCGGTGCTGGTCACAGGCCCGACCGGGGCCGGTAAGTCCACCACGCTGTACGCGGCCCTGCAGGAGATCAACGACGTCCACCGCCACATCGTCACCATCGAGGACCCGGTCGAGTACCGCCTCAGCGGCGTCAATCAGATCGGCGTCAACCGCAAGGCGGGCCTGACCTTCGCGACCGGTCTGCGCTCCGTGCTCCGCGCTGACCCCGACGTGATCATGGTCGGCGAGATCCGGGACGCCGAGACGGCGAGGATCGGAATCGAGGCCGCCCTTACTGGCCACATGGTCCTGACCACGCTGCACACGAATGATGCCCCGGGTGCGATCACCCGGCTGCAGGAGATGGGCATCGAGTCGTTCCTCACGTCCTCGGCCATCGAATGCGTCGTCGCCCAGCGGCTGGCGCGGACGCTCTGCCCGCAATGCAAGAGGCGCGCGGTAGTCGGCAAGACGGCGCTCGAGGAGGCGGGATTTCGGGTGGCAACCGACGTTGAGGTATATGAGCCCGTGGGCTGCTCGCGCTGCAACGGCGGCGGCTATCGGGGCCGGCTCGGCATCTACTCGGTCATGGTGCTCACCGAGCGGATCAAGGAATTGGTGGTCAACCGCTCCTCGGAGGCGGAGATCGCCAGCGTGGCGCTCGAGGACGGGATGCTCACGCTCCGCCAGGCGGGGATGGAGAAGGTGCGCTCAGGCGTAACGAGCGTACAGGAAGTCTCCCGGGTGACCTCTTAGATCAAGCGACCCCACTTTTTGGTGTCAAGCACACGGGTCGAACGGACGATTGGAAGAAGGTATGGAAGCGCCAGCTGCCCCCAAACTCGACTTCGACTTCGCCGAGATCCTCACCCGGATGTCAGAGGAGAGGGCCTCGGATGTCCACCTGACCCCCGGCTATCCGCCGGCGATGCGGCTGCGGGGCAAGATCGTGCCCCTGGAGGAGTACGGCCGCCTCATGCCGCAGCAGACCCGCGACACCGTCTACAGCCTCCTCAACGACGACCAGCGCAAGCGCTTCGAGTCCCAGAAGCAGATCGACCTGGCCTACGCGGTGCCGGGCGTTTCTCGCTTCAGGGTCAACTGCTTCTTCCAGCGCGGGTCGATCAGCGCCGCCTTCCGGCGGATTCCTCATCAGGTCCCGCAGCTCGACGAGCTGGGCCTGCCCAAGGTGCTCGAGGAGATGACCCGCAAGCCCAGGGGCCTCGTCCTCGTCACGGGCCCGACCGGCTCAGGTAAGTCCACGACGCTCGCCGCGATGCTCGACATCATCAACGCCGAGCGACAGGAGCACATCCTCACCATCGAGGACCCGATCGAGTTCCTGCATGGCCACAAGCGCTGCATCGTCAACCAGCGTGAGATCGGGTCGGACGCGGAGGACTTCGCCACCGCCCTCAGGGCCGCACTGCGCGAGGACCCCGATGTGATCCTCGTCGGCGAGATGCGCGACCTCGAGACGATGTCAACCGCCCTGACCGCGGCCGAGACGGGTCACCTGGTCTTTGCGACCCTGCACACCCAGTCGACCGCTCAGACGGTCGACAGGATCATCGACATCTTCCCGGCCACACAGCAGGCTCAGGTTCGGATGCAGCTCTCGATCGGGCTGCAGGGGATCATCACCCAGCAGCTTCTGCCCACCGCGGACGGCGCCGGCCGCGTGGTCGCCTGTGAGGTCCTGGTGCCGACCCCGGCGGTCCGCAACCTGATCCGCGAGGGCAAGACCCACCAGATCTACTCGGCGATCCAAACCTCCGGCGCCCTCGGCATGCAGACCATGGACGCGCACCTGGCTCAGCTCGTGCGCACCTCACGGATCTCGCGGAAGCTCGCAGAGCAGCGGGCCTCGGTGCCCGAGGAGCTCAAGCGGCTGCTCGGACCGACGCCCGGCAATGGCGCGGTCGCCCCGGCGATGACCGGCGGAGGCTGAGATGAGCACGTTCGCATTCCGCGCCGTAGACGTAGCGGGGGTCCCCTCCCGCGGGGAGGTCGATGCGGAGACCAAGGGACAGGTGAGCGAACAGCTTCGCGAGCGCGGCCTGATCGTGCTGGATGTCTCCGAGAAGAACGAGGCGATGCGGCTGGAGAAGGTCTTTGACCGCTTCCGGAGCGTCAACATGCGCGATCTCGCAGTGTTCTCCCGCCAGTTCGCCACGCTGATCTCATCCGGGATGCCGATGCTGCGCTCGCTCTACACCCTCGAGGACCAGACGGAGGATGAGCGACTCTCCGGGGCGATCGCTGGGGTCCGTCAGGACGTGGAGGCCGGCAGCTCCCTCGCCGACGCGATGGGCAGGCGGCCTCAGATCTTCGACAAGCTCTTCCGGGCGATGGTCGAGTCGGGGGAGAGCTCGGGACGCCTGGATGAGGCCCTCGAGCGGATCGCGTACCAGATTGAGAAGCTCGATGCACTCAAACGCGAGATCCGCTCCGCCATCATCTATCCCGCCTTCGTCTTCACCGCGGGGATCCTGGTGATGCTCGCAGTCGTCATCTTCATCGTCCCGATCTTCGCCGACGCCTTCAAGCAGGCCGTCGCGGATCAGCCGGGCGAGTCCGCATCGCTTCCCACGCTGACACAGGTCATGGTGGGCATCTCGAACTTCCTCAAGGGCTACTGGTTCATCTGGGTCCCCGGCATAGTCGTCGCTGCCGTCGCCTTCTTCCAGTGGAAGAAGACCGAGAAGGGGCGGGCTCAATGGGACCACGTGAAGCTCCGCCTGCCGATGCACATCGGCGACATCGTCCAGAAGGCGGCCGTGGCCCGCTGGTCACGCACCTTCGCCGGCGCCGTCGCCTCCGGCGTCCCTCTGCTCGAGTCGATCAAGCTCACCGGCCAGACCTCCGGGAGCTACCCCGTGGAGGAGGCGATGGACGAGGTATACGCCTCCGTCAAGAGCGGCGGAACGCTCGCACACCCGATCGAGGAGGCCGACGTCTTCCCCCCGATGGTGGGGCACATGGTCTCTGTGGGTGAGGAGAGCGGCCAGCTCGAGGCCATGCTGACGAAGGTGGCCGACTTCTACGAGGCGGAGGTCGACACCAAGGTGAAGGCCCTCACCTCGCTGATCGAGCCGGCGATGATCGTGGTGGTCGGCGGCATGGTCGGCTTCATCGTGATCGCGATGTACCTGCCGCTGTTCAGCCTCTACGACAAGATCCGCTAGCGGCCACCAGGCCGCTCCATTTGGGAGCGGCGGCGTAGCCGCCGCGACTGATGAAGGGCGGCCGCTTGTGGCCGCGATCTGAGGGCGAAGCCGGTCATCGACGTGCTTTGGCTGCCGCCCGCAAAGCGGGGCGGATCGCGTGCGTCGCGGTGGTCGGCAGGGTCACCTCGACCTCGGTCACCCCGCCATCGGCGGGGTGGCGCGTCGTTAGGCCCAGCTCGTCGAACAGCTGGAGGATCTCCCGGTTCTCCGCGAGGCAGACGCCGGTGAATTGCGTGATGCCGTTCTCAGCCGCTCGACGGGCCAGCAGGTGGAGGAGAGTCGTCCCCACCCCGCGCCCCTGCCACGCGTCCAGAACGGTCACCGCGACCTCTGCGCGCTTCGGGTCGGCATCCTGGCGGACGTACCGTGCGACACCGACGATCTCAGCGTCCTCGGTGATCGCGATCAGCGCCTCGTGATCGGAGTGGTCGAGCTCGGTCAGGTAGGTGAGCTCGCTCGCCGTCAGCCGCTCACAGGCGCCAGGAAGCGCCTGTAGACGGATTTCTCGCTGAGATGGCTGAAGTTGTCGACGAGAGCCGACTTGTCGCCGGGGGCGATCGGCCGGATCGCGAGCCGGACGCCGTCGATGGTCTCCATGGTCTCCACAGACCGAGTATCCCGGTCGCTGGACGCACGTACGAGTGCGAGGCCCTAAGCAGTATTGAGGGACTTGCTAAAGGCGGTCGGCGTGGCGCCGATGGAGGTCGCGTAAAGGAAACGCCAGGGCCTTCGGTGAAAAAGGCAAACCCGTCGCGAGGCGGGGACGCAAAACCCACGGGGCTCGGAGAGAGATCTCAGAGCCGGCCGGGTTACCACCGGGGTCAACCGACTTCGACGGCCACGGGGCTCTGGCACGGAGACATGAATAAGGAGAATCAAAATGATTCTGAAGCTCCGTGAGCGGATGGCCACACGCGAAGAGGGATTCACCCGGATCGAGCTCCTGGTCGTCATGCTCATCATCGGAATCCGGCCGCGATCGCGATCCCGACGGTCTTCAACCAGAGGAACAAGGCAAGCGACTCGAGCGCCAAGGAGATGGCTCATACGGGCCAGGTGGCGGCGGAGACGATCGCCACTGACAACAACGGTTCCTACACCACGGTCAGCCCGACGACGCTGAATGCGATCGATTCGTCGATCTGATGCGGCGGGTACACCCCCGCATCCGTTCGCGAGCGCCGCAAGCGGAACCGCGAACAGCTGGAGCGAGACGATCACGTCTCCGACCGGCAACACGTTCACGATCGCCAAGAGCGGCACCGGCGTTCTGAGCTACACCTGCACCGTCCCGGCCGGTAACGACCGGGGTGGCTGCCCGACCGGCGGAAACTGGGGCTAATCCCAGCTAGCCGATCTGGGTGAGAGGGCGGGCCTTCAGGCCCGCCCTCTTTTTTTCGCCAGCAGCGCTTTTTGGCCAATGGGCTAAAGGCCTGGGGATCGGGATCCGATCAAGGTCAAGTCCACGATTTGGAGGGAGAAAAGATGTTCCAGAAGCTCCGTGAGCGGATGGCCACACGCGAAGAGGGATTCACCCTCATCGAGCTCCTGGTCGTCATGCTCATCATCGGAATCCTGGCCGCGATCGCGATCCCGACGTTCTTCAACCAGAGGAACAAGGCAAGCGACTCGAGCGCCAAGGAGATGGCTCATACGGGCCAGGTGGCGGCGGAGACGATCGCCACTGACAACAACGGTTCCTACACCACGGTCAGCCCGACGACGCTCAACACGATCGACAGCTCGGTCAGGACCGCGGCCGGCACTCCGCCGAAGCCGTTTGCCAGCGCCGCAAGCGGAACCGCGAACAGCTGGACCGAGACGATCACGTCTCCGACCGGCAACACGTTCACGATCGCCAAGAGCGGCACCGGCGTTCTGAGCTACACCTGCACCGTCCCGGCCGGTAACGACCGGGGTGGCTGCCCGACCGGCGGCAATTGGGGTTAAACGCCCGCCGGCCAGTCTGCGTAAACACGAGGGCGGGCCTTCGGGCCCGCCCTCTTTTTCTTGCCGTCAACAGTTTTCGGTTACTCGCTGGAGGCCTCCGCTCCGCGGCCCGATTCACCAGGGATGTCGCAGAAGCTCAGTAAAGCGGATCGCCGTCGCGAGGAGGGTTTCACCCTCATCGAGGTCCTGGCCGTCATGGTCATCATCGGGATCCTGGCGGCGATCGCGATTCCGGCGTTCTTCAACCAGCGCAACAAGGCCAGCGACTCCGGTGCGAAGGAGATGGCGCACACGTCCCGGATTGCCATTGAGACGCTGGGAAGCGACAACGACGGCTCCTACTCGACCGCCTCACCCACCGCCCTCAATGCGGTCGACAGGTCGATTCCGACCGCCGCCGGCTCGCCGTCCAAGCCGTACGTGAGCGCCGCGAGCGGGACCGCCGACAGCTGGACCCTCGACGATCACGGCGTCGACCGGCGACACCTTCACGGTCGCCAAGAACTCCTCCGGGGCCATCGCCTTCACCTGCACAGTTCCCGCCGGCAACGACCGCGGCGGTTGCCCGAGCGGCGGGAACTGGGGCTAGCCGCACACGGGCGCCTCGTACGAACGGCCATCGACATCAAATCCTCGGTATGGGCACGGGCCGCAAGCGTGCCGATGCATGGAACGAGCGTGTACCGATGCAATCGCCGATCCTGAAAAGAATTCGCGAAGAGCAATCCGGCGTGACCATGATCGAGGTGTTGGTCGCGTCGATAGTTCTGCTCATCGCGTCCGCCGGCCTCTACATGTCGCTGACGGCTGGCAACCGCGCCACGGCCCTCGAGCGCCATCGCGTCAAGGCCAACGACCTGGCGGAGCAGGAGCTCGAGCGGGTCCGGTCGCTGCGAATCGCGGACCTCTCGACCTGGAACTCGACGCGACGTGTCATGGAAGACGGCACCGAGCTGGCGTCCGGCGCGAGCTGTCCGGCGACAGGACAGACGTGTTACTCGGTCAGCTCGAGCACTCAGTTCCTCACGGAGACCGCCTCGACCAACACCTGCGCCTCCGGCACCGGATCCCGCGACTACCTGCAGCTGTCGGTGTCGGTCACCTGGACCGGGATCTCGGCACGCACATGCCGGCGACCGCGGGCACGGTGATCTCGCCGCCGAACGGGTCGCTCGTCCCCAACTCCGGGTCGCTGCTCGTCCAGGTCGACGACGCGAACAGCAACGGCATCTCCGGGGTGACGCTGAGCGGGAACGGCGCGGGTTCATTCACCGGAACCACCGGAGCGACCGGTTGCGTACTGTGGCGCAACCTTCCCGCCGGGAATTACTCGATGACCGCCGGCGGAGCGGCTTCCGGGATGGTGGACCCCGACGGGTTGCGCCTGTGCTGGAGGCTGTCAGCGTGGTCGATCAGGCCACCAATACGGTGAACCTTCAGTACGACCGCCCGGGGTCGATCCAGGGAATCACGTTCAGGACTCGCACCTACGGGGGCAGCCTGGTCAACTCGACGGCCGACACCGCCGTGGTCTCTCAATCCGGCATGAGCCAGGTCAAGGTCTTCGGGACGGCGGGCGGCACCCGGCAGACGACCTTCAACACGGGCACGAATCTCTTCCCCTTCACGTCGGCCTACACGGTCTACGCGGGCAGCTGCACCGCGAACGATCCGACGGCCGACCCGACCGCGACCGGCGCATACGGAAGCGCGACGGTGCCTCCGGGCGGTAATGCGAACCTCACATCTCCGGGCTACATCCAGCTTCCCTCCCTGCTCGTCACCCTGCACAGCGGCTCGAGCTCGCTGAGTCCCGGTACGCCGGTCTCGGGCGGCGACGTGACGGTCACCGAGGCCGGCAGCCCAACCGGTTGCGGCGTCACCCGAGGGCTGACTACCAACACCAACACCAACGGGCAGATTCCGGTGAACGGTGACGTCGGCCTGCCGTACGGGACCTACAACGTCTGCGCGAACAACTCGACCGCGACCGACCGGCGCGTCATGAGCTCGGTGGCCGTGCACAGCACCTCGGGGACGACCCTCGATGTCTATCTGGGCAGCCAGCCGGCGGGGACATGCCCATGAGGTTGATGCGTGAACAGAGCGGATTCACCCTGGTCGAGCTGATGATGACGATGATCGCGTCCCTGGTCGTGATGACCGCAATCGTGATGATGACCACCACGGCGCTCCGAAATCAGGACCGGATCAACAGGCGAGTGGACGCAAGCCAGCGGGTCCGTCCGGTGTTGACCCGCGTCATGCAGGAGCTTCACTCCGCGTGCGTCGCCCCTCGCATCACCCCGGTCATCGGAGACGGGACCGCGGGTGGCAGTACAGGAACACAGATCAAGTTTCTCTCCAAGAGCGACGCAACCGTCAGCCCGACGCCGGACCTGCACGTGATCAACCTCAGCAGCGGGACCCTGAGCGAGACCGTCTACCCCGCCACAGGTGGCGCGGCTCCGAACTGGACCTTCTCCGGGACGCCCATCGCGGGTTGGAACGCCC
>CAVTPZ010000006.1:0-105347 GCA_963736685.1 uncultured Solirubrobacterales bacterium
ACGCGAGAAGGCAAGTCGTCATCGGCTTCTGCTTTGGGTCGCTGCCACGGGCGGTGCCCTCGAGCGGGTCCCTCAACACGCACTCAGGCTAGACCGGCGTCCGCGAAAGCTACAAATTGTGCCCTCGAATGTGCCTCCGCCCGAATTAGACCGGGGGTCTCGTGCCTGGAGTGGACCCCCAGTCTAGATGGGCCGGGGCAGCGATTTGCCGCTCTCGATTCGCCAAAACACGCTGATTACCAGGCAAAAGTCGGGGCGACTGGGTTTGAACCAGCGACCTTTCCGCCCCCAGCCGGCGGCGGATTCTTGTAGATCCGTCCCGGAGCGTACCGGGTGTCCTATGTGTCCACGACGATGGACGCCCTGGACACATCGGACGATGCATCCGGTACCAAAGCGGTACCACCGGCGCTCACCCAACAGGGTGCTGCTTTGCATGAAAGCGGTGCGCCTCAGCCCGGGCCGGCATGGAGACCTCGGCAAGCTTGATCCGGTTCCAGACGTTCATGTTGACGACGACGGCGACGATCTCGAGGATCTCCTCCGGGCTGAAGTGCTCGGCGAGCGCGTCGTGGAAGCGCTGGAACGCCGTGTCCCGGTCAGTGTCGGCCACCCGGGTGAGCGCCTCGGCGTAGCGGAGCGCCGCCTGTTCGGCCTCGGAGTGAAGCTCGGTTTCCCACCATGCAGTCAGGGTGTCGATCTTGGCCCGGGAGATGCCGGCCTCGCGGGCCGCCTCGTAGTGCACGTTGAGACAGTAGGTGCAGTTGTTGAGCTGCGAGACCCGCAGCCGCAGGAGCTCCGCCAGTCCGCGGTCGATCCGCAGGTTCGCCGTATACCCGAACGCGTCCGCGCCCATCCGGGCAATGGCGGTCAGCGCCTCGTTCTCGCTCGCGTCGAGCCGGCGGTTCACCACCTGGACATGGTCAGCCATCTTGCTTCCTTTCGATGGGTTAGTGACGGTATGAGCAACGGAGCGACGCTCCAGGATCTCGACCGCTTCCGGGTCACCCTCGTGCCCGGGCGCTTGGAGAACCAGTCGCCACGCTGAACGCGGTCGGCGGCTGCCTGATGCGCTGAACGTCGATCGCCATTCACATCACCCCCACCTTGGGATCAGCGGACTGATTACCCCTCTGAGGCGCGCCGAAGCGCACGATAGAGCGGCTCGAGCCTCATCAGTATCGCGTCAGCAGGGCCTGTGCTGCGATCCCACTCAGCCGGCGGCCAGCCCAGCCACGGTCTCCGGCACTCCCTCGAACGCGCCGACCGCGGTCAAGCCCCCGTCTTGGCCCACGCTCCACCCGAAGACCTTCTGCGCGTCGGCGTCGATCGCGTACAGGTAGCGTCCGTCGCCCGAGATTGCCTCGTCGCGAAGGCCCTTCTCACCTTGGCGGGTCGAGGCGGCCACTGGGTCGCGAAGCTCGAGGCTTCCGTCGCCGGCGATCTCGTAGCACGACACGGTGGAGTCGCCGAAATTGGTGACGTAGGCGTACTGGCCGTCATTCGTTACTGCGGCCCAGCAGACCTCGCTGCGGGTGTCGCCAACCGAGCCGCTGACCGCGGTGAGTTCGCCCCCGCCGGCAACGGCATATGAGGAAGCCGCCGCCTCCCCGGCAGCGCCGCCGAAGGCCTCGGTGACGATCAGCGAGCCTTTCGGTGTGAAGTCGAAGCCGTACGGCGTCTGGCCCCTGGACTCGATCGTGGTCGGGCCTTCCGCGTAACCACGATCGTCGATCGCATAGCTGCTGATGCTATTCGTCCCACGCTCGGTCGCGATCAGCGCGGCGCCGTCGACGGTGAACGAGATCTGAGCCGGGTCCGCGTCGTCGGCGCTCAGCTGCCGCGTCGAGTCCTCAAGCGGAGTCAGTTTTCCGTTCGCGAGCTTGAAGCCAGTGATGCACGGCGTGCCGTTGTTGAGGACGTAGACGAGCTCTCCGCTGACGGTGGCGCTGGTCGGCTTGCTGCCGCCCGAATCGACGCGATCCTCGAGGCGCAGCCCGTCCGATTCGATCGCGAACAGCGACAGGTCATCGCTGCCGGAGTTCGCGACCAGCAGCCACCCGCCGTCTTCGCTGATCACGATTGAGTTCTGGGAGGGCAGGTGCGGCTCCCAGTTCCGCGACCACCCGTGCTGAAGCGGCCAAGCGGGGCAAGCTGGCCCTCCTCCGAGCGGCTGAAGGCGACGATCTCATTGTCGGAGGCGTCATTGGTCTGGACATAGATGGCGGCGGTCATCACATTTCTCCATTCGTCGAGAGTCGGACAGGCTTCTGTCGGCCGAAGAGCGCACGCGTTACGCGCGCCGTTGAAGGTTCATCAGGCCTGACGGGTCGACTGTATCGCGTGTGTCATGGCCCGACACTCCCTGCAAATGGAGGTCAAAGCGACTCCCCCGCTGCTCTCGGACAGTCGGCTGACACTACTGCTGGTATGGAGACGCCGGGTGTCCGCTCCACGCGGAGCTGATGAGACGTAATCGGGGCGACTGGATATGAACCAGCGACCATTCGGCCCCCAGCCGAGCGGATTCAGGCGTCTATGCGTCCCGGAGCGTCCGTCGTTTCCTATGTGTCCATGACCCTGGACGATCTGGACACATCGGACGATGCATCCGGTACCAAAGCGGTACCACGGCACGAACGAAATGGGGCCCCTGTGCAGGGGCTCGACGACGCGGGATACTCCAACAATGTCCGAGGGAGAAGCGGATTTCCGGCTCTTCCGCGAGTTGTGCGATGCCTTCAACGATCTCGGAAGAATCGATCTCGACGACCCGTTTACGGCCAAGCCGTTCCAGTATCTGCACGAGGATGTCGAGCTGCAGGACTATCCGGCCATTCCCGGTGCGGCCTGGCACGTCGGGCAGAAAGGGGCCCTGCAATGGACCACGAATCTCTGGGAGTCCTTCGAGGACTTCCGCCTGGAGCCACAAGAATTCATCCCTGGAAGCCCTGGCCGCTACGTGTGCATCACCGACACCGTCGGAAAGGGTCGTCGCAGCGGCATCGAAATCAGCCTGACTGCCTACGCAGTCGTCACCGTCGAGGAGGGCAGGATCAGGCGCATTGCGATCACCACTGACCGGCAGGAGGCCCTCGAAGCGGCCGGGTCGCCGGAGTGATGCAGGTGTCGTACGCGATAGGGACGGGGATCGGCGAGGTCACCGATCCCGCGATCGGAGTGCCGTTGCAGGGCATGGTCGATGAGGACCAGATCGCGACGGGAGTCGAGTCGCCGCTGTTCGCCCGCGCTTTCGTGGTCGCCGAACGGCCGTCCGCCGCTGAGGCGGGATGTGTCGCGATCGTCGTAGCCGACATCTGGGCCGGCACTCACAAGGTGAAAGACATCGTTCTCAGGCGCCTTGCGGCGTCGCATCCGGGGCTCTACATCGAGGAGAACGTCCTGCTCGCGGGAACGCACACGCACAGCGCGCCAGGCGGGTTCTCGGGGAATCTGCTCTACGACTTCAACTTCGACATCGGCGGTTGCGACGAGGCCACCGTCGAGTGCATCGTCGACGGCTGCGTTCGTGCCGTCGAGATGGCACACGCCAACCTCGCCCCCGGGCGGGTCTACGTCAACAGGGGCGAGGTCGTCGACTGCGGGCGGAATCGCTCAGAACCTGCGTACCGGCGCAACCCGGAGGCCGAGCGCGATCGCTGGGGCGCGAACACCGATCACGAGATGCTCCTGCTGAAGTTCGTCAAGGTCGAGGACCAGGGCCGGGAGCGACCGATCGGCGCCCTGAGTTGGTATGCGATCCACCCCACCGACCGCGGCCAGAAGAACACGCTCGTCTGTGGCGACAACAAGGGCTACGCGAGTTCACTGTTCGAGCAGCAGATGCACAGCGACCGACGCAAGCCGGAGACCTTCGTCGCAGCGTTCGCCAACGCCCACTGCGGCGACGTCTCAGGCAATGTTGAGCTTGACCACCCTCCCCCTGACGGCGTCTGCGACGTCCCCCAGATGCGGAAGCACGGTCGCCAGCAGTTCGAGGTCGCCGAGCGGCTCTTCCGTGAGGCGACCGAGGAGGTCACCGGACCGGTCGAATACCGGCACACCCGGACTGACTTCTCGAACGTCTGCACGGGCGAGGGGGGAGCGCGGACCTGGCCGGCGGCGCTTGGGCTCTCGTTCGCGGCGGGTAGCGCGGTGGACAGCGTGCCGAAGCCCAACCTGGGGATCAAGGAGGGCCGCACGGCCGCGAACCTCACCGAAGCAGACGAGCTCATCGCCGAAGTCTCCGGCGCGTTGCTCCGCGCGGTCTTCGGCCTCTCCCGCATCAATCGGGCGGCTGCCAGGGCGGACCGAGAGGGACAGCTGCCGAAACCCGTCGTGCTGATGCCCGGCATCAAGGAGCCGCCGGTCGTGCCGCAGGTGTTGCCCGTTCAGCTGCTCCGTGTGGGCGCCGTCGCCGTGCTCGGGATTCCGGGGGAGTTGACCACGATGGCCGGGCGTCGCCTGCGCAAGAGCGTCCTCGACGCGATGTCCGGCACGGGCGTCACGCACCTCGCCCTGGGTACCTATGCCAACGAGTACGCGGGGTACATCACGACACGCGAGGAGTACTCCGCACAGCACTACGAGGGTGCATCCACGCTCTTTGGTCCCCACACGCTCGAGGCCCACCAGCAGGTTGCGGCTCAACTCGCGACGGCGATGGCCGACGACAGGCCCTCGCCGCCCGGTCCGGCCGCGACCGAGTGGACGTCCCCTCGACAGTGGCGGTACCGCTTCCGGAACCTGTCGAGCTCGGCGGTCGAGCTGTGTTTCTACAACAAACAAAATTGGTTGCGGTGGGTCCCCCTCCCCAGGGCCCACAAGAGGATTGACGCCCGTGCCGAGGTGGCGTACCACGAGCGCGAGTTCACATGGAGCCTGGTGTCCAAAATCGAACGGCTCACGGTCAAGCTGCCCACCGTCAAAACGGTCACCGTCAAGGTAGGCGACGACATGAAAGGCACGATGTCCGCCGGGCAACTGCTGACCATCTCGGCCGACGGTTCGATCTCTATCGGCAAGTACAGCCCGCCGCTGCGGACGTAAGCAGCTCGAATCTCGCGCTCACCCGGCGATCGTTTCCAACGGTGGCTTCAGCACCTGGCCGGACGGAAGCGTCAAGGCGACTCGGACCTTCGCCTTGCGATAGCGAATGCGGATTTGAGCCTCTTGGCCGGTCTCGAGACCGAGCTCATTGAAGCGAGCCTGGACCAGGTCCTTGGCCAGGCCCGGCGGCTCACGGGCATTGACTGTGACCTCGTCAACCTTGCCGCGAATGACAATGTCGGCCGGGGCCCGCAGGGGCTTCGCGATGTACTGGGCGACCCCGGGCGTTGCCGTCTTGCCTTGGTTGACTCCTTCAACCAGGATCGTGATCGTGTCTCGAGTGCTCACCTGATCGCTGCTCAAAGCCTGAGCTAGCGTGTCGGGATCACAAGCGACCACCGCCGCTGACGAACCAGACCAAGTTCGGCAATCGGTGATGGTCCCAAGGCCCGGGATGGCCTCGGCTCCAGCTCCCGCTGTGGCTTCATCACAGGTTTCGCTCTTGTCGAAGTCCTGACCGCTGACGGCGACGGTCTGAGCGCACCAGGGAGCGCGGTACCGATCCTGAGTGCTCGGCGAGTGGGGGCCACCGGCCAAGGGGCAATCGCCTGCCGTCGGGTCTTCGCAGACCCGCCCCCAGAGGCCGGCGAAGGCGTTCCACGAACGTGCGCCGGCAACCGCTGGGGGCAGATGGAGCAGGCACGAGGGCTTGGCCGCGCACGCCGCGTCTCTGTTGCGGCCCCAGGGTGCAAGACCATCATGGCGACCCTCTGGGCGGCGGATCACGGTTCGGGCCAGCTGCTGACACTCCGAAGTCTGGCAAGGGCTCGGGTAGGAGGCGTGAGTTCCCTCGGCGACATACACAACGGGATGGGTGTCATCCGGCCCGCCGAGGTCAAGCTGGGGGGCTCCGTAGCGGAAGACACCCTCGTGCGCCGCGTAGTCGACGTACTCGACTCGATTGGCATCAGCGGCTGGAATGACCACAGTCACCCCCTCCCAATCACCCTCATGGTCGGAACAGAGGATGCGAATGGGCCCAGTACAGGCGGCGGCCTTGCCGAGGCGGGGGAAATCGTTGTAGCGGTAGAACCACCAGTAGTCGACGTAGTAACGACCGTTGGCCCCGACGACGTCGTAGTAGATCGCCGATCCGGAATCGCGATTGCAATCAAGAAGAGGAGGCGAACGCGGGCACTGGTTCGGGCTCCGGTAGTCGAGGCCATTCGGTCGGCTGCCGGCGATGTCGACATATAAGTTCTCGCCCCCCAGTCGGAAGTGGGAGATCGCAGAATCAAATTCGCGATGGCCAACAACGGGCTCGCAGCGCCCCGCCCCGCGGATCTCACGCTGACAAAGTCTTTGGGGCGAGCCGAGTGCGGCCTCGTCGAGGAAGCGGTCGACATTGAGCGGCCGCCAAGGCTCCGCGGAGTCGAAGCGGAGGATTGGCCGAAAACGCTTGGCCAGGTCGAGTTGCACCCCAGCCGGGACGTCGACCACGGGCCGGTCCTTGGAGGGGGCGGGCTCGTCACCCGCGCCGCCGATGAGCAAGATGACCAACAGGGCGATCAGGATCGGCGTTAGTAGCACGATCTGCCGGCTTTACTCAAGCTGGTCGCATCCTGGACCGACCTCATCTCGGCCCATCATCGCTTACGAATCACGGTGGTGTAGGACTAATCGGGGCGACTGGATTTGAACCAGCAACCTTTCGGCCCCCAGCCGACGTCATTGCACGTTCGTAAGTCCACGACCGTCCCGTGCGTCCCTGTTGTCTCCAAGCGGAGATATTCTGGATTCATCGGACGAAACAGTCGGTACCAATCTGGTACCGCGGCCGCAGCTCCACGAACTGGGGCAGGGGCACGCCGTACTCAGGCGGGCACCGATCCGCTCAGCCGAGCTGTACTGGAATCGAGCGGTACTGGTTGAGGAAAGTCGAGCTGACCCTCTCGGACTCGCCGACGAGCTTGATCGTTCCGAATCGCTTCAGGGTCTCTTCAAGCCAGAGCTTCAGCTCCAGCCGGGCGAGGCCGGCACCCAGGCAGAAGTGGCGGCCACCGCCCCCGAATCCCTGATGGGGATTCGGGTCGCGACGGACGTCGAAGCGGTGCGGGTCGTCGAACACACTCGCGTCGCGGTTCCCCGACACATACCAGAGCGCCAGCTTGTCGCCGGCCTTGACCGCCTGACCGGCGACCTCGGTGTGGCGGGTCGCCGTGCGGCGCATATAGGAGAACGCCGGGTTGTAGCGGACCATCTCCTCCACCACCTGCTCCATCGGTACCGCGCCCGACCGGACCAGATCCATCTGCTCGGGATCCTCGATCAGGTTCTTGATCCCGGAGGTGAACACAGCCCGGGTCGAGTCGTTCCCGGCGACCATCAGCAGAAAGAAGAACATCAGGATCTCCTCGTGGGAGAGGCGCTCACCCTCAACCTCCGCCTGGATGAAGGCCGAGGTGAGGTCGTCGGTCGGGTTCTTCTCGCGCTCGGCGACCATCGCGTTGACGTAGGGGATGAACTCCTCCAGAGCCCGCTGCACCTCGCCGAGGTCCGGAACGAGTCGCGGGTCCTCCAGCGCGGTGGTGCGGTTGGTCCAGTCGACCAGTTTGTCGGCGTCCTCTCGCGGAGCGCCGAGCATGTCGCCGATCACCATCGCAGGCACGTAGACGCCGATGTCCTGCACGAGGTCCAGTTTCCCGTCGGGATGGCTCTCCAGGCCGCGGTCGTATACGAGGTTGATGATCTCGCGCATGCGCTCGGTGTGGTCGATGGCCCGCTTGGGGGTGAAGGCCCGCTGGACCAGCGCCTTGAGCCGATCGTGGCGCGGCGGGTCCTGGGTGATCATCATGTGCGCGGCCAGGTCGATCGGGTCCGGCTTGTCGGGATCGGTCTCGAGCTTGTCGACCAGGATGATGCTGCGGGCCGAGGAGAAGGTCTCGTAGTCGCGGCCGACAGCAGCAATGTCCTCGTAGCGCACCACCGACCAGAAGCCCGACTCCCACGAGAAGTCCCCGAGTTCGCTCCAATGAAGGGGGGCCTCCTGGCGGAGCATTTGGAAGACGTCGTGGGGCGGACCGTCGCGCCAGAGCTCCAAGTCACTTACGTCGAGGCCGGCGAGGTCGATGGTCGGGGTTGTGCTCACCGATCCGACTCTATGCCTGAGGGCGCCCCGAAGCAAGTGGGCCGAACCACCGTAACGCCAACCACCCTCAACTGCAGGGCTTCTAGTCGGGGCGACTGGATTTGAACCAGCGACCTTTCGGCCCCCAGCCGAATGCGCTACTCGTGTGAAGAGGTCGGCCTGGATTGCCTCTTCGCATTCCCATGCGGTTTCAGCTGTCCTGAGTCAGTCTGAGTTTCATGCAGATTGGGTGCTCGAATAGGCGCCGGTCTCCCACGCGCGGCGGGAGGGTCGCTCCAAGGTCACCGGCACGGTTAGTGGGACAGCGCCCGCGATTCGCGACATGATTCGTGTGATGAACGACCTCGATCCAAACCGCCGACCGGTGACGGCGCTGCGGGATCGGCACGGCCGTCGGATCCGGGACCTCCGAGTCTCCATCACCGACCGCTGCAACTTCCGGTGCCAGTACTGCATGCCGGCCGAGGGAATGCCCTGGCTCGAGCGCGCGGAGATTCTCAGCTTCGAGGAGATCACCCGGATCGTTGCGCTGCTGGTCGGGATGGGCATCGAGGACGTCCGCCTGACCGGCGGCGAGCCGCTGGTCCGCCGCGATTTCCCCAGCCTCGCCTCGCAGCTCTCCGCGGTCGACGGACTTCGCGACCTCTCCCTGACCACCAACGGCTACCTGCTCGAGCGCGACACCAGGGCCCTGGCGGACGCCGGGATCCAGCGGGTGAACGTCTCGATCGACTCGCTGCAGCGCGACCGCTTCTTTCAGATCACTCGACGCGACTCCCTCGCCCAGGTCCTGCGCGGCCTCGAGGCCGTGTCGACCGAACCCGCGATCCACCGCGTCAAGGTGAACGCGCTCGGCATCCGCGGCTTCACCGAGCGGGAGATCGTGCCCTTCTGCGAGCTCGCGCGCTCGACGGGCCTGCAGGTGAGGTTCATCGAGTTCATGCCACTGGATGCAGACCACGCCTGGAGCGAGGACCGGGTCCTGACCGGCGAGGAGATTCGCCGCGAGATCGAGGCGCACTTCGATCTCGTCGAGCAGCCGCGCGCGCCATCCGCCACCGCCCGGGTCTTCCATTTCGCCGACGGCCGTGGCGAGGTCGGGTTCGTCAACCCCGTCTCGGAGCCATTCTGCGCGGACTGCAACCGGATCCGCTTGACCTCGACGGCAAGCTCCGCACCTGCCTCTTCTCCCTTCACGAGACCGACCTGCGGGCGCCACTCCGGGAGGGGGCTTCGGATCTCGAGCTGGACCGCCTGATCCGTGACGCGGTCTGGCGCAAAGAGCTCAAGCACCGGGTCAACGAGCGGGGCTTCGTTCAGCCCGAGCGGACGATGAGCGCGATCGGCGGCTAGTAGCCTGCCTAGGCAATGCCTAGGCGCAAGGACGACCTGAAGATCGGCGAGGCGGCGGCGGAGCTTGGCGTCAGCGCCGACACCCTGCGCCGCTGGGATCGCGCGGGCCGGATCCGCACCTCACGCGACTCCCGCAATCGCCGACTGGTGCCACGCAGCGAGATCGATCGGCTCCGGGCGGGCCCGGAGCGCCACCGCACTGGCGACCAATTCTCAGCGCGCAACCGCTTCGCAGGGGTGGTCCGCTCCGTCGAGGTCTCGGGAGTGATGGCGCTCGTCGAGATCGAGGCCGGTCCCCATCGCGTCACAGCCGCCATCACCAGGGACTCCGTCGAGGAGATGGGTCTGGCGGAGGGCGTCAGGGCCACGGCGATGGTCAAGGCGACCTCCGTGATGGTGGAGAGGACGACGAGTGAGGCCGGGAGCGGCCCTGGTCGCCGTCGCGCTGCTGGCGGCGGGGGTGGCGGGCTGCGGCGGCTCGGACCCGAGTGCCCTGCGAGTCTCCGCGGCCGCCTCGCTGAAAGCCGCCTTCACGAGCTATGCCGCCGACGCGTTCCCGGATGAGCGGATCGATCAGTCCTTCGCCGGCTCGGATCTGCTCGCGACACAAATCGAGCGTGGAGCCAGGCCCGACGTCTTCGCCTCCGCCAACACCGAGTACCCGGATCGGCTCCGTCGGGAGGGTCTGGTCGGGCAGCCCACCGTTTTCGCGCGGAACCGCCTTGTCCTCGCCGTGCCCGCGAACAGTCCGATCGACTCGCTCTCGGCCGTCGCGCGGCCGGGCACCGCGGTCGTGGTCGGGGATCCCGAGGTGCCGGTCGGCGTCTACACCCGGGAGGTGCTCGGGCACCTCCCGGCGGCGGACCGTGCGGCGATCCTCGGCAACGTCCGCTCGGAAGAACCCGACACCTCATCCGTCACGGGCAAGCTCGCCGAGGGAGCCGCGGACGCGGGCTTCGTCTATGTCACCGACGTCAGGGCCGCGGGCACGACGCTGCGAGCAATTCCGCTGCCGCGATCCCTGCAGCCGGAAGTCGCCTACGGCATCGCGGTCGTCTCCGGCGCCCCCCACCCCGCGCTCGCACGCCGCTTCGTGCGGGGGCTGGCGCCCGGCGGCCCCGGGTTCGCGAGCCTGCGCCACGCGGGCTTCCTGCCGCCCCGCTGACATGCCGCGCTCGACCTTCGGAGCGCTCAGCGTCGTCGCCCTGACAGTCGTCCTCGCCTTCCTCACGATCCCGACTGTCGCGATCTTCACCAACGCCGGCCCGGGCGAGCTCGTCGACGCGCTCGGCTCCGATAGCGCCCGCCAGGCTCTGTGGCTGAGCGTGAGGACCTCCGCGATCGCGCTCGCCATCATCGTCGTCGTCGGCACGCCCGCCGCGTACCTGCTGGCGACACAAGACTTCCGCGGCAGGGCGCTGATCCTGACGCTGATCGAGCTGCCACTGGTGATTCCGCCGGCAGTCGCCGGGCTCGCCCTGCTCGCCGCCTTCGGGCCGGGTGGGATCTTCGGCGGCGCCTTGGACAGCGCCGGGATCACTCTGGTCTTCGAGACCGCCGGCGTCGTCGTCGCGCTGGTCTTCGTTGCCTCGCCCTTCTACATCCGCCAGGCGGTCGCCTCCTTCGCCACCGTACCGCGCTCGATGCTGGAGGTCTCCGACGAGCTCGGGGCACGCCCGTGGCGGACGCTGGTGTCCGTCGCCGTTCCCTGCGCCCGCCCCGGGCTGCTCGCCGGCTTTTCACTGGCGCTCGGCCGGGCGCTCGGCGAGTTCGGGGCGACGTTGATGTTCGCCGGCTCGTTCCCAGGGACTACGCAGACGGCCCCGCTGGCGATCTTCGCGGAATTCAACACCGATTTCACCGGAGCGCTCGCGCTCGCCGCCGTGCTGATCGCGATCGCGGGGGCGCTGCTGATCACAGTCAAGCTCTTCGCCGGCGCGGAGGCGCTGGGCGCTCCCGGACGGTCGTCGCGGATCTAGGGCTTTCCGTGCTCCGCCGACGCCGGCCGGGAGTGGTCGTGTGCCTCGCCCCCGGCGATCAGCTCGAGCCCGTGCGGTAGAGGCTCTGCGATCGCTGCCCCCGCCTGGCGGATGCTCGCCGGAGAGCCCGGGAAGTTGATGATCAGGGTCCGGCCCCTGACCCCGGCGACACCGCGGGAGAGCATCCAGTGACGGGTGTGCTCCCGGCTCGCCAGCCGCATGGCCTCGGCGATCCCCGGCGCCTCGCGCTCGATCGACTCGCGGGTGGCCTCGGGTGACACGTCCGGGGCGCCAGGCCGGTGCCCCCGGTTGTCAGGACCAGCTCGCAGCCCTCCTCGTCCGCCCAGCGCCGGATCGCGGCTGCGATCGACTCGCGATCGTCGGAGACAATCTCCGCTCCGGCCAGCTCCGCGCCGATGGACAGAGCGAATGCCGCGAGCTCCGGTCCGCTCTCGTCCTCGCCGTCCCCAGCGGCCTTCGAGGTCGAGACCGTGATCACGGCGGCTCGCAGTCAGTCTTCTCGGCGCCAGTCTCCGCTGCAGCCACCGGACTTCGCCAGCAGCTCCACCTGCTCGATTCGCACGCCACGCTCCAGACCCTTGACCATGTCGTAGATCGTCAGCGCGGCGACCGAGCAGGCCGTCATCGCCTCCATCTCCACCCCGGTCCGCCCGACAACGCGAGCCTCGGCCTCGATGCGGACGGCGCCTTCCTCCGGCAGCACCTCGATCTCGACATCAGCGAAGGTGAGTGGCAGAGGGTGCGCCAGCGGGATCAGTTCTCCGGTCTTCTTCGCCGCCGCGATCCCGGCGATCCGCGCCGGGCCGACGACCTCTCCCTTCGGCCCATTACCCGCCTCGACTGCGCGCGCCGTCTCCTCGGACATCCGGACGATCGCACGCGCGCGCGCCATCCGCTCGTTCTCGGGCTTGTCCCCCACGTCCACCATTCGGGCGCTGCCGTCGGGGCCGATGTGACTGAGCTCTGAGTCGCTCACACCCGCTCGCCTCCCGGTCTCCGGCTCGCTTCCGGCGCCGGCGAGCCCTCGACCCAGCGTCGCTCGGTGCCCTTTACCTCCTGCTTCCAGATCGGCGCTTCGGCCTTGATCCGGTCGATCGCCGCCCGGGCGCCCGCGAACGCCTCCTCGCGATGCGCAGCGGACACAGAGACGACCACGCTCGCCTCGCCAAGCGGCACCGATCCGATCCGGTGCTCCGCCGCGGCCGCCTCGAGGCCGTGTTCGCGAACACATTCAACAAGGATGGCCGCAAGCCGCTCCTCCGCCATCTCGCGATAGGCCTCGTAGTCCAGGCGCTGGACCTCTCTCGTCGACGCCCTGGAAGGTGACGACGGCACCGGCACCCGGCCGGACCACTCGGCCGGCGATCTCCTCCAGCGAGAGCGGGCCCTCGCGGATCGCGACGTGTACCGCGTCCTCGCCGCCGCTGACCGGTGGGACCAGCGCGAGCTCGTCGCCCGCGGAGAGCGGGTCAGCGGAGGAGGCGTACTCGCGGTTGACGGCCACCGCCACCCGAATGCGCTCCAGCGGCTCGTCCAGGCCCGGCTCCTCGCGCAACCGGTCGATGGCGTCGCCGACGGTGGCTCCGTCGGGAAGGTCGAGCTCGAGCGCGCTGCGCCCAGCGCGCTCGCGCAGGATCGCGAAGAGTTTCACCGAGATCCGCACGGACCGATCGTAGGGACTCAGATCAGCTCGACCTCGACGGTTTCGCCGGCGGCCACGCCCTCCGAGCCCGCGGGCACCATCGCGAGCGCGTTCGCGCCGAGCATCGAGGTGAGGATGTGTGAAGCCTGCTCGGGCCTGGTCGGGGTGGCATGCCACCCGTCGTCATCTAGCCGCAGCGAGACTCGGACCGCGTGGGTGCGCCCCGCCCGCTTCTCGTATGGCTCGTCGAGCACGGCGGTGGTCCGCGCAGTGGACGGATCGAGCCCGGCCAGCGACCGGAGCGCGGGTCGCACGAAAAGCAGGAAGGTGACAACGGCGCTGACCGGGTTGCCCGGGAGGCCGAAGACGAGCCCGCCGCCGGAGCCCGGACCGCCGCCGCTGAGCCCGAACCAGGTCGGTCGGCCCGGCCGCAGCGCCACGCCCCAGAAGAGCTGTTCGGTGCCGAGCTCCTCGAGCGCGGGGCGCACGTGGTCGTGCAGCCCGACCGAGACGCCGCCGCAGATCACGGTCACGTCGCCACGAATCGCCTCGGCGAGGACCGCCGAGGTCGCGTTGGGATCGTCCCCGACCCTCCGCTGGCGATCAACGTCGGCACCGGCCTGTTCCGCCAGCGCCGTGAGCGCGACCCCGTTGGTGTCCCGAATCTGGCCCGGACGGATCTCCTCGCCGGGGTCGACCAGCTCATCGCCGGTTCCGATCAGCGTCAGGGTCGGGCGCCGGCGGCACGGCACCGGGTCGCGGCCAATCGAGGCGAGGACCCCGAGCTCCGCAGCGACCGAGCGGCGCGCCGGGTGCCAGGACACTGCGTCGCCGGCCTCACGTCCTCGCCGGCCAAGCGGATGTGCGTGCCCGGCTCGACCCGCCTCTCTGTCTCGATCAGTCTCTCTCCTCGCCGCGTCCTCCTGGCGGAGAATCGGCGTCCGCGCCCTGCGGGACGACCGCGCCGGTCGAGATCCGGAAGGCCTCCCCTTCCCGACCGGGCGCTCCGCGGGACTGCCGGCCCGCGACTCGCCGGCGACCCGGAGCGTCACCGGCTCGCCCTCGGCCGCCGACGCGGTGTCCTCGGCGCGAACAGCGAAGCCGTCCATCGCCGAGTTGTCGAAGGCCGGGATCGCGACATCGCTCGTGATCTGCTCGGCGAGAGCCCGGCCGAGGGCCAGGTCGAGTGGCACGGGCTCGGGCGCAAGTGGTGCGCAGCTCTCAATGACGATCCGCCGCGCCTCTTCGAACTCGATCAGTTGTGGCATAAGCTGGCTGGGTTGAACGGGTTCGTATCCAGAGGCTTCAGCGGACGCCGCCGGACTTCGGAGGAGCTCGCCGAGCGGCTACCTCCGGGACAGTACGCGGAGCCCGGCTTTCCGGTCCTGACCGCCGGCCCCACTCCCGATGTCCCAACCGATCAGTGGAGCTTTCGGATCGACGGCATGGTCGGCCAGGAGCGCGAGTGGAGCTGGGATGAGTTCGGGCGGCTCCCGTTCGAGACGATCCCCTGCGACATCCACTGCGTGACCAAGTGGTCGAAGCTCGGCACCGCCTTCGGCGGCGTCTCCCTGGACCTTCTGCTCGAGAAGGTCGAGCCGCTGGACGCCTACGCGATGGTCTACTCGTACGGCGGCTACACGACCAATCTGTCGATCGAGGACCTCACCGACGGCAAGGCCTGGGTCGTCACCGAGCACGAGGGCGAGCCGCTCCCGCGCGAGCACGGCGGGCCGGCGCGCCTGCTGGTGCCCCATCTCTACTTCTGGAAGAGCGCCAAGTGGGTCCAGGGGATGCGCGTGATGGATCACGACGAACCCGGCTTCTGGGAGGCCAACGGCTACCACAACCGCGGCGATCCCTGGCAGGAGCAGCGATATTGGACGGACTGACGGCCCCGATCACACCGGTCGAGCAGAAGGCGCCGGGCCGCTGGCAGATCGGCACGGTGGCGGCGATCAAGCAGGAGACGCCGCGCGTCAAGTCATTTCGGATCGAGCTGCCGATGTGGATGCCCCACCTGCCCGGACAGCACTACGACGTTCGCCTGACCGCGCCCGACGGTTACCGGGCGCAACGCTCTTACTCGATCGCCTCCTCCCCGCTCGATGAGGGCGGGATCGAGCTGACCATCGACCGCCTCGAGGACGGCGAGGTCTCGCCGTACTTCCACGATGTGGTCGTCGAGGGCGACCAGGTCGAGGTCCGTGGCCCATTCACCTCCTACTTCGTCTGGCGCGGCGAGCAGCCGGTGCTGCTTGTCGGCGGCGGCTCCGGCGTCGTCCCGCTCATGGCCATCCTCCGCCACCGTCGGCGGACCATGCCCGAGTTGCCGATGCGGTTGATCTACTCGGTACGCAAGGCCGACGAGGTGATCTATGCGGACGAGCTCGGAGACGACGCCGCGGTCACGTACACGCGCGAGCCGCCGGAGGACTGGAGCGGACATCGTGGGCGGATCGACGCCGAGTTCGTCGCGAAGGCCGGGATCGACGACGGCATCGCCTTCGTCTGCGGCTCCAACGGGTTCGTCGAGGCGGCTTCACAGCTGCTCCTGGAGGCCGGTTTCGAAGCGGAGGCGATCCGCACGGAGCGCTTCGGGCCGAGCGGCTAGGCGAACCGCTGCTCTGAAATCATCAACGCCGACCTGCTGACCTACCTGCAGTCCTGACCGACTCGCTGGCTGGGCGGGCGCTTCTGGCCCTGCCCCGTGTACTCGTGCAGCATGGTCGCTTCCGACGACGAGCATTCCTGGCATGGCCCGGGCGAGCGCATTTGCGTCGGCTGACCGGAACCGCGGCGACCGCGGCAGGGCGCAATCAGCAGTCAGACCCCGAAGTCGTGATCCAGCTCGACCGGAAGGGGCGGGTTCGTGAAATCGCGTCCATAGACCTCGTGCATCCGCGGGGCGAACCACCGACAGATGTCCGAATCAGACGAGATAAACCGCCGGGGGGCGTCGGGATCGGTCGCCTCGATGTAAATGATGGCGAGGGTGCGGCCACCTGGCTTCTTCTGATGCCAGACGGCTTGGCGTGTCATTCCGGCGTCTTTCATCGCGGCCGCATATTCATCCCGGCGAGCACCCTCCACCTCGTCCCAGGTTTGGCGATAAAGATCCTCCTTCCCCGGCACAATAGGCAAGGCAAACACGATCTCGGTCATAGCGCCTTCCTTCCGTCCGACCTGGTCGGCTTAACCTACTCGGAATCGGCCATTCGACGCGCTCGGCGAGCTACGCCAGGCCCGGCTACGGCGCGTAGCCCCCGTCCATCCATTGCTTGAACAGCTGGACCTTGTCCTCTGACCAGGGTTGCTCACCACTGGCACTTGGGGGCATGGTCCCCTTGGATACTTGGTCGTAGACACCGGTGGCGTTGCCGGGCTGGCTCATATACGCGTGATCGTCCAGTGGAACCTCGAGCCGGCTCATGTGCTCTACGTCGACGCTCGTGAACAGTGGGACGATGTCGGTCTTGAAGCTGATGGCCATGGGTGACCTCCTCTACGTTGTCCTGCGAGACCGCTCGCCCAGTATCTCGCGAATTGATCGCGCGGTCGAACTGGCACCGCCAGAGATCCACACCCTCCGCGTGGCGACAGGGCATCGCGGGTATGCCCACACCGTGTTCACCTCCTTGGCCGACGCGGTGGCGGACCTGATCCGGCCCTTGATCGACGAGGACGCCCACGCTCGGACAGCGCCTCTGTGATGCGGGCCGCCGGTATCAGCGAGTTCGGTGGCGCTGTCGGGCCAATCGACCTCCCAGATCCGCGGCCCCTCGCGGACGACGAGGTCCTGATCGAGATCCGGGCCGCGGGCGTCGGCAACTACCAGGAGTTCGTCCGGACGGGCGACTGGGACGTCGGCCGCGCCCCTCCGATGGCGCTCGGCGTCGAGGGCGCCGGGATCATCACAGCGATCGGAGATTCCGTGGAGGACTGGCAGCCGGGCGATGAGGTGCTCAGCCACCCTCTCCCGCTGCGGGATCAGGGCACCTGGGCGCCCTTGCTGATCGCCCCGGCGACGCTGCTCGCGCGAAAGCCTGGCGCCGTGTCGTGGGAGGCCGCAGCAGCCTTCCCCGTTCCGGCGCTGACCGCCACGCAGGTGATCGATGGAGCGCTGGCGGTGCGCCCTGACGACCTGGTCCTCGTGAACGGGAGCGGCGTGACCGGCACGCTGCTCGTCGGACTGGCCGCGGCGCGCGGCGCCGAGGTGATCGCGACCGGAGGCCCGCCGAGCCATGAGCGCCTGCGCCGGCAGGGGGCGGCTCACGTGCTCGACTATCACGACTCCGACTGGCCGGAGCAGGCGCGCGCCGCTGGCGACGGCTTGGGAGTGAGCGCCGTCGCCAACGCGGTGCCTAACGGCTCAGCCGACGCGATCGGCACCGTGCGTGACGGCGGTCGCCTGGCGACGATCACCCAGGACCCACCCGACGAGCAGCGGGACATCGAGATCTCGGACGTGATCGTGGAGCCCGACGGCCCCGCGCTCGGTGAGCTCGCCGAGCTGCTCGCGGCCGGGAAGCTCGAGGTCTCGATCGCGGCGACGTTCCCGTTCGAGGAGGCCGCCGAGGCATTCGCGGCAGGAACCGGGGGCAGCGCCGGCGGAGCGGTCGTGGTTCGCCCCTGACAGGGCCGAGGATCTAGCCCTCCAGAGGCCCCGAGCTTTCCAAGACGGCCTTGAGATTGCCTGGCACGTCATCGCGCGCGCCGATGAAGCGCAGGTAGCGCGGGCGCGCATTGTCGGCCGCTTCGCGGAAGCGCGCCTCGTCGAGCCCCGGGACGCGACCGCGCACCTCCAGATCGAGTGCGATCAGCTCGCGTTCGGGTCCGGGCCCAGCAAAGGTGCAGTCGACCTCGACGATCAGCTCATTCGCCGAGGCGCCACCCTCAACTAGCCCCTGAGAGAGGACCGTGGCCATGCACATCCCATGCGTTATGGCCAGCAGCTCACCCGGCGATGCCTCTCCGGGAATGGCATCGCCTTCCGGGACTGACACGCCGATGGCTCCAAAGGCGTGACTCTCGACGGTGACGCGCGCCACGCCGCTGGGCGGCTTTGTCAGCCACGAGACCCTCCCACGGCGAACGACCTGCTGATGCGGGTGGCTCGGGGGCTGGCTGGTGTCCATCAAGTCTGAATCGTCCCAAAAACCCTAAGGCGACCGGGCCAGAGCATCGCTGAGTGGTCGGTATCTGCGCTGAGGGCACGGCACAGCCCGCGCAGGATCTCGCGAGAGCCGCTGCCTTTCAATGCAAAATCGGCAGCAGACGGGTCCTTCTTCGAGTTCAGGGCATTTCCCTCCACCTGGACGTTGAAGGAAGGTCGAAACCGGGTAGACCGCTTGTGTTGATGAGTACCGAGAAAGATCAGGGCTCAGTTGAAGACGTGGGGGTGTTCACGTCCACGACCGAGGCGTTATCGCTCACGATCCTGACCGAACTGTTGCGGCGTACGAGCCTAGATTCCGAAGTTCCGAGCGAAGTGTCGGTCACCTTCGACGCCGTCTACGCCGCCGAGCTGGACCATTGGAACTTCATTAGCCAACACTTCGACCCGAGCACGACCAACTTTTGGGTTCCAGACGGCTTCTTCGGCGGCGCAGACGATGCGCTCGACCTGACGGCGGTCGGCAAGGGGGTCTCGGCTGGCGAGACGCTCTTCATCAATACGTATCTGGTCGCCGTCACCACGTTTGCGGAGGCGGGGCGCTCGGAGCTGGCGCGCCACTCGGCCGAGGTCGCCGGGTGTGAGTCCGAGCATCGCGTGCTCGGGCAAACGCTGGCCGGCGAGAGCCCGCCCAACAATCTGGGATTCGAGGAGTTCCCCTTCGACAACGTCAGTGACATCGAGGCCGCCTTCGTGGGCGCCGGTTTCGGCTTTGGGCAAGAAGGGACGAGCCCCGGGCGCTTCTACGATTTCCCGGACCCTCCGGTGGCCGCGCCGATCGCGATCAGCTCGAACGAGCCGACATAGCTCGAACGCGGGGGACTGGCAAAAGGCGTCCCCCGCCAAGCAAGGGAGCCCTCGCCGCGTGAGCGTCCCCGACTCCGAGCAGTACGTGCAGATGCTGGATGCGGCCGCGGAGGGCGGCTACGCATATCCGTCGGTCAACGTCACCTCCACAGAGACGCTGAACGCTGCGCTGCGGGGGTTCGCGGAGGCCGAGTCCGACGGCATCGTCCAGCTTTCAACGGGCGGCGCGGCGTATCTCGCGGGCGCCGACGTCGGGCACAAGGAGGCTGGAGCGAGAGCGCTCGCCGCCGTCGCGCGTGAGGTATCCCGCGAATCTCCCGTCCTCGTCGCCCTCCACACCGACCACTGCCCGCCGGACCAGCTCGACTCGTTTCTCCGACCGCTTCTCGCGGAATCGCTGCGACGGCGAGAGCGCCGAGAGCCGCCGTTGTTCAACTCGCAGATGTTCGACGGCTCCGCGCTGCCGCTTGAGGAGAATCTGCGCATCTCCTCGGCGCTCTTGGACGAGTGCGCCCGGGCGGGCGTCGTGCTCGAGGTCGAGTCCGGGGTGGTCGGCGGCAGTGAGGACGACGTGAGCGCCGAGGGTGTCGAGCGCGAGAGGCTCTACACGACGACCGAGGATCTACTGCGCGTGGCCGAAGTCCTGGGCACTGGGGAGCGCGGGCGCTACCTGCTCGCCGCCACGTTCGGAAACGTCCACGGGATATACGCGCCCGGCGCGGTCGAGTTGCGGCCAGGGATCCTGCGAGACGGTCAGGAAGCCCTCGCCACAGCTCATCCGGGCGCGCGGTTCCAGTACGTCTTCCACGGTGGCAGCGGATCCAGCGAGGAGGACCTCCGCGAAGCCGTCGGATATGGGGTCGTGAAGGTCAACGTCGACTCCGACATGCAGTACGCGTTCACCCGAGCCGTCGCCGACCACGTGTTGACTCGCTACAGCGGCGTGCTGAAGGTGGACGGCGGGGTGGGACAGAAGGCCGACTACGACCCCCGGTCCTGGGGCCGCGCCGCCGAATCGGCGATGGCAGATGCGGTCGCCCGGTTGTGCGCTCTGCTCGGCTCTGCCGGCAAAAGCGCTGGGCGACGATGACCTTCGTCGCCTGATCGGCAGGCCCTCGGCAAGCGACCGGATGGCGTAGTCGGCTCCCGCACAGACCGTGGGCAGCATCCGCAGGCGTTCAGCGCGGAGCGCTGAACGCCCTCACGCCCTGATGAGCGAGAGGACGGCGCTTGCGATGACCGCAGCGGGGATGACCACCAGTATGAAATCGGAGGTGAGTCTCTCCCCGACTCGATTGTCGAGTGCCTCCAGCAGGAGCACCCCGATCGCGTAGCCCAGCACCACGATGAAGACCCCGGCGCCGATCAATAGTTGAGCGATGCCCGCCACCGACCCGATGATGTCGCTGCCGCTGAAGGCGAGCAGACCGATCACCACCAGCCCCACAACTGCCACGACCAGCCCCAACTGATCTCGCCTGTTCACGATTATGTGGTCGGCATCATTCATGAGCGTACCCCGCTCAGCCCAGCCGCGGCTTCGCCCCCTCGGCCAGCTTGAGCCGCGTCCAGACGTTCATGTTCACGACGACGCCAATGATCTCGAGGATCAGCTCGGCGTCGAAGTGCTTCGCGAGCCCGTCGTGGAAGCGCTGGAAGGCCTGGTCAGCATCCGTATCGGGCGCCCGGGTAAGCGCCTCGGTGTAGCGAAGGGCGGCCTGCTCTGCCTCGGAGTGCAGGTCGGTCTCCCACCACGCTGTCAGCGTGTCGATTTTCGCGCGCGGGATCCCAGCGTCGCGGGCGGCCTCGTAGTGGAGGTTGAGGCAGTAGGTGCAGTTGTTGAGTTGTGAGACCCGCAGCCGCAGGAGTTGCGCCAGGCCCCGGTCGATGCGCAGCTCCGCTGTGTACCCGAATGCGTCCGCGCCCATGCGCGCCATGCCTATCAGGGACTCGTTCTGCGTCGCATCGGCGCGGTGGCTGGTGATCTGGACCTCGTCGCTCATTTCGCCTTCCCTTCGGTTGTCATCGCTTCGCCTGACCCCGATTCCCCGGCAGTGCCCCCAAACGCTCGGTGGCAATCTGCGCGCGGAAGCCCGCGTCCTCCGCGTTGACCGCCCGAGCCCCGGCCAGAACATCGTCGATCTGCCCGTCTGGGATCACCACGGCCCCGGAGCTGTCGGCGAACACGTACTGCCCCGGCATCACTCCGACGCCGGAGAGGACGACCGGCACGTTCGCCTGGAGTGGCGTCACCTCGTCTCCGCCCCACTTCGTCGCCTCGCCCGAGCAGTAGGCGGCGAAGTCGTATCTGGCCAGCTCGCCAAAGTCACGCAGGCGGCCGTCGGTGAGCACGCCCGCGCACCCGTGGACCTGCAACCGCGAGAGCTTCGTGCCGCCCCCCATCGACGAGTCGGTGTAGCCGTTGCTCGCCAGGACCACCACCTTGCCCTCCGGCTCGTCGCCGACGGCCTCATAGAACACATTCCCGAGGTTGTAACGCTCCGGATCGAGGGCAGCGGAGCAGCTTGGGAAGTAGGAGATGGTCACTGCGGGGCCGAACAGCACTCGCCCTGGAGTCGGGCTGACTAGGTCGAGGATGTGGCAGCGATGCCGATGGAGGCGTCCCATCGCATCGACGAGGTCGGCGGTCGCGAGACCCTCGATCGAGTGCACACCAGCACGATACGCCGCGCTTAGAGCAAGTTGGCTCGCAGCTCGACCTTACCGCCGTGGCGAAGACATCGAAATGGTGCTCGAACCTCGAACCGCCTGCGCTGCAAGCGGACCCGCTGATCACCAAATAGATGGCACCGATCGGCGGGTCGTGCCGCCCCGCAGAGGATCTCAGCCGGCGCCCACGGTCTCCAGCGGCGCCTCGGGCAGCCAGGGCCGGCGCCAGCCACCGTAGCCGTGCAGCAGGTTCGAGGCGTACTCCGGGCCCCAGCTGCCCTTGCGGTAGATCTCCAGCTCGCAGGGGTTGTCGAGCAAGGGCTGGACGATCCGCCAGGTCTCGAGCACGCTGTCCTCCCGCGCGAAGCGCATCTGATCTCCGGCCAGGGCGTCGGCAAGGAGCCGCTCATATGGCCCCGGCTGGTCGCCGAACTGCTGCTTGAAGAGCAGGTCGAGATGGACGCGCCGCAGCGCATCCTGCCCCGGCTGCTTCGCCTCGAGCAGGATGGAGGCGCCGGGGTCGGGGTCGATGCGGATGATGATCTCGTCGGTTTCCGGCGTCGGTCGAGCGCCGATCCCGACGCGCGGCGGATTCTGCAGGATCACCCGGACCTCGGTCACCTTAGCCGCCAGCTCTTTGCCGGCGCGAAAGAAGAACGGGACGCCGGACCAGCGCCAGTTCTCGATCCCCAGGCGGAGGGCGACGAAGGTCTCGGTATCGGAGCCCGCGTCGACGCCGTCGATCTCGCGGTAGCCCTCGTACTGCCCGCGGACGTAGCGGCTCGGGTTGATCCCCGGGATGGCCCTGAACAGGTCGAGCTTCGCGTCGCGGATCGCGTCGAGACCAGGCCCCGCCGAGGGCGGCTCCATCGCGACCAGGGCCAGGACCTGAAGCAGGTGATTCTGGAAGACGTCGCGCATGGCGCCGACCGGGTCGTAGAAGCTGCCCCGGTCGTCGACCCCGAAGTCCTCGGCCATCGTGATTTGCACGGACTCGACGTAGCGGCGGTTCCAGATCGGCTCCAGCATCGAGTTGGCGAAGCGCAGGTAGGTGATGTCCATCACCGGCTCCTTGCCGAGGTAGTGGTCGATCCGGTAGATCTGGCTCTCGTCAAGGACCTGGTGGATCTGGTCGTTGAGCTCGCGGGCGGAGGTGAGATCGTGCCCGAAGGGCTTCTCGATCACCACCCGCGCGCCCTGGGTGCAGCCGGCGCTGGCGAGGTGCTCGATGACCGGAGCGAACAGCGACGGCGGGATCTCGAGGTAAAAGACGGGGTGCTTGGCGCCGGCGATCGCCTTCTTGATGCGCGCGTAGGTGTCCGTCTCCATGTAGTCGCCCTGGACGTAGGAGAGCCTTTCGCTGAAGGCCTTGAAGGCGTCCTCGCCGATCTCACCGCCTTGCGCCGCGAATCGGGCCTCGATCGCCTCGCGCGCATGCCGGTGTAGGTCGTCGTCCGACCAATCGGTGCGGCCAACGCCGATGACGGGGACATGAAGCGTGCCGTTCTCGCAGAGGTCGTAGAGCGCCTTCAGCGTTTTCTTCTTCGCCAGGTCGCCGGTAATCCCGAAGATCACGAGTGCGTCGGCGGGAGAGCCAGTCGCTTGGGCGAGCTGCGATTGCGCCACGCTCGCAACCTAGGTTATCCACGCGGCAACAGGTGGGTCTTATCCGTGATGGCGATCGATCCATAAGCGCTCTGCGTCGACCTGGGCGTAGATCGGAACTACCTTCAGTCCGCGACGACCGCCGGGGGATCGCTGCCGTCAACCCCCGACGACGGGAACCGAGCGAGGGGCCCACACCCGGTGATCTCCTCGAAGCAGAAGGCAGCGCAGAACAACAGGATGAAGAACTAGAGGATTCATGTCCGACGCAACACCGGGATCACGCCCGCCCCCGCGAGCTGGCCACCGCGGTCAGAGAGGAGCGGTTCCAGTTGCGCACGCTGCCGAGACGGTCGCGTTTTGGGTCGCGGCGGCGATCGTGTTTCTGGCCTTCGCGGCGAACACGGCAGCCTCCCCCCTCTGATTGCCGCCGACCAAGTTCGTCCCAGAAACGCTCAACGCCTGATAGACCCGGTTGACCAATCACTCGCCCGCGGAGATCGCCGCGCTCGCAGCCAGGGGCCCTTGGGTCCCTCGTGGGTTCGAATCCCACCCACTCCGCTTCCGTCTCATTCGCTCCGAGCCACCGGCGAGTAGTAGTGTCGAGCGCAGCGGCGATCGCCGGAATCGCAGTCCGAGAGGAGGCATCATGGCCATAGCCACCCTGTCCAAGGAGATGCTCGAGGCGCATCCGTGGCCGGCGCAAATCGACCGCGATGTGCTCGTTCGGTGCATCGACGAGTGCAGCGCGTGTGAAGCTTCGTGCACTGCCTGCGCCGACGCCAGCCTCGCGGAGGACGACGTGATGGACCTCCGCAGGTGCATCCGGCTCTGCCTGGACTGCGCCGACGTCTGCGATGCCACCGGCCGCCTTCTCACCCGCCAGACGGAGTACGTCGCCGCAACCGCGATGGCGCAGGTGTCCTCGTGCAGGGACCTGTGCGCCGAGTGCGCGGAGGAGTGCGAGAAGCACGCCCAGCATCACGAACACTGCCGTATCTGCGCGAAGGAGTGCAGGCGCTGCGAGGAGGCCTGCTCGGCGGTGCTGGACGCGATCGGGTAGCGACTAGAGGTAGTGCGCCGAGGCGGATTGCAGGCACCACCTCCCATTCCCAGATCGTCCCCCATTTTCAAGTGCTTTGCGCGACTGATCGTCAGCCTGCAGATCTCACAACAAACTGGACCCCAACTGAACCCCGTGTTGGATCCAGCGGTGACCATCTAACGCGAAAAACCCCGCGTTACCGGGGGTTTTTCTTGATCGGGGCGACTGGATTTGAACCAGCGACCTTTCGGCCCCCAGCCGAATGCGCTACCAGACTGCGCCACGCCCCGAGGGGGAGTCCATCCTAGACCGAAGCGGGCGACGGGACTCGAACCCGCTCCTCGAGCTTGGAAGGCTCACGTGCAACCGTTAACACCTCGCCCGCGCGGCTGCGGATTATAGGTTCGCCTGCCGAGGATCCCATCGGGGCGCACCCGCCGCGGTCTTTGCGAAACTCAGCGCTCGCGGGACGGTTCTAGAGGCAGGTCCGCCCGCTACCTCCGATCTCATGCCGCTCCCCAGGCCAAGAACGACGGTTACCCACGCGCGGGCGATGCTCGCCGTGGCGATCGCCCTGCTCGCAGTGACGGGCGGCGCCCTGCTCGCCCGTGAGGCACAGGGCGCGCCCTCGCAGAAGAACGTCGTCTTCATCCTCGCCGACGACATGACGTCGAGCGAGCTGTCGGTGATGCCCAACGTGCAGTCGCTGCTCGCGGCCCAGGGCACCAGCTTCAGCGAAGCCTACGTCTCCTTCCCGCTCTGCTGCCCTTCGCGGGCGACGATGTTGACCGGGCAGTACATGCACAACCACGGCGTGCATGGCAACGTCGCTCCCAACGGTGGCTGGCCGAAGTTTCGACCCGACGAGGCGAGCGACCTGGCCGTCGAGACGCAGAACGACGGCTATTACAACGTTCACATCGGCAAGTACCTGAATGGCTACGCGCCGACCGACGGCATCCTGCCCGTCCCCGACGGCTGGTCCGAGTGGTACGGCAAGGTCTCCGAGGACGCTCTCTACTTCAACTACCAGCTGATCGAGAAGACCGGGCCGAGCGCGACACCGCACATCACCTTCTATGGCGATCAGCCCAACGACTACCAGACCGATGTCTTCAGGGATCGCGCCGTCAACTTCGTCAACGACCACGCCGTCGCGGACCAGCCCTTCTGGCTCAATCTCTGGTTCAACTCGCCCCACGGCCCCTTCGATCCCCGCGCCGAGGGACCTGAACCGGCTGGCGGGCACACCGCTGCCGAAGCTTCCCGCATTCAACGAGAAGGACATCAGCGACAAGCCCAAGTGGCTGCGCAGGCAGGTGAAGAAGCGGCTCAGCAAGAAGCGGGTGCAGGAGATCGCGAATGAGCGACGCCACCAGGAAGAGCAGCTCATCTCGCTCGACGAGTCGGTCGGCGACATCGTCCAGTCCCTGAAGGACAAGGGCATCCTCGACGACACCTACATCATCTTCGCCTCGGACAACGGCGTCTTCCGTGGAGAGCACCGGATCGCAAGCGGCAAGTTCCTTCCCTACGACCCGGCCTCGCGCGTGCCGCTCATCATTCGGGGCCCCGGGATCCCGGCGGGAGGCGTCAGCAACGAGCTGGTCTGGAACGGCGACATCCCGCAGACGATCCTTCAGATCGCCTCGGGGTCACAGAACGCCTTCGCCGATGGCCGATCCCTCCTCCCGTACGCGGACGACCCGACGCTCCGCTCCACACGTCCGATCCTGCTCGAGGGCGACACCGGTCCGGGCGAGACCGGCACGGAGGCGGCGCAGTCGAGCAGCAACCGAGTTCGCGAGGCACGGGTTCACCTGGCCGGCAAGCGTGGGGTCTCGAACCTCGAACAGGAGCCGGACGCGATCAAGTCAGCCGACCAGACCAACCATGCACCGGCCTACCGCTCGATTCGAACGGACCGCTACGAGTACACGGTCTATGCGAACGGCCAAACCGAGCTCTACGACATGAAGCGCGACCCTGCGCAACTCAACTCCCTGGCCGCCAATCCCCGCTACCGGTTCGTCAGAAAGTGGCTCTACGACGCGCTCATTCCGCTGTCCGCCTGCGCCGGCTCGTCCTGCCGGGTGGAGCTCGGCCCCGATCCGGCGCCGCTGCCGAATGAGCACGCTGCGGCCGAAGGGGAAGAAGAAGGGCCAGGGAACGGCGCCGCCGCCCGCGGCGAAGAAGCCAGCGCCCAAGACGTAGCCGTCCCAGCCCTCGGGTTACGATTCCCCGCCCAGGGGCACTGGCCAAATTGGCTAAGGCACCGGCCTCCAAAGTCGGCGATTCCAGGTTCGAGTCCTGGGTGCCCCGCTCTTGGCCCGCGCGTTACTCGCTCTGTTCGCCGCGGCGCTTCGATACCGCGAGGCGGGTGGCGTCGCGGAGTTCCTGGATCGGCGTCCCCTTCTCGATGTAGCCGTCGGCGCCGCGCTCGATCGACGGCGGGCCCATGCGGTCGGCCGAGAATCCCGAGAGAACGATGATCGCGACGTCCGGATTGTCCCTGCGGATCTCCGGGATCGCCTGGAAGCCATCCATGTCCGGCATCGAGAGGTCGAGCAGGACCGCCGCCGGGCGGGTCTCGGCGATTCCCTCGAGCGCGCTGCGACCGTCGCCCGCCTCGCCCACGATCTCGAAGCCCGGGTCCTCCTCCATGCCGAACTTGATGAGCTCGCGGAGCTCGGGTACGTCGTCGACCAGGAAGACCGAGATCGGCTGTTGCCCTGTCATACGCCCCCCCATGCCATGGTCCTCAGCCGCTAGAAGCATCGATTCCTTCTTTGCGTCGACACACCCCCACTGGGTGATGCCCGGATGGATCGCCATTCTTCCAGAGGTCCGTCGCGGGGTGCATCCGTAGTAGCCACAACTCCGAAACTAGAATCGAGGGTGCGCGGGCGTGGTGGAATTGGAAGACACGCTGGCTTTAGGTGCCAGTGCTCGAGAGAGCGTGGGGGTTCGAGTCCCTCCGCCCGCATGAACGCGGCCGATCGATTGGGTGTGGCGCATATCCACCCGAGTCCATAGACTTGCTCGCCATGGAAGCGGGGTCGATCCGTCCCGGATACGAGCTCTGGCGACCGAACAGGGAGAAGTCCGAGTCGAACAGCACTCGGGTCCTGGTCGTGTTCCTGCTGCTCCTCTCAGCTGGGCTTGCACTGGTGATCACCGTCGGTGGCTGGTCGCGCCTGGAGGGCGGGAAGATCTTCGCTCTCCTCTACGTAGCGCTCTACGTTCTCTTCGCCTTCCTCGTGGCACGCTGGAATCGCGGCTCGCTCCCTGTGATCGCGGCGCTGGCGATCATCCTCGCCATCTTCGCCGGCATCGCGGCACCCGCCTGGTTCGACCGATCCAAGCCCGGTCTCAGCGGCCCGGCCCTTCCGGATGACCTACTGGGATTGCTCTGCCTCGTCTTGGTCCCTGTGCAGGTGATTCTCATCGCGGTCGCGATGGTCGCCTTCAATCAGGAGTGGCACGTGGAGGAGGAACGACCTATCGGCGATGAGCTGCCGCCGGTCGACCCTCCCGCGGACGATGATGGGGGCGGCGATGCTCCGGCCGCCCCTGGCCGCGGCAGCGGTCGCCGCACGACCGGCACCAACAAGAGCCGCGCCACGACGCGTCGCACGACGGCGACGCGTCGTCCTAAAAAAGCCTGAGCGGCGGCTCGATCAGCGCCGGGCCGTCCTGGCGGACGTCGTTGACGGCGTCCGAAACCTCAGTGACCAACAGGCCGTCCGTGGGGACGAGGAGTGCCTGGAGTCGCTCCTCCCCGGTCTCCGGATCGAGCCACTCGGCCTCGTCAGCCTGGTCGAGGATCACGGGCATGCGGCCATGGATCGGAGCGACCACCTCGCCCGGCTCACAGGTGACGATCGCGCAGGAGTGCACTGACGAACCGTCCGCCCGGCGAGCCTCCGCCCAGATGCCGGCGAACGCAAATGGCTCCCTGGAGGGCCGCGTGATCCAGACCGGCTTCTTCCCCGTCTCCTCCGCCCGCCACTCGTAGAAGCCGTCGGCGACGACCAGGCATCGATGCGTTCGGAGGGCATCCCGGAACGAGGGCGCCTCCGCGACGGTCTCCCCCCGCGCATTGATCAGGAGCCGGTCGAACGACTCCGGATCCGCGAAGTGCGGAATGAGCCCCCACCGCAGCACCCCAGGCTCACGCTCCCCCTCCCCGTTCAGCCGGACAGCGAGCACCGGGTCGGTCGGCGCGACGTTGTACCGGGGCGCCTGATCGATCTTGGCCTCCTCTGCCAGACCGAACCGAAACCGCAGGAGGCGCGGATCGGGGTCGGTGAGGGTGTAGCGGCCGCACATGGGCCCAGCCTAGGCGGCTGAGCGGCGGGCGGCGAGCCTGCCGACTACGCGCTGCAGCACATCCATGACCTGCACCGACTCGAAGCGCACCTGGGCATGCGTGAACCGCAAGGTCGTCATCCCGGCGGCGGTATGCGCCTGATCGCGGCGGCGGTCGCGGGCCTGCTGCGAGGCAGTGCGGTGATAGCGAAGTCCGTCGGTCTCGACCACCAGCCCGAACACGGGCCAGAAGAAGTCCACTCGGAAGCCATGCAGCCGAACGCCGGTCTGTGGAGTCGGTAGACCCGCGCGCCGAACCAGGCGGAGGAACATCCGCTCCAATTCTGAATCCGTGAGCAGGAACACCTGGCGGTCAAGGAGCCGCAGCACCGTGCGGGCGCCGGGTTGGAAGCGCATCTCCTCGACCGCGGCGCAACCGGACTGCATCGATCAAATCGAGTCTGTCTGCTTCGTTGATCGCGGCTTCCAGCTCGCGCGGCCTCAGTCGCGTTGCGAGGTCCACCAGAGTTCGGGCTGGATCGGTGACCGGGATCCCGAAACGCCTCCGCGCGTCCTTCGCCTCCAGCGTGCGGCGGCGATGGACGCGAACGCCGCGAACACGCGGCTTTTGCTGGATCGGCACCGAGACCTCGATCTGCCCGGCCCACACCCCTCGAATGCCCCAAGCCTCGGCCGCGCTCTGATGGCTCAGCAACGCTTCTCCGCCGCAGGCAAGCACGGCGGCTGTCCAGCGTCCGAGCCGGCTCACCTCGGGAGTCCCAACGGCGAAAACCCCGCGATGAAGGAGATGCAGCCGGCCGATCCGGAGCCGGTGGGCGATTCCGCTCCGCGTCACTCCCAGGTCCAGCAGCTGCGAGCGCGTGACGACGCCGTTCTGCCGCCTGGTCAGCGCCCAAACTGAGCGGCCGAGCACCTTGGGGTCGGTTCGGCCCGCCATAGCGAGCCTAAGTGACCACAACCTGTGATTCGCCCCCTTCCCCAGCCGATTTCCGTTGGGGCGATGCCGGAGGTGGGAGTCGAACCCACACGTCCCGAGGGACACGGCATTTTGAGTGCCGCGCGTCTGCCATTCCGCCACTCCGGCGCGCGAGCAACGATAACCCTGCCTGCCGCCGCTCACGAGCAATTTGGAACCCGTCGGCGCCATCCACTCGCGCCCCCGCGATAATCCGCCGCCGGTGGACTCTGCGGGACGACTCGAGGTGATCCGGGATCTCTGCTCCTTCGAGGAACGGGGGCCTGGGACCGACTCCGAGCGGCGTGCCGCGGGGATGCTGGCCGGCCGCCTGCGTGGCATCGGCCGGCGCGCCGACATCGAGCCGTTCTTCACCCACCCCCAGTACGCCATCGTCCACCTGATCCATGCCGCGCTCGGAGTCGCGGGGAGCATCGTCGCGACCGTCGAGCCGGCGGCCGGCTTCGCCCTCGTCCTCTTTGCCGCCCTTTCGACGTACCTCGATCTGAACACGCGCCTTTATCTGGTCCGCAGGCTGCTCTTTCGCCGCACGTCCCAAAACGTCGTCTCCCCGGGCGACCGTCCGGGCGCCCCGGCCCGGCTCATCCTGATGGCGCACTACGACGCGGCCCGCACCGGCTACGTCTTCTCCCGGGCGTCGAGCCGATTTCGCAAACTGCCGGAGCGCATCCGAGTCGGCCTCGGCCCGTTCCGAATCTTCTTCTGGCTCGGTCTCGCCCCACTCCTACCGATCCTCGGCGCCCGCATGGCGGGGCTCGACGCGACCTGGCTCAACGCCCTGCAGGCGGTCCCCACGATCATCCTCATCATCGCCGGGTTTCTGCTGATCGACATCGCCCTCTCCGACATCGTGCCCGGCGCCTATGACAACGCCTCCGGGGTCGCCGCCGTCCTCTCGGCCGGCGAGGAGCTGACCGCGAACCCTCCCGAGAACCTCGACGTCTGGATCGTGCTCGCCGGCTCCGAGGAGTCTTTCTGCGAGGGCAGCCGCGCCTTCGTCCGCTCCCGGCGAAAGGAGCTCGATCGTTCCACCACCGCCTTCGTGAACGTCGACTCGGTCTCCTTCGGCGAGGTCGCCTACGAGACCAGCGAGGGACCCGTGATCAGCCTGCCCCTCGACCGCCAGCTGATCGAGCTCTGCGAGGCGCTCTCGGACGCGGGCGCCGGGGGCGGCGCCCGGCCGATCCGCCACCCGCTCCTCGACGACGCCATGCCGGCGCGCGTCCGGCGCCTGCGCGCAATCACCCTGAGGACCACGGACGAGGGGGGCAACCTCGCGCCCTGGTACCACACCCACGACGACGTTCCGGACCGGGTCGACGCCGAAGCACTGACCCGAGCGACCGACTTCCTCGTCTCCCTCGTCCGACTGATCGACCGCGAGGCCGGGCGCAACGCGGGTGCGACCGCCCCCCGGCCCGCGGCAGCCGCGGAGCGCGTGTAAAGATCGGCCCGTGGAGCAGCGCACCGCCGAAATCCTCTGGGCACCGACGCCCGAGATGGTCGAGCGCTCCCAGCTGACCCGCTACATCCGCTGGCTGGCCGAGAACCGCGACCTCCACTTCGAGGACTACCACGCACTCTGGCGCTGGTCGGTCACCGAGATCGAGGAGTTCTGGGGAACGCTCTGGGAGTACTTCGAGGTGATCTCCGACGACCGCTACGACCAGGTCCTGGCCGAGCGCACGATGCCCGGTGCCCGCTGGTTCGAGGGAGCCAACCTGAACTACGCGGAGCACATCTTCCGGGGCAAGGGCGACGACGAGGTGGCCATCCTGTACGCCTCTGAGCTCCGCGAGCTCTCGGAGCTCCGCTGGGGTGAGGTGCGGGAGCAGGTCGCTGCGGTCCGCGAGGGCCTGCAGGCTCTCGGGGTCGCCAAAGGAGACCGGGTCGTCGCCTATCTCCCCAATGGCCCCGAGGCCCTGATCGCGTTCCTCGCCACCGCCAGCCTCGGCGCGACCTGGTCGAGCTGCTCCCCCGATTTCGGCCCCGGCAGCGTCGTCGACCGCTTCGCCCAGATCAACCCGAAGGTCATGTTCACGGTGGACGGCTACCGCTACGGCGGCAAGGACTTCGACCGGCTGGAGGTCGTCGCCGGCGTCGCCGCCCAGATCCCGAGCCTCGAGCGCGTCATCGTCGTCCCCTATCTGAGCTCCGCACCCGAGCTCTCCACCCTCGAGGAGCACGAGAACGCCGCGCCACCGATGACCTGGGGGCAGCTCGCCGACCTCGGAGCGGGCGCCAAGCTCCGCTTCGAGCGCGTCCGGTTCGACCATCCCCTCTGGGTCCTCTACTCCTCCGGGACGACCGGCCTGCCCAAGGCGATCGTGCAGGGGCACGGCGGCATCCTCCTCGAGCAGCTCAAGAAAGGCCATCTCCACCTGGACCTGCAGACGGGCGACCGCCTCTTCTGGTTCACCACCACCGGCTGGATGATGTGGAACTTCCTGATCGGCGGCCTGCTCACACCGGCCTCGATCGTTCTTTACGACGGCAACCCGGCTCATCCGGACATGGGCGTCCTCTGGGACCTCGCCGAGCGGACCGGCGAGACCTGTTTCGGCACCAGCGCGGCCTACATCGCGGCCTGCATGAAGGATCGCCTCGAGCCCGAGAAGGGACGCGATCTCTCCCGCCTGCGCTCGGTCGGCTCCACCGGCTCTCCCCTCTCCCCGGAGGCGTTCGACTGGATCTACGAGCACCTCGGCGCTGACACGTGGCTCTTCTCGACCAGCGGAGGAACCGACGTCTGCACGGCGTTCGTTGGCGGCGTCCCGATCCTCCCCGTCTACAAGGGCGAGCTGCAGGCGCGCGCCCTCGGCGCCAAGGTCGAGGCCTTCGACGAGGACGGCAACTCGGTGGTCGACCAGGTTGGCGAGCTGGTCATCACCGAGCCGATGCCCTCCATGCCCGTCTTCTTCTGGGGCGACGAGGACGGCTCCCGCTACCGCGCCAGCTACTTCGAGACCTATCCCGGGGTCTGGCGCCACGGCGACTGGATCGAGATCACCTCCCGCGGCACGGCGGTCATCTATGGCCGCTCCGACTCGACGATCAATCGCGGAGGCATCCGCATGGGGACGGCCGAGATCTACCGGGCGGTTGCCGAGGTACCGGAGGTCATCGAGTCTCTCGTCGTGGACGTGACGAAGCCCGGAACCGAAGGGTGGATGCCGCTGTTCGTCGTCCTGCAGGACGGCACCACGCTGACCGACGATCTGCGATCCGAGATCAAGCGGCGAATCCGCGAGCAGTGCTCGCCCCGCCACGTGCCGAACGAGATCTTCCAGGTCACGGAAATCCCCAAGACCCTGAGCGGCAAGGTCCTCGAGATCCCCGTCAAGCGGATCCTCATGGGCGAGCCGGCCGAGAAGGCGGCGAGCCGGGACTCCCTCGCCAATCCGGCCTCGCTCGACTACTTCACGGAGCTCGCTTCCACGACGACGGACTGATTCGCTGATCCGAGCCGGGCGGACCGGCGTAGTGACTGCCATGAGCTCCACGGAGATCCCCTCCCGCGGAACCTGGAAGCAGGACCTCGCTCCATATCTCCAGGTCGACGAGCTTCGCAGCCTCGGGCAGATAGCGAGCGTCGTGATCCCGTATCTGGCCGTCTGGGTCGTTGCGGCCCTGATCGAGCCGACCACCCCCGTCGCGATCGCCCTCGGCCTGGTCGCCACCGTCTTCCTGACCAGGATGTACTCGCTCTTCCACGACCTGACCCACAACTCGATGTTCGAATCCCGTGAGGCGAACAGCCGCTGGGGACACCTCCTCGGCTACCTGCTGTTCACCCCCTACCGCTGGTGGCAGCGCCAGCACCGCATCCACCACGCCCACACCGGCGACCTCGACCATCGCGGCGTCGGCGAGATCAACACCATGACCCTCGCCGAGTACGAGAGCGCGTCGCGTTTGCGGCGGCTCGGCTACCGCCTCTACCGGAACCCGCTGCTCATGCTGCTCGTCGGCCCCAGCCTGGTGTTCCTCTTCGAGCGCCGCTTCCCGCAGCGCGGCATGACGCGTCGGATCCTGGCGAGCGTCGTCGCGACGAACCTGGCGCTCGTCGGCTGGGTGCTGGCCTGGTCCACGATCGTCGGCTGGGGGACCTTCTTGCTGATCCAGGGAACCACCCTGATCGCCGGCGGTGCCCTGGCCGGCTGGATGCTCTACATCCAGCACCAGTACGAGGACACCTACTACCAGGCGCCGGGCAAGTGGCGGTTCGAGCTCGCCGCGCTGCAGGGGAGCTCGTACCTGCGACTGCCGCGCCCGCTGGCCTGGGTCGTCGGCAACGCGAACTTCCACCACGTCCACCACCTGAGCGCGAAGATTCCGAACTACAACCTGCGGGCCGCCCACGAGGGGCACCCGATGTTCGAGCGCACGCCCGTGGTCACCATTCGCAGCAGCTTCCGCACCTTCCGCTTGAAGCTCTGGGACATCGAGACCGAGTCGCTGGTCCGCTTCCCGAAGCACCGTGCCGAGTCGGAGAAGCTAGGCGGGCGTGACTGGGTTGCGGCGGTCCGCGAAACGACGATCCTTGCTCGCGGCGAGCGAGAACCGCTGAACTAGCTCCCGCCGCAGGGCATCGGGCTCGATCACCGCATCCACCACCAGCTCCGATGCCAGGTGGAGGATGTCGATGTCCTCCGAGTACTCCTCGCGCTTCTCCTTGACGAAGCCCTCGCGCTCCTCCGGATCCTCGATCTCCTGGATCTGGTTGAAGAAGACTGCGTTGATGGCGGCCTCGGCACCCATCACCGCGATCTGCGCCTGAGGAAATGCGAGGCAAGCATCGGGCTCGAACGCCGGACCGGCCATCGCGTACAGGCCCGCCCCGTAGGCCTTGCGAACGATCACCGAGAGTTTGGGGACGGTCGCCTCGGAGACCGCGCTGATCATCTTGGCCCCGTGGCGGATGATCCCCTGTCGTTCGACGTCCTTGCCGATCATGAAGCCCGGCACGTCCGCCAGGAAGAGCAGTGGGATATTGAACGCGTTGCAGGTCATGATGAACCGCGCCGCCTTGTCGGCCGAGTCCACGAAGAGCACGCCGCCCTTCACCTTCGGCTGGTTGGCCACGATCCCGATCGCCCGGCCGTCGAGGCGCGCGTAGCCGACCACAACCTCCTTGGCCCAACGGGCATGCACCTCGAGGAACGAATCCGCATCGGTGATCGCCGCGATCAGGTCCCTGATGTCGAAGGGGTCCTTCTCGTTGGCCGGCACGATCTCCGAAACCGTCGGGCTCTCGACCGGCTCGGCCGGCGGTGCCGCCGGCGGCTCTTCACGCCAATTCGCGGGCATGTACGACAGATAGGTGCGAGCGAGGTCGATCGCCTCCTCGTCGGACTTGGTGAGGAAGTGCCCGCAGCCGGAGACGGAGGTATGCATCCGGGCGCCCCCCATCTCCTCCAGCGTGACCTTCTCGCCGATCACCATCTCGGCCATGCGAGGGGAACCGAGGTACATCGAGGCGTTGCCGTCCCGCATGATCACCACGTCGCAGAAGGCCGGGATGTAGGCGCCTCCGGCCGCGCTCGGGCCGAACAGCAAACAGATCTGCGGCACCTGCCCGGAAAGGCGAACCTGGTTGTGGAAGATGTGTCCGGCGCCGCGCCGCCCCGGGAACATCCGCACCTGGTCGGTGATGCGGGCGCCGGCGGAATCGACGAGGTAGATGATCGGCACCTGGTCGGTGAGGGCCCGCTCCTGGATCCGAAGGATCTTCTCGACCGTCTTCGGCCCCCACGAGCCGGCCTTGACCGCCGGGTCATTCGCCATCAGGGCGGCGGGCCGGCCGCCCACCATTCCCATCCCGGTGACCACACCGTCGGCGCCGAGCCCCTCCTGTTCCCAGTTCGCGAGCAGCCCGTCCTCGACGAGCGAGTCGCTGTCCAGCAGCCTCGCGACCCGGTCGCGAACGGGCAGCTTCTCCTGCTCCGCGACCTTCTTGCGGTGTCGCTCAGGGCCGCCTTCCAGTGCGGCGTCGAGTGCCGCCCTGACGTCGCTCACGACCGCCTCCGGTCGATCAGGTCCGAGCCTCTTGCTCGGACTCCGCGTCGACGATCTGGGTCTCCTCGGTGGAGCCGCTCGGTTCCTCCTGGACGAGGTGCGTCTCGGAGTCGAGCTCCTCCTCGGGCTCGAGCTCTTCCTCGCGGTCATCGCGTGCAAGCGGGTCAAGCTCCTCGGGCCGCTCGAACGGATCAGGCCCAGGCCCCGGCTGGTGCTCGGACACCGCGCCGGTCAGCTTGGCGCTCAGGTCCTCGGTGTCGGCAAGGACCTCGTTGCGCCGCCTGACGAGGTCCGCGATCACCGCCTCGATGTCCTCACGGCGCTGGATTCCGTCCTCGACGATGCGCCGCGCCTCCGCCTGTGCCTCTGCGATCGCATTCCGAGCTTCCTCCTCGGCGGCCTGGCGCGTCTGCTGCGCGTACGCATCGGCCGAGGCGTGTGCCTCCGTCGCGTACCTGTCGGTCTCGCTGCGGGTTTCAGCAGCCTCAATGTTCGCCGTGTTCACCGTGCCGCGAGCTTCCTCCTCGGCCTCGGCTCGGATCTGCTGCGCGCTCTCCTCGGCCTGGGCGAGGATCGCGCCGGTCCTCTGACCGACTCGCTCAAGCTCCCGCTTGACGGTGTCTGACCGGGACTCGTCTCCGGCCCCGGTCTCGAGCCAGTCGGCGAGACGCGCCAGGAACTTCTCGACCTCGTGCTTGTCGTACCCCCGTTTGGAGGACGGGAAGGTTGCGTTGCGAATCCGATCCAAGCTGGTCTGGTCGACTGGCATGTCTCGCGTTCCTCCTTGAGCTGGCTAGTCCCCGGCGTCCACCGGGACGGGCTCATCGCCGGAGTAATCGTAGAACCCCTTGCCCGACTTGCGGCCGAAATCGCCCGCGTCGACCATCGTCTTGAGCGTGTCAGGCGCCGCGAAGCGCTCCTCGCCGTAAGCGTCGACCATCACGTCGGCGATCGCGACCAGCGTGTCCAGCCCGACGAAGTCCGCGAGCGTCAGCGGGCCCATCGGGTGGCTGGCCCCGGCCATCATCCCGGTGTCGATGTCGTGGATGGACCCGACGCCCTGCTCGTGGGCGCGAATCGCATCGAGCATGTAGGGCACCAGGAGCCGATTGACGATGAACCCGCGGTTGTCGCCGGCGGCGACCGTCGTCTTCCCGAGCGCCTCGCCGATCTCGAATCCGAGGGCAACGGCCTCGTCGGAGGACTTATCCGCGCGCACGACCTCGAGCAGCGGCATCACCTGGGGCGGATTGAAGAAATGGAGCCCGATCATTCGCTCCGGGCGCTTCGTGGCGTCCGCCTGAGTGGCGACGGAGAGAGACGACGTGTTGGTCGCGAGGTAGGCGTCGTCCTTGACGATCCCGTCGAGCTCGCCCCACATCTCGAGCTTGCGGTCGAGGTCCTCGGTGATCGCCTCGATCACCAGGTCGCAGTCGGCGAGGTCGGCGTAGTCGAGTGTCGGCACGATCCGGCCGCGCACCGCGTCCGCCTCGGACTGCTCCATCCTGCCCTTCTCGACCGCCCGCGCAAGCTGCTTCTCGATCTTCGCCATCCCCTTGTCGAGCTGTGCCTGATCGACCTCTCGCACAACCACGTCCCAGCCCTGCTGCGCGCAGATCTGTGAGATCCCATGTCCCATCAGGCCGCAGCCCAGGACGCCGACCTTGCTGATCGCCATATGCGTTAGCTCCCTCTCTTCGAGTCTCGAATTGGCGGCGGAGGATACGCGGGCGCGTCAACCGGGGCATACCGGCGGCGCAACCACCTAAGGTGTCGCGGGTTTGTGAACGGAATGAGCTGGGGCAGATCACATCGGGCAGGCTTGGCTCTCGCTGCGCTCGCGGCGGCCCTCTTCGCCTGCGCTGCCACCGCCGGGCCCGGCCTTGCTGCCCCGGCGAAGTGCGACAAGGCGTGCGCGGCGCATCGGGAGAAGCTCGCGCAGCTGCGTCGTCAAAACGCCCTGCAGAAGCGGCCGAACGTCGTCGTGATCGACACGGACGACATGAACCAGACCGACATGTCCGTCATGCGCAACACGCTCAGCCTGCTGGCGGCCCATGGGACCACCTTCCGAAACAGCTACGTCTCCTATCCCCTCTGCTGCCCCTCACGGGCGAGTTTCCTCACCGGGCAGTATGCGCACAACCACCACGTGCTCACCGACCAGCGCTTCGGGGACCTCGACAGCTCGAACACGCTCGCGGTCTGGCTGCGCAAGGCCAAGTACCGGACCGCGATGTTCGGCAAGTACCTGAACGGGTACGGCGTCGCCCCGTTCAGTCCGCGTGAGGTCCCGAAGGGCTGGACCCAGTGGAACGCGCTCACGGCGGGCACAGAGCAGCACCGCTACGGCTTCAAGCTCAACGAGAACGGCAAGGTCCACCACTACAGCCGCAAGCCCAGCAACTACATCGACTACGTCCTGGACTCCAAGGTGAACGCCCTGCTGAAGCAGTGGACGATCAGCCCCAAGCCGTTCTTCATCTACTACAACCCGAACAACCCGCATGGCGAGGCCGGCACGCCGATCGCCTCGACGCGCGACCCGGAGCCGGCGCCCCAGTACCTCGGAGTTTTCGGCGACATCACCGCCCCGCAGCCGCCCAACTTCGACGAGGCGGACGTCTCGGACAAGCCGCAGCAGATCCGGGACATCCCACAGCTCTCGGACGCACAGCTGGCCGACATCGACCGGCGCTACCGCGGCCGCCAGGAGAGCCTGCTCTCGGTGGACGACGAGGTGAAGCGGATCTTCGGGCTGGTCCGCAAGTTCGGCGACAAGCGAAAGACGTTCTTCATCTTCACCTCCGACAACGGCCTCGAGATGGGCGCTCACCGCATCGAGTTCAAGAATTTCCTCTACGAGGAGGGGGAGCGGGTGCCCCTGGTGATCCGGGGTCCCGGTTTCCCGCAAGGCGTGGTGCGCGACCAGCTGGCCGAGAACATCGACCTGGCCCCGACGATCACGGCCCTGACCGGCGCAACGCCCGCCCGCGTGATGGACGGGATCCCCCTGCTGCCCCTCGCCCAGAACCCCAGCGCGGAGACGAACCGCTCCATCCTCTTCGAGAGCCCCGACATCGGCACCTACGGGGTCCGAAGGGGGCCCTGGAAGTACAACCTCTGGAGCAATGGGGACGAGGAGCTCTACAACCTCGACGACGATCCCTACGAGCTCGCCAACCTGCTCTACGACCCTCCGGGGCCGGCGGCCCCCTCGCCTGCAGACATCGCGCTGGCGGCCCAGCTCAAGACGAGGCTGCTGCAGCTCAAGACCTGCAACGGGGTTAGCTGTCAGTAGCTACGCGGCCGAGGCTTCTTCGAGCTTCGCCTTCATCCCGTCGGCGAGCGCGTGCATGCCGCTCATCGGCCGGATGAAGACCTCCATCCGGCTGACCCGGCCCTCGCCGTCGAAGTGGAGGAAGTCGATGCCGTCCAGCTCCCGGTCGCCGACCCGAGCGCTGAAAGCGAGCGCAGCAGCGTCACCGGTCTCGACCTGGTCGGTGTAGCGGAAGTCCTCGAACACCTGGACCACCGCACCGAGCAGCATCGCGACCGCCTCCCGGCCCTCGTAGGGCTTGAAGACGACGGGGCTGCGGAAGACGACATCCTCCGCGAAGAGCTCGTCGATCGCGGAGAAGTCCTTCGATTCGGCCGCGGCGCGGAAACGATCGCTCTGCATGGCCACATTAAACGGGTTCCTCCTCGGCTTTGCCTCGGAGGACCCTCGCATCTACCGGTGCCAGTCGATTGGGCCTGCCGTGAGCAGGTGGGCCCCGAGCGGCCGGCCCAGCACAGCCTGGGCCTCCGTCGACGCGGCGATCAGCCTGGCCAGGTCGACTCCGGTCTCGATCCCCATCTCCTCCAGCATCGAGACCAGGTCCTCCGTCGAGATGTTGCCGGTCGATCCGGGGGGAACGGGACAGCCGCCGAGCTCCCCGAAAGAGCTCTCGAAGGAGTCAATCCCCTGCTCGAGCGCGGCCAGCACGTTGGCAAGGCCCTGTCCCCTCGTGTTGTGGAAGTGGGCGGTCAGCTCCACCCCATCCAGTAGCTCGCGAGCCTGCGCGAAGAACTCTGCGACCTGCCGAGGATTGGCCATCCCGGTCGTGTCGCCGAAGGCGATCTCCTCGCAGCCGAAGCTGCTCAGCCGCCCGGCGATCTCGAAGACCCGGTCGGCCGGTACCTCACCCTCGTAGGGGCAGCCGAAGCTGGTCGAGATCACGCCCTCGCAGCGCAGCCCGGCGTCATTCGCCCCCCCGATGGTTGCCTCCAGATCCGCCAGGGAATCGTCGATCGAGCTGTTGACGTTCTTGCGATTGTGGGTCTCCGAGGCGGAGAGGAAGAAGTTCGCCTCCTGGAAGCGGTCGCGGAGCTTCAGCGCGTTCTCGAGGCCCTTGCTGTTCGGAATCAGCACCGAGTACGCAACGTCGTCGCGCGGCTCGAAGCGGGTCAGCACCTCGGCGCCGTCGGCGAGCTGCGGAATCACATCCGGCCGGACGAAGGAGGTCACCTCGATCCGCTTGAGGCCCGACTCGCCGAGCAGCCCGATCAGGCGCACCTTCTCCTCGGTCGGGATCACCTCTGGCTCGTTCTGGAACCCATCGCGGGGCCCGACCTCACGGATGCGGACGCGGTTGGGAAGCTCCTCGTGCATCACCTCAGCCTAGTTGGCGAGTTGTTCCGGATATGCCGGAAGAAGGCGCCAAATGACCCGCTTGGCCCTACTCGCCGGTGACCGACCCGACCTGGATCACGCGCCGCTCGTGTGTGCCCACGCCGATCGTGCGGTCGCCCTCCCTGACCTCCACGTCGAAGCGGAGCTTGCGGCCGTCGACGATCTCGTTCAGCTTCGAGTGGACGACGCAGGTCGAGCCCTCGGCCGCGGCGGCAACGTGCTTGATGCAGACCTCGAAGCCGACCGTCGCGCTGCCGTCCTCGAGATGCTCGTACGCGAGGCCGGCGCAGCAGGCCTCCATCATCCCGATCATGCCCGGCGTCGAGAGGACGCTGGCACCGATCGTTCCCCCGACGTCGGTGATCAGCCGATCCTCGACGACGAAGTCCATGTCGCGCTCCACCCCTGGCTTCAGCAACGCTCCGCCTCCTCCGCTTCGCGTCCGGTGGCTACGCGAATCATCAGCCAACCATCCCCATGCCGCCGGAGGCGCCGATGCACTCTCCGGTGACGTAGGAGGAGTCGTCGGATGCGAGAAAGGCCGCCACGGCAGCGACCTCCTCGGGCTGACCGAGTCGCTTCAGCTGGGTGCCAGCCTTCATCGTCTCGATGATCTTCTCGCCGATCTCGCCGAACTCCTTGGCCTGCATGAGCAGCGGGGTCTCGATCGGACCGGGCGCGATCGCGTTGGCCGTGATCCCGAAACGCGCCCCCTCGCGCGCCATCACCTTCGTGAAGCCGATCACCCCCGCCTTCGCGGCCGAGTACACGGCCGACCCCTTCGAGCCGACCCGCCCCGCCTCCGAGGCGATGCTGACGATCCGTCCGTAGCCGGCCTCCTGCATGCCCGGAAGCGCCGCGTAGGTGCAGTTGAGCACGCCACGCAGGTTGACCCCGATCACCTTGTCCCACTGTTCCGGAGTGGTCTGGGTGAAGAAGCCGAACTCATCGGTCCCGGCGTTGTTGACCAGGATGTCGATCGGCGCTCCGGCGCTGTCCACCGCCGCCTGGGCCGAACCGAGATCGGTGACGTCGAGCTCGATGGGAAGGCCCGAGATCTCACCCGCCACCTTCGTCGCGTCCTCGAGGTTGAGATCCCCGATCGTCACGTCGGCCCCCTCGGCGGCGAGCCGCCGCGCGATCGCCGCGCCGATGCCGCTTGCGCCGCCGGTGACGAGCGCCTTCTTCCCCTCGAGCCTCATACCGCCAGGCAGCCTATTCGGGGCGAGGTGTAGCTTGCTCGCCGGTGGCTGAGCCAATCCCGATCATCGGTGGAACCGGAGCGCTGGGCTACGGCCTGGCCGTCCGCCTGGCCCGCGCGGGCCAGGAGATCGTGATCGGGTCCCGCAAGCTCGATCGAGCCGAGGAGGCCGCAGCGAAGCTGAGCGAGGCCGTGCCCGGAGCGGCGATCGAGGGGCTCGAGAACGGAGCGGCGGCGAAGCGCGGGCCGATCGTCTTCCTGACCGTTCCCTTCCGCGCGCAGTCCGAGACGCTGACCAACCTGAAGGAGCACCTGAGCGCCGGCCAGCTGCTGGTCGATTGCACGGTCCCCCTGGCCGCCGCCATCTCCGGCAAGGCGACCCGGACCCTCGGCGTCTGGCAGGGATCGGCGGCCCAGCAGGCGCAGGAGATGGCGCCGGACGGGGTCACGGTCGTCTCGGCTCTGCACACCGTGAGCGCCCCGCGCTTGGTCGCCGATGACGAGCTCGACGAGGACGTGCTGATCTGCGCCGACCGAAAGGCCGACAAGGCACGGGTCGCCGAGGTGATCGAGCTGATCGACGGACTGCGTGCGGTCAATGCGGGCCCGCTCGACCAAGCCAAGATCGTCGAGCCTCTGACCGCTCTGCTGATCGGCATGAACGTCCGGTACAAGACTCACGCCGGGATCAAGATCACCGGCCTGCCGGAGAAAAGTCACTGGAAGTGAAGCGAGCAGTCGTGCTCGCCGGCGGGACCGGAGGCGCCAAGCTCGCGGCCGGCCTTCAGGACGTGCTCGGGCCGGGCCTCTCCGTCGTGGCCAACACCGGTGACGACATCGAGATCGCCGGAGTGGACGTCTCCCCCGACCCCGACCTGGTCACCTACTGGCTGAGCGGCGAGATCGATGAGGAGCGCGGCTGGGGGATCAAGGGCGACAGCTTCACCGTCTTCGACCGGCTGGTCCAGATCGGAACCCCCGACTGGTTCCGGTTGTCCGACCGTGATCTCGCCACCTGCCTCTACCGCAAGGAGTTCATCGCCGAGGGCGGCCGTCGGACCGATGCGCAGGCCCAGATCGCCCGAGCCCTGGGCGTCCGAGCCGCCGTCCTGCCGATGTCCGAGGAGCGGGTCCACACCCGCGTCAGGACCGCCGACGGCTGGAGGGACCTCCAGCAGTACCTGGTCGCCGAGCACGCTCAGGCGCCGGTCGAGGGGGTGGAGATCGAGGGACTCGCGGCGGCCACCCCCACACCGGAGGTGCTCGCCGCAATCGGGGATGCCGAGGCGATCGTTGTCGGGCCGTCGAACCCGGTGATCTCGATCGGGCCGATCGTCTCCATGCCCGCCGTCCGCGAGGCGATTTCGGCCTCGGCCGCACCCGTCATCGCCGTCAGTCCCTACGTCGCGGGCCAGGTGGTCAAGGGGCCTACGGACCTGTTCATGAGAGCGATCGGGCGCCCGTCGACCGCCGCCGGGGCCGCATCTCTCTACCAGGGGCTTCTCGACGGGATGATCTGCGACCCCGAGGACCCGGATCCGCCCCCGGAGGGGATCCGCGTCATGAGCTCTCCCACGTTGATGGAGGGCCGCGCGGGCAGGCGCGAGTTGGCCGAGCGGACCCTCGAGTTCGCCTCGATGCTCGGCGCGCAGGCGTAGATCGGGCGAGAAGCGGGTATCAACCGCTCCTCACGCGGTAGCCTGATTCACCGTGGGGAAGGACTCCGACAACTTGCACACGACCGCGATCGTTCCAGTGAAGGGGCTTTCGGTCGCCAACGGGCGGCTCGACGGCACGCTGTCCGGGAAGGAGCGCAACCGGCTCGCCGAAGCTCTCTTCCTCGACCTGATAGTGAAGCTTCCCCGCAGCCGCTTCATCGACGATGTCCTGGTCGTCACCGCCGACGACTCGATCGCGCGCCAGGTGCGCTGGTTCGGGCACAAGATCCTGAAGCAGACTGAGGACGAGGGCCACTCCGAGGCCGCCGCCGCAGGGGCTCGTGCCGCGATGGCGGAGGGCGCCGGTCGCGTCGCCATGCTGCCGGTGGACTGCCCGATGCTCGACATCGACGAGCTCGATGCCCACATCGGCCGCTCCCCGCGCACGGCCCTGATCATCCCCGACCGCCACGGGACGGGCACCAACGGCCTCGTGCTCGCCCCACCGGACGTCTTTCCACCCGCCTTCGGCCCCGACAGCTGCGCTCGACACGTGAGCCGGGCCCGCGGTTCGGGAATCAGCTTCGCGCTCGAGGAGCTCGAGTCCTTGGGGCTCGACCTCGACACCCCCGAGGACTACGCGCTCCTGCGTGACCGCCTCCTGCTCGACCCGCAGCCGGCCCCGCGCACGGCCACGGTCCTCTGGGAGCTCGGCGAGCGCACACAGCCCGCGGCCGCCTAGATCTCGCCGGCGGCGTAGCTTGTGCCGCCGATGACGGCGAGCCCCCGCGAGCTTCGCATAAGGCCCCTGCTCGGCCTGCCTGAGCTGGGGGAGGGCGATCGGCTGGGGAGCCTGATCGCGGAATCGGCCCGGCCGGCGCCGGGTGACGTGGTCGTGGTCTCCCAGAAGGCGGTCTCCAAGGTGGAGGGCCGCACTCAGGCGCTGGCGGACGTGGAGCCGGGCGACCGCGCGGTGAAGCTGGCTGCGGAGCTTGACAAGGACCCGGCGCTGGTCGAGCTGATCCTCGCGGAGAGCTCGCGCGTGGTCCGGGCCGAGCGCGGCATCCTGATCACCGAGACCAGCGAGGGCTGGGTCTGCGCGAACGCAGGAATCGACTCATCGAATCTCGCCGACGGACACGTGTCGCTGCTGCCGGTCGACGGTGACGCGTCGGCCAGGCGGATCCGAGCCGAGATCGCGGCCGCCTCAGGTGCCTCCCCGGCGGTGGTGGTCGCTGACAGCTTCGGCCGGGCCTGGCGAGTGGGCCAGGCGGACGTCGCGATCGGCTGCGCCGGCCTCGAGCCGCTCGCCGACTGGCGCGGCAGGCACGATCAGCAGGGGCGAGAGCTCTCGGCCACCGTGATCGCGGTGGCGGATGAGCTTGCGTCCGCCGCCGACCTCGTGCGCGACAAGGACTCGGGCGTGCCCGGGGCGGTCATCTCCGGCGCGGGCGACCTGGTCAGCAGGGAAGATGGGCCCGGCGCCGCGCCGCTGCGGCGTGCCGCCGAGGACGACCTCTTCCGCTAAAGCGCCGGTGTCGCGCTCTTGGACTTGATCTCGTCCATCGAGGGCGGCGTAGCGCCCTCGTTGGTGAACTCCGGCGGCTCGTAGACCCTCCCGGGCATCGCGCCCATGGCGATGACGCGCGCAGGTTCGTCGCCGGTCACAAGCTTTCGCTTCTCGGTCGCCCCGACCCGTGCGAAGACACCCGGCTCGAGATCCCACTCCTCGTCTCCCACTCGGAGGGTCACCCGGCCGGAGACGACCGTATAGACCTCTTCCTGATCGTCGTGGGTCTGGTCATGCTCGGGAAAGTGATTGAAGTTCGGCGGCAGGTCCATGACGGCGAGGCCGAACGAGCTGACCCCCAGCCCGGCACGGGCACGGCGAAAGCCTCCCCCGAAGATCGCCTCGAAGTCCTCGACGCGCTTGACGGTCACATCTGGCATCTGTTCTTCCTCTCCCCTCCTCATGCGGGAGCGCTTGAGCGCACCCCGTTGCCTGAGTGAGGCTACCCGCCGATCTCCAGAACGGCGGACCCTTCCACCCTACCGTGACGAATGTCATCCAACGCACGGTTGGCGTCGGCGAGCGGATAGACCTTGATTCGCGTCTCCACCGGGATGGCGGTGGCCAGCGGGAGGAACTCCTCGCCGTCACGGCGGGTCAGGTTGGCGACCGAGCGCATCGACCGCTCGTGCCAGAGCAACTCGTAGGGGAAAGACGGAATGTCGCTCATGTGGATGCCGGCGGAGACCACCGTCGCGCCCGGCGCCGAGGCGCGAAGTGCCTCGACCATCAGGTCCCCCACAGGAGCGAAGACGATCGCTGCGTCGAGATCCGAAGCCTCGGGATCGCCCACCGCTCCCGCCCACTCGGCTCCGAGCGACCGCGCGAGCTCCTGGGTCTCCGTGTCCCCCTCCCGGGTCAGTGCGTAGACCTTCCAGTTTCGGGCGACGGCCACCTGGCAGATGATGTGCGCCGAGGAGCCGAATCCGTACAGACCCAGGCGCTCTCCCTCGCCCGCCAGGCGCAGAGACCGGTATCCGATCAGGCCTGCACAGAGAAGCGGCGCGATGTGCTCATCGGACTGCTCGCCCGTGATCGGGAAGCAGAAGCGCTCGTCAGCGACGGCGAGCTCGGCGTAGCCGCCATCGAGGTCGTACCCGGTGAACTTCGCGTGCACGCAGAGGTTCTCGCGGCCTGAGCGGCAGTAGCGGCAGGTGCCGTCCACCCAGCCCAGCCAAGGCACTCCGACCCGGTCGCCCTCCGCGAAGCGTTCGGAGCCCTCGCCTGCGCCGACCACTCTGCCGACGATCTGGTGCCCGAGGACGAGCGGCAGCTTCGGCTCGCTGAGCTCGCCGTCGAATATGTGGAGGTCGGTGCGGCAGACCCCGCAGGTCGACACCTCGATCAGGATCTGCCCGTTCGCGGGCTCGGGATCGGCCAGCTCTCGCTCGACGAGTGGCTCACCGGCCCGCTCCAGAACCATGCTGCGCATGCGCAGATTGTCTCGAATAGCATCGCCGGCGCCAGGGTTCTAGAGAGGAGGCTCTATGAACGACGATCGCTACGTTGAGTACGGCGCGGCGACCGGCATCGTGTTCGTCATCCTGACGCTGGTCGGATTCGCGGCTGTCATCCCGAGCCCGCCCGATCTGAACGCTCCGTCGCAGGAATGGGCGAGTTACTTCCTCAGCCATCACAGTGCGATCCGCGCTGGGGTCGTGATCCTGGCGGTCGGGTTCTTCTTCTACCGCTGGTTCCTGGGGACGCTGACGAGCGTGCTGAGGATCGCGAGCGGCACGCCGAGGCTGCCATCGATTGCGCTGATCGGCGGGGTCATCGGGGGCTCATGCCTGCTGGTCGGGCTGTCTGCGGAAGCGGTTGCGGCCTATCGCCCGCAGGGTGTGGACCCGCTGATCACCCGGGCGCTCAGTGACATATTCCTGATGGTCGGTGTCGCGGCGATTCCAGCGTTCACGGCATTCTTCGCGGCGACGGCGATCGTTCTCCTGCGGAGCGGTGCGTTCCCGGCCTGGCTCGGCTGGCTGACGGCCGCCGCGGCGGTCGTGCAGCCCCTCACCTTCGGCGCCCTTTTCACCAAGAGCGGGGCGTTTGCGGGCGATGGGGCGCTGGGGGCGTTCGTGCCGCTGATCGTCACGTTCGTGGCCTTCTTCGCGCTCAGCGCGCTGATCACCGCCTGGGCGCGAAACGCGACCAAGACGGGGAACCCGAGCCTGACCGACCGGATTCGGGGCGCGGTCACCGGCGCGGCCACCGGAGCGGCGATCGGGGCCCGCGAGGGCCGCACCGGCTCCGCGAGCTAGTAGGTCTCGACGATCTCGTAGAGCGTCGTCCGCTGGGCCGGAGTCCGGCCGGCCCGGCGGGCGGCGTCTATGAGCTGATCGGGCTCGAGGCGCACGCCATGATGTGAGCCCGCCATGCGGGAGATGTTCTCCTCCATCAGCGTGCCGCCCAGGTCGTTGACTCCCCAGCGGAGGCTCTCCGTCGCGGCATCGAGTCCCATCTTCACCCAGCTCGCCTGGAGGTTCGGGATCGTCTTGCCGAGTCCGAGCCGGAACGCCGCGGTGTGCTTGAGGTTGTCCTGGCGGGAGATCTCCTCGACGCCGTGCGTGCGCCCAAGCAGGGTGTTGAAGGGGATGAAGCTGAGCGGCACGAACTCGGTGATCCCTCCCGTCCGCTCCTGCAGCTCGCGCACGATGCGCATGTGGCGCGCCAGCTCGCTCGGCTCCTCGATGTGACCGAACATCACGGTCGAGGTGGAGCGCAGGCCGGAGCGGTGCGAGGCCTCGATGATCTCCACCCAGCGGGCAACCGGCAGCTTGTTGGGCGAGATGCGCTGGCGGACACCGTCGTCGAGGACCTCGGCCGCCGTCCCGGGCGTGGAGCCGAGGCCGCACTCGATCAGGTACTCGAACACCGACTCAGGCGAGCGGCCGGAGCGCTCGCACATGTAGTGCACCTCCATCGGCGAGTAGGCGTGCAGGTGGATCTGAGGAGCGCACTCCTTGGCGAAGCGGAGCCAGCGGCCGTAGTCCTCGAGCGTGTAGTCGGGATGGATCCCCCCCTGCATGCAGATCTCGGTCGCGCCGAAGTCGAGGGCCTCCTGAATGCGGGCGGCGAAGTCCTCCTCGTTCACCAGGTAGGCGTCGGGGGAGCGCTTGCCCTGGCCGAAGCCACAGAACGCGCAGCCGACCACGCAGACGTTGGTGAAGTTGATGTTCCGGTTGACCACGAAGGTCGCCATCTCCCCCGCCAGCTCAGCGCGCAGCTCGTCGGCCGCGACCCTCATCTCCTCGATCACCTCGGGGCGGGTCTCCGAGAAGAGGGCCGTCAGCTCCTCCTCCGAGAGCTTCTCGCCGCGGCGGCCCTTCTCGATCGCACGGGGCGCAACCTCGGGCGCGGGCGGTGTCTCCTGGCGGCGGCCGGAGCCGCGGCGCGGGATGAAGCTCCAGTACTTGAGCTTGACGACGTCGAGGACCCCCTGCTCCATCCACTCCGGATCGAGGTACTGCGGGTACGCGCAGAGCCGCTCGGTGAGCGCGTAGCCGCGCGGCGACAGCTCCTTGCGCACCTGATGGGGGCTCGGGAAGGGCTCCTCGGGCGAGATGTGGTCGCCGTTGGCGGAGAGACCGCCGAGATCGGTGGCGCCCGCCTCGACCAGCTCGGGCCACCAGTCCGCAAGATTCGGCGGCACCTGGACGCCGACGTCCGGCATCAGCCGCTTGCTCGTCGCGATCAGCTCCTTCATCTCCTCGATCGAGACCGGCGCCGCCCATTCCGGCAACGGCAGATCGTTCGAGGCTGCCTCGTCCCCGGCCCACCGCCTCTTCGAAGCCTCGTCGGCGATTTCAGCCACCTCGGCCCCGTAGTAGCGCGGGTGCGGCACGAAGTTCTGGAGGATCACCTCCTGGATGTGCCCGAACTCGGCCTGGACGGCGGCGATCGCCTCCAGCGCCCCGACCCGCTCCTCCGGCGTCTCGCCGATGCCGACCAAGATTCCGGTCGTGAAGGGGATGCGAAGGTCGCCGGCAAGCCGCATCGTCTCCAGCCGCTTCGCCGGGTGCTTGGTCGGCGATCCCTGGTGGACCACGAGATCGGGGTTGATCGACTCGAGCATCAGGCCCTGCGAGGCCGTCACCTCGCGCACCCGAGCGAGGTCCTCGCGGGAGAGGACGCCCAGGTTCGTGTGTGGCAGCAGGCCGCGCTCCAACGCCCTCTGGCACGTCCAGACGACGTACGACGTGAAGTCCTCATGGCCCCACTCCTCCAGAAGCCCGGCGACCTCATCATTGACCTCCGGGCGCTCGCCGGTCAGGACGAGCAGCTCCTTGGCGTTCCGGCGCACCGCCTCGTCGAGGCGGCGCTCGACCTCATCCGGGGCGTGGATGTGCGCCTGGTGCGTCGCGAAGGCGCAGTACTTGCAGTAGCACTGGCACGTTCTCGAAAGCGAGAGCGTGAGATTCCGGGAGAAAGTCACCCTGCGCATTGCAGGGACGCTAACGGACGGGAATATCCGGCTTCGCCATCAGATCGCGGCCACGAGCGGCCGCCCCGCATCAGTCGCTACGGGCTTCGCCCTTCGCTCCGATAACGGGCGGCCTGGTGGCCGCTAGCTACCGGCAATCCCGCCAGGAGGCGAGGACGGCGGGGGACCGCCGGGACCAGAGCCCTGGCGGATTGGCGGCGCCTCGCCTGCGGGCGGAGCCGGTCCGCGCGGGGCGACGGTGTCCGCAAGTTCCTGAACCGGGCCGCTCGAGGGCTCGATGATGAACTTGTAAACGAGCGCGGCGAGCAGGCCACCGACGATCGGACCGACGATGTACGCCCAGGCATCGGCGAAGTGGTTGCCGACGAGCGCCGGGCCGAACCAGCGGGCCGGGTTGAAGGAGCCCCCGGTCAGCGGGCCGAGCACCATGACGAGGAAGCCGAGCGCGCCGCCGATGGCGAGCGCCGCCCACCGGCGGACCTCAGGGTTGAGCGCCGTCGAAAGCACAACGAGGACGAGGACGAAAGCGCCGATCCCCTCGATCATCGCGCCCTGGAAGGCACCGCCGAGCAGGGGGCTGATCTTCGGGGTTCCGTAGTCGGATGCACGACCCTCGTCGAGCAAAAACGCCTTGGTGAGCAGCGCGCCGAGCACGCCGCCCGAGAGCTGGGCGAGGATGTAGACGAGGCCGTCGATCGGGTCGATCCGCCGGATCGCGATGAACGCCGCGGTCACCGCCGGATTGAAATGCCCGCCGCTCGCCACGCCGACACTGATGATCAGCCCGAACAGCAGCAGGAAGTGAGTCAGGCCTACAACCGCGTAGTCGGACCCGAACTGGGAGTTCTGGCCCGTGGCCACGTAGAGCGACACGACACTCGTGATGAAGAAGACCAGGAGCAGCGTCCCGAGCAGCTCACCGATATACGCCGCTAGACCTCGATCTTGCACTTGAAGTGACCTCCTCGTAGGTGTCCGACCTGACAGCGGCGCGCAGTCTAACTGCATTTCCGGCCGAGCCGAGACACCCGCGCAAACCTTTACCGCTCACTTATGAACGGGTCGCTCCTCGCGGAGCACCCTCGCATATAAGGTCGGCCGCCGAATGAGACGGGTCGCCGCGCTGCTGGCGGCCGCTCTCGCCATTGGAGCCCTCGCGGGCTGCGGAGGGGGCGGCGCTGAACCGGGCGCGCCGGAAGGCGCGACCCTGGTCCTCGACTTCCAGCCCAATGCGGTGCACTCCGGCATCTACGCGGCGCAGGCGAACGGTGACTTCACCGATGAGGGGATCGACCTCCATATCCAGGAGCCCTCCAGCACCGCCGACAGCGCGAAGCTGCTGGAGACGGGCCGCGCCGACTTCGCGGTGATGGACATCAACGACTTCGGGATCGCACGGGAGCGCGGCCTCAACCTCGTTGCGATCGCGGCCATCGTCCAGAGCCCGCTCGCCTCAGTGATCGCCGGCAATCCGAACGAGATCCGAACTCCCGCCGACCTGGCCGGCAAGACGATCGGCGTCACGGGCGTCCCCTCCGACGACGCCGTCCTCAACACGGTGCTGCGCTCCGGCGGTGTCGATCCATCGGACGTGCACCGGGTGACGATCGGCTTCAACGCTGTCACCGACTTGGCCGCCGGCAAGGTCGACGCGGCCACCGGCTTCTGGAACGCCGAGGGGGTCCAGCTACTGCAACAGGGCGTCCCGATCCGGGAGTTCCGGGTGGACCAGTTCGGGGCACCTCGCTTTCCGGAGCTAGTCGTGGCGACGACGCCCGACCGGTGCCCGATCGCCCATCGCTTCTCGGCGGCGCTCAACCGCGCCTACACCGGCGTGCTCGATGAGGACCCGACCTCGGCGCTCGACGACCTGCTCGGCGAGGTGAAGGATCTCGATCCGGACTCGCAGAGAAAGCAGCTCGACGCTCTCGTTGCCGCGCATGCCTTCGCGCCTCCCCAGGTCGCACCGGATCAGCAGACGGATAGCTCGGTGCTTTCTCGGGCCTCCGGGAGAGCCTGGCTGACCTGGGCCAGGACGAACGGCCCGGTTTCCGGCGCAGACGCACCGCACATCCAGGCCGGCTTCGCGGGCTGCCACTAGCGGGTGATTGGCGGGTTTCTCTCGGTATGCGGGACTAACCCGCCAAGTTCAGGCGAGCGTCCGCTCGACGAGCTCCGGGAGCTCGCGGACCATCCGGCTCCGCGGCACCGCCAGCGCCAGCCCCGCTTCCTCAGCCCGCTTCTTGGTGTCGACGTCCGTGTGCTGGTAGAACCCGATCACCGGCACGCCCAGATCGGCGAGCCGCTCCGGCGCCACGGCGTCGAGGTCGGCGACGACGAGGTCGATGCCGTCGAGCTCATCGGGGAGGTCGGCAGCCTGCTCGACCTCATGCCCGCTGGCCTCCAGCGACGTGCGCACTCGGCTGGCGAGCATCAGATCCTGCACCAATGCCTCGATCCGGGCCATCGCTCAGGTGTCGAAGGGGGGCGGCATCATGCGTCCAGGCAGGCCATTTGACCAAAAACCAGGGCTAAAGCTCTGGACGTACGTTCCGATACCTGCTGCTGTGGGGCGTATCGCGTATCCCCGAAGTCCTCGTCGCAGGGTTCTGCCCTGGGCCGCCATGGTCTTCTCGATCATCTGGGGCACCGTCATCGGGTTCGCGGCGACGAAGGGAAACCCGGGGCTGGCTGCATTCGCCGGCGTCGGAATGCTCTTCACCCTGGGCATGACCGTCCTGCTCCACCGTCAGCGGGTGGAGCTTCGCGACCTGGCTGAGACCGACACGCTCACCGGACTGATCAACCACCGAGGCTTCCAGCGTGCCCTACGCAGTGAACTCGAGAAGGCGGCCGCGGAGCGGCAGCCCCTCGCCCTGGTCGCGCTGGACATCGACGACTTCAAGGCAGTCAACGAACGCCACGGTCATCCCTTCGGCGATGGCGTCCTCGAGGGGGTGGCCGCGCAGCTGCACAAGGCGGTCAGGAGGGGCGACATCGCGGCCCGAACGGGCGGCGAGGAGTTCGCACTGATCCTCCCCGGGACCGCCGCCGAGGCTGCGCAGGAGATCGCCGAGCGGGTGCGGACGGCGATCGCCCGGCTCTCGCCCGCCGGTTCCGAGCTCAGCTCTTCGGCCGGAGTCGCGGTCTTCCCGGTCGACTCCGACGACGCCGCAACGCTGCTCCAACTCGCCGAGGGCGCCCTCTACTGGGCCAAGCGCTCCGGCAAGTCGAGGACGCGGCGCTTCGACCCGGACCACGTCCGGCTCAGCGGAGACGCCCCACAGCGTTCCGAGATCGAGCGAATCCTCGAGCAGCGGGCGATCGAGCCCCTCTACCAGCCGGTCGCCTCCCTGACCACCGGCCGCCTGATCGGCTACGAGGCCCTCGCCCGCTTCCCCGACGCGCCGGACCGACCTCCCTCGACCTGGTTCGCGCAGGCCAACGCCTGCGGGCTCGGCCCCGAGCTCGAGGCCGCCGCGATCCAGGCAGCGCTGCGAACGACGGGGCGCCCGCCGCGGACGCACCTGGCGATCAATGTCAGCCCATCTGCCCTCTCGACAGAGGCGGTCAAGAGCGTCCTGCCCGATGACCTCTCCGACGTGATCGTGGAGCTCACCGAGCACGAGGTCTACGTCGGCGACAGCCTGCTGGCGAACTCGCTGGCGCAGCTCCGCGAGCGTGGCGCCAGGATCGCCATCGATGACGCAGGCGCGGGCTACGCCGGCCTCAAGCAGGTCATGTGGGTCCGACCGGACATCGTCAAGCTCGACCTGGAGCTGACCCGCGCCATCCACTCGGACCCGGTGCGCATGGCCCTGGTCGAGTCGCTGGTCCGGTTCGCCCGCCGGGTGGGCGCCACGGTGTGCGCTGAGGGCATCGAGACCCACGACGACATCGAGGTGCTGGCGAACCTGGACGTACCGTGGGGGCAGGGCTATGCGATCGGGCGCCCCGCGCCGCCCTGGAGCCAGGTCGCGCCACCCGCCGCAGAGACCTGCCACCAGGCACTCGCCCAGGCGCTGATCTCGACGCCGGGCGCCGACACCCCCATGATTTCGGCCGGTGACCGGCGCCTGGAGCACCTCAGCGCCCGGCTCGCCAACGCCAGGTCACGCGAGGACCTAAACAGCGCCCTCGACCTGATCGCCGGAGAGCTCCACGCCGACAAGGTCGCGCTCTCGCAGTGGCACCCGGACGCCGGCAACGTCGAGACCCTCGTGGAGAGCGGCGAACAGCCCGAGGAGGAGTTCTTCTCCGTCGAGGAGTACCCGACCACCGGCCGGGTGCTGGAGCGACAGGAGTCCGCCCAGATCATGGTCGGGGATCCTCGCGCGGACCGCAACGAGATCGAGCTGATGTTCTCGCTCGGCTATCGGACTGTGCTGATGGTCCCGGTGGTCCATCGAGGCGAGAGTCTCGGCATCGTCGAGGCGCTCTGCCACGAGGAGCGGCCCTGGACTCGCACCGAGATGAACCGGGCGCGGATCATCGCCAACCAGCTCGCCCCGGTGATCCAATCCTTCTTCCGGGTCCCGGACCCGGAGCGTTTTCTCTAGAGGCTTCGTCTGCGCTCGAAGTCGCGCCGGATGCTGTCCGGCCTGCCCCACCACTGCATGATCTCGGCGCGTCCCTCCTGTGCATCGCGCACCCGGAACTCGCCACCGATCCCCTCGCGGTCGAGCTTCGTGAGCGCGCCCCGGACGGTCTCGGCGGCCGCGGCGTGCCCGAATCGGTGAGCCACGTTGATCCGCCAGTGCCAGTCGGCGCGCGAGTACGGCTGCGCGTTCACCAGCGAGAGAATCACTGCCGCGTCGACGTAACGGGTCTCGTCGGCGATCCGCAGATCGAGCTCCAGATCCGTCCAGTCATCCGGCAACGTCTCGACGACCGCGTCGAAGTCCTCGGCGAGTGCCATGGAAGAAGCCTAGCTAGCCGATGAAGACCTGCTCGATCAGGAAGACGTTGAGGGCGATGATCAGTCCCGAGAGGACGGAGGTGAGCACCGTCAGCCAGGCCGGACTCACGAGGGAACCCATCAGATCCCGGCGGCGGGTCAGCATCACCAGGGGGACCAGCGCGAATGGGATGCCGAAGGAGAGCACCACCTGGCTGGCGACGAGCGCATCGGTTGGATCGAGCCCGATGCCGAGCACGATCAGGGCCGGCGCAAGCGTGATCGCCCGCCGGATGAAGATCGGGATGCGCCGCCTGATGAACCCCTGCATGACGACCTGGCCGGCCATGGTTCCGACGGACGAGGAGGCGTAGCCGGACGCCAGCAGCGCAATTCCGAAGATCGTCGCTGCGCTTGGGGAGACGACCTGCTTGAGCGCGTCGTACGCCCCATCGATGCTGTCGATCCCGGCGAGGCCGCTGCCATGGAAGAGGGCGGCGGCCATGATCATCATCGAGAGGTTCACGGCGCCCGCGAGCGCCATCGCGATCACGACGTCGATCCGCTCGAACCGCAGGATCTTCCGCTTCTCCGACTCGTCGCGACCCACGATTCGCCGCTGGGTGAGCGCCGAATGCAGATAGATCACGTGCGGCATCACCGTTGCGCCGATGATCCCGGTGGCCAGCAGGATGCTCTCCGTCCCGCTGAAGCCCGGTACGAAGAGGTGCTTGGCCACCTCACCGCCGTCAGGGTGCGACTCGAAGATCTCGAAGGCGAAGGCGAGGACGACGACGCCGACCATGCCCACGATCACGGCCTCGAGCCGGCGGAACCCCTTCTGCTGGAGCCCGAGGATCGCGAACGCCCCCGCGCCCGCGAGCAGTCCGGCCGGGAACAGGGGGATCCCGAAGAGCAGGTTGAGCCCGAGGGCGGCGCCGACCACCTCCGCGATGTCGCAGGCGGCCGCCACAAGCTCCGCCTGCAGCCAGAGGCCCATTGAGGTGCGCCTCGAGAACGCGTCCCGGCAGGCCTCCGCCAGGTTCCTCCCGGTCGCGATCCCGAGCTTGGCCGACTGCGTCTGGACCACCATCGCGATCAGGTTCGCGCCGAGCACGACCCAGAGGAGCAGGTAGCCGAACTTGGCGCCGCCGGCGATGTTCGTGGCGAAGTTCCCCGGATCGACGTAGGCGACGGCGGCGATGAACGCGGGGCCGAGGAACGGCCAGATCCTGGCAAGCCCCCGGCTATGCCCGTCAAGAGAGCGCCGGGCCGCCCGGTTGACGGCGGCCTCGCCGGGAAGGACGTCCTCGGGGAGCACGTTCTCGCCGCCGCCCAGGCTGTCCCCCGGAGGGGGAGGCGAGGAGAGCTCGCCGGGCACCGGATCTACGAGGCCGACATCGTCCTCAGGCACGGCGGACCCTCATGCTCTCCGCCAGCTCGGGACCGAGCGGATGCCTGCGGCGGCCGATCTCGACGACGACCGGGCCGCCGAACGGCTCACGGCCTCTGACCACGAGCTTCGCGCCCGGCTGAATGGAGCGCTCCGCCAGGTAGCGGAGCATCGAGGCGTCGCTGTCGGAGACGCGGGTGAAGACCCCCGACTGCCCCACCTCGAGCTGCGTGAGCGGGACCGAGTCATCGGTTCGGACGGCGAGGTCGCGGTCCGGGATCGGATCCCCGTGCGGGTCGAGTGCCGGCTGCCCGAGCTTCGCCGCGATCAGCTCCTCCAGTTCCTCCGAGATGTGGTGCTCGAGCACCTCGGCCTCCTCATGGACCTGGTCCCACGGCATGCCGAGGACCTCGGCCAGGAAGAGTTCGATCAACCGGTGATGCCGGATCACCTCGAGCGCGATGCGCTGGCCCTCGGGCGTCAGGCGCGCGCCGCGGTAGGGCGCGTATTCGACCACTCCCTCGTCGGCGAGCCGCCGCAGCATTCCGGAGGCCGACGCCGGCGTGACTCCGAGCCGCTGCGCGACCGCCGTCGTCCCCACGCCATCCGGCTCGCGCTCCTGCAGCTCGTAGAGCGCCTTCGTGTAGTTCTCGGCGCCCTCGTTCGTGCGTCGCTTGGGATGGGCGTTGTGGGCCTGGTCCGACATCGACGGCATTGAAGCACATCCGAACTCGGAAGTTAGGCTTGACTAACATATTCGCGCGCCCGAGTCGCCGAAGTCGAGACCTACAATCGACCTGTGGCTGAGACGGCGACACGGGTCGATTTGGACGGGCAGTACCGCGCTCTCCGGGAGGAGGCCGGGTTCCTGCGCAGGGACCGCACCTGCCTGTTGGTCACCGGCCCCGATGCCGCCGAGTACCTGCAGGGCCAGCTGACCAACGACGTCGAGGCAATCGAGGCCGGGCAGGGCCGCTATGCGGCGCTCCTCGACCGCAAGGGCCACCTCTCCTCGGACATGCGCGTCCTCAACCTCTCAGGGGGCGGCATCTGGCTCGACCTCGAGCCCGCCGGCGGCGAGGCGGTTCTGAAGCACCTGCGGACCTACAGCATCGGCCGGGAGGTCCAGATCGACGACGCCACCGGCGACTGGGCGATCGTCTCGCTGATCGGACCCCGTGCGGCTGAGCTCTCCGGCTTCGACGGCCTTGGGCCCGAGCACGCCCAGCGCTCTCGCCACTGGAACGGCACCGAGGTGCTCGGCGTCGCGACGGACCTCGGCATCGACCTGATCGTCAGAGCCGCCGACGCGGACGTGCTCGACGCCTCGCTCGACGCGGCCGGCGCCGTGCGGGTGAGCGACGAGGCCGCCGAGATCATCCGGGTCGAGTCCGGCAGGCCGCGGTTCGGAGCCGACATGAGCTCGGAGCACATGCCGGCGGAGGCTGGAATCGTCGATCGCGCCGTCGACTTCGAGAAGGGCTGCTACATCGGCCAGGAGCCCGTGGCGCGCCTCCACTACCGAGGTAAGCCGAACCGCACGCTCCGCGGGCTCCGCCTGAGCGCGCCTGCCGCGCACGGCGATTCGCTGCTGCTGGGCGAAAAGGAGGTCGGCGAGATCGGCACCGCCTGCCTCTCCCCCGCGCACGGGCAGATCGCGCTCGCGATCATCCGCCGCGAAGCCGCCGAGGGGGAGCAGCTCGACGTCGCCGGCGGCGAGGCGACCGCCGAGGTGGTCGAGTTGCCCTTCACCGCCTGACGACTGAAGCCGGGCATCCCGCGGTTCGGCTAGATTCCTCGGCGCATGCTGCGGAGGAGGGGCAGAGCGCTGCTCTTGCCGGCCACGTTGCTGGTCGTCCTCGTCGTCGCGGGCTGTGGCCGCAACGACTTCAACAACGACCCTCGGCCCCCAATCCCCGCCGAGGTCAGCGTGAAGGTCGCGACCGACGGTGTGGGAGTCTCGCCCAAGGAGTTCGGCGCGGGTCTCGTCAACTTCACGATCGCCAATCTCACGAACGAGACGGGGAGCCTGGCCATCCACGGCCCGGTCAGCGCGAACTCGGACCCGATCGCTCCCGGGGACACCGGCACCATCAAGGTCAACGTGCCGAGCGGCAGCTACGAGGCGAGTGTCGACGGCTTCGCCGTGCGGCCCTTCAGCTTCACCGTGGGGCCCGAGCGGCCCTCGGGAAAGAACGACCTGCTGCTGCCCTAGCTCGCGTCCCGCGAAGGGCTGGGCTCCCCCACCAGGCGGGGGAGGACCGAGTTCAGCATCACCTCGAGGCGCGCGTAGCCGCCCGCGTGCTCAGCCGATCCAAGCGTCTCGGCGACGCGAGCCGGGTCGACTCGATGCAGCCTGCTTCCGCTACCCCCGCGGGGGGCAACCCCTGTGTTTTCGGACGCTTCCATGCGGGCTCTGTCATTCATGTCGTCCTGCGGCATGCCCGCCATGATCCCCTACGCCTCGGTTGGACGGAATTTCCGGAGGATCAAACTAGGCCGCTGCGTCCTCGGCGCCCGCCACCTCGATCAGGGACTCGATTCGCGATAGGCACGTCTCGACGTCGCCGACCATCCCGTCGACCTCCTCCCGGGCCTTGTCGGCACTCGTCGTGATGCTGGTGAGCGACTTCCTGATGCGGTTCACGCCCTTGAGCCGCGACTGGGCCTCCTCGGTCGCGGCCTGAATCCCCGGCGCGTCGATCTCATAGCCGCCGCTGGCGGTCGACAGAACTCTGGCGCGGACATAGCGGTAGACGAGGCGGAGAGCGTGCAGGCTGGGCTCGTCGCGATCGAGGACGACGATCATCTTGTTGCCCTGGTACTCGGTCAGCTCCTCGAGGCCGGCAGGGACCTTGTCGTCTCCCGCGACCACCAGGACGGCGTAGGAGGCATCGCGCTCCTTCATCGCGCCGTTGAGCTCAGCCCAGGCATCGTTCTTGGAGAGTCGACGGTTCTTGGCCTCGAAGACGACGGTCGCCATCGTCTGGCCGGACGCGGCCGCGAGCTCGACCACAGTGTCCCCCATCTTCCCGCCCGCCTCGGAGGACGTGTCGCCGACGTGATGGGCGGCGTCATCGCGTGCCTCGGCGATCGACTCGATCTCCGAGTGGACCATCTCCTCGAAGGAGCGGCCCTTGCGCGTGCCGGCCTCCTCGGCCTCGGCGACGCGTGAATCAGCCTCCTGCTTCTCGAGCAGCCGGGCCAGGTTCTCCCGGAGCGCGGCAACCTCCTTGTGCAGCGCGCGCGCCTCTCCGGTGTGGCTCTCGCGAAGCCGCTCGACCTCCTGCCGGTGGCGCTCCTCGGCCTCGAGCATCGCCTTGCCGAGCCGTGCCTGCACGGCCACCAGGGGGTTCGAGCCATCCTCCGCCGTCAGCAGCTTCACCAGGCCCATCCGCTGCTGCTCGCTGGCCGTGTCCACGATCTCCTTGATCTGGCGCTGGACCGAGTCGCTGCGGTCCGCGCCGAAGCGCTCCGTGATCGCCTCGTTGAGCGTCTTCCCGCCGTCCTGAAGGGTGGTCTCGAGGTCTCGGTTGAGTTGGCCGAGGCTTTCCTGAAGCTCGCGCTTGACGAGATCCACGTTCGTCGTGACGGACTCGCTGTCGATGATCCGGGTGCCGATCTCGATGGCCTTGCGGACGGTCTCCGCGGGCGGCCGCTTCTGCACCGCCTGATCACGCACCACGCGCGCGGCCAGCTCGTCGATGACCTCGAGGCGCTCGATCACCAGGCGGTCCTCGAGGGGACGGACAGAGGGCTTCCCCTCCTCCGGGTTGTCGAGCGGCAGTTGTGGCTTCTCGGATGCCTCCATGGACTCTCGAACGTAGTCGGGGCTCCGGACGAAACCTGACGAGGATTCGTTGACTACGATCCCACGCGTCCACCGCCACCAATCGGGTCGTGCTGACGCGCGTCCCCCGCCCAACGGGAGTCACATTGGCCGTAGAGATCGCCGACGTAACCAAGCTTGAAGTCCAGCCGGGCGAACTGCCCGAGAAGATGGCCGCCTGGGTCATTCGCCAGGAGCGCGAGGGAGAGCCGAAGGACGCCTTCCAGGTGGAGGAGATCGATGTCCCCGAGCCGGGCGCCTTCGAGGTGATCGTCCGCGTGATGGCGGCCGGCGTCAACTTCAACAACGTCTGGGCCGCCCTCGGCAAGCCCGTCTCGGTGTTCGGCTACGGCGACCATCCCGAGTGGGGCCACCACATCGGCGGCTCCGACGCCTCGGGTGTCGTCTGGAAGGTCGGCGAGGGCGTCACCAAGTGGCAGCCCGGCGACGAGGTCGTGATCCATTGCAACCAGGCGTCCTACGAGGACGTCGAGGTCCATGGCCTGGACCCGCTCGCCGCCCCCAGCCAGCAGATCTGGGGATACGAGACGACGTGGGGCTCCTTCGCCCAGTTCACGAAGGTTCAGGCCCAGCAGCTGCTGCCGAAGCCCAAGAACCTCTCATGGGCGGAGTCCTCGGCGTACGGGCTCACCTACTTCACCGCCTACCGGATGCTGATGGACCAGTGCAAGCTCCAGGCGGGCCACAACGTCCTGATCTGGGGCGCGGCCGGCGGCCTCGGCGTCTTCGCCACCCAGCTCTGCAAGGCGGCCGGGGCGAACGCCGTGGGCGTCGTCTCCTCCGACGAGAAGGGCGAGCTGGTCAAGCGCCTCGGGGCGGTCGACTACATCAACCGCAACGAGTTCTCGGGGATGATGCGCACCGGCGACGAGACGCCCGATCAGGAGAAGGCCCGCTTCAAGGAGTCGCGAGGCTTCGCCAAGAAGGTCAAGGAGATCCTCGGCGACTCGCCCGACATCGTCTTCGAGCACGTCGGAAAGGCGACCTTCCCCACCTCGGTCTTCGTGGTGAAGCCGTTCGGCAAGGTGGTGATCTGCGGAGCGACCTCGGGCTACACGCTCGACTTCGACGTGCGCTACCTCTGGATGCGCCAGAAGCAGATCATCGGCTCGCACTTCGCCAACGCATACGAGTGCATGCGCGCCAACCAGCTCATGGCCGAGGGAAAGATCCAGCCGGTCCTCTGGCGGGTGATGGGCTTCGACGGCGTCGCCGAGGCGCACCAGCTTCTGCACGAGAACAAGCACCTCGGCAAGATCTCGATCCTCGTGGGCGCCACCAGTGAGGAGGAGGGCAAGCAGGAGGATGGCCCCGGGGCGATCCGCGCGGAGGTCGGCGCGTGAGCGACAACGGGGCGCTCGAGATCGTCTATGTCGAGTGGCACATCACCCCGTTCCGGGCGGACCGCTGGTATGAGATCTGGGAGCCCGCCGCCGCTCGCGCGATGTCCTTCGGCGCGAAGGGCTGGTCCCTGACCCGCAACGAGGAGGACCCGCTCCACTTCCGCCAGGCGTCGATCTGGGAGAGGCACGACGACTGGGAGCGCTACTGGTACTCGGACGAGGTGGCCGCCACGCGCGAGCAGGCGATCAACTACTACGACAAGCCCGTCCTGCCCGTCTGGCACACGCTGATCGCCGGCGAGTAGCCGGGCCGAGCGCAGCTACTTCGCCCCGGACCGCGTGTTCCTTCTTCGGATGATCCACGGCCGCCGACCATCGCTGCGCCTCGCCCTCCCCGCCGCGCTCGCCGCGGCTCTGCTGGTGCTTCCTGGCGCCGCTCAGGCGAAGGTCGGCTCGTCGCTCAGCGGCAGCCTGCTGACCGTCAGCGGCGGCAAGGGCTCCGACCACATCGTGGTCGCGTGCAGGAACGGGCTGGTCAAGGTCAACGGCAAGAGCCCGCGCGGCTCCGCCATCGCCTGCTCGAAGGTCTCCGAGGTCGACGTCGTCGCGGGCGGCGGCAACGATCGGGTGGACCTCTCCGGAGTGGGCATCGACAAAGGCTTTGGCCAGCGCGACCTCCCGGGCGGCTTCGGTCACGGCACGGGCGCGGCGGCGGACCTGGGCCCCGGAAACGACCGTTACGCCGGCGGAGGGTCGGCCTTCAACCTGGTGCTCGCCGGTGCCGGCGATGACCGCCTCAGGGGCGGGCGCTTTCGCGACAACATCCAGGGCGGCAGCGGAAACGACACGGCGGTGGCGGGCGCCGGCCGCGACATCCTGCTCGGCAACTCGGGAAACGACAAGCTCAACGGCGGCTCCGACGACGACCTGCTCAGCGGGAACGCGGGCGATGACCTCCTGATCGCCGGCGCCGGCACGGACCTGCTGGGCGGCGGTTCCGGGATGGACCGGCTCTTCGGCGGCCCCGGCCCGGACCAGCTGATCGGGGGGCCCGGCAAGGACCGCCTCAATGGCGGGCCGGGCAACAACACGCTCGTCCAGGACTCACCCTCGAAGAAGTAGAGATGATGGGCGGGTGACCGCCGATCCACTCGGAGCTCTCGTCCCGGGATGGGAGCCGACGGTCGACGAGCGGGCCGGATCGGGAGCCCTGGACGGCCTGAGGCTGGTCGTCAAGGACGTCATCGACGTCAGGGGAGCCGTCACCGGCGGCGGGAACCCCGACTGGGCCGCCGACCATGGCCCGGCGAGCGAGTCAGCGCCCGCGGTCACCGCGCTGACGGAAGCCGGTGTGAGCCTGATGTCCAAGGGCCAGTGCGCGGAGCTCGCCTTCAGCCTGAGCGGCGACAACGTCCACTACGGGATGCCCCGGAATTCGGCGGCGCCCGATCGCGACCCGGGTGGGTCGACCAGCGGCCCGGCGGCCGCGGTGGCGGGCGGGATCTGCGAGCTGGGCCTGGGAACCGACACCCTTGGGTCCATTCGGGTCCCGGCGTCCTACTGCGGCCTCTGGGGCTTCCGCCCAACGCACGGCCGGATACCGGCCGAGGGAGTCATGCCGCTGGCACAGAGCTTCGACACGGTGGGCGTGCTGGCCGACGAGCCCGAGCGGCTCCAGCGAGCCGCTGTTGTGCTTCTCGGCGAGCCGGCCGCCTCCGGCTCGCCACCATCCCGGCTGCTGCTCGCCGCACCCCTGTTCTCCGCTGCCGAGCCGGAGGTCGCCGAGGCGGCCCGATCGGCGGCGAGCAGCCTGGCGGAGCGTCTCGGCGCCGAGCTCGCCGAGACGGCGCTCCTGGACGATGCGCCCTCTGCCGCCGACGGGATGGCGGCCTTCAACGTGCTGCAGGGTGTCCAGGTGTGGGGCAACTACGGGGATTGGGTCGAGCGGACGAGCCCGTCGCTGGGGCCCGACATCGCCGCGCGCCTGAAGCGCGCCTCTGGTTTCGGCCCATCCGAAGCGGCCGATGCCGAGCCCGTTGCGCGGAAGATCGCTGCCGCGGTCTCTCGGCTGGATTCAAACGAAGCCGTCGTCCTCCCCACCACCGGCACACCCGCTCCTGGACGAGAAGCGGGCGCGGACGAGCGGGAGAGAGCGCGCGTCTCCGCAGGACAGCTGACCTCGATCGCAACACTGGCGGGCGCCCCGGCCATCTCGATGCCGCTGTTCAGAGTCGGCGGTCTGCCAGTCGGCCTCAGCCTGGTCGGAGCCCCGGGGAGCGACCTGATGCTTCTGGCGGCAGCTAATGCTGTTCGAGGGGCGCCATCGTGAGGCCCGCCCGCTGGAGCTGCTCCCAGTAGAGCTCGGCCGGCTCCTTGGGCCCGGTCCAGACAGCCGCCTGGCCGCGGTTGTGGATCGTGTCGGCGTAGCGGTAGCCCCCGTCGAGCGAGATACCGGGGATCACGCGCGCGAGCGTCTTGGCGACGTGGTCAAAGGTGTTGTGGTCGTCGTTGAGGACGATCACCTGCCAGTTCCCGCCGACTCCTTCGCCTGGGCCGGCTGACTTGGGGCGCTCAACCGTGGTCGTTGCCACGGGCCGCAAGGTAGAGGATCGCGCTGGGGCCCCGGAAAGATTCCGTGCCCGGGATGACCCTAGAAGGGGTTCGGAACCTGGACGGTGACGTTGTCGAACACGCCCATCACGCCGGTGCCGGATCCGCCCTTGACGCCCGAGACGAGGACCGTCTGGCGGCCGTCGGGCTGATCGGCGCTCGAATCGGTGAGCGAGACGACGGTGTGCCCGTTGACGGACCCGATCACGCTGGTGCTGCTTCCGCCGAACGAGAAGGCGCGGAGTGCCACCACGTTGGGCTTCGAGGCGATCTTGATGAACTTGCCGCTGCCCGAGGCCTCGAGCTTGGCGGGGGCCGCGCCCTTGGGATCGCGGAAGTACTGCCACTTGTGCTTGTTCGGGAGCACGCGGAGGACGTAGCTCGCGCTGCTGCTGTAGCGGACCCCGACGCCGACCAGCGACTTCAGCTGGGCCTTCGATCCGCCGCCCCCGACGGTGGCGGTCGCCACCATGCCCTGGTCCGAATACGAGCTGCTGGAGTCGCCGACCACAGACGAGCGGTATGTGCAGGTGCTTCCCGTCTTCCCGACTGCCAGGCCGAGGGCCTGAGCCTTCACCCAGGACCGCTTGCAGCCGGTTGTGCCCACGTTCTGGAACGCGTTGACGTCGTCCTGGCCCTGGAACGTGTAGCTCGCCACCGGTATCGGGGCGGCGTGCGCGACGGCGCCCGCCGCGAAGGCGACAACCGTGACGAGCAGGGCTGTGAGCTTGGTTCTCATGCGCGGATGAGCGTAGCCGTGAGGCATCCGAGAGATTGCAAGAACACCCCTCAGCGCCGGTCGGAGCGGTCGATGCGCGGGTTCGTTTACCAGGCACTTACCATTAGGCAGATGAGCGAGCACCGCCTACCCGAGCGGGACCGCCCCTGGGTGATTCGCACGTACTCGGGCCACTCCGACGCGCGACGCTCCAACGAGCTCTACCGCAAGAACCTCGCCAAGGGCCAGACCGGCCTTTCGATCGCCTTCGACCTCCCCACCCAGACGGGCTACGACCCCGATGCCGAGCTGGCGCGCGGGGAGGTGGGCAAGGTCGGTGTCTCGATCGCTCACAAGGGCGACATGCACGCCCTCCTCGACGGCATCCCGCTCGGCGAGATGAACACGTCGATGACCATCAACGCCACCGCCGCCTGGCTGCTCGCCCTCTACGCGACGGTCGCCGAGGAGAACGGCGTGGAGCGCTCGGAGCTGGCGGGCACCACCCAGAACGACATCATCAAGGAGTACCTCTCCCGCGGCACCTACGCCTTTCCGCCCGGGCCGTCGATGCGACTGATCGCCGACACGGTCGCGTTCACCGTCAACGAGATCCCGAAGTGGAACCCGATCAACGTCTGCAGCTACCACCTGCAGGAGGCGGGAGCGACCCCGGTGCAGGAGATCGCCTACGCCCTCTCGACCGCAATGGCAGTCCTGGACGAGGTGAAGGCCCGCGGCCAGGTCGCCGACGAGGACTTCCCCAAGGTCTTCGGCCGGATGAGCTTCTTCGTCAACGCCGGCGTCCGCTTCATCGAGGAGCACGCCAAGCTCCGCGCCATGGGCGAGATGTGGGAGTGGATCGGCCGCAACCGCTACGGCGTCACGGAGCCCAAGTTCCTGCGTCTCCGCTACGGCGTGCAGGTCAACTCGCTCGGGCTCACCGAGTCACAGCCCGAGAACAATGTGCCGCGGATCGTGCTCGAGGCTCTTGCCGTGACGCTCGGTCGCGACGCCCGCGCCCGCGCAATCCAGCTTCCCGCGTGGAACGAGGCGCTTGGGCTCCCTCGCCCCTGGGACCAGCAGTGGAGCCTTCGCATCCAGCAGATCCTGGCCGAGGAGACCGACCTGCTCGAGTACCCCGACATCTTCGAGGGCTCGGTGGTCATGGAGGGGCTCGTCGCCGAGCTCGTGGAGGGCGCCAAGGCCGAGATGAAGGCGGTCGAGGAGAGGGGCGGCGCGGTCGAGGCGGTCCCGTACATGAAGGCCCAGCTGGTGGAGTCGAACCGCGAGCGCATCGCCAGGATCGAGCGCGGCGACACGACCGTGGTCGGGCAGAACAAGTTCACCGAGTCCGAGGAATCGCCTCTGGTGACAGGCGAGGATGGCGGGATCCTGACGCCCGACCCCGAGGTCGAGCGGGAGCGCATCGCGGCGCTCGCGGAATGGAAGGCGGATCGTGACCAGGGTGCCGTCGATGCGGCGCTGGAGAAGCTCGCCGAGGTCGCACGCGACGAGAGCACCAACATCCTCCCGGCCACCATGGAGGCCGCCAAGGCGGGCGCCACCACGGGCGAGTGGGCGGGCGTCCTGCGCGACGTCTTCGGCGACTACCGGGCGCCGACCGGCGTCGGGGAAGCCGCTGCCGGCGGCTCGGTCAACGGGGACCTGCTCAGCGGCGTCCGCGAGCGGGTCAAGAAGGTCTCCGATGAGATCGGCCACCCGATTCGGATCCTGGTCGGCAAACCGGGCCTCGACGGGCACTCGAACGGCGCCGAGCAGATCGCCGTGCGCGCCCGCGACGTGGGCATGGAGGTCATCTACCAGGGCATCCGGCTCACGCCCGAGCAGATCGCCAAGTCGGCCATCGAGGAGGACGTCGACGTGGTCGGCCTCTCCATCCTCTCCGGCTCCCACCGTGAGCTGGTGCCGCGCGTGGTCGAGCTGCTGCGCGCCGACGGCGCGGACATCCCCGTGGTGGTCGGCGGAATCATCCCGGCGGTCGATGCGGCCGCCATGCGCGAGGCGGGCGTCGCGGGCGTCTATACGCCGAAGGACTTCGAGATCAACCGGATCATGGGCGAGATCGCGGACCTGGTGGCCGACCGCCACCGCGCCGCCCAGCCCGCCTGATGGCCGAGCCGGAGCTGAACGGCGACCGCAGTTCCTGGCTTCGCTGCTACCGCTGCTGGGCCCGCGACCTGGAGGTGCAGCTGCACTACGACGCGATCCTGCGCGTCGACCCGGAGAGCGGCGAGCCCACCGAGCGCCTCGACGAGGTCCAGGAGGCGGTGGTCCAGTGCCTGCGCTGCCTGCATGACCAGCCGCACCTGACCATCCAGGAGGACAAAGTCGTTCCGGTCGAGGACCGCTGGGAGCGAATGGTGGCCGGCACGCCGTGGGTCGCCTCCTGCACCGTCACGGTCGACCAGGACCAGGTCGAGAGCTGCTCCGGCCCGGAGGCGGGCGAGTCCCTCACCTACGGTTCGTTCGGCGAGCAGGGCACGCGTGAGTTCTTCACCCACGTCCGCTTCCACAAGCACGACGAGGAGCGGATCATCGTCCACCTGCTGGTCGAGCTCTACGCGCGCTCGGCCGAGGAGGCGACGGAGGTCCTCGAGGAGGCCTCACGCGGTGTCCTGGAGATCACCTCGCTGGCGGAGGAGTCACGGCCGCCCGCCCACGCGCCCGACGAGGCGCACTAGCGGGTGGTCGCGAGCTGATGCCTCCGCCCGTCCAGAGGCCCTACGCGGTGACGCCACAGTTGGCCTGGCGCCTGGCGGCAGCCCTGTTCTTCGGTTGCGTCCTGGTGGCGGTTCCCGCCGTGCTGTTGCTCGGCACGTCACTGGACCCCACCGTGTTCGGGATAACGCTGGTCGCCATCCTCTCCGGGTTCGCGTGCCTGACGGCCCCCGGCCGGGGGGTGGACCAGCGCTGGCTCAAGCTCGTCCCGCTCGTGGCCATCGCCGAGATTGCGGTCGCCGTGCAGGCGACCGACTACGACCTCGCCTATCTCTATTTCTTTGCCGCCCTGTACGTCGCTGTCGTCTTCCCGACCCTCCGGGAGATGGCGCCCTATCTGGCCCTGATCGGGGTCGCCCTGCTCCTGGGGTTTCTGTTCGGAGGGGACATCGCCCAGGAGAAGGCCCTCTGGGCGCTCGCGATCGGCCTGCCCCTGTTGTTCGCGACCATCGCGGTCGGCCGGCTGACGGCGAGCCTGGAGTCGAGCAGGCAGACGTATCGCGCCCTGCTCGGCGTCGATGGTCTCACCGGCGTCGGCAACTACCGAGCGCTGATCGAGCGACTCCGTCATGAGACAGCGCGACACGGCCGAAGGGGCCGGCAATTCGCGGTGCTGAGTCTCGACCTTGACGGCTTCAAGGCGGTCAACGACACACAGGGACATCTCGTGGGCGACCTGCTGCTGGCGATGGTCGCGTCGACGATCGAGCTGGAGGTCCGTGCCGAGGACGCGGTCTACCGCCAGGGCGGTGACGAGTTCACCGTGATCGCGCCCGAGACCAACCGTGAGAGGGCGTGGCTGCTCGCAGCCCGGATCCAGCGGAGGGTGGGACGCGTGACGGCCGGCCAGGTGAAGCTCTCAGCGAGCCTCGGGGCCGCCGTCTTTCCGGACGACGGCGTCGAACCCGGGGAGCTGCTGGACGCCGCCGACAGCTCACTCCGCTTGCAGCGTCTGGAGCTGGCCGGCTCGCGCTCCAGCCGGCTCCCGGCCGGCCGCGATTAGACCGGGCTGAAGCTCTCCGCCTGGGCCTTGGCCTGTCTCACCTGCCGCCGGGACGCCCCGCGATCCACCCGCTGGAGGAGCACGTAGGTGAAACCGCTGTCGACCAGAACCAGCGCCGACTCCGATCCGTCGCGGTAAACCGCCTTGATTCGAAGTCCCTGGAGAAGCCCCACCCGGACCGGGTGCGGCGCGGTCACCCGTCCGTCTGGGTGGCGCGTCTTCAGGAAACGGGTGGCGTCGCTCGCCAGGTCGTTGAGGCTGCGCTCCTCGGAGGCGTAGTAGACGTCGACCTCCGCCTTGGACCGAGGGGCGGTCAGCACGATGGCGGTGTCCTTCTGGCCGACCTGCCAACCACGCGCGATCCCGATCCGGAAGCGACTGGCGAACGTGGTGACCTGGAGCCTGGGCTGCGGGATCGTCTGGGGACGGGCATTGGAGGCCGGCGGCGCCGCTGGGCTCGTGCTGGGCTGGGTCGGCCTGGCCGCCGTGGACCCGCTGGACTGCGTGGAAGTCGGTGAATGGTCCGACCCGCCACCGCTGAGCAGGGCGACCAGGAGTCCGACGCCGACCAGCACCCCGATCGCCACCAGATAGACCGAGGGCGGAATACGCCGGCGCCCGCCCGCGGGATTCCTTCCCGGATCCGATCCGATCCTCGGGACGGGCGCCTGCAGGCCTGCGGCGAGTGCCCGTTCCGCCTGCTCCGCCGCCTCCCCGGCTCGGTATTCCACGCTCTTGCCGCACTCGAGGCAGGTGACCCTCAAACGACCGGTCGCAGCCCCCCGCTCTCGGCCCACGTCGAAACCCGCGTCATGGCCCTGATGCTCAGCCAGGAAACGTGCGATCCCACGCGCCGGACCACTGCCAGTCCCCTCAGACACCGCCATTCGGGTCACGCATCCGCTCCGTCAGGCCCCACAGCCCGCACGGTCGCCAGCTAGATCCCCATCCGATCGAGCATCGGGCCCGCGTCCCGAATCCCCAACTCCTCGTGCAGCCGTTCGGCGATCTCGTCGCGAGGAGTCCCCGCCACCGACATCTGGGCGGCCAGCAGGCGTGCCCGGTCTGAGATCGGCGACCCCTCCCGAGCCGGCTCGTCGCCCCAGTTGATCTCCTTCGCATGACCGTTGGCGTCGTCCGCGCGAGCCGTGGCGCCGTTGCCGGCGGCCGTTCCAGCCCTCTGATCGAGTGAACGCACAAGCTCCTCGGACTGCTCGACCACCGCGCTCGCGCCGGCGATCAGCTCCTTGGCGAGGCGCGATAGCTCACGGGCCTGCTCCAGCGCCACCTGATCGGCCTCTCGTTGAGGATCCTCCACGCGCGCATTTCGGGTCGCCGACTCATCCGCAGCACCCTGGGCGCCGGGATTCGCCTCCTCGTTAAGTCCACGCCTGACCCTCATAAAATCGGGGGCCCCCCGGATTCGACCCCGCGCGAGCAGACTACCGCGCCGTGCGGTCTCGGGCTCCTCCGATCCGCCAGGGCAACGGGCGCTGACTCGCCGACTAGGGCTTCGTCGTCTCCTCGCCCGGAGCGCCGGGGTCCTTGATCGCCTCGCCGGCCTCCTTGGCCTTGTCCTTGAGGCTGCCCTTGCCGGTCGCGATGTCCTTGAGCTCCTCAGCGTCCTCCTTGAGGGCGTCGGTACCCCCGCGCTTGTCGACGATCTTCTTCGCCTGATCGGTCAGTCGCCTGAGGTTCACCATTTTCCTCCTTGACGTTGGACGCCAAGGATCTCATGATGGTGAGCGCCTGATGACTGGGGAGACGTAGATTGCCGGGCATGCCAAGACTTGCGATGACCGCCCTGATCCTGCTGGTTGCGATCTCGACAATGGCGGGCAGCGCCGAAGCCAGGAAGCGGCATAGGTACCTGCCGGTTCGCTGCGAGGATCCGCGCTACAGAAACGTGCTTGAGCAGACGGGCGTCCAGCTCGTCGCTCAATACAACGCGATGGGGTTCAGCATCGGGGGCCCGCAGGACATCGCCGCGGGCGGCGGGCGCTCGATCGACGGCGAGAACCCCGGAGAGGCCTGCCGGTATGCCGGCACGAAACACCTCAAGGGCGGCGTTTCCACCGGCGTCCGCGAGGGGAACGGCTTCATGATCGACTACCTGAGCCCAGGCCAAGCGCCGTTCCCGGGTGAGACGAACCCCGCGATCCGGGAGTACGACTGGAAGTGGAAGGAGCTCGTCAGCAACAACAGGAAGGGAGTCATGCACGGCACCATCTCCCTCCTCACGTGCACGAAGTACAGCTACTCCGGCAGCTTCGACCAACCCGGCAGCTCCTTGTCGTATCCCTGCTGATCAGCCGGGGTTCTTGCGCGGCACCAGCACGGCCCGCTTGAACTCGGCGACCAGCGTCCCGTCCTGGTTGAAGGCCCGGGTGTGGACCTTGACGACGCCGCGGTCGGGCTTCGACTCAGACGGGCGAACCTCCAGCACCTCCGACTCGACGTAGAGCGTGTCTCCGTGGAAGACGGGGTTCGGATGGCTGAGCTCGTCCGTGGCGAGATTGGCGATCGCCTTCCCGGATACGTCATTCACGGTCATCCCGAAGATCAGCGAGTAGACGTAGGGGCCCGCGACGACGTTCTTGCCCTGTTGCGAGTTCGCTGCGTAGACGTCGTTGAGGTGCAGCGGGTGGTGGTTCATCGTCAACAGGCAGAAGAGGTGGTCCTCGCTCTCCGTGATCGTCTTGGCCGGCCAGTGCTTGTAGACGGCCCCGACCTCGAACTCCTCCAGGTAGCGCCCGTACTCGTGCGCCCCTGAGGCCTCTCGCTCGGCCTGGTCGGTCGTCAGCTGGTGGTTCTCGTCACTCATCTTTGAGTCGGTCTCCTTGAGTCGTGTGACTCCTCCCGTGCTGCGGCGCGGGATGGTAGTGGGGTCAGGAGATGGTTGCCTCAATCCCCTCGAAGCGCGAGATGTCCGCGACCTCGGCGTCGATCTTCGTGCCGAGCCGCTCGCGCTCCGCCTTCGGCAGGTTGAGGGTGATCTCCAGCTTGCCGCCCTTTCGGGCGGAGCGCCAGCCCCCGACGACGATCCCGTCCTCGAGGATCACCGGCCGAATCCAGCCGCCTCCCCCCTCCTTCACGTGGATCGCGTGCTCGCTCGCCACCGAGAAGCCGCGGTCCTTCCAGCCGAGCAGGTAGGTGTCGAAGTTGCCCAGCATCCGGACCTGCCCGGTGGCGGGCAACCTGGGAAGCCCGCCACGCGGCGCCAGCATCGTCTCCCCGTCCACCCTGACCTCCTCGATCTCCCTCGAAATCGACGCCAGCCCCGCCCGCACGTCGCGAAGTGGAAGCCCGGACCAGTAGGCGAAGTCCCGGTCAGTGGTCGGCGCGAACGCTCCGATGTACCGGCGGGCCAACTCGGCGAGGGCCCTGTCGCGATCGAACGGCGGCGGCTTGCCGAGCCAGTCCTCTCGCAGGACGAGACAGGATTGCTTTCCGCGATCGGGTCCGAGACACGCGAGCCCCGAGCAGACCGCCAGGCCGCCCACGACGTGAAGGCGGGTGTGTTGGTTGAGCGGGATGCCCGCCGCCACGACGCGTTCCGCGAGCTGCGGCCTGGTCAGCGGGCCCTCGCCCGCGAGGGCCTCGGCCATCACCCGGAGTGCCTTGTCCGGATTGCCCGCCGGCATGCCGAGCTGATCGAGGCGGCGCCGCGACCATCGCTCGATTCCCGGCTCGAAGATCGGCAGCCACCAGCCGGCGTCTTCGGTCGGGATCAGGTGAACCGTCGTCCGCATCACCCAGGTGCGGAGCAGGGAGCGATCCTCGATGCGAGCCCGCGTGATGTCCGCCGCCGTCAGCTTCCTGCTGCGCGAGCGAAAGGTCTGCGGTCCGGCGTAGACGTCCTGTGCCTGCGCTCCGGCTATGGAGCGGGCGATCTCGGCGGGGTCAGTCGCTGAAGCGGGACGATGAAGCAGCTGGGTCGCCGCTCGCCTTCTCGCGAGCGCCGTCAGTGGACTTTCTTGGTCCGAGCCCGCTGCTCGTGGCGCTCGATCACCTGGGCGATCAGCTTCTGGATGTTGCTGTCTCCGCTCGCCTTGATGTGGCCGGCCTCATAGGCCGCGCGGTAGTCGCCCACGGTTCCCTCCTCGGCCAGCTTGTTGAACTCGGAGCGGGTGAACTCCACCGTCACCCGGGCGTCCTGGGTGGACGCGGACTTGCTGATCTTCGGCCCCGGGACCTCGACTCGGAACATCTGGACGTCGCCGCGGCCGCGAAGCTCCAGCTCGAAGACGAGCTTCAGCTGAGCGAGCGCCGGCACCTCCGCCTGGAAGCGCTCGATCGCCGTCTTGATCAGCTCCGGAGTGGAGGGCATATCACCAAGGTATTGGCTCGCGGTCGCGGAAGAAGCCCCCGGTCGGGCCATCCTCCGAGAGCGTCGCCAGCCAGACGGCGGTATCGGCACCCTCCTCGACGGAGCGTGAGGCTCCCGAGCCTCCCATGTCGGTGCGAACCCAGCCCGGGCACATCGCGTTGATCTTGACGTCCTCTTCGTCCCAGGCGAGCGTCCTGGTCAGCGCGTTGAGGGCTGCCTTCGAGACCCGATAGGCGCCGCGTCCTCCGTTCATGTCGGAGAGCTGGCCCGCTCCGCTCGAGACGTTCACGATTCGCGGCTGGGAACTGCGATGGAGCAACGGCAGGAACGCCTCGATCAGGCGCCACGGTCCGAAGGTGTTGACCTCCAGGACCTCGTGGGCGCGGTCGAGATCGGTGTCGGCGGCCCCGGCCGGATCCCCGTAGACGCCCGCGTTGTTGACCAGCGCGTCCAGGTGGCCGGGGTCGGAGCCGATCACCTCCAGCGCGGCGTACACCTCGTCCTGGTCCGTGACGTCGAGCTCGATGGGAATGATCCGATCGCCCTCCGCGACGTCATCGGGATCCCTCGCTCCGGCGAACACGACGAAGTCATGATCGGCGGCGAGTTGGCGCGCGATCTCCGCGCCGATCCCCCGGCTCGCCCCGCTGACCAGCGCCACTCGGTTCTCGGAATCCACGGTCCCAGTCTAGAAAGCGCGCAGTGCCGGCCTCGATGAGCGTGGAGTTGACACGCACCCATCTCTCTGAGACCGTGCCGGCCATGCCCTCCGGACGGCGAAGACGGCGGTCCCGGCTGGCGCAGCTCGCGATCGCGGCCGCCCTTGCCGCTGCCCTCCTGGCGTTGACCGCCGCACCGGTCTCGGCGGTGGTCACGATCGGCCAGCTCGCCCCGCCGAACCCTTCGTCCGAGACCTCTGCCGATACCGACCGCGCCCAACCCAGTGTCATCTCTGGGAACCCGTACGTCGTCCCAGCGACCGGAGGGGTGACCGCCTGGACGCTCACCTCATGGAGCCACACCGCCGCCACCGACCCGGTGCAGGAACTCACCATGAAGGTGTTTCGCAAGACCGGGGATCCCCTCGCCTACACGGCGGTCGCCCATGACGGCCCGAGACGACTGACTCCCGGAACCGTCAACACATTCCAGACCAGCCTCCAGGTGAGAGCGGGCGACGTCCTCGGGAACAACTCGAAGAGCCCGGGCGACAACGCCTCCTACTTTCCCGCTCCGGGCGAATCGTTCATCACCCTGCAACCCGGCCTCGCCGACGGCCAGGCGGGAACGTTTGCGCCGAACACCGATGGCCAGCGCCTCAACGTCTCGGCGGTCCTCGAGCCCACCAATTCCTTCGTGCTCGGCCGGGTCACCCGGAACAAGAAAAACGGTACGGCGACACTGGAGGCCACCGTTCCCAACCCAGGCGAGCTGACCCTCGGCGGAAAGGGCGTCAAGTCCGCCCGAGATGGGACGTCTGCGGTGACCTCAAAGGCGGTCGGCGGCGGCCCCGTGACGGTGACGATTCGCGCCAAGGGCAAGAAGAAGCGCAAGCTGAGCGAGACCGGGAGGGTGAAGCTCAATGTGGCGATCACCTACACGCCGCTCGGCGGCAGCCCGAGCACCGACTCGGCGAAGGTGAAGCTGCGCAAGCGCTAGAGCGGCCCGGTGGCCGCTAGATCTTGTTGCGCTCCAGCAGCTTCTTGCCGATGACCATCCGCTGGATTTCGGAGGTTCCCTCACCGATCAGCAGCAGCGGAGCGTCGCGGTAGAGCCGCTCGATCTCGTATTCCTTGGAGTAGCCGTAGCCGCCGTGGATCCGGAAGGCGTCCTCGACGACCTCCTTGCCGGTCTCGGAAGCGATCAGCTTCGCCATCCCGGCCTCCAGGTCGGAGCGCTGGCCGGCGTCCTTCATCCGCGCGGCCTTGCGCGTGACGAGGCGGGCGGCCTCGATCTTGGTCGCCATGTCGGCGAGCTTGAAGAGGATCGCCTGGTGCTGGGCGATCGGCTTGCCGAACGTCTTGCGCTCCTGGCTGTACTTCAGGGCGAGCTCGAGGGCGCGCTGGGCGATGCCGACGCCGCGGGCGGCCACGTTGACGCGGCCGACCTCGAGCGCGTCCATCATCTGCGAGAAGCCCTTGCCGAGCCCGGCCTCCTCACCGCCGAGGATGCGCTCCGGCGGGCACTTGTAGCCCGAGTAGACGAGCTCGGTCGACTCGACGCCCTTGTATCCCATCTTCTTGATCTTGGGCGGGATCTCGAGGCCCGCGAAGTCGCCCTCGTTCTTCTCCTTCCAGGGCTCCTTCTCGGTGATGAAGCAGGTCATGCCCTTGTAAGGCGGGTCGGCCTTGGTGTCGTTCTTCATCAGCACGAAGACGACGCTGGAGCCGAGGCCGTTGGTGACCCACATCTTCTGCCCCTCGAGGACCCAGTTGCCGTCGTCGTCCTTGGATGCCGTGGCCTTGATCCCCTGCACGTCGGAGCCGACCTCCGGCTCAGACAATGAGAAGGCGGCGCGCATCTCGCCGGTTGCCATCTTGGGCAGGAAGTACTCCTTCTGCTCGTCCGTGCCGAACTTCATCAGCAGATAGGAGCCGATGAAGTGGGTGTTGACGACGCCTGAGATCGAGATCCAGCCTCGCGAGAGCTCCTCGACGATCATCGCGTACGTCGTCAGGTCGAGGCCCATGCCGCCGTACTCCTCCGGAATGGTCACCCCGAAGAGGCCGAGCTCCTTCATCTGCTCGACGATCGGCTCCGGGAATTTGTCCTCGTGGTCGTACTCCTCGGCGTGGGGGATGATCTCCTTGTCGACGAAGTCGTGGACCATCTCGACGATGGCCTTCTGCTCGTCGGTCATCTCCTGGAAGTCGGTGTTCTCCTGCTGCTCGGTCGCTACGGCCATGGCTCCTCTGAGGTCGTGTTTACGGTGCCTAGGATAGGGCCCGTCGACGAATGCGGCCGCCGATGACGTGCTCGACCAGAAGGCGGCGCTGAAGGCTGCCGGGCTTGACCCCGGCAGCCCCGCAACCGGCTGACTACTCCTCGGCGAGGATGCCGTAGAGCTTGCGGCGGGCGTCCTTGAGGATCTCCGCCGCCTTGGTGAGCTGCTCCTCATTGTCGGCGCGGGCGAGTTGCTTCGCCGCCCCGATCAGCTTGAACAGCTCTTTGCGAGCCTCGAACCGGGGGGAATCCTCATCCCCCTCCTCCCAGGGCTGCTGGCCCTCGGAGCGCTCGGGCGCGGCCTCCTTGCCGGCGTCGGTGAGCGAGTACACCTTGCGCCCATCGACCTCCTCGGCCGTGGCCAGTCCCTCGTCCTCGAGCAGCTGGAGCGTCGGATAGATGGAGCCGGCACTCGGGCGCCAGCGGCCTCCGGTTCGCTCCTCGAGCTCGGTGATCATCTCGTAGCCGTGCATCGGCCGGTCGTCGAGCAGCGCCAGGATGGCGCTGCGGACGTCGCCGCGGCGGACGCGGTGGCGTCCCGGGCCACCTCTTCGGCCGTGTCCGCGACTCATCTCGTGCCGCCCGTATCCGTGGCGGCTTCTCTGTCTATGCATCTGCGTTGTTCCTTTCGATCTTTCATGAACTAACGCGATATATCGTAACAGGTCGCCTCCTACAACTCCCAGGCGAAGCAGACCGAGCGCCAGCTCGGCTCCTCGCGCTCGTAGAAGCGGTGCGCGTCGGCGCGGGCGTCGGAGCTGTCGAGCTCTAAATGCGTGGCGCCGCGCGTTCGCGCCCAGTCCTTGGCGGCATCGAGCAGGTCCTTCCCCACTCCCTGGGATCGATGCTGGGGGCTCACCGCCAGGTCCTCGACCCAGCAGCGCGGACCAAAGCGCACCGAGTTCATGTCGAGGTACGCGGTGCACAGGCCGAGCAGCTCGCCCCGGTGCTCAGCCACGAGCACGGCGGCCTCCTCGTCGGCGATCGCCGCCGCGATCGCGGCACGAGCGCGCTCGGCATCCCAGCGCGGCGGCACGGATCCGGGCGGCGCGAACAGCCACTCGTACATCCCGAGCACCCGCTCGACCTCCGCCGCCACCGCCTCGCGGACCCTCGCCATCGCTCCAGGCTATCCCGCGGAGCCGCGGATCCCACCTTCTAGGTAGCGTTTGGGGCATGCGAAATCCAAGGAACTTCTTCAAGCCACTGGCGATCGGCGCGCCTGAGCCGCCCCACGAGATCCCCGTCAAGCCTTCGCGGATGATTCATTTCTTCGACGCCTCCAACGAGAAGATGCGGGCGAAGGTGCCCGACATGGCCAAGCAGGCCGACATCCTGCTCGGCAACCTCGAGGATGCGATCACCGTCGAGAACAAGGTCCCCGCCAGGCGGGGCCTGATCGAGGTCGGCAAGGAAGTCGACTTCGGCGACACCCAGCTGTGGACCCGCGTCAATGCGCTGGAGAGCCCCTGGGTCCTGGACGACCTCACCGAGCTCGTCACCGAGATCGGCGACGTGCTCGAGGTGATCATGGTCCCGAAGGTCGAGGGGCCGTGGGACATCCACTACGTGGACCAGCTGCTCGCCCAATTGGAGGCGAAGGCGAAGGTCGAGCGCCCCATCCTGATCCACGCGATCCTCGAGACGGCGCAGGGCGTCGTCAACCTCGAGGAAATCGCCGCGGCCAGCCCGCGGATGCAGGGAATGAGCTTCGGGCCTGCCGACCTGGCCGCCTCGCGACGGATGAAGACCACGCGGGTCGGCGGAGGCCATCCCGGCTACCGCGTGATGGAGGACCCGGACCCCGACAACTCCGATGCCGAGCGGGTCAGCGCGCAGCAGGACCTCTGGCACTACTCGATCGCTCGAATGGTCGACGCATGTGCGTCGAACGACATCCTGCCCTTCTACGGTCCGTTCGGAGACATCCAGGACACCGCAGGCTGCGAGACGCAGTTCCGCGCGGCGTTCCTGATGGGCTGCGTCGGCGCCTGGTCGCTGCACCCCGTGCAGATCGAGATCGCCAAGAAGGTCTTCAGCCCGCCGCCGGACGAGGTGATCTTCGCCAAGAAGGTGCTGGAGGCGATCCCGGACGGGGCCGGAGTCCACATGATCGACGGCAAGATGCAGGACGACGCCACCTGGAAGCAGTGCAAGGTGATGGTGACGCTCGCCGAGATGCTCGCCAAGAAGGACCCGGACCTCGCCGAGGCCTACGGCATGTCGAATGGCAGCACCGCCGAGACCGAGAAGGCGGAGGCCTAGCCCCGGGAGTGAGCGAGTCCTTCCGGATCACCCTGCGGGTCCGCTACAACGAATGCGATCCGCAGGGCGTCGTCTTCAACGCGAACTATTTGACCTATTTCGACATCACCATGGGCGAGCTCTGGCGGGAGCTCGGCGGATATCAGGCGATGGTGGAGGCGGGTGTCGACATGGTCGTGGCCGAGGCGACGATCCGCTATCTGGCCCCGCTGCGGTTCGACGACGAGATGGAGGTCGTGGCCCGCGTCACCCGCCTCGGCGACACCTCCATGACCACGGAGTTGGTGATCGAGGACGGTGGGGAGCCGGCCGCCGAGGGCGAGCTCAGGCACGTCTTCATCGAGACGGGTTCGGGATCTAAGGCCGCCATCCCGGAGTCGATTCGCTCCGGTCTCGAGCGCTATCTCGTCTAGGCGAGTGCGGGCGCCTCGGGCAGGCGCTCGAGCGCGTCCGAGAGCTCATCCTCGGAGAGCTCCAGATCCTCGAGCTCGCCGGCGAAATAGGCCGCGTAGGCGGACATGTCGAAGTGCCCGTGGCCGGAGAGGTTGAAGAGGATCACCCGCTCCTCCCCCGCCTGCTTCGCAGCCTCGGCCTCATCGAAGACGGCGCGGATCGCGTGCGCCGGCTCGGGCCCCGGGATGATCCCCTCGCAGCGAGCGAACCTGACTGCGGCCTCGAAGGCAGCGGTCTGCTTGATCGCGGTCGCCTCGACCAGGCCCTCCTTGACGAGCGCCGAGAGGCTCGGCGCATCGCCGTGGTAGCGCAGGCCTCCCGCATGGACCGGCGGCGGCACGAAGTCATGGCCCAGCGTGTACATCGGCATCAGCGGGGTCATCCCGACGGTGTCGCCGAAGTCGTAGGCGTAGCGGCCCCGCGTCAGGGTGGGACAGGCGGCGGGCTCGGCGCCGACGAACCTGGTCTCGGTTCCCTCACGCAGGCGTCGCCGCAGGAACGGGTAGGCGATGCCCGCGAAGTTCGAGCCGCCTCCGACGCAGCCGATCACGACGTCGGGCGCCTCTCCGGCCATTTCCATCTGCTTGATGGACTCCTCGCCGATCACGGTCTGATGGAGGCAGACGTGGTTGAGGACCGAGCCGAGCGCGTAGTTCGTGTCCTCGGAGGAGGCCGCGACCTCGACCGCCTCGGAGATCGCGATCCCCAGGCTGCCCGACTCATGCGAGGCCTGCGAGCGGCCCGCTTCGGTCAGGTCCGAGGGGCTCCGATGGACCGTCCCGCCCCAGGTCTCGATCATCGCCTTGCGATACGGCTTCTGGTCGTAGGAGATGCCGACCATGAAGACCTCGCACTCGAGGCCGAAGAGCTGGCAGGCGAGCGCCATCGCAGATCCCCACTGGCCCGCCCCGGTCTCGGTCGAGATCTTCTTGATCCCCGCCTCGCGGTTGTAGAAGGCCTGGGGAACCGCGGTGTTGGGCTTGTGCGAGCCCGCGGGCGATACCCCTTCGTACTTGTAGTAGATGTGGGCCGGCGTATCGAGCTCGCGCTCCAGTCGCGCCGCCCGGAGCAGCGGCGTCGGCCGCCAGAGGCGGTAGATGTCGCGAACCTCTTCTGGGATCGCGATGTCGGGCTCGGCGGAGACCTCCTGCTCGATCAACCCCATCGCGAAGATCGGAGCGAGATCGTCCGGCCCAGCGGGCTCACCTGTGGCCGGGCTGAGTGGAGGTGGCGGCGGGTCGCCCGGAAGGTCGGCGAGCAGATTCACCCAAGTGGTGGGAATCTCCTCTTCAGGAAGCTGGAACTTGACCTGCTCTCCCATGGGAGCGCGATTCTATGCCTCGGGGCCTACCGGGTAGTGCGCATTTAGGCTGGAGCCGCCCACGCCCGATACCTGAAGTAATGCGACGGCGCCTCGCATCGCTTGCTCCAACCGTGCTCGGCTCGACCGTGCTCGCTCTCGCGCTCATTCCCGCGAGCGCCCAGGCCAAGCCCACCTGCCACGGCAAGAAGGCGACGGTGGTGCTCGGCGGCGGCAACAACCGCTACGTCGCGCCGCATCAGGGGCACGGCAACCAGGTCGTGATCGCCGGAGCGGGCAACGACTACATCGTCACCGGCAAGGGCTCGGACGTGATCTGCGCGGGCGACGGCAACGACCGCATCCTGGCCGGCAGGGGATCCGATCACGTCTACGGCGGCACCGGCGACGATTCCATCATCAACATCAAGGGCAAGGACTCGAGCTTCGGGGAGGACGGCAACGACTCGATCCAGGGCGGCCCGAGCGCCGATGCGATCGACGGCGGCACCGGCAACGACATGATCGACGGCGGCAGCGACCGCGACCGCCTCGAGGGCGAGAGCGGCGACGACATGATCCTCGGAAGCGACGGCAGCGACACGATCGACGGCGGGGACGGGATCGACGAGATCCATGGCGGCTCCGGCGGCGAGGACATGACCGGAGGGACGGGCAACGACCGCCTCTACGGCGACCTGCTGGACGACCACATGGACGGCGGCCCCGGAGACGACCTCCTGGTCGGTGGCCATGGCGGCGACAAGATGACCGGCGGCAGCGGCAATGACTGGATGCGCGGCGGCCCCAACGGCGACACCTACGCCGGGGGCGACGGAATCGACACCGTCAGCTACGCGGACACGACTCCTTCCTGGGACACCACGAGCGGCGTCGACGCCGACCTCGGGGCCGGCACGGCCGTGACACCCGACGGGTACGAGTATCTGAGCGGGGTCGAGGACATCCTGGGCTCGGCCTTCGACGACAAGATCAAGGGAACCGGAGGCTCCGACGGAATCGACGGCGGCCCCGGCGACGACAAGATCACCGGCCTGGGCGCGGCCGACCAGCTCACGGGCGGCCCGGGCAACGACAGCTGCGATGTGACCGCCGGCGACAAGACCTCGACCTGCGGCCTCGGAGCGGCTCACGAGACGCCCTCCGACCCGCGACCGTCCGGAGCCTTCGTCTACATGGACCCGCGCGGTCCCGACCCCGGCCTGTACGTGCTCGGCGGCCAGGGCGGCGCCAACGATGACCTCCTCGTGGCGGCGGGCAATGGGGGCTTTTCGATCACCTCACGGGCCGGCGCTGGGATCACGAGCCTCCCCGGCCCGATCGACACCTGCGCGGTTCAGCACGCGCTGGTCCAGTGCCCCACGCCATCCACCCCGCTCAGCTTCGTCACCGTCTGGGGCGACGGGGGCAACGATCACCTCAGCCTGTCTGGCAACTACCCGGCGTCCATGACCACCCTGATGGACGGTGGCCCGGGTAACGACATCCTCGATGGCACCTCGGGCGACGACGTCCTCTTCAGCGGACAGTCCGGAGCCGACGTTCTGAACGGCGGCGACGGAAGCGACGCGCTCCTGGCGCTCGGCACCGGCGGCGACAAGCTGAACGGGGGCAACGGAAACGATCAGCTCGTCTCCGACGACGTCTGCCAGGGACACGACTACAGCGGCGGCCCCGGCTTCGACATCGCCGGCTTCGCCCGGTACCGCTACGCGCCGAAGAACGGGGTCAAGGCGACCCTGGGCGGAACCGCGTCGGATCCCGACCGGAAGGACTGCAGCCCCACCCACCTCGGGAACGACCTGGAGATCCTCGAGGGCTCCGATGGCCCAGACATCCTCACCGGGACCAACGGCAAGGACCCGCTGATCCTGGGACGCGGAGGCAACGACACCCTCCACGGCATGGGCGGCGCCGACGACATCGACGGCGGCGACGGAGTCGACAGCATCTTCGGCGACGGCGGCTTCGACACGCTCGAGGCCCAGGACGGCACCCGCGACCGCGCCGTCAACTGCGGCGGGGGAGGCGGCGAGGCCTTCCGCGACAAGAACGACCCGGCGAGCGGCTGCCAGAAACTGAAGAAGAGCGCCCGGAAGCGGAAGGGCCGCTAGCGGCCACCAGGCCGCTCATTTCGGAGCGGAGGGCGAAGCCCGGAGCGACTTATGTGGAGCGGCCGCTCGTGGCCGGAGATCCGGCGGCGGTGTTTGTGGCCGCCGTTTATCGCGAAGCCGGCTAGCCCAACCGCTCTTCCAGCGCCTCGAGCTGCGCCTTGACCTCATCCGGCAGGCGGGAGCCGAACTGCTTCAGGTGCGAGGAGACCTGGTGGAGCTGCTGGCGCACCTCGTCGGGATCGACCTTGAGCAGCGTCTCCATGTCCTGTTCGGAGATCTCGAGGCCCTCGGTGTTGATGTCGTGCGGGGGCGGCACGAGGCCGATCGGTGTCTCGGCGGCCTCACCCTCTCCCTCGGTGCGGCGGGCGATCCACTCGAGGACCCGGGTGTTCTCGCCGAAGCCGGGCCAGATGAAGTTGCCGCCATCGTCCTTGCGGAACCAGTTGACGACGAAGATCTTCGGCAGCTTCGCCTCATCCCCCTTGGCGCCGATCTCCAGCCAGTGCTTGAAATAGTCGGCCATGTTGTAGCCGCAGAAGGGCAGCATCGCGAACGGGTCGAAGCGAAGCTGGCCGACGGCGCCTGCGGCCGCCGCGGTCGTCTCGACCGACATCGTCGACGCCAGGAAGACGCCGTGCTCCCAGTCGAAGGCCTCGTGCACCAGAGGCACGACCGTCGCGCGGCGCCCGCCGAACAGGAAGGCGTCGATCGGCACTCCGGCCGGGTCGTCCCAGGCCGGATCGAAGGTCGGGCACTGGGTTACCGACACGGTGAAGCGCGAATTCGGGTGCGCGGCGGGATCGTCGCTCTCGGACGTCCAGTCGCGGCCCTTCCAGTCGATCAGGTGATCGGGCGCATCGCCCATCCCCTCCCACCAGATGTCGCCGTCATCGGTCTTGGCGACGTTGGTGAAGATCGTGTCGGTCTCGATCGACTTCATCGCGTTGGGGTTGGTCTTCACGCCGGTGCCCGGGGCGACGCCGAAGAAGCCGGCCTCGGGGTTGACCGCGTAGAGGCGGCCGTCCTCGCCGAAGCGAATCCAGGCGATGTCGTCGCCGATCGTCTGGACCTTCCAGCCCGGGATGCTCGGCACGAGCATCGCCAGGTTGGTCTTGCCCGATGCCGACGGAAACGCCGCGGCCAGGTGCTTGACGGTGCCCTCGGGCGAGGTCAGCTTGATGATCAGCATGTGCTCGGCCATCCAGCCCTCGTCGCGGGCCATCGCCGATGCGATGCGAAGCGCGAGGCACTTCTTGCCGAGCAGGGCGTTGCCGCCATAGCCCGAGCCGTAGGACCAGATCTCCCGCGCCTCGGGGAAGTGAACGATGTACTTCGTCTCGTTGCAGGGCCACGGGACGTCGTGCTCACCGTGCGTGAGAGGCATGCCGACGGAGTGGATGCAGGGGACGAAGTCGCCGTCCTCACCGAGCGCCTCGAGCGCCTTGGCGCCCATCCGGGTCATGATCCGCATCGAGGCGGCCACGTAGGCGGAATCGGTCACCTGGACGCCGATCTGGGCGACCGGGGAGCCGATCGGGCCCATCGAGAAGGGCACCACGTACATGGTGCGACCCTGCATCGACCCCGCGAAGATGTCTGAGAGCAGCTCCCGCATCTCGTCCGGGTCATGCCAGTTGTTGGTCGGACCGGCGTCGTCCTCGTGCTCGGAGCAGATGAAGGTGCGGTCCTCAACCCGGGCCACGTCGTCTGGGTCGGACCGGGCGAGATAGGAGTTGGGGCGCTTGGCGTCGGAGAGCTTCTCGAAGGTGCCGGCGTCGACCAGCGTCTGACAGAGATCGTCGTACTCGGCCGCGGATCCGTCACACCAGTGAATCGAATCCGGCTGGGTCAGGTCGGCCATTTCCTCGACCCAGGAGAGCAGCTTGGCGTGCTTGGTCGGTGCCTCTGTCGCGGCAGATGTCTCACTCACTGATGCGTTCAGCTCCTTGGTTGGATGGATTCCCTACCTGCGAGGCGCGAGATGTTTTCACAGCGTTCGGCGCCGAGTCGCTATTTCGGTGCGGTGGGGACCCGGATCGTAGGGGAGTCACGAACGGGCCGTCTAGGTAGTCCACACGGTCACGAAGACCGTGCGCCTCCACGATGAAACAGGCATCGCCCGTGCGTAGGTTGAGCACACAGACCATTCGCCATCTGGAAGGGGTTCCGATCATCGCTTCAGCCGCACCGACAAAGCTCCGTGACGGAGAGCTCGTCGCCGTGGACGCCCATCGCGGGACGGCGTACGAGGGCGAAATCGCCGTCACCGGGAAGGAGACCGGGTCCGGTGGCGGACCCGCCCCCGTAGGGGGTGGGGCACCCGTCATCGCGACCCAGCTCCTCAACAGGCGCATGGAGGACTAGGAGTAGTCATGGGCGACCAGCTCACCGCGCTCGACGCGACGTTTCTGGAGTTGGAGGAGGCGGACGCAAGCGCCCACATGCATATCGGCGGCGTCATGCTGCTCGATCCGCAACCGGGTGGCGGTGCGCCGCCGATCGACGTGATCCGCCGGGATGTCGTCGACCGCCTCCCCGATCTGCCCCGCTACTCCCAGCGACTCTCCAGCCCTCACACGGGCGGGCTCCACTGGCCGAGCTGGGAGGAGGACAGGCGCTTCCGCATCGAGCGGCATGTCCGGATCGCCGGCCTGCCCGCCCCGGCTGGAATCGAAGAGCTGATGGAGTGGGCCGGCGAGTACTACTCGCAGCGCCTCGACCGCTCCAAGCCGCTCTGGGAGATGGTGATCCTCGAGCTCGCCGACGGGCGTTGGGCGCTCGTCACCAAGACCCATCACTGCATGATCGACGGCGTCGGCTCCGTGGACATGGCGGCCACGTTGCTCGACACGGAGCCCGAGCACCGGACCCACCGGAACGGCGGACCGAAGGGAAGCTCGCCCGCGAGCCACCCGAACACGGACGAGACGCCGAGGGGTGGCCTCCGGCACACCGCCTCCCTGATCGCCAAGCCTTACATCTACGTCGGAAACGCGGCCCTGCGCACGGCGCAGGCGGGCCTGCACGCCGCCGAGTCCGCGGTCGGCATCGCGACGCACCCGAGCCGCGCGCGCGAGGCAGCCCACCGCTCGCGGGCCCTCGCGGAGTTGATCGTCCGCGACGAGCTCGTCGCGGCGCCCGACTGCAGCCTCAACCGGCCGATCGGCGCCGGACGCCAGCTCGCCGTGCTCACCATGGAGCTCGACGAGCTCAAGGCGATCAAGAACTCCCTGGGCGGCACCCTGAACGACGTCGTCCTCGCCGCCGCCGCAGGCGGGTTCCGCCGCCTGCTGGCGGAGCGCGGCGAGGTGGTCTCCGAGCCCGGTCTGCGCGCCATGGTCCCCATGAACATCCGCACGGCCGCCGATCACCTCTCGATGGGCAACCGGATCTCGTCCCTGTTCGTCCACTTGCCGGTCGGAGCCGCCGATCCCGCCGAGCGGTACCGGCTCCAGGTGGAGGAGGCGGAGACCCTGAAGTCCGGCACGCAGCACGAGGGCTCGAGCGTGCTCCTCAACCTCGGCAACCATATGCCGCCGGTTCTGCACAGCTTCGTCGCGCGGTCACTGTTCGCGACGCGCCTCTTCAACGTCACCGTCACCAACGTCCCTGGGCCGCAGATCCCGCTGTACTACTTCGGCTCGAAGGTCACGGAGATCTGGCCGCTGGTGCCGATCGCGGCCTCGCACGCCGTCGGGCTCGCCGTCTTCAGCTACGACGGGCGGCTCTTCTTCTGCATCAACGCCGACCGCGACACCGTCCCGGACCTCGGGGTCCTCAACACCGGAATCGCGGAATCCCTTGCCGAGCTCGGCGAGCTCGCCAAGACCGCGCAGGCGGCCTGATGTTCCAGGTCAGGATCCACGGACGCGGCGGCCAGGGCGTGGTCACGGCCGCCGAGATGCTCTCGATCGCCGCCTTCGAGGACGGGCAGCACGCCCAGGCCTTCCCCACCTTCGGCTCGGAGCGGACCGGCGCCCCGGTCACCTCGTTCTGCCGGATCGACGACCACCCGATCAAGGTGCGCGAGCCGATCTCGGAGCCCGACGCCCTGATCATCCAGGACCCCACACTGCTCCATCAGGTGAAGGTCTTCAGCGGCCTCAGCGACGGCGGCTACGTGCTGATCAACACCTCGCGCACCCTCGATGACCTCGGGCTGGGCGAGTTCGCCGCCGGGTTTGCGCCCGGGCGGCTGCTCACCGTGCCGGCGACCGAGGTCGCCAAGCGCCAGCTGCACCGCCCGATGCCGAACACCGCCCTGCTCGGTGGGTTCGCTGCGATGACCGGGGCGGTCACGCTGCAGGCCGTGGTCCGTGCAATAGCCCAGAAGTTCTCGGGCGAGATCGCCGACCGCAACATGCTCTCGGCCGACGTCGCCTACGAGTTCGTGCAGCACGAGATCAGGGAGCTCACCCGTGCTTAGGCAGGAGGAGGGCTCACGGGCCGTCGCCGAAGCGGTGGCGCTCTGCCGCCCGGAGGTGATCAGCGCTTATCCGATCTCTCCCCAGACCCACATCGTCGAGCACCTCTCCGACCTGGTCAGGACCGGCGATCTGTCGCCATGCGAGTACCTGATGGTCGAGTCCGAGTTCGGTGCAATGTCCGCGGCAATCGGGGCATCCGCCACCGGCGCCCGCACCTACACCGCGACGGCCTCCCAGGGCATCCTCTTCATGGCGGAGGCGATCTACAACGCATCCGGCCTGGGGCTGCCCATCGTGATGACGATCGCCAACCGGGCGATCGGCGCTCCGATCAACATCTGGAACGACCACTCCGACTCCATGTCGATGCGCGACTCGGGCTGGATCCAGCTCTATGCCGAGTCCAATCAGGAGGCGCTCGACATGCACATCCAGGCCTTCCGGATCGCCGAGCAGCTCTCGCTGCCGGTGATGGTCTGCATGGACGGGTTCATTCTCACGCACGCATACGACGAGGTCGACATCCCCGACCAGGAGAAGGTCGACGCGTTCGTCCCCACCTTTGAGCCGCGGCAGCTGCTCGACCCAGCCGACCCCATGACGATCGGGGCGATGGTCGGTCCCGAGGCCTTCTTCGAGGTCAAGTACCTCGCCCACGCCAAGCAGATGCAGGCTCTCGACGTGATCCCGCAGGTCGCCCAGAGCTTCGCGATCGACTTCGGCCGCCCGTCCGGCGGCCTCGTCCGCCGTTACCGGACCGAGGGCGCGGAGACGATCATCGTCGCGCTCGGCTCCGTGCTCGGAACGATCGAGGAGCGTCGTCGACGAGATGCGCGAATCCGGAGTCAGGGTTGGCGCGCTCGGCATCAAGTCATTCCGGCCGTTCCCCCTGGAGGAGGTCCGCGAGGCTGTGTCCGGGGCCTGCCGCGTGGTGGTACTCGAGAAGGCCCTCGCCCCCGGCCGAGGCGGAATCGTCTCCACCGACGTCCACGAGGCGATGGTGGGCGGCCACGCCCGGTGCAGCACGGTCATCGCCGGTCTCGGCGGAAGGGCGATCACCCGCGAGTCGCTTCACGGGCTTCTCGAGCAGGCCGGTCGCGACGAGCTCGAGCCGACTGAACTTCCTCGACCTGGACATCGAATCCGTGCAGCGCGAGCTGGCTCGCGAGCGCGACGGCAAGCCCCGTGGCCCTCACGCCGAGAACATGCTCCGCGAGCTCGGCGTGGTCGCGGCGGAGGGCCACTGATGCCCTACCAGGAGGTCAAGCTCTACCAGACGGGCACCTACGCGGTCGGGGGTCGCCTGCTCGATCCGGAGAAGCGCTCGGTACAGGCGCGAACGGAGCGCTCCAACACGCTGACCTGCGGGCACCGCGCCTGTCAGGGATGCGGCGAGGCGCTCGGCGCCCGGTTCGCGCTCGACTCAGCCATGCGGGCCACGAAGGGCAAGCTGATCGCGGCCAACGCCACGGGCTGCCTCGAGGTCTTCTCCACTCCCTACCCGGAGAGCTCCTGGCAGCTGCCGTGGATCCATTCGCTCTTCGGGAACGCGCCGGCGGTCAGCACGGGAATCGCCGCCGCTTTGAAGGCGAAGGGCCGCGAGGACATTCGCGTGGTCGGGCAGGGCGGCGACGGCGGCACCCTCGACATCGGCTTCGGCTGCCTCTCGGGGATGTTCGAGCGAAACGACGACGTGCTCTTCATCTGTTACGACAACGAGGCCTACATGAACACCGGCGTGCAGCGCTCGGGCGCAACGCCTCCCGCCGCACGGACCGCCAACACAAAGCCAGTCGGCGATGAGCCGGGCAACGTCTTCGGCCAGGGCAAGAACGCGCCGTTGATCGCGATGGCGCATGAGATCCCGTACGTGGCGACCGCAACGGTGTCCGAGCTGCGCGACCTCGAGTACAAGGTGGAGAAGGCGATGGAGTTCAGGGGCGCGCGCTACCTGCACGTCTTCGTCCCCTGCCCCCTGGGCTGGGGATCGGCATCGAAGGACACGATCGAGATCGCGCGCCTCGCCAAGGAGACCGGGATCTTCCCCGTCTTCGAAGCCGAGGACGGCGAGGTCGTCGGCGTCTCGAAGATCCGCAAACAGGTGCCCGTGACCGAGTACCTGAAGCTGCAGAAGCGCTACGCCCACCTCTTCAAGGACCCACCCCAGACCGAGGTGATCGAGGCGATCCAGGCTCGCGCCGACGCCAACATCAGGCGCTTCGGCCTGAACGGCGGCTACGGCACCCTGCCCGACCTGCTCGCCGAAGATCGCCCCGACCTGCTTTCCGACACCCCCCACGGACCTCAGTGATGGAAGCCACCGAGAAGAACCTGCCGTTTGCGATCACTCTGAATGTCGGCTCCAGTCTCGCCAACAAGACCGGCAGCTGGCGGACCGAGCGCGCCCAGTACGTCGACCGGCTCCCCCCCTGCAGCCACGCCTGCCCGGCCGGCGAGAACTGCCAGGCGTGGCTCTACGAGGCCGAGGACGGCGGCGAGGGCTACGAGCGGGCCTGGCAGAAGATCGTCGAGGACAACCCGTTCCCCGCGATCATGGGTCGCGTCTGTTACCACCCCTGCGAGACCTCCTGCAACCGGGCAGAGCTCGACGAGGCCGTCGGCATCCACTCGGTCGAGCGCTTCATCGGCGACGAGGCGATCAAGCAGGGCTGGTCCTTCGACCCGCCCGCGGAGTCGTCCGGCAAGCACGTTCTGGTCGTCGGCGCCGGGCCCTCCGGCCTCTCTGCCGCGTACCACCTGCGCCGCCTCGGCCACGAGGTGACGATCTTCGAGGCCGGCCCGATGGCGGGCGGCATGATGCGCTTCGGCATCCCCACCTACCGGCTGCCGCGTGACGTCCTCGACGCCGAGGTCGACCGGATCCTGGCGATGGGCGTCGAGCTCGAGCTCAACCGCAAGGTCACGAACATCGAGGAGGCGATGAGCGAGGGCGGCTTCGACGCGGCCTTCCTCGCCGTCGGCGCCCACATCGGACGCCACGCCGACATCCCGGCGGGCGAGGCCGCGCGCATCATCGACGCCGTCTCGATGCTGAAGTCGATGGAGTCCGACGAGAAGCCGCTGCTCGGCCGCAAGGTCGTCGTCTACGGCGGCGGCAACACCGCGATGGACACAGCCCGCACCGCCAAGCGTCTCGGCGCCACCGACGCGGTGGTCGTATACCGCCGCAACCGCGACCGGATGCCCGCGCACGACTTCGAGGTCGCCGAGGCCGAGGAGGAGGGCGTGATGATGCGCTGGCTCGAGACCATCAAGCAGGTCGATGGCCACACCATCACCGATCGAGAAGATGGAGCTCGACGAGACGGGCTTCCCGCAGCCCACTGGTGAGCTCGACGAGCTCGAGGCCGACTCCGTGATCCTTGCGCTCGGACAGGAGGCGGACCTGTCGTTGCTCGACGACGTCTCGGGAATCATGGTCGAAGACGGTGTCGTCCAGGTCGGGCCGAACATGATGACCGGGCACGAGGGCGTCTTCGCGGGCGGAGACATGGTCCCCGCGGAGCGGACCGTCACCGTCGGCGTGGGGCATGGAAAGAAGGCCGCGCGCAACATCGACGGCTGGTTGCGCAGTCGGGCGTACGAGCCAGGGCCCAAGCACGAGATCATCACCTTCGACCAGCTCAACACCTGGTACTACGCCGACGCACCCAAGGCGCTGCAGCCCGAACTCGAGATCGAGCGCCGGCGCTCCACCTTCGACGAGGTCGTCGGCGGGCTGGACGATTCGAACGCCCTGTACGAGGCCCGCCGCTGCATGTCCTGCGGCAACTGCTTCAGCTGCGACAACTGCTTCGGCGTCTGCCCCGACAACGCGGTGATCAAGCTGGCCGAGGCGGCGGAGAGCCCGAACGTCAATGGCTACGCGATCGACCTCGACTTCTGCAAGGGGTGCGGCCTCTGCGTCCAGGAGTGTCCCTGCGGCGCGATCGAGATGGTGCCGGAGAAGATCTGAGAGGAGGAACGATGGAGATGCGAGCGACGTTCGAGAGATTCAGGGTCGCCTTCTGGGTGGCCGCCGCCGGCATCGTCGGGCTCTACCTCTACGGGCTGGTCTGGCAGGCCTACGGCCCCCTCGAGCTCGGCCTGCTCAGCGTCATCTGCCTGACGCTGCTGGGCCTGTTCGTCGCGCACGAGGTGCTGCTCCGGCGAGAGCTCCGCCAGCACCCGCGCGAGGTCGACCACACCGACAAGGAGCGCCGCGGCTTCTAGCCGGGGCGCGGCACCACCAACACCGGGCAGCCGGCCGCGCGAATCACGCGCGAGGAGACGCTGCCGACCAGCAGCCGCATCACCGGGCCGAAGCCACGCGAGCCGAGCACGAGCAGGTCGACGCCCGACTCGCACACCTCGAGCAGCTTCCTGACGGGATCCCCGTGCTCGAAGATCGGCAGGGCCCGCAGCTCCGGCGGAAGTTCCCCTACGGCGTCGTGCAGGCGGCTTTGGAATTCCGGCCCGGCCTCGGCTCCCGTCTGCGCGGCGGCGGCCGCGCCCATCGCCGGAACAGGGGTCGCAACACCCACGACCTTCATCGACGCGTGGAATTTCGTGGCGAGCTTGGCGCCCTCGTCCAGAGCGGCCTGGGACTCGGCCATCCCGTCGTATCCCACCGCGAGGACCCGGAGCCGGTCCTGTGAGTGGTCCCCCTCCGCATAGCCCTTCGGGGCGATCATCAGCCGGCAGCGGGCCCCGTGCAGCAGGTGCTCCGCCACGCTGCCCGGGGCGACCGACCCGAAGGCGGCGTGGTGGGTGGAGCCGAGCACGATCAGGTCCGCCTCGCCGCTCTCCGCGAGGGCCTGGAGCGCATCCGCCGGCGAGCCCTTCTCGACGCTCACGATCTTGAGTTCCCCGCCGTCCCGCATGGCGACCCGCTCGGCGAGCACGCGGGCGTCCTCGCCGCGGTCGTTCTCCTGGTAGCCGACGACGACCTTCCGGTAGAGGGGATCGGTGTTCACCCGCTGGAGCCTAAGCAGGTCGGGCACTCGGCCGACTTCTGCGAGTGTGTGTCGGCCCTGAACGGACCACCTCGAGCAGAGGCTTCATACCCGGCCGAGCGCGAGGCCGACGTGGCGCTGCGCGACGGCACCACCGTTCACGTCAGGCCTGTTCGCGCCGACGATGAGGACGCAATTCACGAGTTCCTCGAGGGGCTGGATCCCGCCTCTCGCGTCTTCAGGTTCTTCTCGGGCGGGGTCGATCTGCGGGCCGCGGCACGCTCGATGGCCGAGGTGGACTACGCGGGGCGCTATGGGCTCGTGGCGATTCGCGACGGGGACGTGATCGGCCAGGGCATCTACATCGACGAAGGACGTGGAGACGCAGAGGTGGCCTTTGCGGTCGCCGACCGGCTTCAGGGCCACGGGCTCGCCACGCTCCTGCTCGCCCACCTGGCGGAGGTCGCTCTCGACAACGACATCTCACTCTTCCACGCCGAGGTGATGCCCGAGAACCACAAGATGATGGAGGTCTTCAGGGACAGCGGGTTCCCGGCGGAGATCTCCTCCGAGCCGGGCGCGATCCGCGTCGTGTTCCCCACCTCCTTCGAGGACGAGGCGGTGCGCCGTTTCGAGGACCGCGACCGGCTCGCCGCGGAGGCCGCCCTTCGATTCTTCCTCGAGCCCACAGCGATCGCGGTGATCGGGGCATCCCGCGACCGCAACACCGTCGGCGGCCAGCTCTTCCACAACACGCTCGAGTCGGGGTTCGAGGGCGTCAGCTATCCGGTCAATCCGCACGCCGAGGTGGTCCAGTCGGTCCACTCCTACGGAAGCGTCGCGGAGCTTCCCGAGGACGTGGAGCTCGCGGTGATCGTCGTGCCGGCGCTCGGCGTCGTCGATGCCGCCCGCGAATGCGCGGCTCGCGGGGTTCGGGCCCTGATCGTGATTTCCGCCGGATTCACCGAGGTCGGGCCAGAGGGCGCCGAGCGCGAGCGCGAGCTGGTGGCGGTCTGCCGCGAAGCCGGCATGCGGCTGATCGGCCCCAACTGCCTCGGCATCCTCAACACGACCGAGGGTCACAGCTTCAACGCAACCTTCGCCCCCGGCGGACCGCCTCCCGGCAACGTCGGCTTCGTCACGCAGAGCGGTGCACTCGGCCTGGCGCTGATCGATCTCGCCAGCAATCGCACCCTCGGCGTCTCCTCCTTCGCCTCGATCGGCAATCGCGCCGACATCACCGCGAACGACCTGCTCGAGTACTGGGAGTCGGACGACGCGACCGAGGTCGCGCTGCTCTACATCGAGTCGTTCAGCGACCCGCGACGCTTCTCGCGGATCGCCCGCCGCGTCGGACGGGAAATGCCCATCGTGGCGGTGAAGAGCGGGCGCTCGGCCGCGGGCCACCGGGCCACCAGCTCGCACACCGGCGCCCTGATTGCCGCCTCGGACCTGACGGTCGACGCCCTCTTCGAGCAGGTCGGGGTGATCCGCACCGAGACGCTCTCCCAGCTGCTCGACGTCGCCTCCCTGCTCGCCACTCAGCCGCGGCCGGAGGGAAAGCGCGTCGGGATCGTGACCAACGCGGGCGGCCCCGGCGTGATGTGCGCGGACGCCTGCGAGGCCGTTGGCCTGGAGGTTCCCGAGCTGCCCGAGGAGGTCGTCGCCTCCCTGCGCGAGTTCCTGCCCGCGGAGGCCGGCATGTCGAACCCCGTCGACATGATCGCGACCGCCTCCGCCGATGACTACCGGCAGACGATGAATGCGCTTGCCGCCCATGAGGGCATCGACGCGCTGATCGTCATCTTCATCAAGCCACTGCTCACCCGGCCGGAGGACGTCGCCGGGGCGATCCACGACGCCGTCTCCGAAATGCCCCGGCGAATTCCCGTGCAGGCAGTGTTCATGTCCGAGAAGGACCAGGCGGCGGCTCGCGCCGCAAGCGCAATGGCTGTCCACCTCTATCCGGAAGACGCCGCCCACGCCCTCGGCCAGGTGATGCGCCACGTCGAGTGGCGCCGCACGCCGCCGGAGGACCCGCCGGAGTTCCCCGACGCCGACGCCGAGGAGGCCGCGGCACTGATCGCCGAGACGCTCGGCGCCGGTCGGGAGTGGATGGACATCGAGGCCGCCTCGCGGCTCCTCGGCTGCTACGGGATCCCGATCCCGCGATGGCTGGCGGCTGAAGACCCCGAGGAGGCTGCCCGGGCTGCCGAGGAGCTCGGCGGAGCCGTTGCTCTCAAGGCCCAGGGCGAGAGCCTCCTGCACAAGACCGAGATGGGCGGCGTCCGCATCGGACTCGCCCCGGACCAGGTCGCTGACGCCGCGCGGGAGATGGACGAGGCCGTGGCGGCGGCAGGCGCGAAGCGGGAGAAGTTCATCGTCCAGGAGATGGCGAGCGACGGCGTCGAGCTCCTGATCGGCGTGGCCGACGACCCAACCTTCGGCCCCGTCCTCGCCTGCGGAGCCGGCGGGACGCAGGCCGAGCTGCTCCGCGACGTCTCGATTCGTGTCACGCCGATCACCCGGACGGATGCCGGCCAGATGCTCCGCTCCCTCTCCACCTTTCCCCTGCTCACCGGGTTCCGCGGCGCGCCTCATGCCGACCTGGAGGGGATCGAGGAGCAGCTCCTGCGTGTCGGTGCGATGGTGGAAGCCCATCACGAGATCGCCGAGATGGACCTCAACCCCGTCCTCGCCCGCCCCGATGGTCCCCTGGCCGTCGACTATCGGATCAGGCTGCGTGCCCGGCCACCGGTGCGCTCCTGGCCGAGAACCTGGAAGTAGCCGGCGCTAGGCCTTCTCGGCCCAGTCGCGCTTCGCCTCTTCCTCCATCCGCTCAAGTCGCTCGTAGTAGTCCGGGAACTCCTTCATGTGGGCCAGCGCGATCTTGCCCGTCACGATCGGATCGTCCCCCGTCACGTTGGTCTGCGGATCGTGGCTGCCGTGCTCGAACTCGACGTCCATCCCGGTCCGGAATTGCTCGAGGTCGAACCGCTCCCAATCGACTCCGATCTCATCACCGACCCGCCGTGCCTCTTCCGTGCTGGTGCGCTGCTCCTCGGTCATCTGGGCTCCTTTCGATCATTCGTCGCCGGGCCGTCGCCGAGCTCCGCGTGGAGCTCGGCCACCAGCGCGTTGACAGTGGCCTCCACGGCCGGAGACAGCCCCTCCCCCGTCTCGAAGTTCTCACCCTCGATCCCATAGACCGCGAGCCGCGGCGGCAGCCGGTCCAGCTCGCGGGCGAGCTCGACCGCATCGGCAACGCCGAGCGAATGGGTCGAGCCCTTGAACAGCTCGACTGGCAGCGGCCCCTCGGTGGCATCGAAGCGGTGCAGCGTCCCGGGCGGGGCGCCGGAGGCGACCGCGTCGATCACCAGCGCCTCCTTGACGAGAGCCCATGCCCCGATCAGCGAGGTCGGCTCGCCCCCCTCCTCGAGGATCCGGCAGCCGGGCGGATGGGTCGCCCGCAACCGCCTTGCCACCTCGAGCCCGGCGGCATCGTCGGAGCGGTAGTGGTTGCCCACGCCGATCAGGCCGAGCCAGGCGCGATAGCCCGACTCGGGAGCGTGGTTCAGGGAGATCCCCAGGCTGTGCGCGTCTCGCCGGGCCGCCTCGATGTCCGCCTGGAGCTGCTCGCGCTGGCGCTCCATCAGGTGCAGCGAGTCGCGCTGTGAGTTCAGGATCCTGCGCTCCTCGCGCAGGAACTCGGGATCGCTCGGTTTGTGCTCGCGGTGGATGAAGTGCCGGGTGGAAGCCATCTAAGCCCTGTCCACATCGAGCTTCAGGAAATGGGTCGAGCAGCTGATGCAAGGGTCGTAGTTGCGAATCGCCTGCTCGCACTCCCACTGCAGCCGGTCATCGGGCAGCTCGACGCGGGGCTTCACGAACTCGAGCAGGTCCTGCTCGATTCGAGCCTGGTTCTGCGAGGTGGGCGGCACGATCTTCGCCTCGGCGATCGACCCGTCGTCCTCGATTCGATAGCGGTGCCAGAGCATCCCGCGTGGAGCCTCGCTCCAGCCGGTGCCGGTGGACGCCCTGGGCTCGGGCACCTGCGCGGGCGGGTGGGGGGGGTCGTATGCCGCGATCAGGGCGAGGGCCTCCTCCAGCGCGTAGATGATCTCGACGCTCCGGACCAGGATCGACTTGAACGGGTTGCGGCACTCCTTGCCCAGCCCCGCGCCCTCGGCCGCCTCCTTCGCGCCATCAGAGAGCTGCTCGTAGTTCAGCGTGTAGCGGGCCATCGGGCCGAGGAAATACGTCGAGCCGTCGGACATGCGCGACTGCAGGGCGGTCGAGTGCTCGACATGCTGCTCGGAGAAGTGCTCCTCGTACTCGCCGGGCCCGATGTCGAGGCCCGAGGAGGAGACCAGCCTCCCGTCCTCGATCGCGTAGCCGTCCGGATCGCGCAGTGCGACGAACTCGTAGTCCTGCTCGAAGTCAGGAAAGTCGAGGCCGGCCAGAAACGTGACGGCGCCACGCATGAACTCGCGCGACTCCTCCAGCGCCGGGACGAGCGCGTCGAGGTGCTCACGGCCGGGCGCCTTGTAGAAGCCGCCGACGCGGGTGTTGATCGGATGGATCGCGCGGCCGCCGACCGTCCGCAGCAGGTCGTTCCCCATGGCCTTCACGCGCAGCGCCCCCTCCACCACCTCGCGGTGGTCACGCGCCATCTGCCAGGCCGAATCGAACCCGAAGAAATCGGGCGCGTGCAGAAGGAAGACGTGGAGCGCGTGCGACTCGAGCCACTCGCCGCAATAGATGAGCCGCCGAAGGGACCTGATCCGACCGTCCACCCTGGCGTCCAGCGCGTCCTCCATCGCGTTGAAGGCGCTCGTGATGTAGGCGACGGGGCAGATGCCGCAGATCCGCGCGGTGATGTCGGGCACCTCCTTGAAGTCACGCCCGCGCAGGAAGGCCTCGAAGAAGCGCGGCGGCTCGTAGATCTGCAGTTCGACGTTCTCCACCTCGCCGTCGCGGATCTTCACCTGCATCGCGCCCTCGCCCTCGACGCGGGCGAGCGCCTCCGTCCTGATCATCCGGGTCCGGCCGCTCTCAGCCATCGGCCTCGAGCCTGTCGCTCTCCTCCTTGAAGGGCTCCGCCGCCGTCTGGAAGGTCCGGTAGACCCGGATCACGTCGACCTCGTCCATGCCGAGGCCCTCGAACCACCCCGAGAGGGACGGCGCGTTCGGCGACTCCATCGGCCCGAAGCAGCCGTAACAACCGCGGTCAAAGCCCGGGCAGAGCGCGCCACAGCCGGCGTGGGTCACCGGCCCGAGACAGGGCGTGCCGTGGGCGACCATCACGCAGACGTGCCCGGCGCGCTTGCACTCGATGCAGACCGAGTGGTTGGCGACGGCGGGCTTCCGCTCGTTGACGAACGCACTGATCACCTCCAGAAGCTGGTGGTGGTTGACCGGGCACCCCTGCAGCTCGAAGTCGACGTTGACGTGGGAGGAGATCGGCGTGGAGGTCTCGAGGGTCGAGATGTAGTCCGGGGTCGCGTAGACGGCCGACATGAATTCCTCGACCTCGGCGAAGTTCCGAAGGGCCTGTATTCCACCGGAGGTCGCGCAGGCTCCGATCGTGATCAGGCGCCGCGACTGGGCCCGAACCTCCTTGATTCGCTCGGCGTCATGCGCAGTGGTGATCGAGCCCTCGACCAGGGAGAGGTCATACGGGCCCTCGACCTCGCCGCGCGTCGCCTCCAGGAAGTAGGCGACCTCGATCTGCTCCGGCAGCGAGACGACCTCCTTCTCGAAGTCGAGCAGGGAGAGCTGGCAGCCGTCGCAGGAGGCGAACTTCCACACCGCGAGCTTGGGACGCTCTCCGCTCACAGTTCCCTCACGCCGAGCAGCGTCCCGATCCGCCCCACCGGGAAGACGGGACCGTCCTTGCAGATGAAGCGGTGGCCGAGCTGGCAGTGGCCGCAGTGCCCGATCGCGCACTTCATGTTCCGCTCGAGCGAGACGTGGATCCGGTCGGTCGAGACACCGCGATCCCGGAGCGCCTGCGAGACGAAGCGCATCATCACCTCGGGGCCACAGACCATCGCCGTCGTCCGCGGGCCCTGGAAGCCGGTGATCGGGATCAGCTTGGTGACCAGGCCCACACGGCCGTCCCACTCACCCTCCGCGGTGTCGACGGTGAACTTGACGTCGATCCCCGCCTCCCGCCAGCTCTGGAGCTCGTCGAAGAACAGCATTTCGTCCGGCGAGCGCGCGCCGTAGAGAAGCGCGACCGCTCGATAGCTGTCGCGCTTCGCAATCAGGCGATTCACCGCCAGCCGGAGCGGGGCGAGACCGATGCCGCCAGCGACCACGACGACGTCGCCGCCCTCAGCCTGCTGGAGCGGCCAGCTGCTGCCGAAGGGACCCCTGACGCCTATGTGTGCGCCGGGCTCCATCGTGCAGATCGCTCTGGTCGCAGCCCCGACCGCGCGCACGGTCTGGCCGATGCGCTCGCCGGCCTCACCTCCGCCGCTCACCGAGATCGGCACCTCACCCGCCCCGAACGCATAGAGCATCGAGAACTGCCCGGGCCCGAAGGCACCTATTGCATCGTCGCCCGCAGGCTCCAGCTCCAGAGTCCAGGTGTCCTCCAGCTCCTGGCGCCTATCGGCGACCACGTAGGAGGTGGGCACCATCGGATCGGTGAGCACCGCTCAGCCCGCCGCTCGCCCGTAGACGTCGAGCAGCCGGATCCGAGTGGCCTGCAGGCGCTCCACGATCACCGGGATGAAGCGCCGCATCAGCTCGTAGCCGAGCTTCGGGTCCTCGTCGGCTTTCCCGCGCAGACAGGCTGCGTCGAAGGCGACCGTGTGCGCGTTGCCGAGAGCGCGGGCGTCCATCTCCACCCGGAAGGGCGGCACCAGCCACGACCAGCCGAGCAGATCACCGTCGTCGATCGTCTCGATCGTCACGGCGCCGCGCTGGGGAACGAAGATCTCAAGCGCCACGCGGCCGGTGCGGATCACGTAGAAGGTGTCGGCCGGATCGCCCTCCCGCATCAGGTACTCGCCATCGGTCGCCGTCTTGTTCTGCGCGCAGCCGGCAATCAGCTCGAGGTGCTCCAGGCTCATCCCGTTGAAGGCAGGCGCCTCGGCGAGCAGCTGCTCAATGGTCTGCACTGATCCCCCTCTCCTCGCCACCGGGGGCCGAGCCGAGGTCAGTGGCTCGGATCGCGGCCGCCTCCTCGGTGATGTCGATCGCCACCGGACACCAGGTGATGCAGCGCCCGCAGCCGACGCAGCCGGAGGTCCCGAACTGGTCGATCCAGGTCGCGAGCTTGTGGGTCATCCACTGCCGGTAGCGCGACGGCGGGCTGTTGCGCACGCTGCCGCCGTTGATATAGGAGTGATCGAGGTTGAAGCAGGAATCCCACTGGCGAGTTCGCTCGGCCTCCTCTCCGGCGAGGTCGCTCGTGTCCTCGACCGTGTGGCAGAAGCAGGTCGGGCAGACCAGGGTGCAGTTCCCGCAGGTGAGGCAGCGCTCGGAGACCTCGTCCCAGCGGGGGTGCTCCATGTTGCGGTAGAGCAGCTCCTTGATGCCGTCGGTGTCGAGCTCCCGCCCCATCTGCGAGGCGCACTCCTCGGAGACCGCGGCCGCGGCGTCCGCGTCCACAGGCGAGGCCTCGTCGGCACCGATCTCGGCCAGGACCTCCGCCCCGCGCTCGGATCCGGCCTCCACCAGGAAGCGGTGCTCTCCCTCGAGCAGCTCCGTCAGAGCCAGGTCGTAACCGGACTCCGCGCGCGGCCCGGTCCCCATGGAGACGCAGAAGCAGGTGTTCCCCGCCTTCGAGCAGTTGATCGCGACGATGAAGGCGTCGCGCCGGCGAGCCTCGTAGTCGGCGTCCGTATACGAGTCGCCCATGAAAACCTTGTCCTGGATGCCGATCGCCGCCAGGTCGCAGGAACGAACACCCAGGAACGCATAGCGGGGCCGCTCGTCGGTCTGCTCGTCATAGGTGATCTCACCGCCGGCGGCGCGGTGGGCCTTCCAGAGGGTCAGGTTCGGCGGAAAGAGATGATGCTTCCAGGAGTTCGGGCCGTTGTTGAAGCCGAAGAGTGCGCCGTCGCCACGTTCGCTGAGGCGATAGGTGCCCCCCTCCTGCTCATCGGTGATCCCGGCGGGGAGCTGCGCGGCCGAAGAGACCTCCTCGTAGAGGATCGCGCCGTCCCGAACCGTCGGGCCGATCACCGTGTAGCCGCGCGCCGCCAAGGCCGCGATCAGGTCATTGATCGCGGCGCTTCGCAACACGGACGCTGCGGAGGAACTCACTCACGGCCAAGACTATGCCTCGCCGCGCCCCGCGTCTAACCGTGGGGACTACGCAGATCGGCGTCGAGTTCCGGGCCGCCGGTTCGTCGTCTAGACGTGGGACAACTTCGAGCTCAAGACAGCGTCAAGGAGGCCCGGGAACCGGGCATCGAGATCCTCACGGCGAAGCTCGGTCATCTTCGTCGTTCCCTTGCGCTCCTGGCGGATCACTCCGGACTCCCGGAGGACTCGGTAGTGGTGAGTCATCGTCGACTTCGCCACTCCGAGCGAGATCGATCCGCAGGGGCACGGCGCCTCCGAGTCGGCGAGCGTGCGAACGATCTCCAGTCGCTGCGGGTCGCTGAGCGCGTGCAGCACGGCCGGCAACTCGATCTCGGTTCTGTCTGGGTGGAGAAGCTCCATACCGGTGAGTCTAGCTTGTACGACGTTCATCGAACTTCTTTGGTACGATGTTCATCGTACTATCGAACCGGCGCGGAGGCAAGTCATATGTCCGATACGCAGAACATCGAAACCACATCCGCCGCCCCCGAGCACACACACGAGGGCGACGTTCATCCCACCAGCCCCTCTCGCCGCGCTGCGGCGGTCGAGGCGGCGTACATTCTGGAGGCAGTCCGCAAGTGAACCCGGTAACGGCAGCGAGGGGGATCGTGAAGCGCAACTCGAACGCCCTGCTGCTGGTCGTCTGTCTCGGCCAGTTCATGGTGATCCTCGACGTCTCGATCGTGAACGTCGCGCTGCCGTCGATCAAGGACGCGCTCGGCTTCTCGACCACCGGCCTGCAATGGGTCCTGAACGCATACACGCTCACCTTCGCCGGCTTCCTGCTGCTCGGCGGGCGCGCGGCCGACCTCTTCGGCCGGCGCCGCATGTTCTACGCCGGCACCCTCCTCTTCTCAGGAGCCTCGCTGATCTGTGCGATCGCCCCCACCGCCGGGACGCTGGTCGCCGCCCGCGCTCTGCAGGGCATCGGCGGGGCGATCCTCTCCCCCGCGACCCTGGCGATCATCACGACCTCATTCGACGAGGGCCCGCCGCGAAACCGGGCCCTCGGCGCCTGGGGCGCCGTCGGCGCAATCGGCGCGACCGCCGGCGTGCTGTTCGGCGGGATCCTGACCGAGGCCTTCAGCTGGCCCGCGATCTTCGTCATCAACATCCCGATCGGGCTGGGCCTCGTCCTGTTCAGCACCAACCTGATCCCGGAGGGCCGCAGCGAGTCCGAGAACCGGCACTTCGACCTCCCCGGTGCCGTCCTGGTCACCCTCGGAATGACCGCGCTCACCTACGGGATCGTCACCACCGACCGGCTCGGCTGGGGCTCGCTGGGCGTGCTCGGCCCGGTCGCCGCCGGAGTGGCCCTCCTGGTGGCGTTCGGCCTCTATGAGAACAGCCTCGCCAGGCACCCGGATCGCACCGCACTGATGCCGTTGAGCGTCTTTCGGCTTCGCAACCTGCGCGCGGCGAATCTCGTGATCTTCCTGCTCTACGCCGCGATCTTCGGCTTCTGGTTCTTCCAGTCCCTCTACATGCAGGGCACCCTCCACTACAGCGCGCTCAAGACCGGCCTGGCCTTCGTGCCGATGACCATCGCGGTCGGCACCGGCGCGACCCTCGCGCCGCGGCTGGCCAAGGTGATCGGTGCGCGCTGGGTGCTCGCCCTCGGGATGCTCTCGGCGACGGTGGGCGAGTTCCTCCTGACCAGCGTCCATCCCGGCGGGAGCTATCTGGCGAACGTCTTCCCCGGCGGCATGTTCGGTGCCCTCGGCCTCGGGCTCGCGCTCGTGCCGGCCACGATCGTGGCGGTGCAGGGAGTCCCCCGCGCGCTCAGCGGCCTGGCCTCCGGCGTGCTCAACACCTCGCGCTTCGTGGGGGCAGCGCTCGGCCTGGCCGTGCTCAGCACGCTGGCCGCCAACCACACCTCATCGGAGGTCGACTCCGGTACCTCGGCCGCCAAGGCCCTCACCGACGGCTTCGCCCTCCAGTTCGGCGTCGGCGCGATCTTCTGCCTGGTCGGCGTGGTCGCCGCAGTCGTCCTGCTGCGCCCGCAGCGCGAGCGGGAGCCCGCAGCTGCGATGGCCGAAGCCGAACGCGCCTAGCTCGGGCGCGCCCTCGGACTCGAGGGCTTTGTACTGTTCCCGCCCGCCCCTGGGCGTCCCCATGCGCTTCTACGAGTTCGAAAGCCGTCGCATTGTCGAGCGGGCCGGAATCCCGGTCACCGAGTACGGCTTCTGCAAGACCGCCGACGAAGCCAGGAAGGCTGCGGAGCGGATCGGCGGCCCCACGGTGATCAAGTCCCAGGTGCTCACCGGCGGCCGGATGAAGGCCGGTGGCGTCAAGTTCGCCGACACCCCCGAGGAGGCGGCCTCACACGCCGCAGAGATCCTCGAGCTGGAGATCAACGGCCACATGCCCGTCGGTGTCCTGGTCGACCCGAAGGCCGAGGTCGAGCAGGAGTACTACGCCGCTGTGCTCTGGGACGGCCGCGCCAAGGCGCCGATGATGCTGTTCAGCGACATGGGCGGGATCGACATCGAGGAGGTCGCGGAGAACCACCCCGATCACGTCGGCCGAGGGCACTTGTCCAACCTGAACCCCGTTATGGAGTTTCGTGCGAAGGAGGTCGTCGCGGCGGTGGGCCTGACCGGCCGCGAGCTCACCCGGGCCACTCCGATCCTCGCCCGCCTCGCGCAGCTGCAGCGGGACTACGACATGACCCTCGCCGAGATCAACCCGGTCGCCCGCCTCTCCGACGGCTCCTTTGTGGCCCTCGACGCCCACATGGAGATGGAGGACGAGGCGGTCGGGCGCCACCAGAGGATGCTCAGGGAGATCGGCGTCGAGCTCGAGGAGCCGCGCGAGCTGTACGAGCCCTCCGAGTTCGAGCGCAACGTCAAGGCGATCGACGAGGCCGACCACCGCGGCGTCATCCAGGGCAAGGACCACGGCTTCACCGGCAACCTCGGCCTGGTGATCGGTGCCGGGGGCGGCTCGCTGACTCTGACGGACGCCGTCCGCAGCCAGGGCGGCAAGCCCGCCAACTACGCCGAGATCGGCGGCAACCCCTCGGTCGCCAAGTCCTGCGGCCTCGCCAAGGAGGTCCTCCGGAAGGACGGGGTCGAGAAGATCGCCGTGATGATGTCGATCGTCTCCAACACCCGGGTCGACATCGTCGCCAGAGGCGTGATCAAGGCGTGCCTCGAGCTGGGCAAGGACCCGACCGAGACGATCGCGGTGTTCCGCATCCCCGGTGCCTGGGAGGAGGAGGGCGCGAAGATCCTCGGGAAGTACGGGATCGAGTTCCGCGACCGCTCCACCTCGATGTGGGAGGCGGCGGGCGAGGCCGTCGAGAGGATCCAGGGATGAGCATCCTGCTCAACGAGGACTTCACCTTCATCGTCCAGGGCATCACCGGCCGCGAGGCGGTCAACCTGACCAAGGAGTGCCTGGACTACGGCTCCAAGATCGTCGGTGGCGTCACCCCGGGCCGCAAGGGCCGCGACGTCCACGGCGTTCCCGTCTTCGACACGGTCCAGCAGGCGGTCGAGCACCACGGTTCGCAGATCGACGGGTCCGTCGTCACCGTCCCCCCCGCCTTCACCAAGGACGCCGTCTTCGAGGCGATCGAGAACGGCATCCGGCTGATCGTCATCGTCACCGAGCGCATCCCCCGCCGCGACGTCGCCCAGATGGTCGAGCTCGCAAACCTGCGCGGGGCGCGCATCATCGGCCCCAACTGCCTCGGGATCATCGCTCCGGGCGTGGGCAAGATGGGTGGCATCGGAGGTCCCGCCAAGGATGCCGCCAAGGCCTACGAGCCCGGCTCGATCGGCGTCATGTCGCGCTCGGGCGGCATGACCACCGAGATCTCCTCCACCCTGACGGCCGCCGGCCTCGGCGTCTCCACCGCCGTCTCGATCGGCGGCGACGCGATCATCGGCTCGACCTATGCCGAGCTGATGCCGCTCTTCGAGGCGGACGACCAGACCGAGGCGATCGTGATCTACACGGAGCCCGGCGGGCGCATGGAGGCCGAGCTGGTCGACTGGCGCGATGCCAACGACGCGAAGCTCCCCATCATCGCCTTCATGGCCGGCAAGTTCATGGACGACGAGGAGATGCAGGGCATGAGCTTCGGACACGCCGGAACGATCGTCGAGGGCGCCGAGGATTCGGCCACTCAGAAGATCGCCCGCCTCGAGGCCGCCGGGATCCCCGTGGTCGAGCGGATCGACGAGATCCCGGACGCCGTCAAGCAGAAGCTGGGAGCGAAGGTATGAGCCCCGAGCAGCTCGAGGGGACCTTCATCGACGTCGAGGTGGATGACTCCATCGCCAACGATCCGGAGATGGCGGCGAAGCTCGAGGAGGTCTGCCCGGTGGACATCTTCGACGTGTCGGAGAGCGACGGCAGCGTCGTGGTCGTCCGGCAGAACCTCGACGAGTGCGTCCTCTGCAGCCTCTGCGTCGAGGCCGCGCCTCCGGGCGGCGTCGTCGTCAAGAAGCTCTACGACGGCACCGAACTGCGCCGCTAGGCATGACGAGCGCCGAGGAGCTCGCCCGCAGCGACAGCGAGATCGCCGCGCTCCAGAAGATCCGGGAGATCACCGGTGAGAGCGGCGGGGCGATGGAACGCCACGGGCTCCGCGTCTTCCTGATCGCCGATCGCCTGGCGACCGCGCGGGAGCTCAAGGTCGATCGCGAGATCCTGCTGATCGCCGGCCTGCTCCACGACGTCGGCCTCTACGACGAGGCCTCCGACGGCGGCGTCTACGTCACGGAGGGAGCAGAGTTCACGGCCGACCTGCTTCGCGAGCATGGCTGGGCCGACGACCGAATCGAGCTCTGCTTCGACGCGATCGAGCGCCACCACGAGCTCCGGAGCCAGTGGGACCGCGGCTCCGAGGTCGAGCTGATCCGCCGAGCGGACCTGGTCGACCTCTCGGATGGCCTGATCCGCTTCGGCCTCAGCCGCGAGTGGATTCGCGACCTCTTCAAGTCAGTGTCGCGGGAGGGGACCTACCGGACGATCGGATACGAGGTGGCCCGGGTGATCCGCCATCGGCCCCTGACGCTTCCGCAGATCTTCAGGCGCTAGCGCCCTCGGGCGTGTTTCTCCCCTTGCACTTTTTGCTTTGACGCCCGGGTGAGGCGCTTGTGCCTCTTCTTGCACTTCTTCTCCAATGACCCAAACGGGCCCCGGCCGAATGGAGGATGATCCTGCCATGAGCGCCTCGACGACCCCCACGCCGCTACGGGCGGCATTCGAGGCGCGCGATCACGAGGCACTCGTCGAGGCCTTCGCGCCAGACGTGGTCCTCCGCTCCCCGATTTTCGAGGTGCTCGGCCGGCTAGCTCACTTCTTCAGGCACGGCCAGTCCCCACCGCCCGAACTCAACGATAAAGCGCCCATTTCCAGGGATTGACTTTCTTGCCGGACGCGGCGAGACTCAGCCGATGAGACCCGTGCGAGGGGACGCGGTGGAAGGGGCCAGGTGTTTTGGTCGTTGGTTGCTTGATGGCTGATGGCACAGCATCTGTGAAGCTGCCCATGGCTGAGCCCAGACCATCCATTGTCGTGATCGACGACGAGCCGGTTACGCGGACCGCGCTGCGTCGAATGCTCGAGGGCGCCGGCTTCGAGGTGAGGGCGGAAGCCGCAGACGCAGACGCAGCGATCGAGGTGTCCGTCCGCGAGCGGCCGCAGATCTGCCTGGTGGATCTATGCATGCCGGGGGGCGGGATCCGCGTCGTCCGGGAGGTCTCCAGGCGGCTTCCGCAGGTATTGATCGTGGTGCTGACCGCCTCAGCGGATCGCGACGACCTGGTCGATGCCGTCCGGGCGGGCGCGGCGGGATTTCTCGTCAAGAGCATGAACCTGGACCGGATCCCGCCCGCGCTCCGCGGCGTGCTCGCGGGCGAAGCGGCGATTCCCCGCTTCCTGGTAGCTGAGCTGGTCCGAGACCTGCAGACGCTGGGCCGGAAGCGAGTGATCGCGGGCAGGAACGGCCGCGCCGATCTGACCTGCCGCGAGTGGGAGATCCTGGGGCTGATGTGCGATGGGCTGAACGGGCCCAGCATCGCCGAGCGCCTGTACATCTCCCCGGTCACGGTGCGCCGCCACAGCGCCGAGGTCGTGCGCAAGCTCGGGGTCAGGGATCGCCAGGAGGCCGTCGCCCTGATTCAGGAGCGCCCCTAGTGCGAAGGGTTCCTTAGTCGCACGCGCACCTACACGACCCCAAAGGGTCCGACTGGCGTCGGCGTGCGTGTGAGGTTTCTGCTTTCTGACGACTCAGGCAGCACGAACAGACTGGCTGACAACACGTAACCCACAA
>CAVTPZ010000007.1:0-11035 GCA_963736685.1 uncultured Solirubrobacterales bacterium
GCGCCGTCGGAATAGCGGTGGTGGATTGCCAGCGTATTCCCATCCGGATCCTGGAAGATCGCCTGCTTGCAGACCCCGCTGTCGATCACGTCGGTGAGGAACTCGACGCCGCGCGACTGGAGCTCGGTCTTGGCGGCATCGAAGTCATCGACATGGAACTCGAGCGGTGTGGTGTTCGGGCTGAAGTCGATGTTGAAGGCGTCGACCTGCATCAGGGCGATCGTGACCGTCCCGGTCTCGAATTCGCCGGCCGGCATCTGGCCCCACTGCTTGCCGAACGGCAGGCCGAGGGTCTCGCCGTAGAACTTCCTGGAGGCCTCCCAGTCCTTCGTCGGAAAAGCGATGAAGTCGACACCGTTGAGCAGCTGCGTCTGTGTGGCCATGGGTTGTTCTCCTCAGGTCGTGGCGAGGCGCCGCCCAGTGCGGACGGCGCCTCGATCATGTCAGCCGGCAGATGCCCGTGAGTATCGGAGCGAGCCGGGGGTGTCGAGCAGCTCTCCGGTCTCGAGGAGCGTCTTCAGGCCGGAGAGGATCATCGGCCAGCCGCCATAGAGCTCGCCGTTGGCATCGATCGGAAGCTGGTCGTGGATCACGGTCAGCTGGCACGAGTCGCCGACCGTGCGGATCTCCCAAGTCACCCGGGAGGAGCCGACGGCCTTCACCTCGTCGCTCCACAGGGCGGTCATCGTCTGCACCAGCCGCCTCGGCGGATCGACCTCCAGGTTCTCGCCCTCGGCGATCTCGATCACTCCCGGGACTCCGGAGTTGTACGTCGAGCCCTGCGTCCAGTCGGAGTTCGTGGCGACCCCGAAGCTGTACTTCGCGCGCATCTCCGGATCGGTGATGGCCTCCCAGAGACGCTCGGGCGTCGTCTTGATGTAGATCTCGAACACTGCGGTCCCGCTCCTCCCATCGGAGTCCGGAACCAGTGCGATCTGATGGGGAACTTCGAATTCCTCAGGCAACGTCTTCCTCCTCGAGTTCTCGTTTGAGGCCCGTGAGTCCGGAGACCCAGGGCTCGGCGTACTTGCTGACCCAGCGCTCGTAGACGAGCCGGATCGGGACGGGGTTCAGGTAGTGGAGCTTCTCGCGGCCCCGCCTGCGCGTGACCACGAGACCTGCCTCCTCGAGCTGGCGCAGGTGCTTCATCACACCGAAGCGCGTCATCGGGAGGTCCTCCTCCAGGGCGGTGAGCGTCTGACCGTCCTCCTTGAAGAGACGGTCGAGCAGCTGCCGCCGAGTCGGGTCTGCCAGTGCCTTGAACACCTCGTCCATGGCCGGGAGTATAGGTGACCAATCAGTCACATGTCAAGGAACCGGCAGAATCTCCGCCGTGGACCTCGATCTCGAACGGATCACCGCCCCCAACCCAAGCCCGATGACGCTGGAGGGGACCAACACCTATGTCGTCGGGCGCAACCCGGCCCTGGTCATCGATCCCGGGCCGGACCATGCGGGCCACATCGAGGCGGTCCGGGCCGCCGCCGAGGCGCGCGGCGGGATCGGGACGGTTCTGCTGACGCATGACCATGGCGATCACGCCGACGGGGTCGATCGCCTGGGGGTGGAGGTGACGCGCCCTGCGGACGGTGAGGTGATCGCCGGCCTGCGCGCGCTCGTCACCCCCGGTCATGCGGACGAGCACCTCTGCTTCGTGGCCGGCTCAGCGTGCTTCACGGGCGACCTGATCCTCGGCCGGGGCTCCACGATCGTGGGGCCGCGCGACATGGGCGGGTCCCTGCTCCACTACATGGAGTCGCTCCGGAAGCTGCAGGAGCTGGAGCTGGACGTCCTCTATCCGGGCCATGGCCCCGAGGTGCACGATCCGGAGGCGAAGATCGCCGAGTACATCGCCCACCGCCAGGAGCGGGAGGATCGCCTCGTCGCGGCGCTCGACCGCGGAGAGCGCAGACGCGCAGCGCTCCTCGCCGAAGTCTGGGACGACGTCCCCGAGCAGCTCCGCCCCGCCGCCGCAATCGCAATGCAGGCGCACCTCGAGAAGCTCGACGACGAGGGGCGTCTGCCCGGTGACCTGAGCGACTGACCGCCGGCGCGCGGCCCCTGGTATGAACCTCCGATGAGCATCGATCCAGGCCGGCTTTTGCGCGGGGGCGCCAAGGGGATGGGGATCGGTACAGCGCTGCTCGGCGCGACCGCCGCGGGTCTGTGGTGGCGCCTCTTCCGCCAGCCTCTGCCCCGCACGGAGGGAACCGTCTCGGTCCGCGGACTCAATGAGCGCGTCGAGATTGCCCGCGACCGCTGGGGAATGCCGACCGTGCGCGCGCGATCGGCCGGCGATCTCTGGTTCGGACAGGGCTTCTGCCATGGCCAGGACCGCCTCTGGCAGATCGAGATCCAGCGCCGCATCTGCTCAGGCCGAGTCTCGGAGGTCGCGGGGAAGGTCGGTCTCCCGGTGGACCGCCTGATGCGCACCCTGGGACTCCGTCGCATGGCGCTCCGGGAGGAGGCTGAGCTCGACGGCGACCTGCGCTCCCTGCTCGACGCCTACTGTGCGGGCCTCAACGAGGCCGCCCGCACGTCGCCCGCGCCCCCACCTGAGCTGCAGCTCCTGCGCCTCGAGTTCGAGCCGTGGCGGCCCGCCGACATGCTCGCCGGAGGGAAGCTCCTCTCCTTCGGGCTCTCGACGAACTGGGAGCGCGAGCTTCTGCGAGCCGACCTGGTTCGCGAGCTCGGCGAGGACCGAGCCGCGAAGATCGACCCCACGTATCCCAAGGGCAACCCGGTCGTGCTCCGGCCGGGGCACGGCTTCGACGGCGACGGCCTGGGTCTCGCCGAGCAGATCGGGCGCGTGCGCGACCAGATCGGCCTGGCCGCGGCCGCCAGCGGCTCCAACAACTGGGCCGTGAGCCCGAGCCGTTCGGCGACCGGCGGAGCCCTGCTCGCCGGTGATCCGCACCTTCCCAGCGGCATGCCCGGCGTCTGGTACGAGATCGGCCTGGAGCTCGACGGGCGCTGGTGCCGCGGAGCCTCGATCCCCGGTCTCCCTGGGATCTCCCTCGGCCAGAACAACGACGTGGCCTTCGCGTTCACCAACGTGATGGCGGACGTCGAGGACCTCTTCGTCGAGCGAATCACGGATCAGAGCTACGAGTTTCGCGGCGAGCAGCGCCCGCTCGAGATCGTGGAGGAGCTGATCTCCGTCCGGGGCCAGGATGTGCCCGAGCCCCACGAGGTCCGCCTCACCCACCACGGACCGATCGTCAATCAGGCGCTCGGTGCGGACGAAGAGCAGCCGCTCGCGCTGCGTTGGGCGGCGCTCGACGAGCCCTCGATCTCCCACGCCCACGTCGGGGTGCTCGAACCCACCAGCGGGCCTGAGCTCGTCGAGATGCTCCGCACGGTGACGATGCCGGTCTCCAACCTGATCTGGGCCGATCGCCACGGTTCGATCGGCTACAAGATGATGGGCCGGGTCCCGAAGCGAGACGGGGACTGCCCGGACCTCCCCAAGCCGGGCTGGACCGGCGAGTTCGAGTGGGACGGGTGGATCCCCTACGACGAGATGCCCGAGCTGGTCGATCCGGATGAGGGCTTCCTCGTCACCGCCAACAACCGGGTGGTGGGCGCCGACTATCCCCACCACATCACGAGCGACTGGCTCGACGGCTACCGCGCCGCGCGAATCGAGCAGCTTCTGCGGGAGACCGAGGAGCACGACCTGGAGAGCTTCCGCCGCATACAGACGGACCTCTATTCGATCCCGGGCGACACCGTCGTCCACCGCCTGGCGCGTCTGCCGGCAACCAGCCAGCGCGAGGTGCGCGCCATCGAGCGGTTGAAGAGCTGGGACCGGACGCTCAGCTCGGCGACCGTCGCCGGCACGATCTACCAGGCCTTCCTGCTCCGGCTGGCGCGCGAGTTCACGCGGGCGGCGATCGGTGACCGCGATCTCGCGGACCGCTACCTCGATCGCGCCGACAACGGGTTCATCGCGCACGTCACCTCCCCCTGGCGCTGGCACTCCCATCTGCTCGCGCTCTGGGAGGAGGGCGACGGCGAGCTGATCGGCGGCTCCTGGGACGAGCTGGCGCTCGACGCGCTGCGCGGCGCGCTCGACGATCTCGAGGAGCGCTTCGGGCCCGATCCTGAGGAGTGGCAGTGGGGGCGCGTGCACGCGCTCCAGTTCCCGCACGCGCTCGGCGGTGCGCATCCGGTCGCCGAGCGGGTCTTCAACCGCACGCTCCACCCCGGAGGCGGTCAGGAGACCGTCGCCCAGATCGCCTATGACCCGAATGACCCCTACGAGGCGATCTGGGCGCCGAGCTGGCGGATGCTCGCCGACCCTGCGGACCCGGAGCGCTCGCAGTGGCAGGCGTTCACCGGTCAGTCGGGACACGCCTGGAGTCGTCATTACGACGACCTCCAGCCGCGCTGGGAGACCGGCGCCACGCAGTCGATGGCCGGCGAGGGCCCGTTCCAGATGCTCGTGCTTTCCCCGTCCTGATGCCCTCGCGCCGCGACCAGATCAAGCTCACCGATGAGGAGCTCTCCGACCTCCTCGAGACGGAGCGGGTCGTCATCGTCGCCTCGATCGGCCCGCGCGGCTGGCCCCACTCGATGCCGCTCTGGTACGTGCCGCGCGACGGCGAGATCTGGATCTGGACCTACGCCAAGTCGCAGAAGGTGAAGAACCTCGAGCGCGACCCGCGGGCGACGCTGCTGATCGAGACCGGCTTCGAATACGGGGAGCTGCGCGGGGTTCAGATCGAGGCCGAGGCGGAGCTGATCCGCGATGTGGAGGAGATCGTCGACTTCGCCAAGGACCTCACGGTTCGCTACAGCGAGGGAATCGAGTCGGTCGAGGGCGACGCGGCCGCCGCACTCGAGGCGCAGGCCCCGAAACGGGTTGCGATCCGCTTCCACCCCAAGCGGACAGCCACCTGGGACCACCGCAAGCTCGGCGGTGTCTACTAGGCCGCAGAACGGGTAGTACCGAAGCGCACCCAGTACTGACGACCTTTTTTCCTGGAAACTGGCAGAATCCTCGCCCTACTATCCGGTAACGAGAAACGGGGGATCCATGCGAAGGACCGCATTGGCTCTGACGATCATCGGGACGATGCTGCTGGGCGCCGGAAGCGCTCAGGCGTCGGCCCTCTTCAGCGGAGGCGGGGTCATTACATACGTCGGCAACCCCGGCGAGAAGAACGACGTGTCCGTCGGCACCGGCAGCCTGCTCGGGGGAACCGTGCCGGTTTACACCTTCCAGGACGCCGACGCGAACCCGATCACCATTCTCGGTGGTCCCTGCGAGCTGATCAATGGCGTGGGCATGTGCCGGCGGGAGTTCGTCGGCAGCCTCGTCATCGACACTCGCGACCGTGACGACACCGCCACGGTGCAGGAATCGGTCGGCATCGGCGCCCTGATGATCGGCGGGCGCGGCGTGGATGTGCTGCTCGGCGGCGATGGCGGCGACATCCTGAAGGGCAACGATGGCCGCGATTCGCTGCGCGGGCGAGGCGGCGCCGACGTCTACAAGGGCGGCCGCGGGCGTGACACGCTGCAGACGCTGGATGGCCTGCGGGACGTGTTCATCTCCTGCGGCGACGGCAACGACGATTTCCTCCGCAAGGACACGGTTGATCCTCGCGGGCACCACTGCGAGCACAGCAACCACAAGAACCCGTCGAAACCCTGAGCTCCGGGTAGGGGCCGGTCTTCGCGGCCCAGCCTTTAGCCTCCCCCCGCATGGAAGAGCTGAAGGGGTTGATCCTGTCGGGGGGCGCGGGTACGCGCCTGCGCCCGATCACCCATACCTCCGCCAAGCAGCTGGTGCCGGTGGCCAACAAGCCCGTGCTCTTCTACGGAATCGAGGCGCTCGTGGAGGCCGGGATCACCGAGATCGGGATCATCATCGCGCCGGAGACCGGCGCGGAGATCAGGCAGGCGGCCGGAGACGGCTCCGCTTTCGGGGCCCGGATCACCTACATCGAGCAGGAGGCACCGCTCGGACTCGCCCACGCACTGCTCACCGCGGAGGAGTACCTGGGTCAGAGTCCGTTCGTCATGTACCTCGGCGACAACCTGCTGCGCGACGGGATCGTCGAGCTCGTTGAGGTCTTCCGCAGCTCTGAGCCCGACGCGCTGATCCTGCTCACGCATGTCGAGGACCCCTCGTCCTACGGCGTCGCAGAGCTCGACGGCGACCGGATCGTCCGCCTGGTCGAGAAGCCGAAGGATCCGCCCAGCGACCTCGCCCTCGTCGGCGTCTACATGTTCGGCCCCTCGATCTTCGAGGCGGCGCATGCGATCGAGCCCTCGGCGCGAGGGGAGCTCGAGATCACCGATGCGATCGACCGGTTGATCGAGTCAGACCGCCGCGTCGAGTCTCACATCGTCAAGGGATGGTGGAAGGACACCGGGAAGCTGGAGGACATGCTCGAGGCCAATCGCCTCGTGCTGGAGGACATCGAGCAGCGCATCGACGGCGAGCTCGACGAGGCGTCGCGGGTCGAGGGACGGGTGGTGATCGAGGAGGGAGCGAAGCTCGAGCGCACCGTGGTTCGCGGCCCGGCGATCATCGGCGCAGGTGCCCGCATCTCCGACAGCTACGTCGGCCCCTACACCGCGATCGACCGGGACGTGCTCATCACCGGCTCGGAGATCGAGCACTCCATCGTCCTGTCGGGATCCAGCATCCGGGACCTGCATGCGCGGATGGAGGCGAGCCTGCTCGGCAAGAACGTCAGCCTGAGCCGCAGCGAGGGGATGCCCAAGACGCTCCGTTTTCTGGTCGGTGACAACGCGGACATCTCGATTCCATGAAGGTCCTGGTCACCGGAGCCGGAGGGATGCTCGGCCAGGACGTCGTGCGGGTCGCCCAGGACATGCGGCATCAGGTTGTCGCGCTGACCCACGACGACCTCGACGTCTCGGACCCGGCCCGCGTGGAGCGGCTGATCACACGAGAGCGCCCGGGGGCGGTCATCAACTGCGCCGCCTGGACCAACGTGGACGGCGCCGAGGAATCCGAGCATGACGCCTCGGTGGTCAACGCCCAGGGAGCCGGCTTCGTGGCCGGTGCGGCCGCGAAGGTCGGCGCCCAGGTGGTCTTCCCCTCGACCGACTACGTCTTCAGCGGGGAGGGCGGGCCCTATGGCGAGTCCGACGATCCCGATCCGATCAACGCCTACGGCCGGACAAAGCTCGGCGGCGAGCGCGCCACCGCCCTCGTCAACGGGCGGAGCTTCATCGTCCGCACCTCGTGGCTCTTCGGCCCGCACGGCGCCAACTTCGTGGAGACGATGCTGCGGCTGGGGAAGGACGGCGGGCCGGTCGTGGTCGTCCACGACCAGGTCGGCTCGCCCACCTATACGGGCCACCTGGCGGTCGGCCTCCTCCGCCTGATCGACACCGGTGCCTTCGGGATCCACCACATGGCCGGCGAGGGGAGCTGCTCCTGGTACGAGTTCGCGATGGAGATCTTCCGCCAGGCCGAGGTCGTGACGCGCGTGATGGCCACGACCACGGACATGATGGAGCGCCCGGCGAAGCGGCCGGCAAACTCGATTCTCGAGAGCCGGCGCACCAATCCGATCGAGCTGCCGCCATGGCAGCGCGGGCTCTCCGACTACCTGGCCCGTCGCGGGCACGTGGAGGAGGAAGAGGCACCGAAGAAGCAGCGTTCAAGCTCCTCGCGCCGCCAGCCCATGCTCGATTGGACCCGCCGTGAGCGCGAGGAGCGTGAGGCGGACGGCGAGGAGATCACAGGTGAGAGCGAGCTGCCCTTGGAGGACGTGACCTGGGAGGACGGATCCGACGAGCCGGATGGAGAGGACAAGGGAGTGGACGCGGCGTGAAGCTCCTGGTCACCGGCGGGGCCGGGTTCATCGGCTCCAACTATGTGCGCCTGCGCCTCGCCAACCACCCCGATGATTCGGTCCGCGTCCTCGACAAGCTCACCTATGCGGGGCGGCGCGAGAACCTCGAGGGGCTTCCGGACGACCGCTTCGAGTTGATCGAGGCCGATATCGCCGACCGCGACGCCGCCCGGGGCGCCGTCGAGGGCTGCGAGGCCGTTGTCAACTTCGCTGCAGAGACGCACGTGGACCGCTCGATCGAGGCGCCGGGCGAGTTCATCACCACCGACGTCTTCGGCACCTACGTCCTGCTCGAGGCGGCCCGGGACGCGGGCGTGCGCTACCTCCAGTTCTCGACGGACGAGGTCTACGGCGACTTCGAGATGGGCTCCGCCACCGAGGAGTCGCCCCTCTCCCCCTCCTCGCCCTACTCCGCCTCCAAGGCCGGCGGTGACCTGATGGTCACGGCCTTCGCTCGCACCTACGGTGCCGAGGCTCTGATCATGCGCGCCTCCAACAACTACGGCCCGTATCAGTACCCGGAGAAGCTGATCCCGCTCTGCATCCTGAACGCACTGGCCGGCGACCCGCTGCCGGTCTACGGCGACGGCATGCAGGTGCGCAACTGGCTGCATGTGGAGGATTGCTGCGCTGCCGTGGACGCCGTCCTCGCGGACGGCGAGCCCGGGAACGTCTACAACGTCGGTGGCCCCGACGAACTGCCCAATATCGAGGTGATCAGGCGGATCCTCGCCCTGACCGATCGCGACGAGTCGCTGATCTCCTACGTCAAGGATCGCCCCGGCCACGATCGCCGCTACTCGCTCTCGGCCGCCCGGCTCGAGGCGCTCGGCTGGAAGGCCGCCGTCGGCTTCGACGAGGGCATCGAGCGCACCGTGCACTGGTACCGGGAGAACGAGGAGTGGTGGACACCGATCCGCTCCGGCGACTACCGGGCCTATTACGAGCGGCATTATGGACAGGCCCTGAAGTAGTCAGCACATTCGGAGAAGCCGCCGAGGTGTGCGGCTTGCTAGAACGAGCGGAATGACTCGTCGCCTCACCCGTCTCGCTGACATCGCCTACCGGCGCCGCGGCCTGATGGTCATCGGCTGGATCGTGGCCATGATCGTGATCATCGGCGTCGGCTCCTCGCTGAAGGGCGAGTTCAACGCCGACTACAACACGCCCGGCTCCGAGTCGAAGGCAGCGAGCGACATCACCCAGCAGCGCTTCAGTGGCTACTCCGGCCAGGAGATCTACGTCGTCTGGAAGGACCCGGCCGGCGTCCGCAGCCCAGCAGCGCAGCAGCACATGAACGCGTTCTTCGCACAGGCCGAGAAGGTCAACCACATCTCGGGCCATACGCAGATCCGCTATTCGGACAACGGCCAATACGGCACGACCACCCTTCCTCTCACCGTCCCCGGTTGGGACGTGACGAAGGACCAGGGCACCCAGCTGATCGACGCCGCCCAGTCGAACGACGGCAACGGCCTCGAGATCAAGCTCGGAGGCGACCCCATCAACCGGGCCGAGTCGCAGGCGAGCCCGGAGGGCATCGGCTTCCTCGCCGCCGCGATCGTCCTGCTGATCGCCTTCGGCTCGGTGGTGGCCGCGGGACTGCCCCTCGGAATCGCCCTCGTCGGCCTCGGCATCTCGTCCGCGGGCCTGATTCCTCTGCTCGCCAACGTCGTCGACGTCCCGGACTGGACCACGGCGGTCTCCGGCCTGATCGGGATCGGTGTCGGCATCGACTACTCGCTGCTCGTCCTGACCCGGTTCCGCCAGGCGATGAAGGACGGGAAGGACCGTCACGACGCGGTCGTGGAGGCGGTCACCACGGCCGGGCGCAGCGTGATCATCGCCGGCAGCACCGTGGTGATCGCGGTGCTCGGCCTGTTCCTGACCGGCCTCTCCTACATGTACGGAGTGGCGATCTCGGCGGCGATCGCAGTGCTCGTCGTGATGCTCGCGTCGATCACCCTGCTGCCTGCGCTGCTGTCCTACCTCGGCCCCCGGGTCGATCGCCTGCGGATCCCGCTGCTGGGGAGGTCGCTGCGATCCGAGCCGAGCGATCGGGAATCCCCGGCCCTGCGCTGGGCGCACGGCGTCCAGAAGCGCCCCTGGCTGGCGGCAATCGCCGCGACCACCGTTCTGCTGGTCCTCGCCGCTCCGGCACTGGGCATGCGGCTCGGGTTCCCGGACGCCGGAAACGACCCGCCCGGGTCGATGACCAGGCAGGCTTACGACCTGATCAGCGACGGGTTCGGCCCGGGCACCAATGGCCCGGTGATCGTCGCCGCGAAGTTGCCCAGCCCTCAGGACAAGCCGAGGCTGGACGCCCTGGCGGCCAAGATCCGCTCGGATTCGGATGTGGCGTTCGTCGGACCGACCCGGGTCAATTCCTCAGGCGATGCCGCCCTGATCGCCGTGATCCCGAAGAGCGCGCCCCAGGACAGTGCGACGACCGACTTCGTCCACCGGCTTCGGAATGACATCGTCCCCTCCACGGTCGGGAGCTCGGGGATCGACGTCCAGGTCGGCGGGGTGGCAGCGGCCCTCGAGGATCAGAGCCAATTCATCAAGGACCGCATGCCGCTCTTCATCATCGGCGTCGTCGGGCTCTCCTTCCTGCTGCTGCTCGTCGCCTTCCACTCGCCGTTCATCTCCCTGAAGGCGGCGGTGATGAACCTGCTCTCGGTGAGCGCCGCCTACGGAGTGATGACCCTCGCGGCCAACGGAGGGGGCCTCAGCAACCTGATCGGAATCGACCACGAGGTGCCGATCGCGCCGTTCATGCCCGTGATGATGTTCGCGATCCTCTTCGGGCTCTCGATGGACTACGAGGTCTTCCTGATCTCGCGAATCCGGGAGGAGTACCTGAAGGACGGTGACACCCGGCGTGCTGTCGCCGACGGGCTGGCCAAGACCGCCCGGGTGATCACAGCGGCTGCGGCCATCATGGTCGTGGTCTTCCTCGCGTTCCTCTTCTCACCGGACACCTTCCTGAAGCTGTTCGGGATCGGCCTGGCTTCGGCGATCTTCCTGGACGCCACCATCGTCCGGATGGTGCTCGTCCCTGCCGTGATGCAGCTGCTCGGCAAGCGGAACTGGTGGATCCCCGACTGGCTCGAGCGCATCCTGCCCCGGCTCGACGTCGAGCACGTCGCAACGGCCGGCGCGGGGAGCGCCCCCTAGTTCGACGCGGC
>CAVTPZ010000008.1:0-69928 GCA_963736685.1 uncultured Solirubrobacterales bacterium
CGCCCACCACGGCGAGCCCGAACAGCAGGCGTCGACCGTTCCCTCGTTGCTTTGACTGTTCCCTGCGTCGCAACACTCTTTCCCTCCTACGTCCCACCATCCCTGGCGGATTGACTTTCAGTCAGAGATTATTGGAACACTCAGCCGGTCGGAGTGACTCGGTATGCGTCGAAAACTCCGTCGACGTTCCGCAGACGGGAGATGCACTGCTTGAGCTGCTCCGTGTCACCCACCTCGAGCACGAAGCGGTTCTTCACCATCGGATGCTTGGTCGCGCATCGCGCCTCCAGGATGTTCAGGCCCGCCTCCGCGAAGGTGCGCGATAGGTCTTCGAGGAGGCGCGTTCGGTCCCAGGCATCGACCTGGAGCTCGACCCGGTAGGAGGACTCGTTGTCGCCGTCCCAACTCACCTCTGTGAAGCGCTCCGGAGCCTTCTTCAGGGCGACCACGTTGCGGCAGTCGGCACGATGCACGGTGATCCCGCGGCCGAGCGAGACGTAGCCGACGATTTCGTCGCCGGGGACGGGACGGCAGCACTTGGCGAGCCTGACCGCCACGTCCTCGATGCCCTTCACCTTGATCCCGAAGCTGGTGGCCTCGCGAGTACGCCGACGGGCCTCGTCGGTCCCCTTGATCAGGCCCTCGGCCGGCTCCTCCTCGACGGCCTCACCGCGCTTCAGGCGCTGCATCACCTTGTTGGTGACGACCTTGGTGGAGATCTTCGACTGGCCGAGCGCGATGTAGAAGTCGTCCGCCTTGCGGAAGCCCATCTCGCGGATCACGTCCACGAGCAGCGGCGAACCGGCCAGCTTCGGGTACGGCAGGCCCTGCTTCTTGAAGGCCTGCGCCAGGTCGTCCCGGCCCTTGTGCTCGGCGTCCTCGCGCCCCTCGCGCTGGAACCAGGCCCGGATCTTGTTGCGGGCGCGGCTCGTGCGGACGAGCTTCAGCCAGTCGCGGGAGGGGCCGCGGCCCTGCTTGGCGGTCAGGACCTCGACGATGTCGCCGCTCCGCAGCAGGTAATGCAGCGGGACGATCTTGCCGTTCACCTTCGCACCGACGCAGTGGTGGCCCACGTCGGTGTGGATCGAGTATGCGAAGTCGAGCGGTGTGGAGCCGGCGGCCAGGTTCTTGACCTCACCCTTCGGCGTGAAGACGAAGACCTCGTCCTCGAACAGGTCGACCTTGAGGGCCTCCAGGAACGCCTGCGGCCCCTGGTTCTGCTCGTTTTCGAGCAGCTGGCGCAGCCAGGTCATCTTCTGCTTCGAGTCGGGGTCCGCGCCGCCCTCCTTGTAGATCACGTGCGCGGCGATGCCGTACTCGGCGAGGTCGTGCATCTCGGGGGTGCGGATCTGGATCTCCAGCGGGCGGCCCTCGGGCCCGATCACGGTGGTGTGCAGGGCCTGGTAGGCGTTCGCCTTCGGCATCGCGACGAAGTCCTTGAAGCGGCCGGGGAGCGGCTTCCAGAGCGAGTGGACGATGCCGATCGCGCCGTAGCAGTCCTTGACCGAGCCGACCAGGACGCGCATCGCGGTCAGGTCGAAGATCTCGTTGAACTCACGGCCCTTGCGGGTCATCTTCGTGTAGATCGAGTAGAAGTGCTTGGCGCGGCCTGAGATCTCGGCGTCGATGCCGACGTTGGCCAGCTCCTCGGCCAGGAACTCCCCGGCCTCCTCCACGTAGCGCTCGCGCTCGGCACGCTGCTGGGCGACCAGCTCCTTGATCTCGTCGTACTTGCGCGGGTGCAGGGTCGCGAAGGAAAGGTCCTCGAGCTCCCACTTGATCGCGTGGATGCCCAGCCGGTGGGCCAGCGGAGCGAAGATCTCGAGGGTCTCGCGCGCCTTCTCCTGCTGCTTCTGCTTCGGCAACGCGCCGATCGTGCGCATGTTGTGAAGGCGATCGGCCAGCTTGATCAGGATCACCCGGACGTCGGTGGCCATCGCCACCATCATCTTGCGGTAGTTCTCGGCCTGCCTCTCGTCGCGGCTCTTGAACGTGATCTCGGTGAGCTTGGTGACGCCGTCGACCAGCTGAGCGATCTCATCGCCGAAGTCGGCACGCACCTGGTCCAGGCTGGCGCTCGTGTCCTCCACCGTGTCGTGCAGCAGGGCCGCGCAGAGCGTGGCGGTGTCGAGCCGCAGCCCGGCGCAGATGCGGGCGACACCGAGCGGATGGGTGATGAAGTCCTCGCCCGAGCGCCGCTCCTGGCCGGCGTGGCTCTCGCAGGCGAAGGCGAAGGCGCGTTCGATCTCCTGTCGGTCGATGGGCTCGGTGGCATCCGAGGCGTGCTCCTCGATGACGGCGAAGAGGTCTCCGAGCAGGGCTCGCTGGTCCGCGGTGAGCTCACGGGTGATCGAGTCCGCGCGAGGCGCGCTCGCCTGCCCGTCGACCTCGCCGACGCGGGTGTGGCCGCGGCGATCCTGCTCGCGCACGGCGCCGTCGCCGGCCAGCGCCTTGCCGCCGCCGGTCTCGGTTACGCCTGTGCTCTTGCTTGGAGAAATCGGATGGCCTCCTGGTGTTTGGCGACACAGGCCCCGTAGGCCCGAGATCGCCCCAGATCCGTCTTCTCCGAGGATAAAACCCTCAGGGCGGGGGCGGCGCGATCCGCGCCCCACTCGCACAGGCCGAGCTCGCAGAGAACCCGCAGGCAGCGGGCCGCGGTCTCGGGCGTGCGCGGGTACTCGGCACCACCCGACAGGACCGTGCGGAGCTCGGCGCCCTCGGCCTGGCCCCTGAGATCCGTGAGCGCGCGCCAGATCTCGGCGATCGAGGTGCGCAGATCCCACTCACGATCGAGCAGGCGCTCGGTCAGCTGGACCTCCGCGGGGCCGTAGGCGAGGTGGAGGTAGCCGTGAGTCTCTGCGTCCGCCCGGGCGAGACCCTCGACAGCCTCGCTCGGCGGGGGATCGATCGCAACGATGTGGCGGAAGCCGCGGGGCGCATCGGGCCTCTGAGCGAGGACTGTCCAATCGACCAGCACCAGGGTGGCCCCGTCCGGGCTCCGCAGGGCGGCGTCGATCGATTCGGAGCCGCAGCGGCAGCAGGCGATCCTCGGGAGGGATGCCCCGAAGCGCCTTGGGTCGGCCGCGGCGGAGGCCAGTTGGGCCCGCCGGGCGGCATCGGCGCAGATGGCGAGAACGGGCTCGCCGCTCGAGATCAGCTCGGCGAGCGAGGCGACGGCGGCGCCTCCTCGGCGATCGACCTGTTCGCGCCTGGGCCCGTCGGGGGCGCGAACGTCCAGCAGCGCGCCCGGGCTCCCCGCGCTCACCCGCTCGAGTTCGTGCTCGAGCCTCTGCCACCACTCCGGGTCGGGGCCCGGGCAGCCGTCTCCGCATGGGCGACGCTCCGGGTCCTCGGCCGGACCCCCGAGCGGATAGAGCTCGCGGACGACCACCCGGGGCTGCTCGGCCCCGTTCCAGCGGTCCACCTCGAGCTCGACCGAGAGGTCCAGGGGCTGGTCCTCCCGGCGAGAGATCTCGCCATTCATGCCGAACGCGACGCCCGCCGCGCGGCCGGCGCCGCTCTCGAGCTGGAAGCGGGAGTGCTTGCCCTCCTGGCCGAGAGGCCGGACCTCTCGCAGGCGGCCCGAGGGGACCAGGAGTCGGGGGCCGGGGTTGCCCATGCCGAATGGGCCGAGGGTCTCGAGCTGGCGGGCGAGGTCCATGCCGATTCCCTCGCGGCCCACGCCCACCAGAGCGTCGAGGTGCTCGGTCCGGACGAGGTCGTCGGAGTCGATCTCGGAGGCGGCGTGCTCGATGAAGGCTTTGCGGAAGGCGTCGACGCGGTCGGCTTCGAGCTCGAGGCCGGCGGCCGCCCGGTGACCTCCGTACCGGGTGAGGTGCTCCGAGGTGGCGTCGAGGGCGGCGACCAGGTCGAATCCGGGGATGCTGCGAGCGGAACCCTTCGCCGTCCCGTTGTCGACCGAGAGCAGGATGGTGGGCCGGAAGTGCCGCTCGACGAGACGGGATGCGGCGATGCCGACGACGCCGGGATGCCACCCCTCGCCGGCCAGGACGAGGGCGGGCGCCTCCTTCAGCGAGTCCGGCAGCTCCGAGCGGGCGCGCTGCGCCCCCTCCACCACCTTCTGCTCCGCCCAGCGGCGCTCGGCGTTGGCCCGGTCGAGCTCGGCGGCGATCGCGGCGGCGCGCTCGGGATCGTCGGTGAGCATCAACTCGACTCCGGCGTCCGCTCGGTAGAGCCGCCCGGCGGCGTTGATCCGCGGAGCCAGCCGGAAGCCGAGAGAGCCCGCGTCGACCGACTCGGGGTCGACGGACGCGGCAGCCATCAGGGCACGCAGCCCGACGCGGGGGCCCTCGCGGAACAGGCGCAGGCCCTCCCGGACGAGGCGGCGGTTTTCCCCGACGAGCGGGACCATGTCGGCGACCGTCGCGAGGGCGACCATGTCGAGCGCGGCGTCGGTGGGATGCCGGGTGCCCCCCACCGTCTCGGTGGCGCCCTTGCCGGCGGCGTCGCAGAGGGCGGTCGCGAGCTTGTAGGCGACGCCGGCGGCGCAGAGCCCTTCGAAGGGGTAATCCGAGACGACCGGGTGAATGATCGGACAGTCGGGCAGGGTCTCGCCGGGGAGGTGATGGTCGGTAACCACGACCTGCATGCCGGCGGCTCGGGCGGCAGCGACCTCCTCGACGGAGCCGATCCCGCAATCGACGGTGATGACGAGCTCGGTGCCGCGGCGCTGGAGCTGCTCGACGCTCGACATCGTCAGCCCGTAGCCATCGGAGAGCCTGTCGGGGATGAACCAGTCGCACTCGGCGCCGAGGGCGCGGAGGGTCGAGACGAGGATCGCGGTCGAGGTGACGCCGTCGACGTCGTAGTCGCCGTGGACCGTGATCCGGCCCGGGCCGCGCGCGGCCGAGAGGATCAGCTCGCACGTCTCCTCCATTCCGCGGAAGTCGGTGGGTGCATGGGCCTCGCGGGCCTCGAGGAAGCGGCGGGCCGCATCGACCGTCCGGTAGCCGCGCCTGACGAGCGTGACGGCGACCGGCTCGGCCAGCCGAAGCTCCGCAGCGAGACGCCGAACCTCGCCGTAGTCATAGGGATCAGCGGCAAACGCACGGGCGGGATCCATCGAGGCCATCCAGCCATCTTGAGTTCGGTGCCCGACGGAACCGCTGGCCTTGGACGCAGTTGGTGAGTTCTTCCGGAATACCCGGAACAACTCACCAGAGGCCTGTCAGGAGAGCCCGGATGGTCCTGACCACCTCATCCGACCCCCGGGTCACCTGGCGCCAGGTGAACCGAGTGACACTGAACCCCAACACTCGGAGCCGGTTGTCACGCGACCGGTCCGCCTCGAACGCGGCCCGGCCGCGATGAGACCCCCAGCCATCAACTTCCGCAATCAACCGCTCGGCGCGCCAGAGGAAGTCCACGACATATCTGTCAATCCGAACGTTCACTTCCGGCCGGGGAAGGCGGTGGCGGCGACAGAGGGCGAGGAACTTCGTCTCGAGCTCGCTGCGGCTGTGGTCGGGCGTGATGGACTCCCCGACGGGAAGGCGGAGGTACTCCGCTTGGCGTAAAGCGGCTGCGAACTGGTCGGCCGAGAGAACCCGGTGAAGATCCGCGAGCGTCCTCGTCGGCTTCGTGACGGGGATACCTGCTCGGCGCGTTACATCGGCTGGGGAAAGAGTGATTGACCGATGCAATCGGATTCCCGGCCTGCTCTTGCCCTCCCCGGGAACCGTGACGTGGATCAGCGGACGCTCGTCGCCGAGTATTCCCCGCTGCTGCACCATCCCCCATAGACCGGCGGCGCTCAGATGGCTGAGAGCTGCGCCGCGGCCGCAGGCCAAGACTGCCGCCATCCACCTCCCCTCATTGCCTATGTTCGGGTGTCCGACTGCGTAGACAGCGCGGTGGATGCGGAAGAGGCGACCGGCCCGGACGCGATCACTGATCGTGCTGGATGGAAGTCCGAGGGACTTCAGCTGCAGCAACGAGAGAACGCCATGTTGCCGGCCAGCTACCCGGGCGATTGCGGCCTCTCGGCGGTGATTGGTGAGTTCCTCCGGCATACTCGGGAGAAGTCACCAACTCCACCGATCTCGCCCCCTTCAACGCCGCTTTTCGTCCCGGCGCCCCCTCATCGCCGGTGTTCGCCCGGCGAACGGCTAGATGTGCTCCGCCTCCACGCCTGAGCGCACTCCCATTGCGTAGACGACGGCCAGGCCGATCAGGGTGCCTGGGATCGCATAGAAGGCCGTCGCCAGGTCGGTGTCGCCGATCGTCTTGCCGAGCAGGATCTGGGCGATCGCGCCGCTCGCCATCGCGCCCACGGCGGCTCCCAGGAACGCGCCCACGATGCCGCCCTGGAAGCGGTCGGGGACGAAGACCGTGAAGTGCCAGAGGGCGACTCCCATCGTGAACCAGACCAGTGCGGCCATCAGCGGTTCCTCCCATGCTTTCGCTTTTTGCGCCCGCCGGACTCCCGTGCCCGCCGGAGGGCGGCGGCGCTCGCCTCACTCAATTCGGGCCGCTCCTGTTCCGCCCCACCGTTCCCGCTTGGGGCGGGCTCTCCATCACCGGCGGGCCGCCCTTCATTGCCCGCCCCGTCACCACCGTCCGCGCCCACAGACGCAGGCGGCTCGCTCGACACCGCCGGCGGCCCGCTCGGCGCGGGTGGCGGGGCCACCGGCCCGGGCGGCTCCGCCACGACGCCGGGAACCTGGGACTGGATCGGCGCTGGAGCATCGGCCCGGCTCGGCGCGGGCGCTGCGGGAACGGGAGTCTCGGCGTGAACCGGTTCCTCGCCACCATCCACGCGCGCCACCACGTTCTCCTCGGGGAAGGCCGGCACCACCCCGCCCATCTGCTCCTCGATTCGCTCGCGGCGGCGCCGGTACGCGGGCTCGCGCTCCTTCCAGTGGGTGAGCACCGGCGACGCGATGAAGATCGACGAATAGGTACCGGAGGCGAGGCCGACCATCATCGCGAACGCGAAGTCCTTCAGGGTCGCGCCGCCGAAGATGAAGAGCACCGTCACCAGGAAGACGCTGGACAGACCGGTGATCAGCGACCGGGTCAGAACCTCGCTCATCGAGCGGTTGACGATCTGAGAGAAAGTGGCACGCGGCAGCCGCGGCACGTTTTCGCGTATTCGGTCGAACACGATGACCGTGTCGTAAAGCGAGTACCCGAGGATGGTCAGGAACGCGGCGACGGTGCCGCTGGTCACCTCCCTCCCCGTCAGCGAATACACGCCTCCCGTGATCAGGATGTCGTGGAACAGGGCGATGATCACCGGCACGGCGTACTTCGGCTCGAATCGGAACGCCACGTAGGCGCAGATCACAAGGAGCGAGAAGATGATCGCCTCGATCGCGCTGTTGGCCACCTGCTGGCCGAAGGTCGGGCCGACGGTGGTGGCGTTGAAGCCATTGGGGACGATCCCGTACGCCGACTGCAGGGCCGGCTGAACCGTCTGGATCTCCTGTGGACTGGCCTTCGAATCGATCTCGAAGACGTTCGTGCCGAGCTCCTGGTTGCTCGCCTTGGTCACCTCGGCATCGCTGATGCCGGCGCTGTCGACGGTGGAGCGCACGTCGCCTACGGTCGCCTCCTTCGCCAGGCCGACCGTGATGCGACTGCCGCCCTTGAAGTCGATGCCGAGATTGAGCTGCTTGGTGGCGAATGAGATCGCGCCGATCAAGAGGATGCAGCCCGAGAGCGAGAAGAAGTAGCGGCTGGCCCGGCTGAAGTCGAACCGCCAGTGGTGATAGTTCTCCCGCGCACCGAGTACCTTCGGCGAACGCAGGAAATGCGCGCGCCCAAAGAGGCCCAGGAACGCCTGGGTGAACACCACTGCGGTGAACAGCGAGGCGATCGTGCCGACGCCGAGGACGAACGCGAAGCCCTTCACGTTCGAGGTGGCCAGCGCGAACAGGATGAACGCCGTGATCAGCGTGATCACGTTCGCGTCGACGATCGTCGCGATTCCCTTGCGGTAACCGGCCGAGATCGCACTCAGCATGGATTTGCCGCCCCTCGCCTCTTCCTTGATCCGCTCGAAGATGACGATGTTGGCGTCGGCCGCCACCCCGATAGTCAGGATCAACCCGGCTATCCCCGGCAGGGTCAGGGTGATCGGGATCAGCTTGATCAGGGCGAAGAAGAGCACGCCGTAGATCGCCAGCCCGACGACGGCCACGAAGCCGAGGAACCGGTAGTAGATGAGCAGGAAGAGGCAGACGAGGATCAGGCCCACGATCCCCGCCTTCAGGCCCTGGTTCAGCGCCTGCTGGCCGAGGGTCGCGGAGACCGTGGAGCTCGAGATCTGCGTCAGGTTGACCGGCAGGGCGCCGATCTGCAGGATCTGTGCGAGGTCATTGGATTCCTGCTGGGTCAGCCCGTTGATCTCCGCGCCGGTCCGCCCGTCGATCCCGTTCGGGTTGTCCACGAAGTTGACGATCGGACGCGACTTGATCTGCTGATCCAGCACCACGGCGAAGTGGCCCGAGTACTGGTCGGCGGCGCTGGAGTTCCCGGCGATGCCGGGCGGGGCGTTCTGGAGGCCGCGCTGCGCGATCGCCTTGGTGATGTCGGAGAACTCCTGGCGACCGTTGCCGGAGAACGAGAAGGTGACGTCCGGCTGGTTGAACTGGTCGAAGTTCGCCTTCGGGTCGCTGATGTCCGTGCCGGACAGCCCCGGCCGGTCGCGGATCACGAACCACTGCGCCTCCGGGCTGTTCTTGTCGTCGGTCTGCGACTGACCCGGATCCGGTTCCTTCTGGACCACGAGGGTGCCCTGGGGAACCGAGAGGATCTGGCTGTTCGGCGGCTGCTTTTGGCCCTTCAGCTCTGAGAAGAGGTCCTTCTTGGAGTCCGCCGGACCGGCGATCCAGGCGTGGGTCTGCGAGTTGAAGAGGTAGTACTGCGGCCCCGTCGTGGTGCATTTGTTCTGGAAGCACTCGGGAGTTCGCGTGGAGGCGAGCTTGACCGCGTCGTAGAGGCGGCTGAATGAGGACTCGCCGTTGGGAACGTTCGTCTTCGCCGGGTTCGGGATGACGTTCGGCTCCCAGTCATAGAAGTACATCTGGGCCGTCTCGCCCACCTGCTTGCTCGCGTTCGCGGCGTTGCTCACGTCGGGGAGGCCGACGCGAATCGAGTCGGAGCCGATCCGGGAGATCTCCGGCTCGGACACGCCGAAGGCATCGGTCCGCTTCCGGATGATCTCGATCGACCGGTCGATGTCGGTCCCGTCGATCGTCGGGTTCTGCGGCGTGGGCCGCGCCTGGAAGATCAGCTCGGTCCCGCCCTTCAGGTCGAGCCCGAGGGTCGTGGTCTTGGTCGCGATGACGATTCCCGATCCGACGACCAGGAGCGCCACGAAGGCGAGGACGAAGATGTTGCGACGGCGGTTGCTCACGGTGTCAGGGGCACGCTAGCGGCAGAGCTTGCTGAAGCGTAAACGCGATACGTCGCCGTTCGGAGCGGGGATCTACTCGGGCGTCAGCACGAGCAGCAGCCCGCCGTCGTCGTCGTACGCCGGGAACAGGTCGGCTGTCGCCTCGGTCGGCAGATCGCCCTCGGCGTTCACGGCCACCTTCTTGCCCAGCGACCGCACCCCCCACTCGAGCGTCGTCTCGATCGGATCGGTCTCACCGTTGGCGTCGGTGTCGGCGGTCACCCCGCCGTCGCCCTTGTCGATCCACTGCAGGCCGAGGACCTCCCTCACCGGACGGCCGATCACCTGCTCGTCCTTCAGGCCGGTGAGCTCGAAGGCACCCTTGCCCAGATCGAGCACACGAGCCTGCTGGTCGAGCGTGAAGAAGGCAGCGCCCGGCGCCGGCATGTAGTCATCCAGCAGCTCGAAGAGAAAGCCGAACCCGCACTTCGAGCAGCCCTTGGGCCGCGTCGAGAAACCGGCGGTGCGCTCCCCGCTCAGCTCCCTGTTCCCACAATTCGGACAGATGAAGTACGGCATTCCTGTGCCAAGGCTAGCCGACGCCCAGGCCCGGCCGACCCGCTGGCGAGGCCTAGAACAGGCTCGCCATGCCGTCCGGAACGGGCAGACCGAGATGCTCGTAGGCCCTCTCGGTCAACACCCGTCCCCTGGGCGTGCGCTTCACCAATCCCTGCTGGAGGAGGTAGGGCTCGAAGACGTCCTCGACCGTGTCGGCCTCCTCCCCGATCGCGACGGCGAGCGTCGAGAGGCCGACCGGCCCGCCGCCGAACTTCGAGGCCATCAGGTCGAGCAGCTGACGGTCGTGGCGGTCGAGCCCGGCGCGGTCGACTTCGAGCATCTCGAGTGCTTCCGATGCGATCTCGGCGTCGATGCCGCCCCGTTCCTTGACCTCCGCAAAGTCGCGCACCCGCCGCAGCAGGCGGTTGGCCACGCGCGGCGTGCCCCGCGCCCGGCTCGCGATCTCCTCGGCCCCCTCCTCGGTCACCTCGATGCCGAGAATCCCGGCGGAGCGAAGCACGATCTGTCGCAGGTCGGCCGCGTCGTAGTGCTCGAGGCGGTGGCAGACGCCGAAGCGGTCGCGCAGCGGTGTGGTCAGCAGCCCGGTCCGCGTGGTCGCCCCGATCAACGTGAACGGCGGCAGGTCGAGGGTGACCGTCCGTGCGCCGGCACCCTGGCCGAGGACGACCGGCAGGCGCCGGTCCTCCATCGCCGGATAGAGCGTCTCCTCGACAGCGCGGCCAAGCCGGTGGATCTCGTCGATGAAGAAGACGCTCCCCGGCTCCAGCGACGTGAGGAAGGCGGCGATGTCCGCCTTTCGCTCCAGCGCAGGCCCGGCGGTCTGCACCATCGGCACGTTGAGCTCGGCGGTGATGATGTGCGCGAGGGAGGTCTTGCCGAGGCCGGGAGGGCCGGCGAGCAGGACGTGGTCGAGGGCCTCCTCGCGGCGACGTGCAGCCTCGATGAAGATCCCGAGCTGCTCGGTGACCTGGACCTGATTGACGAAGTCCTCGAGCTTCGGCGGGCGCAGGGAGCGGTCGAAGTCGTCGTCCTGACCGACCGCCCGGGCGTCGTGGATGACGACCTCCGCATCGTCGTCCTCGATTCCGGGCGTGCGGATTCCCTTGCCGGGCTCGACGGTCATGCGGCCTTTGCCCCTGCCGCACTGCGGAGCGCGGCTTGGACGATCTCCTCGGGGCTCTCGCCCTTGGCCTTGGCCAACAGCTTCTCGGCCTCGGGCGGCGTGTAGCCCAGGTTGAGCAGGCCCTCGCGCGCCAGTGACCGCGGATCCTCATCGCCCGCGGCGAGCGCGGCGCCGTCGGTGTCCCCCTCGATCTCTCCGGCGACCTTCTCCCGCAACTCCACGATGATCCGCTCGGCCGTCCGCTTGCCGACACCCGGGACTGCCTGGAACCGCTTCGCGTCACCCGTGGCGATCGCGCGGAGCAACTCCCGGACGGTCCCTCCCGACAGCACGGCCATCGCCACCTTCGGCCCGACTCCTCCGACCGAGATCAGATGGAGGAAGAGATCGCGCTCCTCCTCGCTCGCGAAGCCGTAGAGGCTGAGCGAATCCTCCCGCGCGACGAGGTGAGCGTGCAGCGCGGCGTGCTTCCCTCGCGCGGGCACCGCCTTGAGCGTCTCGGAGGAGACGGCGAGGCGGTAGCCGACGCCGCTCGCGTCGATGACGACGTAGTCGGGACGGCGCACCAGAACCTCTCCGCTGACGGAGGCAATCATTCCCCCTGATTCTGCGGACCCGACCGGATGCCTTCAGCCCGCAAGCCGATGGCGGCCGGTGAGCGTGGGTGTGGTACCCACGCGCGGGCGGCCGAGCTGTGAGACGGCGTTGCGTGCCCCGACCGTCCCGGCATGGCAGATCGCCACTGCGAAGGCATCCGCGGCGTGATCGGGCGAGGGCGGCTCGGGAAGCCCGAGCAGGCTCGCCACCATCTTCTGCACCTGACCCTTGTCGGCCGAGCCGGACCCGCAGACGGCCTTCTTGACCGCCTGAGGCGTGTAGTCGAAGCAGGGCAGGTCGTGCTTGGCGGCCGCCAGCATCGCCACGCCGCGGGCCTCACCGACGCTCAGGGCAGACGCCGCGTTCTTGCCGAAGAAGAGGTCCTCGAGCGCCATCGCCTTGGGCTCATGCCAGCGGATCAGCTCGCCGAGCGACTCGTGCAGCCGGCCGAGGCGCTGCTCCACCGGCAACTGGGAGCCCGTCTCGATCACGCCCCCGTCGAGCGCGACCATCCGCTCACCGGACGTGCGGACCACGCCGAATCCGGTGTTGGCGGTACCCGGATCGATACCGATGACGATCACGCTCTTTCATTCTCACTCGCCCCCCGGATGCCTTCCCCTGCAATCGGTACGATCGCCGCCGTGGGAAGCGGGGAGAAGTGGCTTCTTGGCAGGCGCCTGACTCTGATCAGCACCGCCGCGCTCGCGGCGCTGCTGGCCTTCGGGTCGATGTCGCCCGCGGTCGCCAAGAAAAAGAAGAAGAAGCCGCCCGCTGTGACCGTCCCAGCATCGGTCGGCTTCGCGTCGGCGACGACGCAGGCCGCCACCGCCAACTGCACCGGCAAGACGCACATCTCCGGAGGCGGGTACTCGGTGGCGCCCGACTTCGTCCCCACAGGGGGTGTCAGCGGTTCGGGCCTGCGCTCGACGACCGGCACCAGCAACGCGGTGGGAAGCTCCGGATGGGCGACGTCGAGCAGCGCCTGGGCAACGCCTCCCGCTGCCGGACAGCTCGCTTCGTACGCCCGCTGCGAGAGCAACAGCCTCGGGTCCCTTGCGGTCACCCTGAGCGGCTCCGCGACCGTAGCCCCCGGGGATCTCAACACCGCCATCCTCAATTGCCCCTCGGGTACGCACGTCCTCTCCGGCGGCTACTCGGGACCGGGCAACGGCAGCCCGACGTTCAACCTGCAGAGCAAGCGCTTCTTCATGCTGCAGTCCCAGCGAACCTCGGCGGGACAGTGGACCGTGACCGTAGGCAACAACCCGAACTCCCCCGCACCGGCGACCATCATCTTCTCGGCTCTCTGCGAGAAGAACCAGAAGGGCCTCTCGGTGAGCGAGGCCTCCGCGAGCGCCCCGATCGCCAACGCTGCCAGGGCGAGCGCTGACGCCACCTGCACGGGTAAGACGCACGTCGTCTCGGGCGGGTACCTGCTCTCGCCGATCCCGACCGGTTCCGGGTCCATTCCAACCGCCGAGATCGACGAGTTCCAGCCGACGAGCAACAAGACCTGGCACCTCGGGCTTCACGAGCTCGAGCCGTTCAGCACCGCGCCGGGGAGCACCGTGCAGACCTTCGCCTACTGCAAGAAGGACACGGTCAAGAAGAAAAAGAAGAAGTAGCCCCGCCTACGAGGCGGCGGCTGCCTTCTCCAGGATCTCCTCCGGCACGTCGAAGTTCGCGTGCACCGAGTCGACGTCGTCGTGGTCCTCGAGCGCGTCCATCAGGCGGAGCAGCGCGGGGGCGTCGGACTCCCCCACCTCGACCGTGGTCTTGGGCTCCATGGATAGCTCGGCTGACTGAACCTCGACTCCGGCGGATTCCAGCGCAGAGCGGACCGCGGCGAGGTCCGTGGCCGCCGTGGTGACCTTGAGCAGGTCCCCGTCCTCGGTGACGTCCTCCGCTCCGGCGTCGATTGCCGGCATCAGGTCATCCTCGCCGTAGCGCTCGCCGTCCACCAGGATCACGCCGCGGTTCTCGAACTGCCAGGCGACCGAGCCCGGCTCGCCGAGGCTTCCGCCGTTCCGCTCGAATGCATGCCGGATCTCCGAGCCCGTCCGGTTGCGATTGTCCGTCAGGGTCTCGACCAGAATCGCCGCGCCACCCGGGCCGTAGCCCTCGTACGAGACGCTCTCGATCGCTGCCGCGTCGGCACCCTCGCCGGTGCCGCGGTCGATCGCCCGCTGGATGTTGTCCTTCGGCATCGAGGCATCTCTGGCCTTCTGAACCGCGAGGCCGAGTGCCGGGTTCGCATCGACAGTACCGCCGCCGTCGCGAGCGGCGACGGTGATCGCACGCGCCAGCTTCGTGAAGAGCTTGCCGCGCTTGGCGTCGGCGGCGCCCTTCTTGTGCTTGATCGACGACCACTTCGAATGACCGGACATCAGGTCGATTCTAGGAGGCCTCGGAAAGCGGACGAGGCGCCACCCGGCGCCCCGCCAACTCCCCGTCCGATCAGCGCGTCTACTTCGGGTTGGTCGCAGTGACCGTCAACCGGTAGCAGTCGAGGGTTCCGGTCCCGTGCATGTTGTTGTCGTCCATCACCAGCAGCGACCAGGTCGCGTTGGTTGCCTTTTTGTTGCCCAGCCCGCTGACCAGGCCGAGGCTCTCCTGGGGCGCGAAGGAACCGACGAACGGCGCCTGCAGACCAGGTGTCGCGATCGAGGTCGGGGTCTGGCTATCGAACGTGGTCAGGCCACCGGAGCAGCCGGCGAACCCGTTGCCGTAGTTGTTGCCGTTGCCACCGACGTCGTGGGAGAGATTGATGACTCCCCGCGGCGTGGCCAGGTAGATCTCGAGATCACTCGCGAACGGGTGCGTGATGCGCACGCCCACGTTGACGTCCTTGATCTTGCCCCTCGGATTGAGACCCTTGACCGCGAGCGCATCCCGAGTGAGCTGCACCGCGGCTCCCCCGCCATCCGGGATGTTGAGCGGTACCCCGCCCTGGGGCGCTCCGACCCCAACCTGGTACGTCTTGGTGACGACCTTCTTTCTTGCCTGCGCGGCCGGCGCCGCCAGAACGAGACCCAGGGCCAGCGCCGTGACGGCGACCAGTCCCAGCTTGCGTCCGAACATGGTGTCCCTCCTGTAATGAGGGCCCGATCTCCCCAGCCGAGCGCCTGCGTTGTGGTCCCCTAAACCCGGTAGGTGGGCAGGGGTTGCGGGCTCAGCGGTGCTTCTTGTGCTTCTTGCACTTCTTGGCAGTCGATGCGGAGCGGTGATGCTTCTTCTTCTTGCACTTGGCCGGCTGCGGCGTGTACGTGATCGAGACGGACGGGACCCCGGTCGTGTCGAGACCGGCGACCGTCGCCGTGGCGCCCGGACCAAACCCCGAGGACCCGCCGCCGCCGCCGGCTCCGCCCGCCATTCCGTTAGACCCGACCGCGCCACCGCCGCCTCCGAACAACCCGCCGCCTCCACCGCCACCAGCGCCAGCGCCAACGAGTTGTCCGACGTTGATACCGCCGGGTCCACCCACCCGGAAAGCCCCGATGCCGCCATTCTGTCCGGCGACACCGCCGGTCCCGCCGAAGCCCGAGCTACTGGCCGTGGCGCCACCGCCGCCCGTGGCCGAATCCGTCCCGGAGTTGCCGCTGCTGCCGCCTGCGCCCGCGGCGCCACCGGCGCCGCCACTGGTCGTGGAGTTGTTGTCCCCTCCGCCGGAGCCACCGCCGCCCCCCGCGACGATCAGGCGGGGTGCAAGGGTGCTCGAATCTGCGGCAAGTGATGCGCTTCGAACCTCAGACGCACCCCCGCCCCCACTGCCGCCGAAACCTTGATCCGAGCTGCCCCCAGGTCCACCTCCGTTGAAGCCTCCGGCGCCGCCGATGCCCGGACCCAGTGGTTCTCCGCCCTTGACCCCGCCCAGTGGCTCTCCGGCGCTGCCCCCGCCCAGTGGTTTTCCACTGGCGCCGTTGCCGCCGACCTCGATATACAGGGTCTGGCCCGGATTCACCGCCAAATCGGCCGTCGCGAGTCCCCCTAGGCCCCCGAGCACCGATCCGCTGGTCCCGCCGCGGCCTCCGATGACGGTGGCGTGGAGGGAAGTCACTCCGGGCGGGACCACGAACGTCTGCTCCGAGCCGGTGAAGCTGAAGGTGACCGTCGTCGCCGCCTGTGCGGGACCAGCCGCGATCAGGCAGGCGAATGACGCCATGATCCCCCCGATCAGGCTCCTGCGGACGAGTCCCACGGACCTATTCCTATCAGCAGCGACGCCCTCTAGACAACAAATTGGCCGTCGCGCTGCAGCGTCTCGCCGTCGACCTCGATCTGGCCGCCCTTGCGGAGGTCGCAGATCATGTCCCAGTGGATGGCCGACTCGTTGACGCCACCGGTCTCCGGATAGGAGCGGCCAACGGCCAGGTGGACGGTCCCGCCGATCTTCTCGTCGAGCAGGATCTCGCCTGTGCCGGCCGTGATCCCGTAGTTGGTGCCGATGCCGAGCTCGCCGAGACGGCGGGCGCCGTCATCGGTGTCGAGCATCTCGATCAGGAACTCCTCCCCCTTCTCGGCGGTGGCGTCGACGACCTTGCCCCCTTCGAAGCGGAAGCGGACCCCCGCCACCTCCCGCCCCGCGTAGCTCGCGGGCAGGTGGAAGGTGATCTCGCCCTCGGCCGAGTCCTCGACCGGGCCGGTGAAGAACTCACCGTCGGGCATGTTGTGCTTGCCGTCGGCGGCGATGAATGTGCGGTCCGCGATGCCGAGCAGCAGGTCCGTGCCGTCGCCGGTCACGTGGACCTCCGAGCGCCCCTGGATCCAGTCCGCCAAGCGCTTGGTCTCCTCCGAGGTCCGCGTCCAGGCGCCGACCGGGTCCGAGTCAGTCGCCAGGCAGGCGCCGTAATAGAAGTCCTCGTAGGCCGGCAGGCCCATTCCGGCCTCCGACGCATAGGCGTGAGTCGGGAACAGGGTCAGGGCCCAGCGGTAGCTGCCGTCGGCGCTGCGCTCCATCGCCCGCTTCATCAGCCGTTGCGTGGCGGCCTGGCGCGCCGCCTGGCGCTCGGGGGGGACCTGCGAAAGGGCGCGGGTGTTCTGGCTCGCCATCACCGCGATTCGGACGTCGGCGTTCTCCACGGCCCACTCCGCGATGGGCGAGATCCACTTCAGCTGCTCGTCGGATGCGTGCTCGAAGTAGGCGGCCGACTGCCCCTCGATCGCCATGTTCACGATCGGGTTGCCGCCGGCGTCGAGCACCTCTTCGTAGATCGCCTGCAGCAGCGGCTCCGCGGCGGACTCGCCCTCGATCGTGCAGACGTCGCCGTCGGACACCTTGGTCGAGTGGCGAACGAGGATCTGCGCCAGGGCGGTTACTCGAGGGTCCCTCATCGACCCGGAAACCTAGCGATGCGCGCGCTCCGGGTCCCGCGCGCCGGTGCACATCGCCATGAACGCGGCATGCAGGCGGCTGTCCTCGGTGAGCTCGGCGTGGAATGCGACGGCGAGCAGGCCCGGGCCGCGGATGGCAACGGGATGGCCCCTGACCTCCGCCAGGACCTCGACGTCGGAGCCGTGCTCCTCGACCCATGGCGCACGGATGAAGACGGCCCGCAGGGGCTCCTCGCCAAGCCCCTCGACCCGCAGGTCCTCCTCGAAGCTCTGCAGCTGCCGGCCGAAGGCGTTCCGGCGGCAGAGGTAGTCGCCCAGCGCAAGGTGGTCGCGGTCGCCGACGATCATCCCGGCGCAGCTGCCGAGGATCGGCTTTCCGGACTCGTGGAACGCGGAAATCGCCTTGTCCAGACCCTCGCGCTCCAGTCCCATGCTGATCGTCGTGGACTCGCCGCCCGGGATCACGAGGCCGTCCAGCCCGATCAGCTGATCGGGGGTCCGAATCTCCGACGCCTCCGCGCTCAGCGAATTCAGCATCCTGCGATGGGCTTCGAAGTCGCCCTGGATGGCGAGTACGCCGATCTTCAGGGGAGTCAAGAACCGCGGCTTTGGAGGAGGCCGCCGTCGGCCGCAAGGGCCTCGATCTCGAGGCCCGGCATCGCGTCGCCGAGCTCCATCGAGGCCTGCGCGACGCGCTCGGGATCCTCGAAGTGGGTCGTCGCGTCGACGATCGCGCGGGCGCGGCGGGCCGGGTCCTCGGACTTGAAGATCCCGGATCCCACGAAGTTGCCCTCGGCGCCGAGCTGCATCATCAGAGCGGCATCGGCCGGGGTGGCGATGCCGCCGGCGCAGAAGAGCGGGACGGGAAGCCAGCCGCGGCCCGCGACGTCCTGGACCACATCCAGGGGAGCCTGATGCTCCTTTGCGGCGCCGGCGAGCTGCTCCGGGCGCAGCGACGAGAGGCGCTTGATGCCGTCGGTGATCTCACGCATGTGCCGGACGGCCTCGACGATGTTGCCGGTGCCGGCCTCGCCCTTGGAGCGGATCATCGCGGCGCCCTCGCCGATGCGCCGCAGGGCCTCGCCGAGATTGGTGGCACCGCAGACGAAGGGAACCTCGAAGGCGAGCTTGTCGATGTGATTCGACTCGTCGGCGGGCGTCAGCACCTCCGACTCGTCCACGTAGTCGACCTCGAGGGCCTGGAGCACCTGCGCCTCGGCGAAGTGGCCGATGCGAGCCTTGGCCATGACGGGGATAGTCACCGTCTCCTGAATCTCCTTGATCACCGCGGGGTTCGACATGCGGGCCACGCCCCCCTGTGCCCTGATGTCCGCGGGGACCCGCTCGAGGGCCATCACGGCGCACGCTCCCGCCTCCTCGGCGATCTTCGCCTGGTCGGCGTTGGTGACGTCCATGATGACTCCGCCCTTGAGCATCTCGGCGAGGCCGGCCTTGACGCGGAAGGTCGCTCGCTCAGCCATGCCCCCATAGTAGAAGGGAGTCGTGTTTGCCTGATTGGTGGGCGGGCAACCTAGTTCTTACCTCGCCCTTGGGGGGCTGAGAGGGCCAGGAGGCGCAGAGAGTTTGGGGTCATGGTTCCCCCGGCCCCGATATCGGCTGCAGGTCCGGATCGCCCCCCGGGCCTGTAGTCATGCCTACTTCAGCTTGAAGGCGCGGATGCGGTCGCGGTGAGCGGCCTCATCCCGGGAGTAGACCCCGTGCGCGAGCGCCTGGACGAGCCCCATCAGCGCCGCGTTGGAGCGGATGTAGGACGGTCCGTTCGAGCTGTAGTAGAGCATCAGCTCCGAGTGCTCGGCAACGTCCGAGAGCGTCGCGTCGGTGATCGACATGGTCCGCGCGCGGCGGTGGCGGGCGAGCTTCAGGGCCCGCAGGATCAGCGGATGCGCGCGCCCCGCGGTCAGCACGACCAGCAGGGTGTCCTCGTCCATCCGCGAAAGCTTCTGGATGTTGTCCTGGCTCGGCGACGCGACGATCTCCGCGCGCACGTCGAGCAGGCCGAGCAGGTGGCGGAGATAGCTGGCGAAGAACGCCATCTGCTCCACGCCGACAATCAGGACGCGCCGCGAGGTCGCGAGGGCCGAGACCGATGCCTCGATCTGCTCGCGGGTCAGGCTTCGCGCCGTCTCCTCGATGTTGGAGTAGTCGGCTCCGAGAGAAGCCTCGAACTCCGAGTGGTCGAAGTTGAATAGAGCGGCTGCCCCACTGCCGCCGTTGCCGCCGTTCGGCTGTCCCTCGGCGACCTTGTGCCGGTACTCCTCGATCGCTGCCTGCTGCAGCTCGGGGTATCCGTCGAAGCCGAGGGCCTGTGAGAAGCGGACGACCGTGGACGAAGAGGTGTTCGCCCGTCGCGCCAGCTCCTCGGCGGTCTGGAAGGCTGCCTCATCGAGATGGTCGACGATGTAGCGAGCGACGTCCTTCTGGGATCGCGAGAAGTCGTCGAAGCGCTCGGTGATGAAATCCGAGAGGCTCTTGCGAGTGGGGTGAGTCTTTGTCGCGGTCCGTGCCACGGGCGATGATTTCGCTGCCCGCGTGAGTTTCCCTTCTCTGTTCCTGGGAATGTGCTTGGATCGTCGCGTGAGCCTCGACGGGCAGCTCCGCCGGACCAACCGGAACATGATCGCGTTCGACCTCCTGTTGGGCTCAGGAGCGCTCTTCGCCCCGTCCCAGACTCTGCGGGTACTGGGGCACGACGAGCCATCGGACGACGCCAAGGAGCTGTTCCGCCGCTGCGGGCCGATCTGGCTCACCTTCGCGGCCGCTCACCTGGTGGCGTACCGCCGCAACCGCCCCAAGGACTGGTGGGCGCTGTCCTGGTTGCGGGGCACGGAGCTGGCGACCGACATCGTCTGGTCCCGCTCCGCGGCCTTCTCCCGGCCCGGCGCCCGCGCGGGCCTCTGGTTCGCCGGGCTGAGCAATCTGGCGATGACGCTCGGCTTCGCCTATCTCTCAGAAACTCGCTAGCGGAAACCTCAGGCAGCCCCGGCGTTCCGGCTGCAGATCTTGAGGCCGAGGTCGCCGGCGAGCTTCTTGCGGTGCGGGGCTGTCTTGACCACCACGGCCTGAGCCTCGCCATAGGCCCGGGAGTCCTGATTCTCGGCGGCCTGCTGTCCCTTCTTCATCTGATCGATCGCCCGATCGCGGGAGCTCAGATACGTGTCGAACTTTGTCCGGAGGGCATCGGCCGGCTCCAGGTCGCCCATCGTGGAGCTCGCGGTCTCGGCGGCTTGCACCAGCGCCTTGGTCTGATCGGCGGCCTCGGACGCGTTGGCCGGAGGCATCGCCTGGATCTCGCGGAACCTGGACTGCTCCTCCTGGCAGGCCTGATCGGCCTTCTGCTGGAGCTCCGCCGCCGTCACCTGCTGCTTGCCACCGCCCCCACATCCCGAGGCGTAAAGAGCGACGAGCGCGATGGCCGGGAGAACCAACAGGAGTCGTCTGACGCGGAACATTTGAATCACGACTCTAGCCACGGCCGGAGCACATGCTTGAATAGTGAGACCAGAGAAAGGAGGTGGTCCTAACTTGAATTCATTGCTTGACGGGACTCTGGAGGTGCAGGGCCGCTAGGCCTGGGCGCTAGTACGTAGGGCCCAAGGGGCCGTCAGGACGGCACGCGGCCGTCCGGCGGAATCCAACCCGGGCACCGGCGAGCGAAGGGAGGTGGGACACGTCCCGCCCCGCCGCTAATCCCAAGCTCGTTCATCACCGCGTCAAATGCGAAGGGCCGCCTCTCAGAGGCGGCCCTTCGTGCATCTGGGGATTGAAGAGAGCGAAGCGGACTAGCCGCCGAGGTTGCCCACCCTGGTATCGAGCTTGTCGACCTGGTTCTGCAGGTTCTTGATGTCAGTCGCCTGCGTCGCGGTCGTCGTGTTCAGGGTGTTGACGCTGTTCTGGATCGCGTTCACCGATGTCTGCAGCGAGTGCAGCTGCTTGTTGACGCTCGCCGTGACGTCGGCTTGCTTCGTCGCCTGGGCAGCCTGGGCTCCCTTGACCTCGGACGCCGTGGTGCCGAGCTGCTGCTCGAGTTGGGTCTTGGTCGCATCGGCGATGTCCTGATCGCTCTGGTTGCCGTTCTTGGCGCTGATTCCGATCACGAGGCCGACGACGCCGACAACCAGCGCCACACCGGCCAGGATCAACGCGGTTCGTGGATTCATGGCCCCGACGCTATCCGGTGCCCTGGACGCGATGCGAGAGCTGCGCCGTGGTCCCGAGCGAGCGGAGGTAGGCGCGGGTCATGGCGCGATGGAAGACCCGTTGGGTCAGTGAGTAGAGGAGAGCGCCGGCCGGCGCCAGGGGCCCTCTGCCTCGCAGCAGCGGGTAGAAGCCCCGCACCTCCATGGAGGCCCGAAGCGTGGTGGTGTCCGAATCGACAGCGGCGCGGACCAGCGTAAAGCGCAGAAACCCGCGCCCGTGACCCTCCGGGAGCGCCAGGGCTCCCCCTGCGATGGGCCAGGTGACCGACGCGCCTTCGTCCCGGGACTCGTAGCGGGGAGGGTCGAAGCGCAGGAGGTCCAGAGAAGTGCCCCTGAGGAGGAGCCGAACTCTGCCCTCGTCGTCCTCGGTCGCACGGAATACGCCCAGCGATCGCCTCGCGACGAACTCCCAGTAGCCGTGTCCGAGATTCTCGATCTCCGCAGGACCGGGCACCTCGCCCGAGGGCGCCGGCAGCAGAAGCTCGGCCTTGTTGGTGCTCTCCACCGGCCCGCTAGCCGGAACGCGGTAACGGTCCTCCGGAAGCAGGCGGACACCGATCCGGCGCACCGTCGCCACCTCGGGATCGTCCGCAAGCGCGAGCCGGAGGGCCTCGTTGATTCCGATGGGAGCGATGTCGAAGGCCTCCATCGGTGCCGGGTCGGTGACGACCGTGGGGGTCGAGAGCCCCTCGACGAGGGGTCGCGCGACCCCGGCGTCCACCGGCGTGACCAACCCGATCCAGAGTGATGACAGCCAGGGGGTGAGCAGGGGAACCGGGACCCTGCGGCGCGGCCGGATTCCGAGGGCCTCCGCCATCCGATCCAGCATGTCCCCATAGGAGAGGACGTCCGGCCCGCCGATCTGGATCTCGGCGCCGCCCTCCTGGACGGTGTCCGGGGCTTCGACGAGGTAGGAGATGACGTCGTCCACGGCGATCGGCTGGGTCGGGGTCTTGAGCCAGGCCGGCGCGATCATCGCCGGCAGCCGCTGCACCAGGTAGCGGAGCGTTCGATAGGACTCGCTGCCGGCGCCGACCACCATCCCGGCCCGGAAGTAGATGAGCGGCGGCCCATGCTCAGCCAGGAGCTCCGCGGTTCGCCGCCGGCTGCGCAGGTGCTTGGAGCGGGGCTCGTCGCCGAGCCCGCCGAGGTAGACCATTCGCTCGATCCCCGCGCGCTTCGCCATCTCGCCGAAGTTCCGGGCGGAGCTGCTCTCGCGCTCGGCGAAGTCGCCGCTTCCCCCGCGGCCCATCGCGTGGACCAGGTAGTAGGCCACCTCCACCCCATCCCCGACGCCCTCGAGCGAAGCCCGGTCGAGCACGTCCCCCTCCCGGATCTCGAACCCGCGGTCCGCCAGGTCTCGGGCGCGTCCCGCGTCGCGGACGAGGCAGCGGACTCTCCAGCCGCGCTCGCCGAGCGCGATCGCCAGCCTCCGGCCGATGAAGCCGGTGGCGCCGGTGACCAGGGCGGTCCGGCCGTCGCCGGGACGACTAGCCTCGCCTGCCATGCCCGCCACCGTCGTTCTCTTCACCCGGAATCTGCGCGTTCGCGACAACCCGGCGTTGGCCGCGGCCTCTCGGCGAGGGGACGTCGTTCCGCTCTTCGTCCTCGACGAGGTGCTGCTCTCGGGCCGAAGCGGAACCCCGAACCGGATCGCCTTCCTGCTCGATTCCGTCCACGATCTCGACCGGTCGCTGCGAGAGCGAGGCGCGAAACTGTTGATCCGGCGGGGGGATCCGGTGAAGGAAGTCCTCGATGTGGCGCGCCGCGCCGGCGCCGACACGATCCACGTCGCGGAGGATGTCAGCGCCTACGCGCACCGGCGCCAGGCGCGGCTCGAGCGGGCCAGCGGCGAGGCCGGCATCGCGCTGCGAATGTTCTCGGGCGTAACGGTGGTTCCACCCGGCGAGCTCGTGCCCACCGGCGGCGACCACTACCGGGTCTTCACCCCCTACTGGCGCGTGTGGCGGCCGGGGGCGCGCCCGCGCGTGCTCGCCGCCCCGCGGGTCCTGCGTATGCCGACCGGCCTCCGGGTGGGCAGGATCCCGGCGCACCAGCGCCTCGCTCCGGCGAAGCCCGCATCCGGCCTGCCCGCCGGCGGGGAGACCGCCGGGCGACAACGGGTGGATAGCTGGCTGCGCGGGGGCGGCCTTTCCGAGTACGGGCGCGACGAGCCGCTCGAACCGCCGCCGGGCTCCCGGCTCAGCCCATATCTGCATCTCGGCTGTCTCTCGCCCGGCGAGCTCTTCGAACGCGTCAAGGGCCGCCCCGGCGGCGAGGACTTCCTTCGCCAGCTCTGCTGGCGCGACTTCCACCATCAGGTGCTTGCGGCGCGGTCGGATCTGCCGCGCAAGGACTACCGGCGCGCGCGGAGGCGCTGGCGAGATGACCCCGGCCTGCTCGATGCCTGGCGCAGCGGGCAGACCGGGCTCCCGATCGTCGACGCCGGGATGCGCCAGCTCGAGGCCGAGGGCTTCATGCCGAACCGTGCCCGGCTGATCGTTGGTTCCTTTCTGACGAAGACGCTGGGGCTCGACTGGCGAGAGGGCGCCGCTCATTTCGAACGGCTCCTCGTCGACGCCGACCTCGCCAACAACGTCGGGAACTGGCAATGGGTCGCGGGAACGGGAAACGACACCCGCCCGAACCGGGTGCTCAACCCGCTGCGCCAGGCGCGGCGGTTCGACCCCGAGGGCTCCTACGTGCGACGACACGTCCCAGAGCTCGCCCGAATCGAAGGCAGGGCGATCCACGAGCCGTGGCGTCTCGACGCGGATCTGCGCCGCGAACTGCGCTACCCCGACCCGGTGATCGATCCCGACCGGATGGGCGCCCGGAGCTGACCGGTTGATCACGTGGCGCTGAGCTGCCGGGCGGCGCTCACGGGATCCTCGTCAAGGACACTGGCTCCCAGCCTCTGCGCCAACTCCTGGGAGGCGCCCGCGCCGGCGATCAGCAGCCTGCCGCCGGATGCGAGTGCCGAGAGCTCCTCGGCCGCTGACTCGAACGGCGCCGGAACGAGCGCTGCGAGCACGATCGCGTCGGGGTGCAGGTCGCCGACCGCCTGCGAGATCGTGTCGATGGGGGTGTCGGGGCCGAGATAGGTGATTCGCCAACCGCGTGCGTGAAGGACCACACCGAAGCTGATCAGGCCCAGGTCGTGGCTCTCTCCGGGCGGAGCGGCCAGCAGCGCCAGCTGGCCCGCGCCCGCGCCCCAGTTGCGCGCGGCCGAGAGAAGCCTGCCGCGAATGACACCGGTGGCGAAGTGCTCCTGTGCGACGCTGACCTCACCGCGCTCCCAGCGATTCCCGATCTCCCGCATTGCGGGCAGGACGACACCCTCCGCGACCGCTTCGAGCGTCAGCCGTGAAAGGGCCTCGTCGAGAATGGCGTTGGCGCCGGAGTCGTCGAAGGCCTCGAGGGCTACGCGAAGAGCGTCCGCGTTGGCGGTGAGCCGCTCATTTCCCGAGCCGTCGTGCGCCGCGGCCTCGTACGCAGGCGCTGATCCCATGGCCTGCCGGGCTGCCTCAGCCGCCGACACTCCTGCCTCTATTCCCGCCGTCATCGCCCGTACACGGGCCTCGTCCCCGCTGCCGTACAGACGGAAGCCGCCCTCGGTTCGCTCCGGGCGCAGCAGCCCGTAGCGCCGCTCCCAGGCCCGGAGCGTGTCAGCGCGCACGCCGGTGCGGCGGCTGAGCTCGCCGATGCGAAGGCGCGGACCGGTATCGGGCGTCATCTGGCTGGGACAAACATTAGACGGACTCTGGACAGTAGCGCATGCACCTGCTATAAGCCACGCCTCCTACCTTAGACAGAACCTTGACAACCATTCGACAAACAGCTTGCAGCCGCGCCCTCGACCGGAGCCTCGATTTCGCGGTCCTCCCGGGCTATTCGCGGCTCGGCTACAGGCTCCGCGGGCTGAGCTGGCCGGGCGCGATCGCCGGATCGCTCCACGGCCAGACAGCCCTGGTCACCGGCGGGTCATCCGGCATCGGCGAGGCGGCGGCCGAGGGGCTGCTGGCGGCCGGCGCCACGGTGCACCTGCTCGGCCGCGATCCCGAAAAGACCCGGGACGCGGTCAGGCGCCTTGAGACCCGCGTGCCCGGCGCCCGGGCCCGCCTTCATCCGGAGACGTGCGACATCTCCGAGCTGGCCGATGTCCGGCGCTTCAGCGAGAGCTTCCTGGCACGCCGCGGGAGCCTGGATGTCCTGGTCAACAACGCCGGGGTCCTCTCCCCATCGCGAGAGGAGACCGAGGAGGGCTTCGAGCTCACCTTCGCCACCAACGTCCTCGGCCCGTTCCTGCTCACCTCCCTGCTCCTCCCGGCTCTGGCTGCCACCGAGACCCCCCGCGTGATCGCGGTCTCCTCGGGCGGCATGTACACCGCCCGCCTGCGGGCCGGCGACCTCGAGCTCCGGCGCGAGCCATACGACGGATCTCGCGCGTACGCACACACCAAGCGGATCCAGGTGATTCTCGCCAGGCTCTGGGCGGAGCATCACGGCTCGGACGGCTTCCTCTTTCACTCCATGCACCCCGGCTGGGTGGCGACGCCGGGGCTGCGCCGATCGCTGCCGCGATTCGAGCGGCTGCTGCGCCCCGCGCTGCGCTCACCGCACGAGGGAGCCGACACGATCGTCTGGCTCGCCACGTCGCCCCTCCCCCGCTCCTACGGCGGCGCGTTCTGGCACGACCGGATTCGCCGGCCCCAGCACCGACTGCCCCGGACCCGCGAGACGGAGTCCGAGCGCCGCCTGCTCTGGGACTCCTGCGAACGGCTCTCAGCACTTTCGAACCAGGCTCCGCGATCCGCGGCGGCCGTCTGAAACCCGAAGAAGAAGGAGGGCCCGATGGCCCGCTACTCAGCGACATTGACAACCGAGAACAGGCCCGACGACGTCTGGCGCTACCTCGCCGATCTGCGCTCGATCGCCGAATGGGATCCGAGCGTCGAGGGAGCCCGCCTCGTCGCGGGCGAACCGGGCCTGGTGGGAACCCGATACGAGCTCGACGTCCGTTTCCTCGGCCAGACCGTGACGCTCCCCTACGAGACGGTCGTGGCCGAGCCGCCGCATCGTCTCGTCTTCGCGGCCGAGACCCACGCCATGTCGATCGCGGACGAGGCCATCATCCTTCCGACCGTCTCGGGCTCGAGCGTGGCCTGGAGAGCGTCGCTTGAGCTTCGGGGTCCGAGGCGCCTGCTCGATCCGCCGCTCCGGCTCGCATTCGCGCGCCTGGGCAAGAACGCCGAGGAGGGCCTGCGCAGGCGACTGGCGGTCCCGATGACGGAAGCGCCGCCGGTCGGCGTGTCCGAATGAACGGGCCTCTCGTGCCGAAGCGCATCGCGGTGGTGGGCGGCGGGGTGTCCGGGCTCGTCGCGGCCGCCGAGCTCCACGCCGCGGGGCACGACGTCCACCTGTTCGAGGCCGGCGGCCATCCCGGCGGTCACACAAACACCATCGACGTCGAGACCACGAATGGCGCCGTCGCGGTCGACACCGGCTTCATCGTGTTCAACAACCGCAACTACCCGAACTTCGAACGGCTGTTGTCCGAGCTCGGCGTTCCCAGCCAGCCTTCCAGCATGAGCTTCTCGGTCTCGGACGGCCGGGGGGATTTCGAATGGGCGACCCGCGGTCTCCTCGCCAGACCGGACCATTTCCTCGACCGCCGGTTTCGTCGCATGCTGCTCGACCTCGTCCGCTTCAATCGCGATGCCCGCGTCCTCATCGGCGCGCCTTCGGACGGCCCATCGCTCCGGCGCTTCCTGGCCGAGGGCAGCTATTCCGACTACTTCATCGAGCGCCTCCTGGTGCCACAGGTGTCGGCGGTCTGGTCAGCGGATCCAGAGCAGCTCTGGCGTTTCCCGACGGCCTTCCTGGCCACGTTCTTCGAGAACCACGGGGTCCTCCAGCTGGTGGGACGTCCCCGGTGGCGCACCATCCCGGGAGGCGCGCGGCGATACGTCGAGGCGCTGATCGCCCCGCTCCGCGGCCGCGTCCACCTCCGATCCCCCGTGCGCCGCATCCACCGTCACGCCGACTCCGTGAGCCTGGAGATCCAGGGAGAGCTCGAGATTTTCGACGAGGTGGTGATCGCCACGCACTCGGATCAGGCCCTGCGGATGCTCGGCGATCCGACAGCGGCCGAGCGCGCCGTCCTCGGGGCGATCCCCTACCAGCGGAATGAGGCCGTTCTCCACACCGACGCCAGCCTGATGCCCCGGCGCCGCTCAGCCTGGGCGAGCTGGAACTACCACCTCACCGAGCGGCCGGCCGGCCGCACCACGGTGACGTACGACATGAACCGCCTGCAGTCCCTCGGGGCCGACCGCGACCTGCTCGTCACCCTCAACCGAACCGAGGCGATCGATCCGGGGCGCGTGATCCGCGTGATCGACTATGCCCACCCGGTCTTCACCCCGGAGGGTGTCGCCGCCCAGTCGCGTTGGCCGGAGATCTCGGGCCGTGGGCGCACCCACTACTGCGGGGCGTACTGGAGATGGGGCTTCCATGAGGACGGCGTCTGGTCTGCCCTGCGGGTCTCGCAGGCGCTCGGCGGGCGCGGGCCCATCGATGCGCCTCTGCCCGGCCGCGAGGCGGCGCCGGTGAGGGCGGAGGTCCAAGAGCTTGCCCGCGCGGCATGACCGCGTCCGCGATCTACGAGGGCTGGGTGACTCACCGGCGGCTTGGCCGGAGCCCGCATGGGTTCCGCTACCGCCTGTTCATGCCCCTCTTCGACCTCGACGAGCTTCCCGAGCTCCTCGACCCCATCCCGCTCTGGTCGGCCCGCCGACCGGCGCCCGCGCGCTTCCATCGCGAGGACTATCTCGGCGGGGATTCCCCCCGACTCGCCGAGAGTGCTCGCGATCTGGCGGCAACGCGCGTCGGGCGCCGGCCGGCGGGAGCCGTGCGGCTGCTCGCCAACCCCCGGTATCTGGGGGTCGGGTTCAACCCCGTGTCGTTCTTCTTCCTGCACGGCGAAGGCGGCGACTCCATCGAGGCGGTGATCGCCGAGGTGACGAACACACCCTGGGGTGAGAGCACTGCCTACGTCCTCGACGGCGAGAGCGCCGGCGGCGCGCCGATTGTGGGCTCATTCCAAAAGGACATGCACGTCTCACCCTTCGAGCCGATGGACCAGCGCTACGAGATCTCAGTGACGCCACCGGGCGCACACCTCGCCGTGCGGATCACGAGCTTCGAGGCCGAGGTGCCGGTGTTCTCGGCGCAGCTCGCGATGCGCCGGCGGGAGATCACCAGGAGGGCCATGACCGGCCTGCTGCTCCGCTATCCGCCGATGACCGTGATGACGCTGGCGCGCATCTACGGGCAGGCGCTGAGGCTGTGGGTGAAGGGCGCCCCCCGCTTCCGGCACCCGAACGGCACAGAGCAGGCCACTGGCGAGAGAGACGACGATCCCTCCCGAGAGTACGCTCAGTTCGGTGAAGGACCGAGCGGACGCTGAGCAGTCGGCCTCGATGAGAGCACCGTGCTGCGCGCCGAACGCGGAGCATGACGCTCCGCCCAAGCGGACCGTGACAGTCGCTGCCGGCACCGAAGCCCGGCCGTCGGAGGACATGGCGCTGATCGAAGGCGGCTCGTTTCTGATGGGTAGCGACGACCGCTGGGCGTATCCCGCCGACGGCGAGGGATCTGTGGTGCAATCTTGAAGTCGCCCAGGGAAGCTGGCCGAGCGTGACCTCTTCGCGGACCGACAATCCGGGAGCTGGCCAGGCTTCGGACGCCTCTCGCTCGACCTCGCCCGATGGGGCCGGTTGGGTCCTCGCCGCGCTGATCGCCGTCGCGGCGGTCGCCAACCTCGGCCTGGCGGTCGCAAACGTCGCCCTCCCGGACATCGGCCTCCACTTCGACGCGTCACAGACCGAGCTGAACCTGGTCGCGGTCAGCTACTCGCTCGGACTGGCCTGCTCGGTGCTCTACTTCGGCGCGATCGGGGACCGCTACGGGCGCAAGATGCTGCTGATCATCGGCATGGTGGTGACGATCCCGGCGGACCTGCTGGCCGCCTTCGCGCCCTCGATCGAGGTGCTGATCGCCGCGCGGATCATCGGAGGCCTAGCCGCCGGCATGGCCTACCCGACCACGCTCGCGCTGATTACGGCGCTCTGGTCTGGGCCGGCGCGGACGAGGTCGATCGCGCTCTGGGCCGCGACCGGGGGCGGGCTCACCGCGCTCGGCCCTCTGCTGTCCGGGGTGCTCCTCGAGAACTTCAACTGGGGCTCGCCGTTCTTGCTCACCCTCCCGCTCGCCGTCATCGCGCTGCTGATGGCCCTGAAGCTCGTCCCCGCACACGTCAACGAGACCACCGAGCAGGTCGACAACATCGGGGGGGTGCTGTCGATCTTCATGGTCGGGGCCCTGATCCTCGCGATCAACTTCGTGGTCGTGCCGAACGCCCAAACCGCCGCGCTCGGGCTCTTCCTGGTCTCCGCCGCGGCCCTGATCGCCTTCCTGATCCGGCAGCACCGGGCGTCCAACCCGCTCTATGACCTGCACGTGGCCCGGAGACGAACGTTTTGGGTCGCGGCGGTGGCGGGAATCATCGTCTTCGGCTCCCTGATGGGCTCGATGTACATCGGGCAGCAGTTCCTGCAGAACGTGCTCGGGTATTCGACCGTGGGCGCCGGAGCGGCGATCCTGCCGGCCGCCGTCTTCATGATCCTGGTGGCGCCGCGCTCGGCGAAGCTCGTCGAGAGCCGCGGCGCCCGAGTCACGCTGCTGCTGGGCTACGTCTTTGTCCTGCTCGGCTTCACAACCATGCTGGTGCTCTGGAAGCAGGGCATCCCCTACTGGAAGGTGGCGCTGGGGTACAGCTTCGTCGGCATCGGCGTGGGCCTCGCGGGCACCCCGGCGTCGCACTCGCTGACGAGCTCTGTGCCCGTGAGACGGGTCGGGATGGCCTCCGGGACGGCGGATCTCCAGCGAGACCTCGGCGGGGCGATCCTGCAGTCGATCATGGGGATCTTCCTGACCGCCGGCTATGCGTCCGCGGCGGGCGCCGCGATCACCGCCTCCGGGAAGGACGTCAGCGACAACGTCCAGAGCGAGCTGACCAAGTCGTTCTCGAGCGCGACCGATCTGGCCAAGCAGTACCCGGCGTCGACCCAGGACAACATCATCGCCGCCGCCCAGAGCTCCTTCCTCAAGGGCGATGAGTGGGCGTACCTGGCCGGGATCATCGCCGTCCTGCTCGGGGCGGTGATCGTCTTCTTCCTCTTCCCGAAGAGGGACGACGAGAAGCGGCTGCTGGCGGAATACGCGCACGAGGACGCCGGCGAGGGCCCGACGTCACCAGCGAAGGGCGAGTCCGAGCAGGCGACGCCTGCCCTCACACCCCCTCCGGCCGGATCCGCCCCGCCCCATCCCTCCCCCGGCTGAGGTGAGCCCGGCGATTGACCACCTCACACTCGCCGACTCTGTCGACGACCCGACCACTACAAGAACTGGACGGTCGTCGGGATCATCCTGATGGCGCTGCTGATGGGCTTGGGCGGCGGCATGACGAGGGACGTGTTTGCCAACGAGGTCCCGGCGGCTCTGACAAACCCCGCCTACATCGTCCTCGCACTCGCCGTGATCGGCCCGACAGCCGGGCGCTGGTACATCGATCTCACCTGCGAGGTGCACCCAAGCAGTTCGTCCGTGGCGAATGGTTCGTGGCGACCGCGATCCTGACCGGCCTGGTGTGGCTGGTCGCCGACGACCTCGGCGCCTCGATCTACCTCTCGGTCGGGATAGCGTTCGCGATCGGCTACGCCTTCCGCGTCGTGGCCCTCTACCGCGGCTGGGAGGAACCGCTTGCCAAGGAGCCCAGCGGCGTCTACGTCCATGACGACGGGCGCCCGATGCTGGGCCGGAAGCTCCCGGGCAAGTCGCAGCGGGAGCTTAAATCGCTGGGCCTCGTGGTCGGAGGGGACGAGGAGATCCACGCGGAGCAAAGCTGAGGGTCGTGATTTCACCCGATCGGGATGACGACGGGACCGCCTCGATCGGGTTGGCTTCGCACGGATCAGAGGCCCCACCTTGCACGCAGCGACAGCCAACCCGAACAACTTCCAGTACACGGCACGCCCTCGAATCCCCGTCGTGGCGGAGGCCGCAATCCCAAGCGGCTGGCTGCTCACCATCGGCCTGCTCAATCTCTTCTATGCGATCTCGGTGCTCGCCGGCTCGCACATCTTCATCACGACTGCCTCCTGGCTTGTCGGCGACACGCGTCCGGAAGGCTGGTTGATGCTGATCGTCGCGCTGATCCAGCTCGCGGCCGCTCCCGGAGTGTTGCTGGGCAAGCTCGGGGCGCTCGTGGTCGGAATGCTCTCTGTCGCCGGCCACGTCGTGGCGGCGATCATGTTCTTCCCCGATTCCCCGGCCATCGCGATCGCCCTCCTGCTCATAGATCTGACAGTGTTGCTCTGTCTGCTGAGCGTCGCGAGGAGCGCTCGGGGATCGAACGGCTGATGGCGACCTCCAAAGACAAGCTGAGCAAGCTCCTGGACGAGTTCAAGGAGGAGCCGCGCGGCGCCTGGCTGGTGGAGGACGCCCCTCAGGAGGCGATTCCCGAGCACGCGATGGACTCGATCGCCGCGATGCGCCTCGTCGAGCAGGAGCTCGCCGTCGAGGGAATCCCCGAGAGGAACCTGGCGACCTTCGTCACCACCTGGATGGAGCCCGAGGCACGCCTGGTGATCGAGGAGAACCTGCACCGGAACTTCATCGATCACGCCGAGTACCCGATGACCGCGGAGATCGAGCAGCGCTGTATTCGAATGCTCGCCGCGCTGTTCAACGCCCCGGGCGAGACGACCGGGGCGCGAACGCAGGGGTCCTCGGAGGCGATCATGCTCGGCGCGCTCTCGCTGAAGTGGAACTGGCGGAAGCGACGGGAGGCAGACGGCAAGGCCACCGACAAGCCGAACCTCGTCTTCGGCGGCGACGTGCACGTGGTCTGGGAGAAGTTCTGCCGCTACTTCGACGTCGAGCCGCGAATCGTCCCGCTGCAGGCCGGCAAGTACACGATCGGCCCAGAGGACATCGAGCCTCACCTCGACGAGAACACGATCGGCGTGGCGGCTGTGGTCGGAACCACGTTCACCGGTCACGCCGACGATGTCGTCGGCATCAACAAGCTGCTGCTCGACCACAAGAACGAGAAGGGCATCGATATCCCCCTGCACATCGACGGTGCCAGCGGCGCCTTCGTCTGGCCCTTCCTCTACCCCGACTCGAAGTGGGACTTTCGCCTCGAGCAGGTTCGCTCGATCAACGCCTCGGGGCACAAGTTCGGCCTGGTGTACCCGGGGATCGGCTGGCTGATCTTCCGCGAGAAGTCCGACCTCGCCGAGGACCTCGTCTTCTACGAGAACTACCTCGGCAAGACCGACGCGACCTTCACCCTCAACTTCTCAACCGGGTCCGCGATGGTGTTGGCGCAGTACTACAACTTCATTCGCTTCGGCCAGGCCGGGTACCGGCTGATCATGGAGATCATGCAGGAGAACGCGCAGGAACTCGCCAAGGATCTCAAGGGCATGGGACCGTTCCAGATCATCGGCGAGGGCGAGGAGACGCTTCCTCTGGTGGCGTTCAATCTCGCGGAGAAGCACGCCTACGACGAGTTCGACATCGCCTTCCAGCTCTCGGCCGAGCGCGGCTGGATGGTCCCCGCCTACACGATGCCGCCGGACGCGCACGACGTGAAGATGATGCGGGCGCTGGTGAAGGTCAACCTGAGCCGCTCACTGGTCGACCGGCTGGTGGACGACATCGCGGACGCGATGAAGACCCTGGAGAAGAAGGGTCCGGTCAGCGAATCCGAGCGGAAGCTCGTCAAGACCAGCGTCACCCACTGAGCGAATTCCGCTAAATCTCCTGCGGGTGTCCATTTCCGCCTCCGTTGATCGTCTCTGAGGCAAACCACCCACCAGGAGGTAGCCATGAAGTACGTGCTTCTGATTCATCAGGGAACCACCCCGGTCCCCGGGACCGACGCCTGGAACGAGCTCTCCGAGGAGGAGCAGAAGGAGATGTTCGCGGGCTACGGCGCGGTCAACGAGACGCCCGGCGTCACCCCGAACAACCTGCGACTCGACTCGCCCGAGACCGCGACGACCGTTCGCGTTGCGGACGGCGAGACCCTGACCACCGACGGCCCGTTCGTGTCCGTCAAGGAGGCGCTCGGCGGCTGGCTCACCTTCGAGGCCGACGACCTCGATGCGGCAATCGAGCTCGCGGCTCGCATTCCGGCGGCACGCTCCGGAGGCGCGATCGAGATTCGGCCGGTGGCCAAGGAGTACTAGCCATCCTCGACCAGGTCTTCCGAGACGAGTGGAGCCGGGTCCTCGCCAACCTGATCGGCTTCCTCGGCAGCTTCGAGCTCGCCGAGGAGGCCGCTCAGGAGGCGTTCGCGATCGCGGCCGAGCGCTGGCCCCGGGACGGGACGCCCGACAACCCGAGGGCCTGGCTCGTGACGACCGCGCGGAACCGGGCGATAGACCGGATCCGACGCGACCGGACACTCGCCGAGAAGACCAAGCTGCTCGACCTGCCCGAGGCGACGGAGGACGAAATGCCGGATGAGACGACGATTCCCGACGAGCGGCTCGAGCTGGTCTTCACCTGCTGCCATCCGGCACTCGCACTGGAGGGCCAGGTCGCGCTCACGCTGCGGACACTGGGTGGGCTGACCACGGAGGAAATCGCCCGGGCCTTCCTCGTGCCGAAGGAGACGATGGCCAAACGGCTGGTTCGGGCCAAGCGCAAGATCGAGGCCGCCGGGATCCCGTTCCGTGTCCCTCCGCCCCACCTTCTCCCGGACCGGCTCGCCGCAGTGCTGGCCGTCATCTATCTGATCTTCAACGAGGGCTACGGGGGCCGCGGGGATCTCGCCGCCGAGGCGATCCGCATCGCTCGCTCGCTCGCCGAGCTCATGCCGGACGAGCCGGAGGTCTTCGGCCTGCTCGCGCTGATGCTGGCCAACGACGCGCGCAGTGCGGCGCGGTTTGCGGAGGGCGAACTGGTGCTGCTCGGCGATCAGGACCGCTCGCTATGGGACAGCGCGGAGCTCGACCTGGCGCGGACCGCCCTCGACCGGGCGATGGCGCTCGGTGGCCGTGGCCCGTACGTGCTGCAGGCCGCCATCGCCATTCTCCATACGGAGGAGGAGGTGGACTGGCCGCAGATCGCCGCCCTCTACGGCGAGTTGGCGCGGCTGACCGCGTCCCCCGTGGTGGAGCTGAACCGGGCGGCCGCGATCGCGGAGGCCGGCGACACGGCGGCAGCCCTCGCGCTGGTGGATGACCTGGACCTCGATGACTACCACTACCTCCACGCAACCCGCGCCGAGTTGCTGCGCCGTGCCGACCGTCTGGACGAGGCTCGAGACGCCTACGAGCGGGCGCTCCAACTGGTCCACTCCGACGCCGAGCGCAGCTTCCTTGAGCGGCGCCTCGCCGGGGTCAAAGACCGCTGACGGCCTTCAGGCGGCCCGTCTTGACGGCGGCCTCGAACTCCTTGTAGTCGCTCTCGTTCTGGTCCGCATAGGCCTCGGCGAATTCGCCCATCGCGCGGTCGAAGGAATCCCCCTTGCCGAGATAGGAGGCAATCGCCAGCCTGTCACCTGACCGAGCGTGCGCCCGTGCCAGCGTCCACCCGCAGAGCTTTCCGTAGAGTCCCATCGTCACGGGAGTCATCCGCTCGATCTCGGCAGATCCCTTGCCGTCCCAGAGCTGGCGGACGTAGAAGTCACGCGTGACACCGTCCGGATCGGTCCCGGAGATCCAGCCGAGGAAGATGTCACTGGCCGCCTGCATGAGCCGTTGACCCTCGACGACACGCCTGCCCTGCTGCTTGAACTTGCTCTTGCCGGCGGCCCCCTCGAGGACCGAGCTCTCCGCCTCCTTCACCTGAAGGAAGAGCGGGTCGTCCGAGTCCCGGCCGAGGAGGAGCACGATCCAGGCTCGCGTCCCGACGCTGCCGACTCCCACGACCTTCCGCGCGGCATGGACGTAGCGGTAGCTCTCGACGAGGTGCCGGACGTCGCCGTCGAGCGTCTTGCGGTATTCGGCGATCAGCTCGAGCAGGCGACGCTGGATCTCGCCGGATGGAGCGCCCTTGAAGACATCCTCGACAGGAGTGATCAGGGGCGGGTCGCTGACGATTCGCAGCTCGCCGTCGACGGACTGCGTGAGCTTCGCGAACGCCCGGAGGCTGTTCTTGCTCTCCGCCTTCGCGACGTTCTTGTCGTAGTTCCTGGCCGCCTTGCGCTTGACCTGCGAGCGGTACTGCTCGAGGACGGAGATGTCCAGGCGCTCGTACCAGACGTCGATCGTGCGCATCGCGGCCAGCCTGCGTATCTCCTGCCGGTACTCGCCTACGACGTCCGCAACAGCGGCGCGCCGATCCCGCTCCTTGAAACCGAGGTCGCGTCCGCCGATCGCGAAGCTGGCGACGAGGCGCTTGACGTCCCATTCGAACGGTCCCGGATGGGTTTCGTCGAAGTCGTTGATGTCGAAGATCAAGGCGCCGATCAGGGGCGGCGAAAACTCCGAAGTTGGAGAGGTGGGCGTCGCCGCAGAGCTGAACGGTGATGTCGGTGCGAGGAGACGCCGCAAGGTCGGCGGCCATGATTCCGGCCGCGCCCCGGTAAAAGGTGAATGCTGACGCGCCCATCCGCCCGTGCCGAATCGGGACGAGCTCCTCGACGCGGGTCTTGTCCTGGCGCTCAAGGATCTTGAGCGGGTCGGCGCGCTTGCCCGGCGACTCCCAAGGCCCGAGCGACGACCGTGGAGTCTTGCGACGAGACGCTTTGCCCTTCGCCTCGCTCTCGGCCGTGGTCAGGGGATCAGCCATGGGACACATCCTGAAGCAGACCGCGATCGCGTGCACGCTCGACGGCCTCCCCCCGAGAGGTGGCATCCAGCTTGCGATAGATGGCCTGCGCCTGCGTCTTCACCGTGTTGGGCGACACGAAGCTCTGCTCGGCGATCTTCCGGAACGAGAGGTGGCTCGGCAGGAATCTGAGCGTCCTGAGCTCCGCTGGGGTCAGCTCCGACCGCGCCTCGCCACCGGCCATCGCGGCAGTCGCCGATTTGGCCTCTGACAGCCAGCGACTGAGCGCGGGTGCGTCGTCAAGCCGGTCAGCGAACTCGGTGGCCTCGGCGAGCAGGGCAGTGGCTGCGGGCAAATCGTCCAGGAGCCGGCTGGCGCGGGCCAGCTGGATCCGCGCCTGTCCCTGGTACCAGTCGGGAAAGCCATCGAGGCGGTCGAGCATCTTCTTGGCACGGTTGCTGTCGGCTGCCGCCTCCTCGATGCGCCCCTCGCGAGCACGGGTCAGCGCGGACGCGACGAAGAAGAAGGCGAGAATCGGGTATTCGCCGAGCCGGAACCGCTCCAACTGCTCCCTGGCCTGGGCGACGACACGGAGCGCACCCTCGAAGTCGTCTCTATCCAGATGGAGAAAGGTCAGCTGGACGAGGCAGAAGACCTGCGCTATCGGCGCGGTGGCCGACCCCTTGCGCGCCCCCTCCTCGAACAGCTCCCTGGCGCCGCCGGTGTCGTCCGCGAGGTAGCGGCTGACGCCCGCGTAGAAGTACGACATCGCGCGCCAGGGACTCTCGGGAGGATGGAGCTCGCCGGCCCGGGTCGCGTCGACCCCCATCTGCACGATTCCATCGGCCGGCAGGGTCACCTTCAGAATGAGCAGGTCGGCCTCCAGGTCGGCGTCATCAAGCGCCACCTCGTCGAACGCCTCCTGGGCGACCGATGACCAGTGCGCGGCGTGGTCCCCGTCCCCGAGCGCCAGGTAGAGGTGCGCAGTCGTGAGTGCAAGCTGGGCGGAGCGCGCCAGCTTTCTGTCGCTGAAGCGGCCCAGCCAGCGGCGCAGGTCGTCGCGGTCTCCCACTGCGAGATACGGGGCGGCGCGCGCCCAGATCAGCTGGGCGGCCCGCTTCTCATCTCCGCCAGCCGTTGCGTGATCGATGGCCTCCTCGAAGCGCTCGTGCTCCGCGTACCAGTCGCTGGCGCGCCGGTGAAGATCGGATTCGAGCTCGGGCTCCCGGCGATGGAGCTCCGCGGCCAATGTCTGCTTGAAGAGAGGGTGGTAGCGATAGGTGCCGTCGGCGTGATCCAACGGCTCGAGTGGAAGCTTCGACCGGGCGAGCTCGCGCAGGACTCTGCCCGATCCCGTCCTCTCGAGAACCTCGTCACAGACCTTGCCGGCGAGGTCCTCGAGAATCGAGGTCCGCATCAGGAATCTGAGTCGGGCGACCGAAATGCCCGCGAGGAACTCGTCCCGCATGTAGTCGGCCACGAAGCGGTCGTCGCCGCCGAAGTGGGCAGCGTCGACCGGCGTGCCCTCCCTGTCTCCGAGCGCCAGTCCCGCCAGGTAGAGCGCAGCCGGCCAGCCCTCGGTCCGCTCGTACAACGTCTCTATCTCGTCGGAGCTGAGGCGAAGCCCGATCGTCCGCAGCAGCGCCTCGCTCTCGATTCTGCTCATGGCCAGATCCCGCCGGGTGAGCTCGAATACCTGGCGATGCGCGCGCATTCGGCCCAGGGGCAGGGCGAGCTCGCGGCGCGAGACGAGGACGATCTGGCCCTCTGGTGGTAGGGATGCAATCGAGTTCCCCAGCGCCGTCAGCGCGCCCTTGGTGCGAAGAGCGTCGGCTTCATCGATCGCGACGACGAAGGGGTGTCCCCCCGAGCTCACTGAGTCGAGCGTCTGTACCAGGCGATTCAGCAGGCGTGATGGATGGTCGTCGCGTGAGCTCAGGGTCACCAGCGCAAACGGGCGACCATCCTCCTCCGCCCACTGGGCCAGCAGGCTGCTCTTCGCGTATCCGGCCGGGGCGGTGATGAGCACCAGTGGGTACCCGTTGGCCTCACGCAGCCGCGTGACGAGCTGTGGCCGGGGGATGAGGTCCAGGCGTCCCGGGAGGCCAACGCGGGGCGCGGTCCGGTCATGCGTCAGGGCTCTCACATCACCTTCCCGGCTTGTCGAGGTCATTCCCCTATATCGCGATCCTCGGGAGGACACGCACGGGCGGTCCCTCCCAGTCTCGTACGCGCTCTTGCGCGAGTGGACACGCACCCTACTCTCCGCCCGAGGGGTGGTATCCGGGTAAAGCTCCTGCCACTCCTCAGTAGTGACTACCTAGGCACCCGGTGCCGAGGCGTCATCCCGTTCGGGTGATGACCGGCGCCGCCTCGGATGATTGGATCACGGGCGTGGTTGCCGGAATCCTCCGCGGATCGGGCCGGCTCACCGGTGGTTGACGAGCCGGCCGGGCCGGACCCCGCCTCGACGCTGCGCAGCAAATCCTTCGTCGCCGTGCTCGTTCTCGCGGCGATCGTGGGGGTGATCGCCTCGCTCGCGGCGTGGTGCTTCCTCGAGCTGATCTTCTATATCCAGCAGTGGGTGTTCACCGACATCCCCCATGACATCGGCTATGACCACGGGGCGCCGCTGTGGTGGTATCTACCGGTGCTGGCGTTCGCCGGGGTGGTCACCGCCTTCGCGATCGCACGCCTGCCGGGCAACGGGGGGCACGTCCCGGCCGAGGGTCTCAAGGCCTCCCCCACCCAGCCCGTCGACCTTCCCGGCGTGCTGCTTGCGGCCATCGCCTCGATCGGACTCGGGCTGGTGGTCGGCCCAGAGGCACCCCTGATTGCGCTCGGCGGCGGCCTCGGGTTCCTCATGGTCCGGGCGATCCGCCCGGATGCGCCGCCCCAGCTCGGCACGTTGCTCGCCACCTCCGCGACCTTTGCCGCCGTGTCATTTCTGTTCGGGTCGCCGATCATCGCGGCCGTGATCCTGATCGAGGCGGCCGCGCTCGGGGGATCGCAGATGCGGCTGGTCCTGATTCCGGGCCTGCTCGCCGCCGGGATCGGCTCGCTGGTTTCGATCGGGATGGGATCGCTGACGGGTCTCAGCACGGCCGACATCTCGCTCAGCCCCCTCCACCTGCCTGCCTTTGCCAGGCCTGACTTCGTCGACTTCCTCTGGACGATCCCGCTGGCTGCCGTGATCGCGGTGGTCACCTTCATGATCTTTCGCCTGGCCCGAGAGGCGCAGCGCATCGCGACTCCGAGGCCCTTCATCGTGCTCCCCATCGTCGGGTTGCTCGTCGCGGGTCTTGGAATCGCCTTCCATCAGACGGCCGACCACGGCGTCAACCAGGTTCTCTTCTCCGGTCAGGACGCGATCGGGCCGCTGGTGGACAACCCGGGCTCCTGGTCCCTGTCGGCACTCGCCCTGCTGATCGCCTTCAAGGGCCTCGCGTACGGCATCTCCCTCGGCACCTTCCGTGGGGGCCCGACCTTTCCGGCGATGTTCCTCGGTGCGGCCGCCGGCCTGATGGCGGCCCAGCTTCCCGGCTTCGCATTGACACCCGCCGTTGCGGTCGGCCTGGGGGCGGCGGTGGTCGCCGTGCTCAGATTGCCGCTGTCCGCCGTCGTCCTCGCCACGCTCTTCACAGTGCACACCGGGATCGGCTCAGGCCCGCTGATCATCGTGGGAGTGGTGGTGGCCTATCTGACGGTCCAGGCACTCGACGCGCGCGTGACATCCTCCGATCCGGCGACGGCGGGCTGAGATGGACACCATCATCTTCTGGGCGTTCACCGCGGCGTTCAACCCGACCCTCCTCGGAGCGACCACCGTGATGCTGTTGCTCGACCATCCGAAGCGCCTGCTGCTCGGATACCTGTGCGGCGCGCTGTTCACGAGCCTGACCCTGGGCATGGTGATCGTGTTCGCGGTCGACGGATCCTCGGGAGCGACCAGCACGGCGCAGTCAACACTCAGCCCGGCCATGGATCTGACGCTCGGCGGCCTGCTGCTCCTGGTGGCCTACCTGATTCGTCCCGGCCACGTTCCTAAGGAGACCGGTCGCCTCGCCGAGCGTCGCCGTCGGCGCGAGGAGAAGAAGAAGGACAAGGGACCGCCGAAGTGGCAGCAGAAACTGAGCGAGGGCACGGCGAAAACGACCTTCGTCATCGGTGCGCTGCTGACTCTCCCCGGCGCCTCTTACATCATCGGCCTGGGCCACATCGCCGACAAGGACGCGAGCGTGGCCGCGACCGTCGCGATGGTCCTCGGCTTCAACGTGATCATGCTCGCCTTGCTGGAGGTCCCGTTGCTCGCCTTCACCTTTGCGCCCGAGTGGACTCCGGACGCGGTCGACCGGTTCAAGGCCTGGTTCAACCGCAACTCCAAGGTCCTGGCCTTCCGCGGAGCACTGATCATCGGAGCGCTTCTGATCGTGAAGGGCACGATCGAGCTGCTCTGACCCGGCCGCTCGGGCCGGGTCAGCCAGCCTCCGCCCGGAATCAGTACGCCTCGGCGGCCCCGCCGCGCGGCGCCATCATGGCCCCGATCAACCAGAACACCGGGAACGGGATGCCCAGCAGGAACATGACCCAATGGCCCTTCCGGATCGACATGATCCCGAGCGTGACCAGCAGGATGAAGTAGACGATTCCGAGTCCGACCCACAGCATCTGAAGCTCCTTCCTTGGATGAATACCGATGGTCGGGGACGATCGGCCCCTCGGGATCACCTCATTGAGATGAAATCCAGCGCTCGGTCGCTGACCGTCGCCAAGGTGACACCGCAGAGCGCGCCAACGACCACATCCAGCGGATAGTGCACGCCCGTGTGGACCCGCGAATAACCCACCAGCGCCGCCAGGATGGTCAGTGGTGGGGTCGTCCACGGAAGCACCCGTCCCGCCCCGGTCGCGAACGCGAACGCCGCCGCCGTGTGCCCGGAGGGAAACGAATGGGAGCCGGGCATCCGCACACGTCGGCCGGGCGGGACGGAGGCGCCCCTCCGGTCGGGCCGAGCGCGCCGTGAGATCGGCTTGATCGCCACGTTGACGACTGCGGCGGTCAGCCCGACAGCCGCCATACCGCGAAGAGCAGCTCGGCGGCCGTCCGGGCCTGCTCCGATCGCAAGCGCCGCCGCGCTTGCGATCGAGAGCTTCGAGTAGTCAGCCGCACGCGACAGACGGCTGAAGAACTGGTCAAGCTTCGGAGTGTCGGTCTCGGCGACCGCTGCGTAGACGGCGGCGTCCAGGCGCCGCATTTCCTCCAGCGCGGTCGATTCGGAGGGCTTCCTCACCAGGTGAGCTCGATCTCGAGCTCTCGTTCGTCGGTCTCAAGCTCGAGCTCCACCTTGAGCCGCACCTCGTCGGGGACGTGCACCTTGATCTTCATGCCGCCCCGCTCGAACTCCAGGTCGTTGTTCTTGGAGAGCATCTCGGCGAAGCGCTTCAGTCTCGCGGCGGCCTCCTCGCGTGAAACGGTCTCCTTCTGCTCGATCTCCAGGATGTCCATCGCTTCTCCTTCCGTCGCTTGATTACTGCTCGATTCCGAGCGCTCAAACCGGCACGGGCGCCCGGCCTGCCGCCACACCCACCAGCGTGCGCACGCCGTCCCAGAATCGCTCCGGGATGGCGGCCGACGGCGAGGCGCCCGGATGGGCGGGCGCGATTCGAACCCTCAGTGCGCCCGGGCGGATCCTGAAGCGCAGCGGCGGATCGAGTGTCATCGCCTCTCCGTCGACACCAGCGGGGACCGGCCGGCTCGAATCTATCTCGAACTCGGTGGCGGTCCACTCACGCCATGGCCTCCGCGGCGGCTCTGAGCCGGCGCCGGGTGGCGCGGAGGCCACCGTGATCCCGAGCACCGCGGCGTCCATTCGTGGCCGGGTGCCGGAGCCGATCGGCTGACCCAGCCGGTAGCGGTTGTTCGAGATCAGGAGGGCAGCCCCGGAACGCTCCGGCTCGCCATCCGGCCCAGTCCAGGCCAGGTCCATCCCCTCGCCCCCGGGTCCAAGCGCCTCCGGGACCGTGTCCAGAATCGTTCGAAGCTTCGCGTCGCGGTATTCGTCGCGCTGCACCGCCTCGGCGTAGAGCCCCAGCGAGACGTTGTTGACGAAGACACGGCCGTTGACCTCGGCCAGATCCACCCGGCGTTCGCCACCCTCAGTGAGTGCGTCCAGGGCACCGACTACGTCGTCGCGATCGACACCGAGATCGAGCGCGAAGTGGTTTCGGGTACCGGCGGGGATGCATGCGTAGGGCAGGTCCAGCTCCGAGGCGATGGACGCGACGACCGCCTGCGACCCGTCGCCGCCTGCCATCGCCAGCGCGTCGGCGCCACGCGCAACCGCGTCTCGGACGAGCTTCTCGAGGTCAGCGCCGCGGGTGAGCTCGACGGAGTCAATTCCGCGCTTGGCCGCCTCGTCGGCGAGCGAGAAGCGCTCCGCCTTGCCACCGCCCGACTTCGGGTTGTAGAGCAGCACCGGATGGGTGGGAGCGGGTGCTGGGGGCAGTTGGACCCGGACACGAAAGGCCGTTCTGGCGGCGTAGAGGGCCGCACCCAGACCGAGCACGATCGCGGCCGCCTGACCGAGGTGGTCACCGTCGGAGACGAGCAGCACGCCCTGGGCGATCACCGCTACGAGCGCCACGCCAAAGCCGATTAGCCGGGCGATGCCCTGGCGCATCAGGCCATACAGGGCGGCAACGATTGCGATCGCCACACATCCGAGCACGATCAGGCCGCGTGGAAACTCCATCACGACGATCGTGAGGGCGAGGATCAGGACCGCTGGGGCGAGGACGAGGGCGGCGATCGCCGCCACCCGCTGGCCCGGATTCAGCTGGCGGCCTGAGCGCCGATCTCGATCAGATCGCTCGGGTGCACCCATGCGTCAACCAGGTTGTGACCCCCGGCCCGCTCGATTGCGTCTCTGAGGGGAATCGCCCAGCGATGCTCGAGCAGGGCGATGCCGGCCGAGGTTCCAGGAGGAATGGCGTCCGCCAGGTACCAGACGTCGTCGGGGTCGAGGACAGAGCCCCGCTCGTCGACCGCCTCCGCCCCGGCCACAGCGCCGGCCTCCATGCCCTCCTCACCGGCCGCGCCGAGACCCAGCAGCGCACCGGCCAGAGCGCCGAACGCCTCCGCCTCCTCGGCGGGCAGATCGCTGTGCTCGACGGCCTCGAACTCGCCGTCATCACCTCTCGCGACGAACATCAGGTCGACCAGGCGAACGATGTCGTGCTCCCTGAGCCGGCGGAGCTCCGCGAGGATCTCGCCGGAGAACTTTCCGTCCTCGAAACCGACCACCAGCAGCTGTACAGGTCCGAATTCCATTTAGATCAGCTTCTCCTTCTCGGCTTCGAATTGCTCGTCGGTGAGGACGCCGGAATCGTGCAGCTCGCCGAGCTTCTTGAGCGCATCGATCCTGTCCATCTCCGACATCTCGCCACCGGACGGCGGGGGTGCTTGGGCGGGCTGGGCCTGCTGGATCTGGGCGTCCTGCTGTGCCTCGTGCTCCTGAGACTGAGACCGTCGCTTCCCGACCGCGTAGCCGGCGCCGCCGACCATCGCAGCGCGCATCAGTGGCCTTCTTCTTCCAACCAATGGCATCGCGAATCCTTTCCTTGGTGACCTTCACGGTCATCGAATCGGATGAGCGCATCCGAAGCATCACTCATTACGGGTGAAATCGCCGGCGGGTCCGATCAGCCGAGAGCTCCGCTGATCTCCCCGATCGCCGCCTTCTCGTCATCGCTGACACGATCGCCGCTCAGGCCCAGGAAGCCCTCCTTGCGGGCCTCCGCGACGCGCTGCGCGAGCCCGAGGACGAACTTCTTGTACTCGTCGAGCTCCTCCGCCGTGCCCTTCGACTTGAGCAGGGCGACTGCGTCGGTGATGTTCTTGAGAGAGCCGTCCTTGAGCTCCTCCGGGGTCTTGTAGCGCGTGCGATCCATCTCGGGCTTGGCGGTGACGATCTCATCGAGCAGCTCACTGTCGCCGTGCTGTTTGCGAGCCTCGGTGTAGGCCTTCGCCATCGAGAAGCTCTCGCGGATGGAGCCGCCGCGGTCGGACGCGATCACGATCAGCCCCGCGCTGGGCGGACCCTCGAGCACCGTCTTCCATTCTTCCTCTGTGAAATCAGCCTTGCCGGTCATTCATTCCTCCATGGGTTGATGGCGTGTGACGAGAAGGAATACCGCACCGCAGTAGGTTGGCCGGGTGCGAAGCAGGCTCAGAGCCCTCGCCAGCGATGAGGCCCTGCTCGCGCGCCTCGTGCGCGTCGTCATCTGGGTGGGCGCCGTCGCATTGCTCATGTTCGTCCTTGACCTGCTCGGGATCCCGGTTTCCGACTGGATTCGCTCCCTGCTCCGGAAGATCCGAGAGATCCCGGCCTGGGCGGTGGTCGCTGGGGTCCTCCTGCAGACCGCCCAGACGACCCTCGCGGCGGTGGCCTGGGTGGCCATCCTGCGCGCGGCGTATCCGCGGGTTGAGATCACGGTGCGACTGGTCGTTGCCGCCTATGCGACCTCGGTGGCCATGAACAGCTTCCTCCCGGCCAACATCGGCACCTGGGTGATGTTGATCATGTTCACGACGGTGATCGCCGGGGCCACCTTCACCGCGATGCTGTCGGGGATCGCGGTCCAGAAGATCCCCTTCTCGATCTTCAACATCGCCCTCTACCTGTTCCTGTTCCTCTCGGTCGCCGGCTCGTTCTCGATCAAGCTCAGCGGACTGGCCGACCATTGGGTGCTTGCGGTGGCGATCGCGGCGGGCCTGGTCTTCCTCGCGGTGCTCGCGACTCGGATCTTCCGCGAGCAGTGGCACAAGCTTCGGGAGCAGCTGTTCGTCGGCGGCGCGATTCTCCGCTCGCCACGCAGGACGCTGCTCGGCGTGGCCCTCCCGGAGCTCGGCAGCTACCTGGCGCGCCTGGGAATCATCGCCGTCTTCCTCGGCGCCTACAGCATCCCGGTCACCTTTCACAACGTGGCCTCGGTCACCGCCTCCAATTCGATCTCCAACAGCGTCTCGCTGACGCCCGGTGGCGTGGGCGTCACCCAGGCGATGAACACCGCGGCGCTCAAGAACCAGGCGAGTGCTCAGGATGCGACCGCGTACTCCGCCTCCCAGCAGCTGATCATCTCGGCCTGGAACGTTGTGTTCGCGGTGATCATGGTCTCCTGGGTGTTCGGCTGGTCCGGCGGCAAGGACCTGGTGAAGAGCTCCTACGAGCAGGCCAAGGAACGGAGCGCCGAGCTCAAGGAGAAGCGGCGCACCCGCCGGGATGCCCGGCACGCTGCCGGCTGATCGCCAAGTCACCCGGATCGGGGGATGCCGGGCCACCGGCCCGCTGCCACCGTTCCCGGCGACGCGCATTCGCGCGCCCATCGAGAACACGGCCGCCTTGCGTGGCAGCCGGCAATAGAGAGGAACAACAGATGAGAGGTGCAGGCCGGGCTGCGTTCGCCGCAGTCCTTCTGCTGATCGTCGGGACCCTGAACATCATCTACGGGATCGGCGCAATCAGTGACGCGAACTTCTACGCCAACGACACGAGGTACATCCTCACGAACCTCCACGTCATGGGCTGGGTTCTCGTGATTCTCGGCGTCATCCAGCTCACGGGTGGTTTCTCCCTGATGGCCGGTAACGTGTGGGGTCGGATCATCGGGATCATCGGCGGCAGCCTTGGCGCGATCGGCGCGCTGCTTTCGATGGGCGGCTCCCATCCGTTCTGGGAGCTCGGGATCTTTGTGCTCTGCGTCTGGATCGTCTACGGGATCATCGTCCTCGGCTCCGACGAGCCGTCTGGGACCCGAGCCTGACGAGACTGGGAGCCCGGCCGGATCGTCCGGTCGGGCTCCAGAGACATCTCCGCACGGTTCCCCGACATGTGACCGTCAGTTCACGGGTGGAGGCTCACCCTCGGCGGTTCTCGCCAGGACCGGATCCCATCTGCAGACCTCACAGGCGTGACGGAAGGCCGAGTGAGCGAACTCCAGGGCCAGCGCGCCCGGACCTGGGGCCCCCCGAATGTCCTGCCAGTCGAGAACGAACTCGCCGAGGTCGCCGTCCCAGCGCGCGGCCTCAGGGCTCAGTTGACCGTCCGCAAACCCATCCGGCACAGGGTGCGCGAACGCGTAGAAGGCGGCTCGGCCATAGTTCCTGTCGCCCGGCCACCAGCCGATCTCGACCAGCTCGGCGTCTCCCGCGTTGCGCGAGATGAAGTCGTCGCCAGGGGGTTCCGCAGGCTTTCCGGAGAAGAGCGCCACGGCCAGATCGAACGTCCCCCACCACGCGTTGACCGGAGTCGACCGTCCGCGAAACGACGCCCTGAAGGCGCTCAGAACGAGTCCCGCTTGGCTCGCGGCGGTGAAGTAGCCCGCCGCCTGATCGGAGTCATACGTCGAGTGCTCCGTGTCCTCGTCCAGCGGCACGGTCCACGGAACCTCCTGAGGCGTCGGGTTGATCCTGACCTCGCCGGCCATGCGCTTCACTGCCTCGAGTGTCTCGCGAGTCACCTCAGCCACCGAGCGATTCGGCGCGAGTGAGATTCTCGTCTCGCGTCCGTCGCTGTGCTCCACGAACGCCTCGTGCGCCCGCAGGTCGAGTCCCGCGACGATCGCACCGGAGCCGTCCGGGGCCGGGAGGACCGCGGTCTCCCACCCCCGTGCGCTGAGGCGGAGTGCGGCGTGCTGGAGCTGCGGTTCCGGAGGAGCCAGCTCGACTGCGAGCTTCCCCAGAATCTGGGTGTGGGCGTGAAGGGTGTCGCAGGTGGCGCTCCACCCCTCGTATGAGAGGGAAGGCCATTGCGAGGTCACGTCGCCCCGCCTAACCCCTCGATCAGCTTTTGCACGCGGTAGGTCTTTTGCCCCCGCGGGGTCTCGACGGGAACCGCATCCCCCACCGGCGTATCCCGAAGGGCGCGACCGACCGGGGATTCGATGGAGAGCTTCCCCGCCCCGAGATCGGCCTCCGTGGACCCGACCAGTGTCCAGATGTTGACGTTCCCAGTGCCCTCCTCGACGACCTCGGCGGTTCGGCCGAATGCGAACGAGTCAGCCGGGGCGTCTGCTGCCTCGACCACCGTCGCCTTACGAAGCCTCTCTCGCAGCCGCCTGATCCGCGCCTCCAGATGCCCCTGGTCGTCCTTGGCGATGTGGTAGTCGGCGTTCTCCTTCAGGTCGCCGAGCTCGCGCGCCTCCTTGATCCGCGCCGCCATCTCGGTGCGGCGTGGGCCCTCGAGCTCCTCGAGTTCGGTGCGGAGCGCCTTGATGCCCTCCGGCGTGATGGATTCGCTCTGTCCAGCCTCGCTCATGCCTCCACACTATCCGCCCCGTAGGATTCGCCACATGAGCGATGAGAGCATTGCCAAGAGAATCGAGAGGCTGGTCAGCGAGGAGAAGGAGCTGCGCGAGCGCGAGCAGAAGGACCGCGACGACGAGGATTCACTCGAGTCCGACCGCGAGCGGCTCCGTGCCGTTGAAGTGGAGCTGGATCAATGCTGGGACCTGCTCCGCCAGCGGCGAGGGAAGGAGGAGTTCGGCCAGAATCCCGACGACGCCGAGGGACGCAACGCCGGCACCGTCGAGAACTACCGGCAGTAGCCGGAGTTAGCCGCCGAGTGGCGACGGCGGGATCTTGGTCTCCCCCTTGACCTCGGGGATCACCATCGCGAGGTCGTCCACGTAGCACCAGGACCACTCCTCGCCCGGCTCGAGCGAGCGGATCAGCGGGTGGTCGCTTTCGTGAGCGTGCGCCGTGGCGTGCTTGTTCGGCGAGTCGTCGCAGCAGCCGACCTTCCCGCACTCGAGGCAGATCCGGAGGTGGAGCCACGGGTCGCCCGTCTTCAGGCACTCCTCGCAGCCCTCGACGGACTCGGGCAGCTCGGTGATCTCGATCTGATTGAGGTGGGTGCAGGCGGGCATCGTTCACCCAGCCTAACGAGCCGCTTTCGCGGTCAGTTCCATCAGGGTGTCCAGGAAAGCCTCGGAGAAGGTGGGGAACGGCTGGATCACGTCGTTCATCACCGCGAGCGGGATCCCCGCGCGGATCGCGACCGTGGCCTGCTGCAGCCATTCGCCGGCATCCGGTCCGAGGGCGTGAGCGCCGGTGATCCGCTCGCCGTCGGAGATCAGGGTCATGAAGCCGGGGTGCTTGTCGTACGCGCGGGTGTAGGTCGACGTGCGCGAGACCGCGGACATCTGGACCGTCGCGGTGTGCGGTCCCTCCGCGTCGCCGACCGAGGCGGCCTGCGGGTCGGTGAAGGTGACGCGCGGAACCGCCGAGTAGTTCGCCTCGCGGGAGCCGCCCAGGATGTTGTCCGCGGCGATCCGGCCCTGGTACTTGCCGACGTAGGTGAGCGGCCAGATCCCGGTCACGTCCCCGATCGCCCAGATGTTCTCGCCGGCACGCATATGTGAGTCGACCTCGATGCCCTGCTTGCCGGGTTCGATTCCGACGGCGTCCAGGCCGATCCCATCCACCCGGGGCCGCCTGCCGGTGGCCACCAGCAGGCAGTCCCCGCGCAGGTCGTCTCGCTCCCCGAAGGAGACGACGAACTGATCGCCTTCCTTCGTGACCCCTTCTGCCAGGTGTCCGAAGTGAAGCTCGATGCCGTCGTCGGTGAGCGCCTGGCCCAGTGCCTCGCCGAGCGGCTTGGGCTCGTTGGGCAGCACGTGGTCCATTCCCTCGACCAGCGCAACCTCCGCCCCCATGCGCCGGAACGCCTGCCCCATCTCGACCCCGACCGGCCCGGCGCCGAGGATGACCATGCGCTTCGGCACCTTGGTCGCGGCCGTCGCCTCGCGGTTGGTCCAGATGCCGTCGAGGCCGCGGAGGCCGTCGATCGGCGGGATGAACGGATCCGCCCCTGTCGCGACGACGATGTGCTCAGCCGTCTTCTCGGTGTCGCCCACCGCGACCGTGTTCGGCCCGGAGAACCGGGCCTCTCCCCGCAACAGGTCGATCCCCTCGCTGTCCAGCCACTTGACCTGGCCGTCGTCGGTGTGGTCGGAGACCTCGAAGTCGCGCCAGGCGAAGGCGGCCGAGGCGTCGAGCTCCCCGGTGATCGCCTCCTTCGCGCCGGGTGCATCCCGGGCATCGGCGAGGGCCTCGCCGGGCCGCAGCAGCGTCTTCGACGGGATGCAGGCCCAGTAGGAGCATTCGCCTCCCACCAGCTCGCGCTCGGCGACGGCAACTTTGAGTCCCCCCTCGGCCAGGCGTCCCGCACAGTGCTCGCCGGGCGAGCCCGCGCCCATGACGATGGCGTCGTAGTCGTAGCTCAACCCTCTCCCCCCTGCTTGGCCAGGACGCCCTCCATGTACTTGCGGGCATCGGCGTCCGCCTCATCCGGCGTCCGCCCGTCCTCGCGCGCGACGATGTAGGCGGCGTAGAACCCGGACCAATGGTGCTTCGGGGCCTCCGCCTCGTAGGGCCCGTGATGCTCCTCGGCCTCGCGCAGCAGGCCGGCCAGGGTTTCAACGTCCATGGTTTCCTCCTCAGTGGGGTGATCGCCATCCGTGACCTTATGAGATGAGCTGCTGACCGCCGTCGATGTCGAAGGTCGCGCCGGTGACGGCCGTGTTGATCATCAGGTGAACCGCGAGCGCGGCGACGTCCTCCGGCCCGACGACTCGACCGATTGGGAGCGTCGAACGCAGCTCCTCGCGGCGCTTGTCGAGATCGTCTCCGAGCAGCCTCGCCGAGAGCGGCGTGTCGACGAAGCCGGGCGCGATCAGGTTGACCCGTATCGGCGCCAGATCGAGGGCGAGGCTGGCCGTGAGCGCGGGCATTGCGGCGGTCACGAAGTTGACGATCTCGTAGCCGCGTCCGATCCGTCGGCCTCCCGTGCCTCCCATGAGCAGCAACGCTCCCCCGGGCCTGATCCCACCCTCGACCCCCTTAGCCACCTGGAGAGCCTGCACCGCATGGCCAGCGAGTCCGTCACGCGCCTCCTCCGGCTGCATCGCGAGGGGAGGCGCGTAGTGGGGAGCGCCGGCGGTGACCAGCACGTGGTCGATCGGCTTCGGGAGATCATCGAGAAACGACCGCAGGGCGTCGTAGTCGTCTGCGTCGAAGGCGGCCGTGTCCTCTGCTCCCACCTCGCCTGCAGCCTGCTCCAGGCGGTCCGGGTTGCGGCCCGTCAGGACGACCTTGGCTCCCTCCGCCCGCGCCATGCGGGCGGTCTCGAGGCCGATGCCGGCACTGCCGCCGATCAGGACGACGGTCTGGCCGGCCAGTTCCTCGCCGGCCTCGTTCATCTTCCCGGCAGGCGCTCGGTGATCTCCTGGAGCACCCAGCCGTTGCCGTCCGGATCGCTGAACGGCGCATAGCTGTTGTAGGAGGTCCGGTTCGGGTCAGGGCCGGGAGCCGGTCCGCTCTCGCCCATGTGGTAGATCTCGCCGACGTCGACGCCGTGGCCGATCAATTCGTCACGCGCGGCCTCGATGTCGTGGACGGCCACCTCCAGGCGCTCGATGGAACCGGGCTCGGTCTTGATGAAGCCCTCTCCGAACGAGAACGAGCAACCGGAGCCCGTCGGGGTGATCTGGACGACCCGAACCCCGGGGGCGGGCTCGAAGTCGATGTCCACGCGCCAGCCGAGGCCCTCGTAGAAGGCCTTCGCCCGATCGACATCGGAGACCGGCAGGGCGACGACCTCGAGCCTGAACTCGCCGGGCTTCGGCACGTCGCTCCCCTGCGCGGTTGCGCTGCTTGTGTCTGTGCTGCTGTCGTCGCTCATCTCGAACCTCCTTGGTAGGTGTAAGTCAGGCGGTGGCGCTCTCCTTGGCCGCGCCGCCCGCCGTCTTCTTCACGGCGGCTTCGATCCGCTCCGCGACGGCATCCGGGTGGGAGACCATCGCGACATGGCTCGAAGGGACCTCGACGGTGTCCGCGCCCATTCGCTCGGCGAACATGCGCTCCGCGTCGGGGTCGATGGCCTGGTCGTCGGCGGCCACCAGGCACCACGAGGGGAGTGACTTCCAGGCCGGCGCGCCCATGACGTCCTCGAAGACGCTCATCGAGACCGGCTGCTGCGCCGCGCACATGGCCCTCGCCTTGGCGGGATCGACGTCGGCGGCGAAATGTTCGACGAAGTCGTCCTCCGGCAGTCGACCGAAGCCCTTCTCGTCGACGATCAGGTTTGCGAGCGCCGCCGGCGCCGCGTAGCCACTGTTCACGCCGCTGATCGTCTCGCCCTGGTCCAGCCCGAAGCCCGCGACGTAGACCAGCCCCACTACGTTCGCCGTGTCGTCACCGAGCGCGGTGATGATCTGTCCGCCGTAGGAGTGCCCCACCACCACGGCCGGTCCGTCGAGCCAGGCGAGGGCCTGACGCAGGCGGGCGACGTCGTCCGCCAGGGATGTCTCCGGGAACTGCGGGGCTATGACGTCATGGCCCTTTGCCTGCAGGTCCTCGATGACGGCGCTCCAGGAGGATCCGTCCGCGAAGGCGCCGTGGACAAGGACGACATTTGGTTGGTCGGTCATTTTCCGCTCCTTGGTTTGACTAGCCGAAGGTGAATACGTAGGCCTGTGCGCCCGGATCGAGGAAGGTGATCTCGAAGCTCCGGTCTGCGATCGGGCCGCTCTGGCGAACCAGCTGGTAGAGCCTCGCGTCGCTGATCGTGCCGTTGCCTCGCTGGTCGACGTCGATGCCCCGGTTGCCATTGGGAGGCTCGCCGTCGAACAGGACCAGATAGCGCGTGGAGGCTCCGTCCGTCTGAGCGCCCATCACCAGGTTCACGTCGCGAGCGTGAAAGCGACAGGTGATCCGGCCGCCGGGCTCGTTGAGGGTCGTGATCTGCTCCCCCACCGTCCAGTCGCCCGACAGGGACCATTGGTTCAGGCTGAGTCGTGGTGGGTCGACGTAGAGCCGGCTGCGATCGGGCTCCACGCCACCGGGAGACGCAAGCCCCGTGGCCCGCCCGTAGCCGACGTAGGTCTCCGGTGACTGCAATGTCTCCCAGTCCGCAGCGAGCTCGACGCCGCCGGGCTCGACCGAGACCAGGTCCTGCGGGACACCCTCCACTCCCGCCTCGCCGAGCAGCTGCTGGATGACCCGCTCCGAGCGCTCGTAGTCCTCCTCCCCGAAGTGACGATGCCGAATTCGCCCCTGAGCGTCGGCGAAGTAGAGGGCCGGCCAGGCCTCGTTCGCGAACGCCCGCCAGATGGCGAAATCGTTGTCCACCGCGATCGGGTATTCGACGCCCATCGCATCCAGGGCAGCCTGGATCTTCTCTACGTCGTGCTCGAACGGGAACTCCGGCGAATGCGCTCCGATCATGACCAGTCCGTGGTCCCGGTAGCGCTCCTCCCAGGCGCGGACATACGGCAGCGTGCGCAGCCAGTTGACGCAGGAGAAAGTGCAGAACTGGACGACGACCACCTTTCCCCGGAGCCCTGCCGGGGTGAGCGGCTCCGAATTGAGCCAGGTGGTCGCGCCGTCCAGCTCCGGGAACTCGCCCTCGATCGGCAGCTGCGCCAACGCCACGCGCTCCACGGCTAGCGCAGCGACCTGAAGGTCGCCCGGATTTCCTCGGAGAGGATTTGCGGCTGCTCCCAGGCGGCGAAGTGGCCGCCCACGTCAGCCCGGTTGTAGTGATTGAGCTTCGGATAGGCCTTCTCCGCCCAGCTGCGGGGCGCCGGATAGAGCTCATCCGGGAAGACGGTCAGGCCGACGGGAATCTCGACACCCTTGACGTCGAAGAACCCGAGCTTGCTCTCCCAGTAGAGACGCGCCGAGGAGATTCCCGAGTTGGTCAGCCAGTAGTGGGTGACGTTGTCGAGGACGTCGTCACGCGAGAGCCCGCCGGGATCTCCCGCGAAGGCGCGGGCGATGAGCTGATAGCTGGCCTCGTCGTGATCGAGCATCCACGCCGCCAGGCCGATCGGCGAGTCCGAGATGCCGTAGAGCGTCTGCGGCCGGTTGCCCATCTCCCCCGCGTAGCCGGTGCCGGTGGCGAAGAAGTGGACCAGGATGTCGTAGGCCTCCCGCTCGTCGTCCGACAGGCCGTCGGGTGCCGGCTCGCCCAGCTGAACGCCCCTCGAGATCTCGGGCGACAGCGTCGCCGGCATGTTCGTGTGGATCCCCAGAAGGCCCTTGGGCTTGAGCAGGGCCAGCTGTTCGGTGACGGCATTGCCCCAGTCGCCGCCCTGAGCGACATAGCGGTCGTACCCCAGGCGCTCCATCAGCACGGCCCACGCCTTGGCGATGCGAATCGGGTCCCAACCGGTCACCGTCGGGTTGGCAGAGAAGCCGTGGCCCGGCAGCGACGGGATCACCAGATCGAAGGCGTCGCCTGCGCTCGAGCCATGCTCCGTCGGCTTGGTGAGCGGGTCGATGATCTTGAGCTGTTCGACGGTCGATCCCGGCCAGCCGTGCGTGACGATCAGCGGGAGCGCGTCCTCGTGGTCGGAGCGCACGTGGATGAAGTGGATGTCCACCCCGTCGATCTCCGTGACGTAGTGCGGCAGGGCTGCGAAGCGCTTCTCGAATGCGCGCCAGTCGTAGTCGGACGCCCAGTACTCGGCCAGGGCCTGGATCGTGTCGAGGTGCACGCCCTGAGAGGGATCCACCTCCCGATCAGGCCATCTCGTCGCCTTGACGCGGGCGCGGAGATCGTCGAGCTCGTCATCGGTGACGTCGAATGTGAATTCGCGGATCTCCTCCGTGGCGGACGACGAGGTCGAGGCTGTGGCTTCCATTGGGGCTCCTTGTGGTCATTGGCGCGCCCGGGCTGGGTCAGCGCATTGGCTTGAATGCAGCTCGCATCTCGGCGGCGAAGAGCTCCGGCTCCTCCCAGGCGGCGAAATGGCCGCCCCTCTCCACCTCGTTGAAGTAGGTGAGGTTCGGGTAGACCCGCTCGGCCCAGCTGCGCGGGGCCCGGTAGATCTCGCCGGGAAACACCGTGACCGCGGCCGGAAGGGACACTTCTGGCGGCGCCTGGCCGGCCGCCGCGGCCGCGGCGGCCGCCCGCTGGCTCTCCCAGTACATCCGCGCCGCCGAGGTCGCGGTCTCGGTGAGCCAGTACAGCGTGATGTTGTCGAGGACGTGATCTCGAGTCAGCCCACCCGAGGGCTTGCCCTCCACGAAGGCGCGCGAGATCTTCTCGTAGGCGTCGGCGTCGTGATCGAGGATCCACGCCGCGAGGCCGGCGGGCGAGTCGTTCAGCGAGTAGCCGATCGATTGCGGCGACTGGCCCTGCTCCACGATGTAGCCCTTCCTGAACTGTGCCCGAAGCGGGTCGAGGGCCGCCTTCTCCTCCTCGGTGAGCCCCTCCGGCACGGGCGCTCCGCCGAAGACCGCCGCGGCGACCTCGGGCGGCGGCCGGCGGAGGAAATTGAGATGGAAGCCGGCCAGCCCCTCCGGCGCCTGGATCGCCATCGTGTCGGTGACGGCGGCGCCGACGTCACCCCCCTGGGCGACGTAGCGGTCGTAGCCCAGGCGGTCCATCAGCTTCGCCCACGCCTGCGCGGTCCGGCCCGGGTCCCAGCCGACCGAGGTCGGTTGTTCCGAGAAGCCGTAGCCCGGCAGGGACGGCACCACCAGATGGAACGCGTCCTCGGCATCGCCGCCGTGTGCGGTCGGATCGGTCAGCGGGCCGATGACCTCGAGCATCTCGACGATGGAACCCGGCCAGCCGTGGGTGATGATCAGCGGCAGGGCGTGCTCGTGATCCGACTTAGCATGGATGAAATGGATCCCGAGGCCGTCGATCTCGGTCATGAAGTGGGGCAGGTCGTTCATCCTCTCCGCGAGCCTCGCGAAGTCGTAGTCGCCTGCCCAGTAGCGAACGAGTTCCTGGACCGTTGCCAGCTGCACGCCCTGGGTGGCGTCCTCGACGGTTTCCTTCCTCGGTAGGCGCGACGCCGGTATGCGCCGGCGAAGCTCCTCGATCTGCTCTTCTGGGAAGTCGACCGTGAATTCGCGGATTTCCTGCTCTGCGCCTGACGTGGTTGATGTGGTGGCTTCCATCTCCGACTCCTGACCGGTCGTGAATCCCGCCTCACTCTCGTGGTCAGCCGAGCCTGCTCTCCCGGCCCGGCGCTCGCGCCCGTGGATCACCCTGGTCGACCCCCTGGTCATGCGTCGAGGAAGGATCTGACGGCGTCGGCGAATTCCACCGGCCACTGAAAGAGGAAGCCGTGGCCGGCGTCGGGAAAGATGCGCACCCTGGCGTTAGGCAGGTTCTCCCCGAGGATGTGGGTGTTGATCGTCGGGATCATCGTGTCGTTGTCGCCGTTCGCGACCAGGGTCGGCTGTCGGATCCCCGCCAGGCGGTTGAGCTGCGAGAGGTCGGGGATGCCCCACTCGACGATCGCGTCGTACTGCGCTTCCGAGACCTGATCTCCGTTCGGCCTATCGCGGTCCTCCTTGCGCTCGCCGAAGGCGCGAGCCAGGTACTCGCCTCCCAGCTTCTTGCTGGTCTCGGTGTGCTCGAAGAACAGCCAGAGGAGCTCATCCGGGCCGTTGTCATCGGCCCTGGCCACCGCGGCGACGTCGGGGGCCCAGCCGTGCATCAGCTGGCCTCCCCCGCGCGGTCCGGTGCCGGCCAACACCAGCCGCCGCACCAACGGAGGGCGCAGCAGCGCCAGGTCCTGGGCGACCATGCCACCCAGCGAGTAGCCGAGCAGATCGAGCTCGGTGAGCTCGAGCGCGTCGCAGAACGAGATCGCGTCCCGCGCCATCTCCGTCACTGTGCGGGGAACGACCCCTGAGGAGAGCCCCACCCCGGTGTTGTCCAGGAGGATCACCTCGCGGTGCTCGGCGATCGTGTCGACCAGCAGCGGGTCCCAGTTGTCGATGTTCCCGCGGAAGTGCTGGAGGAACAGCAGAGGCGGCGCGTCGGTACCTGCGTCGCCGAACCGCCGGTAGGCGTAGCTGATTCCATTCGCCGCATCGACGGTCAGGTTCGCGGCGCTCGCCTGCCCTTCACTCGTGGTCGCGGTCGCCATCGTCGCTCACCACCAGGGCCACGGCGAGATGATCAGGAGGATCACCAGCGCCCAGATCACCACCATCCACCAGGTGGAGTTGAACCCCATGAGATCGGAGCGGCGGCGCGGCTCCGGCCTGAGCTGGTACCAGCGGCGTTCGGCGTGCTCAGGCATGGACCTCCGCCCCCGTCTTGTACGGGGCCAGGAACTCGGTGACCGCCGCGAGCAGTGCCTCGGGGGCCTCCTCGGCAACCCAGTGACCGCTGTCGGGAAGGACGACCGTCTGGACGTCCTCCGCGACGAGCTTCATCGTCTCCGCCGCCATTTCCCCTCCGCTCAGGGCTCCTCCGATCCCGAGAACGGGCATGCCCAGTCGCCGGTCCCTGCGCTCCTGGTTCTGCTCGATGGTGGCGTCGATCGCGCGGTACCAGCCGAAACTGCCGCGCAGGGCGTCCGGCCGCGAGGCGAGGGTCTCGACGTAGTAGGAGACGACCTCGTCGGGCAGCGGGTGCCCGGCCGAGGCGGCGAACTCTGCGCCGAAATAGACGTCCTCCTTCCCCCTGACGAGCTCCTCGTTCACCTCCGGCTCGAGCCGGTTGAAGGGGATGTGCCAGAGACGGGCGTTGATCGGCCCCGGAATGACCAGGGGCGGCGAAGGCGAGATGCCGGGGATGAACGCCTCCGAGACGATCAGGCGCTCGACGCGCTCCGGATGATCCGCAGCCAGTGCGTACGCGATCGGCATACCGGTGTCGGTCCCATAGATGGCGAACCGCGCGTGGCCGAGCGAGTCCATCAGGCCGGCCAGGTCCTCGGCGAGGGTTCCCAGGTCGTAGCCATCCTCGGGTGTGCCGGACAGTCCGATGCCGCGTTGGTCGACCGCGATCACCTCGAAGTCATGGGCCAGCGCCGGCATGACCATGCGCCACGCGTACCAGGTCTGAGGCCAGCCATGGACCAGCAGAAGGGGCGGCCCCTCGCCGCCGATCACCGCATGCAGGCGCAAGTCACCGGTATCCACGAAGTGGCTGGTGAACGTGTCCGCGAATCCCTCAGGCAACTCGGGCACGTCAGAGACGGAGCCACGCCCTTCGGCGGTGGTCAGGTCGGTGGTGGCCGTCATCAGGATCCCCTTTCCGGACACTTCGATTGCGAGACAAGCCTGCTCCCCTCATTCGCCTCTCGCGCCCGTGTAGTCCCTGGTCAAATCCCTGGTCCCGAATCCCGAGTCGGTTTATGGTTAAGGGAGGATGCCTAAGCCCAACAGGGGGCTTCGCGACCGGCTCAGCGAGCGTGAGAGGCTCCAGGAGCTGCTGCACGACGCCCGCAATGGCCGGAGCGCCGTGATCGTGGTTCGCGGCGAAGCAGGAGTGGGAAAATCAGCACTCCTGCGCGCCGTCGCTGAGGCGACCGAGGGGTTCCAGGTCGCCCAGATCGCCGGGGTGGAATCAGAGATGGAATTGCCGTTTGCGGGCCTCCATCAACTCTGCGGGCCGATGCTGACGCGGTTGGACGGCCTTCCGCCACCCCAGGAGCGTGCGCTCCGGGTCGCGCTGGGCCTCGCCGCCGGCGATGCCCCGGACCGCTTCCTCGTTGCGCTTGGTGCCCTCACCCTGATCGCAGAGGTGGCCGATGAGAAGCCGTTTCTCTGCTTCATCGATGACGCCCAATGGCTGGACGGGGCATCCCGACAGGTCCTGGGATTCGTCGCCCGCCGGCTGCTGGCGGAGCCGGTCGCGCTCGTCTTCGCCATGCGCGAGCCGGGCTCAGACGCCGAGCTGGCGGGTCTGCCGGAAATGGTGCTCAGCGGACTTGGCGAGGACGACGCCCGTTCCCTGCTGGCAACCGTCATTCCCGGCCGGCTGGATGAGCGGGTCCGGGACCGGATCGTGGCGGAGACTCGCGGCAATCCCCTCGCCCTCCTGGAACTCCCACGCGGGCTCTCGGCCAGGCAGCTTGCGGGCGGGTTCGGGCTACCGGACCCGGTTCCGCTGGCGGGCCGGATCGAGGAGAGCTTCCTGCGCCGGCTCGATGATCTCTCCGGTGACACCAGGCTGCTGCTGCTCGTCGCAGCGTCCGAGCCCGTCGGCGACCCGGCGCTGATGTGGCGTGCCGCGACCCATCTCGGGATCCCCCGAGCGGCACTGGATCCCGCCACACGAGCGGATCTGCTGGACGTCGGCGCAAGGGTGCGCTTCCGGCATCCATTGGTGCGATCCGCTGTCTACCGATCAGCCTCTGAGGTGGACCGCCATGGGGCACATCGAGCGCTGGCGGATATCACTGACGCCGCGCTCGAGCCCGATCGCCGCGCCTGGCACCGTGCGCAGGCCACGCGTGGCCCGGACGATGACGTCGCGAGCGAGCTCGAGCGGTCGGCGGGCCGGGCGCAGGCCCGCGGAGGACTCGCTGCGGCGGCGGCGTTCCTCGGTCGCGCCGCGGACCTGACCGCCGATCCCGCCCGCCGCACGGACCGCATGCTGGCGGCGGCACAGGTGAACCTGCAGGCGGGGGCGTTCGAGGAGGCACTGGGCCTGCTCGGAGCCGCCGAGGCCGGACCGCTCGACGAGCTCGGCCAAGCCCGCGTGGGCCTCCTGCAGGCCGAGGTCGCCTCGGCACAGAACCGGGGCAGAGACGCTCCGCTGATGTTGCTCGACGCCGCGCGAAGGTTCGAGGCGCTCGACGTGCGCCTCTCTCGCGACACCTACCTCGACGCCTGGGGTGCCGCCCTGTTCGCGGGGCAGCTGGCAAGCGAGGGCGGCAGCCTGCACGACGTCTCCGGCGCCATCTCCGCCGCACCCGAAGCGGAGAGTCCGCCTCGTGCCTCCGACCGGCTTCTCGATGGACTCGCGCTGATCTTCACCAAGGGGCGCGCGACCGCTCGGCCGACGCTGCGGCAGGCGGTCGAGGCGTTCGCCGGGGCAAAGGCCTCGACGGAGGAGATGCTCCGCTGGGGCTGGATGGCGACGGCGGCGGCGGTCTGGCTCTGGGACTACGACAGCTGTCTCGCGATCGCGACGAGCGAAGTTTCACTCGCCCGCGAGCTCGGCGCGCTCGAGGTCCTCGCCGTCGGGGTCAACGTGATGGGTCAGGCCACCTCGCTGGGAGGAGACTTCCGGAGCTCGGCCCACTTGATGGCGGAGGCGGACGCCGTCACCGAGGCGACCAGAACCCAGGTCGCTCCCTACGCAGGGTTGGTGTTCGCCGGACTCCGCGGCCAGGAGGGCGAGGCGTCCCCCCTGATCGACGCGACCGTCAAGGAGGCGACCGCGGGCGGACAGGGAACCGCCGTCCAGTACGCGAACTGGGCCAAGGCGGTTCTCATGAACGGTCTCGGCCGCTACGAGGAGGCGCTCGTCGCATCCAGGGAGGCGAGCGAAGACACTCCCGAGCTCTTCGTCGCCGCGTGGTCCCTGAGCGAGCTGGTCGAGGCCGCGAGCAGGACCGGAGACGGCGAGCTGGCTGCCGATGCGCTCCTGCGAATCAGCGAACAAACCCGCGGCTGCGACTCCGACTGGGGGTTCGGGATCGAAGCACGCTCTCGCGCGCTGCTGGCGGATGGTGACGCCGCCGAGCCCCTGTACGTCGAGGCCATCGAGCGCCTGGGGCGCACCCAGCTTCGCCCCGACCTCGCGCGCGCCCGCCTGCTCTACGGCGAGTGGCTGCGCCGAGAGGGCCGACGCAGTGACGCGCGCGAGCAGCTCCGAGCCGCACATGAAGCGTTCGTCTCCATGGACACCGACGCCTTCGCTGAACGGGCCCGTCATGAGCTCCAGGCCACCGGCGAGAAGGTGCGAACCCGCCGAGATGAGACACGGGACGAGCTCACTCCCCAGGAGGAGCAGATAGCCCGGCTCGCCCGCGACGGATTGACCAATCCCGAGATTGCGGCCCAGCTCTTCCTCAGCCCCCGCACGGTCGAATGGCACCTGCGCAAGGTGTTCGCCAAGCTGGAGATCACCTCCCGCAAACAGCTGCGCACGGCCCTTCCGGACAGCGGCCGAGCCGCCGTACCGGCCTAGGCGGGTTGCTGGCCGGCCGCGATCGGAACCCCCCCTGCTCTTGATACTGACGGCGCCGGATGACGACCCGTGTCGGGCTGCGCGGGTCGGGTTGATCAGATCCGGGAGTCGCTGCCGCTGTGCTGGGTGACGTCGATGAAGACCTCCCCCACCTCGGGCAATTCGGCCCGTAGGCGTGCGTCGACTCGGTCCATCTCCCGGGCCAGCTCGTCGACCGACAGGTCCTGGGAAGGGTGCACCTTCGCGGCGAGGACCACCTCCTGCGGCGCGACGTGCACGGCGTACAGCTGGCGGACCTCGTCGACCGCCGGCGATGCATCCAGGGTCCGTCGGGCCAGCTCGATCCTCTCGGGGCGCACAGATCGGCCGATCAGGAGGTCGGCCAGTGGCCTGGCCAGGCCTATCGCGGTCACCCCGAGCAGGATCCCGATCAACAGGGAGGCGATGGCGTCGCTCGACGCAGGGCCGCCGAGTTCGTGAACCAGCAGGCCGGCGGCGGCAAGGAAAAGACCGACCAGCGCGGCCGAGTCCTCCACGGCGAGGGCGCGCAGGGTGGGATCGCTGGTCTGGCGCAGGTAGCGGATCGTTGGCACGCCCCAGAGTGCAGCGTCCCGTTTCGCCTGGCGGAGCGTCTGGAGGAGCGCGGAGCCGTCGGCGAGTGCCGCGACAGCAAGGACGATCCAGGCGATGAGATAGTCATCCACCGAGGAGCCGTGCACGAGATCGTTGATCGCGAGTCCGACTGACAGGCAGCCGCCGATCAGGAACGACGCGATCGCGGCCAGAAACGCCCAGAGGAAGCGGAGACCCCCGTAGCCGAACGGATGCTCGGCGTCAGCGGGGCGCCGCGCACGACGAAAGGAGACGGCGAGCAGGACCTCGTTGTTCGAATCGGCGACCGAATGTGCCGCCTCGGCCAGAAGCGCCGCGGAGCCGGTGATCAGCCCGGCCGCGAGCTTGGCGGCGGCGACGAGCAGGTTTGCCGCGAACGCGACGAGCAGGCTGACCCGGCTTCCGTGGCTACGGCTGGCCCGCAGGCCCGCGGCCGAGTGCCGCGGTGCGCGGCGAGGAGGCGTCAACTCAATTCGAGCCGTCGCTGTTCTTCAGGACCTCGCGAAGGACAGCGATGTCGCGGCGCCCGTAGCCGAGCTCGTCCGCCCGGGTCAGCACCTCGTCGGCGGCGTGCGCCGAGGGCAACGGCACGTGCAGCTCGTCAGCCGTCTGCAGGGCGAGGCGGATGTCCTTTTGCATGAGATCGACGTCGAACCAGGCCTCCCCGGAGCTGTCGAGAATCAGCGGCACGCGCGCCTTCAGCATCGGCGAGCCGATCGGGCTCTCGGTCATCACCTTGAGCGCCAGCTTGGTGTCGACTCCATCGCGCTCAGCCAGCAGTAGCCCCTCGGAAAGCGCGAGCATCTGGACGGCAAGACTGATGTTGATCGCCAGCTTGAGGACGAGGCCCTGTCCGTTCTCGCCGATGTGGGTCGGCGAGCCGAGGACCTCGAGCACGGCCTTGACTCGGTCGTAGGCCCCCCTGTCCCCGCCGACCATGATCGTCAGCGATCCCGACTGCACCTGCGGAACGCTGCCGGAGACCGGTGCGTCGAGCATCAGTCCTCCAGTTGCGCGCACCTGCTCCGCCACCTCGCGGCTCACACGTGGGCTGACAGTGCTCATGTCCACCCAGATCTGGTCGTCCTCGAGACCTGCCTGGATTCCGTCGTCGCCAGAGGCGATCTCACGGAGTGCGTCGTCGTTGGGAATCGAGGTGATCACGACGTCAGCCGATTGCGCGACCTCGCGCGGCGTGTCACACCAGCGGAGGCCCTCGTCCAGGAGATGCTCGTGGCCCTCCCTGCTCCTCGCGTCGCCGTAAACCGAGTAGCCGGCGGAGAGGTACCGGGAAGCCATGTTTCCTCCCATGTGCCCCAGGCCGACGAAGCCGATCGTCTCCTGTTCCGCATTCACTCGGGCATCATCTCCGGGTGCGGGCCGCCCATCGAAACCGAGTCGGCCATGATGCCCTCGATCTCCTCGAGATCGGACTCGCTCAGGTCAAGCTCGGCCGCGGCGATGCTGTCCTCGATGTGGCTCGGATGTCGCGCACCGACGATCACCACGTCGACGGCCGGGTTCGCGAGGGTCCAGGCAATCGCCAGCCGGCTCACCGAAACGCCGAAGCGGTCCTGGGCGAAGGTCTGGAGCCGCCGGACCGCCTCGAGGTTCCGGTGGAAGTCGTCGCCCTTGAAGAAGGGCGCTCCGCTTCGCCAATCATCGGCGGCGAAGGTCGTGTTCTCGTCCATGGCTCCGGTGAGCAGACCGTGGGCCAGGGCCCCGTAGACGAGCACACCGATGTCGTGCTCTTCGCAGTAGAGCAGGATCTCGGCCTCGATGCCGCGGCGGAAGAGGTCGTAGGGCGGCTGCAGGGTCTCAACCGGCCGGGTCTCGGCGAACTCCGACATCTCGGCGGGACTGAAGTTCGAGACGCCGACGTGCCTGATCTTGCCTTCGTCGACCAGCTCCTGGAGCGCTCCCGCGGTCTCGGCGAACGGAACCTTCGCGTCCGGCCAATGCACCTGGAAGAGGTCGACGTAGTCAACGCCGAGCGCCTCAAGACTCTCCTCGAGTCCCTGGCGCAGCCAGGCCGGGCTGGAGTCGCGGACGAGGCCGTGGTCGGTCATCCGCAGGCCGCCCTTGGTCGCGATCACGACCTCGTCGCGGCGGTGCTCGATGTCATCGCGGAGTGCCTTGCCGAGCACTCGCTCGGAGGCGCCGAAGCCATAGCCATGCGCGGTATCGAAGAGGTTGACCCCGAGCTGCTGAGCCTGGCGAATCGCGGTGATCGCCTCCTGCTCATCGAACTCCCCCCATTCGCCCCCGAGCTGCCAGGTGCCGAAGGCAATCGGGGAGACCTCCAGATCGGTCATCCCAAGCCGAACGCGCTTCTCGGTTGATGCCGCCAAGACCACCCTCAGCCTGACATGGGGATGGCAACCATTCAAGCGACGGAGGTGACGCTTTCGGCGAGTCCCCAGATCGGGCGGGGCCACCGTCCGGCCAGTCGGCCGGCCAGGGCGCAGACCAGGGGGTCTCACGGGCGCGAAGCGCGAGCCGCGAGCGCCACTGTTCATTGCCTCGACCAGGAAGGAGATCGCTGATGGCGGGCTATGACTACGACGTCCGGACCTGATGATCGCGAACGCCGCACCCACGCCAAAGGCGGTCGCGCTCGTACTGCTTCCGGCTCTGGTGCTGACGCTCGCATTCGCCTTCTCCTACGTCGGCGCCTTCCACGACCCAACACCGCACAACGTTCCAGTGGCCGTGGTAGGTCCGCCGGCCCTCGCGGCGCAACTGGACCACCTGCCCGGAGACCCGCTCGATACTCTCCTAGCCTCGTCGCTGCCCGACGCGCTCTCACAGATCGATGATCGCGATGTCTATGGCGCCTACGACGCAACCACGAACCACCTATTCGTGGCCTCGGCCGCCAACCGGGCGACCGCGGTCGCGCTGGGGGCGACTTTCAACCGTGCCGCCGCCGCGCAGGGTGAACCCGCCATCGGCATCACCGACGTGAAGCCCCTGCCTTCCGAGGATCCCAATGGCACCACCCCCTTCTACGCGGTGATCGCGTGGATGTTCGGGGGCTATATCGCCGCAACCCTGATCGGATTGATCGGCAGCCCGCGCAGCCGCAGCACCCAGAGGGCAGCTGCGCGAATCGGTGCGCTCGCGGGATTCAGCATCGTCGGGGGGGTTCTCAGCGTTCTCCTCCTGCGGGTGTGCTTCGACGTCTTCTCGGGGCACGTCGTCGCATTGTGTGCAATCGCGGCGCTCACGATCTTTTCCAGCGGCGCCGCCACGGCGGGCATTCAGGCCGCCATCGGCCCGGCGGGGACTGGGTTCGTGATCCTCGTCTTCGTGATCCTGGGCAACGCCGCAGCGGGCGGCCCGTTTGCCCGGCCGTTGCTGCCGGGATTCTGGAGCACGGTAGGGGGCGTCCTGCCGCCCGGGGCAAGCGTCGATCTGGCACGGTCGGCGCTCTTCTTCGACGGCGAGCGAATCCTCGGCCCGATCCTGGTTCTCGTGGGCTGGGCGGCCCTGGGCACGGTTCTCGCGCTCGCGCTTGGCGGTCGGATCACGGATCCGGTTGACGTCGAGGCAAGGGCGGCAGCGGGAGCGGCGGTGTGACTCAGAAAGGAAAGCCATGCAATGACGCCTGAAGTGATCTCAGAGGCTCGGTTCCGCACCGTCGACGGGGTACGGATCCGATACGCGGACAGCGGTGGCTCGGAGGAGCCGGTGATCCTGCTCACGAGCCCCTGGCCGGAGAGCATCTACGCGTTCTCGCCGATCTGGGCCACTCTGGCGGAGCACGCGCGGCTGTTCGCCATCGACCTGCCGGGTTTCGGCGCCTCCGACCGCCGCGACGAGCTTCTGTCTCCGCGGGCGATGGGCCACTTCCTCGCCCAGGTCATCAGCGAGGCGGAACTGGGAACACCGCACATCGTCGGTCCGGACGTTGGGACAGCGGCGGCTCTCTTCGCGGCGGCCGCGCACCCCGAGCGGATCGCCGGCCTCATCGTCGGCGAGGGAGGAGCCGCGGTTCCCCTTCAGCTCGGGGAGCCGCTCGCATCCTGGGTGACGGATCCCGATCTCGACAAGTACCGGCAGATGGACCCGCGCGCCATCGTCAACGCGGCCGTCGACGGGATCGCTGGTGGGGTGCCCGACGAGGTCCGAAACGACTACCTGGACTGTTACGACGGCGACCGCTTCGTCGAGTCGATGCGCTACGTCCGCAGGTATCCCGAGGAGCTACCCGTACTGGCTGAGCTGCTGCCCACGATCACGACGCCAGTCACGATCATCAACGGCCGCCACGATTCCGTCGTTCCGCTTGCCAACGTCGAGTTTCTTGACGAACGCCTCCCCCGGAGCAGCGTCGCAATCATCGACGCCAACCACTTCGTGTGGGAGGAGGCGCCGACCGAGTACGCCGCGATCGTCCTCGACGCGATTGGGCAGAGCTAGCCACACGAACCGAAAGGAACGCATGTCGACACTCCACTTTCACAAGACGACCACGGCGACCCCCGAGCAGTTCACCGCCGGCCTCACCGATTTCGGGCCGGGCAGGTCGGAGCTGTTTCCGAACAGTGCCGACGACGATCTGGAGGTGCATTCCCAGGGCGCCACGGAGGCTGATGTCACAGAGGGTTCAGGCGGGATCTGGGAGCGGCTGCACTACGACTGGTCAAATCCCAACCACATCGTCCTGAAGACAACCGACTCGAACACATGGGGAGGCAACTCGGGCCACACCTACGACCTCAAACAGAATTCCGATGGGACGACCGACATCGACTACACCGTGGTGCGCGAGGGCAAGACCCTCAAGGGACGATTCCTGGGGCTCGTCCTCGGGAGCGTCGGCAAGGGACGCCTCAAGAGCGCGTTCGACAGTGCCGTCACGGCGATCGAGAAGCGGAACAGCTAGTGGTGGATCAGATCGTCGACCTCAAAGGCGCTGATCTCGCCCGCCTCGAACCGCGAAAGCCTTCCTGGACCCGTTCGAGCAGCTTCGCTAGTTGCGCGAATTGAGTTGCCTACAAGCCAGTTCGAGATAGCCGCTTTTCGTCCAAAGCGGCTATTGGGAGACAGGTTTGCAGCCGCGCTTCTTGAGGCGCTTGTGCGTGTCCTCGATGTTGGCCTGGATCATCGCCTGCTTCGCCTCGCTTCCGGCCTTGGCGAGCCCCTTCTGTTGCCGCTTCAGCTTCTTGCGGAGTTTCCTGCACTTTGGGTCCTCACTCGCGGTCGGTGTCGGGTTGGGGGGCGTGGGATTCGCCGTGTAGGTGATCGTCACCTGGCCGTCGCCCGAGTGCACCCCAGTCTCGAAGCTGGTCCCGGCCGGTCCATGGCCAGAACCGCCGCCCCCAGCACCGGCGTTGAACCCTCCCCCGCCCCCATACCAGCCGCCGCCACCCCCTCCAGCGGAAAAACTGCCCGCGGCGTTTCCGCCTGAGCCGAAGGTGCCGATGGTCGCGGGTGAAGTCGCGCTGCCTCCGGCGTTCGGCGTCCCGCCTCCGCCAGAGACGCCAAAGCTGCAGGAGGCCGGAGAGAACCCGTCTGCCCCCATGAGCCCGCCGCCGCCACCTCCGTCAGACGACTGCCCGCCAATCGAACAGCCCCCTCCTCCGCCGCCGCCTCCGGCAACCAGTACCCGCTGGTTGAGCGTCGTCCCCCCGATCCGGATATCCGTGGCACCGCCGCCCCCCTTATCAGTGCCGTTACCGCCGCCGTTGAAGCCGCCCGTGCCGGTGGAGGGGGAGTTCGCCCCCCGTCCGCCAACGTTGAGCTGAATCGAGTCCCCCGCCGTTAGGGGAAATGTCGCCGTGGCGTGGCCGCCGAGGCCGGGGCCGCCGAATCCGGGGTTCGCCGCCCCGCCCTGTGCGCCGAAGAGGTCGAAGCTTGCGCTGGTTACCCCGGCGGGCACGGTCCAGGTCTGCGCCGCGCCGGTGTAGTTGAAGGTCTCGGTGGTCGCGAGGGCGGGCGAGGCGAGCAGTGCCGTCCCAGCGCAGGCGAACGTGGCTGCCAGACCGACGAGGCGGACGCGCTGCCCCTGCCCGCGGATTGTTCGATCGGACGCCGTGGGGGGACCCTATTGGCGGCTCCGCTCGTTTACAAGGGGCGGAGCCTGAGTTGTCCGTTTCCCGCAACGCAACGATCTGCTCCCGGTACTCAAAGAGCTTTTCGCAACGGCCGCAATGCAAGGATGGCGTGGGACGACGGTAGCTCGCGCCTCTCTTCGCGGAGTGATGAGCTGATCCCGCAACCCGCCGCCAAGAAGAGTAGGGTCGGAAAAAGGACGGTCGCTGGACGTCGCTGACGAGCCGAAGCAGACCCGGCACCCACGCTCGGCCTCCGGTCCCACCCCGAGAGGACGTCCCTGCAAGCAATCGCTGGCAGGCGCGGACTCACCAAGGAGCGGATTCATGGCAATCCGAATGAGATTGCGCTTTTTTCACTCGCAAGCGCCCCTACGACCCCCCGGCGAATGGATTCCCGGTCATCGGCGACGCGGACAAACCGCATCTCGCAACGGTTGGTCGCCAGTCGCTCGCCTTCGTACGGGGAGGCGCAAGGTAGCTCGATAGCCGGATACTTCTGTTTGGGCAAAACCAAGAGGACCGGAACCGAGTTCTAAGCGGCGAGGTCGGCAGACGGCCAAGCCGCCCTGACTCGCAGGCGTACCTTTTCAGCGGGCAGCACTCACCGGGGTGGCAGGGGTCCCGGAGTTGTCGCCGCCGCAGGCACTGATGGCGAACGCCGCGCCGAGGCACGTGATCAGGGCGATCGTGCGGGTACGGCGCACGGTGCGCGGTCCTCGTTTACGGGGCCTGAGGCCCACCCTCGATCATCAATCGTCTGATTGACGGACGATCCGGCGACTCGCGACATCGACTCGGTGGTGGGCTCCAAGTTCCAGGTCTTCGTGTTCGATGGCCAAGGCCTGGAGCGCTGAGCTGTCGTGCTCGGTCGCCTCGACGGCGGCCTCGATCGCCTGCTGTTCGAAATCATCGTCCTTGGCGTCTCCGTACGGAAGGACAATCGCCGAGAACCCATGGACGATCTCGCCCGACTCCGCGTGGTAGACGACGTAGGTGTGCTGACGAGTTCCCTCCGGAAGGTGCGAGTAGCCGCTGCCCTGATCCGTCATGTCGCCTCCTACATGCCCTCGAAGAAGTAGATCTTGCCGATCATCCAGGCGTACACCCCCGTGCCCCTCACCTCGAGCCCGAGCTCGAACCACGTTGAGTCCCCGTACTGCGCGAAACCCGCCGAACCGGCCCCTGAAAACCAGCGGATCGGAGGGCCGTTTCCTACAGTCGAGCCGCCGGTCATTGTCGGGTTCGGCGGGTTTGTGATGTCGAATCTTCCGATCGACGCCCTGGCCCATCTGTCCTCGTTCGGCCCTGCTGGGAGGACGAGCTGGGCCAGTTCGGTTTCGGCGAGAACCTTCCGCGGGCCGAACCCGCTGACCCTGATCGTCCAACCGAACGGGTTCCCGCCAGAGATCGCCCACGCCGAACAAAACCAGATGTTCTCGATCACTTCACACTCCCCGGCGCCTCTGGCGCCTCTGGCGCCTCTGGCGAAATAACCGCCCAATCGCGGCCCTCATACTCTCATCCGAGGCGTCACACGTCAAGGGCTCGCTTGTGACAGATCGGAGTGTCCCTGGATAGGGGAGGGGGGCTTCACCGCCCCCCCCAGGGGCGTCCCTGGCGGAGCTCAAGCAGGGGCCGCGTATGGGCCGCTGCCGATGTTCGCGACTGGCACAGGCGAGCGGAGGGCAGGCGCCAGGGCGGACGCCCACCGGCTTCGCGCTAACCGAGCACTAAGCCGTCGCGAGCCTCGACTTCGACGAGGCGGCCGCGTCGAGTAGTTAGATAGATCCGACTGCAGGCTGCTAGCCACGGGACCGCTGCTCTGGACGAGAAGCGCCTATCCGCTTTCCATGGAAAGCGGCGATCGCGGATTGCCTCAATGCCTGTGGGGTGAGCGGCCCTAGGCCGCGAAGACCGCCTCGACCTCCTTCGCCCCGGGCCAACCGGGCAGTGACTCGCCAGCGACCATGACCGTGAAGCCGAAGATCAGAGAGGCGCGACCGAAGGGCCCTTGGGAGTCCTCACGCCTCTGTTCGAGCTGGACACGACGACCTCCGTCGGGAAGTTCAACCCAAACTGGGTTGAGGCCGAGCAAGGTGGCGTGGGCGATCGAACTTTCCTGTCGGTAGGTGAGCGCATAGAAACCGCGGTAGGACTTAACCGTGTCCGAGCCGGTCAGAGGTTCGAGGATCTTGGTCCAATGCCCGTCGGCTGCAGTAGCCATGTCGATTAGGTCTGGCATGTGCTTGGTCCCGTCGGGGAGATCCTCTAGCTGTTGCTCGAACCCGCGCCGCTCAGCCGGGGTCATGATCTCGAGCGGGACCCCATCGTGGGTCAGCTTCTGGCAGTCGTCGTCGATCTTCAGGCGGCGGAGCAGGTCGGACTTCAGGAACCGCTGATGGCGCTGGGTTCTGGGATCAGCGGCCAGCGAGGCGAAGGTCACGGCATGCTCGTAGAGCGCACGGCTCAGGATCGCCGGATCAGCCTCCCGATTTAGCGACCGAAGACGCAAGATCGCCTCTAGGGAACCAACCTGTCGGGCAACTAAGCCTGGGCCTGTCAGCTGCCAAGCGTCTGCGCTCCCAAGCGGCGGGAGGTCAATCGGAAACTGGGGCCTTACCAGATCGATCAAGCCCCGCGCATGGGCCTCCGCCCGGTCCTCCCTCTCCCGTTGTGAGCTCACTCTTCGAAAGTAGCGAGCTATGCAGTTGCGAAATACCCGCACTCTGGAGAGAGCCTATGAAGCTGGGCTGGTGTGGCTGTTATGGGCGCGCCGATGAGACTGCTCGCGCCTCCGCTTTGCATGGAAAGCAGCGGTCGGGCTACGGTTCCCCCATGTCTCACACCGCGACCTGCGACGAGGTGCTTGGTCCCCACTCACACGACGAGCAGGGACACAGCCACTCGCACACTGAACACGAGCACGGCCATTCGCACGGTTTGGTCGATCCCTCGATCAAGCGCTCACGTGCCGGTTTAGCTGCCGTTGGCATCTCTCTTGCGGTTCTTGGCGCGACCGCTGCGATCCAGGTGGCGATCTACGTCGCAACTGGGAGTGTCGCTCTCCTCGCCGATCTGATCCACAACTTTGGCGATGCCCTGACCGCGGTTCCGCTGGGCATCGCCTTCTTGCTGCGCTCAGCCAAGGCCGAGCGGATCGCGGGGCTTGGGGTGGTTCTCGCGATCTTCATTAGCGCCTGCGTGGCGGGAGTCTTCGCGGTCGAGAAGAT
>CAVTPZ010000009.1:0-11040 GCA_963736685.1 uncultured Solirubrobacterales bacterium
ATCGGGTTTCTGGCATTTCCCCCAATCTAGTAGGGACTTAAGAGGTTTTTGATCCACAAGGTCGAGAACTCTGGTACCGTGCCCGCCCTCTTGTCAAGGAACCCAATGAAGAAAGGTCACAAAGCCTCCATAACTCGGGGAAAGAAGAAGCGCCAGCCGGGGCGCATCGTCGCCCGTCTTGGCATTGCAATGGTCGCGCTGGGCGCGGCCGCTGGAATAGCGGCATGCGGCGGGTCGGGGCGAGCGCGAGCGACTCGATCGATCTGGTCGCGTACTCCACGCCGAGCAGGTCTACGAGCAGAGCCTCGAGCCGGCTTCAACGGCACGGCGGACGGCAAGGGCATCGACTTCTCCAACTCGTTTGGAGCGTCGGGAGACCGGAGCCGCGCGGTCGAGTCAGGCCAGCCGGCCGACTGGTCGAGTTCTCGCTCCAGCCCGACATGCAGCGCCTGGTCGACGCCGGGATCGTCTCGGCCGACTGGGACAAGAACCAGTACAAGGGCATCGTCACCAACTCGGTGGTGACCCTGATGGTGCGTCCGGAACCCGAAGCACATCACCAGCTTCGATGACCTGGCCCGCTCGGACGTCGACGTGATCGACCCGAACCCGGCCACGTCCGGCGGAGCCCGCTGGAACATCATGGCCATCTACGGGTCGCAGATCGCCGAGGGCAAGACCCCGGCCCAGGCGCAGGATTTCGTCAAGCAGGTCCTGGCCAACACGTCCGTTCAGGACTCGAGCGCCCGTGACTCGCTGAACACGTTCTCCAGCGGCAAGGGCGACGTGCTGGTCGGCTATGAGAACGACGCCATCCAGGCCAAGAAGGACGGCATCGATCTCGAGTACGTCACGCCCGACAGCACGATCCTGATCGAGAACCCGATCGCGGTCACCAAGGACGCGCCGTCGGCGGCACAGAAGTTCGTGGACTTCCTGTACACGGACCGGGCCAGCAGGACTTCGCTGACGCGGGCTACCGCCCGGTGGTCAAGTCCGTGGCCGACAAGAACGCGAGCAAGTTCCCCACGCCCTCGGGCCTGTTCACCATCGACAAGTTCGGTGGCTGGGACAAGGTCGCCGATCCGTTCTTCGGCGACAGCGGCTGGGTTATCCAGGCCGAGAAGGACCTCGGCAACCCGACGAGTTAGTCAGCTGGAGCGAACCGCCAGATGGCATCAGCCGACACCGCCGTAGCCAGACCGCCGAGGGTGGGATTCCGTCCCCACCCTCGGCGGTGCGTGCTCATCCGCGGCGCATCCATCCTGTGGATCAGCCTGATCGTGCTGCTCCCCCTCGCCGCCGTCTTCAGCCGCGGATTCAGCGACGGGCTCGGCATTTCTTCGACGCGATCACCGACAAGGAGGCCGTCGCTGCCATCAAGCTCACCTGATCTCGTCGCTGATCGTCGTCGCGATTAACGGGGTGATGGGGACGCTGATCGCATGGGTGCTCGTTCGCGACGACTTCCGTGGCAAGCGGCTCGTCAACTCGATCATCGATCTGCCGTTCGCTCTGCCGACGGTCGTCGCAAGCCTGGTGCTCCTCGCTCTCTACGGGCCGAACTCCCCGATCGGGATCCATGTCGCCTACACGCGGGTGGCCGTGGTCATGGCGCTGCTCTTCGTGACGCTTCCGTTCGTGATCCGCGCGGTGCAGCCAGTCCTGATGGAGGTCGATCAGGAGATGGAGGAGGCCGCGGCCTCGCTGGGGGCTCCGAACCACCGGATCTTTCGCAGCATCCTGCTTCCGAACCTGACGCCGGCGATCATCGCCGGCTGCGCGCTCGCCTTCGCTCGGGCGATCGGCGAGTTCGGCTCGCTGGTCCTGCTCACCGGAAACGTCCCCTTCAAGACCCAGGCGGCGTCCGTCTACATCTACGGGCGCGTGCAGACCAGCGATTACTCGGGGGCCGCCGCCGTATCGGTCCTTCTGCTCCTCATCGCGGTGGGCGTGCTGTTCGCCATCAACCTCTTCGCGCGGTGGAGGTCCAGACATGAGCGCGCTTAGCCGCCCGTCGCGCTGGGGCCTGCGCTCCATCGCGCTGGTGTACCTGTCTGCCCTGCTGATCGTGCCCGTGGCGATGATCTTCTACCGGACGTTCGAGCATGGCCTGAGCCAGCCGATCGACGCGATCACGAGCTCTGACGGTCTACATGCCTTCTGGCTGACGATCGTCTGCGTCGGCATCGCGGTGCCGCTCAACACCATCTTCGGGGTCCTCACGGCGATCGTCCTGGTCCGCCAGGATTTCGCGGGAAGGGGCTGATCAACGCGGTGATCGACGTGCCGTTCGCGATCTCGCCCGTCGTCATCGGTCTGGCCCTGTTCCTCGTCTATGCGCCTCGAAACAGCTGGTTCGGGGGCTGGTTCATGGACCAGGGCGTCCAGATCATCTTCTCGGTGCCCGGGATGGTCCTGGCCACGATCTTCGTGTCCCTGCCGTTCGTGGTGCGCGAGGTGATGCCGGTGCTCCAGGAGATCGGCACCGACCAGGAGGAGGCCGCCAAGACGCTCGGGGCGTCTCCCTGGCAGACCTTCTGGAAGGTGACCCTGCCGGCGATTCGCTGGGGCGTGACCTACGGCGTGGTTCTGGCCACTGCTCGTGCGCTCGGAGAGTTCGGCGCCGTCAGCGTCGTCGCGGGCAACATCAGCGGTCAGACGCAGACGCTGCCTCTGTTCGTCAAGAGCCAGTTCGACAACATCGACTTCGCGGGGGCATATGCCGCCGCAATCGTGCTCGCGATCCTCGCGATGGCGGTGCTGTTCAGCATGAACTTCCTCCAGAAGCGCTCGGCGAAGGACGCGGAGGGCGACGAGGACGATCACGCGCTGCCAGGTCCGGGGGTCTTCGTCCCGCAGCCCATCGAAAAGGAGGCCTGACATGGCCATCGCCGTCAAGAACGTGACCAAGAGCTTCGGAGACTTCGTTGCGCTCGACGACGTCTCCATCGAGGTGCCGGATGGCGGGCTGACCGCCCTCCTGGGCCCCAGCGGCAGCGGCAAGTCGACCCTGCTGCGAGTGATCGCCGGACTGGAGCAGCCTGACGAGGGACAGGTGCTGATCTCCGGCCAGGACAACACCGAAACCCGAGTGCAGGACCGCAACGTGGGCTTCGTCTTCCAGCACTACGCCGCCTTCAAGCACATGACGGTGTTCGACAACATCGCGTTCGGCCTGAAGATCAAGGGCGAGGGCACCGGCACGATTCGCGAGCGGGTGAAGAAACTGATCGACCTGGTGCACCTGACCGGATTCGAGAAGCGCTATCCGAACCAGCTCTCCGGCGGGCAGCGCCAGCGGATGGCGCTCGCCCGGGCGCTCGCGGTCGAGCCGAGGGTGCTGTTGCTCGACGAGCCGTTCGGCGCCCTTGACGCCAAGGTGCGCGAGGAGCTCCGGACCTGGCTGCGCCGTCTCCACGAGGACGTGCACGTGACGACGATCTTCGTCACCCACGACCAGGAGGAGGCGATGGACGTGGCGGAGCAGATCATCGTCATGAACGACGGCAAGGTCGAGCAGTCGGGCGGCCCGCGGGACCTCTACGAGGATCCGGCCTCGGAGTTCGTGATGAGCTTCGTCGGGCCGGCGCACCGGCTGGGCGAGGCGTGGGTGCGGCCGCACGACATCGACATCCGCCACGAGCCGAACGGCAGGACGATCGAGGCGATGATCCAGCGGATCGTCCACCTCGGCTTCGAGGTGAGCGTGGAGCTGACGCTCACCGACGGCGATCAGTTCTCGGTGCAGCTGACTCGCGACGAGGTCGATGAACTGGAGCTCGAGGAGGGTCAGATCGTCTTCGTCCGGCCTCGCTCGAAGCGCGTCTTCGGGCCGGATGGGAAAGGCGCGAAGGTGACCAGCGAGCCGGAGATGGCCGGCTAGGGCGTCCGCTTGGGCTGAACGAGCCGGCGAGCCGTCACCGGGTCGCGTCGCCGAGGACGACGGCTAACGCTGACTCCAGGCTTCCGCCGGCTCGCTCAGCTCACGGACGTCAGTCGGCAGCTTGCCTCCGACGACGTCGGCGAGCGTTGTGTCCTCCATCACCTCGCGAATGTTGGCCCGCAGGGCGATCCAGACCTTCTGCAGTGGCTCCGCCTCGCCCTTGTACTTGAGCGACTCGGGCCCCTGGCCCCGGACAGTCGCCAGTGGCCCCTCGACGGCCCTGACGATGTCTGCCAGGCTGACCTCTTCGGCGTCCTTGGCCAGCCAATAGCCGCCCTGGGCGCCGCGGCGGCTGGCCACGATCCCGGTGTGCTTGAGCTCGCCGAGGATGTTCTCGAGGAACTTGAGCGGGATGTCCTGCGCGTCGGCGATCGCCTCTCCCTTGATCGGGTCGCCGCCCGCGGCGGCGAGCTCCAAAGAAGCGCGGACGGCGTAGTCCACCTTGGCCGAGATCCTCATCCCAGTGGGACTCTAGTGCTCATGGAGGCGACGCCTAGACTTGCCCGGCCCCCTTAAGTCAACTGGTCTAGACGGCGAGACTTTTAATCTCGTAGTCCGGGTTCGAGTCCCGGAGGGGGCACTCTCTTCGCGATTTGCAGGCACTCTGCATCACCTCTCCCGTGAGGATTCGTCCGTGTCGAACGCAGGGAAGATCGACCCAGACCTGGTTGCCCCGGTCCCACTGGTGAAGAAACGAGGAAGGCCGCCCGACGCCGGGCGACGGTGCGCAGTCGAGCTACGGATGTGCCAGAGGCATGGAGTGACCGAGTTCGCCTTCTACAGCCGAGGACCGGGCGAAGGAAGGAGGTGGTCTTGCCGGCGTTGTGTGGGCGAAGCTGTGACGCGCCGAAAGCAGAGGCTCAAGCGCATCCTGGTCGCTGAGGCAGGCGGCCGCTGCGCGGTTTGCGGCTACGACCGTTGCATCATCAATCTCACCTTCCACCACGTCGATCCGACGACGAAATCCTTCGCAATGTCGATGGCCGTGGGCCGTTCCGCCGCGGCCTTTCGCGAGGAGGCCAAGAAGTGCGTCCTCGTTTGCGCCAACTGCCACGGTGAGATCGAGGCGGGGCTGATCGAGAGCCCGCCTGCAGCCGCCAGGTTCCGCGGAAAGGTGCAGGCCGCGTAGCTAGTGCCGGAAGTGGCGGCGCTTCGTGAAGACCATTGCGACGCCGGCGGCATCGCAGGCCTCGATGACCTCGGCGTCCCGTTTCGAGCCGCCCGGCTGAATCACCGCGACGGCGCCCGCGTCGATCGCCGCCTGGGGACCGTCGGCGAAGGGGAAGAACGCATCGGAGGCCACGACGGAGCCGGCGAGCAGCGCCTCCGCGTCGGGCCCTCTCGACTCCTTCGCCTTCTCGATGGAGAGACGCACCGAGTCCACCCGGCTCATCTGGCCGGCACCGATGCCGAGCGTCGCCCGGTCCCGGGCCAGCACGATCGCGTTGGACTTCACGTGCCTGCACACGCGCCACGCGAACAGCAGGTCCTCCCACTGCTCCTCGGTCGGCTGCGTCGTGGTCGCGACCTCCATCAGCTCTCGCGGCTCCGGGGAGCCGTCGGGATCCTGGACCAGGATCCCGCCGCGGACCCGCTTGATGTCCGGCTCGATCTGATGGGTCCGGCGCTCGGAGTCCTCGAGGATCCGGATCGCTTCCTTCTGCTGCAGGACCCCCAGTGCATCCTCGTCGTATTCCGGCGCGATCAGGACCTCGATGAACTGCTCGTTCAGCCTCTCGGCGAGTGCCCTGTCGACCGGCCGGTTGAGCGCGATCACCCCGCCGAACGCCGACATCGGATCGCAGGCGAAGGCCTTCTCGTAGGCGGGACCGATCTCGTCGGCCTCGGCCACCCCGCACGGGTTGTTGTGCTTGACGATCACGCAGCCCGGCCCTTCGAGGTCACCGAGCAGCGTGCGCGCCGAGTTCAGATCGAGCACATTGTTGAACGAGAGCGGCTTGCCGTGGAGCTTCGAAACCATGGAGAGCACGTGCGAGCGCGCCCTCGGCTCCACGTACAGCGCGGCGCGCTGGTGGGGGTTCTCCCCGTAGGAGAGGTCGAGCTCCTTCTCCCAGGCCGTCACCCAGTAGGTCGGCAGCTGCTCATAGCGGCGCGCGAACCAGCGGCTTATCGCCGCGTCATAGCGCGCGGTGTAGGCGAACGCCTCGTTCGCGAGCCAGTGCCGGGTGGCGGCGGACAGCTCTCCGGTCTCCTCGAGCTCGTCGAGCACGGCGTCATAGCTCTCCGGCCGAACCACCACGGCCACGTAGCGATGGTTCTTGGCCGCCGCGCGAATCATCGTCGGCCCACCGACGTCGATGTTCTCGATCGCCTCCTCCTCCGGCACGTCCCGGCGGGCGACCGTGCGCTCGAAGGGGTAGAGGTTGACGCAGACCAGGTCGATCGTCTCGATCTCCCGATCCCTGAGCGTCTCCGCATGCTCGGGGTTGTCCCGCACCGCGAGCAGCGCCGCGTGCAGATTGGGATGGAGCGTCTTCACCCGCCCATCGAGGATCTCCGGGAACCCGGTCAGCTCCTCGACCGCCCTGGCCTCGACCCCGGCCTCCCGCAGCACCGAGAGCGTTCCGCCCGTCGAGATCACCTCCACGCCCTGCTTGGCGAGACCCGCCGCGAACTCGGCGACGCCGGTCTTGTCGGCCACCGAGATCAGCGCGCGGCGCACCGGCAGCGACTCACCGGCGGGCTCTGGAGCGATCTCGGAGGAGGGAGTCGACACGGGAGCGAGTCTATTCCGGATCGATGAGCACCAGACGGGGGTTTTGCTCGTCGATCCGCACCCGGCCGGCCGCCAGCATCCGGATGGTCTCCGGCAGCAGCGCGTGCTCGGTGGCGTGGATCGCCTTCTCCGTCTCACCCCAGTCCCGGCTCGGCGCAACCGGCACGGGACGCTGCAGGATGATCGGCCCCGAGTCGACACCCTCGTCCACGAAGTGGACGGTCACCCCGGTGATCTTCGAGCCATGGTCGATCGCCTGCTGGACCGCATCGATCCCCGGAAAGGCCGGCAGCAGCGCGGGATGGACGTTGATGACCCTGTTGCGAAAGCGGCCGACGAACTCGGGCGAGAGCAGTTGCATGTACCCGGCGAGCACGACGAGGTCCGGCTCACGCCCCTCGATCCAATCACCGAGCGCGCGGTCCCTCGCCTCGCGGTCCTCGTAGTCGCCCGAGGGGAACACCGCGGTCTCGACCCCCACCATCTCGGCGCGCTTCAGCGCCATCGCACCGGGCTTGTCGGAGCCGACGCCCACGACCTCGACCCCCTCCTCCCCGCCGTGCAGCTGGTCGAGGATGGCCTGCAGGTTCGTGCCTCCGCCGGAGGCCAGCACCACGATCCGAAACGAGCTCACGTAGCGGTTTCTTACCTGCTCGCCGGGACGACTGCGATGTCCTCGAGCGCGAACTTGCCGTTCGCGTCCTCCGGATCCCCGAGTGGATACTCGCCGGTGAAGCACGCGTCGCAATGCTTCTCGCGCGGGGTCCCGACAGCCTCGTACACGGCGTCCATGGAGAGATAGGCGAGCGAGTCCGCCCCCAGCTCCTCCGCGATCTCCTCGACCGTGCGGTCGTGGGCGATCATCTCCTCGCTGGTGGACATGTCGATCCCGTAGTGGCAGGGATAACGGATGGGCGGCGCCGAGATCCGCAGGTGGACCTCCTTCGCGCCCGCGTCCTTGAGCATCGCGACGATCTGCCGCGTGGTGTTGCCGCGGACGATCGAGTCGTCCACCACCACGACGCGCTTGCCCGCGACGATCTCCGGAAGGGGATTGAACTTCATGCGCAGCCCGTGCTTGCGGAGCTCCTGCCCCGGTTGGATGAAGGTCCTCGCCACGTAGCGGTTCTTGATCAGGCCGTCGTCCTTCGGCAGTCCCGCCGCCCGCGCGAACCCGTTCGCCATCGGGTTGCCCGAATCCGGCACCGAGATGACCAGGTCGGCGTCGACCGGGGCCTCCTCGGCGAGCAACTCGCCCATCCGGCCGCGGACCTCCTGCAGCACCCGGTTCTCGAGGCGCGAGTCGGGCCGGGAGAAGTAGATGTGCTCGAACACGCAGTGGGCCGGCTGCTCGCCGGTGATCACCGGCTTCAGCTCGAGGCCCTTGGCCGTCAACGAGACCATCTCGCCGGGCTGGACCTCGCGGATCATCTGCGCACCGATGATGTCGAAGGCGCAACTCTCGGAGGCGACCACGAAGCATTCCGGGGATCCGTCACTCGGCTTCATTTTGCCGAGCGCGAGCGGACGTACCCCGTGCGGGTCGCGGAAGGCCACCACCGCATGCTTGGTCATCACCACGGTCGAATAGGCGCCCTCGAGCCGTGGCATCACCTGGGCGACCGCGTCCTCGATCCACTCGTCGCCCTCGCCGGCAGTTCGCGACAGCAGCGCGGCCATGATCTCGGAGTCGGACGTGCCGCGGAGGTGCAGCCCCGCTTCGGTCAGCTCGTTGTAGAGCTCGACCGCGTTGGTCAGGTTGCCGTTGTGAGCGAGGGCGAGCTCGCGCCCGTCGTCGCGCCAGACCGGCTGGGCGTTGTCCCAGGCGCCGCCGCCCGTCGTCGAGTAGCGGACGTGTCCGATCGCCATGTCGCCGGCGAGGGCGCGGAGCTTCTCCTCGTCGAAGACCTGGGAGACCAGCCCGAGCTCCCGCAGGGTGGTGATGTGGCCGCCCTCGCTGGTGGCGATCCCGGCCGACTCCTGGCCGCGGTGCTGAAGCGCGTAGAGGCCGAAGTAGGCGAGCCTGGCGACGTCGCGTCCCGGCGCGTACACGCCGAAGACCCCGCACTCATCGCGCGGACCATCGCGATCGGGAACGTCAAAGCGCGCGTCGTTCACGTCTGTGGAGGTGTCTCAACCTCTGGAGATCGAAGTAGCGGACAGGAGAACAGCCCGCACCCGGAGGGTAGCAGCGGCCACGGAGCGGTCAGCGCCCTCAATCCGCCGCAAAATCGCGGATTTCGCGCCCAGTAGTGGGTCGCTTACTTCTTCTTGCGCTGCTTGACCAAGCTGACGGTGACCGGCTTCGTGTTCGCCACTCCCGCGACGCCGGCGGGCACGAAGTGGATGAAGACCTTCACCTTGACCTTCGCCTTGCTCTTCCTCTTGAGCTGCTTCTTCAGCTTCTTCGCGGTCTTCCCGACGGGCTTCACCGCCGCCTTGAACGAGGAAGCTTGAGGGATCGTCAGCCCGACCTGCTTGACGGCAGCCGCGGTCGCGTTTACATCCGGCGGTGTGCTCACCTGGTTCAGCGTCACCTGGCCAGGTCCTGGCACCTTGGCGTTGATCGTCGCGGTGCCCTTCTTTTTCTTCGTGGTGACCGAGTTGACAGTGATCTTGTTGGAGGGGGCTGCGGCGAGCTGGCAGGGATTGGTTGTACCCGGAATCAGCGCCGGGTTGGGCGCTCCGCCGTTGACGTTCGAGCGCCCGACCGCCTTGGCGTCCTGGTTGCCCCAGAACAGATACTGGGAGTTGACTGCGACACCGCACGGGCCGCCGGACGTGGTGCCGGCGGGGACGAAGCTCGGAGTCGGCGTTCCGCCGCCAACCGGCACGCGGCCAACCGTGTTCGGGGTGCCCGTGCTCCAGTACAGGAAGCTCGGATCAACGGCCAGGCCACAGAAGCGCTGGGGGATCGGGATGAAGTTGGGGTCTACCCCGGTGCCGTCGAGGGCCACGCGGCCGATGTGAACGCCGTCGCTGTTGAAGAAATAGATGAAGCTCGAGTTTGCGGCCAGCCCGCACGATCCAACAGGCGTGTTGATGAAGTCAGGGACGGGATTGCTGCCGTCGATGTTCGCGTGGCCGATGGTGGCGGCGCCCATGCCCACCGTGTTCGTCCAGTAGATGCCACTGGGGGTCACGGCGACGGAGCCCGGGGCGGTCACGTTGGCGGTGATGAACCGGTTGTTCACCCCCGAGCCGTCGAGGTTGGCGCGTCCGATGGTGCTCACCCCGCCGTCGAGGGTCGTCCAGTAGATGAACTTGGCGTCAATGGCGACGCCGTGCACCCCATTGACGCCGGTGATGAAGTTGTTGTTGGCGACGGACCCGTTGATCTTCGCCCTCCCGATGCTCGTCTGATTGTCGTTGGCCCAGTAGACGAAGTTCGCGCTGGCCAGCGGCGGCAGCGCCAGGAGGGCGATTGCCGCGAGGAGGATCGCCACGGCGATCGGCCTGGTTCTCGGATCTGGAGGGGCGCTCGGCATCTCTACCCGGGAGAACACGCCAGGAGCCTATCCGTCGCGGTGCTCGCCGATCAAAGCCGGTCGCCGAGTGAGCGCCAGGCGCGCTCGGCGTCGGCGAGCGCCAACGAGATGTCCCTTTCGGCGGCTGCGATCTCGATGCGATCGCCTCCCACCGAGCCCAGCTCGACCGCCCCGACGCCGGCCGCGGCCGCGCGTTCGACGAGGGTCTTTGCGTCCTCCACCGCGAGCACGATCCCGCCCGGGCCTTCGCCGAAGAGGTTCGTCTCGCCCGAGCCACCCCGCAGCTCCACAAGCGGGTCCAGGTCGACATTCATGCCGATCCGCCGGCTATCGCCATCTCGGCGAGGGCGCAGGCCAGGCCGCCATCGCTGACATCGTGCGCGGCGCTGACCGTGCCGTCGCGGACGAGCTCGCGCACGAGCCGAAGCGCTGCGTGCACGTCGTTGAGCGGCACCTGGGGCAGTCCGGAATCGAGCTCGCCACGCTGTTTGGCCAGTTCGAGCCCGGCCAGCGAGGGTGCGAACGGGCCGACCAGCACCAGGCGGTCGCCGTCGCCCGGTGCCAGTCCCGGCACCACGGCGGCGTCGGGCAGCTCGCCGACCATGCCCACGACGGGTGTCGGGTAGATCGGGCCGTGCTCGGTCTCGTTGTAGAGGGAGACGTTGCCGCCGACGACCGGCACCTTCAGAGCCAGGCACGCGTCGGCAAGGCCGAGCACCGCGCGATCGAGCTGCCAGGCGACGTTGGGTTTCTCCGGGTTGCCGAAATTGAGGCAGTTGGTGAGCCCGAGCGGCTCGGCCCCGACGCAGGCGAGGTTCTGCGCGCATTCGAGCACCGCCTCGATCGCTCCCGCGTAGGGATCGCAGGCC
>CAVTPZ010000010.1:0-13430 GCA_963736685.1 uncultured Solirubrobacterales bacterium
ATGCCTCTACCGAGCAAGGTCGTGCTGGCCGACGGGAAGACCACCGAGCTTCCCCGACCCCGCCGCCCCGAATTCCCAAGCGGGATCCGGGATGGCGGCGGCCATCGCGCCGGCGTGTCCTTGCAATCCGCGACCGCCTCCGCGAGCTCTACGGCCGTCCCGTGAGCCAGCCACATGGGCATCCGATCGCCGAGCTGGTTCGCACCGTGCTCTCCCAGAACACGAACGACCGCAACCGAGACGTTGCCTATGAGCGGCTCCGTGAACGGTTCCCGACCTGGGAGGAGGTCCGCGATGCGCCGACGGAGGAGGTCGAGGCGGCGATCAAGCCCGGCGGGCTGAGCGCCACCAAGGCGCCGCGGATCCAGGAGATCCTCGGCCTGCTCGGCGAGCATCCCGACCTTGACTGGCTCGCCGAGGCGCCCCGCCAGGAGGCCCTCTCCTATCTCGACGACCTGCCCGGCGTCGGCCGCAAGACCGCCGCCTGCGTGATGATCTTCTCCTTCGGCCGCCCGGAGATCCCGGTCGACACCCACGTCCACCGCGTCGGGGGCCGGCTCGGCCTGTTCCGCTCAGGAGCGTCCTTCGAGGAGGCCCACGACGAGATGCTCGCCATCACCCCGCCCGAGGACGCCTACGAGCTCCACGTCAACCTGATCCGGCACGGCCGGGCGGTCTGCCGCCCGAAGCCGCGCTGCGGGGAATCCAGGCTGCGGCGCATGTGCCCGTGGTACCGCGTGAACAGGACCAATATGCTCCCCCGCCAATGAAGCGGAGCACCTTCGTCATGTTCGGGCTGGTGGTATTGCTCCTCGGAGTGGGCGTTCCGGCCTGGGCGATCACTCACGAGGGCTCCGAGGACGCCTCCCCGGAGAACGTCCCGGCGAGCCTGCAGGAGGGGAAGGACCTGTTTGTGACCAACTGCGGCGCCTGCCACACGCTCGCCAAGGCGGGCACCGACGGCGTCATCGGTCCCAACCTCGATGAGCTGCTCGCCCCGCCGAGCGCAAGCGCACCGGATCCCTCGACGATCAAGCCCCGCGTCCTCAGCGCGATCAACAACGGGGTCGCCGGGCGGATGCCCAAGGGCGTCCTGAGCGGCCAGCAGGCCGACGAAGTGGCGACCTTCGTCTCCCAGGTCGCCGGCCAGGGCCCGTAGCGCGCGCTTCTGGGCGCGATCTGATGGCGAAGCCGGATCGCGGCTCCTCTCGCTCTGCCCGCAACTCTGCATGTAACAGCGTTGTTAGTGACATACACAGAGAGGACGGGGGGGGGGGAAAGGAGTTCCGTTGAGTCACGCACAGCACTCCCCGGGCAGGCGGGGGCGCTTTGGTTCGGCGCTGGTCCTTGGGCTGATGAGCGCCCTCGCGATCACGCTGCTCCCCGGCGTCGCCGATGCCAAGGGAAAGCAAGCAAGGGCCACCAGCTGACCGTCATGAGCCGCAACCTCTACCTGGGGGCCGATCTGAGCCCGGCGCTTGAGGCCGGCAACGTCAACGCCGCGGTCGACGCCGCGTACCAGATCGAGCAGCAGGTCCACCGGACCAAGTTCCCATCGGTCCGCGCCGCGGAGCTGGCCGCTGAGATCCGCAAGCAGAAGCCGGACATCGTCGGCCTGCAGGAGGGCGCCTGGTGGCGCACCGGTCCGTACGACCTGAGCGCCGTCACGTCAGGCCCGAAGGCGACGCAGACCGACCCGGCCGGCGGTGACTTCCTCACCGACCTGCTCAACCAGCTCAATTCCGGCGGCGGAAAGAAGAGCGGCGCGAGCGCGTCCAAGAAGAAGAAGCCGAAGCTGCAGTACCGCATCGCCGTGGTCAAGCCCGAGTTCGACTTCGAGCTTCCGGTCAACCAGGGCTCAGGCGGCCTCGGGGCCTGTCCCGCCCAGTGCCACAACGAGCGCCTCACCATGCGCGACGCGATCCTGGTGAAGAAGGGCGTCAAGACCAGCAAGCCGACGTCCGGCACCTTCAACCCGTTGCTTCGGGTCAAGGTCGGCGGCGTCATCAACGTCGACGTGACCCGCGGATGGGCCGCCGTCGACGCCAAGGTCAACGGCAAGAAGGTCCACGTGGTCGACAGCCATCTCGAGGCATTCGACAGCGCCGCGAACAACACGGGCAGCGACGGCAACACCTACCCGAAGGGCGGAATCCGCGAGGCCCAGGCCAAGCAACTGGTCGCACCGGGCGGTCCGACGACCTCGAAGCTGCCGACCCTGCTGATCGGAGACTTCAACTCCGATTCGCCGGTGCATGGCGACCAGGTGGACCCGGGCGACGCCCTGGCCTACCGGGCGCTGCTCGCGGGAGGCTGGAGTGAGCGGGCATTCACGCCGCCGCCGTTCGGCTGCTGCCTCCAGGACGCGAACCTGAGCGATCCCAGCACTGCCGGGATCACCCATCGCGTCGATCACATCATGTCGAACAGCAAGAAGATCAAGTTCAAGAAGGGTGGCCTGACCACCACCTACGCGAACGGCCTCTGGTCGTCCGATCACTTCGGCATCTGGAGCCGTCTCCAGGTCAAGTGAGCGCGGGGGCATGGGAAGCATCGAGAGGCGGGGCGCACGCCCCGGCCTCTTTTTTCGCCCAGGGGTTGACACCGGGCGTATATCTGCCACACTCACACTTAGATTTCTTGGGCGGCTAAGCTGAATGCCCAGGTACCAACTCAAGCTTTGGAGGAATGACAGTGGCAAAGACCATCGGAATCGATCTCGGCACGACCAACTCGGCCATGGCGGCCATGGAGGGTGGCGAGCCGGAGATCATCGAAAACGCCGAGGGCGGCCGGACCACCCCGTCCGTGGTCGCCTTCACCGATTCGGGCGAGCGCCTGGTCGGCACGGTCGCCAAGCGGCAGGCCGTGATGAACCCCGAGAAGACGATCTTCTCGATCAAGCGCTTCATGGGCCGCAAGGAGGCCGAGGTCAAGGAGGAGGAGACGATCGTCCCCTACGAGGTCGTCGCCGGACCCAACGGCGATGTTCGCATCGAGGTGGATGGCAAGCAGTACTCGCCCCCGGAGATCTCGGCGATGATCCTGCAGAAGCTCAAGGCGGACGCCGAGGCCAAGCTCGGCGAGGCCGTCGAGTCGGTCGTGATCACCGTCCCGGCCTACTTCAACGACGATCAGCGCCAGGCGACCAAGGACGCCGGCAAGATCGCTGGGCTCGACGTCAAGCGGATCATCAACGAGCCGACGGCGGCAGCTCTCGCCTACGGGCTCGACAAGGAGGAGACCGACCAGACCATCCTGGTCTTCGACCTGGGTGGCGGCACCTTCGACGTCTCGGTCCTCGAGATCGGCGACGGCGTCTTCGAGGTCAAGTCCACCTCGGGTGACAACCACCTGGGCGGCGACAACTGGGACAAGGCGATCGTCGAGTGGCTGGTCGCCGAGTTCAAGCGCGATCAGGGCGTCGACCTGTCCGCGGACAAGAACTCCCTGCAGCGCCTCTACGAGGCCGCTGAGAAGGCGAAGATCGAGCTCTCCACGACACAGGAGACGCAGATCAACCTGCCGTTCATCACCGCGACCGACGCAGGCCCGAAGCACCTCGACATCAAGCTCACCCGGGCGAAGCTCTCGGAGCTGACCTCGGATCTGCTCGAGCGCGTCGTCGGCCCGGTCAAGCAGGCCCTCGCCGACGCCGGCACCGACGTGGACCACGTGGTCCTGGTCGGCGGCATGACCCGCATGCCGGCGGTGCAGGAGAAGGTCAAGGAGCTGACCGGCAAGGACCCGCACAAGGGCGTCAACCCCGACGAGGTCGTGGCGATCGGCGCCGCGATTCAGGCCGGCGTCCTGGCGGGCGACGTCAAGGACGTGCTGCTGCTCGACGTCACCCCGCTCACCCTCGGCATCGAGACCAAGGGCGGCGTGATGACGAAGCTCATCGAGCGCAACACGACGATCCCGACGAAGAAGTCGGAGATCTTCTCGACCGCGGAGGACAACCAGCCCTCGGTCGAGGTGCACGTCCTCCAGGGCGAGCGCGAGATGGCATCCGGCAACAAGAGCCTGGGCAAGTTCCAGCTCACCGGCATCCCGCCCGCGCCGCGAGGCCTGCCTCAGATCGAGGTGACCTTCGACATCGACGCGAACGGCATCCTCAACGTCTCCGCCAAGGATCTCGGAACCGGCAAGGAGCAGAAGATCGAGATCAAGGGCGGTTCCGGCCTCGATGAGACCGAGGTCGAGCAGATGATCCAGGACGCCGAGTCGCACGCGGACGAGGACCGACGCCAGCGCGAGCTGGCCGAGGCCCGCAACGTCGCCGAGAACGCCGCCTACCAGGCGGAGAAGCAGCTCTCGGAGCTGGGCGACAAGGTCGACTCATCCTCGAAGGAGGAGATCGAGGCGGCGATCAAGGATGTGCGCGATTCGCTCACCTCTGAGGACGCCGGCGAGATCCGCTCGAAGTCGGACACCTTGCAGGCGGCCTTCCAGAAGGTCTCCGAGCAGATCTACTCGCAGGCGGCCTCAGAGCAGGCTGCGACCTCCGGCGACGGCGCCTCGCAGAACGGCGCCGGCGACGAGGAGGAGGTCGTGGATGCCGAGGTCGTCGACGACGAGAAGACCTCCTAAGGAGGCCGCATGATCGACGAGATGCGGGATGAGGAGGTCGTCGACGCAGAGGTCGTCGATGACCTCCCTGCCACGGAGACAGACGAAGACAGCGCGGCCGAGACCGTCGAGCGAGACCTCGACGAGCTCGGCGCGGCCAAGCGCGAGCGCGACGAGTACCTCGAGCTCGCGCAGCGCACGCGGGCCGATTTCGAGAACTACCGCAAGCGGGTGGCGAAGGAGACCTCCGACGCCCTCGCTCGCGGCAAGGGAGACCTCGCCCGCGGGCTCTTGCCGGTGATCGACAATCTCGAGCGCGCGCTTTCGACCGGCTCCGACCCTGCTGCGCACGGAGCGCTGGTGGAGGGGGTGGGCCTGGTGCTCGCTGAGCTGCGGGGCCGACTCGGCGATGCCGGCGTGGAGTCGTTCGACCCGACCGGCGAGAAGTTCGATCCGCAGCTGCACGAGGCGCTCTCGACCCAGCCCGCAGATGGCGGCGCGCCCGGGATCGTCCTGGAGACGATGGAGAAGGGCTACCGCCTGAACGGCCAGGTGCTGCGGCCGGCCAAGGTGGTGGTGAGCAAGTAATGGCGACCCCGCGCGACTTCTACGAGGTCCTGGGCGTCTCCAAGTCCGCGTCGCAGGACGAGATCAAGAAGGCCTACCGGGAGCTCGCCCGCAAGTGGCACCCCGACCGCAACCCGGACGACGAGGGGGCCGAGGAGCGCTTCAAGGAGATCCAGCAGGCCTACGACGCTCTCTCCGACCCCGAGAAGCGCAAGGAGTACGACGCAGGCGGTCGCTTCGGCGGCTTCGGCGGAGCGGGCGGCTTCCCCGGCGGGGGAGCCGGCGGGTTCCCGGGGGGCGGCTTCGCCTCGGACATCGGGGACATCTTCTCCACCTTCTTCCGCGGCGGCGGCCGCCAGCAGGGACCGCGCGAGCAGCGCGGTCGCGACCTCGAGACCGAGGTTCGCCTCTCGTTCGACCAGGCGGTGCATGGCACGCAGATCGCGGTCTCGGTTCCCACCACGGGGCCGTGCCCGACCTGCGAGGGCAGTGGGGCGAAGCCCGGCACCTCTCCCCGGACCTGCCCGCGCTGCGAGGGGTCCGGCATCGACGCCCAGGGCCAGGGGCTCTTCTCGATCTCCCAGCCCTGCCCCGAGTGCGGCGGCCAGGGCACCGTGATCGACGATCCGTGCCCCACCTGCGGCGGTCAGGGGATCACCCAGGAGACCAAGCGCTACCGGGTGAACATCCCCGCCGGGGTCCATGACGGCAGCAGGATCAGGCTGGCGGGCAAGGGCGAGGCCGGCTACCGCGGCGGTCCGCGCGGCGATCTCTACGTGACCACGCGGGTGGCGCCCTCCCCGGTCTTCAAACAGCGGCCCGACGGCAACCTCGAGGTCGACCTGCCGGTCACCGTGGCCGAGGCGATCCAGGGAGCGACGGTGGAGGTCCCGACGATCGACGGATCGAAGACGATCCGCATTCCGCCGGGCACGCAGCATGGCTCGGTCCAGCGACTGCGGGGTGAGGGACCGCCGAAGACGAACGCCAAGGGGCGCGGCGACATCTACTACCGGATCCGGGTCGACGTCCCCACGGAGCTCTCCGATGAGCAGCGTGAAGCGGTCGGGAAGCTGGCCGAGGCGCTCAACGGCCAGAACCCGCGAGCTGACCTGCTCAACGATGCGGGTCGATCCGGGGCTGAAGGGAAAGTGACCAGCGATGGCTGACGCCAACCCAAGGAAGAGGCGGGACGGCGAGCGGAAGCTCGATCAGGACCGCGGCGTCTTCATGATCTCCGTCGCTGCCGAGCTCGCCGAGATGCATCCACAGACTCTCCGCATGTACGAGGCGCGCGGGCTGATCACACCGAAGCGGTCGCCCAAGAACACCCGTCTCTATTCGCAGGCGGATGTCGAGCGGCTGCGACGGATCCAGCAGATGACCAACGACGAGGGGCTGAACCTCGCCGGCGTCGAGACGGTTCTCGAGCTGGAGCGGCGACTCGAGCGCATGCGCACCGACATGGCGAGGATGAGGAAGCGCGCCGCCGAGATGGAGAGCCAGATGAACAAGGAACTGGACAGGCTGCGCAAATCCGTCGGCGGTGAGCTGGTGCCCTACGGGGCGTACGAGCCGGCGAGCATGCGACGGGGCCAGAGATCCACGCGGATCCCGATTCGCCGGCGGGCCAACTAGGGCGCCGGCCAACCGCCGCGGGTCGGCGGCGGCTTCGAGAGCAAGCGCTCCGTGACGCCCTCGAGCGCGGCGTAACCAGTCACGTCTCCCGGCGTCTCGTCGGTGAGGATGGCGAGGGCCAGCCGCTCGCCCCCGCGATGGACGAGCAGCGCCGCCTGGTGGGTAACCGCGCCGCTGGTGCCCTCCTGGTCCGCCGGTCGCCAACCGCCCTTGAACCAGATCGACCAGCCGTGGCCGATCGCCTGCGGGATCCCCCAGCGCTCGATCGGAGCGATGCTCGCGAGGAGCCCCTTCGCATAGGCGCGGTGCGGGCCGGGCAGGTTGGCCTCGAGCCGGAAGAAGAAGCGCGCCATGTCCGCAGCCGTGACCTGGTCGCCACCCCAGAAGCCGGGTTCCGGTTCGAAGTCCCGGATCCCGGCGTGCTCGGCCACCTCGTCGAGGCCCTCGTCGCCGACCTGGGCGTATACGGAGTCCGCCGCCCGATTGTCCGAATAGGTGATCATCGGCTCGAGCAGGTCCTTCGTCTCCCGGTCGAGCGGCAGATGCTCGCGCTCGAGCCTCCGCAACTCAGCGGCGAGCAGCAGCGCCTTGCTGACGCTCGCGGAGCTGAACTGTCGATCGGGGTCGTACCCGCGCAACCCGATCGAGGCGTCGATCACCGCGAACGAGACGTCGCCCCGCCCTGCGGCGAATTCCTGCGCGCTGCGAATGGCCCGGGTGGAGGGATACGGATCGCGCGGCCAGACCTTGCCGCCGTCGCCGTCACCCCTGCCGGCTGCCGGTCGCCCGGCGATGGCAAGCGCGACAATGGCCGTCAGGGCCGTCAGGGCAACTCGCCGGATCCTGGCGCTCCTCACGCCGGAAGCCTAGGACGGAGCGTGGCTCTTGCCGGAGGCGAGCTCCGGATCGAGTCCCGCGTCGGTGAGTGCCTCGGCCTGATCCAGGTACAGGCGCCAGTACGCGATCTTGCCGTCGCGGAACGTGATGGTGTGGGCGTCGCGCGTTTCGACCTCCAGGTCGACCCGCTCGCCCCTTGCGCGCGTGTGCAGAAGAGCGACCACCCGGTCGCCCGCCGACAACAGGCGGAAGTCCCTGACCTCGACGTCCTCGAAGCCGCTCGTCAAGAGTTCGACGACGTGCCGGGCCGCGTCCGGGCCCCGGTACGGGCCCTCGGGCAGATCGGGGTCAAAGACCTCGACGTCGTCCGTGAAGAAGGGCATGACACCCTCGACGCCGTCCCGGTTGAAGGTCTCGAGAATACGCTCGTAGGTCTCGACGTTGTTCGCCATGAAAATCCTTGACCGGAGGGGTCGTTCGCGTGATCCTATGGGGACCGTGCGGGGCTTTGCAAACCCCCATAATCAGTCATTCGTCAAATACGCATGAATCTAAGTCTCGTCGACATAGATTTCTTTACTTTTTGGACTAAACCCGGTACCATGTCCGTACATGCAGCCTGACCGATTCACCGTCAAGTCCCAGGAGGCCGTCGCGGCCGCCCAGCGGCTCGCGTCCGAGGGGTCGAACCCCGAGGTCGGCCCGCCCCACCTCCTTCTCGCCCTGCTGGAGCAGGACGAGGGTGTGGTCGTGCCGGTCCTGCAGCGCCTCGGCGTCGATGCGCAGGATGCGCGCGCCCAGGCCAAGGATGCGATCGGCAAGCTGCCCAAGCTGAGCGGCAACTCTGTCCCCGACGTCCGCCCGTCGAGCCAGTTCGTCTGGGTCCTGCAGCAGGCCGAGAAGGAGTCGACCGGCCTCGGCGACGAGTACATCTCGACAGAGCACATCCTGCTCGCTCTGGCGGAGCCGAAGTCCGGCGTCGCCGAGTTGCTCCCAGACCGCAAGGAGCTGGTCCAGGCGATCTCAGAGGTGCGCGGACCTCATCGCGTCACCTCACCGAACCCGGAGGACACCTTCGGCGCCTTGGAGAAGTACGGCCGCGATCTGACCGCCGAGGCGGAGTCGGGCAAGCTCGATCCGGTCATCGGCCGGGACGAGGAGATCCGCCGCATCATCCAAGTCCTCTCCCGCCGCACCAAGAACAACCCGGTCCTGATCGGCGATCCGGGCGTCGGCAAGACGGCGATCGTCGAGGGCCTTGCGCAGCGGATCGTCTCCGGCGACATTCCCGAGTCACTGCGCGACCGGCGTGTGATCTCGCTCGACATCGGCGCCCTGCTCGCCGGCTCCAAGTACCGCGGCGAGTTCGAGGAGCGCCTCAAGGCGGTTCTCAAGGAGATTCAGGCCGCAGAGGGCCAGATCGTCCTGTTCATGGACGAGCTGCACACCATCGTCGGCGCCGGCGCGGCGGAGGGCGCCGTCGACGCATCCAATCTTCTGAAGCCCATGCTCGCCCGCGGCGAGCTGCGGGCCGTCGGCGCCACGACGCTCGACGAGTACCGCAAGCACATCGAGAAGGACGCCGCGCTCGAGCGCCGCTTCCAGCCCGTCTTCGTCGGCGAGCCCAGTCCCGAGGACACCATCGCGATCCTCCGTGGTCTCAAGGAGCGCTACGAGGTCCACCACGGGGTCCGCATCACGGACTCCGCGATCATCGCCGCCGCCACCCTCTCCAGCCGATACATCGCGGACCGGTTCCTGCCGGACAAGGCGATCGACCTGATCGATGAGGCCGCCTCGCGGCTGAAGATCGAGATCGACTCGATGCCAACCGAGATCGACGAGGTCGAGCGACGCATCCAGCAGCTCGAGATCGAGCGCGAGGCCCTCAAGAAGGAGAAGGATGAGACCTCGAAGGAGCGCCTCGACGCGATCGAGGCCGAGCTCGCCGACCTGCGCGAGCGTTCCTCCGAGATGAAGGCGCGCTGGCAGAACGAGAAGAGCGCGATTGATGAGATCAAGTCCGCGAAGGCCGAGCTGGAGGAGGTTCAGCGAGAGGCCGAGCGGGCCGAGCGCGACGCCGACCTCGAGCGGGCGGCGGAGCTCCGCTACGGCCGCATCCCCGAGCTCGAGAAGCAGGTTCAGGACGGCGAGGCGAAGCTTGCCGAGCTCCATCGCGACGGCGGTTCGATGCTCACCGAGGAGGTCACCGAGGAGGACATCGCCGAGGTCGTGGCCAAGTGGACCGGCATTCCCGTCTCCCGCCTGATGGAGGGAGAGGTCGAGAAGCTGATCCACATGGAGGACCGGCTGCACGAGCGCGTGATCGGGCAGGACGAGGCGGTCGAAGCCGTCTCCGGCGCCCTGCGCCGCTCGCGTGCAGGGCTCTCCGACCCGGACCGCCCGATCGGCAGCTTCCTCTTCCTGGGCCCAACCGGAGTCGGCAAGACCGAGCTGGCCCGTGCCCTGGCCGAGTTCATGTTCGACTCGGAGCAGGCAATGGTCCGCATCGACATGACCGAGTACATGGAGAAGCACGCAGTCGCGCGCCTGATCGGCGCGCCGCCCGGCTACGTCGGCTACGAGGAGGGTGGACAGCTGACCGAGGCGGTCCGCCGCCGACCCTATTCGGTGATCCTGCTCGACGAGATCGAGAAGGCACATCCGGACGTCTTCAACGTCCTGCTCCAGATCATGGACGACGGCCGCCTCACCGACGGCCAGGGCCGCACCGTCGACTTCAAGAACACCGTCCTGATCATGACCTCGAACGTCGGCTCGCAGTACATCGCGGCTGAGGCCGTCGAGGAGAAGGCCCGCGAGCAGGTCGAGGAGGCACTCACCCAGACCTTCCCGCCGGAGTTCCTCAACCGGATCGACGACGTGGTCATCTTCCACCGCCTGAGCAAGGCCGACCTCGGCAAGATCGTCGACATCCAGGTCGCCCAGCTGGCCAAGCGGGTCAGCGAGCGCGGCATCGAGATCGAGCTCACCGACCGGGCCCGCGAGCTGCTCGGCAACCTCGGCTTCGACCCGACCTACGGCGCTCGCCCGCTGAAGCGGGTGATCCAGAAGCAGCTGATCGACAAGCTCGCGCTGAGGCTGCTCGAGGGTGACTTCGCCGAGGGTGACGCCGTCAAGGTCGACGCTCGCGTGATCCTATGGGGACCGTGCGGGGCTTTGCAAACCCCCATAATCAGTCATTCGTCAAATACGCATGAATCTAAGTCTTAGCCACATAGATTTCTTTACTTTTTCCACTAAACCCGGTACCATGTCCCCAGATGCAGCCTGACCGCTTCACCGTCAAGTCCCAGGAGGCCGTCTCGGCGGCCCAGCGGCTCGCGTCCGAGGGCTCCAACCCCGAGGTTGCCCCGCCCCACCTTCTCCTCGTCCTGCTGGACCAGGACAAGGGTGTCGTCGTGCCCGTCCTGCAGCGGCTCGGGGTGGACGCGCAGGATGCGCGCGCCAAGGCCACGGACGCGATCGGCAAGCTGCCCAAGCTGAGTGGCAACACCGTCCCGGATGTCCGCCCTTCGAGCCAGTTCGTCTGGGTCCTCCAGCAGGCCGAGAAGGAGTCCACCGGCCTCGGCGACGAGTACATCTCGACCGAGCACATCCTCCTGGCTCTGGCCGAGCCGAAGTCCGGCGTCTCCGACCTGCTCCCCGATCGCAAGGACCTGGTCCAGGCGATCTCGAGGTGCGGGGACCTCATCGCGTCACCTCCCCGAACCCGGAGGACACCTTCGGCGCGCTGGACAAGTACGGGCGCGACCTGACCGTGGAGGCGGAGTAGGGCAAGCTCGATCCGGTGATCGGCCGGGACGAGGAGATCCGCCGCATCATCCAGGTCCTCTCCCGCCGCACCAAGAACAACCCGGTCCTGATCGGTGATCCCGGCGTGGGCAAGACGGCGATCGTCGAGGGCCTCGCCCAGAGGATCGTCTCCGGCGACATTCCAGAGTCGCTGCGCGACCGGCGGGTGGTCTCGCTCGACATCGGCGCGCTGCTGGCCGGATCCAAGTACCGCAGCGAGTTCGAGGAGCGCCTCAAGGCGGTCCTCAAGGAGATCCAGGCCGCCGAGGGACAGATCGTCCTGTTCATGGACGAGCTCCACACCATTGTGGGCGCCGGCGCTGCGGAGGGCGCGGTCGACGCATCCAATCTTCTGAAGCCCATGCTCGCTCGCGGCGAGCTGCGCGCCGTCGGCGCCACGACGCTCGACGAGTACCGCAAGCACATCGAGAAGGACGCCGCACTCGAGCGGCGCTTCCAGCCCGTCTTCGTCGGCGAGCCCAGCCTCGAGGACACCATCGCGATCCTCCGCGGGCTCAAGGAGCGCTACGAGGTCCACCACGGCGTGCGAATCACGGACTCCGCGATCATCGCCGCTGCGACCCTCTCCAGTCGCTACATCGCCGATCGCTTCCTGCCGGACAAGGCGATCGATCTGATCGACGAGTCCGCGTCGCGGCTGAAGATCGAGATCGACTCGATGCCCACCGAGATCGACGAGGTGGAGCGGCGCATCCAGCAGCTCGAGATCGAGCGCGAGGCCCTCAAGAAGGAGAAGGACGAGACCTCGAAGGAGCGCCTCGACTCGATCGAGGCCGAGCTCGCCGACCTGCGCGAGCGCTCCTCCGAGATGAAGGCGCGCTGGCAGAACGAGAAGAGCGCCATCGATGAGATCAAGTCCGCCAAGGCCGAGCTGGAGGAGGTGCAGCGGGAGGCCGAGCGGCCGAGCGCGACGCCGACCTCGAGCGAGCGGCGGAGCTGCGCTACGGGCGCATCCCCGATCTCGAGAAGCAGGTTCAGGACGGCGAGGCGAAGCTCGCCGAGCTGCACCGCGACGGCGGCTCGATGCTGACCGAGGAGGTCACCGAGGAGGACATTGCCGAGGTCGTCGGCAAGTGGACCGGAATCCCCGTCTCCCGCCTGATGGAGGGAGAGGTCGAAAAGCTGATCCACATGGAGGAGCGGCTGCACGAGCGCGTGATCGGGCAGGACGAGGCGGTCGAGGCCGTCTCCGGCGCCCTGCGCCGCTCGCGCGCCGGGCTCTCCGATCCGGACCGCCCGATCGGCAGCTTCCTCTTCCTGGGGCCCACCGGCGTCGGCAAGACCGAGCTGGCCCGCGCCCTCGCCGAGCATGTTCGACTCGGAGCGGCGATCGTCCGCATCGACATGTCCGAGTACATGGAGAAGCACGCCGTCGCGCGCCTGATCGGGGCGCCGCCCGGCTACGTCGGCTACGAGGAGGGCGGACAGCTCACCGAGGCCGTCCGTCGCCGGCCTTATTCGGTGATCCTGCTCGACGAGATCGAGAAGGCACATCCGGACGTGTTCAACGTCCTCCTTCAGATGATGGACGAGGGCCGCCTCACCGATGGCCAGGGCCGCACCGTCGACTTCAAGAACACCGTCCTGATCATGACCTCGAACGTCGGCTCGCAGTACATCGCCGCTGAGGCCGTCGAGGAGAAGGCTCGCGAGCAGGTCGAGGAGGCGCTCACGCAGACCTTCCCGCCGGAGTTCCTCAACCGGATCGACGACGTGGTCATCTTCCACCGCCTGAGCAAGGCCGACCTCGGCAAGATCGTCGACATCCAGGTCGCCCAGCTGGCCAAGCGGGTCAGCGAGCGCGGCATCGAGATCGAGCTCACCGACCGGGCCCGCGAGCTGCTCGGCAACCTCGGCTTCGACCCGACCTACGGCGCTCGCCCGCTGAAGCGGGTGATCCAGAAGCAGCTGATCGACAAGCTCGCGCTGAGGCTGCTCGAGGGTGACTTCGCCGAGGGTGACGCCGTCAAGGTCGACGC
>CAVTPZ010000011.1:0-29451 GCA_963736685.1 uncultured Solirubrobacterales bacterium
CCCTGGCCTACGAGGCGCTTCTTCCCTACAAGGGGCTGATCATCGTGGTGGCCCGCGCCGCCGGCTGCAACGGCCCGGTCGACCGCGTCCTCGGTTTGCTCGCCAGGGTCATGGGCGGCAGGACGACGCCGAGCGGCACCTGCGCAACGCGGTCGAGATCGCCACGCGGAGGGCGACCGGCCCGGATTGGCGCTCTGCGGGCTGTCCCTCGCGGAGATGCTCTTGGCCCGCGACGCGCCGGACGACCGCAAGCACGCCCAGGAGATGCTCTCCACGGTGCTCTCCACTGCCCGTGAGATGGGGGCGCGCTGGATCGTCGACCGAGCGCTCGGGGATCGCCTCGACGCTCAGGGGCTGAGCGGCGTCGACGTGACCACGTCGATCGACGACATGGTCTCCGCCCTCGAGGAGGAGCGGCCGGACATGCGGGCCCACGCCGCGCCGGACGGGACGGTCGCGATCCTGTTCAGCGACATCGAGGACTCGACGGTGCTCACGGAGAGGCTCGGCGACGAGCGCTGGCTCGAGGTGCTCCGCGGTCACAACGCGATCTTCCGCGAGCAGATCTCTCGCCACGACGGCTACGAGGTGAAGAGCCAGGGCGACGGCTTCATGCTCGCCTTCCCGATCCATGCGAGGCGCTCGAGTGCGCGATCGACGTGCAGCGTGCCTTCGCGGACGCGAGCAGGCGGGGGAGAGCGAGTCACTCCGGGTCGGATGGGGCTCCACACGGGCGAGGTGATCTCCGAGGAGGGCGATTACTTCGGCAAGAACGTGATCCTCGCCGCACGGATCGCCGCCGAGGCGCTCGGCGGCAGATCCTCGTCTCCAGGAGCTGCGCGACGCAGCGTCTTCCGGCAACGGGAACGGCCTGCGCTTCGACGACGGCCGGAGCTCGAGCTGAAGGGACTGGCCGGGAGCCATCGGGTCTTCCGCGCCGAGTGGCCGCCCGGAGACGGCGGCCTGATCGAGGAATTCGTCACCCATACGATCGAGTGCCGAGCGGCGAGCTCCGCGTGCTGCAACCCGCCGACGCCGCCGAGATCCCGGACGACCACCAGGTCGAATGGGCTCCGCTCGCGCCCTACTGGTCAGTGCTCTGGCGCAGCGGCGTGGCGCTGGCCCGCGAGCTCGACAGCGAGGACCTCGCCGGCGAGCAGGTGTCGAGCTCGGCTGCGGCCTGGCCATCCAGCCTCGCCGCCGCCCGCGCCGGGGCGGAGGTGATCGCAACCGATGGCGACATCGATGCCCTGGCGGTGGTCAGGCGAAACGTGGAGGAGAACTCCGTCGAGCTGGAGACCGCGGCCGTCGACTGGGCGGACCCGAACGAGCTGGTCGATCGCGGCCCCTTCGACTTCGCGCTCGCATCAGATGTGCTCTACGAACGAGCCGGTGTGGCGATGCTGCTGAACCTGCTGCCGCGCCTGGCGCCGGTGGCCTGGGTCGCCGACCCCGGCCGTCCGGCGGCCGAGGCCTTCTTCGAGCAGGCGTACAGGCGGTGGCCGATCGAATCTCACGTCCGTGGCGCCGTCCAGCTGCATCGAATTCTGCTGACTGAGGCATCTCAGCCGGGAGGGCCGGGACGGTGCTCTGGAAACCATCGACACATTCGCGCCGTGGTCGTGATCGCGGCGATCGCAGTGCTCGCCGCGGCCGCGGCTGCTTTCGCCGTGCCGAAGCACGGGAAGGCTCGAAGTCGTCCGCGGACAAGCTGGCTGACACAAAGCTCGCGCCGGAGCCGTGGGCGGCCGACCCGCAGTACAGGCCGGAGCCTAATCCCCGACCACCACGACGACGGAGGCCAAGCCCGCTCCGAAGGCCCCGATCGACCCCAAGACGGGACTGCCGGCGGCCTCCGCCGGCAGCAACGGCTCCTTCGCACCGCCTTCACCGGCGGAGCGCAAGCGCGTCTACACCGCGACGCACCGGTCGGCGGGAACGACTCGGCGCTGCTGCTCAACAGGACCGCGCTTGCCCCACCATCGGCGCCTGACCCGATCAGGGCGATGATCAGCGCCGCGAACCTGATCGTCGGTCAGCCCTACGTCTGGGGCGGGGGGCACGCTCGTTCCAGTCGAAGGGCTACGACTGCTCGGGTGCCGTCAGCTACGCGCTGGCCGGCGCGGGTTTGCTCCAGACGCCCCTGACCTCAGGCGCGTTCATGGGCTACGGCGAGCCCGGCCCGGGGCAATGGCTGACCATCTACGCGAGCCCGACCCACGTCTACGCGGTGATCCCGGCCTGCGCTGGGACACGGTGGGCGACCGCGCGGCTCCGGCCCGCGCTGGCATCCGTACGACGCCTATCCGAGTGGCTTCGTCGCCCGCCACGTCCCCGGGCTTTGACGGCACTCTAGGCTTCCGCGATGTTTTCGGCTCTTCTGGCGGGGGCCCTGATCGTCGCCGCCTCGCTGCTCCTCGGCTCGGCGGTCATGGCGATCGCGGGCCTGCCGCGCCATTCCCCGGTGGGCCGGCGGCCGGGATCTCGGCGCTGCTCGTGATCTGCGGGGTCGCGGTCAAGCTCCCCGGCCATGCGGTCACGGCGGCCGCCGTCACCGGTGTGGCCCTGATCGGCTGCTTCGTGGTCTTCGGCGCACCCGCCAGCCGGCAGGAACCGTGCGGATCGGGGCGATCGTCGCCGTGATCGGGCGGCCCTCGTAGTGGCGATCCCCTTCGCCACGAGCGGCCGGGTCGGGATCCTCGGCCAGGGGCTCGTCAACGACGACATGGCCTCGCACCTGCTCTTCACGGAGTGGATCAGCTCGCACGCGGGCCCGACGCCGGACCTGATCAAGGACGGCTACCCGCTCGGCCCCCACGCGATCGTCGCCGCGGTCTCGAAGGTGAGCGGGGCGAGCCTGATCGAGGGCTTCGCCGGGCTCACCGGCGCGATCGCTGTCCTCCTCGCGCTGACCGCCTACGGCGTCCTCGGCGGAATCCGCGGCTGGCTGCGGGTGCCGGCCGCCGTGCTGGCCGCGACCCCGTACCTCGCCGCGGCCTATCTCGCGCAGGGCGCGTTCAAGGAGCCGCTCCTCGCGCTGGCGCTGCTCGGCTTCACGCTCGGGTTGCCTGCCCTGCGGGGGATCTGGTCGGGTACCGGCGGATCGGCGAGCGCCGCCATCCCCCTGGGCGTGATCGCCGCCGGCACGATCTACAACTACAGCTTCCCCGGCCTCGCCTGGCTTCTCGGCGCAGCCCTTGTCTGGATGCTCGTCATCGGGCTCCGCGAGCACGACCTCCGCCTGCGCGATCGGCTTCGCGGCGCCAGGTCTGCCATCTGGCTCGGCATCGGCATCCCCGTCGTGGCGGCGCTCCCGGAGATTTTCCGGCTCGCGAGCTTCTCGAACTTCAAGGCATTCAGCCCCTCGGGAACGGGGCCGACCGTCGGCTTCGGCAACCTGCGCCAGCCGCTCAACCCGCTGGAGGCCTTCGGCGTATGGCCCTCGGGCGAGTTCCGGATCACGCCGGCCAACTCGACCACGCCGGAGATCGCCTTCTATCTGGGAGCGCTGCTCGCCCTGGCGGCCTTCGCCTGGGGACTCGGCCGTGCGCTGTCACGGCGGGAGTCCGCGCTCCCCTCGGCGCTGCTCGCCTCCGCGCTTCTCTACCTCGCCTCCCTCGCGGTTGGCACGCCGTACACCCAGGCGAAGGCGCTGGCGATCGCCGCGCCGCTGATCATGGTGATCGCGCTGCGAGGGCTGCTCTCGGCGGATTCGCTGCCGGGTGAGGAGAGGGACGTCCCGGAAGAGGGAGAGGCGGCCTGGTGGCCACCGAGACCGCTGCGCCCGCTGACCGGCTTCGCGGTGCCGCTGCTCACCCTCGCGTTCGCCGCGGCCGCAGCCTTCTCGACGCTGCTCCCGCTCCGTCAAGCGGCGGTCGGACCCGACTACCACCTTCAGGAGATGCTGCGCATGCGGCCGATCGTCGACGGCCAGAACGTGCTCTTCCTCGGCCGCGACAACTTCGTCTCCTGGGAGCTGATCGGGTCGGAGGTCTATGCCCCGATCACCAACCACTACGACGTCGAGGAGGTCCACCCGCTCTACCGGGCGACCGACCTGAACGCGAAGTTCGACTGGGACAACGTCCCGCCGTTCGTGATGAACAAGTTCAAGTGGGTGGTGACCACGAGCGCGGCCATGCAGAGCCAGGCGCCCCCCGGATTCACACCGCGCCTGCGGACCGGCGACTTCATCCTCTGGCACCGGGATCGGCCGGTCGGCCAGCGCCGCACCCTGTACGAGCCGATCAATCCCGGCGCGCCGCTCGACTGCAGCAATCCGGAGCAGGCCCCGATCACGAAGGTTCGGGGCACCGCGACGGTCTTCACGGTCCAGCCCGTGATCGGCAAGGTCTGGAACCCGAGCCCGGCCCTGACGCAGACGAAGCCGGCCCACATGCGGCTCTATCTGACCCCGGGCCAGTGGGATCTCTCGCTCCAGTACGCCAGCACGCAGGCGCTGCACGTCACGGCGAGCGGACCCGGCCTTGCCTCCCCTTTCAGCACGGAGCTCCGAACCAACCTCCTCTTCAGAGGCCCCTCGCCGTACTACCCCGTCGGCTCGATCGATGTCCGCAGGGCGGGCACGGCGATCGTCACCGTTGACGTCGGCGATCCGCCCCTGATCGGCCGGCTGCTCCGGACCGAGAGCAAGGCGTATCTGGCCGGTCTCGCCGCGACCCGCTCCGACCCCGCCCGCGAGACGATCCCCCTGAGCCAGGCGTGCGGCCGCTACGTCGATTGGTACGCGGTGGCGCCGAGCACGCCGCCGAGCGCGCTGCGCGGAGTGGCCGCTCCACAGCCTCAGCCGATCGAACCCGACGACTAGGATCGCCCCATGCCCCGCCTCTGGGCCGCCAGCCTCGTGATCCTGGTGATCTGCCTGATCGCCTCGATGGTGATCGCCATCGTGAAGCTCAGTTGAAAACAGATGAAGCGCCCTTCTCCCCTCGCCAAGTAGTATCGGCGCGCAAATCCAGGCATGGCGAGGAGGGGTGATGTTCGAGCGCATAGTGGTTGGAACCGACGGCTCTGAGACCGCCACGGAGGCCGTGCGGACTGCGGTCGAGCTGGCCAAGCTCTCGAACGCGAAGCTCGAGATCGTCAGCGCCTACGAGCCGGTGCCGCAGTCGCGCCTGAGGGACGAGGGGGAGGGGATCTCCGGCGACGTCGCCTACTCAGTGAATCCTCGCGAGGACGTGCAGTTCATCCTCGACAAGGCGGCGGGCGTGGCGAAGAAAGCGAAGATCGAGGTGGTCACCCACCCGCGCGAGGGCGATCCCGCGGACGCGATCCTCGATGTCGCCGAGGAGAACGAGGCCGACCTCGTCCTGGTCGGGAACAAGGGCATGACCGGGGCGCGGCGCTTCCTGTTGGGCAGCGTGCCAAACAAGATCTCGCATCACGCGCCCTGCGACGTCTGGATCGTGAAGACGACCTGATCTCATGACTCGCCCTCGGCTCGGCCAGGGGGCGGTGGCGGTCGCTGTCCTGCTTGCGCTCGTCGGCGCCGAGGGGGCCTCGGCTTACTCCTACGACGTTCCGGTCCAGGCGAAGTCGCCTTGGCCCGAGATGCGGCGCGACAGCCGCAACACCGCGTCCAGCCCCATACACGGGCGGTACCGGGGCGGCAAGCCCTGGGCATTCGCGACCCAGAGGGGCATCTTCAGCACCCCCGTCATCGGCGGCGACAACACGGTCTACGTCGGTTCCGCGGATCACGTCTTCTACGCGCTTCGACCTGACGGTCGCCCCCTGTGGAAGTTCGGGACCGGCGGCATCATCGACGCCGCTGCCGCGATCGCTCGGCCCTCCAAGGCGCACCGGAGCGCGCCGGTCACCATCGGTTCCGGGGATGAGCTCCTCTACCGCCTTCGGACCAACCCCGGCCTCTCGCGCAAGCGCAGAATCGTCTGGAGCTTTCGGCCCACGCTGCCGCCCGCCGGAGGGCAGCAGGTGAGCTGGTGGGAGGGGAATGTCGCGATCGGGCCGGGGGGAACGATCTACGCGGGCAACACCGGCGGCGCGGCCTACGCGATCAACCCGGATGGAACGCTCCGCTGGGCCGCCCAGAGGGGCCAGTCGGTCTGGACGACCCCGGCGTTCGGCCAGGGCGCTGAGGCCGGCAACTCCTTCTGGGGCTCCGTCGACCTCTACGCGTTCTCGCTCGATCAGAACGGACGACAGCGCTGGCAGACCTTCACCCCCGGCTACGTCACCTCGTCGCCGGCGATCGGACCGGATGGGACGGTGTACGTCGCCTCGTTCGATCACAAGCTGTACGCACTCGACCCGGATACCGGCGCGGTCCGGTGGAGCTTCGCGACCGACGCGCACATCTACAGCTCGCCTGCGCTCGCCGATGGCCCGGATGGGCGCACCAGCGCGGTCTACATCGCGTCCGCCGACGGATCGGTCTACGCACTCGATCCCTCGGGTCACCTGCTCTGGCGATATGACACGGGTGACCCGATCCGCTCTTCTCCGGTCCTGGGGCGGAAGCCGAGGGGCGGCGGCCGGGTCCTCTACGTCGGGTCGTCGAACGGCAAGCTCTACGCGCTCGATGCGGCCTCGGGCAAACGCAGATGGTCGTTCGATACCACCCCGCGGAACCCTGCTCTCAGGGACCGCAACGACCTGAACGGCTCGCCGGCTCTGGGCCGCCGCGGCGTCTACATCGGCGGAGAGCACGGCCGGGTCTGGTTCGTGCCGTACGACTATTGCCTCCACACACGGAATTCGCGGTGCAGCCGAAAGCCGGGTCAGGACTTCGGCAAGAACGTGAACCGCATGTTCTTTGTCACCCCCGGTGGTACCACCCTGGGGGCTGGCAAGGACATTCGGATTCCGCCCGCCACGGTGCTCGCAACCCGGCTGATCGTGCGCAAGGGCGGAGTGACCGAGGATGCGGCGCTCCAGGCCACGGGATCGTCCGACCAGCTGGTCAGCGCCAGGCCGGGATTCGCCTTCACCACCCAGCTCTCCGGCGACGGTCACTACCTCTTCATCCGGCCGAGCGGGATGTTGCGCCCGAACACCCGCTACCGGGTCCACGTCGGCGGTGGCTGGCGCGTCGGCGCATCGCCGGGGACGGATTCCGGCGTCGTCGACACGACCCTCTCATTCCGCACGCGCCCCTCCCGCGGCAAGCTCCCGCTCCGGGTGCGGAAGCACTCAACGACCGCGTTTTCGATCAGCAGGCTCGCGATTCCGCTCCCACCGCTGCTGCCGAGCGTCAACCAGATCGGCTTCGACAGCTACGACATGATCGCCGGGACCCTTTCGAGGACCAAGGCCAAACCGCATGGTCCGGGCCGGGCCCTGCTCTGGGTGATCGGGGCCCGCCGCGATCGCAACGGGGTGCTCCAGCCCGATCCCTCCGGCAACTTCCAGTTCCCGCTCTCGGGCAGCTATCGGCGGGATGCGATCAGCCTGAGCTCGCCGGATCTCAGTCTCCAGTTCAGCTTCGGCCCAGTCCCGCTTCGGCTCTTCGATCTCCGCGGCCAGATCGCTCCGGACCTGGCCCTTCGCCCGGGGGCGGGCATCTACTCGGAGACCACCTGCTCCGACGTCCCGAACTACAGCGCCCAGCTCCAGATCGCCGGGGTCTGCAACGCGCAGGACACGCTGGCCGCATCGGGGACGCTGCTCACTCAGGGCTATGGCGAGCGGGCGGCCAACAGAAAGCCGAAGGGCGTGCGGCTCTCGTCGCTGCAGCTGACCCCGCCTGCGGGCAGCAGTCCCGGGGCCGTGGTCGCGACGCTGGCCCGCTCCCGAGGCGCCCACTATCCCGCGAGCCGTCATGTCGGCTCGATCCTGCTCACCGGGCCCGGAGGCGAGGTCGTGCCCCTCGACTACCGGACTGAGACGAGCCCGGTGGCGGACACCCGAGGGAACCTGCAGGCGATCAAGCTCGCCCTGCCGCCCGGCACGGCGCTCCCCGCCGGCGTACGAGCCCACGTCATCCTGGACGTGTTCCCGCTCGCGGTCCGGGCGCTCCAGTGATCAGTCGTCCAGGAGCTCGAGCAGCGCCTGCTCGTACTGCGCGCGCTCGAAGGTGAAGCCGAATCCGTCGTAGTCCCAGTCCGGCCGCGTGGGCTGCTCGAAGTCATCCCAGGTGACCGTGTCCTCGTCCACCGTCACCCGGGCGAGCAGCGGAGAGCAGCCCACCTCGCCGCAGTGGCAGCTCAGGAGCGCAGTCTTCTGCGGCGGACCGGGGGAGAGGGAGGGGCCGAGGTTGCCGAGGAACTGGCTGGCGAGGTCGATTCGGATATATCCGGGCACCAGGCCCACGTAGGTCCCGGCGAGCTCCTCCTCGTCGTCGGCCTGTGCCGACGGCAGCTCGGCCTGCCGAGCGAGCTCGACGAGATCGGTCCCGTTGATCTCGATCCTGATCTGCGTCAGCTCATCCGCGTACTCGCCCCCTGCCGGAGCGAGCTCAAAGGCCACCTCGTCCATGCACCCGATGATTGCTGATCGGCGATTCGCCGGTCGTCGATCAGTGGGGTTGGCCCTGATCGCCCGCAGGTGGGACGGCAATCGCCGACCTACCAGGGGGTCGTGTAGCACTTGGGTACCTTCCAGCGCTTCCACCGGCCGTAGTTCGGCGCCGTTGGGGACATGTGGGGTGTCTTGCAGGGGGAGGCTGAGAATGACCCGGAGGAGGTGCAGTTCTGCAGGACGCCCGTGGGTCCGGATGGGTCCCAGTCCTCGAGGTTGAAGCTGCCGTCGACCCGAGCAGTGCGTACGACTCGTCCCCCTCGCTTCAGCCGCTTCAGGACAGTGCCGCTCAGATGGCCGTTGATGAGAAGGCCCGCAGCCTCCGACACCTCCGATCCGAAGGTGTGGAAGAAACGACCTTTCGTCAGCACCTCGGAGAACGAGCCGTACTTGGAGAACGCATTTCCGGCGATGCTGAAGACGGAGTTGCCGCCGGGGTTGCAACTCACCCCTACCTGCAGGCGTTCGCTGACGGCTTGTCGCGGGGTGAGCTCCCCATGACGATTCTCCTTGAAGAGCACGCCCAAGAAGATCCGACCCGGAAACGGGCTGGTCATGCTGAGGTCTTGGAAGAAGCGGTAGCGGCTGTGTTGCGGGTCGACGCGGGAGGCCTGAGCCGACGGCACGGGCAGGGCAGCCGCGAGGAGGCAGGCAAGGGCGATGGAAAGTGCACATTTCATCCGTACTCGCGAGGGTTCCAGAGGGACTGCCACGCCACATCGGTGTTCTCCACTGGCTCCGGATCGTGATCGGATACAGCGCTCATCACTTGCGCGGTGGCCGCTAGCAGCCGGGAGCCCTGGCCCGGACCGCCGCCGCCGCGTCGATCAGGCCCGCGCCGAAGAGGCGCGGGTCGTACGGCTGCCCGAGCTGTGAGTCGGTGTGGCGAGCCGTGGCCTCCAGCTGGCACTCGACCGCGGTGGGCGAGCTGCCGACGACGTGGCTCGCGATGATCATCGCCGCGACTCCCGAGACGTGGGCGGCTGCCATCGAGGTCCCCTCGTAGCCGCCCGGATAGCCGAAGTTCGTGAACCCGGGGCCGTCGAAGGTGAGCTGGAAGATCGGCAGGCCGCGAGTGAAGAGGGGGTCATCGGTGCCGCAGGTGCTGAGCAGCGGGAAGCCGCCGCCGGGCGCGACCACGTCGAGTCCGGCGCCGGTTCGGGAGTCGCTCGCCAGGCAGGCGTCCTTGGTGGTGCGACCGACGCCGACCACGTGCGGAGCCCCCGCCGGGAACGCAACCGGCTCGCCGTTCTCGTTCCCGGCCGCCGCGACGACGAGCGCGCCCCTCTTGAAGGCGAACTTGATCGCCGAGCAGATGCCCTTGATCTTGGTGCAGCTGTTCACGCCGAGTGAGAACTCGAAGCTCATGTTGATCACCTGCGCCTTGTGGGAGGCGGCGTATCGGATCCCCCTGGCGATGCTCCGTGCCGTGCCGAAGCCCTCGGAGTCGAGCACCCGGACCGGCATGATCTTCGCCTTCGGAGCGAGCCCCGTCAGCCCGACGTGGTTGTTGTCGCGCTCGGCGATCGTGCCGGTGACGTGGGTGCCGTGCCCGTCCTCGTCCATCGGCATCTTGTCCTTGTCGACGAAGTCGTACCCGGGAAGGAACTGGTTCCGGGAGAAGTCGGGGCTGCGGCGGAACCGCGGCTTCTGGTTCATGTAGGCGATGCCGGTGTCGAGCACGGCCACGCGGGCGCCCCGCCCGAAGGCGCCGCCGCGCTGCTTGAGGATGTCCCAGGCCTCGGGGGCGTTCAGCCCGCCCTTGGCCTGGTACGGGGCGGCGGTCTCGCCGCAGAGCGAGCCGCACGGCAGGAAGTTCCACTGGGTCCGCTCCCAACCGCCCGGCGTGCCTGACGGCCCGGGATCGTTCGGGATGGCCGAGGCGTGGGCCACGTAGTTCGGCACCGCATAGGCGACCGCCGGGTTGGCGGCGAGCGCCTGCTGCGCAGCCGACACGCCGACGCCCTGGGGAAGATCCAGAACCCGCTCGGCGCCCCCGTCGAACTTGACGAGCAGCTCCCCGGGGACGTAGGGAGCTTGAGTCGGGGCATCGACGGCCGATGCCGCGGTGGCCCAGATGGCGGCCGCGGCCAGGACGAGCGTGGTTGTGGCGATCAGCTTTCGCATGGTCCCCAGGTGGAAGTCCCTAGTGAGGAGGTGGCCGGCGCGGGTCGCCAGCTTAGGTTGTAAACACCGTCCCACCGAGAAAGTTCCTGCCGTGCAACCCATGAACACCGATGAGTCGATGATGCGCCGCGCCCTGCAGCTCGCCGAGCGGGCCGCGGGGCATGGGGACGTCCCGATCGGAGCGGTTGTGGCGCGCGGAGACGAGGTCCTGGGACAGGCCGGCAACGAGCGCGAGCTCCGCCGCGACCCCACCGCTCACGCCGAGGTGCTCGCGCTGCGCGAGGCCGCCGAGCGGCTCGGCGGCTGGCGCCTGCTCGAGACCACGATCTACGTGACGCTCGAACCGTGTCCCATGTGCGCCGGCGCGATCACGCTCGCTCGCGTGCCGCGCCTCGTCTACGGAGCGGCGGATCCAAAGGGCGGCGCGGTGGGGAGCGTGATCGACCTGTTCGCCGAGCCGGTCGTCAACCACAGGCCGGAGGTCGAGGGCGGAGTCCTCGCCCAGGAGTCAGCCGGGCTGCTGGAGGCGTTCTTCTCGTCGCGGCGCTAGGAGGTGAGCCAGTCGATGGGGTTCTGCACCATCATCGTCCGCTCCTGGTCCTCGGTCATGCCGGCGTCGCGCAGCTCGGGCAGGACCTTCTCGGGAACGATCCGGATCGTCCAGTCGTTCGCCGCTCCTCCCGCGATCAGCTGATCGATCACGTTCAATGGGAACCAGTCCGTGGTCGCCACCGAGTCCGCTGAGAGGAAGATCCGACCGGCGTGGCCACGGTCGACGATCAGGGCCTTCGCCGTCGCCTGCCGCTTCTCGTACGGCAGGAAGATGTCGAGGCCGTAGCGGTCCAGGCCGATCCAGACCCCCTTCTCGATCAGCCCCTCGATGTAGTCGAGGTCATCCGTGTCGCCGCAGTGGGCGATCTGGACCTTGTTGAGGTCAACGCCCTCCTCCTCGAAGATCTCGACCTGCCGTGGGCCGGTGTTGCTGGCCGGGCGAGAGTGGGCCATGATCGGCGCGCCGGTCTTGACGCTCGCCCGCGCCGCCGCGCGGTGAATCTTCTCGATGTTCTCGTTCACCCCGGGTTCGTCGGCGGCGCACTTGATGAACGCTGCCTTGATGTCGGTTCCCTGGATTCCCTGTTCGATATCGGCGACGAAGAGCTCCGCGATCTGGTCGGGATCCCGGTTCGCGAAGAACTGCGGCAGGTAGTCATAGGTGTAGATCCCCGTGCACGGCACGACCTGAAGGCCGCTCTCCTCCGAGACCCGCTTCATGAAGTTGACGTCGCGACCGAGGAACATCGCCGTCGGCTCCCCGATCGTCTTGATGCCGAGGTCCACCGCCGATTTCGCCTCGCGCACTGCGATCTCGTAATCCTCGCCCGCTGCGACCTCGTGCGGGGGCTCCTCCTTCACGGCACCGGCCTGGGGCCACTGGTTGTGGACCGCCTCGTCCTGGTTGCGCAGGTGCTCGTGAATCAGGGTGGTGCCGAGCTGATCGGCGTCGATCGGCCCGGTGACGGTCTGTATCTGCGCCATTGCCGGGGAACCCTATGCGAGCGTCAGCTGAAGCGCGCGCCGGTCGAGGCCGGCCAGTCGACGGCCGCCGAGTGCCCGTCGTCGACCTCCAGGTACGCCACGGTGAGCTCGCCGCCCTCCTTGACGAGCTTCTCGGCGCGGCGGGAACGCGCCGTGCGGCTCACCCTCGCGGCGCGGTTGAACCACTTGCGCCGGCCCTCGTTGGCCATGGTCCCCTCTCCCTCTGTTTGTGGCAACCGGAGCGGAGAGGGTGGGATTCGAACCCACGAGGCGGTTTAACCCGCCCACTCGCTTTCCAAGCGAGCTCCTTAAGCCACTCGGACACCTCTCCGGAGTGGATCGAAGGCTAACTACTAAGATCGCCGCGATGGCCTGGAACGTCTATCTGGCGGGCGAGATCCACTCCGATTGGCGTGAGCGGATCGCCGCGGGTGCGAAGGAGGCGGGGCTCGACGTGACCTTCAGCTCGCCCGTCACCGACCACGGCGCCTCCGACGACGTGGGAGTTGCGATCCTCGGCGATGAGTCCGAGGGATTCTGGAAGGACCACAAGGGAGCCGGCGTCAACGCGATCCGCACGCAGACCCTGATCCGCCAGGCCGATGTCGTCGTGGTCCGCTTCGGCGACCAGTACAAGCAGTGGAACGCGGCCTTCGACGCCGGTTTCGCCGCTGCGCTTGGCAAGCCGATCGTCACCCTGCACGATCCCGAGACGACCCACGCGCTGAAGGAGATCGACCGCGCCGCGATGGCGACGGCGGAGCAGCCCGAACAGGTCGTGGACGTCCTGCGCTACGTGCTCGAGGGGACGCTGCCGGCCTCCGCCTGATCTCGCGCCCGGCTCGCGGGGCTGACGCTAGCCTTGGGCGGCCCCGGAGGGGTGCCGGAGTGGTTGAACGGGGCGGTCTCGAAAACCGTTGTGCGTCGTTAGGCGTACCGTGGGTTCGAATCCCACCCCCTCCGCTGATCGCACGATTGAGTTGTTCCCATCCTGTTAGAGCGCCGGACTCCCGGGTCGGATAGAAACTCGCAATGAACGCGCGAGCGGAGCGGGTCCAGCGTTTCTTCAACGTCCCGGTGCTCGTCGCCGCGCTGCTGGTCCTCCCGGTGATCGTCGTCGAGGAGAGTGCCGTGAGCGACACCGTGCGGACGGTCGCCTCCGTTTTCAACTGGGCGATCTGGCTGGTGTTCCTGGCGGAGCTCGTCGCGATGCTCTGGGTCGTCGACAACCGGTGGCGCTGGCTGCTTCACAACCCCCTGGACCTGATGATCGTCGTCCTCACGCCGCCGATCCTTCCGGCCGGCCTCCAGTCCCTGCGTATGCTGCGGCTCCTCCGCCTGGTGCGCCTGCTCAAGCTGGCCCAGATCTCGCGCCGGGTGTTCTCGCAGCAGGGCCTGCGCTACGCGGCGCTGCTGGCCCTGTTGATCCTGATTGGAGGCGGCGCCGCGTTCATCGCCGTCGAGAGCTCCCAGCACCTCTCCCTCTGGGACGGGGTCTACTGGGCGTTCGGGACGATGACCCCGGCCGGGACGAACATCCAGCCCGACACGACTCTCGGCCGGATCATCGAGATGGCCGTAACCGCGGCCGGGATCTGCTTCATCGCGTTCCTGACCGGCGCGATCGCCGAGCGCTTCCTCGCTCCCGAGATCGAGGAGGACATCGAGGAGGCCCGCGACCGGGTCGTGGACCGCGAGGGTGTCCTTGACGCTGAGGACGCGCGCATCCTCAAGCAGGTGACCGCGATGGCGAAGTCAGTCCAGGCCCTGGAGCGCGAGGTCAAGCGGCTGGGAGACCGCTAGCCGGTGAAGTTCGGCTGCTTCGGCGGCGCGCAACGGAGGAATCCGTGACTTCATCGCCGGGCACGGTAGAGAACGCTCGCGACGTATCTCGCCCGCAGCGTGGAGAATCCGGGCGTGCGTGTCGCGGTGGTCGGACATCTCGAATGGGTGGAGTTCGTGCACGGGAGTCACGTCCCTGCAGCGGGGGAGATCGTCCACGCGTCCGGCAGCTTCCAGGAGCCGGCCGGAGGCGGCGCGGTGGCGGCCGTGCAGATCGCTCGGCTCGCCGGCGGTTGCACGCTGCTGACGGCCCTCGGCCGAGACGATCTCGCCGGGCGATCGCGGTCGCGGCTGGGCGAACTGGGCGTCACGGTCGAGTCGGGTGATCGAGAGGCTCCAACTCGCAGGGCGCACACCTTCCTCGACTCACATGGGGAGCGGACGATCACCACGATCGGAGAGCGGCTCGAGCCGGAGCGCGCCGACCCGCTCGACTGGGATCTGCTGGATGGAGCCGACGGGGCGTACGTGACGGCGGGCGACGATGGCGCGATGCGCGCGGCCCGCTACGCGCGCGTGCTGGTCGCCTCGCCGCGGGCTGGGAGGGTGCTGGCAGAGTCCGGCGTGGCGCTGGACGCTCTGGTCTACTCCGATGAGGATGAGCTCGAGTGCGCCTACGCGCTGGCTCTTCGGCCCCGTCCCGCTCTGCTGGTGGCGACCCGAGGGTCCGACGGAGGCCGTTTTGAGACCGCCGGGGGAGAGAGCGGGACCTGGGACGCGGCACCGCTGCCCGGCCCGGTGGCGGACAGCTACGGGTGCGGGGATTCCTTTGCGGCTGCCCTCACCTACGGGCTGGCGGTCGGCGAGACGGTCGAGTCCTCGCTCGAGCTCGCCGCCGAGGCCGGCGCCGCCTGCCTGGCGCGGTCGGGCCCGTACGGCTGATCCTGATCGGCCTCGCCGGCATCCTCCGGCTCGTCCGGCTCGAAGGCGGCGTCGTCCACCGCGCGGTGAAAGCGCTCCCCCAGGATCCCTCCGGCGATCGCCGCGAGCAGCGGGACCAGGACGAGGACGCCGATGACCACCGCGAGCCCACTGCCCAGCGGCCCGCTGTCGATGGGATCGGACGGCAGCGAGATCGACTTGGTCGGATCGAGTTGCTCGCCCGAGATCCAGGCCGCCATGACGGCCGCGAGGACGAGCAGCTCGCTGAGCAGCCAGACGCCGAACCCCTGACGCCAGCCGTCGAAGCGGGCCATCCTGGCGGCGACATATCCGCCGGTCAGGTAGCTGAGCGCCAGGCCGGCGAGCGCGATCCCCCCACCCGCCGTCAACAGGTGGTCGAAGAAGCCGGCGGCAGTCTGGTCGAAGTCGGTCACTCCGGCCGCGACGAGGCCGCCGATCAGCATGGCTATCAGGACGGCGGCGAGCCCGACGGCGGCGAGCAGCCCGAAGAAGACGGTCTCCCACCTGATTTCCATGCAACCCATCCTTCGCGGATGGGGAGGCTTTCAAACCTCCGGACTTCAGGTCTCCTTGACGACGGAATAGATGATCCGCTCGGCGACGTCGATCACCTGGTCGCCGATCCGGGCACAGCGGCGGTAGAGCTCGCGGCTGGAAATGCGCTCGTTGCGCTTGTCGACCTCCAGCAGCTGCGCCATGCCCCGGTAGTAGGAGTGCTCGAGCTGGCGCTCGGCCGTGATGGCGAGGTCGGCCGCCTCGTTCGCCTTGTCGTTCGATGGGCCGAGATGGTCGACGGCGTCGGCGATGTGGCCGACGGCATCCCGGATCAGGCCGGCCATCTCGGCCAGCCGCTCGTCGGGGGGCGAGGACATCGCCTTGGATTCGAAGACGAGGTCCCGCGTGTAGTCGAGGATCCAGTCGATCCCGCGCGAGAGCGCGAAGAGGTCCTCCGGGGCGAGCGGGGTGACGAAAGCGTCACGCAGCTCCTCGAGCAGCTGCCGCTTGGCCACGTCTCCTCTGTGCTCGATCTCCATCAGGGAACCGGCCGCGCCCTCGTCACCCGCCGCCCAGGCGGCGAACGCCTCGACCCCCTCCCGGGTGATTCCGGCCTGCACGCGCAGCTGTCCGATCAGATCCGGCGTGTCGGGCAGGAACCAGCGGCGCTTCCTCCTCACGTGACCCACCGCCACAGTCCGAGCGCCAGCCCGGCCAGGATGGCCGTGATCGGCATCGTGATCAGCCAGGCGAGCCCGATCTGCCTGATCAGGGACCAGTTCACGTGGTGAAGGCGCCGGCGCCCCCAGCCGATGCCGACCACCGAGGAGGTGACCACCTGTGAGGTCGAGGTGGGCGCACCGAGGAGCGACGCACCCAGGATCACCCCTGCGGACGAGGTCTGACTCGCCAGGCCCTCGATCTGCTGCAGGCGATAGATCCGCTGCCCCACGGTCTTGATGATCCTCCATCCGCCGAACGCCGTCCCCATCGTGAGGGCCACGGCGCAGGCGAGGATCGACCAGGTGGGCGCGTCGTTGAGGGAGTCGACCTTTCCGGCGCCGACCAGCAGCGCGGCGATCACGCCCACGGCCTTCTGCGCGTCATTGGCCCCGTGGCTGAAGGCGAGCGCCGACGACATCCCCCACTGACCCACGACGACGGAGCCGTCCCAGGCACGGGTCAGGCGGCGGCCCAGCCGGCGCAGGGCCCGTATGACCAGGAAGGCGACCAGGCCCCCGAGGACGGGGGAGATGGCGAGCGCAATCAGGGTGCCGAACACGCCCACCGGCCTCCCGGACTCGATTCCACCCCAGTTGACGGCATGGATCCCGCCCTCGACCACGGCGGCGCCCACGAGGCCTCCGACCAGCGCGTGTCCGGAGCTCGAGGGCAACCCGAGCCACCAGGTCGTCATGTTCCAGCCCACGGCCGCCGCCAGCCCACAGCCGATCACCTCGGTCGTCTCGGACGGCGAGACGGTGACGATGCCGCCGATCGTGTCGGCAACCGCCGCCCCGACCACGAAGGGCCCGATCAGGTTGAAGATCGTGGCGAGGACGATCGCCTGGCCCGGCCGCGCCGCACGGGTGGCAACCAGCGTCGCGATCGAGTTCGAGGCGTCGTGGAGCCCGTTCGTCACCGCGAAGCCGATCGCGAGTGCGATCGCAACCGCGAGGCCGAGGTCCATGCCCCGACTCTATGTCGCGGGGATCAGGTTGTCGCGGGGATCAGGTCTCGGGCTTCGGCGGCGCGAACTGGGTGCGCACGAAGCGGTCCCACATGCGGTCGGTCATCAGGCTTCGCATGCCCATCACCACCCTGGCCGAGGTGGTGACCTTGTAACGGGTCGCCGGCCGTCGCGTGAGCAGCACCTTCGCAATCTTCGCTGCGACAGCTTCCGGACCGGCGCCGAACCGGGCCATCCCGCCCTCGTAGGCCTCGGCCGTCGTCTTGGCGACCTCGGCGTTGAACTTGGCGTAGGGGCCGTGCTCGTCGACCTCGTCGAGGCTCCCTGCCGCGGTCTCGCCGAACTCGGTGACGATCAGTCCGGGCTCGATGACCACGACGTCGATGCCGAACTCCTTGACCTCGAACCGAAGCGCGTCGGAGAGGGCCTCAACGGCGTGCTTGGTCGCGTGATAGACGCCGCCCCCCGGGAAGGTCAGCTTGCCGCCCATCGAGCTCAGATTCACGATCTTCCCCGAGCCCGCTCCACGCATGCCCGGCAGGACGAGCTGGCACATCCTCATCAGCCCGAAGACGTTGGTCTCGAACTGCCGGCGGACGCTGTTCATCGGGATCGTCTCGATGGCGCCGCTCTGGCTGTAGCCGGCGTTGTTGACCAGCGCGGCGATCGGACCGTCCTTCTCGACCTCCTCGACGGCCCTCTCCATCGAGCCCTCGTCGGTCACGTCGAGCTCAGCGGTCTTGCAGCCCCGTTTGCCAAGGTCCTCGATCGAATCCAGGCGGCGTGCGGTCGCGTACACGTTCCAGCCGTCATCGGCCAGCCTCTCCGCGGTCGCCCTCCCGATCCCGGTCGAGCAGCCCGTGATCAGCACCGGACGGGACTCGTCAATCCCCATGCATCGATCCTTTCATAGGCTCCACGTATGCGCGCGGTCACCTTTCAAGCCCCCGGAGATGTCCAGCTCGACGATGTCCCCGAGCCCGAGCTGCTCGCGCCGGACGACGCGATCGTTCGCGTCGAGGCCAGCGGCATCTGCGGCTCGGACCTCCACATCTACCACGGGCGGGTCCAGATCGAGCCCGGGTTCGTGATCGGCCACGAGTTCGTCGGCGAGGTGATCGCGGCGGGCGATGAGGTCACCCGGGTGGGCGTCGGGGACCGGGTGCTCGGCACTTACGGGACCGCGTGCGGCGAGTGCTTCTTCTGCAAGCGGGAGGAGTTCCACAAGTGCGACGAGGCGCGGGTCTATGGCCACGGCAAGACGCTCGGCGACCTGCGAGGCGCCCAGGCGGAGCAGGTGCTCGTCCCGCACGCCAATCTCACGCTTCGGAGGATCCCCGAGGGCCTCTCCGACGACGTCGCCCTGTTCGCCGGTGACGTGATGGGCACCGGATTCCATGCGATCGACTCCCGGCCGCTGGCCGAGGGGGAGAGCGCCGCCATCCTCGGGCTCGGCCCGGTCGGACTCTGCGCGGTGCAGGCGGCGAGGGCGGCGGGGGCGTCGGAGGTGATCGCGATCGACACGGTCGCGGACCGCCTGGCGATGGCTGAGTCCTTCGGAGCGACGCCGGTGCACCTGACCGAGCAGGACCCGCGCGCCGAGGTCAAGAAGCTCACCGAGGGGCGCGGGGTGGACCTGGCGGTGGAGGCGGTCGGAAACCCGCAGGCGCTGGACATGGCCATGCGACTGGCGCGGAAGGCGGGGACGGTCTCGGTCACCGGGGTCTACGCCGAGAAGACCGAGGTGCACATGGGCGTCCTCTGGATCAAGGCCCTCACCCTGACCAGCGGCCACGCCAACGTGATCAAGCACCTCGACCGCGTCCTCGAGCTGCTGTCCGCGGGGAAGCTGGATCCGGCCCCGCTCGTCACCCATCACATGAAGCTCGACGAGGCGCCCGACGCCTACCGCGCCTACGACAACCATGAGGCGCTCAAGATCGTTCTGACGCCTTGAACAGCTCAGCGGGCAGCAGGCCTGCTGGGAAGTCGTTGCCGAACTCCGGGACGAGCCGCATCGCGTGATCCGCCGCCGGGCGTCCGCGCGTGGCGCGGTCGAGGTCCCGGACGGTGAGCAGGGCGCGCACCGAGGTCGCGATCTGGAAGTCGGCGGCGTTCGGCACCTCGCCGCCGATCACGCCCTTCTCGATCAGCTCATCGACGTGGTCGAGTACCTCCCCGACCGCGCCGATCGCGTTGCGGATCTCCTGATCGCTGTCGACCTTGTTGGCCATGTAGCGGGCCGTCGGCGCGTTGATCCAGGCCGCGAGCTTGGGAAGGGGAACGCCGATCTCCTCGGCGATCATCACGCGTGTCTCCGGGCGGTGAACCGAGAGCCAGCGGACGATCCGGCGCGGGACGTCCTGGAGGGTCTCGTCGCCCCAGCGCTCGGCCTCCTCGACCTCGAGGCGCTGCTGAGGGTCCGCAGGGAAGAGAGGAGGCGCCGGCTTGAGCTCGTCAAGGGCGTGCGAGATGGCGCGGGACCCCTGGACCTTGCGCCCGTCCAGCTTGACCGCGGGGACGGTCCCGCCACGGAAGCCGCGTGTGCGCAGGAGCGCCGGGTGGAGTCCGGGCAGCAGCCAGATGGGCTTGTAGTCGAGGCCCTTCGCCTCGAGCTCCAGCCGGACGGTGTGGGAGGGGGGCGAGGGCAGCGTGCCGTACAACTTGATCCCCATGGACCTCACCCTAAACGGCAAGCTGCTGATCGCGTCGCCGAGCATGCCGGACTACTTCCACCGGACTGTGATCCTGATGGTGGAGCATTCCGAGGAGGGCGCGTTCGGCCTGGTGCTGAACAGGCCCTCGGAGACGACCGTTGGCGAGGCCTCGCCCGAGCTCGCCGAGCTGATCGGCGACGAGCACCTCCTCCATGTCGGCGGCCCCGTCCAGCCTAACGCGGTGACGGCGATCGGCGAGCATCCAGATCCGGCCGACGCGACCAAGCTGATCGTCGGGGCGGTCGGCATGGTGGATCTCGACGAGCCGCCCGAGCTCTCGCGGCTCCGCGTCTATGCCGGCTATGCGGGCTGGGGCGCGGGTCAGCTCGACGGCGAGCTCGAGCAGGAGGCCTGGATCGTGGAGGACGCACACCCAGACGACCCGTTCGGGGACGGGGACCTGTGGGCCGACGTGCTCGCCCGGAAGGGCGGGGAGTTCGCCCTCTTGGCGCGCATGCCGGCGGACCCGTCGGTGAATTAGGCGCGACTCCCCTAGACTGGCTCCTCGGGTCGAGCATCCGCTCGATCAAAGCAGTGCCCCGCGTTTTCGCAGTCGCTGCCTCCGGGCACCCTCCGCGTTCGCAGTGCACACACATGGAGGGACCGAAAATGGCAACAGGAACCGTGAAGTGGTTCAGCGATGACAAGGGCTTCGGATTCATCACGCCCGATGACGCCGGCAAGGATGTCTTCGTGCACCACAGCGCCATCCAGGGCGATGGCTACAAGTCGCTCGCCGAGGGCGCCAAGGTCAGCTACGACACCGAGCAGGGCGACAAGGGCCCGGCGGCCGCGAACGTCCAAGCGGTCTAGGGAGAAGAGACATGGCCTCAGGCGGCAAGCGGAAGACCACGATGGCGAAGCTCCAGCGTGAGCGCAGGCTCCAGGAGCGTCGGCTTGAGAAGCAGGCCAAGAAGGCTGCGCGGAAGCAGGCGGCCGCAGACGCGCGGACCGACCCCACGACCAGCTAGTCCGTGGCCTCGTAGGCGACCTGCACGTGGTCGCGAGCCACGGCGATGAACGGCCGCTCGACCGGTGGCTCGCCGCTCCGGCCGGTGACGACTGCGTTCACCAGCGGGATGAACTCGACCCCCTCGCGGTTGAGCAGATCGGAGAGCCTGCTGTGGAAGCCCTCCGCGGGCAGCGTGACGTCGCCGACGATCCGATACCGATCCGTCTCGAGCACGACGCGCTGCCGCCTGGTCTCGTCGCTCATGACTGAAGTATCGGCCCCCGCCGTGCGACCTTGAGTCGCGCCGTTTCGGACGGTCGCCGCGTCCAATCGAAGGGCCTAGACGCCGAGAGCGGCGCTCAGACCGAGCATCGTCCCGGCGCCGGCGAGCGTGCCGGCCACCCCGCGCGCGACGCCCGGCCCGCGCAGGGCGCGCGGCCCGAGGTCGGAGATGACCAGCGCCAGCATCGCGCCCGCGGCGAATCCGAACGAGTAGGGCAGCAGGTCCTTGAACGTGTTGACCAGGAGATAGGCGATGGCCGCTCCGACCGGCTGGGGAACACTCGTCAGCACCGCAGCCCAGAACTGCTGGCTGCGGCTGTAGCCCGCCTCGGCCATCGGGACCGCGACGCTGGTCCCCTCCGGGATGTTCTGCAGCCCGATGGCGAGGATGACGAAGAGGCTGAGCCCGGAGACATCTGAGGCATAGGCGGTACCGATCGAGAAGCCCTCCGGCAGGCTGTGCACGAGCAGCACGAGGAAGACGAGCACCGAGAACCTTGCGCCCGGCCCTGTTCGCCCACCGAACTGGACGTCGTGGTGGCTCAGAGCCACACGTGTGACGCCGAGGAAGAGCACCCCGGTGGCCACCCCGGCGAGGACCGCACCGGGACGCCCCTCGTCGAAGCCGGGCTTGAGCAGGCCGACGATCGATGCGACAGTCATCGCGCCGGCGGCGAGCCCGTAGAGGGCGGGTTGCCAGGCCGACGCACGTCCGCCCAGCCAGAAGACGGGCAATGTGCCGAGTCCGGTTGCAAGCGCCGTCGCCGATGAGGCGAGCAACAGGACGATCACTATGGTCCCTTCGGTGGCTGCACTGGAGGAGGTTCCCATTCCAGCGATGTCGCCGGAGCGCTTCCGCGATCTGCTCGGGAATGGCTACGCGGAGGTGGACCGCGCGATCACCGCGGCCCGGGAGCAGCTTGCCGGCCGTGTCGTGTGGCACATCAACTCCACCGCAAAGGGAGGTGGAGTCGCGGAGATGCTGCACTCGCTCCTGGCCTACGCCCGCGGGGCGGGCGTCGACGTGCGCTGGATGACGATCTCCGGCAACCCGGACTTCTTCAAGATCACAAAGCGAATCCACAACAACCTCCACGAGTCGCCGGGCGACGGGGGGCCGCTGGGTCCGGAGGAGCGAAAGGTCTATGAGGCCGCGCTCCTGGAGGCCGCCGACGAGCTCGCTCGCCTGGTCCAGCCGGGGGACATCGTCTATGTCCACGATCCGCAGCCGGCAGGCCTCGTCCCGCACGTGAAGACGAATGACCTGAACGTCGTCTGGCGCTGTCACATCGGGGTGGACAGCCCCGGTGAGCTGGCCCGGTCCGCCTGGGATTTCCTTCGCCCCGACGTGGCCGAAGCCGACGCCTATGTCTTCTCCCGGAAGCGGTTCGTCTGGGAGGGGCTCGACACCGAGCGGGTCTGGATCGTGCCGCCTTCGATCGACGCCTTCTCACCGAAGAACCAGGAGCTCGACCCGCAGGCGGTTCGCTCGATCCTGGCGGTGATGGGCCTCGAGGCGGGAGACCACTTCAGCCGCGCGATCTTTCACCACTTCGACGGCAGCACCGCCCGCGTCGGCCGTGCTGCGCAGATCGATCAGGACGCGCCGGTCCCCAGCGACGCTCCCATGATCACCCAGGTGTCTCGCTGGGACAGGCTCAAGGACCCGGTCGGGGTGCTCGAGTGCTTCGCCGAATACTGCAAGGCCGACGGTGCGCATCTGGTGCTTGCCGGGCCTTCGGTCGCCGAGGTCTCGGACGACCCGGAGGGCGCCGAGGTGCTCGAGGAGGTCCGCGAGCGACGCAACGCCCTGCCGGAGGATCGGCGGGCGCGGGTCCACCTCGTGTCCCTCCCGATGGACGACGTGCAGGAGAACGCGGCGATGGTCAACGCGATCCAGCGACGTTCGTCGGTGATCCTCCAGAAGAGCCTCGCCGAGGGCTTCGGGCTGACCGTCGCCGAGGGGATGTGGAAGGGGAAGCCGATGGTGGCGAGCCGGGTCGGCGGGATTCAGGACCAGATCGAGGACGGGGTCTCGGGCGTGCTGATCGACGACCCGACCGATCTCGAGTCGGTCGGGCGAGCGATCGACGGCTTCCTCTCGGACCCCCGGCGAGCGGCTCAAGTCGGCGCCGCGGCGCGCGAGAGGGTGCTCGAGCACTTCCTGGGCACGCGCCACCTCGTCCAGTACATGACCCTGATCGAGAGGATGCTCAAGGACGGCCAGCACCGCTAGCCCGCGGGGCGCCCATCCTTCCAGCCTCGGAACGCCTCGAGCAGCTCCTCGCGAGCGCCCGGATCGATGTCGTCTTCGGTGAGGCGCCCGCTCCCCTCGATCACGAGCCGCATCTGCTCGACGTAGGCGGCGCAGTGATCGCAGCCGCTGATGTGGGCGCGGAAGCGGCGGCGGTCCGAGCGCGACAGACCGCCGTCGAGGTAGGCGGTGACCAGCTCGACGAGCTCCTGGCAGGCCATGTCCCGCGTGAAGAGGCTCACGTCGCCACCCCCGGGTCCAGGTACATCTCGAGAGCCGCGCGGACCTTCGACCGCGCCCGGTGCAGCAGGACTCGCTGGTTTCCATCCGTGATCTCGAGCGCCTCCGCGACCTCCATCGGGGTCCAACCCTCAACGTCGCGGAGCCGGATCACCTCGCGCTGTGCCTCCGGCAGGTCCTCGATCGCCATCTGGATCACGCCGAGCGTCTCGCGCGCGAGCACCCTGTCCTCGGGCCAGGCGCGGGGAGGAGCCGCCCAGGCGCCGGGGTGCGGGGAGTCGGGACCGAGGAACCGATCGGGGTCGACCGCGGGCTCGTCGTCCTCGCCGGCGCCGGCCAGCGAGGAGAACGGGACCATGCGGCCATCACGCTGCCCTCGGGTCTTGGCGCGGTTGGTGAGGATCCGGAAGAGCCAGGTCTTCAGGCTCGATCGCCCTTCGAAGCGGTCGATCCCGTTGAGCACGGCGAGCCAGGTCTCCTGCACCACCTCCTCGGCCGTCGCGCGGTCGCGGACGAACATCTGGGCCACCCGCAGCATCGTGGCTCCGTAGGCGTCGATCAACTCCGCGAAGGCGGCTTCGTCGCCATCGCGCAGTCGCTGGACCAATTCCTGTTCATGGGATTCAGTCATCCGGCGGGCCGTACGGTTACATGCTTTGACCTCCGCCGCCGCTCGCCGGCGTCGATGGAATACTCGCCGCGTGCCGAGCCGGAGCGATGCCCCCGCAGCGCCGCATCCCAGCTCTCCTCAGGAGGCGCTCGAGCTGCTCCTGGAGGGCAACCGGCGCCATCAGGACGGGCGACTGGAGTTGCACGACCACTCGCCTGTGGCCGCTGAGCACGCCGAGCGCCAGATGCCGTTCGCGGCGATCGTCAGTTGCTCCGACTCGCGCGTCTCGCCGACCCTGATCTTCGACGTCGACCGCGGCAACATCTTCTCCTCCAAGGTCGCGGGCAACGTGATCGACACGGGGACCCTCGGCAGCACCGAGTTCGCGGTGAAGGTGCTGGGCGTGAAGCTGGTGATGGTCCTCGGGCACAGCAACTGCGGCGCCGTGACCGCGGCGATCGATGCTGTGAACGGAACGGCCAGCTTTCCGGCCGAGGAATTCGGGGCGATCGGCAGCCTCGTGGACCGGATCGTCCCGGCGATCGAAGCGGTGCCCGCCGCCGAGCGCACCCTTCCCGCCTGCGTCGGCGCGAACGCTGTCGCCCAGGCTGCCGACATCGCCTCGCGAGGCCCGATCGTCAAGCCGGCGGTCGAGGCGGGCGTGATCGAGGTCGTCGCCGCCGTCTACGACCTGGCGACGGGCAGGGTCTCCTTAGCCGCCGATTAGCCCCGCTTCAGGCGGCAGGGCGATCCTCGGGGCATGGGCGACGCCTACGAGGGTGGTCCCGTGCGTCTCGGGGTGCTGCTGGCCTCGATTGCGATTCTGGCCGTGGTCGCCGTGAAGACCGTCCAGGGGACCGACGGGGCGTCGGCCAGCCGGGCCGATGGACACGGCGCGCCGGGCAGGGTCGTCGCGATCGCTGTCCGGCGACAGATTCCCCGGCCCGTGCGGCGCCAGGTTGAGTTCCCCCATGTCCGCGGATCGGCGGCGGTCCACGTTGCCGGAGCGACCTATCTCCTCGGGGGGATCCACCGCGACGCACAGGGCCGTCGCCGGCCCGTCGCGTCGGTGCTGAGGAGCAACGGAGGAAGCCCGCCGACGCGCGTCGCCAAGCTGCCGATGCCGGTGAGCGGCGCTGCCGCGGCCGTGGTCGGCGACAGGCTCTATGCAATCGGTGGACGTCTCTCGAGCGGCAAGCTCTCGCGCGAGGTCCAGGAGTACGACGTCGCGACCGAGCGGTCGGTGATCGCAGCGCGATTGCCGAAGGCGCTCTGGCATACGAGCGCGCTCACCCTGGACAGCTACGTCTATGTGCTCGGCGGCGAAACGCGCTCCGGCCCGACCGCGGCGATCCATCGCTTCGATCCATGGCGCGACGCCGTCTCGTGGGCCGGGCACCTTCCGGTTCGCGCCACAGGCGGGGCCGCCGCCGCCAGCCGGCTCCGCAGGGGCTATCTGGTGGGGGCGAGGGTGCCGGGGGCGGGAAGCCTGAGCTTCGAGATCACCCTGCGCGCGCCGCTCTCGGCCCTCAACCGATCGAGACGAGATCGATCACGAACACGAGCGTCGCGTTCGGCGGGATCGTCGGCGGCTGTCCCTGGGCGCCATAGGCGAGGCCCGGCGGGATGATCAGCTCCCGGCTGCCTCCGACCTTCATCCCCGCGACTCCCTGATCCCAGCCCGGGATGACCCCTGCGATCCACGGCGCGAGATCCTAGGCGCCCGCTCAGGATGGGGCGGTGCCGTTGACCGCCATCAGGCGGTCGAGGCGCTGGCCGAGCTCCGAGCGGAGCGCCGCGTCCCCGGGGCTCCGGACCTCGCCGGTGCTCCGGTCGACCAGGTTGCGGCTCTCGTCCGGGTCGCGTCGCAGGTCGTACATCTCGTACTCCGGCTGCCTCTTGCCAGTCGGATCGAAGTAGAGGGCGAACTTCGCATCGGCGGTCCGGACCGCGCGAATCCGATTCGGCTGTCCGGGGACGTCCTGGAGGGCAGTCGCCGCCTGATGGTCGTCGTAGGTGAAGTGAACTTCGTCCTGCACGGAGTCGCTCGGGCTCGCGTGCGCCGTGAGCGGACCCAGGTCAATGGTCGACTTGCGCAGCCCCTCGTTCTCCGGAGCGGCGTGCTTGGCGATGATCGGAGCCAGGTCGCGGCCCTTCGCCTGGCCGTCGAGGCCGGTGCCGGCGACCGTTGCGATCGTGGGAAGCAGGTCCACCAAGGAGACGAGGGCATCCGAGTGCACCTGGCGCGGGAAGAGCACCGGGTTCGAGACGACGAGCGGGATGTTGATCGTCTCCTCGTAGGCGTTGAACGCCTTCTGGCGGAGGCCGCCGTGTGAGAGGCCCATCTCCCCATGGTCTGCGCACCGGAACACCATGGTCCGCGAGCGGATGGAGTCGGGGTCGGTCGGATCGCCGAGCGCCGCCATCACCCGGCCGAGCTGCTCGTCCACCACCCGGTGGAGATGGGCGTAGAAGTTGACGTACTCGAGTCTGTCGTGCTCGTCGCGGAGCGGGCCCAGGTAGGCCGCCATGCCCATCTTCATCAGCTCGTGCACGGAGGGCTTGTCGCGCAGGGACTCGTAGACCGTCGGCGGCAGCCTCACGCCGAGGTCCATGTACCCGTCCTTCGCGTATCCGCCGCGGACGTGCTGCGCGGGGTAGCCGAGAACGTCATGCGGGTTGACCAGGGAGACCACCAGGCAGAACGGCTCCGGGAGATCGGCTTGCGCCAGCCAGCTTTCGACCTGCCGCGTGTAGACCTCGTCCCAGCCGAGACCGAGCGGCCCGGCGTTGCCGGCTCCGAAGTGCTCAGCCTTCGCGTTCTCGCCGGCGTCGGGCGGCTCCCAGTCGGCGAAGCCGAAGTCGTTGCGCAGGCGGTCGGCATCAGACGGTGCCCAGCCGCCGAGCAGGTCGCCGCCTGAGGGATGGGTCAGGTGCCACTTGCCCTTGTAGGCGACCTCGTAGCCGCGGCTCCGCAGGACGTGCGCGAGGCTCTGGGTCTCGGGCCGCAGCTCGGGCTCTCCGCCCGAGCTGGGCCCCGCCTGGAGCAGGCCCCTGCCGAAGTTGTGCAGGGCGCGGCGGCGTGGGGCGTTCGGGCCGCGCAGCATTCCGGACAACTCGCGCAGCACCGCCGGCGTGTTGCCGAGGTCGGGGCGCAGGTCCGCCTGGGTGTGGGTGAGGGTGACTCCGTGCTGGGCCGGGTAGCGGCCGGTGAGCAGCGTCGCGCGGCTGGGCGAGCACATCGAGGTGTTGGTGAAGGCTTGGCGGAAGGTGAGGCTGTTCTGCTCCAGCGCGTGCTGGTTCGGCGTCAGGTCTCGCAGCCAGCCGGGAAAATCGGGCCAATGGCGGGGATAGCGCTGCTGATCGGTGATCAGCAGGAGAACATTGGGCGGCTTGGGGGCCGTGGCTACCCCTTGTTCTTCTGCTTGGCGCCCGGGCAGCCGAACTGTTTCTGGAACTGCGCTTTGCTCATGTAGGTCCCGGTGGGGTAGTAGGGACCCATCACCTGCGCCGCCGTGTTCGGCTGCGTCACCTGCCAGGAGCTGCGCTGGAACTTCGGCGAAGGAATCACGTTGCGGGAGGCGAGCGTCCCGATGTCGGTCCGCCCGGTGCCGTCACCGGCCGGATCGGCCGGCAGCCACGCGACGCCGCACTGCTTGCGCGCGTTCTTCGGGCGGTTGGCGTCGTGGGCGACCGCGATCACGTACCGGCGCTTCTTGCGCAGCGGGATCTGTTCGTCGTAGAGGCACCGGTAGGTCCTGGTGAAGGCCAGGGACTCGAGCACGCACATGTCCCATTCGCGCATCTGCCCCGAACCCATCTTCTGCTCACCGCCGTGGGTGAGCGGGACCGTCGGCATCTTCCCGCGGATCACCAGGACCGGTCCATAGGCGAGGCTGTAGGTGCCGTTGATGTAGCGGGCGTCGAGGTTGTTGTAGAACGTCCCGACCGGTGTGTAGTCCGCCGCCGCGTGCTCGGCCGGGCTCTTGTAGGCACTCAGCGCGTAGTTCAGGCTGAAGAACTTCTCGAATGAGAAGACCGGGTTGGCGGGGTTGGTGGCGGGATCCTTGCCGGGCCAGTTGACGTAGGTGTTGTAGACCGGTAGCGGCAGGTTCTGGCTCTGGTAGGAGTGATTGGAGTTGAGCGCGTCGCACATCGCCTGGCCCGTCAGGACGGTGCCGTCGGCCAGTCGCAACTCGGGGGTGGGGAGGGGCTCGCCGCCCTGCCGGTTCCGTCCCTTGTCGGGCACGTAGACGCGGTAGAGGATGTCCTGGTAGGAGCCGCCGGTTGGATCTGGCTGCGCGTAGAGGGTGTTGGGCGCGGGCTGCGGGGGAGTGGGCTGGCTCAACACGGTGAGCGTGTAGCTGCGCTTCCGGAGGTCGCGGCGGTGGCCCTTGACGAACGGGTTGGTCGAGCCCTTGTCCGGCTTCGTCAGGTAGTCCGAGACGGTGTTGGTCGCGGTGCCGTTGTTGACGTAGGCGGTCATCGACTGGAAGCGCGCGTGGGCGAACTTGCCGTGCAGGACAACCGCGGCGCCGGGCGGAGTCGCGAACTTCGCGCCCCAGTAGGTGATCTCCTGACCCGGGAACCCCTGGTTGGTCCTGGGGTCGACGTTGGTGAACGGGCCTGTCCAGAAGCAGCTCGCGACCGGGAGGTTGTTCGGGTTGTATCCCGTCGGAACGGATGCCCCCGCCTGGCCGGCTGCCGCCGCGCCGATCACGAGGGCCGACGCGGTCGCGGCGGCGATCCTTCGCGCGCGCGGCCGCATCAATGCCGGGTCACCAGCGCGTCGGCGCCGGCCGCATTGTTCATTGCCGACATCAGGGTCCCGCTGACCAACTCCAGAACCTGCTCGCGCGGGATCTCTCGCTCGACCGACGATTCGATCACCGTCTCCACATAGGAGAGGAAGCCGTCCAGCGCGATCCGAACGAGGGGAGGGGCGGCGGTCGTGCCGAGCTGGTTGAGCGCGATGTTGCCGATCACCCGCTCGCGGTATCCGCGGGCGATCTCGAGCAGCGCCGGGTCGACCGTGCCGCGCCCCTGGCGATAGAGCTGCCAGGCGTCCGTCGGCTCGGAGGCGTGGTCGATCATGCGGTTGAGGTTGGCGGCGAGGCGCTCGCCGAGGGGCACGTCAGGATCGATCACCCAGCCGCTCGAAAGCTGTTCTCCGGCCCGGTGCACCGCCGCCTCGAGCAGCTGCTGCCGGCCACCGGGGAAGTAGTGGTAGACGAGGTTGCGGGTCACGCCGGCGCGATTGGCCACCGCCTCGAAGGCGAGGCTCTCGTAGCCGTCGCGCGCGGC
>CAVTPZ010000012.1:0-21744 GCA_963736685.1 uncultured Solirubrobacterales bacterium
CAGAAGCTCACCGATGAGCGGCTGGAACAGCTGCTGGAGGTGGGCAGGAAGATCGTCTCCGAGCTCGACCTGGAGACCCTGCTTCGACGCGTCACCGAGGCCGCGCGTGACGTGACGGGCGCCGCCTACGCGGCGCTCGGCATCCTGACCGCCGACAAGACGGGCCTGGAGCGCTTCCTGCATTCCGGCATCGACGAGCAGAAGAGAAGTGAGATCGGCCCCCTGCCGCGCGGTCGCGGCGTCCTCGGTGAGCTGATCCGCAATCCCAGACCACTTCGGCTGCCGGACGTGGGTGCTCATGCCCGCTGGTCCGGGTTCCGCCGGGCCACCCCGAGATGAAGACCTTCCTGGGCACACCGGTCCTGGTCTCGGGGAAGCGGGGCAACCTCTACCTGACCGAGAAGGAGGGCGGCGCCGAATTCGACGAGATCGACGAGCAGGTCGTGATCGTCCTCGCCGCCTGGGCCGGCGTGGCGATCGAGAACGCTGGCCTCTACGAGGGGCTCGACCGGCGCCGGGAGGAGCTCGAGAAGGCCCTTCGCAGCCTGGAGGCGAGCTAGGACATCGCCCGGACCGTCTCCAGCGGAATCGAGCTTCCCGACCTCCTCGAGCTGATCGTGAAGCGCGGGCGCGGCGTGGTCGGAGCGAAGGATGCCAGGTGCTGCTCTCCGACGGAACCTCGCTCGAGGTCGCGGCCTCGGCGGGCGAGCATCCCGGGACCCTCGAGGGACGACGTCTCTCGGACACGGAGACCTGGCTCAATGACCTGCAGGCGGAAACCCCGAGCTGCGGGGGCTCCCCACCCTGGTCGCCGATCTCGAATTCCGCGACCGCCCGAGGGGCCGTCTGATGGCCGTCGGCGATCTTGGAGGCCAGGGCTTCGATTCCAACGACGAGCAGGTCTTCGAGTCGTTCGCCGCCAGCGCGGCCACCACCATCACGACCGTTCAGGCGGTGGAGGCGGAGAAGCTACAGATGTCGATCGAGGCATCAGAGCGCGAGCGCCATCACTGGGCGCGCGAGCTGCACGACGAAACGCTCCAGGAATTGGGCGCCCTCAGGGTCCTGCTGGACTCGGCCGGGAACGACGCCGATCTTTCCTCGGATTCGCGGCAGGTCGCAATGGACCATGTCGATCGCGGGATCCGGAACCTGCAGGGACTGATCACCGAGCTGCGCCCCGCGGTCCTGGACGATCTGGGAGTGGGACCGGCGATCGAGTCGCTGGCGCGCCGCTCGAGCGAGCGATTCGGAGTCCAGATCGATGTGGACGTCGACATCGCCAGTGAACAGGACGACGGCCCGAGCCGGCTGCCTCCGGACCTCGAGGCGACGATCTACAGGCTGGTCCAGGAGGCGACGAACAACGCGATCAAGCACGCGAACCCCGATCGGATCGCCGCCACGGTCAGCCGGGACGATCAGGTCATCGAGGTGATCGTGACCGATGACGGCAGCGGGTTCGATCCCGAGACGGCGGAGCGAAGCTTCGGCCTGGTCGGGATGCAGGAGCGCGTCTCGCTCGCCGGCGGCGGCCTGATCATCGAATCCGAGCCGGGCAGCGGCACCAGGGTGCGAGCCGATCTGCCGGTGAACCGGCCGGACGGGCCGGGGACGCGCTTCCAGGATGCCGCCGGCCGCCCGTTCAGGTGGGCCCCGCCGGAACGCTGGGAGCTAGCCCTCCTCGATCAGTCCGTGCTCGCGGGCGAAGGTGACTACCTCCGCCCGGCTGTTGGTGCCGAGCTTGCGATGGATCGCCGCGCGGTGTGTCTCGACCGTCCGGATCGAGATGACGAGTTTCTCTGCGATCTCCGGATTGGTGTGCCCGGCCGTCACCAGCCTGAGCACGTCGATCTCGCGTGGAGTGAGGCCACCGGGGGGGCCCTCGGGGGTGGCCGCCAGACGCGCGCCGAGCTGAGGGTTGATGTACGTGTCGCCATTTGAAGCCGCGCGAATGGCATCGACCAGCTCCGAGCCGGCCGCATGCTTCACGACGAAGGCCTTGGCGCCGAGACGGAAGGCCTCCTTGGCGAAGGCCGGTTCGTCCTGCATGGTGAGCACGACGACCGCCGTGTCGGGTGAGCCCTCGTGCACCTTGGGGATCGAGGCGAGGCTCAGTTCCCCGGGCATGTTCAGGTCGAGCACGAGGACACTCGGCTTCAGGCCCGAGGCCCGGCGGCGCGCGGTTTCGCGTCGCCGCCTCGGCCACGACCTCCATGTCGCCCTCGGCCTCGACGATCCGCCGCAGGCCGTCGCGGACGATCTCATGATCGTCCGCGAGGATGATGCTGATTCCATCGGTACGGCTCTTGCCGGTGGTCTCAGAGGCCATCGGGGTCGGGGGGACGCTAGCGGTCTCCATTCAACCGATGTGCTTCTTCTGCTGCTTGATCTGCTCCGCCATCGCATCGAGAGCGTCTTTCGTGCGCTGGGCGTGAACCGCCCGGACGCCGAGCTCACGGCGCATGTCCTCGGTCGCGTCCTCGAGCGTCTTCTGCCACTCGGCAGCCCGCTCCTCGGCGCGATCCGCAGGTTCATCGTCCGCTCCTTCGCGTCCGTCCTCAGATCGTCCAGGGCCTCCCGGGAGCGGCTCAGCGCTCAGTCGATCCCGCTGCGGCCTCTTCGCTCGCCTGCTGACGGGCCTCATTGAGGTCCTCGACCGCATGCTCCAAATAGGTGACGACGGTCTGCTGTCTGGGTGGCCATCGTTGCCTCCTCTCTTCGAGTCATCGAATTCCTTGCACCACCCAGTCTGACTCCATAGAGGGGCCTTCCATCCGTGCAAACCACCGGGATCGGATCAGGGAGGACTTGCAATCTGGGTCAGCTGCACGATCGAGAAGAGGAGCATGGCGCCGCCGACTCCGACCAGGGCATACCAGACCCGGCAGATCGAGAACTGCGTGCTGATCCCGACCAGGAAGAGGACGCTCGCCAGGAAGACGGTTACGCGCACGTAGTCATCTGAGGTCTCCCCCGCCTCGGAGCCGTCCGCGAAGGCCTTCGTCGCCTGCGCGTCGAGCGCGTTCGCCTCCTTCAGGTGGGGCTGCCGGTACTCGGGCATGTAGGTGGGCCCCTTGGGCGCGTTCGGGTTGTGCTCCGGGTCCGTCGCCTGCCAGGCGTCGAAGGCGACCAGGAACTCGCGGCGGAAGCGGCGTTTGGCGAGCGCCATGGCCTGCTTGTTATGAACCGTATAGGCGGCGAACCAGCCGTCGAAGGTCGTCGAGTCGAAGTTGCGCAGGCTCATGGCCTGGAGGTTCGCCCGGTTCGCCTCCGAGCGCTTCGTCGAGGCCTCGGCGAGATCGACCCGTGACTCGGTGCTCCACTTCGCCGCCGCGATCCGGACCACGCCGCCGTCAGCGCGACGACAGAGAGCAGGATGGCCTCGACGATCGAGACCCTCTGGAACCGGCGATCTCGATCCTCGCCGGACCGCCTTCCGGCATGTTCGCTGATCTCCTTGCCGACCTCTTGTGGAGAGAGCCCCTCCGGCATGCGGCGGCAGTATCCCAGTGAGCGGTGCTACGACGGATCGAGAACCCGTCGACTCAGGTCAGGTCCGCCCACCGCCACGTGAATCGTCGAGGGCCGGCCAGCGCCCGAACCTCCTGGGTCAGCTCGAGGATGTGATGGGAGAGCTGCAGAAGCTCCTCGTTCTGCTTGTCCTCCTCCTTCACAGTCATCCACTGCTCGTCGGCGATCACCTGCCGCTTCGCGTCTGCGCGATTCTGGCTGATCATCACGAAGGTCTGGAGGAAGATCGCCTCGAGCGAGACGATCATCGTGAGCAGGCCGATGGATAGTCCTCGACGCCGAAGCCGATCCAGCAGCCGAACCAGATGATGTGGATGTAGACGAACAGCATCGAGCCCGAGAAGGCCGTGATCTTGTCCGCGGCCCGGTTCTGCGCCGCCTCCGCGCGTTTCTGCTCATGCTTGAGCAGGGCAGGATCGATCGGAGGCTTCAGCTTGGGGGCGGGGATCAGGAGCTTCCGGACGCGCGGATGCTTCACCCGGTGCTCCCCGTTGCCGCGGTGCGCGGCGGGATGAGCTCGGTGAGTCTTGTTGTCGCTCGCCATCGTGATTCCTTTCGCGGGGGACTCCATGCGTCCGCGCATGGGGTCCCTCGGATCGCTTGTCAGGTGGCCGCTTCCACCCTCGCAGACGTCGAGTGGTGTCTGGTCGATGCCTCCGGGGCTTCGCTCGCCAGGCCAAGCGCACCGCCGACGAGGAGCAGGCCGCCCACGAGGCCGACGAATGGACCGGCGTCCAGCACCGTGGGGCGTGGGCGCTCACCCCGATACCCGACCCACCCTGCACGGGCCTTCCTTTCGGTCGTTTCCGTTGCCGACGACGACCGTAGACCGCGTGGGTGCACGTCATATGGGGCGCGGCCACAAAGTTGGGCGCACCCCCCGTGACGAGCGGAGGCTCCAGAAACGTCATCGACGCCCGTTCAGCCTCCACCTCAGGGCCCTTGTTCGCGCCCGTGGAACCCCCTGGTCGACTCCCTGGCGCAGCATTGGGCGGAGGAGATGGCTGCCGTGGCCACGCACGCCAGTACGCGATCGGCGATTGATGAGTTCTAGGCTCGCGGCGACGGGTCCGGCGGTTCGTCGAGGAACTCGACCGCCGGGACGAAGAACAGGTTGCCCGTCATCGCAGTGGAGAAGTCGAGGATCCGGTGCGTGGTGCCCGGCGGCTTGCCCACGAACATGTTCTGAAGCATCTCCTCCACCACCGAGGGGGTTCGGGCGTACCCGATGAAGTACGTCCCGAACTCGCCTGTTCCGACCTTCCCGAATGGCATGTTGGCGCGGACGATCTGACGCTCCTCCCCGTCTTCGCCGACGATCGTGTTCAGTGTGAGGTGCGAGTCCGCGGGCTTCTGATCGTCCGGCATCTCGATGTCGTCGAGCTTCGTCCTCCCCACCGCCTGCTCCTGGTCCTCGACCAAGAGTGCCTCCCACGCCTCGATGTCGTGCACGTACTGCTGGACGACGACGTAGCTGCCACCGGCGAACTCCTCGTCCTCATCGCCGATCAGGGCCGCGGTCGGGGCCAATTCACCCTCGGGATTCTCGGTGCCGTCGACAAAACCGAGCAGGTCGCGCTCGTCGAAGGAACGGAAGCCGTGCACCTCGTCCACGACTCGCCCGATTCCGGCGAGCCTGGCGGTGAGCCGCTTCGCGAGCTCGAAGCAGAGGTCCATCCGATGCGCGCGGATGTGGAAGAACAGGTCCCCGGGCGTCGCGGGGGCAGTGTCCTGTCGCCGGTGAGCTCCCGAAACGGATGAAGCTCGGCCGGTCGCGGCTCGCCGAAGACCCGATCCCAGGCCCGAGCGCCGATGCCGGCCACGCAGCTCAGCTCCCCCTCGGGGAGCCGGAAGCCGACCGATCGCTTCAGGCCGGTACCTCCGAGAGCAGATCCGGAACGCCGTCCTCGCGCCCCTCCTCCAGGAGAGCCGTGAGGAAGATCGCCGCTTCGCTGATCGGGGAGAGGACTGGCTGCGGCTCAGCCGAGCGGCTCATGGACCGACGGGGTAGAGGCACGCATGCATCCTCTCGATTCGCCTGCGCCGGCGCAAGGCGGCGCAGCTCCGCCGGACCCCCCACCCCTCCCCCATATGGGTAGCCTCAAGGGAGCCCACATGGAAGCCCACCTCAGCAATCACCATCGCGACACGCTGGAGAAGATCTTCAGGCACCCCTCCAGCGGCAACATCGAGTGGCGTCAGGTCGTGTCGCTGCTGGAGAGGATCGGAACCGTGGAGCACGAGCACAACGGGAAGCTCAAGGTCACGCTCGGCCCCGAAACCGAAGTGCTCCCTCCGCCTCGGGGCAAGGACATCGACATCCAGATGGTGGTGGACCTGCGGCGAATGCTTACCCAGGCTGGTTTCGCACCCGGCGGCGCACCCGAGGTCCCCGATGAACGCTCGCGGGACCACGGCGACAGCCGGTGGGGCGAGCCCTCCTAGGCGTCAGAGCGTTCGTTCGTTCAGCCGAGCTCCGCGACCTGTCCTCTCCCTCACCTCCATACGCTTGAACCCCTCGGCGTCCAAGCAATTGCCACAGCCGACGATCAAACGCGGAGAAGCACCGGGTGCGGGCTCGTGGGAGCCCGCGCTTCTGGCAGCCGCCGAGCCCGGACGGCGAAACAGACGGACCGTCGACGCGGTGATTCTGCTCGCAGCAGCGATCGTGATCGGGCTGACCGCCGTCGTCGCGCCTCGGCGCCGGAAGCCGACGCGAGCCGCGCATGCGCTGACGACACTCTTCGGGTGGGCCAACGCGATCTGGCGCACCGTTTTCGTCGCCCTGCTTCTGCTTGCGCTCGTGGTGGTCGTCGATGTCTTCCTGCGCCGCCGGTGGAGCTGGCACGCGACCTGATCGTCGCCGTGCTGCCGCTGGCAGCCATCGGCCTGGTCCTCGGGGGGATCGTCGAGTCGGACTGGTTCCCGGTCAAAGGCCATCTTCTGTCGCAGTGGGGATATCCCGAGCTTCGTCTCGCGACGGCGACCGCGGTCCTGGTGGTCGCCGGCCCGGAGCTCGTGCGCTGGGTTCGGGTGCTGGCGGCCTGGCTCATTCCCTTCGCGGCGCTGGGCACGGTGGTGCTCGGCGCCGCGCTCCCGTCGGCGGCGCTGGCGGGACTTGCCGTCGGCCTCGCAGCCGGAGCGATCGTGCGGCTGGCGTTGGGCTCGGCCGCTGGAGTCCCGCCGACGGAGAGGATCCGCGCCGCGATGGCCGCGCACGGAATCGAGGTCAGGGATCTCGAGCCTGCCAAACGACAACGGATAGGTGCAGCCGATTACGTCGGGCACGACCAGGCAGGACATCCCCTCAGGGCACGCGTGCTCGGTCGCGACCCACAGGACACCCAGCGGCTCGCCCGACGCTGGCGCCTCATGGCATATAGGGATCCACCTCGCAGCGTTCCGATCGGCCGGCTCGAGCAGGTGGAGCACGAGGCGCTGGCGATCTTCATGGCGAGCCAAGCTGGGGTCCGCGCGCCCGAGGTGCTGTTGGCCGCGCTCGATGCAGACGGCGACGCGTTGCTCGTCACACGCCAGCCCGATGTCGAGCCGCTTGAGCTCTCTTCTGCGGATCAGGTGAGTGACGAAACGCTCGAAGACCTCTGGAAGCAGGCCGATCTGCTCCATCGAGCGGGCATCTCCCACGGGAGACTCAACGCGAGCAACGTGCTCGTCACCGAGGACGGGCCGATGCTGGTCGACCTCTCGGCGGCGACCCTCGGCGCACCGCAAACGGCCATCGACATCGACGGAGCCGAGCTGGCGGTCGCCTGCACCGTCCTGGTCGGGCCGGAGCGCACACTCCGCCACGCAATCGGCGCCGGCTGGAAGGACAATCTCGTCCGCATCCTTCCCTACTTGGAGCGCGCAGCGTTGACGCCTCATCTCCGCGACCTGGCGCGCTCCCACGAGATTCCGCTCAAAAAGCTTCGTGCCGACGGCGCTGCCGCCGTTGGTCAGAAACTCCCGACGTGGCGCCGCTCCGTCGTGTTCGCCCTCGGGACCTCGTACTCAGCGCGGTCCTGATCGTCGCCGCCTACCTCCTGATCTCCAAGCTGGCAGAGATCGGGTTCGGAACGATTTATCGGGAACTGAAGCACGCCGATCCGACCTGGGTCGTGATCGCGCTCCTGCTCCACAGTCCAGCTTCATCGGCACGGGCGTATCGGTCCGAGGATCGGTCGCGACTCCACTCCCCTTCTCCCCTGCATCCTGCTTCAGTCCGCGATCAAGTTCATCAACCTGACAGTCCCCAGCTCGGCAGGGCGGATCGGGATCGACCTCCGCTTCCTGCAGCGGATGGGGGCCTCGCCAGCGCAGGCGGTGGCCGCCGGAGCGCTCGATGATGCCTCGGAGACGATCGTGCAGGCGGCGCTGTTTCTCGTGAGCCTTGCCTTCGTCGGCAACGCCGTGGACACGAGCAAGTTCCATCTAGGCCCGCCCGACGGCCGTCTCGTGGTGGCGATCCTGGCCGCTGTCGTAATCGGCGTCGCGGTGGTTCTCGCCGTGCCGAGGTTTCGCGAAAAAGTCGTGCCTGCGTTCCGGAGTGGCCTCGAAGGTCTTTGGACCGTGGCCCGCGACCCAGACAAGCGGCTGGAGCTCTTTGGAGGAAATATCGCCTCTGAGCTCCTGCTCTCGATCTCCCTGGGAGCGACATGTCTCGCCTACGGCGTCCACCTGGACCTGGCGCAGCTCGTGTTCGTCAACACCGCGGCATCCGTGCTCTCCAGCCTGGTCCCCTCTCCAGGCGGGATCGGCGCAGCCGAGGCCAGCCTCTCAGCGGGACTCATCGCCATGGGGGTGGGCGAGTCGACTGCCTTCGCCATCGCGATCACGCAACGCCTATGCACCTTCTACCTGCCCCCCATCTGGGGGTACATCTCACTGCGATGGCTCGATCGCAAGGGCTATCTGTGAACGCGCCACGGACTGTGGCAATCGGGGCGACTGGATTTGAACCAGCGACCTTTCGGCCCCCAGCCGAGCCGATGCAGGCGTCTATGCGTCTCGGAGCGTCCGTCGTTTCCTCTGTGTCCACGGCGGTGGACGACGTGGACAGATAGGACGTTGCATCCGGTAACCAAAGCGGTACCACGGCGCCCAGCGCCGCGAGATACTGCATGAGCCGCGGCTGATGCTCATAGGGTGATGATGTGGGTCAGTACGAGAACTTCTTCGTTGCCAGCTCGGGTGCGTCTGCTGCGTTTCTGGGACTGCTCTTCGTCGCCCTCTCAGTCGTCAACACCGACGATGCCGACTCCAGGACTCGGGAGAGGCGGAACGTTTTGGCCGGCAGTGCTTTTCTGGCTCTGGTCGATGCGTTCATCGTCTCGATCGTGAGCTTGACCGGAGGGGCGGTCGTCTTCGGCATATCCAGCCTGGTGATGGGGATGATCGGGTTGCTGAGCTTCAGCCGCTTGATGCCGCGAGCAAAGCGGGCTGGGAACTTCTCCCGCGGCTTCCCGACTCGCAAGCTGAACATCGTATTGGCGGCAATTTCAGGGGGCGGTTATTCAGTCCAATTCGGCCTCTCCGTGGCCCTTCTGGCGGATGCCCACAGCTCGGCCCTTCAGCGCGCTTTGGTGCTCGTCATCGTCGGGCTCTACGGCAGCGCATTGGCACGGGCGTGGGAGGTCACGGGGATGAGAGGGCGGCGCTAGACGGAGGAGACAGCTGATCGGCTCACGCGGGGGACGTGAGGCCTCTCGCGGCAATGTTGCGGGCGACGATGGCGGCGTCCTCACCGACTCCGAGGAGAAGCGATGACTTGCGCTTGCGAAGGAAGTGGACGCCGACGAAGTAGAGGCCAGGGGTCGTGGTGCTGGCGCCTTCGTCATGGATCGGGAAACCGAGTTCGTCGAACGCACCCGGGCAGTGAACCCAGGACTCATAGTCAGGCCGGAAGCCACTTGCGAAGATGACGCCGCCGAAACCGTTCAGGTTCAGGTCGTCGGGCGCTCGCGCGTCCAACGGCTGCGGCTCGGGGATTTCGGGGGGCGGCAGCCCGCGTTCGGCCACCAGGTCTCGGACGAGGCCCATCAGCTGCGCGTTCCGCTCATCTCCCCAGGCAACACTCTTGCCGAGGTCCTGCGCGAATCGGGCGTGGCGACCATCAGCGCCCAGGAAGTGGCCCAGCAGGGTGACGCCCAGCTTCTGCAGCGTTCGGTAGTGGAGGTCGTGGCCACCGCAGTGCCCGGTTGCCTGCGCGTTGGCAGCCAGCCGAGCGGCCGGGGTTGGCAACGATCCCACCGGCGCATCAAGGAACCCCGTCTCTTCGGCCCACCAGATGATGTCGCGGTCGCCCACCCTGCGGGGCGCCCACGGAGCCCGTCCGCAGGCAAGGAAGACCTCCCGGCCGCTCTCGTGAAGCTCCTCGGCCATCTGACAGCCTGACTGGCCGCTCCCGACTACAAGCACCGGGCCGGTCGGGAGGTCCGCGGGGTTTCGGTAATCCTCGGCGTCGATCTGAAGCAGGTCCGTCGGGAGCGTCGCAGCAGCCGCCGGTCGGTGGGGCCGCTGGTAGGCCCCCGTGCTCAGCACCACGGTCCGGGCGCGGATCTGTCCGGACGAGGTCTCGAGTAGAAAACCTCCGTCGTGCGCTGGCTGGAGTGAGACGACCTCGATGCCTTCCTGCACTGGCGCTTTGAACCCGGTTGCATAGCCCTCGAGATACGCCACGACCTCATCCCGAAGCATGAAGCCATCAGTTTCCTCCCCGTCGTATGGACGGCCGGGGAGCTGGACGCTCCAATTTGGCGTGACCAGACAGAAGCTGTCCCATCGCCCCCGCCAGGTCTGTCCGACCTTGCCCTTCTCGAACACGACGTGAGCGACGCCCGCCAGCGTGAGCTCGCGGCTCACGGCAAGTCCCGCTTGGCCGGCGCCAACAACGACAACCCGGAATCTGTCGGTCATCGAGCCGCAATCTTATTTGCCCGCTTCTAAAGCGCTTTCTGAAAACGGGGCGACTGGAAGCTCTTCGTCCGCGTTTCGGTCGCGGTCAGCCTCGGCCACCAGCTGCTGGGCATCGACCACTCCGACGATCGCGCTCTGCGATTCGAGCGGTCGCTGCGAGAGGAGTCGAGGTTGTGCCTGGAGACGAAGTAGGCGGCCAGCGCGCCGCCGACCCTTCTTCCGCGCCTGTGCGGACTTCAGGGACTCGGCGGCAGCGGGATCGCGGTGAAATCCGACGGTCCCATCTCGCAGTCGATCAGCACGTCACCCGGATCCGCGGTGAAGACGCGGTCGAAGCCTCTGCCGCAGCGGATCCGGTCGAAGAAGCCGTCGGCCGCGTAGATCTGGTCGTCCCCGCGGCCGCCGAGGATCAGGTCGTTGCCGGGGCCACCGTCGATGACGTCATTGCCGGGCCCGGCGACGATCGTGTCGTTGCCTCCATCGGCGCGGAGATCGTCAGCCCCCACCCCGCCGACGATGCAGTCGTCGCCGCCCTTGCCGAACCCGAGATCGGGGCCGCCCGCCAGGTTGACCCGATCCCTGCCGGCGCCACCGTCGAACGTGTCGGCCCCGCGGCGCAGGTGGATCCGACGGAGAAGACCGGCGATGCAGCCACGGGCTCCGGCGCCTCCGGGCGCGACGGCCGATGAGAAAGCCTTGCCGGCAGGTGCCTGCATGCCGAGGGCCTCGAGCGCGTCGGCTGCGAGGGGCTGCGAGTAGGCCGCGATCACCGGGTTCTTGTCGTCCTTGGTCAGGGTCCGCAGCCGGTTGGTGCCGGCATATGCGGCCGGGCACATCGTTGCCTGCTTCGGCTTGTTCGCGCAGATCTTCGAGTTGTTGCGGTTCTGGTAATGGTCGCCGGTCCAACCCTCCGAATGCCCGAGCTCGTGCGTCGCGACGGCCTGAAGGTCGAGCTTCTTCGCGGGCGGGTCGCCTGAGCCGATGTAGAAGTTCTTCTTCTGGTTGAAGGTCTGCCGGAAACCGATCAGCTGCCCGGTGTCGGTATCGACGCAGCTGCGGTTCTCGGCCAGCGTGGTGCTGCCCGCAACCTGGCCCCGGAGGATGCCGCCGATCGGGACGCCGTTCTCCTCTGCGCAGGGATCGGAGCTGAGCGCCACGCTCGACGACTTGTGGACCTCGAACCGCTCGACGCCCGGAAGTTGGTTCCAGGTCGCGGCCGCAGCAGCGATCCGCGTGCGGAACTTGCCGCCCGGCACCGACCCATCGAAGTAGACGTTGCGGACCTGGTCCCCGGGGGCATAGCGCGCGATGACCGGGTCGGCGGCACGGGCAGGCGACGCGGCCAGGACGAGAAAACACACCAAGGCGAACAAGGCCCCCGCCCGCGATCGGCTCGCATGGGGTGACGCCACCTTCGCCGCCGCGGCGGCCACTGAGAGGAGGGCAACGTAGCGCGTCCAGCGGGCCATCCCCTGCCAGTGTGGGCGCTAGGGGCCGCTTACTACACAGAATTCGGCATTTTTGGACGAATGTTGGGTAGGCGCACGCTCTACGTCGGCGGCGCCTGGTTTCGGGGGTGGCGCTCGAACCAGTCCGCGTAGCGATCGGCCAGCGGGGCGGCGGTGAGGCCATGGGCGAAGACCGAGAGCCCGACGGTCGAGTAGACCGCAAGGACGATCAGGTGCTCGTGAGGAAGCTGCGAGTCCTCGATGACGATCACCGCAAAGACGATCGAGGCCAGGCCGCGTGGGCCGAACCAACCGAGAAAGCCGAGCGTCGGCAGTCGAGGGTGAAAGTCGAGCATCGCGATCGCCACGGGGACCATTCGCACGACCGTCAGACTGAGGACCGCGTAGAGGGCAAGTTCCCAGCTCAACTCGCCGAGCGCCGGCCCGAGCAGGATCGCCCCGAAGACGAGGAAGGTCACTCCGCTGAGCGCGATCTCGACCTCCTCCGTGAGCCGATTCATCTCCCCTGGGTCGCGATTGATCACCCCCCTGAAGACCATGCCGGCCACGAAGGCTGCGATGAAACCCGATCCGTCGAGCGCGCTGGCGGTTCCATAGGCGAGGGCGGCGCCGGCGGCCGGGATCACCGGGCGCCACGCGCCGTCGATCAGATCCCTTCGGCCGGCATAGACGACCACGGCTCCGATCACGAGCGCGGCAGCAACCCCGCCGAGGATGCCGTAGCCGACCTCCTCGACCAGAAGGGTGATTCCGGTTCGTCCCCCGGAAATACCCGATTGGACGTCTGCGGCCGCGACGGCCGCGAAGAGCAGCGGCACGCAGATCCCATCATTGAGCCCACTCTCGACGTTCAGGCCCTGGCGGATCCGGGTCGGGAGGCGCGGCTCGGTGACGACCGCCTGGCCGAGGGCGGCGTCGGTCGGGGCCAGGACCACCCCGACGATCACGGCCTCCCAGAAGGTCAACTCGCCGAAGATCGCGTCGGCGGCGAGCGCTCCGAGAACGATCGTCAGCGGCAGCCCGATCCCGAGCAGCCGCAGCGGGACCGAGGCCCCACGCCGCAGCGCTCCGAGGTCGATGCTCGAGGCGTCGGAGAAGAGCACGAGCGCCAGCGTCGCCTCGGCCAGTGCCCGCTCGGTCGAACTGGTGCTCGCGATGTTGATCTCGTCGAGGACCTTGGGGCCGACGAGGAGCCCGATCGAGACGAACACCATCGTGGGCGTAATCGGTGATCCCGACAGCCGGTTCGAGACCGCGGCAACGGCGATCAGCGCCAGCGCCACGATCGTCAGTGACCAGTCCATTCAGATCCGTTCGACCAGGTTGACCACTGGCTCGCAGCCTATTGCGGCGAAGTCGGCCTTCGCCGTCGCGCCTAGGTACTGCTTGATGCGCGAGCACCGCTACGCGGTCCCGGTCGAAGGCGAGGCGGCGCCGCCGAGCCCGCGAGCGAGCGCTCCGGTGAGCGCGGCACCGGCGGTCCCGGCGGGGTCGAGCGCCGGGTTGTAGATCGTGACCTCGACGCCTGCGACGAGGCCGGTAGCCATCGCGGCGGCGAGGATGGTCGCGAGCTCATCGGCGGTCAGGCCGCCGGGCTGGCGATAGTCGACCGCGGGCATGACCGCGTCGTCGAGTACGTCCGCGTCCACGTGGACCCAGAAGTGGTCGGAGGCGTCAGGTCGGATTAGGTGGGCGAGGGCATGTTCCGCGGCGGCGTGCGCGCCTGCCGCACGGACCGCGGCGAGATCGAGTGCGAGGAGCGCATCGGGAAGCGGCTGGCTGCCATCGCGGGCCTGCTCCTCCGCGTCGCGGAAGCCGACGATGACCGCGTCCTCGGCGCGGACGAGTGGCGAGCGGCCCTCGAGGTCGCCGACCGCGGGCGGACCGTGGCCGGTGGCAAGCGCGAGGTCCATCGACGCTGCCTCGCCCGAGGGCTCGGCCGACGGCTGGTAGAAGTCGGCGTGCCCGTCGAGGAACAAGAGCCCGGCGGCGGCGCGGCGGCGCAGCGCGAGTGCCCCACCAAGCAGCACGCTGCAGTCGCCACCGAGGACGAGCGGCACGTCGCCGGCGTCGAGCACCGTCCCGACCGCGTTGGCGAGGGTGATGGCATACGCGGCAATCTCGGGCCCGTTGAGCACACCGCTCGCGGGATCGCGGACTCCGGATGCCGGTGGGGGCACGACCGTCATGGCGACGCGTGCGCCGAGCGCCTGCGCCAGGCCGTGCCCGAGCAGAGCGTCCCCGAGCCCCTCCACCCCTGGCGCGCGCAGGCCGAGCCCGGAGGGCGCGCGGACGACGGCGAAGCGGCTGTCGGCCACGGGCGGATCAAGCATCCCGTGAGGAGCCTCTCACGTCACCGTCGGGCCAAGTGTCCGCCAAGCCCCGCCTTCCAGGAAGCAGCATTTCTTGCCTCCTTCGGCCCTGCTGTCACTCCCGACGAGCTCCGATCGTGAGCAGCGCAGGCGGGCACGCGAGCGGACACGTAGCCCCCCGGCGGCCTGGGACGGGCAAGCGACGCGGCGCTGCGCCGCGCTGTCGCTCCGCGCGACGAGGAGCACTGCCGCCCCTCAGTGCTCGGTCTCGCGCAATGGAGGAGCGAGCGCGAGGCAGTCGTAGAATGCCGGCCCGGTTTCATCGAGCTCCTGAACCCTCGGAGCCGGATGGCCCACCGGGTTCGCCATCGCGAGAGGTGAGGCCCGCGAGCTCGGCCATTGCCGCGATCCCGGGGCCGACGGCGGCGCGGAAACGCTCTGCGGCGGCCGCCAGATCATCATCAACGGCCTGTCCGGGGGGAACGCGCGCGGGGTTCAGGGCCACGCTGTCGGCCCACTCCTTGATGTCGGGCTCGGCGCTAAACGCGAGTGATGCACGGCCGCCCAGGACCTGCATCACCGCCCAGTCGGTGGGTGTGTCCGAGAGCGGCGACGGGAGACACAGCCGGTTCTTCTCAGCATCACCTTCGCGGGTTGCCTCCGCGTACCCGATCAGTGCCGCCGCCAAGCAGGGGAAACCCGCCCGGACCGGTTGAATCGTGATCGCCTCGTCGCCCCAGATCGGGATCAGCGGCGGGTACTGCAGCCCGGACGCGGCGCAGTGGACGACCACCGCGTCCCTGTCGATCGCGGCATCGCCCTCGTCCAGTCCGATCCGCCCGGGCACGATCCCACGGACGTGTCCGAGCCGGACCACCCGCTCGATGCTGCGCAACAGGTCGAGCTCCCACTCCGCCAGCGTCGGTGTCTTTGCCATAGTCGGCATCACCGAGGGGTCGATGCGGAGCATCACCCCGGCAGCTTCCATTCGCAGGAAGAGGTCATCCGGGGAGGAGGCCGCGCTTGCCGCCTCCATGACGTCGGCAGCCATTCCGATGAACACGGCGGGGTCGGGCTGGAGGACCGCGCGGTCGAACATCCACGGCTCGCGGGGGCGAACCCAGCAGATGGAATCCGGGTCGACACCGCTTTCAAGCAGCCAGACGCAGGCGTCGGTTGCCGTCTTCCCGGACCCGACGATCACGAACTCCCGGGGTGCGGATTCCAGCCTCGGTAGCTCGTTGACTGGCAGCGCCCGGACCCCGTCGGCGACGCCGAACGGCGGCTGGGTGGTCGCGGGGATCTCTGGGGCTAGGTAGCGGGCGTCGACGATCCGGCAGTCCGGGCCGGCTTGGTAACGCTGCCCGGAAATGCGCGAGATGAACGAGCGGTCACCCAGGTACTCGCAGCTGGGGTGGAACTCCACCTGGCCCGAGGGCACCAGTTGCTCGTTCAGCACCCGCTGGTAGTACGCACAGATCTCCGCAGCGCTCGCCCGTTCGTGCAGGCCGGCCTCGGGGCCCTCGCGCTGGATCGATCCGGAGCCCAGCATCATCGAGGCCACTCCGTAGAACGAGGACGCCTGGTGCAGCCGCACGAAAGGGTACGCATCGAGCCAGTGGCCGCCGGGCCCCTCCCGGCGATCGACCAGGGAGACCTGCACGTCGGCATGCCGGATCAGGGCGTCGGCGAAAGCCATGCCCGACGCCCCGGCTCCGACTACCAGGTACTCGGCCTCGAGCGCACGTGGCATTGCGGTCATTCAACCATGGGCCCGTTCGTCGTCGGTGATCAGGACGCCTCCTCCCGCATGCTTGCGAAAGTGCCAAGACGCGAGAAGGCAAGTCGTCATCGGCTTCTGCTTTCGGTCGCTGCCACGGGCGGTGCCCTCGAGCGGGTCCCTCAACACGCACTCAGGCTAGACCGGCGTCCGCGAAAGCTACAAATTGTGCCCTCGAATGTGCCTCCGCCCGAATTAGACCGGGGGTCTCGTGCCTGGAGTGGACCCCCAGTCTAGATCGGCCGGGGCAGCATTTTGCCGCTCTCGATTCGCCAAAACACGCTGATTACCAGGCAAAAGTCGGGGCGACTGGATTTGAACCAGCGACCTTTCCGCCCCCAGCCGGCGGCGGATTCTTGTAGATCCGTCCCGGAGCGTCCCGGGTGTCCTATGTGTCCACGACGATGGACGCCCTGGACACATCGGACGATGCATCCGGTACCAAAGCGGTACCACCGGCGCTCACCCAACAGGGTGCTGCTTTGCAGGAAAGCGGTGCGCCTCAGCCCGGGCCCGGCATGGAGCCCTCGGCAAGCTTGATCCGGGTCCAGACGTTCATGTTGACGACGACGGCGACGATCTCGAGGATCTCCTCCGGGCTGAAGTGCTCGGCGAGCGCGTCGTGGAAGCGCTGGAACGCCGTGTCCCGGTCAGTGTCGGCCACCCGGGTGAGCGCCTCGGCGTAGCGGAGCGCCGCCTGTTCGGCCTCGGAGTGAAGCTCGGTTTCCCACCATGCAGTCAGGGTGTCGATCTTGGCCCGGGAGATGCCGGCCTCGCGGGCCGCCTCGTAGTGCACGTTGAGACAGTAGGTGCAGTTGTTGAGCTGCGAGACCCGCAGCCGCAGGAGCTCCGCGAGTCCGCGGTCGATCCGCAGGTTCGCCGTATACCCGAACGCGTCCGCGCCCATCCGGGCAATGGCGGTCAGCGCCTCGTTCTCGCTCGCGTCGAGCCGGCGGTTCACCACCTGGACATGGTCAGCCATCTTGCTTCCTTTCGATGGGTTAGTGACGGTATGAGCAACGGAGCGACGCTCCAGGATCTCGACCGCTTCCGGGTCACCCTCGTGCCCGGGCGCTTGGAGAACCAGTCGCCACGCTGAACGCGGTCGGCGGCTGCCTGATGCGCTGAACGTCGATCGCCATTCACATCACCCCCACCTTGGGATCAGCGGACTGATTACCCCTCTGAGGCGCGCCGAAGCGCACGATAGAGCGGCTCGAGCCTCATCAGTATCGCGTCAGCAGGGCCTGTGCTGCGATCCCACTCAGCCGGCGGCCAGCCCAGCCACGGTCTCCGGCACTCCCTCGAACGCGCCGACCGCGGTCAAGCCCCCGTCTTGGCCCACGCTCCACCCGAAGACCTTCTGCGCGTCGGCGTCGATCGCGTACAGGTAGCGTCCGTCGCCCGAGATTGCCTCGTCGCGAAGGCCCTTCTCACCTTGGCGGGTCGAGGCGGCCACTGGGTCGCGAAGCTCGAGGCTTCCGTCGCCGGCGATCTCGTAGCACGACACGGTGGAGTCGCCGAAATTGGTGACGTAGGCGTACTGGCCGTCATTCGTTACTGCGGCCCAGCAGACCTCGCTGCGGGTGTCGCCAACCGAGCCGCTGACCGCGGTGAGTTCGCCCCCGCCGGCAACGGCATATGAGGAAGCCGCCGCCTCCCCGGCAGCGCCGCCGAAGGCCTCGGTGACGATCAGCGAGCCTTTCGGTGTGAAGTCGAAGCCGTACGGCGTCTGGCCCCTGGACTCGATCGTGGTCGGGCCTTCCGCGTAACCACGATCGTCGATCGCATAGCTGCTGATGCTATTCGTCCCACGCTCGGTCGCGATCAGCGCGGCGCCGTCGACGGTGAACGAGATCTGAGCCGGGTCCGCGTCGTCGGCGCTCAGCTGCCGCGTCGAGTCCTCAAGCGGAGTCAGTTTTCCGTTCGCGAGCTTGAAGCCAGTGATGCACGGCGTGCCGTTGTTGAGGACGTAGACGAGCTCTCCGCTGACGGTGGCGCTGGTCGGCTTGCTGCCGCCCGAATCGACGCGATCCTCGAGGCGCAGCCCGTCCGATTCGATCGCGAACAGCGACAGGTCATCGCTGCCGGAGTTCGCGACCAGCAGCCACCCGCCGTCTTCGCTGATCACGATTGAGTTCTGGGAGGGCAGGTGCGGCTCCCCAGTTCCGCGACCACCCGTGCTGAAGCGGCCAAGCGGGGCAAGCTGGCCCTCCTCCGAGCGGCTGAAGGCGACGATCTCATTGTCGGAGGCGTCATTGGTCTGGACATAGATGGCGGCGGTCATCACATTTCTCCATTCGTCGAGAGTCGGACAGGCTTCTGTCGGCCGAAGAGCGCACGCGTTACGCGCGCCGTTGAAGGTTCATCAGGCCTGACGGGTCGACTGTATCGCGTGTGTCATGGCCCGACACTCCCTGCAAATGGAGGTCAAAGCGACTCCCCCGCTGCTCTCGGACAGTCGGCTGACACTACTGCTGGTATGGAGACGCCGGGTGTCCGCTCCACGCGGAGCTGATGAGACGTAATCGGGGCGACTGGATTTGAACCAGCGACCTTTCGGCCCCCAGCCGAATGCGCTACCAGACTGCGCCACGCCCCGAGGGGGAGTCCATCCTAGACCGAAGCGGGCGACGGGACTCGAACCCGCTCCTCGAGCTTGGAAGGCTCACGTGCAACCGTTAACACCTCGCCCGCGCGGCTGCGGATTATAGGTTCGCCTGCCGAGGATCCCATCGGGGCGCAGCCGCCGCGGTCTTTGCGAAACTCAGCGCTCGCGGGACGGTTCTAGAGGCAGGTCCGCCCGCTACCTCAGTCTCATGCCGCTCCCCAGGCCAAGAACGACGGTTACCCACGCGCGGGCGATGCTCGCCGTGGCGATCGCCCTGCTCGCAGTGACGGGCGGCGCCCTGCTCGCCCGTGAGGCACAGGGCGCGCCCTCGCAGAAGAACGTCGTCTTCATCCTCGCCGACGACATGACGTCGAGCGAGCTGTCGGTGATGCCCAACGTGCAGTCGCTGCTCGCGGCCCAGGGCACCAGCTTCAGCGAAGCCTACGTCTCCTTCCCGCTCTGCTGCCCTTCGCGGGCGACGATGTTGACCGGGCAGTACATGCACAACCACGGCGTGCATGGCAACGTCGCTCCCAATGGTGGCTGGCCGAAGTTTCGACCCGACGAGGCGAGCGACCTGGCCGTCGAGACGCAGAACGACGGCTATTACAACGTTCACATCGGCAAGTACCTGAATGGCTACGCGCCGACCGACGGCATCCTGCCCGTCCCCGACGGCTGGTCCGAGTGGTACGGCAAGGTCTCCGAGGACGCTCTCTACTTCAACTACCAGCTGATCGAGAAGACCGGGCCCAGCGCGACCCCGCACATCACCTTCTATGGCGATCAGCCCAACGACTACCAGACCGATGTCTTCGGGGATCGCGCCGTCAACTTCGTCAACGACCACGCCGTCGCGGACCAGCCCTTCTGGCTCAATCTGTGGTTCAACTCGCCCCACGGCCCCTTCGATCCCGCGCCGAGGGACCTGAACCGGCTGGCGGGCACACCGCTGCCGAAGCTTCCCGCATTCAACGAGAAGGACATCAGCGACAAGCCCAAGTGGCTGCGCAGGCAGGTGAAGAAGCGGCTCAGCAAGAAGCGGGTGCAGGAGATCGCGAATGAGCGACGCCACCAGGAAGAGCAGCTCATCTCCCTCGACGAGTCGGTGGGCGACATCGTCCAGTCCCTGAAGGACAAGGGCATCCTCGACGACACCTACATCATCTTCGCCTCGGACAACGGCGTCTTCCGTGGAGAGCACCGGATCGCAAGCGGCAAGTTCCTTCCCTACGACCCGGCCTCGCGCGTGCCGCTCATCATTCGGGGCCCCGGGATCCCGGCGGGAGGCGTCAGCAACGAGCTGGTCTGGAACGGCGACATCCCGCAGACGATCCTTCAGATCGCCTCGGGGTCACAGAACGCCTTCGCCGATGGCCGATCCCTCCTCCCGTACGCGGACGACCCGACGCTCCGCTCCACACGTCCGATCCTGCTCGAGGGCGACACCGGTCCGGGCGAGACCGGCACGGAGGCGGCGCAGTCGAGCAGCAACCGAGCTCGCGAGGCACGGGTTCACCTGGCCGGCAAGCGTGGGGTCTCGAACCTCGAACAGGAGCCGGACGCGATCAAGTCAGCCGACCAGACCAACCATGCACCGGCCTACCGATCGATTCGAACGGACCGCTACGAGTACACGGTCTATGCGAACGGCCAAACCGAGCTCTACGACATGAAGCGCGACCCTGCGCAACTCAACTCCCTGGCCGCCAATCCGCGCTACCGGTTCGTCAGAAAGTGGCTCTACGACGCGCTCATTCCGCTGTCCGCCTGCGCCGGCTCGTCCTGCCGGGTGGAGCTCGGCCCCGATCCGGCGCCGCTGCCAATGAGCACGCTGCGGCCGAAGGGGAAGAAGAAGGGCCAGGGAACGGCGCCGCCGCCCGCGGCGAAGAAGCCAGCGCCCAAGACGTAGCCGTCCCAGCCCTCGGGTTACGATTCCCCGCCCAGGGGCACTGGCCAAATTGGCTAAGGCACCGGCCTCCAAAGTCGGCGATTCCAGGTTCGAGTCCTGGGTGCCCCGCTCTTGGCCCTCGCGTTACTCGCTCTGTTCGCCGCGGCGCTTCGATACCGCGAGGCGGGTGGCGTCGCGGAGTTCCTGGATCGGCGTCCCCTTCTCGATATAGCCGTCGGCGCCGCGCTCGATCGACGGCGGGCCCATGCGGTCGGCCGAGAATCCCGAGAGAACGATGATCGCGACGTCCGGATTGTCCCTGCGGATCTCCGGGATCGCCTGGAAGCCATCCATGTCCGGCATCGAGAGGTCGAGCAGGACCGCCGCCGGGCGGGTCTCGGCGATTCCCTCGAGCGCGCTGCGACCGTCGCCCGCCTCGCCCACGATCTCGAAGCCCGGGTCCTCCTCCATGCCGAACTTGATGAGCTCGCGGAGCTCGGGTACGTCGTCGACCAGGAAGACCGAGATCGGCTGTTGCCCTGTCATACGCCCCCCCATGCCATGGTCCTCAGCCGCTAGAAGCATCGATTCCTTCTTTGCGTCGACACACCCCCACTGGGTGATGCCCGGATGGATCGCCATTCTTCCAGAGGTCCGTCGCGGGGTGCATCCGTAGTAGCCACAACTCCGAAACTAGAATCGAGGCGCGCGGGCGTGGTGGAATTGGAAGACACGCTGGCTTTAGGTGCCAGTGCTCGAGAGAGCGTGGGGGTTCGAGTCCCTCCGCCGCATGAACGCGGCCGATCGATTGGGTGTGGCGCATATCCACCCGAGTCCATAGACTTGCTCGCCATGGAAGCGGGGTCGATCCGTCCCGGATACGAGCTCTGGCGACCGAACAGGGAGAAGTCCGAGTGGAACAGCACTCGGGTCCTGGTCGTGTTCCTGCTGCTCCTCTCAGCCGGGCTTGCACTGGTGATCACCGTCGGTGGCTGGTCGCGCCTGGAGGGCGGGAAGATCTTCGCTGTCCTCTACGTGGCGCTCTACGTTCTCTTCGCCTTCCTCGTGGCACGCTGGAATCGCGGCTCGCTCCCTGTGATCGCGGCGCTGGCGATCATCCTCGCCATCTTCGCCGGCATCGCGGCACCCGCCTGGTTCGACCGATCCAAGCCCGGTCTCAGCGGCCCGGCCCTTCCGGATGACCTACTGGGATTGCTCTGCCTCGTCTTGGT
>CAVTPZ010000013.1:0-132713 GCA_963736685.1 uncultured Solirubrobacterales bacterium
GCTACGTCGGCGAGGTGGAGAGAGACCTGCCTCGAAGCCTGAGAGAGCGGGAGAACCGGGACGGCTCCGGCGAGCTTCGCTTCGTCGACGCGCGCCTCGAACGCGACGGAGAGGTGATCGACAGCCCCACCACCGGCGAGGACTCGACATCGTTCTCTCCTACGAGACCGAGAGGGCGGGAGCCCTTCCGGACGGTCAACTTCGGAATCACCGTCTTCGCCCTCGAGGACAGCGCCCCACTTCTCAACCTCTCGTCGGAGACCGCCGGAGCCGTATTCCGCGACGTTCCGCCTCACGGCGAGGCGCGGTGCCGGCTGCACAACTGCCCGCTGCCGGCCGGCCAGTACTTCCTGAGCATCTGGGCCGACCTGGCCGGGGAGATGCTGGACGGCGTCCATCGTGCCTTCGAGATGACGGTCTCGGGCGGTGACTTCTACGGGAGCGGCCGCCAACCACATCCCGACCACCGGACCGTCCTCGTCCCTCATGACTGGACCGTCACGGGGACATCGGCATCGGCCTGGACCCTCGCCGGCGAAAGCCGGCTACAGGGCCAAGACCTCGGCGTAGCGCTCGGCCACCCGCGCGAAGGAAGCCTCGCGCGCGTAGTCGTCCTGAGCCGCCCTGATCTTCGCCTGCAGACCCCGGTCGCCCACGACGGAGACCATCCGCCCGGCGAGCCCGTCGGCGGAGCATTCCTCGGGCACCGGCAGGACCACGTCGGGCGGCAGCTCGGTGAGCCAGCCGATGCCCGTCACGATCACGGGGACCCTGGCCGCCAGGCAGTCGGAAACCGCTCCCGACGCCCCCGCGTTGAAAGACGACCGAAGCTGAACCGCCAAATCCGCGGACTGGAGGATCTCCCAGTACTCGTCCTTCTCGGCGCGGCCATGCAAGTGAACGGAGTCCGAAAGCCCGAGGTCGGCGATCATCGGCGAGGATCTCTTACGCTCCCTCGCCGACCTCCCCCACAACCTCCAGCCGCGCGTCGGGCTGGCTCGCCCTCGCTCGGGCGAACGCCGCCAGGAGCAACGGCATCCGCTTCGCCGTGGAGCTCACGAGCCCAGCGTCACGATCAGCGGCCCCTCGTGCTCGCTTGCCCGACCGGCCGGGCGGGCGTCGGAGGGACGCCGTGCGGGATGACGTGCGTCTCGGGTGCGTTCGGCGGCGCCTCGAGGCGGAGGATGTCCTGCTGGTGTCGTGAGTGCACGATGACCTGCTCCGCGTGCTCTTGGATCTCGCGGGTCATGTAGATGCCCAGCCCGATGTAGACCCGCGGGGCCCAGACATGCCTCAGGTCCCAGTCGGAGATGCGGTTCCCGTACATGTCCCGAAGCCGCCCCAAGAGCCAACCAGGTTCGAGAGCATGGCGCTGTTCCTGGACACCCATGTAGAGACCGAGGAGGCGAACGTCATGCGCCAGGACCGCACCGGGCTTCCTCATCAGCGCTTCGAAGGCATGCACATGGAAGGGGGACCCTCCGAGGACATAGAGGAAGCGGTCGTAGTCCCGCAGGCCATTCATCCAGTCGAAATCGCTGGCGGTGAACAGCCCGACGCCCGCCTGCTCCAGCGACCGGTCGTACCTCATCCCGTTCTCCTCCGCCGGCGCGATCACGTCCACGTCGGCGGTGCCGAAGCTCCTCGACCATCCGCCGGCTGTGGGTCGCCACTCCCGTCCATTGCGGTGGCCAGGGCGTGAGCACTGCGATCCGCTTCCGTCGCGGTCGGGGCCGGTGCCGCTGGGGCGGAGAGGGCGCGCTCGTAGCCTTCCAGTGTGCGTTCCGCCACCCGCTGCCACGTGTAGAGCGCCGCCCGGCTGTGTGAGCGCTCGCGAAGGGACTCGAGCTCCGCGGGGTCCTGCAGGACACGCCGGAGGCAAGCCGCGAGATCGGCTGGATCGGCTGGATCGAAGGTCGCCTCCAGGTCGCCCAGGATCTCTGGGATCGAGCTGGTCCTGCTCGCGGCGACCGGGGCCCCGCAGGACATCGCCTCCAGGATCGGCAGGCCGGCGCCCTCGTAGAGCGAGGGGAAGAGGAAGAGCGCACAACTCCGATACAGCGCCGCCAGCCCGGGGTCGGAGACGAACCCCGTGAACAGCACATCCGCCTCGTCGATCCCGCGCTCGACGGCGTAGGCGGTGAGCTCATCGACGCGCGAATCCGAGAGCTTGCAGACGATCACCAGCTGATGCGAGCGCCGGGGCTCCGGGCTCAGAAGGGCGTACCCGTCGATCGCTCCCAGCAGGTTCTTGCGAGGATCGTCTCCGCCGACGTAGAGGACGAACCCTTCGCGCAGGCGAGGGAAGATCTCTCGCAACGACTTCTCCGCCTCTTCCACCGAGCCCGCGAGCGACGAGAAGCGCTGCGAGACGCCGCAGTCGATCACCGTTATCCGGCTCTCGGGGATGCCGAGGTGCTCGACCGCATCGCTCGCGGTCCGTTCCGAGATCGCCAGGGCGTGATCCGCTCTGCGCAGGAGGCCCAGGCGGGCGAAATAGAGGGCTCGGGTGACCGGCAGCGGGTCCAGATACCGGTCCCGGAAGATCAGCGGGATGAGGTCGTAGAGGGTGACGACCGTGCGCACGTCACGGGAGCGCGCCCAGCTCGGCCAGAGCTCGTCGAGCGTCTTCGTCAGCTCCATGGGGGACGCCACGTGGTAGATGCCCGGCAACCGTCCCGGCGCCGGCGATTCGGGCCCCATTGCAGGAGCTCCGTGCCGATCAGCTCATCCAGCGTCGCGGGAATCGAGTGGTCGGGGTCGAGGTGGACCGAGCCGACCACCCCAGGGGACAGCTTGTTCACGGCGGAGATCTGCTCGCCGATGAAGCGCCCGATCCCCCTCTCCGCGTAGCCGGCGCTCTGCGCGCCCTGGGCGTCGACCCAGACACTCCCGGGCGCGAGGCTCATCTCACTCGGTCGTCAGGGACCGCGCCGGCTCTTCGCTGCTCTTCTCCAGCAGCGAGTCGCGGGCGCCGGAGCTTTCGAGACTTTTTCCGATCCGCTCAACGTCGCGCTCGAGCTTCGCGAGGCGCTCGTTGATCTCCCGGAGCTCCGCGCCGACGTGATTTATGGACTCAGCCGACGCCGATCCGAGCACCCTCGCCTCATTGGTGAGCTCGCGGAGCTCATCGCGCTGGACGCTCTGGGCCAGCAGCCCGAGCATGTGCTTGATCCTGAAGAGAAGTGCACAATGCCTCGCCTCAGGAAGGAGAGGGCGCGTATATACGAGGGAACCCTGTCGTCCATCTCAGCTCTTCCGGTTGCATGGCGAGCGGAGCCGCGCATACCCCGAGCGCGACACCCGGTCTCGCGGGCCTCCCGGATGATAGCCGCCGTTTTTGCCACGGTGACGGCTTGCCGCCGGCCTCTAAGCCGCTGGTGGGCCCTCCCGGGTCAGGTGAGGCAGGCCACCGCCGCCGCGGCGTACGCGAAATCGCCCTCCAGCGGCTCCTCTCGCTTCGGGTCACGGTAGGTCGCCCCCGCGGCGCGCTTCAGGGTGCTGCGGTCCCAGCCCCTCTTGGTATGCGCGTAGACCCGTCGCGGCTCGGTCGTGGCGAAATCAAGCGCAATTCGCCTCACCCCCGCCTCGTCGAACTGCCGAGACCAGCCGAGATCCTGGGAGCGCCCGTATGGCACTGTGACCAGGAGGCGGCCTCCGGGCCGCAGGACGCGATGGAGCTCCGCCATGGCCAGGGCGACCTCCCCATCCGGGTCCTGGCTGGGGGCTCGGTCGAGCCATACGCGGAGTTGTCCATGCCCACGTGATCGAGGGTGGAGACGCAGACGATCGTGTCGAAGGACTCGTCTGCGAACGGAGCTCCCGCAGGTCGGCCGTGACGTACGCCTGCCCCAGGGAGGAGTTCGTCTCCTCCTCGGTGAAGGTCGTGATCGTCAGGGATTCCACGCGGGGCATCACCTGCTCGAGGATGATCGGATGGTTGAGCGCCGAGCCGGCATCCAGGACAGCTCCCGGCGAGAAGAGGTTCGCGACGACCCAGGGGATCTCGACGATCCTCTCGTCGAGGGTGAACCCGAAGCCCCGCGGCAGTGACCCGCCGGACCGAAAGCGCTCGAGCAGCTCGGGCGAGTCGAGGGTGTCCGCGAGCGCTGTGTCCTTCGCCTCGTCGTATCCCGTCCACCATGCGCGCTGGACTTGCTCATTCGAGCGGTAGAGCCTGGCGAAGCGCCGCCTTCGCATGCCCAGCGAGTGCGCCGTCCGGTGCCCCCCATTGCCCCACGAAGTGATCATCGGCGGCGCAGTCTAGTTCCGGGTCTCCGGGCTCCCGGCGTCAGCCTTGGCGGACGATCAGGTTGAATGGCCCGGTGCCGAAGCGCGCTCTGATCACAGGGATCAGCGGCCAGGACGGGAGCTACCTCGCCGAGCTTCTCCTGGAGAAGGGCTACGAGGTGCACGGACTGGTGCGCGGATCCCCGACCAGCGCTTCGAGCGGCTTGCGGACATCCAGGACCGCCTCGAACTGCACGCGGCGGACCTGCTCGACGAGAGCTCGCTCTTCGACGTGATGCGCACGGTCTCCCCGGACGAGGTCTACAACCTCGCCGCGATGTCGTCGGTCTCGCAGTCCTGGCGCCTCGCGATCGCCACCGCTGAGTACACGGCGGTCGGCGTGACGCGGTTGCTGGAGGCCATCCGCGACGTCTGCCCGGATGCGAGCTTCTACCAGGCGTCGTCATCGGAGATGTTCGGCCGGGCCCGTAAGTCGCCCCAGAACGAGGAGACGCCGTTCTATCCGCGCAGCCCATACGGGGTGGCGAAGGTCTACGGGCACTTCATCACCGTCAACTACCGCGAGAGCTTCGGGCTGCGGGCATGCTCGGGAATCCTCTTCAACCACGAATCGCCCAGGCGGGGCGCCGCCTTCGTCACCCGGCACATCAGTGAGGGGGTGGCCTCGATCAAGCTGGGCCTGACCGACGAGCTCGTTCTCGGAAATCTCGACGTACGGCGGGACTGGGGTTACGCGAAGGAGTACGTCGAGGCGATGTGGCTGATGCTCCAGGAGGAGCAGCCGCAGGACTTCGTGATCGGGACCGGCGTCTCACATTCCGTGCGGGACCTGGTCGATTTCGCCTTCCAGACCGTCGGCCTGCAGCCGGAGGACCACATTCGCATCGATCCGGAGCTGGCCAGGCCGGCGGAGATCGAGGAGGTGGTGGCCGACGCGTCAAAGGCGCGCGAGGTGCTCGGCTGGGAATCGAGGGTCTCCTGCGAAGACGTGATCGAGATGATGGTCAAGGCCGACCTCGAGCGGCTGCAGGCTTCTGAATCCTCGAACTAGCTCGGAGTGCGGCTAGCCGCTGCTTCACCCCGCCCAAACGCTCCCTCACGGCCTCCTTCCCCGTGCCCAGGCGCCGGGCGGGAACTCTGGCGCGAGCCTCCGCCAGTCCGCCGTCGGCGAACTCGACTTGACCATCGCGACGTGGACGCTGGTGAACAGGTTGGGGCCCTGGCGCAGGACGAGATGTGGGTACTGGTCCACACCTGCACCTGCGCCCGCGGCTCCGCGAGCGCCGTCTGCAGCTCGACGGGGGAACGCTGGGTCTCCTCGGATAGGCTCGTGACCAGGGGCGTCGCCGGATCCCACCAGTACCGGTCGAAGATCGCGGCCCGCAAGGCCGCCTCGTCGAACAGGTAGACGCCGGGCCAGCCGTGGCCCGGTCCGTCGATCCTGAACTCGGTCGCCAGGGCAGCGACGCCTCCCGGCCGCAGCACCCGATAGATCTCCTCGATGCTCCGACGAATATCCCCGAAGTCGCCGAAGTGCTCGATCGAGCTCGACGAGAAGACGCCGTCGAATGAGTCGTCCGGAAAGTCGAGCTCGAGCGCGTTCATGCTCCTGACCTCGAGGCGGTCGGATCCCAAGGCCCGTCCCAGAACCTGCCCGGATCGGTGAGCATCTCCGCGCTCGAGTCGGTCTCCGACCAGGCGTCATCCGCCTCGTAGAGGTCGGTCGCGACCACCCTGCCGACCTGCCTGGTCAGCCAGTAGATCGTGGCCTCGTGGCCGGCGCCGACGCCGAGGACCCGCGCTTCCTCCCCGAGCACACCCAGGTCCCGGAAGGCGCGGGCGGTCATCGCGACCTCCCAGTACTTGCGGTACTCCCGGCCCTTGGGAAACTCCTTCCCGAAGTGCTCGCGATCCGGCTCGAAGACGTCACGGATCATGTCGCGCAGCTCAGGATCCTGGAAATCCTCGAGCTCACAGACCTTGCAGTACCCCAGGCGGGACTGGCTCGCCTCTGTCACGCGTCTACGCCCCTCGTGGCTGTAGCGGGTGACCTTGCCGGCCATCTGGTCCTCGAGGGCGGCGACGTCGGCGTCGACCATCAGCTCGATCAGCTCCTTGAACCGGACCTTCGGCTCCCAGCCGAGCTTCTCCTTCGCCTTGGACGCGTCGCCCAGCAGCACGTCGACCTCCGACGGCCGGTAGTACTTCGGGTCGATCTCCAGATGATCGTCGGCGCTCAGCCCCCCGCGCGCGAAGGCGATCTCAGCGGCCTCGCGGACCGTGTGGGTCTCGCCGGTGGCGATCACGAAGTCGTCGGGCTCGTCGGCCTGGAGCATCAGCCACATCGCCTCGACGTAGTCCTTCGCGTAGCCCCAGTCGCGCTGGGCGTCGAGATTGCCGAGAAAGAGCTGGTCCTGCAGCCCGGCCGCGATCCGCGCGACCGCGCGGGTGATCTTGCGGGTGACAAAGGTTTCGCCGCGCCGCGGGGACTCGTGGTTGAAGAGGATGCCGTTGCGGCGAACATGTCGTACGCCTCGCGGTAGTTGACCGTCGCCCAGTAGGAACGCGACCTTGGCGACGCCGTAGGGGCTGCGGGGATGGAAAGGCGTCTGCTCGTTCTGCGGCGGCGGCGCCGCGCCGAACATCTCCGACGAGGACGCCTGGTAGAAGCGCGGATTCACCCCCGCCTCGCGAATCGCCTCCAGCAGCCGGACCGTGCCTGCCGCCGGTGACGTCGAAGGTGTACTCCGGGATGTCGAACGAGACGCGGACGTGGCTCTGCGCCCCCAGGTGGTAGATCTCGTCGGGCTGGAGCTGGTAGAGCAGCTTGACCAGCGCGGTCGAGTCGGTCAGGTCGCCGTAGTGGGTGAAGAGCCTGACCCCCTGCTCGTGGGGGTCGTGGTAGAGGTGGTCGATCCGGTCGGTGTTGAAGCTCGATGAGCGGCGAATGATCCCGTGGACCTCGTAGCCCTTGTCGAGCAGGAGCTCGGCCAGGTAGGAGCCGTCCTGGCCGGAGATCCCGGTGATCAGGGCGCGCTTCTCGTTCCCCTCTGATTCATATCCGGCGCGGAATGGTCTCAGAAGACGGCGTTCAACCGCCAACAGGGCAGCGGCTAATCTCGCCCCCAAGATGCGCGTCCTCATCACAGGCGGGGCCGGCTTCGTGGGCGCCAATCTCGCGATTTCGCTGCCGAGCGCCATCCCGATTGGGAGCTCGTCGCGTTCGACAACCTCCACCGTCGGGGTTCGGAGCTCAACCTGCCGCGGCTGGACGAGGCCGGGGTCGCCTTCAACAAGGGCGACGTCCCGTCCCGACGAGTTGGGAACCGAGCGGGTCGACGCGCTGATCGAGTGCTCCGCGGAGCCGTCCGTGATCGCCGGCGCCGACGGCGAGACCGCGTAGCCCTCCCGCTCGGACGGATGGAGCAGGCAGGACGCGGCGGCGATCCGGCGCATCAGCTCGGGGTGGTCGACCCGCCCGGCCAGCTCGACCTCCTCCTCCAGGCCCAGTTCGCGGATGCGCTCCCGCGTCGCCTCGAAGTCGGGGCCGTCGCCGAGGATCACGCCGCGCAGGCCCGGGACGCGCTCGCGGGCGGCGGCGATCGCGGCCGGGATCTCCGGTACGCGCTTCTCCGGGATGTGGCGTCCGGCGGAGATCACCAGCGGGGGCTCTGGCTCGGCAGCCGCCTCGTCAGGCGAGCGGGACTCGGCCCAGTCATCGCCGGCGTACTCGCCCGTCAGCCTCACGATCGGGGCTCGGTGGCCGTACTCGCGCAGGCGCTCCTCCGCGAGCCGCGAGAACGTGAAGCTCCGGTCGGGAAGACGCAGGCAGAGGCGCTCAACGGCGAATCCGGCTCGCCCGGCGACGGGGCCCAGGTACGAGCGCCAGTAGTCGCGTCCCCAGACCTCGTGCCAGTCGACGATCAACGGCGCGGAGGAGCGGGATAGCCGGAGCGCCAGCCTTGCCCCGATCACCTGGAAGTACGGGAACGACGCGGTGTGGACGGCGTCGTAGCGGCGGCCGTGACGGAACAGGTGCCAGAAGACGCCGAGCCCGAAGCGCAGCGGCGGCCAGATGCGCCGCCGCCCGGAGCGTGTATAGAGCCGGCTCGCGGGGGAGACGGCGAGCGTCTCGAATGAGGTCCTCGGTCCCTCCGACCCCCATTGCCGGCGGGTCAGGTAGGTGACCGAATGGCTCTCGCCGAGCCGCTCGGCGAGGTTGCGATACCAGCGCTCGGCACCTCCGACCGTGTTCGGGAAGAGGCAGTCGTAGACGATTGCGATCTTCATCGCGGGCGACGGTACCCGGCTTCGCCTAGTCTCATCGCCTGGCATGACGGAAGGCAACGCGTCCATGGACCCACTCGCCATCCTCTTCGACATCGACGGCACCCTGATCAACACGGGGGGCGCCGGGGCGGCTTCCTGGCGGCTGGCCTTCGACGAGCTCTACGGGATCCCGGCCGACATCGGGAAGTTCACCGATACGGGAATGACCGATCCGGAGGTCGGGCGAAAGACCTTCGAGTCGGTGCTGAAGAGAGACCCGGAGCGCAGGGAGTTCACCCGGCTGTTGGAGCGGCGCAACTTCTATCTCCACCAGACGGTCAAGGAGTCGAAGGGCTACGAGGTCCTGCCGGGCGTCGACGAGCTCCTACCCGAGCTGATCGACCAGGGATACCTGCTCGGAATCGTCACCGGCAACGTCGAGGCCGCCGCACACATCAAGCTGCACCGGGCCAACCTCAACCGGTTCTTCTCTTTCGGGGGCTACGGCTCGGATTCGGACGACCGCGGCGAGCTCACCAAGAGCGCTCTCGAGAGAGCGAGCCAGGTCTACGGCGAAGAGGTCGGGCGCGACCGCGCGTTCAGCGTCGGCGACACCCCCCTCGACGTGACCGGCGCCCATGCGGCCGGGATCGAGTGCGTCGGGGTCGGCAGCCACCACTACAGCGCCGACCAGCTCCGCGAGGCCGGGGCCGACTACACGATCACATCGCTCACGGAGGGCCTGCCGCCTCTGAAGGGGTCTCGGGCCGCCGAGCAGTGAGCGCGCGGGCGCCGGCTAGGCGCTCTCGTGGCTGTAGCGGGTCACCTTGCCCGCCATCTGATCCTCGAGGGCGGCGACGTCGGCGTCGACCATCAGCTCAACCAGCTCCTTGAACCGGACCTTGGCCTCCCAGCCGAGGGTCTCCTTCGCCTTGGACGCGTCGCCCAGCAGCACGTCGACCTCTGACGGCCGGTAGTACTTCGGGTCGATCTCCACGTGATCGTCGGCGCTCAGCCCGGCGCGCGCGAAGGCGATCTCGACGGCCTCGCGGACGGTGTGGGTCTCGCCGGTGGCGATCACGAAGTCGTCGGGCTCGTCGGCCTGGAGCATCAGCCACATCGCCTCGACGTACTCCTTCGCGTAGCCCCAGTCGCGCTGGGCGTCGAGGTTGCCGAGGAAGAGCTGCTCCTGCAGCCCGGCCGCGATCCGCGCGACCGCGCGGGTGATCTTGCGGGTGACGAAGGTCTCGCCGCGCCGCGGGGACTCGTGGTTGAAGAGGATGCCGTTGGCGGCGAACATGTCGTACGCCTCGCGGTAGTTGACGGTCGCCCAGTAGGAAGCGACCTTGGCGACGCCGTAGGGGCTGCGGGGGTAGAAGGGCGTCTGCTCGTTCTGCGGCGGCGGCGCCGCGCCGAACATCTCCGACGAGGAGGCCTGGTAGAAGCGCGGGTTGACGCCCGGCCTCGCGGACCGCCTCCAAGAGCCGCACCGTGCCTGCCCCGGTGACGTCGAAGGTGTACTCCGGGATGTCGAACGAGACGCGGACGTGGCTCTGCGCCCCCAGGTGGTAGATCTCGGCGGGCTGGAGCTGGTAGAGCAGCTTGACCAGCGCGCTGAAGGCGATCGTCCGGGGGCACAGCTACGGCGTGGTCCCGATCTCCTGGCACGGGCGCAGCGAGGGGACATCGAAGCTCGATCTGCGGGAGATGGGCAGCCGCTACCTCTTCATCGTCCTCTACGTGTTCCTGGAGCGCTACATGAGCCGCGGCGACTACCTGCGCCCGGGCACCGACCCTGAGTCAAAGCGCCACGTCGTGCGCCTGCGCCCGGGGCTGCGCGCCCGCGGCGAGCAGCCCGAGGGCGCTAGCCCTCGTAGGCGAAGGGGAGCCGACTCTCAACATCCCTGAGGAGCGGGGCGGCGGCGTCCCTCTCCGAGGGGGTCAGCTCGATGTCGGGCCACTCGATGCCGATGTCCGGATCCCGGTAGGAGATCCCGCTCTCGGTCTCTGGGTCGTAGTAGTCCGAGCACATGTAGATCACGTCCGCGACCTCGCTGGTGACGCAGAAGCCGTGGGCGAAGCCGTCCGGGCAGTAGAGCTGGCGGAGGTTCTCGTCGTTGAGGGTGAACGCCTCCCACTCGCCGAACGCCGGCGAGCCCCTCCTGATGTCCACGAGGACGTCAACGATCTCGCCGCGGGCGCAGCGGACGTGCTTGGCCATGCCCGGCTGAAAGTGCATCCCGCGCACGATTCCTCGCCTCGAGCGCGAGTGGTTGTCCTGCACGAACTCGTCGGCGATGCCGAGCTCGGAGAAGACGTTCCGGCGATAGGTCTCGTGGAAGAACCCCCGCTCGTCGGCGAAGACCTTCGGTTGCAGCAGGATCGGGCCCTCGAGCCGGGTCGGCAGCACCTCCATGGGGGCGGGAATGATGCCATCTCGGCGGCGGCTAACCTGCGCCCGCTCGGATGCTCTCCGTCGTCACCCCCACCTACAACATGGCTCGGTACCTGCCCGACACGCTCGACAGCGTGGCGGCCCTGCGCACGCCGCATGAGCACATCGTCGTCGACGGGAGCTCCGACGACGGCACGATCGAGCTGCTCGAGGGGCGCGAGGACCCGCATCTGACCTGGATCTCCGAGCCCGATTCGGGGCAGACCAACGCGGTCAACAAGGGGCTGGCGATGGCGCAGGGCGATCTGCTCGCCTGGGTCAACGCCGATGACGCCTACATCCCGGATATGGTCGACCGGGCGTTGGAGCGCTTCGAGCGCGACCCCGGCCTCGGCGCGATCTTCGGAGCCGTGAACTACGTCGATGAGCACGGCAAGATCTTCCGCACTCTGGTTCCACCGAGGTTCAGCTGGCGCCGCTACCTGTACTTCGGGGCGTTCGTCACCACCCCCACGATCATCTGGCGCCGGGAGCTGATGGACCGGGCACCCTCGCTGAACGAGGGCTACGTCGACGCGGCGGACTACGACTTCTACCTGCGGCTGCTGCGGGGGGTCCGCGTTGAGAGGATCGACGAGCCGGTCCTCAACTTCCGCTACCACCCGACCAGCAAGACGACCACGGACGTCTGGACCCAGCTCAACGAGGCGAAGGAGATCCGGCTGCGCTGGGCCAGCAACCCGGTGCAGCGGGGGATCATGCGGGGCTACGAGGGGGCACGGCGGGCCATCCTCCCCCGGATCTCCTCCTGGCCCCATCCCGAACCGCGCGGCGTGGTCAAGCTCCTGCGGAAGATCGGCGCGCGTGGCTGACGTTCGGGAGGGGGGCCCGGTCTTCGAGGGGCCCTCGCTGCGGCTGCGGGTCGCGGTCTGGATGGCCGAGGCGATCGAGTGGGTCCTGCGCCACCACCGCCTCGCCAAGGTTCTCTACTGGGCGGCCGATCTGAACGGCCGCCTCAGCGCCCGGCTCCTGCGCGGCGAGGGCCGCGAGTGTCCCTGCTGCGGCGGCCACTTCAAGCGGATGTCGGAGCGGCGACTGGCCGGCTTCGGCGGCATCTGCCCGCGCTGCCGCTCCCACCCGCGTCACCGCGCCATCGCCCTGCTCCTCGCACGGGGTGATCTGCCCGGGCACCGGCTGCTGCACTTCGCCCCCGAGCCCCTCTTCGATCCGGTCTTCGCCCGGCTGCCGAAGATCGAGCGGACGACCGCTGACCTCTATGCCCCCGCCGATCTCGCGCTCGACATCACCAGGATGGACCTCGCCGACGGCTCCTTCGACCTGATCCTCTGCAGCCACGTCCTCGAGCACGTGCCAGACGACCGGGCGGCGATGTCGGAGTTGCGACGGGTTCTCGCCCCGGGTGGGCTGGCGCTCGTCCTCACGCCCTACCGCCCGGAGGTCTCCACCTATGAGGATCCGCGGATCACCGGGCCGCTGGATCGCATGGTCGCCTTCGGCCAGCAGGATCACGTCCGGATCTACGGGGCCGATCTCGCCGATCGCCTCCGCGATGCGGGGTTCGAGGTAGAGGACCGGACCCCCGCCGAGCTCTTCGACCCCTCAGTGGTGCACCGGTCGGAACTCGACCCCGACGAGCACCTCTTCCTCTGCCGCGCGCCCGCGGCCTAGCGCCCGGCGGCGCGCCCGCACGCCACGGGCGATCCGGATCGGCAGGTAGATCAGGCCCGCGAGCAGGAGGAGCGGGATCGCCGGCAGCGCCATCACGGCCAGCGTCGCTCCGGTCAGGACCAGGATCGGGATCGCCAGCGGTGCGAGGGCCACGACGAGGATCCCTGCGCCCACTCCCCACTTCGAGAACTCCTCGATGACCTCGTTTCTCTCGGCAGACTTCGCCTCATTGCTCATCACGGCTCCTTTCATCGCTCTCACTCAGAGGACGAGACGGAGCGCTCGTCTGTGACTACTGGGCGGCGGTATCCCTGCGAAAGATGACGCTGCGGTAGAGAGCCTTCTCGAGCTTCGCCGGCACGGGGCGCCAGGCGAAGTAGGTCCGGTAGACGAGGCGGTGAAGGGGGCCGAGCGGCGTCTCGCGCGCGAACTCCGGGCGACGGGCGAACAGCTCCGCGTGCTTGGCGCGCAGCTGGCGGTAGATGTGGCGGTACTGGCGGCGATGGCCCTCCTCGCCCGAGCGCTCGTGCTTGCGGTACTCGTGCGTCACCTGGTCGATCTGCAGCCCTCGCCAGCCCTTCTCCAGCGCGCTCAGGCAGAAGTCCCAGTCCTCGTAGCCGTCGATCGCCGGATCGAATCCTCCCGCGTCCTCCCAGCAGCGCCGCCTGACCAGCCCCAGCTGGGCACCCGCGATCGAGCGGTGCAAGAGGATGTAGGGGTCGAAATCGGGGAAGCGCAGGACGCCGGACCAGGCGCCGATCAGCTTCATCAGCCCGTAGCAGTAGCCGACGTCGGGGTGCGCCTCGAGCGGCGGGCGCAGGGTGTCGAGGGCATCGAGCGTGAGGCGGTCGTCCGCGTCCACCATCAGCAGCAGCTCGGACTCCGAGTTCTCGAAGCCGGCGTTCCGCGCCATCGCCACGCCGGCGTTCTGCTGTCGGATCAGCCGGACGCCGTCGGGCAGGGCGTCGAGGGCCCTCTCCGTCTCCGCGTCGGTCGACCCGTCGTCGACCACGATCACCTGTGGCGGTCCGCCGTTCTGGCCGAGTGCGCGCTCGACCGACTCCAGCAGGAAGCGCCCGTGGTTGAAGCAGGGGATCACGACCGTGATGTCGCCGTGGCGGGACATTCGGGCGCAGAGTAGATGGTTGATTTCACGGCGCTGTACGTCTGGGGACGTGCGAGGCCGAGCAGATCGGTGGACGCAGGGCGAAGCCCTTGCTGGTTGCAAGGGCGAGCCCGAGGACGCCGAGATGCGACGGCCACGCGCATCTCCAGGCGTGCATGGTCGTGGAATCAACCATCTCGGCCCCACTAGGATCGCCCCCATGGCCGAGGAGGAGCGCAGTGGCCCCCGCACCGTCGCGGGTTCTGAATCCGAGCTGATCCGCTGGATGAGCATCCAGGATGCGAACTCCGCCGGGTTCATCCACGGCGGGGTGGTGATGAGGATGTGCGACGAGGTCGCCGGGATCGCGGCGATCCGCCACAGCGGCTGCCGGGTGGTGACCGCCGGGATGGACCGGATGACCTTCGCCCTGCCGCTCTATGTCGGCGAGCTCCTGCGCTGCATCGCGAGCGTCAATGCCGCCTGGCGAACCTCCATGGAGGTCGGAGTGCGGGTCGAGGCCGAGAATGCCGTCACCCGGGAGGTTCGCCACACCAGCACCGCCTACCTGACCATGGTCGCCGTCGACGAGCACGGCAATCCTGTGCCGGTGCCGCCGCTGCAGGTTGAGGGGCCCACGGAGGAGCGCCGCCAGCGTGAGGCCGAGACCCGCAGGCACAACCGCCTCACCGAGCGCGAGGAAATCCGCAGGGCGCGCAAGGCGGCGGGTGAAGAGACGGGCTGACCCGCCCGCCATAGCGCTCGAACGCTCCTATCCTTCCGATCCCCATGGCGGCAACCGCTTCGACGAAAGCGGGCGACGAGGGCGCTGCGAGCGCGGACGTCATCCGCACCACCGTGGTCCTCCCCGCGTACAACGAGGGCGCGGCGCTTCCGCACGTCCTCGACGAGCTCGGCGAGTACCTGGACGACTCCTATGAGGTCCTGGTGGTGGACGACGGCTCGAACGACGACACCGCGGACGTGGCCGAGCGCTACCCGGTCCGCCTGATCAAGCACAAGACGAACAGCGGCAAGGGCGTCGCGATCCGCACGGGAATCGCCGAGGCCCAGGGCGAGAACGTGGTGATCATGGACGCCGACGCGACCTACCCGGTGCCGGCCATCAAGGAGATGGTCGACCTGCTCGACGAGAACGACCTGGTGCGGGGAATCCGCGAATCCGAGCCCGAGTCGATGCCGGTCGTCAACCGCTTCGGGAACTGGCTCTTCAACAAGCTGCTCGCGATCAGCCACGGCCTCGAGGGCGCCGACCAGCTCACCGGCCTCTATGCGATCCGGCGCTCGGAGGCGGTCCGGCTGGGCACCGAGGCTCGCGGTTTCGACATCGAGACCGAGATCGGCATCAAGGCGAAGGCGCGCGGGCTCCGGGAGGCCGAGATCCCGATCTCCTACCTGCCGCGGGTCGGCGAGAAGAAGCTCAGCCCGTGGAAGGACGGGCTGCGGATCCTCGGCCGGGTGATCGTGCTCCTGCTGATCTACAACCCCACGGCGACCTTCATCATTCCTGGCCTGGCCCTGATGGGGATCACGATCACCGGCGCGATCGCGCTCGCGATCGCAGGGCCGGTGAAGACCTTCTTCCTGGGCCTCGACATCAACAGCTTCATCGTCGTGACGCTCGGCGTTCTGGCCGCCTTCCAGCTCGTGATCTTCGGAGTGGCGGCCGCGCTCTACGGCGTCGAGGCCGGCAAGGAGCCTCCCCGCTGGCTGCTGCGGGTGATCTCGGTCCGATTCCGGCTCAGCGTGGCGAGCCTGGGGCTGGTGCTGATGCTCGGCTCGTTCGCCAAGCTCGTCCAGCTCACGATCCAGTGGGCGGGCAACAACGTCTTCACCGACACACGGGCGCTGGTGCTCGCCACCAGCTTCCTGGTCCTCGGCCTGCAGATGCTCTCGGCCGCGCTCTTCATCTCGATCTTCAGCGGCCGGATCAGCCGACTTGCCGAGGAGGGCTCCTCCAACTGGTTTCGGTCGTAGTCGTCAACTACAACGGGGCTGACTGCCTGGAGGCGTGCGTCCGCGCCGTCCTGGAGCACTCCGGCGAGGTGCAGGTCGAGGTGCTGGTGGTGGACAACGCCTCCTCGGACGACAGCGCCGCAATCGCGGAGCAACTCGCCGACGATCACGACGAGGTGCGCCTGCTGCGCTCCCCGACCAACCGCGGCTACGCCGGGGCGGTCAACTTCGCCCTGTCCGAGGCGCGGGGCGACCAGATCGCCGTCCTCAACATGGACGTGGTCGCCGGCCCGAACTGGCTCGACCCTCTGGTCGCGTTGCTGGAGGAGAAACCGGCCGCCGGGGTCGCCTGCCCGCTGATCCTGCTCGAGTCGGATCCCGGCCGGATCATGGCCGCCGGGCAGAACCTCAACAAGACGGGGCTGGGGTTCAACCGCTGGCTCGGCAAGTCGCGCGAGGTCGCCGGCACCGGCGCCTTCCAGGTGACGGGGCTGCACGGCGCCGCCTTCGTGGTCCGCAGGTCGCTGCTGGAACGTCTCGGCGGCTGGGACGAGACCGGCTTCCTCTACTTCGAGGACGTCGAGCTCTCCTGGCTGCTGCGGATCAGCGGCAACGAGATCTGGTGCGAGCCGGCCGCGACGGTCGCCCACGATTACCACCTTTCGATGTTCCCCCACAAGCTGTTCCTGCTGGAGCGCAACCGCTGGCGGACGTTGCTCGCCGACCTCCGCGGGCGCACGCGCCTGGCGATCTCGCCGCTGCTCGCCCTCAGCGAGCTGCTGATCTGGGGCTACTGCCTGCTGCGCGGGCCGAAGTTCCTGCGAGCGAAGTGGCAAAGCTACGCCTGGGTGCGGGCGAACAGGCCCGAGATCCGCGCCCGCCGCGAGCGGGTCGACTCGGTCAGGCAGCGGTCCGACTGGGACGTGCTGCGCGGGATGCGTTGGGGATATCCGATCGACCAGTTCCTGACACTCGGGCGCGAGCGTGGGGAATCGTCGAGGGACCGCATCGGCGCCTAGCCCTCAGCTCCCGTTTCGCGCTGACTCCATATCCTTCCCGGCCCCGTGGGAGCCTTCGCTGGAACCTACGTAACCGCAGGGGTGATCCTGCTCGCGTCCCTGCTGGTCGGCCGGGCGATTCTGCTTGCGCTCGGCCGCAGACACGCCTCCTTCCTCGAGGGGGCGGTGGGCTTCGCAACGCTGGTCCTGGTCTGCACGGTCGCCATTCGGCTGCCGGGCAACGAGGCGACCTCGATCGTCTGCTGCGCCATCCTGCTCGTCGCTTCGATCGTCTTCCTTGTGGTCCGCTCGGAGTCGGTGCTCAGCCCGTCGTTCGGGCTCGCCATCCCGGTCGGGGCGGTGACGATTCTGCTCGCCTCCTTCCCGTTCATCGCGAGCGGCCACATCGGCATCCCGGGCGTGGGCCTCAACAACGACATGGCCATGCACCTGGTCGACGTCGATTACCTCGTCGACCCGAGCAGGCCCACGCCGCAGAGCGTGATCAACGGCTACCCGCTCGGGCCGCACAGCCTGGTCGGGACGGTGGTCAGCGTGTTCGGCACGCAACCCCTCTACGGCTGGCTCGGGCTCCTGGTCGCGGTCCCCGTGCTGACCGGGATCACCGCGCTCGGCGCGCTGCGCGAGCTGCCCGGCTGGCGCCGCCTGCTCGGTGCCACGCTCGTCGCACTCGCCTACCTGTCCGCCTCCGCCCTGGGCGTCGCCGGCTTCAAGGAGCTGATCGCCGGGATGTTCCTGATCGCCTTCGCGCTCGGGTTGCGGGAGATCGAACGGGAGCCGGAGGGCCGCATCGCGATCCTGATCGGCCTGGCGCTGATCACCGCCGCGATGGTCCCGGTCTACAGCCTGCCCGGCGTCGCCTGGCTCGCCATCACCGCCGGGATCTGGCTGGTCGCGCGCCTGCTGCAGGTCCGGGCGGAAAAGGGGGCAGGCGGAGTCCGGGAGCTGGTGCGCGACTCCATGCGAATCGTCATCCCCGCGGCGATCGTCCTCGTCCTCGTCTTTCTGACTCAGCTCCCGAAGGTGCTCGACTTCCTCCGGTCGGGCTCAATCGGCAACGTCGCGGACACGGACAGCAAGCTCCGCTTCGTCGTCTCGCCGCTGGAGACGCTGGGCATCTGGCCGAGCGGGAGCTGGCTGCTGGGGACACACGACGTGACCCACTACTGGATCTTCGGGGCGATCGGCCTCGCCGGGCTGATCATCGGCCTGGTCTGGTGGATCGGCCGGGTGGACTACGCCGTCCCGGCGGCCGTGATCTCGGGAATCATCATCTGGCTCGGGACGAAGTACATCGAAAACGGCGGGCTGTACATCCTCGCCAAGGCGGTGGTGGTGCCGGCCTCGGTCGTGATGCTGCTCGTGCTCGCCGCCCTGCTCGCCCCGGGAGGGGGGTGGCCGAAGAAGATCTTCGCCGTCGTCTTCATCGCCCTGGCGAGCTACTCGACCTTCCTCGCGCTCCGCGACACAGTGATCGCGCCGGACGACCGACTGCAGCAGCTCAGCGAATTCCAGCATGAGGTCTCTGGGCAGAAGGTTCTGGCCCTGACCGGCGACCGCTTCTCCGACTACGGCCTGCGGACCGCCGAGGTCTCGAGCCCCGCCTTCAACGCGGAGATCCGCGTCCCCTCCGTCGGATCGAAGTCTCAGCGCCTCCCGATCGACTTCGACTCGGTGCCCACCTCGGTCCTCAACCAGTTCCCCTACGCGGTGACCACCAGCGCGATCTACCAGAGCCAGGCGCCACCGGGCTGGACATTGGCCGACTCCACCGAGTCGTACCGGCTGTGGAAGCGGACCGGGAAGACGCCCCCGATCCAGCAGCTCGCGGAAGAGGCCCGCCCCGGCCGGATCTTCCGGTGCAAGAAGCCGAAATTCCGGAACTACGTCAACGCGGGCGGGAGCGCCCTCACCTGGCAGCCGCGCACGGTGATCGCGAAGCGGCTCTACTGGAAGGCCGGAGGCGCCGCCGGGGCCCTCGGCGAAGGCGGAGTGGCCGCCGCCAAGCGTGCTCCGATCGACAACAACCTGGCGCCCGGAGAAACCGCGAGCCAGCGGATCGTGTTGCCGGCCGGGCGGTGGGAGCTGTCGCTCCAGTACGTGAGCCCGGTGACCGGACTGACCGTGAAGGCACCCGGGCTCGACGTGCACCTGCCCGCCGGCGTCGACGCGGCGATCCCCTACAGGCCGGACCAGGGCCCGTATTGGCCCGTCGGCACCATCACCAGCCAGGGTGGGCCCGTGACCGTCAGCGTGATGGCTGACGACGTCAACTGGTTCCAGTCGCTGATCGGCGTCGATGCCCCCGCGGTGATCGGCAATCTGACGGCGGTCAACCCGGACGGCTTCAAGGTGCTGCCGACGGCGGCTGCATGCGGGCTGTTCGTGGACCACCTGATCGGCGTCCAGACGGCGAGTCACGACCAGGCCCAGGGCAAGGCAGCATCCAAGGGCAAGTAGCCGCCTCCCTACACTGGCGCCCATGAGAGTCGGAGTGGTCGGGCTCGGATATGTCGGGCTCCCGCTGGCCGTGGCCTTCGCCGAGGAGGGCCACGACGTGGTGGGCCTGGATGCCGACCCGCGCAAGGTCGATGCCCTCTCGGAGGGCCACAGTTACGTCGAGGACGTCTCGTCCGAGCGGCTCGCCGCGCTCGAGGGGAAGCTGACGGTCACCAGCCGCTACCCGGACATGAGCGCCTGCGACGCGGTGATCATCTGCGTCCCCACCCCGCTCACCAACTCGCGCGAGCCCGACCTGAGCTACATGGTCGACGCCGCGACCTCACTGGCGGCCGTGCTGCAGAAGGGCCAGCTGATCGTGCTGGAGTCGACCACCTATCCGGGGACGACCCGCGAGCGCCTGCGGCCGATCCTGGAGGAGTCGGGACTCTCCGCGGGCAAGGACTTCCACCTTGCCTTCTCACCCGAGCGAATCGACCCCGGCCGCACCGACTACACGATCCGCACCACGCCCAAGGTGGTCGGGGGCATCAACGAGGCGTCGACGAAGCGCGCCGTCGAGCTCTACTCGCTCGTCTGCGACGAGGTCCTCGAGGTCAGCAGCCCGGACGCGGCCGAGCTCTCCAAGCTCCTCGAGAACATCTTCCGCTCGGTCAACATCGCGCTGGTCAACGAGATCGCGATGCTCTGCGAGCGCCTCGGGATCGACGTCTGGGAGGTGATCGACGCGGCGGCATCCAAGCCGTTCGGCTTCATGCGCTTCGATCCTGGACCTGGGATGGGCGGCCACTGCCTGCCGGTCGATCCGTTCTACCTCTCCTACAAGGCGCGGGAGCACGACTTCTACACCGAGTTCATCGAGCTCGCCGGGAAGATCAACCAGAACCAGCCGCACTGGTGCGTTCGTCGGATCGAGCGCGCTCTGAACGAGGAGGGCAAGGCGACGAGGGACGCGAAGGTCGTCCTGCTCGGTGTCTCCTACAAGGCGGGCGTCGGAGACATCCGCGAGTCGCCGGCGGTCAAGATGATCCGTCTGCTGCGCGAGCTCGGGGCCGACGTCTCCTACCACGACCCCCACGTACCGGAGCTGCAGGACCTCGGGCTCTCCTCCGCTCCGCTCGATGAGTCGCTGTCATCCGCCGACCTCGTCTGCATCGTCACGGCGCATCCCTCGATCGACTACCAGCAGGTCGTGGACGACTCCTCGCTGGTGATCGACTTCCGCGGGGTCACCCGCGGGATCGAGGCGTCGAACCTGGTTCGGCTCTAGCGGCCACGAGTCCGCCGCATTTCGGAGCGGCGGCGAAGCCGCCGCGACTCATGCTGGGCGGCCGCACGTGGCCGCGATCTGATGGCGAAGCCGGATTGCCAAAGCCCTATCCACGGGACCCCCAACCGATATAGGGTTGGCCTGAACCCAAGGGAAGGAGCACGGATGCCCGATTCAAAGCAGCCCGAGGATGCCTACGAGGCGCCGAAGGTGGAGCAGATCGAGACCGAGGACAGCCCGCGGTGACCGCCGCCGGCGCGAACAGCGGCACCACGACGACGCCGCCGCCGAACTAGAGGAACGAAGGAGGGGCAGATGTCCGATTCCAAGCAGCCGGAGGACGCCTACGAGGCGCCGAAGGTGGAGCAGATCGAGACCGAGGACCAGCCCGCGGTGACCGCCGCCGGGCAGAACAGCGGCACCACCACCACTCCGCCGCCCTGATTGAGCCTGGCCGAGCGCGGGGATGCGCTCGTCCTCGACGTAGAGAGACGGGGATCTGATCGAGCGCGCCCCGCCGCGGATTCGCGGCAGCTACCGGCTGCGCCGGCTCGGGCGCCGGGTGCTGCACGACGTCCGGCCGCTCGAGGTGCCCGAGCGCCCCATCGGGGCGAAGCTCGAGCTGACCTACCACTGCAACCTGCGGTGCGGGTTCTGCTACACGGACTCGCCGCGCCGGACACTCGCCCGCACGGTGGAGATGAGCGACGAGCAGTGGCGGCGAATCGTCGGCCAGGCGATCGAGCTCGGGCTGATCGAGGCCGTGATCACCGGAGGGGAGCCCCTGCTGCGGCGCGAGCTCACGCTCGAGACCGTGGAGCGGCTCACCGCCGCGGGCATGATGGTGACGCTGAACACGAACGGCTGGTTCCTCGACGCCGAGGCCGCCGATCGCCTCGCGGGGACCGGCGCGCGGGTGCACGTCTCTCTCGACGGCGCCTCCGCGGAGCTGCACGACGCGTCGCGCGGTGTCCCGGGCAGCTGGCGGCGCGCGGTGGAGGCGATCGATCTGATGCTCACCCGGGGAGGGCGCGTCCAGGTTGTGCACGTCGTCACCCCGCGCAACGAGGCGACCTTCGGCGAGTTCCTCGAGCAGATGCGCCTGCTCGCCCGACCTCGGTGCGGGTCGTTCCGGTCGGCCTGATCGGGGCGGCGGCGCGGGAAGGGAGATGGGCGGTGGACTTCGAACGCGTCCGCGCGACCGTGGGCCGCTTCGGTCAGCCCGCCGAGGCCGAGGGTGCTCATGGGCGCCGAGGTGCCGTCCTCCGTGGTCGCGCTGGACTCGGCTCCGCGCGCGTTCCTCGTCCGCCCCAACGGCGCCTTCCTCGCCGATTCGCAGCATCCCTTCTCCTTCGGTGACGCCGGCCGGCAGGGCCTCGACGAATGCTGGCGGGGGCTGCGGGCGCGTGGCGCGACCGGCGGGTCTCCGATTGGCGCGCCGGAGCGCGCAACGGCGAGCAGGCCGCCGCACGGGACCTCGTTCCCTACCGCGACGAGGAGAGGACCGTCTCCGGGCTGCCTCCAGCGGCGGGCCGGCAGGGAAAGGAAGGGCCGGAGCTCGACCGCGCGATGGAGGTCCTCCAGTCGAAGATGCCCGACTTTCCCGCGGACGGCCGAGGGGACATCGACTCGGCCACCGCGCGGATCCGCGAGCTGGCGCTGGCCCGGCGCTACCGGCTGGGCGAGGTGCGCTGGGGCGGGAGCCGCGAGGGAGAGCGCCTGGTCAGGGTGGTCGCCTCCGGCCAGGTGAAGCGCCTGAACCGGACCGCCGGGGCGGTGATGGACGCACTCGACGGCGGCACCGCCGGCGACGCGATCGGCGCTCTGGGCGCCGGGAATCCCGGTGTCGCTCGGGATCGGATCGAGCGCGACGCGCTCGACGCCATTTCCGGGTTGGTCGAAGCGGGCATCGCGGTGCCGGCCCTCGCCGCTCGCGACGACCTCGCCGCGGCCGCCGACGAGGGCTCCCTGAGCGGACTGCCCGACTGAGACCCAGCCTACGCGGGCCGGGCGGCGCCGAAGTCGATCAGTCGCTCGATGAACGCAGCCGCGTCCGCCTCGGCGCGCTCGCGGGATATCCCGCTCCGCTCGCTCAGCACCTGCGCGAGCTCCGCCACCGTCGCCGGCTCCGCGAGCGCCTCCCAGATCAACCTCCCGGTCGCGTTCAGGCGCAGGTAGCGGTCGACTCGGGGTCGAGCATCACGATGCCGCCCTCCATCGGCTCGGTGACCAATCCCTCGCTGCGGGCGACTCGAGTGGTTGCGATCACCTTCTCCGGCATGGCGCCGGAGGTTAGCCTTGGCGCCTCTGCGACCGCCGCGCTTCCTGTGAGCAGCCTCCACGGATACGAGATCGACTCGGATGTGCCGCTGAAGCGGGCCAGCGAGGCACCGGGGGAGCTCGGCCGGATCACGGTGAGAGCCGATCGTGATCGGCCGCTCGAGGCTCCCGCCGAGCTCGTTCGCCTGGTCGTCGATGCCGACTGGAGCCCGCAGTACGCAGCGGCTCGGCTGGGCGATCGGGTCCTGGCCTGGCACTCCGATGCGGGCACGCTTCCTGATCGATCCCGCCTCGATGAGGATCGGCCACCGGGCGGCGGACACCGTCCTCGAGCTCGGCCCCGAGCGCTGGGAGGACAGGTTGGCCTCGAACGCGATCCCTCTCCTCCTCGGTGAGCTCGGCGGTCTCTCCTGCACGCCGCCGCGAACCTGGTCGGCGACCGGGTGGTGGTGATCTGCGGGGTGACCGGACGCGGAAAGTCGACCCTCTCGGCTGCCCTGGCGGCCGCCGGGCACCCCTCACTCGGAGAGGATGGGGTCGTCCTCCGCCGCTCCGACACGGGCCACGCGGCCTGGCCCGGTGCCCGCGGCTCCCTGCTCACCGAGCCCGCCGCCGTCGCGATCGGCGCCGCCTCGACGAACGGCCCGGCGGACCTGCGAGGACGGCGGCTGCACGACGGGCTGCGCTCGGCGGATCGCCCCGGTCAGGTGGCGCTGGTGGCCTTTCTCCGGGAGCGCGGCGGCTCGGCCGTCGCGATCGAGAGGAGCGACCGGCGAAGACCCATCGAGAGCTCCTCGACCATCTGCTCATGGCGGGGCGCCTCGGAACCAGGCAGTTCGCCGGGTCGGCGCGGGTGGCGGAGTCGGTCAACGGAGTTCTTCTCCGCGTGCCTGATTCGCTCGACGCGGTCACCGAGGCCGCGGAGCGGCTGGCGGTCCTCGCCGAGACCGCCTAGCGGCGCATGGCGATGCCGCGGGCGATCAGCCGGGCGTGCCTCGCCACCAACCGAAACCGGCCCGCGCCGTCTCCTCCGACCAGGCCGTCCAGCCCGTCGCGGCTCGGAACCAGGATGTCGCGCACGAGCGCGGGCCGCTGCCTCCAGGGCAGCGCCGCCAGGCGGCCGATGTTGGCGGAGGCCTGCAGGTCGAGCTCCTCCACCGCGCGGACCGGACCGAAGGCGGGCGGCTCGCCCGGCGCCGATCGGGCGGGCCGCGGTCAAACCCGAGATAGCGCTCCGCGTAGTCGAGGGAGCGGTTCAGCACCCAGAGCAGGCCGAGCTCCTCCGCCCTGTGGAAGCCCGCATCCCACTCGGCCTCCGTGGCCGCGAGGTTGAGCCGCCTGATGTCCTCGAGCCAGGCGAGCCGCTTCTCGCGATGGCTCATCAGATGCAGCGCGCAGACGAGCAGCTGGTCCGGCAGCGAGGGGAACGCCGCGCCGGGCACTCCCGGGCATCGGCTCGGCGCCCTCGGAGAGGGAGGCATGGGAGATCGCCTCCCCGACCCGATCGTCGCTGAGCCGCCAGTGAACCTCGACGTGGACGGACTTGCGCCCCACCGCGCGAACCAGGTCGAGGGTGTGGCCGTGGGCGACCTCGAAACCAGGGCGGAATTGGATCCTCTCCTCGTATCCGATCGCCGAGCAGCGCGCTCTTCGCGTCTTCGAGCGACTCGCGCGCGACCATCAGGTCGAGGTCGTTGTACGGCCGCAGGCCGGGGTCCGGGTAGAGACGGTCGCTGATCGCCGGGCCCTTCAGACGATCAGCGGGAGGGGAAGAGGCTTCTGATCGCCGTGGCGACGGCCGGAGCTCCCGGCCGGAGAGCGCCGTGCTCAGCGCCGCGACGGCGTGCGCGTCGCGCAGCGAGCGCGCGTCCCGCTCGGCCAGGATCAGCCGCTCCTCGTTCAGCGCCAGGACGCAGGCTCCGATCACCCGGTGATCGATCGCGGCGGCCACGAAGCGGGCCGGCATCGCCGGCTCGACCCGCGCCTCCGAGAGGATCACCCGCCGAAGATCGCCCAGCTGGTCTGCAAACGGCATGCTGAGCGGCTCCCGGCGGAACACGCCGCGAGTCTGGAGCTACACGCGATTCGGGTAACCCACCGACGGCGCGGCGGACTAGGGTTCTCCGCCGATGGCGAATCCGAGAGCAGAGGCCGAGGACAAGCTCGGCGGCGACTACGAGGCGAGGGTGCTGGAGCCCTCGCCGCCGGCCGTGTCGGAACCTCCGTTCGCCGACGACCCGATCGAGCCGGGCGAGGTGCCGGAGGGGCGCGAGCTCGTCTCGCCGATCCACAACCGCGGCGATCTCACCTGGGACGACATCGCAAGCGAGGATCCTGACCTGGCGCCCTGGTGCGCCGACCGCTGGCTCGGCGCCTGGAAGCGGCTCGAGCCGCTGCCACCCTCCTTCGGCGAGACGCGCGTCGCCCTCCACAAGGTGGCGGAGGCGGTGGTTGCGCCCGCCCGCATGCCGGCCAACGAGATCGCCCTGCGCTACACGCGGGGCGGCTTCGGCACACCGTTCTTCGAGCAGGACGGCGCGGACTGCCAGGTTCGAGTCGAGCACGGTGAGCTCGTTCGCCAGCGCGGAGACTCGGAGACTCGCGAGCCGCTCCCCGGCGTCGACATTGCAGCAGCGACGGCGCTCGGTGACTTCTACGGGCTGGGCTGCTCGGTGCTCGAGCAGCTGCGCGCCGATGAGCCGGATGGCGATCCCTCCCGGGTCGAGCTCTGGCCCGAGCACTTCGACATCGCGCTCGAGCTCGGCTCGGAGTCCGCCGGAAAGCGTGCGAACTTCGGCGCCTCTCCCGGCGACGACGACCATGAGGAGCCATACCTCTACGTCGGGCCCTGGAGCGCCGACGTCTCGGGGGACCTCTGGAACGCGACCGGCTTCAAGGGCGCGGAGCTCACCTACTCGAAGCTGATCTCCGCCGACGACCATCGGCGAGCGGCCCTCGACTTCATGACAGAGCGCTACCGGGCGCTGCAGGGGGAATAGCGGGGAATGACCCCGCACCGGCGCTTGGGGGGCGCCGCCCTGGGACTGTGTGTCCTGTTGCTCGCAATCGCTCCCGGGAGCGGAGCCGCCGCGGGCTCCTCGCCGCGCATCGTCGGGGGCGGCAAGGCCAATCCGGTCGGCTGGCAGTTCGCTGTCGCACTCACCCAGAAGCGACGCTTCATCTGCAGCGGCTCGCTGATCGCCCCGACCAAGGTGCTGACAGCCGCCCACTGCGTGAAGGTGGGCAAGCGCAGGCAGCTCTCGGTGCTGGCGGGCAGCCCCTGGATCACGCCCCGGCGGCGCCGGCCGCGGATCAAGGTGACCGCCGTCGCCATCGACCCGGCCTACAACGGGCGGAAGGATTCCCACGACTTCTCCGTGCTGACGCTGGCAAGCTCGCCCGCCGCCCAGCCCATCGCCCTCGCCACGCGGATGGAATCCAAGGCGGCGACCAAGCCGGGGAAAATGGTCCGCTCGGGCGGCTGGGGCACCCGCAGTGCCTGGGGCCTGAACGTCGCCCGCCGGCTGAAGACGACCAAGGAGCGGATATACCCGGCCCGGAAGTGCGATCGCGAGTACGGCAAGTCGCTCGGCTTTCAGCAGGCCTCGATGATCTGCGCCCTCGGCAAGCGCATCCACCGGATCCACAGCCGTCTCCCGTACCGCACCACCTCTTGCGAGGGCGACAGCGGAGGGCCGCTGGTCGCCGACACGCCCGACGGCCCTCGCCTGATCGGCGCCGTCAGCGCGGGCGTCTTCCCGTGTGGCCTGGGCGGTGCCAGCATCTACGCGAGGGTGGCCGACCGGCTGGGGTTCATCGAGCGGGCGATCGCATCGCTAGCCGTGCGGCTAGGGGCCAGGCCCCGTGTAGCCGCCCGCGTAGCAGGGGGACGGTCCGCAGACGTTCGTGACCGCCCCGTGGGCTTGAGGAAGTCCGAGATCAACTGCAGGGCCGATGGCGCCCCCCGCGGCGCTCCGTGTGGGTCCTCGCCGAGGCGATTCGGGGTGTTGGTGAAGGGGGGCGGCGGCACCCCGATGTTGGTGGGCGGCGGGCTCGGATTGGCGCGGACGGGCCCGATGTCGCCGTAGATCGCCGCCGATCCGTTGAACGGGTAGGTGGAGATCGCCGGGACGTTCCAGAGGATGTCGTTGTCGGGCCAGCGCCCCGGATCGAGGATCGGAGTGTGGGTGGAGGCGCCGATCGTCCGGGCCTCGACGTCCGACTGGAAGTTGGTCACCTGATGGTCTCCGAGCGCGATGTTCATCAACACCGTGTGCGCCGGGTTGCCCGGCAGGGGATTCGTCGTCATCCGGTGGGCGTAGCCGTCGGGCTCGCCGCGGTCCCAGAGCATCTGGATCAGCGAGAGCAGCAGCGGCCGCTCCAGCGGGTCGGTGTAGGCGCCGTTGAGGAGCCCGGCGAACGAGTCGTAGTCGACCGAGCGGGGCAGCAGCACCGAGTAATTCATCGCCGGGACGTTGAGGACCGACCGCGTGAAGTCGGAGTCCACGGCGGTGAGGGCGCCGCCCATGATCCCTCCCTGGCTCGAGCCCTGGTAGTAGAGGTTGGACGTGTCGATCACGGGGTTGCTGCCCAGGGTGGTCCCGTCGGCATGGAATGCGACGTCGCTGCTGAAGCCGCTCGTCATGCCCATCAGGCGCCCGAGGAAGATCTCGTCGAGGAGGCCCTGCTGGAGCCGGTCGGCGAGCTGCGGGAACTTGGAGAGGTCGGAGAGGATGCTCGCCGTGTTGACGAGGTCGCCGTTCGCCATCCCGATCTCGTCCGTCGCGCAGAGGACGAATCCATAGGTATTGGCGAGCTGCTGCTGGATGTCGGCGTTGAAGACCTCGGACGCGCTGCCGAAGAGGCCGTGCCCGTAGATCGCGGGACGCGCCGGCGCGGGCGTGCCGTCGACTGCGGTGCGGGGAATGATGCAGTCGAAGTTCGCCGTCCAGTCGTTGCCCGTGTTGCGGCTGGGCAGCCCGTTCGGGCCCAACTGGAAGCTTCCGCCGGGCGCGCAGGTCGGCTGCAGGTAGCAGGGAACCGTGAAGGTGCCGCGGACGCGGCGGGCGATCTCCGGATCCTGCACCGGCGTGAAGTTGTCCACCTGCGTCACTGTGAAGGACGGCGCGCTGCCGTCCATCACGCCGTTGCCCGGGCTGGTGTCGCCGAGCGAGGCGAGGGCGTCGTCGCGGATGTGCAGCTCACGCGCGGCGATGTTCTCGTCCGTCGCGACCGTGAAGTCCCAGGCCAGGTAGAGGTTCGAGCGCCTGATGCCCGCGCCCCGGAGGGTGTTGAAGATCGACTCGAAGCGAGGCCGCTGGGCGTTGATCGGACCCTGGTCGGAGGGGAGCTGGTCGCGGTAGTAGCGGAAGCCCTCCGGGGCCGGGATCGTCTGGCCGGCGGAGTTCTTCAGGTTTCGCATCGCAACCACGTAGCGGTGTCCCGAGGCGAAGTTGACCGCCGGATGGATCTCGAGCGCGGTGCTGTCGGGGCTGCCGCCGTTCGAGTCGATCTCCACCCAGATCGGCCAGCGTTGGCCCGTGGTCGCGTCGATCACGACGATGGGCTGATCGGGCTCGGAGAAGCGGCCGAGGTGGTTGATCGGCACCGCGTTGGTCTGCTGCGCCGCCGCCGGGTTGTCCAGGCCGGGGACCCGGACGACCATCCCCACTCCCGGGCTGAAGCCGTCGTTCAGGCTGTACGGCGAGGGGTTGATCGGAACGCTCGACGCATTCCTCGGCATTCCGCCCGCGTGGAGGTCGATTCGCCGGCCGGTGGCGGTCGATTGGTCGGCCGCGGTGTAGTAGTCGTCGGGGAAGGGCAGCAGGCAGAGCGAGCCCTGCTGCTGGCCGATGAAGTCGCAGTCGCCCGCGCGGCTCAGGTCGATCGGCTTCGGGGCTGCAGGCCGCACTGTTCCGGGTCAGGCCCGCGGTGGCGGTTCTCTTTCCGGCTCGGACCTGGATCGCCCTCGCCTCACAGCTCGCCACCTCGGCCTTGCCGGCCGCCGTCAGCTTCAGGTTGACGGTGCGCTTGCCCTTGCGGGCGTGAGCCACCTTGGTCAGCGGAGCCGGAGCGGGATCGTCGAAGGTCGTCGAAGTCGCCCGCACCTTCAGCCCCGCCGAGTGCTTTCGAGGGAGCCGGACGCGCAGGCCGTGCTTCAGCAACTTCGTCTGGCTCGTGCCCAGAACGGTGACGCCCTTCGCCTTCTTGCCGGCACCGGCGCTCGCCGGCAACGCGAACATCGCTGCCCCGCAGCAGAACGCCGCGATCATCACCACTGCCAGCTTCGAGCTCCCTCTCACCTGCAACTCTCCTCTCGGGAGACCCTATACACGCGGCGCCTGTCCGGCGAGGCACCTCCGAACTGCTAGAAGCCCAGGGCCGGGCTCGAACCGGCGACCTCATCTTTACGAGAGATGTGCTCTACCAACTGAGCTACCTGGGCGCTCTTGCTGACCGGCGATTGTAAGGTCCCGGCCCATGAACGAGCAGCCACTTCTCACCGAGCGCCGCGACCGCGTCCTGCTGATCACCCTGAACCGCCCGGACGCCCGCAACGCGGTCAACCTGGCGATGGCCGAGGCGATGGCCGCCGCCCTCGACGAGCTCGACGCGGCCGATGAGCTGAGCGTCGGAGTGATCGCCGGCGAGGGCAAGGGCTTCAGCTCGGGGATGGACCTGAAGGCGTTCGCCACCGGGGAGCGCCCCTGGGCGAAGGACCGCGGCTTCGCCGGCATCGTGCAGAAGCCGGCGGCCAAGCCGCTGATCGCCGCGATCGAGGGCTTCGCCGTCGCGGGCGGGCTCGAGATCGCCCTCGCCTGCGATCTGATCGTCGCCGCCGAGGGCGCGAAGCTCGGCATTCCCGAGGCCAAGCGCGGACTGGTCGCAGCGGCCGGCGCGCTTCGCCAGCTGCCCCGCCGCCTGCCGGCCGCGATCGCGATGGAGCTGGCGCTCACCGGGCGAGACGATCACAGCCGAGCGCGGCGCGGAGCTCGGGCTGATCAACCGCCTCGCCGAACCCGGCAAGGCGCTCGACGTGGCACTGGAGCTGGCGGCCGAGGTCGCCGCGAACGCCCCGCTCGCCACCGCGGCCTCGAAGACGATCCTCAACCAGCAGGGCTCCTGGGACGACGAGACCTTCTGGGCGAAGCAGGGCGAGATCGTCGCCCCCGTCTTCACCTCGGAGGACGCCATCGAGGGCGCGACGGCGTTCAGCGAGAAGCGCGCGCCGAACTGGCGCGGGCGCTAGATACTTCGACCAAGCAGCTCCGGGAGCCTGGACGCCCCGCCGCCCCGGGCCGAGCCGGCGCGGCGGGGCGTTCCTGCGAGGCTCGTCGTTCCGATCTACTTAGGGGGACTCACAGAGCACGTAGACGGTGAACTGGGCCGTCGCGGGAGAGTCGTTGCCGACGAAGACGTGCCATCCAGTCGGTACGCCTGCGCCATTCAGCTCCGGCCGGCTGCCATCGATTCTGCCGAAGCTGGCCTGCGCCGCATAGCCGCCGCCGACCGCCTTCTCGTTCCCGACGCAGCTGGCGAGCGCGTCACCGGCAGCCCCGCTGTTAATGGGACCGGTGGTGGCGGTTCGCTGAACCACGGTGGTCTTGAGCTGGGCCTTCTTCTTCTTCTTCGAGACCTGGGCCGCCGCAAACTGCTTTGCGACCTCCTTCTTCACCAGGCTCTGCAACGAGGGGCCGCCAAGGGCCGGAGAGACTACGAGCAGCGCCGCTATCACCCCAAGCGCGATTCCCGTCTGTATCCAGCCAGGTCTTCTCCTCATCTGAAACCTCCCATATAAGTAAGGCTCGCTTGCGCGAGCCGGCGGGGCTCCTCAAGAAATCCGCCACACGACACCACCCCTCCTCGCCTGGCGAGGCGATCCTATAACCGCTGACGAGCTGCCCCGCTAGGACTGAACCGCTGACGAAGCTCGGGCTCTTCCGTTCGAGCCTGTTCGGACGCTCCGCCGACGCCGGCCACGGCATGCGCTCCGCCGTCGACGTGAATCACCTCTCCGCTGATCGCCTCGGACCAGTCCGAGAGCAGGAAGAGGACGGCGCGCGCCACCGGAGTCGGGTCCTCGGTGTCCCAGCCGAGCGGAGCAGCCTCGGGCCAGCCCGACGCGAGCACCTCGAAGCCATCGATGCCACTCGCGGCCGGCGAGGAGATCGGCCCGGCAGAGATCAGGTTCGAGCGGATGCCGCGCGGGCCAAGCTCCCTCGCCAGATAGCGATTGACGGACTCCAGGGCCGCCTTCGCAACGCCCATCCAGTCGTATGACGGCCAGGCGACCGACGCGTCGAAGTCGAGGCCGACGACGCTCCTCCCCATCCATCAGGGGCGCGAGATGGCGGGCGAGCGCCTGGTAGGAGTAGGCGCTCGTCCGGAAGGCCTCGAGCGCGCTCTCCGGAGGGGTCTCCATGAAGCGGCCGCCGATCGCGTCCGCGGGCGCGAAGGCGATCGCGTGCAGGGCTCCGTCGAGGCCACCCCACCGCCCATCGATCTCGCGGGCCAGATCGGCCAGGTTCTCCTCGGAGTTGACGTCGAGCTCGAGCACCTCGGGCGGCTCCGGCAGCCGCGCCGCGGCGCGCTCGGTCATCCGCCGGGTTCGGCCGAATCCGGTGAGCAGCACCTCGGCGCCGGCGAACTGCGCCTCGTTGGCCACGGCGAATGCGATGCTCTTCCGGGTCAGTACGCCCGTGATCAGGAATCTCTTGCCGGCCAGCATCAGGCGAGCAGCCTGCCGTCCTGGAGCGGCGAGAGCTCGTCGTCGGATGAGGAGGCGGCCTCTGCGCGCTCCGCCTCCCGGCGCCAGAGCACGACGATCTCCATGCGCGCCACCAGCTCGTCGGCCTGGTTGACGATCCGGACCGCCAGTGTGACCAGCCCCGTCTCGGCGCCGAGCTCGCGCTTGTCGGCGAGCCGTGCGCGGACCCGGATCGTGTCGCCGAGCCCGACCGGCCGCTTCAGCACTGCCCCGTCGATCGAGCGCAGGGCGAGTACCACGCGCGGATCGATCGGGAGCAGGCCCGAGCGCGTAGGAGAAGACCAGCATTCCGTGCGCGATCCGGCGGCCGAACGGGCTCTCGGCGGCCCAGGCGGCATCGGCGTGCTGCGGGTGCCAGTCGCCCGTGAGGGCGGCGAACGAGACCACGTCGTACTCGGTCACCGTCCGGCCCGAGGACTCCATCGAATCCCCGATCTCCAGGTCGTCGAAGTAGGGCGGCGCCTCGCGCCACAGCGTTCCCTCGCGCGTCCGCTCGATCGTCTCGGTCGTCATGCAGGTCTCCTTCGTCCGTTTGCTCCGCCGAGGGCCGAGAGCGCCCAGATCAGCCGCCCTCTCGTCTCGCCCGGCTCGATCACCTCGTCCACGTCTCCCGCGCTCGCCGCAACGTCGGCCCTCAGATGTACCTCCGCGTACTCGCTCGGCCAGCCGCGCGTGCTCGGCATCCGGATCGGCCGACCCCTCGATCGCCCGCCGATGGATGATCCCCACCGCCTGGCGGGCTCCGAGGACGCCGATCTCGGCGCCGGGCCAGGCGAGCACGACGTCGGCGCCAAGCTCGCGCGAATTCATCGTGATGAACCCGCCGCCATAGGCCTTGCGAAGGACGACGGTCACCTTCGGAACCCGGGCGGCCGAGAAGGCATGCAGGAGGCCGGCGCCGTGACGGATCACGCCCATGCCCTCCTGCCGCGTGCCGGGGAGAAAGCCGGGGGTGTCGACGAGCACTACGAGCGGCAGGCCGAAGGCGTCACAGCGGCGGATGAAGCCGGCGGCCTTCTCGGAAGCCGCGGAGTCGATCACCCCACCGAGGTGGTGCGGCTGGTTCGCGACGACGCCCACTGGGTGGCCGTTCAGCCGAATCAGAGCCGTGACCATGTTGCGGGCCCAGCGGGGCGAGAGCTCGAGCATCGAGCTCGAGTCGGCGATGCAGCGGATCACCGAGCGGACGTCGTAGACCTTGCGTGGACTCGACGGGACGGCCGTCCCCGGGTCGCTCCCGAGCGGCTCCTGCGGCAACACCGGATCCGGTGGCGACGCGGAGCTCTGCGGCAGATGGCCCAGCAGGTCGCGGACCAATTCGGCGGCGGCCGGGTCATCGGGAGCAACGAGATCGCAGACCCCGTTACGGGAATGGACTCGGGCGCCGCCGAGCTCGTCCATCGTCACGCTCTCGCCCATCACCTCCTCGACCACCCCCGGGCCGGTGAGGAAGAGCCGCGCCTCCTCGGTCATCACCACGAAGTCGGTGAGGGCGGGCGAATAGGCGCCGCCACCCGCCGAGGTCCCGGTGATCACGCTGATCTGGGGCACGCGGCCCGAGAGAGCGACGTGCTGACGGAAGATCGCGCCGTAGCCACCGAGCGCCCCGGCCCCCTCGTCGATGCGCGCGCCACCGGAAGCGATGAAGCCCACCACCGGGGCCTCCGCCCTTCCGGCCAGGTCGAGAAGGCGGACGATCGTCTCGGCCTGGGCCGTGCCCAGCGACCCGCCGGCGAAGCTCTGGTCCTGCGCGTAGCAATAGACCGGCCGTCCGCCGACGCTGCCCGCGCCCGCGACCACGCCGTCGCCGGGCGCCGACCGGGCCGAGCGCGAGGCGATTCGCGTTCGGAGCAGCGCGAGCGAGCCCGGGTCGCAGAGCGCCTCGAGCCGCCCGAGCGGAGTCAGCCGCTCATGCTGCACCGCCTCCTTCTCGGCGAGCATCAGGTTCACGCCGGGCCCGCCTCGATGCAGAGCACGACGTTGTGGCCGCCGAAGCCGAACGAGTTGCTGATCCCGATCGCAGGGTGGCCGTTCAACGGCAGGGCCTTCGCCTTCCCGGGGACGTAGTCGAGGTCGAGCCCTTCGTCCGGCTCCTCGTAGTTGAGGGTCGGCGGCGCCTGCTTGGCACGGAGCGCCTGCAGGGTCTCCACGGCCTCGACGGCGCCAGCGGCGCCGAGCAGGTGGCCGATCGCCGACTTGGTCGACGAGGTCGGGACCTTGAAGGCCGCCTCGCCGAGAGCCGTCTTCAGGGCCTCGGTCTCCGAGCGGTCGTTGAGCGGAGTCGAAGTCCCGTGCGCGTTGACGTAGGCGATGTCACCCGGCTCCACCTCTGCATCGGTCAGGGCCTTGCGGATCGCGCGGGCCGCGCCGTCGCCGCTCGGCTCGGGCGCGGTCATGTGATGGGCGTCGGCGGTGGCGCCGTAGCCCCTCAGATAGCCGAGGATCTCAGCACCGCGCAGCTCGGCCGTCTCCGCGTCCTCGAGCACCATCACTCCGGCCCCCTCTCCCATCACGAAGCCGTCGCGCCGACGGTCGAATGGGCGAGAGATCCCGGACTCGGAGGTGGCGCCCATCTCGGCAAAGGCCGCAGTGGCGAGCGGGGTCATCGCGGATTCGGCGCCGCCGGTGACACAGGCGACCGCGTCGCCGTAGGAGATCATCCGGGCTGCGGCGCCAACGGCGTGGGCTCCCGCCGCGCAGGCTGAGACGGTGCCGAAGCACTGTCCGCGCAGATCGTGCTCGATCGCCAGAGCGCCAGATGCGGAGTTGGCCATCATCTGGGGCACGCAGTGGGGAGAGACCTTGCCCTGGCCGTGCTCCTCCAGGACCGTGTGCTCGGACTCGATCGTGGAGAGGCCGCCGATCCCGGTGCCGATCACGCTGCCGATCTCCGTGCGGTCGTACGGCGCCTCGTCCAAGCCCGCCTGGGAGATCGCCTCGGCAGCCGCGACGAGCGCGAGCTGCGTGAAGCGATCGGTGCGGCGCACCTGACGGCGGGTCAGGTGGTCGGTCGCCTCGAACTCCGAGCAGCGGCCGAGGCCGTCCTCGATCCCCGACTCGCCGGCGGACCAGCGCTCGTGGAGTGCCGGCGCGCCGACGCCCAGGGGCGTGACCGCGCCGATCCCGGTGATGGCGACCCGGCGACTCATTGCTGGCGCTGGGTCACGAAGTCGACCACGTCCTGGACCGTGGTGATCTTCTCCATCTCCGCGTCGCTGATCTCGATGCTGTACTCGTCCTCGATCACCTGCGCGAGCTCGACCAGGTCGAGCGAGTCGATGTCCAGGTCCTCGAAGCGAGAATCGGGCTTGACGTTCTCCGGCTCCTCGCCGAACTCCACCAGCGCCGATATCACCCTCTCGGTCACCTGATCCTTGGTTGCGGTCGTCATCTGCGGCTCCTTTCGTTGGGTTGGTTGGTCAGACGGACATGCCGCCGTCGACGGGCAGCACGGCTCCCGTCACGTATGAGGCCTCCCCAGAGGCGAGGAAGCGGATGCAGCCGGCGACCTCCTCCGGCGATCCGGTCCGGCGGGCGGGGATCGCGCCGAGCAGGCCTGTGGACCCGTTCGAGTCGTTGGCGTCGCCAGTGAACTCGCGTGTCAGATGGGTCTCGATCAGCCCGGGAGCGACGGCGTTCACCGTCACTCCGCGCCGGGCGACCTCCGCCGCGACGGTGCGAGTGAACGCGATCAATCCCGCCTTCGAGGCCGCGTAGTTGGCCTGACCGGGGTTGGCCCGCAGGCCGGCAACGGAGGAGACGTTGACCACCCGGCCGAAGCGCTGGCGCATCATCGGGCCGATCGCGTCTCGCGTGAGCCTGAACGCGCCCGTCAGGTTGACGTCCAGCACCCGGCTCCAGTCCTCGTCGCTGAGCCTCATCGAGAGGTTGTCCGCGGTGATGCCGGCGTTGTTGACGAGCACCAGCACCGGCCCGAGTCGCTCGGTGACCTCGGTGAGCATGTGCCCCGTCGCACCGGCGTCGGCGACGTCGGCTGCGATCGCCAGCGCCGTTCCTCCGGCATCCTCGATCGAGCCGGCGACCGACTCGGCGCCCTCGCTGTCGCGGGAGTAATTGATCGCCACGGACCAGCCGTCCTCGGCCAGCACGCGGGCTGTCGCGGCTCCGATACCGCGCGAGGCGCCGGTGACCAGCGCGCAACCGAGGCGCTGCTTCGCCGCGACCTCGTCCGCCTTCGTCACAGTTTCCGTCGCGCTCACGCCGCTCCCTCCCACTCGACGATCCCGGCGCCCCAGGTGAGGCCGGCGCCGAAGGCGGAGAGCAGCACCCGCGATCCCCTGCGGAGCAGACCGGAGGATGCGGCCTCGGAGAGCGCGATCGGGATGCTCGCCGCCGAGGTGTTGCCGTAGTCGGCCAGGCAGTCGATGACCCGGTCGGGCGGCAGGACCAGTCGCTCCCCGACCGCGGAGATGATCCGCGAGTTCGCCTGGTGGTAGACGAAGAGGTCGATCTCGTCGAGTGCCAGTCCGGCCTCGGAGACGACCTGCTGCGTCGCGGCGCTCATCGCCGCGACCGCCGCCCGGAAGGTCGCGCGGCCATCCATCCTGACCAGCCGTTCCTCGTTCGAGATGCGGATCAGCTCTCCCCGCGCGCCGTCCGAGCGGAGGGCGATCGGGCCGATCAGGCCCGGGCCGCCCAGAGTGACCAGCGCGGCCCCCGCCCCATCGCCGAAGAGGCCGGCCGTTCGCCGGTCCGAGTAGTCGATCACGCTGCTCAGCACCTCGGCGCCGACGACGAGCACAGCCCGAGCCCGCCCGGCCTCGAGCAGCCCAGTGGCTACCGACAGGGCCGAGAGGAAGCCTGTGCAGGCGGCGCCGATGTCCATGGCTCCCGCCGACGTGGCCCCGATTCGGCTCGCGACCAGCGGGGCCGCGTTCGGCAACTGCCGGTCCGGGGTGCAGGTGGCGACCATGACCACGTCGAGATCGGCGGCATCGAACCCGGCGCGAGCGAGCGCATCGGAACCGGCCTCGGCGGCCAAGTCGACCAGGCTTTCGCCGTTCACCCGGCGACGGCGATGGATTCCGGTCCGCGAGGAGATCCACTCCGGGTCGACCCCCAGCGGACCGGCGAGCTCCTCGTTTTCGACCACGCGCTCGGGGAGGGAGGTCGCGATGGCGGCGATCCCCGGCCCGGTTCGCTTGGCGCCGTTGGTCGTGGCACCGGTGGCCCGGGCCACCAGTCCCTCGGGATCGACGAGGGAGGAGTCGACCTCCCACTGCTGTCCGGGTGAGAGGTCAGGCAAGGGCCGACTCCCGGTTCGAGACGATCTCGACGTCCGAATCGGCCAGCGTCCGCTTGACGAGCCCGGCGAGGACCCTGCCGGGCCCGACGTCCAGGTAGCGGCGCACACCCAGCTCCTCGAGCTTCGCGAGGGACGACGTCCAGCGGATCGGGCTGACGAGCGAGGCTGCGAGGTCGTCGCGCGGGTCTTCCGGGAAGAAATCCGCCTTGGTCGAGGAGATCACCGGCGCGTCGGGCGCGTCGAACTCGATCTCCTCGAGCTCCGCGCGGAAGGCCTCCACGCCGCACGCCATCGCCTCGGTGTGGAACGCGCCCGCGACCGCGAGCTTCTTGGCCCGCACACCGGAGCCTTTCGCGGCCGCCTCCGCCTCCTCGATCCGCGTCAGGGGGCCGGAGAGGACGAATTGCTGCGGTGAGTTCTCGTTCGCGAGCGTCAGGCCGTGCTCGGTGGCCAGCGACTCGGCGCGGTCGTGGTCGCAGCCGACGGCGAGCATCCCACCGGCCTCGCCGGCGCGGGCGGCGTCGTCCATGACCCGGCCCCGGGCCACGACGATCCGCAAACCGTCGGCGTCATCGATCGCTCCGGCGGCGGCGAGGGCACCGACCTCGCCCAGGGAGTGGCCGGCGAAGTACTCGGCGCCGGGACGCCCGAGTCGCTCATAGCCCGCGATCGAGGCGCAGTAGACGGCCGGCTGGGCGTAGGCCGTGCCCTCCGCAATGCGCTCGAACGGATCCTCGCCGACAAGCTCGACGGCGAGGTCGAGGAGGTCCGGACGGAGATCCGCCACCGCCTCGCGGCTCGACGGATCCCCGACCCCCTGACCCGGAAAGAGGATTGCTGAAGCTGAATTGGCGTCCATGCCCCAATCACTAACCGCGAGGCCCGGATGCATGAAGGAATTCGCGCCGATGCCCCCCGTTCGGGGGGGTTCAGGGGGACGAGCGGGGGATCAGCGGCAGGCTAGTCAGCCCACCAGTCGCGCCGGCCCTCGACGTCCTCGCGCCGAGCATCGCCGAGACTGGGCGCGCCGATGACGAGGATCTCGAGGCCCTCCGACCCGGCCTCGTAGCCTCGCCACGTGCCCGGAGGGACGCGCACCGCGTCCCACTCCCTGAGCTCGACGATCTCGTCGTCAAGCTTCATCCGCCCGCTTCCGCGCACGACCACGTAGATCTCTTCCTGCTTCTCGTGCGTGTGGCCGTAGGGAAATCGATAGCCGGGCGGGACTCGCTGATAGCTCAGGCCGGATTGCTCGAGCTCGAGCGCATCGGTCGCCAGGCGGAATTCAAGGTCCGGCGGCCCGTCGAAGTTGGATCCAACGTCCGCGAGGTCCTCCTTGAGGTTCCTGAGCGTGAACGGCATGGCCGCAATCCTATGGTGGCCACCTGGCCGCAGCCCCCGACCGATCAGGGGTCCAACGGCGCTGCGCCGCGCGTCAAGCCCAGCTGCTCGGCCTTTCGCGTGGCCTCCGCTCTGTTCCGCACTCCCAGCTTGCGATAGAGCGCCGTGGTGTGGTCCTTGATCGTGTGGGGGGAGAGGAAGAGCCGCTCGGCAATCTCGCGGTTGGTGGCCCCGGCGCCGATCAGCTCGAGGACCTCGCGCTCACGCGGTGAGAGCGGGGTCGTCGGCCCCTCGGCCTGGCGCGCGTAGACGGTCATACCCCGGCCCACCATGCGCACGGCGTTCGCGACCTCGTCGGCGCTCCAGTCCTTGGAGATGAAGCCCGCGGCGCCGGCCGCCTTGGCGGCTTCGGGTGAGATCCAGCCGGCTCCCGAGATCAGCAGGACGCGCGTCTTCGGCGAGACCTCGCGCAGCGCCTCACAGAGCTCCGCGCCGGATCGCTCGCCGAGGAAGAGGTCGACCAGCGCGACATCGGGTCGGCCCTTGCCGGCGAGCTCGACGGCCTCCTCCGGAGTCGAGGCGACCACGCAGTCGGCGACCCACGGCTGGCGCCCGAGCAGGAGGCGGAACCCCCATTGCACGACGGCGTGATCGTCGACCACGAGCACGCGCAGCTTCTTCGCCCCGTTCAGCTGCTCGGCAACACCAGGCGCACCCGCCATCGGTCCTCCTCGCGGCCGTATTCGAGCATTCCGCCTCGCTGCATCGCCTCGTAGGAGGCGAGCCGAAGGCCCATCCGCGACCCGCGGGACCGGCTCTCCTCGCCGATCGGCCGCAGCCCGTCGTTGCGCACTTCGAGCACGAAGGCCCCGTCGCGCTCGTCGATCGTCACCCGGACTTCAGCGGGAACCGCGTGCTTCTCGGCGTTGCGGAGCGTCTCGTTCAGGACAGACACCGCGAGCGGCTCGAGGCTCTCCGGAACGTCCACCCCATTGCGCCAGTCGACGACCAGCGGAAGCATCTTGTACTGGCGGCCGAGGCGCTCGAGCTCGGCCCGCAGCCCACCGTCCTGCAACTCCATCAGGGAGCTCCCGGCGGATCCGATCAGGGCCTCCCGGAGGTCGCCGAGGGCAGCCTCGATCTCGGCGACGCAGCGCTCGCGATCGTCATCGGCCAGAGGCCGATCCGAGCCGAGCGCCATCGAGACCCCGAAGAGCCGCTGTGTAACCCGCTCGTGGACCTCCCGCGCGAGGTCGATGCGCTCGGATAGCCGGCGGCTCCGCTCGAGCTGGCGCGTGACCTCCCGCACGTGGCTCGCGAGGGCCGCCGTCCGTCCGAGCGCATGCATGGTGGAGCGCTCGGCGTCGGTCAGGTCGAAGTGCTCGCCGTCGCGGTCGGCGAAGATCACGCCGAGCCAGCGCCCGCCGGCCGCGACCGGCGTGCAGGTGAACTTGGTGACACCCGGCATGTTGCGGTAGCGGGCGGGGACATCGGAGGCCAGGTCCGTGGTCTCCACGACCCGGTCCTCCCCCAGGGCTCGCTGGGCGATCGGCGTCTCCTCGAGGCTCCCGTAGGCGTGGGCGATGAACTCCCGGTGGAGGCCGTGGATTCCGGCGGGCAGCACCAGACGGCGCTCGGCGTCATAGAGGAAGATGACCGCGCGCTCCATCGAGGTCTGCAGGCAGACGGCCTCGCAGAGGCGGTCGTAGAAGTCGTCGAGCTCTCGCTTTTCGTCCAACTGGAAAAGCAGCTGGACGACGACGTCCAGGGCCTCGGAGCGGAGCGAGTCTTCCTTGATGCTCACGTCCATTGGGCTACCCCTGCATCCTCGCACCGGTTACGCGCCGGCTTGCGGACACACCCCCCGAATGGGGGGATAGGGTGTGCGCCGGTGAAGGCGGTGTTGGTCGTGATTGCGGCGGTTCTCGCCCTCGGAGTGGGTGCCGCGGACGCGAGCGCCAAGCGCCCGCTGCTGATCAGCAACTGCGCCAGGGCGAAGTTCAAGCCGATCAACGTGATCATCGCGTGCGGAGACGCCAGCCTGGGGGCCCGCGAGATGACCTGGTCGAGCTGGTCGCGCAAGTCCGCGCTCGGGACCGGAACGGGACAGGTGAACGACTGCACACCTGACTGCGTTCACGGCACGACGAAGGCCGCGCCGATGCAGCTGCTGCTCTCCAAACCGCGCACCTGCTCGAACGGGCAGCGCCTGTTCACGAAGCTCCGCTACACCTGGACCTCCGGGGCGCCCGTCGGCCCGGCGAGCGGATCGGTGCCGGTGGGCTGCAAGCTCGCCAACCTCTAGTCCCGGGTCAACTACCGAGTCACGTCGCGGGGTTCTCCCTGACGTTGCGGGTCAAGGATTCCTGGAAGGTGGCCGATGCAAGACGGCGAAGAGAGACAGGGAATGCCACCGAACTCGACACAGAACCTGAACGCGAAGCTCTCGCTCACGCCGAGCGTCCAGGAGCCCTCCGGCGGCTCCGGCATTAGCCTCACGCCATCCCCGATCCAGGTCTCCACTCCCCCGAACCAGATCTTCAGCGGCCCGGCTCAGTACCGCGGCGGCTACCACCTCAGCTTCTAGCTCTCCTCGCATTCTGCGCGCTCGTCGCGCCGAGCGCCGGGGCCGCACATCGCCCCTCGCACTCCTTCCCGTGGCATCACCGGGTTCGCGACGCCGTGCACTACCTCCACTCGCGCGCCGGCAGTGCCTCGTTCGCGGTGGTGGATGAGAGACGCCGGATCCACGGCTTCCGGCGCAGCGTTCACTACTCCTCGGCGAGCCTGGTCAAGGCGATGCTCCTGGTCGCCTATCTCGACCGGCGGGATGTTCGCCACCGTCGTGTGCGACGCGCCGAGCGCGGCCTGCTCGGCCCGATGATCCGCGCCTCCGACAACGATGCCGCGACCGCCACCTACGACAGGCTCGGTCCCGCCGGCCTGCAGCGACTGGCACACCGGTCCGGGATGCGCCGGTTCATCGCCAATCCGGTCTGGGGCGGGTGCCAGGTCACCGCGCGCGACCAGGCCCCCTTTTCTTCCCGCATCCGGCGCCTGATGCCGGAGCGGCACCGCAAGTACGGACTCGGGCTCCTGCGGCGGATCGTCCCGTCGGAGCGCTGGGGGATTCCGCACGGCAGCCCGGCGGGCTGGCGGCTCTGCTCTCCGTCTCCGTGCTGACCCGGGGCAGCCCGAGTCTCGGATATGGAGCATCGACCATCGCCGGGGTGACGGCGCGGCTGCTCCGCGGCTACCGCTGAGCCCGCCTAGGACCCGTCGTCGGCGAAGCGATAGCCGACCCGGCGCACGGTGAGCACCAGCTCAGGGTTCTGCGGATCGCGCTCCACCTTCTGGCGGAGGTTGGAGATGTGGACGTCGCAGGCGCGCACGTCGCCGCGGAACTCCGTCTGCCAGAGCTCCTCCATGATCTCCTTGCGCGAGAAGACCTGTCCCGGGTTCTCAGCCAAGAGCCGCAGCACCTGGAACTCCGAACGCGTCAGGTTGATCGGCTCCCCGCGCACGGTGACCAGGTGACGCGCCAGGTCGATGGAGACCGGGCCGGCCTCGATCGCTGTCCCCTCGGTGCCGGTCGAACGATCGAGCTCGCGGCGACGGAGCTGAGCACGGACACGGCCGAGGAGCTCGCGGACCGAAAACGGCTTGGTGACGTAGTCGTCGGCGCCGACCTCGAGGCCAACGACCTTGTCGACCTCGGCGTCCTTCGCGGTCAAGAGGATGATCGGCACCGGGCTGTGTGCGCGGACCTCGCGGCAGATGTCGAGGCCGCTCTTGCCCGGCATCATGATGTCCAGGACGAGCAGGTCGAAGTGGTCCTCCGAGATCTGATCCTCGGCCTCCTCGCCATTCGATGCCAGGGTGACCTCGAAGCCCTCCTGCTCGAGGGCATAGCCGACGGACTCGCGCACGGAGTCCTCGTCGTCGACGACCAGGATGCGGCTCATGGCGGGCGGCGCCGGGTTCATGCGACTGGTGTGGGGGTTGGCTTGGCGGCTCGCAACCGGACCCAGAACGTGCTCCCCTCGCCGGGCACCGACCGCAGGCCGATCTCGCCGTTCATCACGTCGACCATCCGCTTGGCGATCGACAGGCCGAGACCGAAGCCCTCGGTCTCGTGGGTCGCGGATCCACGGTAGAAGCGCTCGAAGACGCGGTCCTGCTCCTCAGGCGGGATTCCCTTCCCAGTGTCGTGGACTTCGATGGTCACGGTCTTCTCCTTCCCCCGTGCCGCGCGAAGGGTAACCGCGCCCGGTGGAGGGGTGTGCGCGCAGGCATTGGTGAGCAGCCCGATCATCACCTGCCGCAGGAGCACCGGGTCGCCCTCGGCCACCAGATCGCGCTCGATCTCGGTGCGGAGCTCGACGCCCTCGGGCGAGGCGACGGCCTCGGCAGCCTCACTTCCGGCCAGGGAGACATCGACCACCTGCGCCTCGCCCCTTTCGCCGGCGGCCTCGACGCGGGCGAGGGTGAGCAGCGACTGGGTCAGGCGGGTCATCCGCTCCGCGTCCACCGAGAGCCTGGTGAGAAAGCGGTCACGGGCGTCGGGGTCGTCCTTGGCGCCGCTCCGCAGAACCTCGATCCCGCTCGTGATCCCCGCCAGCGGGTTGCGCAGCTCGTGGGCGGCGTTGGAGACGAACTCGCGCTCCGCCTCCTCGCGCTTGAGCTCGTCGGTCCGGTCGCGGACCACGAGAAGCACGGCGTGCTCGGCGGCGACGCGCCGGGCCTGCACGCCGTAGACACGGCCGTCGATCCAGAGCACGGGAATCTCGGCAGAACCGCGCTCGGCCGAGCGCCGCAGCGACGGGATCAGCGCAGAGGCGGGCTGTCCGTCCCGGACCAGGCGGTCGGCGGCAGGGTTCGCGAAGCGAACCGAGCCGTCCTCGGCGACGACGATCACGGCCTCGGTGAGGCCGTCGAAGATCGCCGAGAGACGATCGCGCTCGGTGGCGAGCAGGGTGAACGTCTTCCGGAGCTCCTCGCGCATCGAATCGAGGGAGCGCGTCAGATCCCCGATCTCGTCGCTTCCTCCCGGGCGCAGGGGCACGTCGAAGTTGCCCGCCGCCATCTCCTCCGCGGCCTGCGCGAGCCTCCTCACCCGGGTCGCAATCAGGGAGGAGACCAGGAAGCCGACCAGCACCCCGATCGCGATCGCGATCAGCAGCGCTCGCAGGCGATCGCCGCGCAACTGGTCGAATGCCCTGGTGAGGGCGGGTGGCGGGTCGGCGCGCACCACGGCCGCGCCTCTCACCTTGCTCTTCCCGAAGATGGGCGCCGCCGCGACGGTCACGTTGCCCGGCAAGCTCGCGTTGTAGCGCCGGTTGTCGAGCGCGACGCGAACCGCCTCGCCCTTCTGCGGCACGGCGGCGAGGGCGGCCAGATCCTGCCCGGGGGCCAGCGCGTTGCCGTGCCGGTTCACCGCCCAGGCCTCGAAGTTGCCGGTGTTCGCCAGCGCGAGGACGTTCGCGGCGTGCAGCTTGTCGACCTTGCCGAGGTCATCCGCGAGGCTCGAGGTCTTGCCGACCGCGAGGTCGGCGGACTGGCTCTGCAGAGTCCGCCCGGACGAGTCGTCGACGAAGACGTACACCGACGCGGCGGTGATCAGCGTGACGAGGGCGAAGGCGGCGCCGAGCCAGAGACGCATAGGCACGCGGCGGCCCCTCTCCCAACCCCTAATGCGCTCGGCCATGGTCAGGAGATTGTTACCGCTTGCTCACATTCGTGTGGGCGATCCGCGGCCGCCGGCGAGGAATCAGCGGGCGAGTGCTCCGGAGAGCCGCAGCCAGAGCGCCTCCAGGGCGAGTTCCTCGGAGACGTTCACCCGCAGCCTCCGCCGCGTGTCGAGCACCCACTCGACCGCCTCCCTCGCCCTCGCCGGGTCTAGCTCCCGAGCGTCCTCCGCGAGCTCGGCGCGGCGGTCGGCGTTGAGCACGACATCGTCCGCACCTGATGCAACGGCCGCCAGGTCCCGGTACCAGGCGCAACAGATCGCCAGGCCGAGATCCAGGGCCTGGGTGCGCGCCCGGCGCTCGGTGCGCTTCACCTGCTCAGTTGCCTCCCGGGTGAGCTTGCCCTTGCGGCCACGCTTCGCCATCACCTCCGCCTCCTCGACCAGGCGTGTCTCCTCCGCCGCCCCAGCCTCGGCTCCGGCCTCGCTGGCGGCATCGAGCAAACCGCGCCAGGGCTCGGGTGTCGGCTCCGCGGAGCGTGCGGCCCGGGCGGCGGTCTCGGCGATTGCCCGCAGCCCGGCCCCCGCGTCGCCGCTCAGCAGGCGCGCCAACTCGACGTCGCCGCCGCTCAGGCGAGCGGCCGCCTCAGCCTCCTCGCCGGCGCCGAGGGCCTCGAGGATCGCATCCGGCGCCAGCGGCCCGAACTCGACCGGAGCGCAACGCGAGAGGATGGTCTCGGCGAGCTGCTCGGGCTCCGAACAGATCAGGATCAGGTGGGCGAACGGCGCGGGCTCCTCGAGCGTCTTCAGCAGGGCGTTCTGACTCTCATCGCGGAGGTCCTCTGCCTCCTCGATCACGAAGACCCGGCGCCGGCCCTCGGCCGGGCTCAGACTGGAGGCTCGGATCACCGATTCCCGGACCTCCTCGACCAGATGCTGGGCGCCGGGCGGGCGCAGCCAGGCGAGGTCCGGATGAGGCGATGGATCGAGCAGGGCCCGCCGGCGGGCGTCGTCGGGATCGGCGGCGCCCTCGGAGAGCAGCTCGGCGGCGAACGCCCGGGCGGCGGCCGCTTTGCCGGCCCCGCGTGGGCCGCGGAAGATGTAGGCATGGCCAGGGGAGGCGAGCGCCGCGAGCAGGACTGCGCGGGCTCGGGGCTGGTGGCGGGTCGCCTCGGCGAGGGCCTCCGGGACGGCACGGGCGCTGGCCGCCGCCTCCATCACACGCTCACCGTCCTCAGCGCCCCGAGCACCGCGGCGTGCACGGAGTCGCGGCCGCCGTCCGCGTCCACGACCCGCACCCGCTCGGGATGCCGCCGCGCGACCTCGTCGTACCCCTGCGCGACCAGGCGCTGCAGCTCGATCCCCTCCTCCTCGAAGCGATCGGCCTTGCGCCGGCCGATCCGCCTCGCGGCGCGGTCCGGGTCGATTCGCAGCAGGATCGTCAGGTCCGGCCAGACGCCGCCTGTGGCCAGATCGCAGATCTCCTCGACCCGCTCGCCGCCCAGGCCGCGCGCGACGCCCTGGTAGGCGACGCTCGAGTCACTGAAGCGGTCGCAGACGACGTCCCGGCCGCTCTCGAGCGCCGGGCCCACCACCTCCGCGATCAACTCGGCGCGGGCGGCGCAGAAGAGCAGGAGCTCGGCCAGCGGATCGAGCTCCAGCTTCGGGTCCTTGAGCAGGCCGCGAATTCGCTCGCCCGCGTCAGTCCCGCCGGGCTCGCGCACGAGGACCACGCCGTCGCCGAGCGCCTTCGCCAGGAGCTTGGCCTGCGTGGTCTTGCCGGATCCGTCGATTCCCTCGAGCGAGATGAACATCGCCGCTCCCAGGCTAACCACCGCCACCCTCCATCCCACGGATGTCCTGTGGGACTACCTGCAATCCGCGTGTTTTTCCGGGGCCGCGGATGGGTAGCGCGGGGTTACGCGCGGATGGTGGCCAGGAGAGGGTGGCGGGGCGGTACCGGAGTCGAGCCGAGTGCGGCGGGAATCGATCGGGTTCCCGCCGTGGCCGACTCGCCGCGCAGGGGGAGAGGAAGCTGCTAGCTCTTTGCGCGGGGCTTGGCCTTTGAGCCGTTGCCCGACTTGGAACCGGCCTTCTTCGCGCCGTTCTTGGCCTTGTCCCCGTTGCCGCGGGCGCGCTTGACCTTGGTCGCGGACGCCTGTCCCGCGATCTTCTCGGCCTCCTTGACGGCCTCGTCGGCACTCGCGGCGTCCTTCCCATCAGCCTCGCCGTCCTTGGCGGCGGCTTCGGCGGCCTCCTTGGCCGCCTTGGCGGCCTCGCGCTCTGCCCGGCGGGCCTTCATCTCCGCCATGGAGGGGCACTCGTCGTTCAGGCAGAGCTTCCACGGGCGCCCGCGCCAGGGCACGACCTGGAGACGCGGGGTGCGGCCGCAGACCGAGCAGACCTCCTCGATCTTGTAGAGGCCGCGAACCCGCTGCGGCAGCGGGAAGGTCGTGTCGCAGGAATCGGGCGAGTCGGGATTGTCGCCGTCCCAACCGGAGCAGCCGACGAAACGCTTGCCCGACTTGCGCGCCTTGATGATCCGCAGCAGGTGCGGCGAGCCGTCCTCCTGCTTGCGGCCCGCCTCCTCGCAGACGATGCAGGGACCGAGGATGCGGTCCTGGTCCATGCCGGCCCAGACCTCGCGGGCGAACTTTCGCCACTTCGCATCCTCGTCCTCGGTCTTGACGTCGTCGCCCATCTCGTCGAAGGCCGAGCGGAGCATGTCGCGGCTGTCCCGGAGAACCTCGTCCTTGGTCATCTCGCCGGCGGCGATCTGGTCCATCTCCGCCTCCATCTCGGCGGTCATGTCGGGCGTCGCCATGCGCGGCACGTAGTTCTCGAAGGCCTTCGACATCGCGATCCCGGTCTCGGAGGGCTCCGGCGGGTTGTTGAAGACGTAGCCACGGTCGTAGAGCTTCTGGATGATGTCCGCGCGGGTCGCCTTGGTGCCCAGGCCGGCCTCCTCCATCATCTCGATCAGCTTGCCCTGGCTGATCCGCGGCGGCGGCGGGGTCTCCTTGCCCTCCAGGTCGACGCTCTCGATCGTGAGCTCCTGTCCCTCCTCGAGCTTCGGGATCTCGGTGTCCGCCGAGCGGGCGTAGGTGTAGATGGCCGCGAAGCCCGGGTCCACGACGACGGAGCCGCGCACGAAGTAGGTCTCGCCTGATTCCGCCGAGCTGGTCCCCCTCGCGGTCTCGATGTTCGCGCGCGTCCCCTCGCTGATCATCGGTGGCGAGAAGGTGGCGAGGAAACGGCGGGTGACGAGCTCGTAGACCTTTCGATGGGCCTCCGAGCGCGCCTCGAGCCGGACCGGGTTGACGGCCTGCGTCGGATAGATCGGCGGGTGGTCGGTGGTCTCCTTCTTGCCGCGAGTCGCCTCGAGCTCGCGCCCGTCGAGCAGGAACTCAGCGGCCTTGAAGTCATCGACCGCGACCAGTTGCTTGACCAGTTCCTTGGTGTCGAGGGACCTCGGATAGACGGTGTTGTCGGTACGCGGATAGGAGATGTAGCCGTCCATGTAGAGGTCCTCCGCGATCCGCATCGCCCGCGAGGGCGTGATGCCGAGGCGGCTGGACGCGTCGGTGGTGAAGGCGGTGGTGTTGAGCGGCGTCGGCGGCTTGCGGGTGTTCTTCCGCGCCGTGATCTCCTTGACCGTGCCCGGCGTCTTCGAGTTCTCCACGGCGGCCTTGGCCTCAGCCTCCTCCCAGAACTTGTCGGTCGCGTGCTCGGCCACGAAGTTGCCGTCGGGGTGGGCGAAGCTGGCGGTGACCTCCCAGAACGGGACGGGCTCGTGCGCGCGGCGCTCCAGCTCGCGCTGCACGATCAGGCCGAGTGTCGGGCTCTGGACGCGGCCGACCGAGAGGAAGTTGGAGCCGAAGCGGCGGGTGGCCATCGAGACCGACCGCGTCAGGGTGGCGCCCCAGATCAGGTCCATGTCCTGACGCGCGGCGCCGGCGTTGGCCAGCGGCATCGAGAGCTCGTCGAGCTCGTTGAAGGCACGCTCGATCTCGTCCTTGGTGAGGGCGGAGTAGCGGGCGCGCCTCACGGGAGTCCCGTCCTCGTGGACGCCCTCGGCGGTGGCGAGGTCCGGGTTAGCCTCGACGATCTCCTGCAGGGCCTCGAGCCCGATCAGCTCGCCCTCGCGGTCATAGTCCGTCGCGATCACGAGATCGTCGGCGTCGGCGGCGACCTTCTTCAGTGCGCGGACGACGTTCTTGTCCGTCGGCTCCTTGATCAGGTCGGCGTCGATCAGGTCGCGCGGATTGGTCTGCTGCCAGTTGTTGTAGGACTCGGGGAAGGCGGGATTGAGGACGTGACCCTTGAGGCCGATCGTCATCTGATCGACGCCGCTCTCGTCGGTCCACTCGTAGAAGGGCGTCTTGAAGGAGGCGCCCTCCTTGGCGGTTCCGCCGCTCAGGATCTCGGCGATCTTCTTCGCGCTGTTGTTCTTCTCGGTGACTATCAGTCGCATTTGGCACTCCACGGTAGCCGCGACAGGGGATGACCCCCTACATATAGGGCGGCCGATGGTCTTTCGGCGGCCCTAGCGGTCGGCGAGAGTAGCAGGGGGCTATCGGGTGCCCGACATGTCGTACCCATAGGCTCACCTGCGTGAAATCGGTGGTGACAGGCGGCGCCGGGTTCATCGGTTCGCACCTGGTGGATGCTTTGACGGCGCGCGGGGACGAGGTTCTTGTGCTCGACGACCTCTCGAGCGGCAAGCGCGAGAACCTGGCGGGAGCCCTGGAGGCGGGCGCCAAGCTCACCGAACTCGACGTGGCCGACGCCCAGGCGGTCTTCGCCGCGATCGAGGAGTTCGGCCCGGAGAGCGTCTTCCATCTGGCTGCCCAGATCGACGTTCGGCGCTCGATGGAAGATCCGGGATTCGACGCCCGGCTGAACGTGGTGGGCACCGTGAACGTGCTCGAGGGCGCCGCCCGGGCGGGCGCCTCGCGCCTGCTCTTCACCTCCACCGGGGGGGCCATATATGGAGAGGGGGCCGAGCGGACGAGCGAGCTTCCCTTCGCCGAGACCGCCCGTTGCGAGCCGTTCTCCATCTACGGCCAGAGCAAGCTGGCCGCGGAGGGCTACCTCGACCTCTATTCCCGCACGCGAGAGCTCCCGGCGGGGACCCTCCGCCTGGGCAACGTCTACGGGCCGCGCCAGGACCCGGCCACCGAGGCGGGCGTGGTGGCGATCTTCTGCTCTCTGGCGCGGGATGGCGGGCGCCCGACGGTCTTCGGCACGGGTGAGCAGACGCGCGACTACATCCACGTCGCCGACGTCGTCGACGGCCTGCTCGCCCTCGAGGGAAGTGAGGAGCGCGGGCCAATCAACGCCGGAACCGGCGTCGAGACCTCCGTGCTGCAGCTGGCCGAGCACATCGGCCGGTTCGCCGGGCGCGATGACTTCGAACCCGAGCCGGCGCCCGCCCGCGCGGGCGAGATCGAACGTACCGTGCTCGACACCAAGCTCGCCGCCGATCGGCTCGGCTGGCAGGCCCAGCGCACCATCGCTGACGGCCTGGAGCAGACGCTCGCGGCCGAGGCCTGAGCACCTCTAACCTCTGGGCCATGCCTGCAGCGGCCTTCGAGGGCAAGGAGTGTGTCTGCCAGTTCAAGCGCGGGATCTGCGACCAGACCTGCGTTCGGGACATGCTCGAGACGCCTTTCTACATGGCCTGCCTGAAGCTGAAGGGCCGGCGCTGCCTCGTGGTCGGCGGCGGCGACGTCGCGCTGGAGAAGGTCGAGGGGCTGCTCCTCTCCGAGGGCGACGTCCACGTCGTCGCACCCGAGGCCATCTCCGAGCTCGCCACCTACGCCGCTGAGGGCTCGATCACCTGGGACGAACGGGCCTTCGTCGACGGCGACCTCGACGGCTCCTTCCTGGCGATCGCCGCGACCAACGACACCGACGTCAACATCACAGTCCACGACGGCGCGGAGCGCCGGACGATGCTGGTCAACGTCGTCGACGTGCCGCCGCTCTGCAACTTCATCCTGCCCGCGATCGAGCGCTCCGGCCCGCTGGCGATCGCGATCTCCACCGCCGGCGCCTCCCCCGCGCTCGCCAAGCGGATGAAGCGTGAGATCGCCGCCTCCTACGGCGAGCCGTACGCCCGCCTCGCGGTGATCCTCAACGATCACCGCGGCTGGGCCAAGGGGACCCTCCCCACCTATCAGGACCGCAAGGAGTTCTTCGAGGGGATCGTCAACGGCGACCCCGATCCGATCGAGCTGATCAAGCAGGGACGAGAGGACGAGGTCCAGCGGCTGATCGAAGAGCGCAAGGGGAAGTTCGCTGCCGCGCTCGGCGCCTCCGCCTAGTTTTTCGTCCCCCTGATCAGCAGGTACTCGTTCGAGGAGCTCCAGCCCTCGTCGGCCTGGTTGCTCTCGGTGTAGAGCTTCATCAGGTCGTCGCGGAGCGGCTCCCACTTGCCCTCCGGCTCCAGCAGCGCCTTCGACGCCACGATCGGGGGGAGATCCCGTTCCATCTCCGCGAAGAAGTCCTCCACTGAATCGGCCTTGAACTCGACGGTCGTGCGCTCGAGGTCGAGGTCCACTCCCGTGCCCTCGAAGAGCTGGCGCACGTGATCCTCGCTTCCCCAAAGAATCGGCGGCTGGAAGCCCTCAGGAGGCGGCGGCCGGTGCTTGGCGATGGCGATGAACATCCCCCCGATGTTCCCGTTGGGAGTCCAGGCGCAGATGGCGATCCGTCCGCCCGGCTTCAGCACTCGGGCGATTTCCTGGGCCTCCGCGCGCTGGTCCGGCACGAACATGCAGCCGAACACCGACGTGACGACGTCGAAGCTCGCGTCGTCGAAGGGCAGCTTCTGGGCATCGCCCTCTATCCACTCGATCTCGACGCCGGCCTCCTGCGCGGCGGCCTTGCCCGCTTCGAGCAGTGACGGGGTCAGGTCGATGCCCGTCACCTTTGCTCCGGTCTCAGCCGCCGGGATGGTCGCGTTGCCGTTGCCACAGGCGACGTCCAGGACGACATCGTCGCCGGTCACGCCGGCGGCCTCGACGGCCCCCCGTCCCACGGTCGCAATCGTGTACATCGCCGACGCGTAGTCGCCGGAGGACCACAGGTTCCGCGCCTGCTGCTGCGCCTCGGTCAGTTCAGCCATCGTTCCCCTCCTCGATCGGTTTGGGGAAACCGTCTCACAACTCCGGGCTCCTATTCGACGTCGCGCTCGGCCAGCAGCGTCGCGCCGGCCCCGAAAAGCGCCCCGATCCAGACGAGCATCACGGCCACCGCGGGCACGGCGGCGAGGAAATCGACCTTCTCCATCCCGACATCGTCGGGACTGACCCCCTGGATCGCATTGGGCAGGGCCCCGGTCGGGCTGAACGTCTCGACCTTGGGCGCGAACTGGGCGATGACCGGGTCGACGACGAACGCCGCAAGCAGGATCCCGACGATCGCAACCGGCTGGTTGCGGACCAGCGATCCGATCCCCACCCCGAACGCACCGAGCAGCGCCGCGGCGCCGGCGTTCCGTGCGATCAGCTCGAGCAGGTCGCCGAAATCGGGGGTCGGCAGGCTGCGCGCCTCGAGGATCGCGAAGCCCACGATCGCGACGGAGATCGAGATGGCGAGGGAGAGCAGCGCCCCGGCGGCAGCGAAGGCGAACGTCTTGGCCGCCAGAAAACGGGTCCGGTCCGGAGCGGCGAGCAGGGAGCCGGTGATCGTCCGATGGCGCCATTCGCCGGTGATCCCCACGATCGCGAGGATCATGATGAAGAGGGTGCTGGCGTCGTTTTGAAAGACGTCGTCGAGAACACTGTCCTTCGTCGGCTCGCCGATCGAGGCGGTGAGGATCGTGAGCAGCAGCGAGATGACGATCGCGACCGCGGAGAGCGCGATGAAGGTGCGCGTGGTGCGGAGCTTGATCAGCTCCGCCTCGAGGAGCGGCCTCACTCGCTTCCCTCGGTGAGCTCGAAGAACGCCTCTTCGAGGGAGCGCGACACGGCGCCCAGCTCGGTCAGCGGGATCCGCTCCTCGTTCGCGAGCCTCCCGACCGCCTCGCCCGGAGTCCCGTGGACGATCAGACCGCCCTCGGGACTGCGCGTCACGCGCAGTCCCGCCCTCTCCAGGGCACCGGCCAGTCGGTCGTCATCGGCGGACCGGACCCGCGTCACCGGGCCTTCCGGGGAGCCGAGCACGCTCTCGAGCGGTCCGCTGGCGCGCATCACGCCGTGCGCGATGACGACGACGTCGTCGACGCTCTGCGCGACCTCGGAGAGCAGGTGGCTCGAGACGAGCACCGCCCGGCCCTTCCCGGCCTGTGTCCGGAGCAGGTCGCGGATCCAGCGGATCCCGGGAGGGTCGAGGCCGTTCGCCGGCTCGTCCAGGATCAGTACCTCAGGGTCGCCGAGCAGCGCGGCCGCGATCGCCAGGCGCTGCCGCATGCCCATCGAATACCCCTTGACGCGCCGGTGAGCCGCCGACGACAGCCCCACCTCTTCCAGCACCTTGTCGACACGCTCAGGCGGGTGCTCCCCCGCCGCGGCGAGGATCCGCAGGTGGTTGCGGCCGCTGCGACCTGGGTGGAAGCTCGCGTCTTCCAGCACCGCCCCGACCTCGGCGCTCGGGTGATCGAGATCGCCGTAGCGGCGGCCATCGAAGGTGGCCGTGCCGCCATCCGAGTGAACGAGGCCGAGCAGCATTCGCAGGGTCGTGCTCTTTCCGGCGCCGTTCGGGCCGAGGAATCCGGTGACGCGCCCAGCGGAGACCTCGAAGGAGAGATCGGACACGGCCTGCACGCTGCCGAAGCGCTTGCTGACGCCGTTGATCTCGATCGCAGCCAAAGGACAGCCGCGCGCGCTAGCTTGCGGGCAGCGCGTAGACCGCGACAGCTACGTACTGGACGGCGGCGGCTGCGATCACGAGGATGTGGAAGATCTCGTGGTAGCCGAACACCTGCGGCCGCGGATCGGGCTTGCGTCGCGCGTACACGACCGCTCCGGCCGTGTAGAGGATGCCGCCGAGGGCGATCAGGCCGACACCCACGGGGCCGATCTCGTTCCAGAGCTGCGGCAGGCTGACGATCGCCACCCAGCCGGTGCTCAGGTAGATCACCGTGGTGACCCAGTAGGGGGCGGTGATCCAGACAAGGTTGAGGATGAGGCCGGCCAGGGCCGTGGCCCAGACGACGATCAGGACCACGTCCGCCAGCGTCCCGTGCATGACGAGCAGGGCGAAGGGTGTGTAGGTGCCGGCGATGAAGACGAAGATCATCGTGTGGTCGAGCCGGCGCATCCACTGCCGCACCTCCGGCGTCCAGGTGACCCGGTGGTAGAGCGCGCTGGTGCCGAGCATCGCCGAGAGGGAGAAGGCATAGATCGACATCGCGATCACGGCCGTGGTGCCACTGGCCGCGAGGACCAGGGCCGCGCCGGCGCCCAGCGAGACGAAGAAGGCCCACTGATGGGAGACGCCGCGCAGCCGCGGCTTCTGCGAGAGCTTGTGGGCGGCGGCCGCAGCGGCCAGCGCGGCGGTCTCGCGGGCGGCGGAAACCTGCTTGCTCGCCGCATCGCGGGCCGCGCCAAGTCGCTCACCGGCAGCACCGGCTGCATCGCGCGCGGCCCCGAGCGGATCGGAGCCTGACTGCGTTCCATCGGACGCCATCTCCACGCAACCATAGTCGCCGGGCGGTCCCGCAGCCGTTAGTGTCGCGGCGCGTGGCGCTGTTTGGGAACAAGGAGGAGAAGGCCGCTCAGGAAGAGGCGGCGCGGGCGGAGGCGGAACGCCTCGAGTCGCTCACGGCGGTTCAGTTCGCCGAGGTGCTCATGCCGGCCTTCGGTCCGAACGGCCCGAAACCTGGGAGCTACCTGAACCAGCTCCAGGTCGGGATGTGGCTGATGTCCTCGTTCCCCCGTGGGACCAAGTTCCTGACGGCCCTGAGGGAACCGATCATGGAGGGGCTGCAGGTCCTCGAGAATGCCGACCTGATCGTCGGCAGAACCCGAGGGGGCGCCGCGTCCCTGCTCAAGGCGACCCGCCTCGGCGAGGAAGCCCTGGCCGAGGGCAACGTCGCGAAGTACCTGAGCCAGGGCACCTGAACTAAGCGCCCTCGCCCGCCGGGATCCTCGCCGCACCAGGTTGTGGTCACTTCGGCTCGCCATGGCGGGCCTAACCGACCACAAGTTCGGACTAGCCGAAGCGGCGCTCGATCGCCTCGCGGCGGTAGTCGAAGATCCGCTCGAGGTCACTGCGGACGATCAGGTGGTGGGCCAGCCTGCCGAGCGGCCCGAGCGGCAGCGAATACCGAACGCGGTCGCCCATCACGACGCCATCGCCGTCCGGCTCGACGGTGTGGGCGTGATGCCAGTGCCGGTACGGCCCCCGGATCTGGGTGTCGGCGAAGCGATGCGGAGGCTCCCAGTCCTCGATGCGGCTCGACCAGCGCACCGGAATGCCGTGCAGGCGCAGGCGGTATTCGATCTCGGCTCCACCACCCACCCGGTCGGGGGCTTCCGTGATCCGGAAGTGGAGCCACGGTGGCGTGATCTCCTCGAGGTTCCGAGGGTCGGCGAAGAAGTCGAAGACCTCCGCGGGCGCGGCGGGGATCCGCTGGGTGCGCTCGAGCAGATGTCGGGACACGTCGCTAGACCGAGCGCGCCGCCGGAACGAACCGAAGGCTCGGGGGGAGCACGGGCAGCAGCACCCGCTTCACGTACTGAGCCCCGCCGGCGACCAGCGCGCGCCGAAGCCGCACCGGCGGAAGCGCCGAGAAGCCGTACTGCTCGCGGATCGTGTCGGGGAGAAGGGCGATCGTGATGAAGTTGGCGGTCTCCACCAGCGGCCGGGCCGGAAGCGGCACCGGCGGCTCGAAGACGATCCGCCGCGCCGTCCTGCGCGCCCACTCGGTGACGTGGAGACGGTCACCTTCCAGCATCTCGCGGCGGTAGTCATCGAGGTCGGCGAGGGTCCCGGGCATCTCGGGGCGCCGGAGCCCGAAGAGCTCGCCCATCGTCTTGAAGTCCTCCCAGTACTCGGCCTCCTCGTCGCGGCTGAGCTCGCCGACGTAGAGCCGGTAGACGACGAGAGCCGAGTCGATCAGGGTGAAGAGCACCCACATGAGGAGCTCCTGGTCGTCCGCCCGATAGGGCGTGCCGGTGGGATACGGGCCGGCCGCCTCCTTCAGCTTGCCCCGAACGCGCTTGTGAGCCGCCCGCACCGGTGCGGTCATCCGGTCGGCCTCCTCGCGGGTGCCGAAGCCGATCGCGTTCACCACCTCAGCGGTTCGCTCCAGCCGTTCGTAGGGTTCGTCGAGAGAGTCGGTGTGGGCGAGAAGACCTGAGACCGCCAGCGGGTGCGCCGCCTGCATGAGGAGCGCCCGCGGTCCGGAGAGGGCCACAGCCCGTTCGCGGTTGATCCGCCGGAGCATCGATTCGTCGGTGAAGTAGCCGTCGGGCATCTCCTCAAGGCTAGGCGACGCCGTCCCTCGGCCTTGGCACGCTATATCTAGTGTTCAGAGCGGATCCTACGGTTTGCCAAACACTATGGTCCTGTACACTCCCACGAGTGCACTGTCCCCACTGCGACTCCTCCACCAAGACCCTCGAGACCCGCCGTGTCCCCGACGGCGCGGTCCGCCGGCGCCGTGAGTGCCCCTCCTGCGGCCACCGCTTCACCACCTACGAGCGCGCGGTGCCGGAGGTCCTCGAAGTCGTCAAGCGGGACGGGCACATCCAGCCCTTCGGTCGCGACAAGCTCCTCCGAAGCCTCAACGCGGCAACCCACAAGCGGCAGCTCGACCCGCGAAAGCTCGGTCTCCTCGTTGACGGGGTCGAGAGGGAGATCCGCGACGCCGGCGGCCGGCTTAGCGCCGAGCGCATCGGCGAGCTCTGCCTGGAGGGCCTGGAGAAAATCGACCACGGAGCCTATCTGCAGTTTGCGGGAACTCTGCCGGACGCCGCTCGGAGCGCGTCGTGAAAATCCCCGCAAATAACGAATTAGTGGCACCTCGGTTCCGTCCGAACGGCGGAGGATGCTGCGGTGCTCACCCCAATAGCCGAGCGAGAGGAGAAGACTGATGCCGAAGGCCACTTCCAAGGCAGCGATCACAACCGAGAAGGGCCTCGTCATCGAACGCCGGTTCACCTCTCCAGGGACACATCCCTACGACGAGCTCGAGTGGGAGACGCGGGACGCGATCATCGGCGACCCCGAAAAGCCCGCCTTCGAGCAGCGCGGGATCGAGTTCCCGAAGACCTGGTCGCAGAACGCGACGAACATCGTCGCCCAGAAGTACTTCCGCGGCCGGCCCGGCTCCCCCGAGCGTGAGACTTCCGTCAAGCAGATGGTCAGCCGCGTCGCCGGCCGGATCGCCGAGGTCGGCCGCGAGCAGGGCTACTTCGCGACCGACCAGGACGGCGCCGCCTTCGAGGACGAGCTCACCTCGATCCTGGTCAACCAGAAGGCCGCCTTCAACAGCCCGGTCTGGTTCAACGTCGGCTGGAAGGATCCGGGCTCCGAGCAGGCATCGGCCTGCTTCATCCTCTCGGTCGAGGACGACATGGACTCCATCCTCTCCTGGAACACCAAGGAGGGGATCATCTTCAAGGGCGGCTCCGGCTCCGGCATCAACCTCTCCAAGATCCGCGGCTCCATGGAGCACCTCTCCAAGGGCGGGATCGCCTCCGGCCCGGTCAGCTTCATGCGCGGCGCGGACTCCTGGGCGGGCGCGATCAAGTCGGGTGGCGGCACCCGTCGCGCGGCCAAGATGGTCGTGCTCGACGTCGACCATCCGGACATCGAGAAGTTCATCTGGTGCAAGGCGGACGAGGAGAAGAAGGCCGCCGCACTGAAGGCAGCCGACTTCGACATGCGCCTTGACTCCGACGCCTTCGACTCGGTCCAGTTCCAGAACGCGAACAACTCGGTCCGGGTGACCGACGAGTTCATGAAGGCGGTCGAGAACGACGAGGACTGGGACCTGGTCGGCCGCGTCGACGGCAAGCCGATCAAGACCGTCAAGGCGCGCGCGCTGATGGACCAGATCGCGGATGCGGCCTGGCAGTGCGCCGACCCGGGCATCCAGTACGACACGACGATCAACCGCTGGCACACGGACCCGAACACGGGCCCGATCACCGCGTCGAATCCCTGCTCCGAGTACATGTCGATCGACGACTCGGCCTGCAACCTCGCCTCGCTCAACCTGATGAAGTTCCGCAACGAGGACGGCACCTTCGACGTCGACGACTTCACCCACGCGGTGGACATCGTCTTCCTCGCCCAGGAGATCCTGGTCGGCTTCTCCAGCTACCCGACCGAGCAGATCACCGAGAACGCCAGGGCCTTCCGCCAGCTCGGCCTCGGCTACGCCAACCTCGGCGCCCTGCTGATGTCGAACGGCCTCGCCTACGACTCGGACGAGGGCCGCGCCCTGGCCGGCTCCATCACCGCGCTGATGACGGGCCGCGGCTACAAGATGTCGGCTGAGATCGCGGGCTCGATGGGCCCGTACGACGGCTACGAGGTGAACCGCGAGCCTCACAACCAGGTGATGCGGATGCACCAGTCGGCCGCCTACGAGCTCGAGGAAACCCTCGTCGAGGAGCCGCTGCTCCACGCCGCCCGCGAGTCATGGGACGAGGCGGTGGCGCTCGGCGAGCAGCACGGCTACCGCAACGCCCAGGCGACCGTGCTCGCCCCCACGGGGACGATCTCCTTCCTGATGGACTGCGACACGACCGGCATCGAGCCGGACTTCTCGCTGGTCAAGTTCAAGGAGCTGGTCGGCGGCGGTCAGATGAAGATCGTCAACCGCTCGGTCAACCTCGCGCTGGAGACTCTCGGCTACACCGAGACGGAGGTCGAGCAGATCGATGCCCACATCAACGAGCACAACACGATCATCGGGGCGCCCGGCCTGAAGGACGAGCATCTCGAGGTCTTCGACGTGGCTGTCGGCGAGCGCTCCATCTCGCACACCGGCCACATCGACATGATGGCGGCGGCTCAGCCGTTCCTCTCGGGCGCGATCTCGAAGACGGTCAACCTGCCGGAGTCCGCGACGATCGCCGACATCGCCGACGCCTACAGCGACGGCTGGAGGAAGGGCCTCAAGGCGCTGGCGATCTACCGCGACGGCTCCAAGACCGCGCAGGCGCTGAAGACCGACGCCGGCGACAAGAAGGACGCCGCCGTCGAGGTCGTGGAGGTAGCGCCGCAGCGCAAGCGGATGCCGCGGGAGCGTGAGTCGATCACCCACAAGTTCTCGATCGGCATGCAGGAGGGCTACATCACGGCGGGCAAGTACGAGGACGGATCGGTCGGCGAGATCTTCCTCACCGACCTGGGCAAGGAGGGCTCGACGATCAAGGGCCTGATGAACGCCTTCGCGACCTCGATCTCGATGGGGCTGCAGTACGGGGTCCCGCTCGAAGACTACGTGCGCAAGTTCAGCTACATGCGCTTCGAGCCCGAGGGCATCACCCGCAACCCGGAGATCCCCTTCGCGAAGTCCCTCCCGGACTACATCATGCGCTGGCTCGCCAGCCGGTTCATCAACGACGTCGACTACCTGGAGAGCCTCGGGATCCTGACCGACGAGGTCCGCGCGAGGAAGGATGCCCAGCAGGCCTTCCCGATGGAGGACACCAACGGCCACTCGAACGGTGAGGGCAACGGGAACGGCAACGGCTCTCCGAGTGGCGAAGCCAACGGCGAGTCCAAGCCGGCGACCGCCGCGCTCACCGACACGCCGCCGGTCGTCCCGGCGAAGATCGGAGCCGACCTCGAACTCGGCCCGGCCTGCGACCAGTGCGGAGGCATGATGCAGCGCACGGGCTCCTGCTACACGTGCTCCAGCTGCGGCAACAACACCGGCTGCGGCTAGCAACCACCAGACAGCAGACCTTCGAAACGCCGGCGAAAGCCGGCGTTTCTGTGTGACGGACGCCACTCTGGAAATCCCGCGGGAGGTCCCCCGCGTAGTACTGGCAGGGAGCATTTTGGGGACGACCGAAGGAAGGCACCAAAGATGAAATTCAGGCGTGGTTTTCTCACCCTGCTCGCCGTTCCCGTGCTCGCCATCGGCTTGGCGGCATGCGGCGGCAGCAGCAATAGCAGCAGCGACAATGGCTCCTCGAATGCCGCCAGCACCATCCCGGCGCAGACGAGCGGCGGCTCCAACACCGTGGCGACCAAGTCGGTCAGCGGCGTCGGCACCGTGCTCGTGGATTCGAAGGGCGACGTGCTCTACACCAACAACCAGGACACCGCCTCGAAGATGGCGTGCACGGCCTCGTGCCAGAGCATCTGGCCGCCGGCGATGGCGTCCGGCGGACAGCCAACCTCATCGGATTCCGCGGTGCAGGCGAAGCTCGGCGTTGCCAACGGGCAGCTGACCTTCAACGGAAAGCCGCTCTACACGTTCGTCCAGGACAGCCCCGGTCAGGCGACCGGCAACGGCTTCATGGACAACTTCGGCGGCACCGCGTTTACCTGGACCGCAGCGATGGCCAGTGGCTCGGCTTCGTCGGGCTCGGGCTCCGCAGCAGCGGCGCCCACGACGAGCAGCAGCTCCAGCTCATCGAGCGGGTCCTCCGGCGGCGGCGGTTACGGCTACTAGTCGCCCGCCAGCAGTTCGGCCGCGCTCGTCACCTCGGCATATTCATCGGCGAGCGCGGCCAGGAGCGTGCGGGAGGGCGCCATTCCCCGAGGCTACTGATGCGGCCCTGGCTACCGCTGACGCGGTCGATGTGGATGCCTCCACACGCCTGCCCGTGCCAGGAGATGGTGGAGCAGCGCCTGATGGAGCAGCGCGGCCCGGCTCGGGACGGTGCCAGGAGGAAGCATCAGGTCCGAGCTCACCGCCTGGAAATGATCGGGCGAGCCCGGCGTCGTCACCGGAATGCCACCCGGCGGAGCCGAGCTGATGCCGGCGGCGCCGAGCTCCTGCGAGTCGCCCCAGCACTGCATGCCGGCGGGGGTCGAATCATCCGAGTAGTACGCGGTGGCGCTGCCCTGGAAAGCGCCGGCGAAGCTCGAGTCCACCCGGTCGTCGGCGAAGAGCGAGCCCTGTGGCCCCTGCCAGAGATGCCAGTTCGACGGGGTCGCGCCGGGCAACGAGTCCGGGTTGCCGTCGACCGGGACACCGCCCTGGTGCTGCTCGTCGTAGTAGGTCATCCCGATCGCCGCCGGGCTCAGGTCGTATTCGGTGAACAGGCTGGGGATCGGATGTACCCGCAGGTCGGTGACGATGTCGTGGCGGTCGGCATAGAAGAGGTCGGTTCGCTCGGTGTAGGGGCCGCTGTTGGCGCCGACATAGGAGCGGATCGCGCGCACGGGCCCGTCCTTGTTGACGACGAAGGCGCCCTCGCCGGCATTGAAGGTCGCCTCGCTGCGGCCGCAGCTGCCGGGGGCGAAGGCGAACTTGTAGCCATCGAGGATGTCCGCACCGCTCGCGCCGCCGGCGGAGATGCCGAGCTGGTCGAAGAACCAGCGGTCGCTGAAGCCCGCCGTGTAGTCCTTCGTGGAAATGGTCGAGGCCTCGGGGTTCGGGCCGGCGGCGCGATGATAGGTCGACCGGTAGTCCCCGCTCAGGAGATGGAAGTCGTATCTGACGTAGTCGGCGGGCTGGGTCGCCGGGGCCGTCTTCTGGAAGAGATAGACCCAGGCCTTCGCGGAGCTGTCCGGATCCTGCAGGAGCACCGGGGTGGCGCCCGCGCCCAGGGTGGCCCGGGGCCGCTTCGACTTCGCGGGGGCATGCCAGCCGGCGTCCGCCGCCATGAACACGACCTCGTCGTTCGCGTCCAGGGTCGGATCGGGGTCCGGCCCGACGAACGTGTTCGGGTCCGTGTACTGGAGGGCGGTGGCGCCGACCGGCGCCGTGCCGTAGACCGTTCCCTGGACTCCAGGGCCGCCACTTGGGGTGCCGAAGTCCACCACGGCTCGCTCGTCCACCTGTACCGGGACAGCGATCCATCGGCCCCGCTTGGCGCGACGGCCCTTGGCCGGCTTGTAGCGGTAGGCGGCCAGATTCGCCGGCGCGCTGCCGAGCAGCCGCGGCAGCTCGGCGCCGGTCATGACCACCGGATCGGTGGGGCGGTCGAGAGCGGGCGCCGGCACCTTGCTCGCCGGCTTCTTCTTCGCGTGGGCGATGCCGGCGCCGAGCAAGGGGCAGGCGAGCAGGACGAGGGGCGTAATCAGCTTGCGCATGGGATCGGGGATGCAAACACAACATCGGCGGCTGAGATTCGGGATTGATCGAGGAGGGGGCGGGCCTGGACGCCTGGGCTACCAAGAAAGGGTCTTGTTCGGGCGCCTGACGGACGGGTACCTTCGCTCACCGTGTTGCGGAGCAGAGGGCAGAGGGTCCTGCAGCAGGTCAGCGACGCGGGTCTCGACGTAACCCGCGGAAGACCGCTGGACGGAGATGGGGTCCTGTTGCGCTGCCTGCCGTGGCTCACGGCAGGGGTCCTCGCCTGTGTCTTCCTGCCGCTGCTCCCCGATTGGCCGACGACGGGCGACCTGATCGCCCTCGCCCTGGTCCCCGTGATCGTCGGGAGCGCGGTGTTTGTGCCGTGGGAGCGGCTGCCGGCCTGGTGCCAGGCGGTCCCGCCGATGCTGCCCTTCGCCATGGTCGCCCTGGTCCACGGCTCGCACGAGAGCGTCACCACGGCCTACACGCCGGTGGTGCTGCTGCCGGTGATCTGGTTCGCGTTCTACGGCTCACGTCGCCAGCTGCTGGTCTCGGTGCTCCTGGTCGGCGCCACCCTCGCTGTCCCCTCCCCGGTCTTCAGCGGCTATCCCGCGCTCGAACCTCTGGCCGCCGGCTTCTGGATGGGCGTGGCCGGAATCATCGGGTTCTCGATCAACGCGCTCGTGCGACAGCGAGAGAGGCTCCAGCGACAGCTGGGCGCCATGGCTCGAACCGACGCCCTCACCGGTCTCCCGAACCGCCGGGCCTGGGACGAGGCGCTCGATCGCGAGCTCGCGATGGCAAATCGCAGCGGCGCGCCGGTTTGTGTCGCGCTCCTCGACCTCGACAACTTCAAGGAGTTCAACGACCTGAACGGCCATCCGGCCGGTGACACCCACCTCCGGGAGGCGGCGGGCATGTGGAGCGCGCGCCTGCGAACCGCGGACCTGATCGCCCGCTATGGCGGCGAGGAGTTCGCCGTTCTGCTCACCGCGACGAATGCTGATCAGGCGCATGACCTGATCGAGACGCTGCGTGGCTGCGTGCCGAGCGAGGAGACCGTGTCCGCGGGGATCGCCGAGTGGGACGGGATCGAGTCCAGCGGGGAACTGCTGATCCGCGCGGACCGCGCCCTCTACGACGCGAAGCGAGGCGGGCGCAACCGCACGATTGCGATCCACGCGCTCCGCTTCTCGCATCCCGAGCCCGAGCCGGACCCGGAGCCCGCCTAGCTCGATCTGCTCCAGTAGCGGTCGAGCCCCGCCCACTGCTGCTCGGGCGGAACCGCTTGGAGCAGCGCCTCCGCGGTGCCGGGATCGGCCGCCTCGACGACCATCTCCCGGATCCGACCCTCGAACTCGTCGCTCGAGAGCTCGCGGGCCAGCCTGCCCTGTTCCCGCAGGCGCTCACGGACGAGGTCGAGGTGCGCCTCCGGCTCGTCGACCTCGCCGAAGTGGGTCAATCCGAGGCTGTCGGGCTCCCAGTCGAGGATCCGGTCGATCGATTCTTCCCAGACATCGAGGTCGATGTCAGGCGGCGGGGTCGGCGGCATGATGAAGCCGCTCGGGGGGATGCGGACCGCAGCGGTATCTCCGACGAAGGCACGTCCACTTGGCGGATGGAAGTAGCTGACGTGGTGGGATGCATGGCCCGGCGTGTAGGAGACCTTGAAGCCGAGGACCTCCTCGCCGCCGCCCAGCGGATGGAGATTCCCCTCGGGCACCGGGGCGACCTCACCCCAGAGCCTCTCCATCTCGTCGCCGTAGAGCCGCTCGGCGCTCGCAAGCAGCTTGGACGGATCCGCCAGGTGCCTGGCGCCGCGCTCGTGCACGTACACGGGCAGATCTGGCCACCGCCTCACCAGGTTGCCCGCGGCGCCGGCGTGGTCGAGGTGGATGTGGGTGAGCAGCAGCGCCCGTGGCCGCTCGCCGCCCAGCGCCTCGACCAGGGTCTCCATCGAGCTCGTCGGCCCAGGATCGATCAGTACGCCGTCGATCTCCCAGCAGCCGATCACCCGTTTGCGGCCGAGGTGACGGACGTCGATCAGGTTCATCCGGGGACGACGCGCGAAGCCTGCGCCGCGCGGACCCCGGCGGAGGTGGCCAGCGCCGTCCCCTCCGTGCGCAACACTTCGGCGGCCGCCCGCTTCCCGGATTGCACGGCGCCGTCGAAGTAGCCCATCCAGCGGGTGGCGGTCTCGGTGCCCGCCCAGTGGATCCTGTCGATCGGCTCGCGGAGCGAGGTGCCGAAGGACGTCCAGGCGTTGGGCCCGAGCACTCCGGCATAACAGCCGCGCGAATAGGGCTCGGCGCTCCAGTCCTTCTCGACATAGCCGCTCGGCCTGGCCGCCTTCGGCCCGAAGACCCTGGCGTGGACTCCGGTGACCGCATCTCGCCGCTCCGCCTCGGTGACCCTGCCGAGCTGGCGAGCCTCCCGTCCCTCGAGGAAGCCGAGCAGGACCCCGGGCGAGCCGTTCGGCGGCGTGTTGTCGAAGATCACCTGCGCCGGGCCTGGAACGCTGAGCGCAGACCCCGAGAGCCCGTCCTCGCGCCAGAACGGCTCGTCGTAGATGGACATCGTCTTGATCACCGAGCCCATCGGCATTCGCTGGGTGAGCTGGTCGCGCGGCGCAGGGAGCGGCGGGTCGTACTCGATCCGTCCGGCGAGAGCGGGCGGCATCGCGACGATCACCCGACGCGCACGCAGCTCCTCGACGATGACGCCGTCATCCTCCGTGTGAATCTTCCGCACGGGTGTCGAGAGACGAATGCGCTGACCGAGCTGCTCCTCGATCCGCAGTGAGATGAGCTGCGAGCCGCCGACGATCCGGTCCTGCTGGGCGCCGCCGTCGGTGTCGAGGAGGTCGTCCCATCCCCCCGCGGAGGCGGCATAGAAGAGCACATGCAGCAGCGAGACATCGGCCGGATCGGCGGCGAAGACGGCCCGGCAGGCCATCGAAATCGCCTCGCGGGCAAGGCCGGTCCGGGCAGTACGGCGGATCCAGGTCTCGAAGGTCTGACCGTCGAGCTCCGTTGCGTTCGGTGCCTCCCAGGGCGCCTCGGCCGAGACCTTCCTCGCCAGCCGCTTCAGACGCAGGTCCGCCTGGCCGTAGTCGGCCATCACGAGGGGGCCGAGCATCGGGATGGTGCCGCTGTAGCCCTTCACCTGGCCGAGCTTCGCCTCGAAGAGGTTCTTGCCCTCGGTGTAGGTCGGATAGGTCTCCAGCTCGAGCTCCTCGACCAGGCCCATCACCTCGAGCTGAGTCGGGCCGACCCATTGGCCCCCGAGCTCGACGACGTCCTCCGGGCGCTCACCGACGGAGTGGTTCAGCGTTCGGCCGCCGACCCGGTCACGTGCCTCCAGCACCTGGACGTCGAGCCCAGCGCCGGCGAGCTCGCGCGCGGCCGTCAGCCCGGCGAGGCCCGCTCCGACAACGACTACGTCGCAGTCATGCATCGCGGGAAGTATCTCGCGTCAACTCGCGACGAGCTGTCCGCAAGCTTCGGTGAACGCCTCGGTGTGACGATCGACGTGCTCCGGCTCGGTTGCCGGGGACATCAGGGCCATGTTGTGGAACGGCGTGATCAGAACGCCGCGGTTCAGCAGGAAGAGATGGAGGTACTCCTCGAGCTCCGGATCGCTGCCGGCGGCCGCGCGCCCGCCACTGATCGGGGGCTCCGGCAGGAAGCCGTACTCGGCCCGGGCCCCGAGCTGAACCACATGCCACGGCAGCTCGTGCTCGTCGATCACGCCCTGCACTCCCTCGGTGAAGCGTCCCGCCAGGTCGATCATGCGATCGAACGCATCGGCGGTCAGGACCTGGTCCAGGGTCGCGCGGATCGCGGCTGCCGACAGGGCATTGCCGGCGAGGGTCCCGCCCACGCCGCCGGTGTCCTCATAGTCGGCGTCCACCTCGCCCTCGACCCGCGCGGCGACCTCCGCGCTCATGCCGAAGGCTCCGGCGGGCACGCCTCCGGCGATCGCCTTGCCGATGGTGAGCAGGTCGGGCTCCAGGCCGTACGCCGCGGTGTAGCCACCTGGCCCGGCGCTGAAGGTGTGGGTCTCGTCGATCAGCAACAGCGTCCCGGACGCCCGGGTGAGCTCGCGAAGGGCGTCGTGGAATCCGGGCTCGGGGAGGACGATCCCGATGTTGGTGAGAGCCGGCTCGGTCATGACGCAGGCGATCTCCTCGTCGCGCAGCACCCGCTCGAGCGCCTCGGCGTCATTGAACTCGACCACGGCGGTGGTCTCCGTCGGGTCGACCGGCGGCCCCACGTTGCCCTCCCTCGAGACGGGGTTCCCATCCGCGCCGACGACCACGAAGCTCTCGTCGACGGTGCCGTGGTAGCAGTAGCTGAAGACCAGGATTCGCCTGCGGGCCGTGATCTGGCGCGCCAGCCGGATCGCGAAGCGGTTGGCGTCGGTCGCCGAGAGGGTGAGCTGCCACGCGGGAAGCCCGAAGCGGCGGGCGAGCTCGCCCGCAGCCCAGATCGAGTCCTCGGTCGGGAGCATCAGCGTCGCGCCCTTCGCGTAGCGCTCGGCGACGGCCTCAGCCGTCGCTGCGGGAGCGTGCCCGGCCATCGCTCCGGTGTCTCCGAGGCAGAGGTCCACGTACTCGAGCCCGTCGGCATCGGTGATCCGCGCACCCTCGGCCTCGGCTGCGAAGATCGGATGCCCGCCGGGCCAGCGCGACATCCAGCTCATCGGGACGCCGCCGACCAGGTTCCGCCTCGCCTTTTCGTAGAGGGCGCGGGACTTCGGATGATCGGCCTCGAAGCGCTCACGCTCCGCGGCGATCAGGGACTTGAGCCGGTCGCGATCCATCAACTTGCGAACCGTATGCCCTCCCAGACGTTCGCGGGGGAGACGAGAGCCGAATCCGCCACGCTAATATTGATCCTTACGTGAACGTAAGAATTGACGGCGACACGGAACGAAGCCGGTTCAGGCCCGGGGTCTCAGCCGAGCACCACAACTACAAGTGGTGGGCCCTCAGCTGCACGAGCCTCGGGATGCTGCTGGCGACCGTCAACTCCGGCACGCTGATCATCGCCCTGCCGGACCTCGAGCGGTCGCTCGGAACCAGCCTGCTCCAACTCGTCTGGGTGATCCTCGCCTACATGATCTCCTCGACCGTGCTGGTGCTGACGGCGGGCCGGCTCTCCGACCTCTTCGGCCGCAAGAAGGCCTACGTCGGCGGTTTTCTCCTCTTCACCGTCGCCTCGCTGGGAGCCGGTTTTGCCTCTGACGGAACCGAGCTGATCCTCTGGCGGATCCTCCAGGGCGTCGGGGCGGCCTTCCTCTTCGCCAACGCGGCCGCGCTGGTCACGGACGCGTTCCCGCGTGAGCAGCTCGGGGTCGCGATGGGCACCAACACCATGGTCGCCGCGATCGGGCTGGTGATCGGCCCGGTGCTCGGAGGCGCGCTGGTCGCGATCGGCTGGCAGTGGGTCTTCTGGTTCAACATCCCGCTTGGGCTGATCGGCGCCATCTGGGGCGCGCTGATCCTCCATGAGCTCGCGAAGCCGGACAGCCAGAGGGGACTCGACCTGTTCGGCACGAGCGTCTTCCTGCTTGGCCTGACCGGGCTCGTCTACGGCGTGTCAAAGGGCGGCCTCTCCGGCTGGAACGAGCCGATCGTGATCCTGTCTCTCGCCCTCGCGGTGGTGCTGCTGCCTCTCTTCGTCCTCATCGAGCAGAGAGCGACCGCCCCGATGCTCGACCTGAGCATCTTCAAGAACAGGATGTTCGCCGCCGCCACCGGCGCAGCGTTCATCAACGGGCTCTCGCGCTTCGCCCTCCTCTTCATCTTCGTCTTCTACTTCCAGGGCGTTCAGGGCGACGACCCGATCACCGCCGGGATCAAGCTCTCGCCGATGGCGATCGGGATGCTGGTGGCGTCGCCGCTCGCCGGGATCTGGGCGGACCGACGCGGATCTCGCATGCTGGCCGCTCTCGGGATGCTGGTCTCGGCCTTTGCCCTGGCGGGGATGACGACGCTGGAGCAGAGCAGCCCCTACTGGGAAACCGCGCTCTGGCTCGGGCTGGTCGGGATCGGCTCCGGGATGTTCAACTCGCCGAACACGGCGGCGATGATGGGGACGGTTCCGCCCAATCGCCGCGGGATCGCCGCGGGTGCCCGGATGATGCTGCAGAACACGGGCGCCGTCCTCTCGATCGCCTTCGTGATCGCGGTGGTGACCTCCGGCGTCCCGAAGGAGGTCCTCTTCAAGATCTTCTCCGGGCTCGCGTCCGGCCTCCCGCCCGTCCAGCTCGAGGCCTTCATCCAGAACATGCACACGGCCCTCTGGGTTCTGGCGGCCACGTCGTTGATCGGCGCCGGCGTGTCACTCCTGCGGCCGCGCCACGTCAAGAACCCGGTCGCGGACGCCCTTCCCGCCACCGATCGGATCGCGGCATGAGCGAGAAGCGCCTCCGGATCGGCGACATGGCGAAGCTCACGGGCACGACGCCGAGGACGATTCGCTACTACGAGGAGATCGGGCTTCTTCCCTCCGAGCACGCGCGGGAGCCCGGCGCACACCGCACCTATGGCGAGGAGGATCTGGAGCGGCTTCAGGAGCTGCTCCGCCTCCGCGAGCTGCTCGGCGTCTCGCTCGAGGAGCTCGGCGGACTGGTCGCGGCCGAGACTGCCCGCGCCGCGCTGCGACGGGAATGGCACGAGGGCATTGATGACCCCGTGCGCCAACGCGAGGTGCTCGAGCAGTCGCTCGGGCACATCGAGAATCAGCTCGAGCTCGTCCGGCACCGCCGCGATGAGATCGACGCGCTTCGCGGGGAGCTGGAGACGAAGCGCCGTCGCGTCCGGGACAGGCTGCGCGCGCTTGGCAGAAAGCGGGCCAGCCGCGCTACGGCAGGCTGACCTCTCCGTCGATCACCGGAACGACGCCGCCCGAAACCCGTGGCCGGCCCTCGGCCATCTCCACCTCGAGGACGCTCGGACGCCCCATCTCCTCTCCCTGGCGAATCCGAATCCGATCCAGACCCTCTCGCCGGTGGAGGTAGGCGCCGAAGGGCCCGGCCGCTGACCCCGTCGCCGGGTCCTCACCCATCTCGACCGTCCGGGTGAAGGACCGTGCCCGAACCGTCTCGCCGTCGGGATCCAGCCACGCCAGGTAGATGACGATCGAGCCGTGCGACTCGGAGAGCTCGTAGATGGTCGCGTAATCGGGCAGTGTGCGCGCGAGGGCCTCGTGCTCGGCCACAGGCGCCATCACGTGCGGCATACCGGTCGAGACGACCTGCGGTGGGAGCTCGGGGTGGGAGTCCTCGGCACGGAGGCCGACGGCCGTCATCACCGCATCGCGGTCCAGCTCGGGCCCGAACTCGGCCTCGTTCTGCAGCATCGACGCCCACCAGCTTCCGTTCTGCTTTCGGACGTCGATGGGCTGCAGACCTGCGCCGGTCTCCTGCACGAAGCTCGCCTCGTCGAGCCCGCGCCAGCGCGCAACGGCCACGGCGGTTCCCAGCGAGGGATGGCCCGCGAAGGGGAGCTCCTCGTGCGGATCCCAGATCCGGTTTCGGTAGTCGGCGCCCTCGGCCGAGGGCGACTGGACGAAGGTCGTCTCGGAGAGCCGCGTCTCCCGGGCCAGGGCGAGCATGGCGTCGTCGCTGACGCCGTCCGCGTCGGCGACCACGGCCAGTCCGTTGCCAGCCAGGGGCCGCTCCGTGAAGACATCGAGCCAGGCGATGCGGTTGGTCATGCCCAGATGATGGCGATCGCGCCCTGCGGTCCGACGCCCGGCGTACGTTTTCCGCGGGACGGCAACCAACGAGGGAGCGAGAAATGGATGAGAGCTATCCCCTGACCTATTCGGTGGACTACCCGGAGGAACTCGATCGGCTGACGACCTTCTTCCGGCTCTTCATGTTGATCCCGATTGGAATCGTGCTGGCCACCGTCAACCACTATGCATTCGGTGGTTGGGGAAATCAGACGACGACCTACATCGGCGCGGGCGGACTCCTCGTCGGCGGACCCTTCCTGATGATCCTGTTCGTCGGGAAGTACCCGAGATGGTGGTTCGACTGGAACCGCGAGCTGCTGCGGTTCATCAATCGTGTCTCCATCTACGGAGCGCTTCTACGCGACGAGTACCCGTCGACCGATGAGGAACAGGCGCTCCACCTGGAGATCGCGTACCCCGATGTGGAGTCGGACCTTTCGCGCGGGATGGTGCTGGTCAAGTGGCTGCTGGCGATCCCGCACTACATCGTGCTGATCTTCCTCTACATCGCCGCGGTGTTCTGCGTGATCATCGCCTGGTTCGCGATCCTGTTCACCGGCCGCTATCCGAAGTCGCTGTTCGACTTCGTCGTCGGAGTGCACCGGTGGGGGAACCGGGTGGCTGCCTACATGTTCATCCTGGTCACGGACAAGTACCCGCCCTTCTCGCTCGAGTGAGTAGAAGTCAAATGCTCGGGGTGGCCGAGTAGAGCGTCAGGCGCGCCGCCGGGCCCGGTAGAGCGCCAGGGTCCCGAGGACGGTGCGGATCCGGTCGGTCTGTGTCGCGTTCTCGAGCCCGGCTTCCTCGAAGATCCGGGGTAGCTCGCCGTGCACGTTGTCGGCGGTGTTCTCGAATCCGTCGAGCAGCCGGATCGAGAGGAAGGCGGCGGCCATCAGCGGGTCGGACGGGGCTCCCCAATCGGCGACGTGAAGCTCGCCGCCGCTGCGCAGGACGCGAGCGATCTCGCGCGCGGTCCGCCGCTTCGGCTCAGGATCGAGGTGGTGGAAGAAGAGGGTCGAGAGCACCCGGTCGAAGCTCCCGTCCTCGAAGGGCAGCTTGTCTGACATCCCCTCCGCGAGACTCAGCTCGACGTTCGCTCCCTCCGCCTTGGCGCGGGCCTGGCGCAGCATCTCCGGATCGGCGTCCAGCCCCACCACCTCCGCGCCGGGCTCGCGCTGCTTCACCTGGATCGCCAGGGTGCCAGTGCCACAGCCGAGGTCGAGGATGCGCTGGCCGGCCGCCGGCGCCGCCTGCTCGATCAGCATCTCCTTGAAGCGGCCCTCTCTGCTGGTGGCCCTGACCACCGGGTCATAGATGCGCGTCAGCGCGGAGAAACGGAGCGCAGGCAGGTAGCCGCGGGGTTCAGTGGGCATGGGCCTCGGCCGGCGGCGCGCCGGTCCGGGTGTACGCATCCGGATCAGCCTGGAACTGGGAGCGGCAGTGCTCGGAGCAGAAGTGGTAGGTCCGTCCGCCGTGCGCGGCGTGGAGCGCCTGGGTTCGGTCTACCTTCATCCCGCAGACGGGATCGGTGGCGCCACGCCGGACGGTCAACCAGAAGAGCGCCACGAAGATCACGAGCCCGAGGAGGTTCAGCCAGAGCTTGTAGTCGAACTGGACCGAGCTGAAGATGTCGTCGCGGGACGGCCGTGTATCCGGGATCAGGCCGAGAACGCTGAAGAGCGCATCGACGATCAGGGCCGCGATCACGATTACCACGAACATCAGCGCCGTGATCCGCAGCGCATAGGCGCGGCCGTAGTACTTGATGTAGGCGGCGACGATCGGCAGCACGATCAGGTCGGCGAAGATGAATGCGATCACGCCCGCGAAGCTGATCCCGCCGGACCAGAGCACCGCGGCGAGAGGCGCGTTGCCAACCGAGCAGACGAAGCTGAGCACCGCGATGATCGGACCGACGATCACGTTCTCGATCGTCTTCACGAGCGGCGGCGCGTCCTCGAGGAAGAGCGAGTTGAAGAAGTCGTTGCCCAGCAGGCCGATGAACCCGGCGAGCAGGAATCCGATCGAGATCTCCTTCCAGAGCATCTTCCAGTCGCCGCGGAAGTTGTGGGCGACGTCGGACCAGGCGTCGGCCGACGTCAGCCGCTCCCTCCAGGCGCCCTTGGTCTCCGTGGCGGTGTGGATGTGGGAGACCTGCGCGTGCTGGGCGTGCTCGCGCGCCTCCTCCTCGAGCTTCGGCGAGACGAACCGACGCAGCAGGATCGCCATCAGGGCGATCAGGATGAACCCGCCGACGAACTCCGCCAGCGTGAACTGCCAGCCGATCAGGATCCAGATGACGAGGCCGAGCTCCCAGACCAGGTTGGTCGAGGCGAACTGGAAGGCGAGGGAGGTCGCCGCCGAGGCGCCCTTCTGGAAGAGGGACTTCGCGATGGCGATCGCGGCGTAGGAACAGGACGAGGAGGCGGCGCCGAGGCCGGTTGCCTTCGCCAGGGGTAGGAAGCCGCTGCCCGAGAGCGCCGACTCGACCTTCTCCCGCGGCACCCAGGCCTGCACGATCGCGGAGATCGCGAAGCCGAGGACCAGTGCCCACCAGACCTCGTAGGCCATCAGGAAGGACTGCTTGAGGCCCTCGCCGATCGTCGAGATCACAGCCGCCATGGTTGACGACTATACCCCATAGGGGTATGCTGGAGGACATGACCGACACCAAGACACCCGGGTACAAGGCATCGAAGGACGACCTCATGAAGCGGCTGGCCCGCGCCGAGGGCCAGGTGCGAGGCGTGAGCCGAATGGTCGAGGAGGATCGCTATTGCATCGACGTCCTCACCCAGATCGAGGCCGCCCAGGCCGCGCTCAACAAGATCGCCCTCGCACTCGTCGACGACCACGTCCGCCACTGCATGCGCGGCGGCAAGGGAGCGACCGAGGAGCAGGTACAGGAGCTGATGGGCGCCGTCGGCCGGCTGGTCGCCTCCTGAAAAATCCGGCCGGTCGCTGATTCCCGGCGTTTCCGCGTGGGCGATCGGGTAGAAAACCGGGATGCGACGAGCCAAGATCCGAACCTGGCTGGTGGTCGTCCTCGCCGTCCTCGCCGCCGCCTCGATGTTCCCCTCGCTCGGCGGCTCCTCGCATCGCTCCGTGCCGCCGGCCCGTCACGCCACCTTGGTCGTGAAGCACCAGGGGGACCACTCCGCGGAGCGCCACACGCCCGGTCGCAACGACCCGTAGCCGTGGTCGTCCCACTCAGTAGTGATCCGTAGACCTGCTCGGGGGGAATCCACGAACCAGGCGTGGGCCCTCCGTGCCCGAGCAGGCGATGCCTAGATCAAACGTCCAATTTGGACACCTCGGCGGGCGTTCGGCCGATAGGTAGACATATGGAAGCCCACCCGATCGGGAAGACGTCCACCCGGGCCGAACAGGCACAGCATCGGCTCCGGTCGGGCCGCCGCCGGCCCTCCCCCCTGCGCCGAGCCTGGTCCCGCGTGCGGGCCTTCGAGCGCGAGTGGTCGGTCGCCGCGCCCGCCCTCTTCGCCAGTCTCGCCGCCTCGTTGCTGATCTACAACCACGTGCAGAGGAAGGTCACCGACCTCGTCTTCTGGCTCGGCCTGGCGCTGCTGGGCGCTGTCTTCACCTGGCTGGTCCAGAACAACCATCGCCGCGCCCGCATCGACGCCGTCACCGGCCTCTCGAACCGGCTTCAGCTCAGCCACGACCTCACCGAGGTCCTGGGGCACTCCGATGAGTCGCAGGTCATGGTGCTCCTGGAGCTGGAGGGCGTCACCGACTATCGCGACCGGCTCGGCTTCCGAGCCAGCGACAGGCTGCTCCGCGGCTTCTCACGCAGGTTTTCCGAATTCGTGTCCGGTCTCGAGGGACGCGCGTATCGGATCGACGGCGGCCAGTTCTGCGCCCTCGTCCCCACCTTCGATCGCGACCCGAACGAGATCGCGACCGCCATCTTCCTCTCGGGCGCCGACGGGGACGTCGGAGCCGAGACCGTCCTGGGACGCGCCCATGGCGTGGTGACCCTGCCCGACGATGCCAGCGAGACCGACGAGGCCGTACGGCTCGCCGGCCAGCGCCTGGCCGAGGACCGGCGCCACCAGCGTGAGTCTGCGAAGCACCAGGCCTACGACACCCTGATGGCGATCCTCAGCAAGCGCCACCCCGAGATGGTCCCCCACCTGCGCGCGGTTGCCTACCACGTGCTGTCCATGGGCCGCCGATTCGACCTGAGCCGCGATCAACTCGACGACGTCGTCTTCGCCGCCCGCCTGCAGCACGTCGGCATGCTTTCCGTTCCCGACGCCGCCATCGAGAGCCAGAGTCACATGCCGGCGTCCGAATCGATCCTTCTGCGTGACCTCCCCGGCGCCGGAGCCGAGATCATCGCCTCCGCCCCCGCCCTCGTGCCGGTCGCGAAGCTCGTTCGCTCGAGCCACGAGAACTACGACGGCAGCGGCTATCCCGATGCGCTCGCCGGCGACCAGATCCCGCTCGGCTCCCGCATCCTCGCCGTCTGCGTCTCCTACGTCGTCCTCACCTCCAAGCGCGAGGACCAGCGCCCCCTCACCGAGAACGAGGCCCTCGCCGAGCTTCGCCGGAACGCAGGCAAGCAGTTCGACCCGCGTGTGGTCGAGGTGTTCGCCGAGGACCTGCTGGAAGAGAGCTAAGGGGAAAGCGAACGGCCCGCCGAAGCGGGCCGTTCGGGGTGAAACGGACCTATGGTCCGCGCGTCACTCAGTGGATCAAGTGTAGGCGCGGAGGGCGCCGGACTCGAACCGGAACCAGCCCTCGCAGGCTGGACGCAGCCATCCTGAGTGACGCCTCTCGCCTCGAGAGTTCACCCTCCGCGCAAGGACAGTCGACCGCGATGCCCGTGACGGGTGGCAGGACGAGTGGCACCTAAGCCACTGAGGTCAGTCGTAGAGCGTGAACGCCGCCAGCACCACGTAGATCGCGATCAGCGCGAGGCCCTCGAACAGCTGGGCCTCGCCGTCTCCAGTGATCTGCCAGACGGAGATCGCGGTGAGGAAGAGCGCCCCGATGTAGACGGGCGCGAGCGCGAAGGTGAGATGCGTGCTGAAGAGCAGCGAGGTCAGCACCAGCGCCGGGAAGAGGAAGGCGGCGATCTGGGCCACCGAGTTCTTCACCACCGAGATCGCCAGGTCGGACTTGCCTTTGGCCGCCAGGAAGATCCCGGTGAAGTTCTCCACGGCGTTGCCCGCTATGGCGACGATCACCAGCCCCGCGAATGCCTTGGAGATGCCAAGGGACGCCACCGCTGGATCGAGGGCGTGGATGAACCAATCCGACACGAACGCCGCGCCGACCCCGGCGATCGCCAGCAGCACGACGGCGAATGCCATCGAGAGCCGCGGCTTGGGCTCCTCCTCCCCCGCCTTCGCCTCCGCCGGCGTGGGCTCCGAGCGGAGGTACCTCCAGATCCAGGCCCCGTAGACGACGAGCAGGCAGATCGCCCCGACGATGGAGAGGCCTTCGACGTGATGGCTCGCTTTGTCCGAGGAGGCGATCGAGAGCCCGATGATCACGATCACGAAGACCGAGACGAAAAGCAGGGTCGCCGTGTCCTGAGGGAGGCGCTGCCGGAAGCGCATGCAGCTGTCGTCGGCCGTGATCGTGCCGACGACGATCACCAGCCCGAGCACGAGCAGGGCATTGGCGAAGATCGAGCCGATCAGCGACGTCTGAGCGACCACAAGCTCGCCGTTGCTGAGCGCGAAGAGCACGATGAAGAACTCGGGCAGGTTGCCGAGGGTCGACTGCATGAATCCGGTGACGGCCGGCCCGAAGCGCATCCCGACCTGCTCGGTCGCGAGAGCGACCACCCACGCCAGTCCGGCGAGCGCGAAGGTCGCGGCGGCGAAGGCCACCACCGCACCGCCACCCGAATAGCGCAGCACCCCGGCGATCGCCGTGATGACAGCGGTACCGGCCAAGAAGAATTTCTCCCTTGATGTCACGGCCGGGAGACTTTCATTTTCTGATGGCGGCTATAGGCTCGGCGCGTCGATCACGCCCGTTTCGGGTTTGAAGGAGCAGTCACAGGAGGGAGGACCCATGGATCGGCTGAGACGGCATCTCACCTATGCGAACGTAGCCGCGACCCTGGCGCTCATAGTCGCGGTCGCTGGCGGCACGACAGCGATCGCGATGAAGGCAACGGCGCCCAAGAATTCCGTGACCACCAAAAGCATCCGGCCGTACAACGTGACGGCGGGTGACCTGAGCGGATTGACCTTGGTGAAAGTTCAGGGAACCTTCAACGACCCGGCGCCTGTAGACGGGATTTCCCACGTGGGTGATGCGGCAGCGCCGTGCCCCGACGGCACCAGACTGTTGAGCGGAGGGGGGCGAGTGGAACCGAGCCTTAGCGGACGTAGTTCGCTTCGGGCCTCACAGCCCGGCGGAAACGCATGGAGCGTTGTTGCCGAAGCTGACGGGACTGGAAGCACCACAGTCGTTGCCAATGCCATTTGTCTTTCGAAAACTCCCAAGAAACCCGAGCGGGGCATACCCTGATCGCGCTTCAGGAGCAATGGGTAGAAGGCGCTTTAGGCCTATCCAGCAACGACCAGGTGACGCTCAGGCGAGGCACCGGGTCCATATGGATAGCCGCTCTGGCTCTTGACGAGCGCACGAAACACGTAGTGGACGCGGCCAACTGTCTGGGTGAACCGATATCGACCGTCGAATTGCCCAGCTGCGTTGGTCCTGAGCTGCTTAAACGTCCGCCACTTTCGGCCGACGCGCGCCTGCAGAGCAACGGCTCGCCCGTCCGCATGGGGGCCAGGTATATCGCCATGGAAGCTCGCGGCGTGACCATTGGTCAACCTTTTTTTCGGAATCCTTAGCGTCGGGATTACTGACGAGTCGAGCTCAATGCGATCCATGATCTTCGTCGTGTTGTGTCGGTAGACGAGATCAATAGTCCGCGAGGGGCCAGCGTCTAACCGAGTGGCAAAACGGCCGCTTGATTGCGTCGTCAGGGTCGTCACTAGCTCACGGCCGGCATCGGGCAGATTTATCGTCTGATAGACGCAGATGGATGCTCCCGGCACTGGGTTCCCAGCTGTATCCGCAAGTGTTCCGCGAACCACCGGCTCAGTTTTCGATGTGATCTGAGCTCGGCGGCGGAGCTGCACCTCCAACATCAGCCCCAGAGTCGAACGCGGTGCCGGCACCACCTGAAGCGGCACATGAGTTGTCTACCTGGACATCTCGAGAGATGCACGGCGATTCATTGCCACCTGCGTCATACCCGCAGATCCGTACATCGTTGGAGCCGTTGAGCCATCCTGGATCGTGCTCGGTATCTAGTTGCAGACCTCTCGGGCCAGAAGCATCCGGGCATGGCTTGAGTGACTCGTACCCGCCGGTTGGCTCGAGCACAGAAGTCGTCCACCTTCGAGCGGATCCCGTTGACGTAGACGACTACGGATCGCGCCCCTCCCCCGGAATCGGCAACCGTCGCCTTGATCGTCTGAATGCCGCTGATCACACCGCCATCCAACAACTCGCCCGAAGCCCCAACTGATGGGGACACTAGATCCTGCACCTCGGCATAAAAGTCCTTGATGTACGCGAACGCAGCTGTACTCGAGCAGGGACTGGCGAAGCACTGTTCGTAGAGTCGCATAGAAGCCGGTGTTGCTCTGAACCGGGTGTTACCCACTGGTCGCCGCCACCGCCAACGGCGCTGTAGCCCGGCGAACCACTGCCGCTTGTCATTGGCCCGTAACCGCCGTGCGTGTAGTAGTGCAGGGAGGTCTGAGCAGTCTTGAAAATTGTGTTCGGCGGTGCCGTCCATTGCCACACCACATACGTGTTGTTGGTGCTTTGACCGTTTGCCTCCATGCGCAAGCCCCAGCCAGCCCCTCCACACGTGTCCATCTGGCTGATTTTGGTGGCACCCCCGAAAGGCCGGATCATGGCGGCGTCCACGTTCCCAGTTCGAGAATTGCACTCGCGCACGTTGTAGTTCGCTCGGGCTCCGGCGGGCGAAAGCGCTGCAAGTACGCCGCACGCGACTGCCGCCGCCAGGAGGATCCGAACGAGCCTTCGCCGCTGCCATCGGTTTGAAGTGACCTTCACTGCCTCCTCCTCACTGAAGTCGTTGCCTCCCTAAGGACCGGGCCTTTGAATCTCTCCGCGCGAGGGCTCACTCGATTCCGAAGCCTCCGCCTCCACCGCCAGATCCACCGCCACCGCCAGACCCACCGCCGCCGCCCGACGTCCCGCCGAACTCGCTGCTGCTCGAGGACGACGACGCCGGCGGCGCCTCGACTCCGAACTGGCGGCTCTTCTGCTGGGCTGGAGTCGGTGGCGGGCTCGATGGTTCCGCTTCGCTTGGCGGCGAGCCGACCTGGTCGGGCTGAGTGCGTACGTCGGGCTCATGCGTAACGGTCGTCGTGGTTGGCGCAGGCTCGACGGGCTTCTCGACGGCTGGCTTCTCGGTCGCGCGATCGCCGCCCGTGATCGAGCCGGGATCGACGACGCCGGTGGCCACGCAGCTTGCGCCGCCGGCCGCGGTGGCGCCGCAGATTGCAAGCACCTTCGCGACGGCGGCCATTCCGGCTCCGCGAGATCCGCCCGCAGCAGCAACAGAAGTCGCGTCGCCGCTTCCGCCGCCCCGCGACAGCAGCGAGTAGCCGGCTTCCCGAACCTTGTCCACGATCGCGCCCGCACGCTCGGCGATCCATTCGTGGGGGTGGCCGCCCATCGACTGGTCGAGCAGCGGACCGGCAGGCATGAGCTCGAAGACCCTGTCCGGAATCGCGCGGTACGCCCGCAGCTTCGCGCGGCAGGCTGCACAGCCTCTCAGGTGGAACTCGAGCGCCTCGGTGGATCCAGTGGCGTCTTCGCCATCGGCCATCTCGGAGAGAGCGCCGGCCAATTGGTCACATCGACGCCCGTCCTCGATCTCGGCGAAGACCTGCAGAAAGCGCTTCCTGCCCTCCGCCATACAGCGATTGATCTTCGTATACGACCATCCGGTGATCTCACCGATCTCGGCGTACGAATACCCCTGCGCCTTGAGGGTCAGCGCGCGGACCTCCTGGGGCTTCAGGGCATTGAGCGCCTCGCCGCTTCGGACGACCCGCTCGCGGCGAGCCAGGCGATCGTTCGGCCCTGGGCTCTCAGAGGCGATCGAGTCGAGGGGGTCCCACTCCTCCTCGCCGTCGGATCCCGAACCGCGGTGCGATCCGAGCAGGCGTTCCCGCTGCCTGCGCACCGCCAGCGCCTCGCGCTTGGTGACGGTCTGCATCCAGCGAACCAGGGAGTCCCCTTCGATCGGGGGAGATTTCGTGAGCAGGATCTCGAGGGCGCGCTGGTACGCATCCTCGGCATCGTCCGCGCAGATGGAGTACCGCCGCGCGGTCCGCCGGAAGACTGCGTCGTGGGTCTCGATCAGTCCGCTCGCCGCACGACGGCGTGACTCGGGGGAGGCAATTGCCCCGCCGGCCTCGTCTTCGGATCGGACGTTGGCCCCGGCCCGACCGGTTGTTCCTCCCAACAAACCCAGACGGCTCACCTCCGACACATCCAGGTGAGGCGGAAATTGCCACTAATCGCCCCATTTGACCAGGGCCCGTCTTCGCAATTTGCGAAGGAGAGCGGTGGAAAGAGTCGGAATTTCCGCCGAAGACGTAAGCAGAACCGGGGTGGCATCACGCTTGCCGCGCCGCTCTTCTCCTGCGAGACTCAGCCCGTGTCCGCCGGGAGGGGAACCCTCGCTGTCGCCATCTTGCTCGCCGCATTGGTCTGCGGATTGTTGACGCCCGCCGCCGGGCTCGCGGGCGGCACTCTCGGCCTCCACATCTCCTCCAGCGGCAAGGAGACGAAGTTCGTCTTTCTGAAGGCGAAGGTCGGCTCCGACGGTTTCGTCACCCCGGGTCAGCTCGAGACCATCTCGATCGCGCGGATGGCGCCGAAGGCCAAAATCGCGGTCTTCATAGAGCCGCCTCCGACGACGCTGCAGTGCGGCGAGCTCTACTTCTGCGACGTCGCGCCGGCAGCGCCCGCGCCCGGGTCGCCACCCTTCGTCGCCAATGCCAAGGGCCGGACGGTGCTCACCTTCGTCGTGCCGAGCACCTACTTCCTGGAAACCGACCCCTTCAACCCGAAGATCCGTACGCCGGTGACCTTCGCGAACCAGCAGCGGATCCACATCGACGTCCAGGGCACCTCCAAGATCAAGGGAGTCCGGCGCGAGAGCTTCGGCTTCGCGCGAGCGACCATGGAGATTCCCTCCTCCTGAACCGAATGGCGTTGGTGAGTTATCGCCCCACGGGGGACGGAAAGTCACCAATGGGCGAGGCCTCGGCGGGCGACCTCGCTGCGATCCATCTGGCGTCGGCCCGCGACCCCGCAGCTATGCTCGCCCGCCTATGAGCACCATCGTCGTCACCGGAGGAGCGGGGTTCCTGGGCTCGCATCTGTGCGAGTTCCTGCTCGCGCGCGGGAATCGCGTGATCTGCATCGACAACCTCGACACGGGCACGCTCGAGAACATCGACCACATCCGCGACGAGAACTTCGTGTTCAGCAACCAGGACATCGTCGAGCCGGTCCACATCGAGGAGCCGGTCGACCTGATCTACCACCTCGCCTCGCCGGCGAGCCCGATCGATTACGCGCGGCTGCCGCTGCACACGCTGAAGGTCGGCTCCTACGGGACCCACCACATGCTGGGCGTGGCGAAGTTCAAGCGTGCCCGGATCCTGGTCGCCTCGACCTCCGAGGTCTACGGCGACCCCGAGATCCATCCCCAGCCCGAGGACTACTGGGGCAACGTCAACCCGATCGGCCCGCGCGGCGTCTATGACGAGGCCAAGCGCTACGCCGAGGCGATGACGATGGCCTACCACCGCCAGCAGGGCGTCAACACCTGTATCTCCCGGACCTTCAACACCTACGGCTCGCGGATGCGCGCTCACGATGGCCGCGCCGTCCCCACCTTCCTGCGCCAGGCCCTCCAGGACAAGCCGCTCACCGTCTTCGGCGACGGCAGCCAGACGCGGAGCTTCTGCTACGTGGACGACCAGATCCGCGGCCTGGTCGCGCTCGCCGAGTCCGACGTCCACCTGCCGGTCAACATCGGCAACCAGGACGAGTACACGCTCCTCCAGCTCGCCGAGGCCGTGATCGAGGTGACCGGCTCTCGCTCGGAGATCATCCACGAGCCGCTGCCGGTGGACGACCCGAAGATCCGCCAACCCGACATCTCCCGAGCCAAGGACCTGCTCGGCTGGGAGCCGCAGGTCTCGCTCCAGGACGGCCTGAAGCGAACGATCGACGAGGCCGGAGTCGAGCGGCTCGTCGGCCAGCCCGGCTGAACACTCGGCCAGAGCCGAAATAGAAACGTTCTACTCCCGGGCCGAGCGAATCTGGAGCCCGGTCGCGGCGGACTGGGCTTCCTCGCTCGAGCGGTTCAGAGCTTCCAGCAGTTCCTGCGAACGACCAACTCGATCACCCGCACGCACCTGGACCGATTGCGCGAAATGCGATGATCGGCTGGTGGCCACACAGCAGGAAAAGGGCGAAGCGTTTCGCGCTCTCCATCAGGGCGATCCCTTCGTAATCCCCAATCCCTGGGACGCCGGCACCGCCAAGGTCCTGGCCGGCCTCGGCTTCAAGGCGCTCGCCACCACCAGCGGCGGGTTCGCGTTCACGCTCGGCCGAAACGACGGGGCGGTGACTCTCGACGAGGTCGCTGCGCACGTTGCCGCTATCGACGAGGCCACCGACCTGCCGGTGTCGGTGGACCTCGAGAACGGCTACGGCCCGGCGCCCGAGGATGCCGCGCGGGCGATCACCCGCGCCGCGGAGGCCGGAGCCGTCGGCGGCTCGATCGAGGACTGGGATCGCGACGACGAGAAGCTCTACGAGCTCGGGGCCGCCGCCGAGCGCGTCGCAGCCGCGGCGGAGGCCGCCGCCGCTTTCGGCTTCCCCTTCACGCTGACGGGGCGCGCGGAGAACCACCTGCGCGGCAACCCGGACCTCGATGACACCATCGCCCGGCTGCGCGCCTACGAGGAGGCCGGTGCCGACGTGCTCTACGCTCCGGCGCTGCTCAGCGCGGACGACATCAAGACCGTCTGCGACGCGGTCTCGAAGCCGGTCAACGTCCTCGCCTTCAGCCGCCTGGGCCTGACCTTCGCCGAGATCGCCGAGGCGGGCGCGCAGCGCGTCAGCGTCGGCAGCGGGCTGACCTGGGCGGCGACGAACGGCCTGATCGAGGCGGCCGAGCGGATCATCGACAACGGCGATTTCTCCGGCACGGCCGCCCCGGGCCGCGTCAAGGACTGGCTCTAGCTCGCTGCTGCCGGCTCCGGATCGGGTCGGATGATCACGGTGTCGGCGACCTCGAGTACCTCGTCGGCCGGCATGTCGACCCGCTGGGCGTGATTGCGCACAGCGTCGATGTCGGTCGCCTGGTAGATGCAGACGGTGCCCAGGGTGCCTCCGTCCTCCTTGATCACATAGCTGCGGATCCAGCGAATGTCGTCGGGGAACTCGTCCTCGGCGACCTGCTTCGAGCGCTCGGCGGTCGCCTCCAGCTCCTCCGGCGACGCCCAGGCCTGCTCGCGGCGAATCACATAGGTGTTCATGTCCTTCTCCTCTCGGCTGGCTGGTCGGAGTCTCTCACTGCAGACTCATCGGAATCAAGAGGGAGCTACGCGGAACTCAGCTTCGAGGATGTAGCTACTTCGCCGGCACGTCCGTGGGCATCTTCACCTGGCGGTCGATGAGCTTCTTGAAGGTGCGATCGGGCAGCGTGCCCTTGAGGCGCGCGGCGATCTTCGCGTCGCGACCCACCAGGTAGCGATGCTTCGGATTCTCCGAGCTGATCGCCGTATGGATCACCTTGGCGACCTTCTTCGGCGAGATGCCGCGGGAGGCGGTCTCGGTCAGGACCTCGTCCATGCGCTTCAGTTGCTTGCCGTAGAGCCGCTTGGTGCTCGGCGGCATCTTCGAGAACTGGTCCTCGATCGTCTCAGCGCCCTTCGACCAGATCGGAGTGTCGATGCTTCCCGGCTCGACCACCACCACGTCGATGCCCCAGGGAGCCAACTCCTGCCGGAGGGACTCGCCGAGCGCCTCGACAGCGAACTTGGACGTGTTGTACGGGGACATGAACGGGCTCGCGATCCGGCCGCCGATCGACGCGATGAAGACGATCGTCCCCGGCGCCTCGCGGATCATCGGCAGGAACGCCTGCGTGACGGCGACCTGGCCGACCAGGTTCACCTCGAGCACGTTTCGCAGGATGTCCAGGTCCATGGTCTCGACGGGACCCCCATCGCCGACACCGGCGTTGTTGACCAGCCCGACCAGACCTTCGTTGCCGACCGCCTGCTCGACCTCGTCCTTGGCCGACTTGATCGAGCGCTCCTTGGTCACGTCGATCGTGATCGGGGTCAGCCGATCCGAGCCGTCCTCGGCCAGCGACTTCGCGTCGGCCTGCTTGCGGACCCCCGCGAACACCCGATAGCCCTTCTTGTCGAGGAGGAGCGCAGTCGCTCGGCCGATTCCGCTCGAAGCCCCGGTGACCACAACCGCGCCACTTTCGTTGCCAGGCATCGCGTCGAGACACTACCGGAGGCGATCCAGCCGCTAGCTTGCTCCGCTGTGACCGCCTCGGTGCTCGCAGTCGTCGGCGCGCGACCCAATTTCGTCAAGTCCGCTCCGGTGATCACCGCCCTGGAGGCCTCGGGCGATGTCTCGCTTCGTCTCCTTCACACGGGGCAGCACTACGACCGCGCCCTGTCCGGAGGCCTGATCGAGCGCCTCGGGATGCGAGAGCCCGACGCGAACCTGGAGGTCGGCTCGGGGACGCACGGAGAGCAGACCGCGGCGGCCCTGACCGGCGTGGAAGCCGACCTGATGAAGCATCCTGCCGACCTCGTCCTCGTTGCCGGCGACGTCAACTCCACCCTCGCCGCCGCGCTCGCTGCCACGAAGCTCCAGGTCGCGGTGGCACACATCGAGTCGGGGCTGCGCTCCCGCGACTGGGAGATGCCCGAGGAGGTCAACCGCGTCCTGACGGACCGGATCTCCGATGTGCTCCTCTGCACCTCCCCGGACGCCGTCGAGAACCTCGCCACCGAGGACATCCTCGGCGACGGCGTGCAACTGGTCGGCAACACGATGATCGACAGCCTCTTCCGCCTGCTCGAGGGCGTGAACCGGGCCGCCGTGCTCGGGCGCAATGCGTTGAAGAGCAGGGAGTTCGTGCTGGTCACCCTCCACCGGCCGGCGCTGGTTGACGACCCGGAGAAGCTCGGCCCGACGATGAAGGTGCTCGCCGGCCTCGCCGACTCCATCCCGGTGATCTTCCCCGTCCATCCCCGCACCCGGGATCGCCTGGCCGGGTCCGGCGCCGGATGGGGCAAGGTCCTCCTCACCCCGCCGATGGACTACGACGACTTCATCGCCCTCGAGGCCGAGGCGCGGCTGGTCATCACGGACTCCGGAGGGGTGCAGGAGGAGACGAGCGTGCTCGGCACCCCCTGCCTCACCTATCGCACCACCACGGAGCGGCCGATCACGATCGAGCTCGGCACCAACGAGCTGATCGGCGTGGACCCGGTGGCGCTCAGCGAGGCCGCCGAGCGCTCGCTGACGACCGACCTGCCGGAGAAGCCGCCCGAGATCCCTCTCTGGGACGGCAAGGCGGGGCCACGCGCGGCCGCTGCGATCGAAGCGTTCCTCGCGCGGTGACCGGGCGGTTTCGCCCATTTCCAATCGGCGAGCAGGAGGGCCAGTGCTGCGCACGAATGCCGACACCATGAAGACCGCAAGCCGCACCCTGGTCAAGTCTCCGCCCGAGGTCTGGGAGCAGCTCGATCATCCCGGCCGCATGCAGGGCCTGATGTGCGCACTGGTTGGGCACGCAGCCGAGGTCACGGTCTACGAGCGCGAGGAGGAGTCGAAGCTCGCCTGGCGCACCTCCGATGAGGCCTGGATCGAGATCGAGATCGCCGAGAAAGGATGGGGGACGAACGTCAGCGTCACCGCGGAGAACGGTTCCGAGCCGACCAAGCTCGAGGGTTGGCTCGACGCGGTGATCGATGAGCTCGCCACACCCACGAAGCGCCCCTTCGAGAGCATCAGCGAGTCTCCGGAGCCGGAGACGCCCGCACCCGTGGAGCCCGTGCCCGATGTGGAGCCCGAGCCCGACGAGGAACCGGAGCCCGAGGAGCAGGAGATCGAGGAGCCCGAGCCCGTGGTCGCAGTCGTCGAGGACCCACAGCCCGAGCCCGCGCGGAAGAAGAAGCGGCGTCGCTTCTTTGGCTTCTGAGAAGCGCGTCTACGTGATCGAGCTGGACCGCGCCGTGGGTCGCAGGCGCGAACCGCGGATCCCCTGGGTATATGTGGGATCCAGCGCCCGGAGCCCCGAGGAGCGGTTCGCCCAGCACCTGCGCGGCTACAAGTCCGCCGGGCTCGTCAAGCGGTTCGCGCTGCGACTGCGGCCCGACCTCTACGAGGACCTGAGCTCCTTCCGGGGATCGAAGAAGGCGTGCACCGCCGAGAAGGCACGCGCGCGCGAGCTCGCCGAGTGCGGCTTCGTCGCACACTGCGACGGCACCTCATACGGCAAGCGCTCCGGCTACTGGGAGGAGTGGAGCGCGGAGCGCCTTCACCCGGTCCGCGAACACGTGGACGCTGCGATCGACGAGCTGAACGAATCCTCCTTCCGGCCGCTCTCACCGCTGCAGTGCGCGCAGCTGCTGCACGGCGAGCGGGGCTTCTGGGTGGCCGACTACATCGATCAGCTCGATCCGCCTCCCTCCTACGGCCAGTTCGCACACGTCCGGCTCGATGCTCTGCTGGAGCGGGTGGAGTCTCAAGGGCGAATACTTGACTGTGCAATGATCCTGGGCGATGAAGGCGATCGTCCTCGAGGACTTCGACTCTGAGCTTCGGCTTCGCGACGACCTCCCGGCGCCCGAACCGGGCGAGGGGCAGATCGCCGTTCGAGTCCACTCCTCATCAGTGAACCCGGTGGATGCCGCCGTGGCCGGCGGCATGATGCGCGACTTCGCCGAGTACCGGTTCCCCATAACCCTCGGCAGGGACTTCGCCGGAGTCGTCGAGGCCGTCGGCGCCGGTGTGGACTCCTTTGAAGGCGGCGAGGAAGTCTTCGGGTTCGCGCCGGCCGTTGACCCGGACGTCCACGGTGGCGCCTGGACGGAGATCGCCGTCGTCCCGGCCGGGCAGGCTGCCCGGAAACCGGAGAGCGTTGACTTCGCAAGCGCCGGTGCCGCTCCGGTCGCCGCCCTGACCGCGATGGCCGCGATCGAGGCGCTCCAGATCCAGACTGGTGAGACCGTCCTGATCGTCGGCGCCGCGGGAGGAGTCGGGTGCTTCGCCGTTCAGCTGGCAAAGCGCGCAGGCGCGCACATCATCGCCCCAGGACTCCCGGAGGACGAGGGATTTCTGGTCGACCTGGGCGTGGCTCACGTGATCTCCCGAGACGGCGATGTCGTCGCCCAGACCCGCGAGCTCGAGGACGGTGGCGTCGCGGTCCTGATCGACGCCGTCTCCCGCACCCCGGACGAGCTCGAGGTCTTCGCGGCAGCCCTCGCCCAAGGCGGACGCGCAGCCTCTCCCGTGGGGGCAGCCGGCGCTGGCCCCGGCCGTCACAACATCGGCGGGTCGACGGACGACGGTGCCTTGGACGAACTCGGCCGGCTCCTGGCCGACGGCGCCCTCAGCGTTCCCATCCAGAGGACCTACCCCCTCGAGGAGGCCGGGGCCGCGCTGTCCGATCTCCAGGCGAAGCACACCCAGGGCAAGCTCGCCATCGCGGTAGCCCCGTAGCGCTCTCGCTCAGCTCCGTATCTATCCTTGCCGCATGGCGACCCGGCCAAAGGACGAGCAGCGGGATGCGGTCGACGAGGACCTCGATCGCTACATCGCACCGGTGCTCCCCGAGGACGAGCGCGAGGGCCGGGTCATCACCGACTCGGGCATTGACATCAAGCGCCTCTACGAGGAGGACGACCTCAAGCCGGGCCTGCAGGAGCGCCTCGGTGAGCCGGGCGAGTACCCCTTCACCCGCGGCATCCATCCCGGGATGTACCGGGACCGGCTCTGGACGATGCGCCAGTACGCCGGCTTCGCCAGCCCGGAGGACACGAACGAGCGCTACCGCTACCTGACCGAGCACGGCTCGACCGGGCTCTCGATGGCCTTCGACCTGCCGACCCAGCTCGGCCGCGACTCCGACGATCCGCTCTGCCAGGGCGAGGTCGGCCGCACCGGCGTCCCGATCGACACGATCGAGGACATGCGGATCTGCTTCGACCAGATCTCGCTCGCCGAGGTCTCGACCTCGATGACGATCAACGCCCCCGCCGCGATCCTCCTGCTCCTCTACGAGCTCGTCGGCGAGGAGCAGGGCATCCCGTCGGCGGAGCTGCGGGGCACGGTCCAGAACGACGTGCTCAAGGAGTACATCTCGCGCGGCAACTACATCTACCCGCCGGAGCCGACGATGCGGCTCACCACCGACATCTTCGCCTACTGCGACGAGAACGTGCCGAAGTGGAACACGATCTCGATCTCGGGCTACCACATGCGCGAGAAGGGCTGCTCGGCGGTCCAGGAGGTCGCCTTCACCCTCGCCAACGCGATCGCCTACGTCGAGGGCGGCATCGCCGCCGGGCTCGACGTGAACAAGTTCGGCCAGCGGCTCGCCTTCTTCTTCAACGGCCACAACAACGTCTTCCAGGAGATCGCCAAGTTCCGAGCCGTCCGGCGGATGTGGGCGAAGATCATGCGGGACCGCTTCGGCGCCACCGACGAGAAGGCGCAGATGATCCGTTTCCACACCCAGACGGGCGGGGTGACCCTCCAGGCCCAGCAGCCGGAGGTGAACATCATCCGCGTCGCGCTCCAGGGCTTCGCCGCGGTCGCCGGCGGGACGCAGTCGCTGCACACCAACGGCTTCGACGAGGCATTGGCCCTGCCGACCGAGCGCTCCGCCCGGATCGCGCTCCGCACCCAGCAGGTGCTCGCGCACGAATCCGGCGTCGCCGACACCGTGGACCCCTTCGCAGGCTCCTACTTCATCGAGTCGCTCACCGACGAGGTCGAGGAGCGCTCTTGGGAGCTGATGCAGAAGGTCGAGGACCTCGGCGGCTCGGTGAACGCCCTCGAGTTCATGCAGCGCGAGATCGAGGAGTCGGCGAACTCCTACCAGGAGCGATACCGGACCGGCCAGGACATCATCGTCGGGGTCAACAAGTACGTCACCGACGTGGTCGATGACGTCGACATCCTCAAGGTCGACCCGGAGTCCGAGAGGCGCCAGCTCGCTCGCCTCGCGAAGTTCAAGGAGGCGCGTGACCAGAAGATCCTCGATGAGCGGCTCCAGTCCCTGCGCGACGTGGCGCAGGGCGACGGCAACCTGCTGCCGCCGATCAAGGAGGCACTCCGAGCCGGCGGCTCGATCGGCGATGTCTGCAACGCAATGCGCGACGTCTTCGGCGAGTACCGCGGCGGCGCGTTTTTCTAGCGGCCGTGGTGGAGAGAGACGCCGGCGGGCTGCCGGAAGCCATGGAACGGATCCCGGCGCTGGACGGCTTTCGCGGTTGGGCGGCGCTCGGGATCGTCAGCCTGCACGTGCTGGGCCTCTGGGTCATCCTGCAGGGGAACGGCAGCGCCGTCGAGATCCTCGCTGATGGCACTGTCGGTCAGGTGCTCGGCGCCTTCTTCATCATCAGCGGCTTCGGGCTCTTCCGGCAGGTGGTCGCCGCAGGGCGAGCTCGGCAGCGTCGCGAGCTTCTACCGTCGCCGGGCCGCCAGGATTTATCCCGGTTACTGGCTCTGCCTCGTCGTCCTGTTGGTGGCGATGGCGATCCACATGCCGGACTTCGCTGTGACCCCGAGCGCGTTCGACCTCGTGGTCCAGTTCCGGGCCTGCAGATGCCCGTACGCCTCTTCGACACCGCCCCCCAGATCGGGTTCGCGGTCGATACGGCCTTCTGGTTCGTCTCCGTGCTCCTCGCCTTCTACCTCGTGTTCCCCCTGATCGCGCGCGCCTACTACCGCCATCCCTGGTTCGGGCTGCTCACCGCCGCCCTCATCTCAATCGCTTGGAGGGAATCCGTCACGCACCTGCCGGGTGTCTTCGATGCGATCCAGATCCAGGACAATCCTGAGGCGGTCTCGAGGATCTTCAACGTGCTCCTCATCGACCAGTTCCCGGGCTGGGCGTTCACGTTCACGACCGGAATGACTCTGGCCTGGACCTACGAGCGCGTTCGCGCCATGCGATCCGACTTGGCGCTCGAGCGCGCCGCGCTGCGGCTTTTCCCTCTGGTCCTCGCACTGCTCGCCCTGGCCATCTATCTGATCGGCAACCGGGCGGCGGACGTGCACGGGGCTCTCGCCCCCACGGTCGCTCGCGGGTCCATTCTGATCCCGCTCCTCTGGTCGGCCGCGGTCGGCGCCGCAATGCTCCTGGTGCTGGTCGGTCCTGACTGGATGCGCATCCCGTTCGTCAACCGCCCGATCAGGTGGCTCGGCGAGCTCAGCTACGGGATCTTCTTGATCCAGGCGGCGGTCATCGTCTATATGATCACCGTGTTCCCGGGCTGGGTCGACGCGGGAGCGGTAAAGACCGGGCTCTTCTACCTCGCCGTCCTCGGCACGTCGATCGTCTACTCGATGTTGTCCCGCCGGTTCGTCGAGTTGCCGGTGGCGGAATGGGCCGCCGGAAGGGCCACGACCTCGCAGACCGCCCAGCCGGGGACGGGCGCGCCGTGAGTTGACCTCGCCGGCCTCCATCCCATCGGGCCGCATGCCCGTCCTCGACGGGTTCCGCGGCTACGCGATTCTGGGCATCGTGAGCCTGCACGTCGGCATCGGGCTCGAAGGTGATCCTGCAGGGGAAGGAGGGTCCGCTCCAAACGCTTGCCTACGGCATCCTCGGCAACGTCGTCGACGCCTTCTTCATCATCTGCGGCTTCGTGCTCTTCATGCAGGTGATCTCGGAGGAGGCGACGTGGGCGGTGCCGGGCGCTTCGTACCGCCGGCGATTCATTCGGATCTACCCCGCCTACTGGCTCAGCCTGGTGGCCGTCCTGATCGCGATGGCGCTATATCTCCCCGGGCCAGGCGACCTACATTCCTGCGCCGGCTCCTGCGATCTGCCGATCCATTTCACCGCGCTCCAGATGCCGATCCGGCTCTTCGACGGCACCTTTCAGATCGGGCTCGGGATCAACGGCGCGCTCTGGATGGTCTCGGTGATCGTCTGCTTCTACTTCGTCTTCCCGTTCATCGCCCGGTCCTACTACCGGCATCCACTGGCTGGGCTGGCCATTCGGCTGGCTGATCACCCTCGGGTGGAGAGCTGGCTGTGATCCACCTGCCGGGCGTCTGGGGCTCGATCACAGCAACGAGGCGACCTGGATCGGCCAGCTGATCGCACGGACGAACTGCCGGGATGGGCGTTCTCCTTCGCGCTGGGCATGACCGGCGCCTGGGCGTACGTCGAGATTGGAAGGTCCTGCTTCAGCGACTGCGGACAGGGCGCTGATCGCCTTTGCGCTCTCCCTCGCTCGCCGCGATCTGCGCCTACTTCTACGGCCGTCACGCATCGACGCCTCCACCGGGATCATCGGCGGCAGCACCGCCCGCAGGGAGACGCCCGTCCTGACGATGGTCTTCTCCGCGTCCCGCGCGGCCTGATGGCTTCCGCCATTCTCGCGGCCCCTCTGGCTGCAGCGGCCCTTCGAGAACAGGCCGAGCGGCCAAGCTCGCCGGGGTCAGCTACGGGATCTATCTGATCCACCTGGTCGTCGCCTGGTACGTCGGCCTCATCTGGCTCGACCTGCCACGGACGGCAGCTGAAGGCGGCCCTCCTCTGGTTCGGGACCGTTATCCGCGATCTCAATCGCCTACGCCTGGAGCCTCGCGGCGCTTCGTCGAGGCCCCGGTGGCAAGAGCTGGGTGCTGTCATCGCGGAGAGGGGCGAGGCCGAAGCGGCGTCGTGGTCGCCCCGAAGAGCCGCGACAGCCAGCTGGGCACGTAGAATCGCCGCCCAATGAGAGAGAAGAACCCCGTCACCCATGAGGAGAAGCTCGCCTACCTCCGCGAACTGCGCGAGGAGGCGATCCACGCGGGCTCCGAGGAAGCCGTCGAGAAGCAGCACGCCAAGGGCAAGCTCACCGCCCGGGAGCGGATCGAGAAGCTGCTCGACCCGGGCTCCTTCGAGGAGCTCGACACCTTCGTCCGCCACCGGACCTACGAGTTCGAGATGGACAAGCGGCGCCCCTACGGCGACGCGGTCGTGACGGGCTACGGCACGATCGACGGGCGCACCGTCTTCGTCTTCTCTCAGGACTTCACGGTCTTCGGCGGCTCCCTCGGCGAGGTGATGGCGGAGAAGATGGTCAAGGTCATGGACCTTGCCGCCAAGGTGGGTGCGCCTGTGATCGGCATCAACGACTCCGGCGGCGCGCGGATCCAGGAGGGCGTTGTCTCCCTGGGCGCTTACGGCGATGTCTTTGTCCGCAACGTCCAATGCTCGGGCGTGATCCCGCAGATCAGCCTGATCATGGGCCCCTGTGCCGGCGGCGCCGTCTATTCCCCCGCCATGACCGACTTCATCTTCATGGTCAAGGAGACCTCCCACATGTTCATCACCGGCCCCGAGGTGATCAAGACGGTGACCGGAGAGGAGGTCGAGTTCGAGGAGCTCGGCGGGGCGATGAGCCACAACTCCAAGTCGGGTGTCGCGCACTTCGCCGCCGACGACGAGGAGCAGTGCCTCGCGGATGCCCGCTACCTGATGAGCTTCCTGCCGCTCAACAACCTCGAGCTGCCGCCGCGCGTCGAGCCGACCGATGATCCCGAGCGTGAGGATCCGGAGCTCGACACGCTCGTGCCCGACGACCCACAGAAGCCGTACGACATGCGCGAGGTCGTTGCCCGGATCGTGGACGACGGCGAGTTTTTCGAGGTCCACGAGCATTTCGCCAAGAACATCATCTGCGGCTTCTCGCGCCTCGACGGCCACCCGGTCGGCATCGTCGGCAATCAGCCCGCCTTCCTCGCCGGAGTGCTCGACATCGAGGCCTCCGAGAAGGCCGCGCGCTTCGTCCGCACCTGCGACGCCTTCAACGTCCCGCTGCTCACCTTCACCGACGTCCCCGGCTTCCTGCCCGGGACCTCGCAGGAGTGGGGCGGGATCATTCGCCACGGGGCCAAGCTGCTCTACGCGTTCACCGAGGCGACCGTCCCGAAGCTCACGGTCGTCACCCGCAAGGCCTACGGCGGCGCCTACGACGTCATGAACTCCAAGCACATGCTCGCCGACTTCAATTTCGCCTGGCCGACCGCGGAGGTGGCCGTGATGGGACCGGAGGGCGCGGTCAACATCATCTACCGCCGCGACCTGGCCAAGTCGCCGACGCCCGACGAGCGCCGGTCCAAGCTGATCGACGACTACAAGGCCCACTTCGCCAACCCGTACTCGGCTGCAGAGCGCGGCTACATCGACGACGTGATCGAGCCGCACCAGACGCGGCCCAAGCTGATCCGCGCGCTCCGGACCCTCCAGACGAAGCGGGTCGAAGGGCCCAAGCGCAAGCACGGCAACATCCCTCTCTAGTGGCGCGCAACGGCAAGCAGAGCCCTCCCCGGCCGCGGATCGAGGTCCAGAGCACTGCGGCGGAGCCCGACGAGGCCGCCGCCATCGCGGCCGCCCTCGAGCGCTTTCTCTGGGAGTCCGCCCCGGCGCCGGCTACGGCGCAGACCAGCCGCTGGCAACGGGCCGCGCTGAAGGAGGGCGTGAGCACCCCGCTCGGGCTCGGAAGCGGCTGGGGGATCGCGCCCGGTGCCTGAGCGAGCTTGTACGACGGCCGCAAGTGCAATAGAACACTTGCCGCAAACCATCGCTTGGCTGACGAAGAGGAGGCCGTGTGGCCGTCGTAAAGATCATTGAGCTGGTCGGAAGCTCCAAGAAGTCTTCGGATGACGCCGCGCAGCAGGCGCTGAAGCAGGCGCAGAGCTCGCTTCGGAACATTCGCGCGATCGACGTCGTCTCCACCGGGCTGCGCGGAGAGAACCTCGACGAGTGGCGCGCCCACGTCCGCGTGGCGTTCCTCGTCGAGGGCTCAGACGTCGACTGAGCTTGGGAGGAGAGTTGGCGGCGGGCGGCCGGCAGGGCGGCGCCCGCCGCCTCTTGATCGGCCGAGTGGACGGACGCTCAGGTTGATTCGTACACCCACGCGGCCTACGCTGGCCTGACAACCGACCAGGGGGTTGGCCATGTGCGGATGGATCCGCACGGAGGGAAGCATCAGGATGGTGGGTGTCATTGCGCTGCTGGCAACCGCGGCGATCCTGTCGTTCGCGGGATCGGCGAGCGCGGTGCCCCTCGACTACACCTTCACCAGCAACAACCAGGGCTGGCAGCAGAGCCAGGACAACGGCAAGACATTCACGTCAGCCGGATTCGCGGCGAGCGGAGGCAACCCCGGTGGGCGGCTCACCGCCAGGGACACCGGTTCGGAGACCGGCTGCTCCACGGGAATCGAACCCTGCCAACTGCTCACCTTCTACAGCCCCTTCATCGACGAGAATCTCGGCGCCAACTACGGCGGCTCCGCCTCCTTCGACCTTCGCTCCAGCGTGACGCCGGCATTCGGAGCCGAGTTCTTCCTGCTTCCGGGCGGGCCCGACTACCTCGACGGGGTGATTCCGACGGACACGGGCATCGGCTTTCACACGCTCTCGATACGACTCGATGAGACGGCGGACTGGAATGTCTGCCCCTATCTGGGCGGCGATTGCACCGAGCCCACCCAGGCCGTCTTCCAGAGCCTGATCGCCGACAGCGACGAGGTCGCGGTGATGGTCGACGTCGGCCCTGACGGGACCGGCGAGACCTACGACCTCGACAACGTGACCCTGACGGACGGCGGCCCGCCGCCTCCGCCTCCGGGAACTCCCCCTCCCAGGCAGAATTCGAAGAAGAAGAAGTGCAAGAAGCCCCGGAAGCGCGCCGCCGCCGCGAAGAAGGGCAAGTGCAAGAAGACGCGGCGGGTGGGGGACGTACTTCGACACCGGCAATGAAGGAGGTCGGCCCAGCGGTCGTTTGCAGCCTTTCAGGTGCTATGGCCCCGTCAAGGCTGCAATCGGCGCCGTGCGGAGACTTTGGGTGCCTATGGACACCGAAGGTCTCCACGCGCCCCAGAGGAGCACGGCAGCGTTCCGGCCCTCCCCCTTCATTGCCGCTGTTGACTTTCTCGGCGGGCCGCGGCCTCAGAGGCTGACAACCGTGGCGTCGACCTTCCCCTCGCGCCAGCGTCCGTAGACCTCCCGGCAGATCGCCAGGTCCTGGATCGCCAGACCGGTGGAGTCGAACAACGTGATCTCGCCGTCCGATCGCGTCCAGGTGGAGTCACCGGCCATCACGTCTCCGATCTGGGTGACGTCGTCGCGGGAGATCACCCCGGCCTCGACGCCGTTCGCGAGCTCGCCCCCGGCGCTCGCCTGCTCCCACTCGTCGCAGAACAACGTGCACCGTCGGATCGCGTCGAGCTCCACCTCCTGCTTGCCGTGCGCGTCGGCGCCGAGTACCGCGAAGTGCTGGCCCGGAGACAGCTCCTCCGCCAGGATCACCGGCTCCCGCCCGGGCGTGACGGTCACCACGACGTCCTGGGCAGCTGCCTCCTTCCGGTCGCCGACCCGCCAGCCGAGCTCATCCGCGAGCGCAGCGGCGGCCTCAGGGCGCACGTCCGCGCAGACGCCCTCCCGGTAGCCGGCGGCCACCAGGCAGCGGGCCGACCAGGCCCCGTTCACCCCGCAGCCCACGATGCCGACCGAGGCGGCCTCGTCGAGGGCCAGAACCTGAGCCGACACCGCCGCGGCCGCGCCCGTCCGCAGGGAGGTGACCGAAGAGCATTCGACCACCGCCAGCTCCTCCCCGGTCTCGGCGTCGGAGAGGAGCACCTCGCCGCGGACCACAGGCAGTCCCCTGACGGTGTTGCCGGGGAACGAGGTCACCCACTTGAGCAGGGCGATCCCGTCGCCCCGCGCCGGCATGGCTCTGAAGTCGCCGTACGGCGGGCTGTCGAGATAGACCTTCGCCGGCATCTCCCACTCGCCGCTCGCATAGCGCTCGAATGCCTCTCTGGTCCGCTCGATGGCCGTCCGAGGATCGATCGCCTCGAGCACGGCCTTTCCGGAGATAACGGGTATCTCGGTCACTGCGATGAGTCTCGCATCAGCCCCCGGTCCCTATGGGTGAACTCAAAATCGAGAGGAGACGACATGCTCACCGACAGCAAGGCGTACAGCGGTTTCGCGGTCAAGGACATCGCGGAGACCAAGCGGTTCTATGGCGAGACGCTCGGGCTCGACATCAAGGATCTCGATGTTGGAGCGCCGGAGCCGCTCCTGGAGCTTGACCTGGCGAGCGATCGCCCGGTCCTGATCTACCCCAAGGACGACATGGCACCGGCGAACTACACGATCCTCAACTTCCCGGTGGACGACGTGGAGGCCGCAGTTGATGAGCTGGCCGGCAAGGGCGTCGCATTCGAGCGCTACGACGAATTCGACCAGGACGAGAAGGGGATCGACCGCAACGGGCCGGCGGGCGGCATCGCCTGGTTCAAGGACCCGTCGGGGAACATCCTCGCGGTCCACGGCCAGATGTAGTCGCGGGGCGGGCGCGGCTACCCTGCGACGTCGTGCCCGCCCGCGTAATCACCTGAAACTCGATCAGGTTTGCTAGATTGGGCGGCCCGGGCAAGGCTACGTCGATGAAAGGAATGCCGGTTTCCATGGAGCCCGTCTCAGCCCCCCCGCCCGATTCGGCGGCCACAAAGACCGCCGCCGGATCGAAGTCAGGCAATGGCACTCCCGTGCCCGCCAAGAAGCTGGCCGACCCCGGGACCCTGAAGCAGGATCCGGGGAAGAAGCAGACCGGCAAGGGGAAGGTCGGCTCACTCGAGAACCCGGAGACCTACGACAACGTCCCCGGGCACGTGATTCCGATCCTCGAGCGCGAGTTCGACGACTTCGACACCGAGGCGGCCAGCTTCCTGCGGGGCGAGCAGACCGAGGAGCAGTTCATCGGCTTCCGCCTGAAGCAGGGTGTCTACGGCCAGCGCCAGCCCGACGTGCAGATGTGCCGCATCAAGCTTCCGTTCGGCGGCGTGAACCCCGAGCAGATGGAGACGTTCGCGGACGTGGTCGAGCAGTTCGCACCCCTCAACAAGGGTCACATCACGACCCGCCAGAACATCCAGATCCATCACATCCCTCTTGCCGACATGGCTGAGCTGATCCGGCAGATCAGTTCAGCCGGCCTCTCCTCGCGCGAGGGATGCGGGAACACGATCCGGAACGTCACCGGCGACCCGTGGGCCGGAGTCGCGGACGACGAGCCCTTCGACATCACCCCCTACGCCGCGGCCTATACGCGTTATTTCGTCCGCCACCCGACCACGCAGCTGATGCCCCGCAAGGTGAAGACGGCTTTCACCGCCAGCGACGCCGATCGGGCCATCACCGGCATCCACGACGTCGGCTTCATCCCCAAGGTGAGGGAGATCGACGGCAAGCAGGTGAAGGGGGTCGAGATCCGGATCGGCGGCGGCACCTCGATCCAGCCCCGCATCGCCCCGACCCTGAATGAGTTCGTCGAGCTCGACAACGGCGACTACCTGAAGTGGACCGAGGCTGCGCTGCGCATCTTCGACCGCCAGGAGTGGCTGCGCGAGAACCGTATGCGCGCCCGCATCAAGGTCCTGGTCGACAAGATCGGCATGGACGCCTTCCGCGAGCTGGTCGACGAGGAGCTCGAGGGCGACTGGGTCGATGAGCGCGACTTCACCATCGACCACCTCCTCTACGTTCACGACGAGGAGGGCGACGCCCCGGCCGTGCCGGAGAGCTACGGCACTCCCAATGGCGACAAGGGCGAGTTCGACGCCTGGGTCGACGCGAACGTCGCTCCCCAGCGCCAGGACGGCTTCGCCACGGTCACCGTCAAGGTCACGCGCGGCGACCTGACGCCCGAGCAATTCCGGGGGCTCGCAGCGATCATGCGCGACTTCACCAGCGGATTCGCCCGCACCACCGTCCAGCAGAACCTGGTGCTGCGCTGGGTCCGCCCGGAATCCCTCTACGACATCTGGGTGCGGCTGCAGGACCTGAACCTGGCCGATGCGGGCGCCTTCACGATCACCGACGTGGTCAGCTGCCCTGGAACGGACAGCTGCAAGCTCGGGATCACGGCCTCGATGGGCCTCAACGCCGAGCTCCAGAGGCGCCTCGAGGCGATGGAGATCACCGACCCGCTCACCAAGCAGATCCACATCAAGATGAGCGGCTGCCCGAACGGCTGCTCGCAGCACCACATCGCGACGATCGGCTTTTACGGCGCCTCCATCAAGGTCGGCGAGCACACGATCCCGGCGTACATTCCCCACATCGCCGGCAACTTCGAGGGTGGCGACGTCGTCTTCGGCCATCGGCTCAAGGCCCGCCTGCCCGCCAAACGCGTTCCGGACGCGGTGGAGCGGTGGATCCGCCACTACGAGGACAACCGCGAGGACGGCGAGGACTTCAACGCCTTCGTCGACCGAACAGGCTTCGACGCGTTCGAGGAGCTGATCTCGGACCTGAAGCTGCCGGTCGAGTTCAGCGCGGACAACCTGATGTTCTTCATCGACTGGAACCGGTCCGAGCCCTACAAGGTCGAGCGGGGCGAAGGCGAGTGCGCGGTCTAGTGGCGACAAGGAGCTCCATATCGGAGCGGCGGCGAAGCCGCCGCGACTTGGGATTGCGACGCAGGAGCCACGCCTGAAGATGGCCACCCCGGCCACAGAGCATGCCGCGGTCCCCTCGGCGGAGCTCGATTCCCTCGGCTTCGACCCCGAGGTCGTCGCCGCCGAGCTCGAGGACGCCAGCGCCGAGGAGGCGCTCCGCTGGGCGCTCGACACCTTCAGCCCGCGGATGTACATCGCCTGCTCCTTCCAGAAGACGAGCTCGGTGACGGTCCACATGGCCCACGCGATCAACCCCGATGCGCGCTTCTTCTACCTGGACACCGACGTGCTCTTCCCGGAGACCTACGAGACCAAGGCGCGCCTCGAGGAGCGCTTCGGCGTCAACTTCCATCGCTACAGCTCGATCACCCTCGAACAGCAGAAGGGCCTCTACGGCGACGAGCTGTGGAGCCGCGACCCGGATGCCTGCTGCGGAATCCGCAAGGTGGAGCCGATGCGCTCGGCGCTCGCCGCGGTCGACGTCTGGGTGTCAGGGATCCGGCGCTCGGACTCACAGACCCGTGCCGGCGCGCCGAAGTTCGGCTGGGACAAGCGCTTCGGGCTCTGGAAGCTCAATCCCCTCGCGGATTGGAGCGAGAAGGAGGTCTGGTCCTACATCAGCAAGCACGACATCCCCTATAACGCTCTTCACGATCAGGGTTATCCCTCGATCGGATGCACGCACTGCACCCGCAAGCCGGGTGCGGGCGAGGACGACCGCGCCGGGCGCTGGGCCGGCCTCGAGAAGACCGAGTGCGGGCTGCACGGGTAGGGATCGCAGACGATCCCGCCTGATGGGGAAGCCGCTACCCTACCCCGCCTCGTGAGACCTTCCTGACCGAACTGATCACCTTTATCCACTCAAGGACGCCATGACACAGACTGCCCTCAAGCTTCAGCTGACCGACCGCCAGACCGCCGACTTCGAGATGATCGGCAACGGCGGCTTCGCCCCGCTCACCGGCCCCCAGGGGTCCGAGGATTGGAGGAGCGTGGTGGAGAACATGACCTTGGAGAACGGCGAGTACTGGCCGATCCCGATCACGCTGGCGACCGATCTCGACGCCTCCGAGGGCGACACCATCGAGGTCTCCTCCGACGAGGGCAAGCCGCTCGGCCGGCTCAACGTGACGGAGATCTTCGAGCGCGACCTGGACGCCGAGGCCGAGAAGGTCTACGGCACCGGCGACAAGGAGCATCCGGGCGTCGCGGCCATCTACGAGGAGGGCGCCCGCTGCATCGCAGGCACCTACGAGGTCGACGAGCTTCCCGACCACGAGGAGGCCTTCACCAAGCGCCAGCTGAGCCCGGCCGAGTCCAAGAAGGCCTTCGAGGACCGGGGTTGGAAGCGCATCGTCGCCTTCCAGACCCGCAACCCGATCCACCGCGCTCACGAGCACGTCACCAAGACGGCGCTCGAGATCACCGACGGGCTGATGATCCACCCGCTGATCGGCAAGACCAAGGCCGGCGACATCCCGGCCGAGGTTCGGATGCGCTGCTACGAGGTCCTGATGGAGGACTACTACCCGGACGACCGCGTGATCCTCAACGTCTTCCCGTCGAAGATGCACTACGCCGGTCCGCGCGAGGCGGTCCTCCACGCGATCGCCCGCCGGAACTACGGCTGCACCCACTTCATCGTGGGGCGTGACCACGCGGGCGTCGGCGACTACTACGGCACCTACGACGCACAGAAGATCTTCGATGGCCTCGACATCGACAAGCTCGGCATCCAGCCGCTCTTCTTCGAGCACACCTTCTGGTGCAACAAGTGCGAGGGCATGGCGTCGGGCAAGACCTGCCCGCACGGCCAGGAGGATCACGTCTTCCTGAGCGGCACGAAGGTGCGCGAGATGCTCGGCAACGGCGAGAAGCCGCCGCAGGAGTTCAGCCGCCCCGAGGTGGCTCAGATCTTGATCGACGAATACGCAAAGGAGCAGCAGTCAAATGGCTGACGAGAAGGGATTCACCCTCTGGTTCACGGGGCTTTCGGGCGCCGGCAAGACGACTATCTCCCACATCGTGGAGACCGCACTGCGCGAGCGGGGCTCCCGCGTGGAGGTGCTCGACGGCGACGTGGTCCGCGAGAACCTCTCGAAGGGCCTCGGTTTCTCGAAGGAGGACCGCGACACGAACATTCGCCGGATCGCCTTCGTGGCCGATCTGCTCTCCCGCAACGGCGTGCCCGTGATCACCGCCGCGATCTCCCCCTACCGCGAGATCCGCGACGAGGCTCGCGAGACGATGGGAGACCGCTTCATCGAGGTCTTCGTGAAGGCCTCGGTCGAGGTCTGCGCGGAGCGCGACGTGAAGGGCCTCTACGAGAAGGCGTTCAAGGGCGAGATCAAGGAGTTCACGGGCGTCTCGGACCCCTACGAGCCCCCCCTCAACGCCGAGCTCACCCTCGACACCGAGCACGAGTCCGCCGAGGAGTCAGCGGCGAAGCTGCTGGCGCTGCTCGAGGATCGGCAGCTCATCCCAGCGGCTCAGCCCGCCTGATTTCAGTCAGAACGGCGGGGCGGAAGCTCCGGCTCGCCGAGGTCATACGTCGGATAGGCGCAGAAGGAGTCGAACATCTTGTGGTTGGGACCGTGAAAGTCAGACGAGGCGGTCGCCGCAAGCCCTCGATCCCTGCAGAGTTCCAGCAGGAACTTCGTCTGCGCGCGGTCATGCGAGGGGTAGAAGCACTCGACCCCGTCCAGGTCGAGGTCCTCGACCAGCGCCGCGACCTCGTTGGGGTCGTCCATGTCCCAGAACGGATGGGCCAGGACGGCGGAGCCCCCGGCCCGGTGGATGATCTCGGTGGCCTCGGCCGCGTCCGGCCAGCGGCGGGACACGAAGGCCTTCGCACCGGGCACCAGCCACTCTTCGAAGAAAGCCCCCATCTCCTCCGGCTTGGCGCCGGCGGCCTTGGCGATGTGGGGACGGCCCACCGAGGACGCGTCTCCCGCCACCGCGATCGCGTCCTCGAAGCTGACCGGCACGCCCTGGGAGTTGAGCCGCTCGACGATCTCGCGCGCCCGGGTGACGCGCTCGCGCTGCGCACGCTCGCAGGCCGGCGCGATTGCGATCGTGTCCACCCAGTAGCCCAGCATGTGCATGTCATCGATGCTGCCGTGGACGCACGACATCTCCGTCGCGGGAATCAGCACGATCCCTGCCCCGCTCGCGGCCTCGCCGGCCTCGGCCACACCGTCGACCCCATCGTGGTCGGTGAGCGCGAGGGTCGTCACGCCCGCCTCCACGGCGGCCGCGACCACGCCGGCGGGCGACAGCTCGCCGTCGGAGTACGTCGAATGACTCTGAAGGTCGATCATCGGCGGCGGAGCATATGAGGATCTCCGCCAAAGCCGACTACGCCGTGCGCGCCGCGGTCGAGATGGCCGCCGCCGGCGACGAGCCGGTGAAGGGCGAGAAGCTCGCCGAGGCGCAGGACATCCCGCTCCAGTTCCTCGAGCACATCCTGCTCGAGCTGAAGCACGCCCGGCTGGTGCGGGCACGCCGCGGCGCCCGCGGCGGCTACTGGCTCGCCCAGCCCCCGGAGGAGATCACCCTGGCGACCGTGATCCGGGCGGTCGAGGGGCCGCTCGCCAACATCCAGGACCAAGCGCCCGAACAGACGAAGTACCCCGGCAACGCCCAGCAGCTCAGCGAGGTCTGGATCGCGGTTCGCGCCTCCCTCCGCCGCGTCCTGGAGAACGTCACCATCGCCGACCTGCGCGACGGAACGATCCCTGCCGGCGTCCTGGAGCTCACCGAGGACGACGGCGCCCGGATCACGCGGTAGGTCGCGGCGAGAAATCTGCCGCTGCTAGGGCGGATTCGCACTAGAAACCCCAGCTATTAGGGGGAAATGGCCCCCTCCGCTAAGGTGGCCGCTCCTTTTAGGACCCTTTCGGTCATAAAAGGAGAAAAGGTGGACAAGCGGCCTTCGTCCAAACGGCCGCGCACCTCTCCCAGGACCTCAAAATGGATCCAGCAATCATCTTCTTCGGCCTCGGCGTGGGCTTCCTGGTCGGCATGACCGGGATGGGCGGCGGCTCCCTGATGACGCCGCTGCTCGTCCTCGTCTTCGGAATCAAGCCGACCACCGCGATCGGCACAGATATCTTCTACGCGGCTGTCACCAAGACCGCCGGCAGCTGGCGGCACCTGAAGCTGAAGACGGTGAACCTGCCGCTCGTCTACTGGATGGCGGCCGGAAGCGTCCCGTCCGCAATCGCGGGCGTCTGGTTCCTCGACTACCTGAAGCGCAGGCTGGGCGACAACCTCGACGAGACTGTCTTCGCGATCCTGGCCGGCTGCCTGCTGGTGGTCGGGGCCGCCACCCTCCTCCGCGGATTCTTCCTCGCCGACAAGATCCAGGAGCGCGACGACTTCGTGATGCACACTCGCCACAAGGTCGCCGCCGTCGGCATCGGCGCCACCACGGGCTTCGTGATCGGGCTCAGCTCTGCCGGCAGTGGCACCCTGATCGGGATCATGCTGATCGCCGTCTACCGGCTCACCCCGAGGAAGGTGGTCGGCACGGACGTCGTCCATGCCGCACTCCTGCTCTGGGCGGCATCCATCGCGCACATCTTCAGCGGCAACGTGGACTTCGGATTGGCTGCCAACATCATGGTCGGCTCCATTCCCGGCGTGATCCTGGGATCGAATCTCTCCGTCAACGTGCCTCAGGGCGCACTTCGATACGTCCTCGGCTTTGTGTTGATCGGCGCCGGGGTCACGATCATGAACAAGGCCAACACCGACCTCGTGCCGTGGGTCGTGGGCGCCGCGACCCTCGCGGTGGCCGCCCTGTTCACAGTTCAGCTGGCCCTGCGCAAGGAGGTCGAGCACGACCCCGAGGAGCAGGCCGAGTTGGAGCGGGACGAGAGGATCGAGCGGGAGTTAGCCGCTCGTTCCCGGGCGCGCTCCGAGCCGGTCGCGGCTGCCGCCAAGGACTAGCCGGCAACGCCGGGATTCCGCCTTTCCCGCAATACTCCCCCGCCGTGTTCGAGAAAGTCCTGATCGCAAACCGCGGCGAGATCGCCATCCGCGTGGCACGGGCGCTGAAGGAGATGGGGATCGGCTCGATCGCCGTCTACTCGGAGCTCGACCGCGACGCTCCGCACGTGCGCGAGGCCGATGAGGCCTTCCTGCTCGGCCCGGCCACACCCGCCGAGAGCTACCTGAACATCGAGAAGATCATCGAGGTCGCCTCGAGCGCCGACGCCGATGCGATCCACCCCGGGTATGGGTTCCTGGCCGAGAACGCTCAGTTCGCAGCCGCCTGCGAGAAAGCCAAGATCACCTGGATCGGTCCGCCGCCGAAGGCGATCGAGGCGATGGGCTCGAAGACGCGGTCCCGCGAGCTGATGCAGGAGGCGGGTGTCCCGATCGTCCCGGGCGCCACCTCTTCGGTGGCAAACGTGGAGGAGGCCAAGAAGCAGGCGCGCGAGATCGGCTATCCGATCGCCTGCAAGGCCGCAGGCGGCGGTGGCGGCAAGGGCTTCCGTGTCGCCGTCGACGAGGAGAACCTCGCCGATGCCTTCGAGGGCGCTGCCCGCGAGGGCGAGAAGTTCTTCAGCGACCCGACGGTCTATCTCGAGCGCTACATGGAGGACCCCAGACACGTCGAGGTGCAGGTCCTGGCCGACTCCAAGGGGAACGTGATCCACCTCGGCGAGCGCGACTGCTCGATCCAGCGCCGCCATCAGAAGCTGATCGAGGAAGCGCCGGGCCCGAAGGTCGACGACGAGATGCGCGAACGCATCGGCAAGATCGCCACCGATGCCGCAGCGGCAGTCGGATACCGCTCGGCCGGCACCGTCGAGGGCCTCCAGGTCGGCGATGAGTATTACTTCCTCGAGATGAACACCCGGGTGCAGGTCGAGCACTGCGTGACCGAGTTGGTCACCGGGATCGACATCGTCCGGGAGCAGATCATGATCGCGGCCGGCGAGCCGCTGTCGATCTCGCAGGAGGACGTCGAGCTGCGCGGCCACGCGATCGAGTGCCGCATCAACACGGAGGCGGCCCACCAGAACTTCGCGCCGGCTCCGGGGAAGATCACGAGCTATCGGGAGCCGGCGGGACCGGGCGTCCGGGTCGACTCCGGCGTCGAGGCGGGGTCCGAGGTCACTCCGATGTACGACCCGATGGTCGCCAAGCTGATCGTCTGGGACGTCGACCGGGAGCATGCGACGCGCCGGATGATTCGCGCGCTCGAGGAATACGAGATCGGCGGCGTCACCACCCTGATCCCCTTCCACAAGGCGCTCCTCGCCACCCAGCAGTGGGCCGACGGCGAGACCTGCCGCGACCTGGTGGGCGATCGCGACTGGCTCAAGCAGCTGGCCGCGGAGGAGACGGCCGAGAAGGCGCTCCACGCCGAGGACGACGGGGAGCACGTGACCCGCGACTACAAGGTCGAGGTGGCCGGCAAGCTCTTCGACGTCAAGGTGATCGGCGACGCGGTCGGGGCGCCGGCTGCGGGGGGCAGCGGAGCAGCCCTGAAGCGCCCGCCCAAGCGGGAGCGCTCGGGCGGCGGTGGCAGCTCCGCCTCCGGCGACGACCTGGTTGCGCCGCTCCAAGGCAATGTCTTCAAGGTCCCGGTCGAGGAGGGCCAGGAGGTCTCGGAGGGCGACCTCATCTGCGTGATCGAGGCGATGAAGATGGAGAACGAGATCACCGCACACAAGTCGGGCAAGATCACGCAGCTCGCAGCCAAGGAGGGCGCCGCGGTCAACTCGGGCGACCTCCTGGCCAAGATCGAGTAGGAATCGGGCACCAAATCGGCTAGGTTCCCGGCCGTGGGAGCTGGGGAGAAGGGGATCCGAGCAGGAAAGCTCGCCGCGTTCACCCTGAGCGCGGTGTTGGTGCTCGCCCCGAGCGCGGCGCTCGCGAAGAAGAAGCACAAAAAGCCCAAGGGGCTCGGCCCGGTGGTGACCGCAACCGCCGTCGGTCCCACCGTCGCGGCGCCGGGCATCTCGGCCGCCTCGGCCACCTGCCCTTCCGGGCTTCAGGCTGTGGGCGGCGGGTACTCCGCGCCGTTCGACGCCACCAATCGGCTCGTGGTGACCGAGTCATACCGAAGCTCCGTGAGCACATGGCGCGTGTCGGCGTTCGTCGGCGCCGGGGGAGGTGCGGCAACGGCCTATGCGTACTGCCGGCGCAACAACAAGGTGATCACGGATGCCACCGCGACGGGAACGGTTCCGAGCGGCTCCGGCGCGAACGGAAGCGCACAGGCGCTCTGTGCGCCAGGAGCGGTCGCCCTCAGCGGGGGCTTCCAGATCACGACTGGTCCGGGCCCGAGCGCCATCGCCGTGCCGGAGGAGAGCGTCGGCGGCGGTCCGGTGGCGGGAGGTATCCCGTCGGTCGGGAATTGGAAGGTCGTCGCGCAGAACAATGACACCGGTGCCCAAACGATCACCGCACACGTCTATTGCGCGACGGGTCTCAAATTGCCGGCGTTCAGGCAGGACCAGAGTTCCGCCGCCGTGCCGCAGCTCGGCTCGCTGACCCAGACGTCGTCCTGCCCGCTCGTCCCGAAGCCGAAGAAGAAGGGCAAGAAAAAGAAGAAGAAGCCCGCGCGACTGCTCTCGGCCGGGGCCTTCTACAGCCCGTTCACGCCGGGTAGCTCAACGGTGTTCCCGGTGCACACGGACAGCCGCATCGTCGGCAATGGCTTCATCGACAGCGCGGTCAACGCCGGCTCCGGAACTGGCACGCTGACCGTGCAGAGCCAAGCGATGTGCTTCTAGCTACTTCGCGCCGAGCTTCGCCGCGGCTTCGCGGATGTTCTTGACCGTGGCGTCCGGCGCCTTGCGGCCTTCGAGCTTCTCGCCGTGGCGATTGACCCAGATGGTCGGCACGTTCAGCTTCAGCGCCGGGCCGACATCCGTCTCGTAGCCCGAGGCGATGTGAACCCAGCCCTTCTTGCCGCCGATCCGGCGGGCGCACTCACGCAAGTGGGTGTTGTCGGGCTTGTAGCTGCGGACCTGCTGGGCGGTGACCACGAGATCGAGCTCGGTTCGCAGGTGACGCCTCGAGATGCCGAGCAGCTTGTCGTCGACGTTGGAGATGATCCCGATCTCGTATCGCTCCTTGAGCCGGTCCATCGCGGCATTCGCCTCGCGAAAAGGGGGCCACGACCCGACGCTGTCCGGGAGGAACTGGGCCCGCGACGGCTCAAGCGTCCAGTCGATCTCCTCCGCGGTCTGCACCGCGGCCCTGCGGAGGACCTCCGCGTAGAGCTCGTAGGAGCCGGACATGATCTGCGCCTGGTTCTCGAAGAACCGCGCGAGGAACGCGTTCATGTCGAGGGTGAGGCCATCGCGGTCTGCCTGCCGCTTGAAGGCGTCTCCGATGCCCTTCTCCCAATCGATCAGGGTGCCATAGCAGTCCGTGGTCACCCACTTGACGTCTTTGAGCTTCGGAAGGGCCATGAGAGCCGCGGGATTATGGCAATTTGCACGTTCCGACCGCTCCCGACCCCCTCCGCGCGCCTGAGCGGGCGTTGTGTACCCTCTCGCGGCCTTGGATCTCCTCGAGTATCAGGGAAAGCAGCTCTTCGCCGAGCACGGGGTCCCCGTCCCGGAGGGCCGAGTCGCCGACACCGTCGAAGGCGCCGTGCAGGCGGCCGAGGAGATCGGCTATCCGTGCGTTATCAAGGCGCAGGTGCAGATCGGCGGCCGCGGGAAGGCCGGCGGTATCAAGGTCGCTGCCGACAAGGCCGAGGCCGAGGAACATGCCGGTGCCATCCTCGGGATGGACATCCGAGGACCGCGCGGCGAGGGTCCCTTCACCGTCCATCAGGTCTGGGTCGAACGGGCGTCCGAGATCGACGCCGAGTACTACGCCTCGGTCATCCTCGACCGATCGGCAAAGAAGCTTCTGGCGATGCTCTCGACCATGGGCGGGATGAACGTCGAGGAGATCGCGGATAAGGACCCCGACGCGCTGGTTCGCCGCCATGTAGAGCCGCATGAGGGATTCGGCGATGCCCAGGCCATCGCGCTCGCCGCCGACGCCGGCGTGCCCGAGGACGCCCGAGAGAAGACCGCCGAGATGATGGTGAAGCTGTTCACGGCCTTCAACGAGAGCGACGCGACCCTGATCGAGGTCAACCCGATGGTGGTGACCAAGGACCGCGACGTCATCGCCCTCGACGCGAAGGTGACCATCGACAACTCGGCGCTCTACCGCCACGAGGACCTCGCCGGTCTCGAGGAGGGCTTCATCGAGGACGAGCAGGAGCGGATGGCCAAGGAGAAGGGCCTCACCTACGTGAAGCTCGACGGCGACATCGGCATCCTCGGCAACGGCGCCGGCCTCTGCATGTCGACACTCGATGTTGTCGCACAGGCCGGTGGCAAGCCCGCCAACTTCCTGGACGCCGGCGGCGGATCCAAGGCCGAGGCGATCATCGACGCGCTCGAGGTGATCACCTCGGACGAGAAGGTCGTCGCGATCCTCTTCAACATCTTCGGCGGCATCACCCGCTGCGACGAGATCGCCAAGGGCATCATCGAGGCCTCCGGCAAGATCGACATCGGCGTGCCCCTGGTCGTCCGCCTGGATGGCACCAACTCCGAAGAGGGGCTGGGGCTGCTCGCCGACGCCGACCTTTCCGACCTGCACGTCGAGAAGACCATGCTCGGCGCAGCCGAGAAGGTCGTCGAGCTGGCCAAGGCTGAGGCTGCCTGATGTCGATCATCGTCGGCAACGAGACGAAGCTGGTGATCTCGGGCCTGACCGGGCGCGAGGGAACCTTCCACGGCCTTCGCAACCGCGACTATGGCACCGACGTCGTCGCCGGCGTCACGCCGAAGAAGGGCGGGCAGGACGTCGAGGGGATCCCGATCTTCGACACGATCAAGGAGGCCGTCGACGAGAAGGGCGCGAACACGTCGATGATCTTCGTCCCGGCGCGGTTCGCGGGCGCTGCGATCAACGAGGCCATCGACGCCGGCATCGGCACGGTGATCGCGATCACCGAGCACATCCCGGTCCACGACATGCTCGCCACCTACTGGAAGGCCCGCGACGCGGGTGTGCGGCTGATCGGCCCGAACTGTCCGGGTGTCCTCAGCCCCGGCAAGGCGAACGTCGGGATCATTCCCGCCCAGTTCTTCGAGCAGGGCACGATCGGCGTCGTCTCCAAGTCGGGCACGCTGACCTACCAGATCGGCAACGAGCTCAAGCAGGCCGGCCTGGGCAACTCGAGCATCGTCGGCATCGGCGGCGACCCGATCGTCGGCTCCGACTTCATCGACATCCTCACCCTCTTCGAGCAGGACGACGAGACGGAGCTGATCGTGATGGTCGGCGAGATCGGCGGCGATGCCGAGGAGCGCGCAGCAGAGTTCATCGCCGAGAACATCTCCAAGCCCGTCGTCTCCTACATCGCCGGCTTCACCGCGCCGCCCGGCAAGCAGATGGGACACGCCGGCGCGATCATCTCCGGCTCCTCGGGAACCGCCGAGGCCAAGAAGCAGGCACTCGAGGCCCAGGGCATCCGGGTCGGCAAGAGCCCGACCGAGACAGCCCAGCTCGCCGCCGAGGCGATCGGCGCCAAGGCCTAGCTTCCAACTACGCCGTCTGCTGGGAGGCGCGGCGGCGGAGCTTCGCCCGCGCCCGGGCGGCCCGCTTCTGCTCCTCGCTCTTCGTCAGCGGCCTCTTGCGTGGCCGCTGATCGGGTGAGGCTTCGGCGCTTGGGGCTTCGACGGCAGGCTGCTCGGGAGGCGGCGGCGCTGCAGCAGGTGCCTGGATCGGGGGAGCCGCCGTCGGGCCCGTTCTCCGCTTGATCTGGCCCTGGTCGATCCGGCCGCCCAGCAGCTCCTTGGCCGCACGAACGGCCTCCTTCGGGGTCAGGTAGGTGACCCAGGAGACGATCTTGCCCTCCTCCACCACCCAGAGCCCACCGAAGCGTCGATCGACATCGACGCCCTCCTTGGGCTTGCCTCGCTCCCGGCAGATGGCGACGATCTTTCCCGGCCCGACCTCGGCGATGTCCTCGACGTCGAATCGATAGGACTCCCAGCTGTCGAGGTAGCGGCGCATCGCTCGCTGGACCTCGTCGTGCTTCCAGAGCAGATCGCCATCGGGCCGCGAGGCCCGCTCGTCCCAGCGGATCAGAGGATCGGCGAGCGCGAGCGCGATCTCGCAGTCGCCGTTGCCGTAGGCCTGCAGCGCGATCTTGACCAACTCGAGCGACGCCGGCATCGACCAACAGTATTGCCAACGCATCGGGCGCAATGGATGGCCCTCCCCGGATTGGAGGGACATCCTGAGCCCGAGGCCCCCTGCCCTCGGAATTTCGCGGCCTTCATCCCCCGCGCGGCCCAGTATCGCACCGTTCGTATACTCGATGCGCCAGTGGCCGAACGGACGATCAGCTTTGCTCGCGGCGCGCCCAGCGCCGACATCCTCCCTCACGACGCCGTCCGTGAGGCGGCCGCGCACGCGCTCGAGTCCGACTGGGAGAAGGCGCTCAGCTACGGCACCGGTCGCGGGCACCCCGGCCTCTGCGAGTGGATCGCCGAGCTCCACGGCACGAAGCCCGAGCAGGTCATGGTCACCAACGGCTCGATGGAGGGCGCCGCCTTCCTCTTCCGGTACCTGGTCGCCGAGGGAGACCGGGTGGTGGTCGAGCAGCCCACCTACGACCGCACGCTTCTCCTGCTCCAACAGGCGGGCACCGAGCTGGTCGGAGCCCCGCTGGAGTCCAATGGCGTGGATCCCGCGGCGATCGAGGCGGCGTGCGCCGACCGTGAGGTCACTCTCGCCCACATCATTCCGAACTTCCACAACCCCGCCGGGTGCACCCTCTCGATCGAGAAGCGCAGGGCGCTGGTGCAGCTCGCGGCCGACCACGGCTTCACCCTGTTCGAGGATGATCCGTATCGCCTGATCTCATTCGACGAGTCCCGCGCGGAGACGATGCTGGACCTGGACGGGGCGGATCGAGTGATCCACGCGTCCTCGTTCTCCAAGTCTGTGAGCCCGGGCGTGCGGGTCGGCTACCTCGTGGGGCCGGAGGAGCAGATCGCGACGCTCGCCAAGCGGGCCAACGAGACCTACATCTCGCCGAACATGCTCGCGGAGTCGATCGTCTTCGAGCTCTGCCGCTCCGGCGGGCTCGACGAGAACCTCAAGGTCGTGAACGCAGCGCTCCGCGAGCGGCGGGACGCTCTCGTCGAGGCGCTCCACGAGCACATCCCGGAGGCGGAATTCGTGGTCCCCGCCGGCGGCTATTTCCTCTGGCTCGACCTGAAGGACGACGTCGACAGCAAGGCACTGCTGGCCGTGGCGAAGGCGGAGGGCGTGACCTTCGTCGCCGGTCCGGACTTCATGCTCGAGGGCGGCTCCTCGAGCCTCCGCCTGTCGTTCGCGCCGGTCCCCGTTACCGATGTCGAGGAGGGCGTCGAGCGCCTGGCGCGGGCCCTCGAGCGGCTGCGCGCCGATGAGGCCAGCGCGGAGGCCGCCGCCTAGATCCGATGGCCCAGGATCTCCTGGGCGCGCCTGTAGAGATTGAGGTCCTCGGCGCGGGTCGGGTACGGCTTGCGCCTCTGCTCGTTGCGGTGTGCCTCGATCGCCCTTGCGATGGCGACCAGCCGGCGCTCGGCTACGTTGCGGTCGGTGATCAAAGTGCGGGTTCCTGCTTCCATTACCTTTCCCCTGTTTGTTGAGTGACTTACTCGACTATGCTCGGTGGAGCGTAGCAAGAAGTCTCGGGCGCGCACCTCAAGCCCGGGCTAACAGCTCGTAAAGATGCGCGGCTATCTGCCGTAGCGATCGCTGGAGATCACCAGCTGCTCGGGCAGCGGCGGGCGCGGCGCCGGGGCGGGATCGGCCCGGACGGAGACCGTCTCCGCCACGCTCTTGGAGACGGCGTGCTTGCCGTCGCCGGATGCCACCACGACCTCGTCGTCGTCCGAGCTCTCGAGACTCCCGGTCAGGCCGGGATGGAGGCCGGTGTCCTTCAGGTAATGGAGGATCTCCTCGGCCTCGTTCTCGAAGCGCAGGATCACGACGTCGGCGCCCGGCTGCACATCGGCCAAAAGGACGCCCTCTTCCCTGGCCCCCTCCACGATCGGATGCCCGTGCGGGCAGGTCTTCGCGTCGCCGATCGCCGCGAGCATTCGCTCCTCGAGAACAGGCGACATCGCGTGCTCGAGCCGCTCCGCCTCCTCGTGGACCTCGTCCCAGGGGATCCCGAGAACATCGGTGAGGAAGCGCTCGATCAGCCGGTGGCGCCGGACGATCGCCTCCGCTTCGCCGCGGCCGCGCTCCGTGAACGTGAGCGACTTGTCGTCCGCTCGTTCCACGTAGCCATCCCCCTCGAGGCGCCCGATCATCTCGTGGACGGTGGGCGGCGAGAGCTGCATCGCGCGGGCGATGTTCGCCCCGTTGATCTGCAGACCGGCTTCCTCGAGCCAGAACATCGTCTGCAGGTATTCCTCCTCGGCGACCGTGGCCTGTGCCATGGGCCTAGCGTACTGGGAGACCATGCACCCCGACCTCGATCGATGGCTTCCCAATCCACAGGTGCGCACCCGCCACCGCCTCTCTGCCGAAGCCGACGCCGGCCGGCTGTGGCATGCGGCAGAGACGGTCCGGCTCCGGGACGCCCCCACCCTGGGGCGAGCGGTGCGCTGGCGGATTCCGGGCACATCGCCGGATCTCGCCTTCCGGGATCTGATCCGGCAGTACCCGTTCGCCGTGATCGACGAGGGGGATGGTTGGTCGGTTTCAGGGATGTGTGGGCGAATCTGGACGCTTCGGCGGGACTACCCTCGGATCGAAGGAGCGGACGACTTCCTGGCCTGGGACCAGCGCGGCACGGTCAGGGTCCTTCTGGCTCACTGGATCGAGGCGGAGGGCCCAGAGCGAAACGCCCTGGTGAGCGAGGCGCGGGTCAAGCCGGTCAACGGCCAGGCCGGCCTTCGCCTCCGGGCGCTATGGGCAGTGGTCGGGCATCTCGAGCGCCTCATCGGCGGCGAGGTTCTGCGCGTTGCGGTCCGCCGCGCCGCGCAGGCGTGAGATCGGCGCTAGGAGCGGCTTCTCCGCTTCTCGAGCGACCGCCGCAGGGCCTCGAGCCGGTCGTCCCACTCGGCGCTCACCATCTGGATCCAGTGGGCCGCATCGTCGAGCGGCTGGGGCCGGAGCTTGTAGTGGGTCTCCCGGCCGATGCGCGAGGCGCTGACGAGCTCGGCGCCGTGCAGCGCGGCGAGGTGCTTGGAAACGGCCTGCCTCGTGATCGGCAACTGCGAAGCGAGGCCGCTTGCCGTCACCGTCCCGCCGCGCGCCAGGGTCTCCACCACCCGCCGACGGGTCGGATCGGCGAGCGCGTCGAAGACGGCATCAACCTGTCGGTGCGCGGGCGCCCTCAAGCGACGAGTGCGAATCGCAGTGCGTGACGCAGGGCGGCGAGGCGCGGGTCCCAGCCGCCGGCGGCCATTGAAGTCGGGCCGATCGGGGTCTCGACGACCGTGACGCGGCTGCCGCCGGGCAGGGCCTCGATCGTGAACTCCACGAAGCTCTCGCCCTCGCCGGGCCGTGACCAGGTGAAGGCGAACCGCTCGCCCTCCTCCAGGGTCTCCACGGTCCCGGAGCGCTCGTCGTCTCCGTCGCGAACGGCGATCTCACCGCCCTCGACCGGATCGAGATCAACGTCGGGAGCCATCCACTCCTCGAGGCGATCCTCGTCGGTGAGGGCCTCCCAGACCTCCTCGGGAGTAGCCTCGACGAGGGTCTCGCGCTCGACCCACGGAGTCTTCTCATCCTGCTGGTCCGGCGTCGCTGTTTCGTCTCGCAACTTCACGGTTGCCTTATGCTAGCGTAGCTCATGCAACCATTAGGTTGCGTATAACAAATCCGGTCAGGAGGTCTGCGAATGCCGATGGTCCCAACAGTGGTTGAGCAAAGCGCCAGAGGCGAGCGCGCCTACGACATCTTCTCCCGGCTGCTCAGCGAGCGGGTGATCTTCCTGGGCACCCCCATCGACGACCAGGTCGCCAATCTGATCGTCGCGCAGATCATCCACCTCGAGTCCGAGGACCCCGACAAGGAGATCTCGCTCTACATCAACTGCCCGGGCGGGGTCGTCTACTCGGGGATGGCGATCTACGACGCGATGCAGTTCGTCAAGCCCGACGTGAGGACGATCTGTTACGGCGTGGCGATGTCGATGGGCTCGCTGCTGCTGACCGGCGGGGCAGAGGGCAAGCGGATGGCCCTGCCGAATTCGAGGATCCTGATCCACCAGCCGAGCGGCGGCTTCGAGGGTGTCGCGGCCGACATCGAGATCCATGCCAAGGAGACGCTCGACCTCCGCAACCGGCTCGACGAGATCTACGCGAAGCACACCGGCCAATCGAAGGAGCAGGTCCACGAGGACATGGAGCGCGATCGCTACTTCAAGGCGGACGAGGCCGCGGAGTACGGGCTGATCGACGGAGTGATCTCCCAGCGCGAGATCGAGCAGCGCAGGACCGGCTTCTCGGCGAACGGCGGCAGCTAACCCCTCGCCACCAGCTCTCGCTCCACGTCCTCGAGCACTCGGCGGAACCCGCGAGAGAGCGCGGGCTGCCAGACGAGCTCCTGGGCGCCGCCAATCACAGGGACAGGCACGCTGAAGCTGGAGCGCCAGTCGATCCTTGTCCCACCCGGATCCGGGCTCAGGGTGATCGAGCCGCCCTCGTGATCGAGCGGGACGTTGACCTTGACGATCAGGTAGTCGAGGCGAGCCGGGCGCTCATAGGCCGTGATCTCCTCGTCAAAGGTGATCGGACGGACCTTGATGCGGCGCAGGGCCCCGACGCCGTTGGGCGCCGGGTCACCGTCGCGCACCAGCTCCGAGCCGTTGATTCCGCGGAACCTGTCGTAGTTCGCGTGGTCAGCGAGCCGGTCGAAGATCTCCTCGGCGGGCGCGGGGATGGTGCGGGTGACGTGGACGCTGCGCATCAGGCACCCGCCAGCGTAGAGACGACCGCCTCGTAGACGCCATCTCCCATGCGGCCCTCCGTGACGGTCACGTTCGGACGCCCGCCGATCGCCTCCCGCAGGGCGGGATCGCGCTCCGGCCCGTTGGCGGGAACGAAGAAGCGGCCGACCACTTCGGCGACAGCCAGGTCCTCGACCGAGTCACCGATCGCAATGCATTCCTCCCGCGCGTAGCCCCGCACCCGCTGGTGATAGGCGACCGCCCGAGCCTTGCTGGCCGTCTCGGGAAGCAGGTGGTAGGCGTGAGCGGGACCCTCGATGCCGTCCATCGAAGCGAAGATCGCGCCGTTGTCGATCAGCTTCAAGCCGCGGTGGCCGCGCTCGGCGAGCAGCCGGTTCGCCTCATCGACGTCGACCTTCCCCTTGAACAGCAGCGAGAGCTCGCGCTGCCTGTGCCAGGGGCTGTGCCACTGGAGCCGGCCCCCGAAGTGCTCGAAGAGCTCGTCGGGAACTCCCCGATCGACCATCGTCTCCGCCAGGGTCCTGCCCCTCTCCACCTCCGCGTCGCCGACGAGCTCGGTCCGCTCGCCGTCGATGACCACCAGGCAGCCGACCTCGGCGATGTACGAGCGGGAGCCGATCAGCTTCGCGTCCTCCAGCACCGAACCCTCGCGGCGGCCCGACTTGATCACCACCTCCACGTCCGCGCGATGACAGGCTTCCAGGGCGCGCGCCTGGAGCATCGAGAACTCGCCCTCCGAGTCGCGGAAGAGGGATCCCCACCTTCCGAGGAGAGTTCCGTCGAGGTCCGTGTACACGCATCGGAGCGGCATCGGCGAACCGTAACCTGAGGCAGTGGCTTCGCGATGGCAGCTCTCCGACCGGGTGCTCGAGCTCGGCTCTCCCCTCGCCGTCGGCATCGTCAACGTCACCGACGATTCGATGTTCGAGGGGGCTCGGAGCGGAACACCGGACCGGGCCGTCGACGACGGCATGGTGCTGGCGGAGGCCGGATTCGACATGCTCGACGTCGGCGCGGTCGCCGCCCGCAGCGGCCCGCCGGTCTCACCCGGCGAGGAGGCCGGCCGGCTCACACCCACCATCCGGGGGCTCGCGGAGCACACCGGGCTCCCCATCTCGGCCGACACCTTCTCGCCCGAGGTCGCGCGAGCGGCGCTGAACGCCGGAGCCGTCGCAATCAACGACATCGGCGGCGGATCGGACGCCATGTTCGACGTCGCCGCTGACACCGGGTGCGGGCTTGTGCTCATGCACATCGAGGGGCCTCCGCGTGAGGACCGGCCGACGCCGCGCTACGACGATCCCGTCGACCATCTCTGCCACTGGTTCTCCGACCGTCTCGAGCGCGCCGCCGGAGCGGGGGTTGCCGAGGAGCAGATCGCCCTCGATCCAGGGCTCGACTTCGATCTCTCGCTCGCCGACGACCTGGCGATCCTGCGCAGGCTCGGCGAGCTGAGGGAGCTCGGGCGGCCGCTGTACGTGTCGCTCTCCCGCAAGGACTTTCTCGGGGCGCTGTTGGCCGGGTCCTGGGAGAAGCGGCTGGCGGCGGCCGATCGAGAATGGGCGACAGCCGCGGCGACCGCGCTCGCCGTCGCCCGCGGCGCCGACATCCTCCGCCTGCACGATCCGAGCGCCCGGCAGGCGATGCGGGTAGCCGCCGCGATCGAGCGACCAGGTGAGCCAGTTGGCTAGCGGCACCGCCGTTGCGGGCGGGGCCTGGGAGCCGGCCCTGGGGCCGGCCCGCGAGGATGGCCGGCTGGTCGCGGAGTCTGCGGAGCCCGCGACCATGGCCAAGCTCACTGGGCTGCCGGCCGATCTCGATTCCGGGCTGGCCGACGCACTCCACGCGGCGGGCGTCGAATCGCTCTACTCCCACCAGGCCGCGGCCTACGAAACCGCTCGGCGATCGGACCTGATCCTGACCAGCGGGACCGCGTCCGGGAAGTCACTCTCCTTCAACCTCCCCGTGCTCGACGGCATCGCGCGGGAGCCGCTGCGCCGCGCCTTCTACCTGTACCCGACCAAGGCCTTGGCCCAGGACCAGGCGCGCAAGCTCGGCGAGCTGCGCCCGCCGGGGCTGCGGGAGGCGATCTACGACGGCGACACACCGCGCGAGGACCGGCCGGGCATCAGGCGGCGGGCGAATCTCGTCCTGACCAACCCCGACATGCTCAACGTCGGCGTCCTCCCCCATCACAAGCGCTGGGGCGACTTCCTCGCCAATCTCGGCTGGGTCGTGGTGGATGAAGCGCACACCTACCGCGGCGTCTTCGGGTCCCACGTGGCGAACGTGCTGCGCCGGCTGAGGCGGGTGGCGCGGATCTACGGCGCCGAGCCCCGCTTCATCCTCGCCTCGGCCACGATCGCCAACCCCGGCGAGCTGGCCGAGCGGCTCACGGGCACGCCCTTCGAGCTGCTCGACGACGACGGCGCGCCCCGCGCCGGCCGCGAGATCGCGATGTGGAATCCGCCGGTGATCGAGCAGCACACGATGACGCGGCGCTCGCCGGTGTCGGAGGCGTCGGACCTGCTGGTGGAGCTCGTCACGCGCGGTGTGCGGACGATCTGCTTCATGCGCAGCCGGCGCGGGATCGAGCTGATCAACCGGTTCGCCTCGGATGAGCTGACGAGGAGGGGCCAGGGTCCCCTCGCCGAACGCATCGCCCCCTACCGGGCGGGCTACACGCCGCAGCAGCGCCGCGAGATCGAGGCGAAGCTGGCGTCGGGCGACCTGCTCGCGGTTGCGGCCACCGATGCGCTCGAGCTCGGGATCGACGTCGGGGAGCTCGACGCGGCGATCTGCGTCAACTTCCCGGGCACGGTGGCCAGCCTGCGCCAGATGTGGGGCCGCGCCGGCCGGCGACGCCGCGGGCTCGCTGTCTACGTCGCCGGCGAGGACGCGCTCGATCAATTCTTCTGCCGCCACCCCGACGAGTTCCTCGAGCGGCCCGTCGAGGCGGCGATCCTCGACCACCGCTCCGAGCAGATCCAGCTCCAGCACCTGCTGGCGGCCGCGTACGAGGCGCCGCTCAGCGAAGTGGACGACGAGATCTTCGGAGAGGGATGGCGCGAGCGGGCGGAACAACTCGTCACCTCTGGAGAGCTGCGTCGTGGCCGCGGCGAGCGCTACCTGACCCGCACCGGGGACTTCGTGGCCGGCCGCATCGCGCTGCGCTCCGCCTCGGCGGACAGCGTCGCGGTCGTGGACGCGACCTCGGGAGAGATGCTGGGGAACGTCGAGGCGGAACGCGCCTTCTCGACCGTCCATCCGGGCGCGATCTACCTCCACCTCGGGCGCTCGTACCAGGTCGCGGAGCTGGACATCGGCTCTCGCCGCGCGATGGTGAAGCCGTTCGACGGCGACTACTACACGCAGGTGAAGAAGGAGACCGAGGTCTATGTGGAGGGGATCGAGACGCAGCGCCGGGCGCTCGGCGTGGAGCTCAGCTTCGGCACGGTCTCGGTCTCCGAGCAGGTGATCGCCTACCAGCGCAAGCGCCTCGGCGACAACAAGGTGATCGACATCGTCGCCCTCGACCTGCCCGAGCAGGACTTCGTCACTCAGGCCCTCTGGTACGTGATCGGTGACCGGATGGCCGCCGCGCTCCCCAGCGAGGTGCTGCTCGGCGCGCTGCACGCCTCCGAGCACGGGCAGATCGCGGTGCTGCCGCTGATCGCGATGTGCGATCGCTGGGACATCGGCGGCCTCTCCACCAACATCCATCATCAGACGGGCTCTCCGACGATCTTCATCTACGACGGGCACCCGGGCGGCGTCGGGATCACCCGGCGGGGCTACGAGGAGTTCGAGCGCCTCGTCGGCGATGCGGACCGGCTGATCGGCGAGTGCCCATGCGACGACGGCTGTCCCTCGTGCGTGCAGAGCCCCAAATGCGGCAATCTGAACGAGCACCTGCACAAGGGCGGGGCCCTCGAGCTGATGGGGCGGATGCTCCGTGAGGGGAAGGCGAAGGCCTCGTGAGCGGGCGGCTGCAGATCTCGGTCGTGGGAGGCGCCCAGGGCGAACCGGATCTGCTGAGGGACGCCGAGGCTGTGGGGCGCGGGATCGCCGAGGCGGGGGCCGTGCTCGTCTGCGGTGGGCGTGGCGGCGTTATGGAGGCCGCCTCGAAGGGGGCTTCGGACGCCGGGGGAACGGTGGTCGGCGTCCTCCCCACCGTCTCGCGAGAGGACGCGAACCCATACGTCAGCCATGTGGTCGCGACCGGGATCGGCGAGGCCAGGAACCTGGCGGTGGTCGCCTCGGGCGAAGCCGTCATCGCGGTCGGAGGTGAGTGGGGAACGCTCTCCGAGATCGCCTACGCGCGAAAGCTCGGTCGGCCGGTGGTTGCGATCCGGAGCTGGCCGCTTCGCAACCAGGCTGGCACGGACCTGGGCATCGTCGAGGTGGAGTCGCCGCAGGAGGCCGTTGCGGTGGCGATATCCGCGGCAGATCAGCCGTAGCGGGCGAGCAGCGCGAGAACCGCAAAGGCGTGCGACCAGGCGAGTGGAGTCGTCGACGTGGGTGCCCCGGTACGCGCGTCCACACGCTCAGGCAGGGTCCCATTCGGCGTCTCGGCGCGGTGCAGTTCGCTCAGGAGCCGGTCGGCGGCCCTGGTCTCGCCGAGCTGCACCAGCGCCCACGCCGACCAGGCCGTGGGGGCGGTCCAGACCTCGCCCGGCGTCCAACCCTCGATCGGGGGGATGCCGTAGGGGGTCGATTCGCGGGTGATCTCGAGCAGGGTTGCCTTCACAGCTCCACGGAGACCCCGGCTGGGGAAGGCGGTGACCGCCCAGGCCGCCGCTGAGTCCAGTTCGCTGGTCCCCGCCTCCCGGACGAGGCCGCGCGGCGTGAGGAAGCGGGCCTCGATCTCGGTGGCCGAAATGCCCGATGCGATCGCGTTCCCGAGCAGATCGCCGGTGACGTTCTCCCCGTAGTCCTGGCGATCGCTCCAGGCAGCTCGACCGTCCTGATCTGAGCTGCTCCTGTCAGCCCCAATCAGGACAGTCCGGGCGGCTGCATCGATCCAGCCCTGTCCATCCCCAGCCGCAGGTCGCCCGGGCACCCGGTCGCCATCCGGATAGAACCGAGCGGCGTCGTTCACGTCGAGACCCTCGAGAAAGCGCACCACCCGCCGCGCCTCCGGCCGCAGGCCGGCAGCCTCCAGCGCCATAGCCCCGGTAGCGGCGTCTCGCGGCCAGACGTAGTCCCAGCCGTCCCGGTCGCCGGCGATCATCGCGCCCGTCTTCGGATCGGTCAGGGCGAGTAGCACCTGCACAGAACGGCGATACAGCCGACGAGCCCAGGGAGGCGCCGTTGGGCCGAGGGGGGCCAGCCGCTGCGGCACCGCCGCCGATGGAAGAGCGATGGAGAGGGGCACGGGCTGCTGCTCCGTGGCTCCCGATACCGAGACAGCGATGAGGACCGTTGCGGCGGCCGCGACGATGCTCCTGATCACACCCCGGACGCTAGCCTGTGCGCCCTCCGGCGAGGTAGCTCAGTTGGTAGAGCACACGACTGAAAATCGTGGTGTCGCCAGTTCGATTCTGGCCCTCGCCATCAGAGATCGTCAACTTGCAGGCGTTTCGCTCCTGGGTCGCGATTCCGCTTTTTAGGACAGTCCGTTAGTGTCCGGCGAGCGCTGAGGGACGAGCGCGCCTGAGGGGGACAGAGAGAGGAGAGGTGCTCGGCATGCGACGTGTCTTGATCGCCGTTGGCGTTGTTGCGGTTTTCGTGATGGGGCTCTCTGCGAGCGCGTTCGCCAAGGACCGCACGATCATCGCCAGGAACATCCTGCCGTCGGGCCAGTACGGCACGCCGGGGCCGAACGCCGCCGCCCAGGCGACGCTCTATAACGCCCTCACCCCCCTCTTCGACCACGTCACCTCCAACGACCTCTACACGGACTTCAAGTCCGAGAAGCTGAGTGTCGACACCGACGGCCCGACGACCCAGGAGGCCGTGCCGTTCCCCGGCGTGACGCTCCTGCGTGACCGCTTCGACGTCCCCCACATCTACGCAAGCACCCACGTCGGCGGCGTCGAGACGGCCGGCTGGGTGCTCGCCGAGGACCGTGGCCTGCTGCTGGAGCAGGCTCGATACAACGCTCGCGTCGCGGTCATCGACGCCCCGGGGCTGAGCGCCATCGATCTGACTTCCGGTCTGAAGAGCTTCAAGCCGAGCGCTGAAACCGAGGCGGTTGTCTCGGAGGAGACCAAATCTCTCAAGCACGCCGGCAAGGAGGGCAAGGCCGTCCTTCGCGACATCGACAGCTTCGTCGCGGGCATCAACGCATATCTCACGGCGACCCACTCCACCAACGCCGCCTGGACTCGCAACGACGTCTACGCGCTCAACGCCCTCAAAGGACAGTTCCTCGGCCAGGGTGGCGGGCGCGAGGCGCTCAACTCGGAGTTCCTCAGCGGGCTCCAGCAACAGCTCGGCAGGGGCAAGGGCTTCGAAGCCTTCAACGACCTGCGGCAGTACAAGGATCCGAAGAGCGTCACGTCGGTCAACGGGACGTTCCCGTACGGGCACATCCCGAGGAAGCATCCGGGCAGCGTCGTCCTCGACAACGGGAGCTTTACGCCGACACCGGCCGCCCCGGCTAGCATCGCCGGCCGGTCCACCACCGATCCGGTGCACGCGAGCAACGAACTAATGGTCACCGGCCCGCGCTCGACGACCGGCCACCCGATCCTGGTCGGCGGCCCGCAGATCAGATACTTCTTCCCGGGCTTGGTCCTCGAGATGGACATGCACGCCCCGGGCCTGCACTGGCGTGGCGCGACCTCCGCGCCGTTTCCCGGCTACCTGCTGATCGGCCGCACTCCGCGCTTCTCGACCACGTTGACCTCGGCGAGCAGCGACATCATCGACGAATACGCCGAGACGCTCTGTGGCGGCAGCACCCAGAAGTACATGTACAAGGGCAAGTGCCGCGACATGGGGCACTTCAACGCCGGCACCCTCGACGGCAACCCGGTGACCTTCCTGACCACCGTGCACGGGCCGGTCCAGGGGTACGGACGCGTTCAGGGGAGGACCGTCGCAATCTCACGCAAGCGCTCGAGCTACCTCAAGGACGTGCTCGACCAGCTCTACTTCCGTCGTCTCTCCGACGGCCAGGTGAAGAGTCCGAAGACGTTCTTCAAGGCCGCATCGCTCACCCCGCAGACCTTCAACTCGTTCTACATCGACAACAAGCACATCGCCGAGTACACGAGCGGCCGGGACCCGATCCGCCCGTCGAACGTCGACCCGGGACTGCCCACCAAGGGCACCGGCAAGTTCGAGTGGCGGGGCTTCCTGAAGCCGACGGCCCACATGCGCGGCATAGGCAACAAGCACGGCTACATGACCAACTGGAACAACGGGGCTGCCCGCGGCTGGGGCGCGGCGGACGACGAATGGAACCAGAACGCTTCCGTGGGTCGGATCAATCTCCTCAACTTCAACCTGAAGCGCTTGAAGAAGAAGGGCAAGTGGTCACCGGCGTTGATCACCTCTGCGATGAACGCCTCGGCCACTCAGGACGTCAGGGCGATCGTGATGCTGCCGCTGCTCGACAAGCTGCTGCGAGGGACGACTGCACCCTCGCCGATGGCCCAGCAGATGCTGGACCTGATGAACCAGTGGCGCCAGCATGGCGGCAACCGGCTCGACCTGAACGACGACGGCCTCATCGACTACCCGGGCGCGGCGATCATGGACGCTGCCTACCCGAACATCGTCAACAACGAGATGGCGGCGAGGCTCGGACAGACGCTGTTGCCGCAGCTGAACACTTTGGCTAAGCGCTTCGACGCGCCACCCGCTGGACAAGAGGCAGGCTGGTACCAGTACTTCGACCGCGACATCCGCGCGCTCCTGAACCGGAAGGGCAAGGGGAAGAAGAAACGGCTATCGGACCAGTTCAACCTGAGCTACTGCGGCAAGGGACATCTCAACCTCTGCCGCTCCGAGGTCTGGAACGGGATTCAGGCCGCCGGGCAGCAGCTCACGGCCCAGCAGGGCACCTCGGATCCGGCCGCCTGGCGCGCGAGCGCGGCGGCGGAGCAGATCCACTTCAGCCCGCTGCCACTGATCACGATGGCCTACACGAACCGCCCGAGCGGCATCCAGCAGGTCATCTCGTTCAAGTAGATGCGAGGGCGCGCACCAGCGCGACCCGTTTGATGGCGAAGCCGGCCAAGAAGACGGTCGTCGGCGCGCACGTCGCGCCAGGCAGGCCGCTCCAGTCGGCGAAGGCAATCGGAGCCGACTGCGTCCAGATCTTTCTCTCTGACCCCCAGGGGTGGAAGAAGCCGCCGCCCCGCAAGGACGCGAAGGAGCTGCGCGAGTCGAAGGTCCCGCTCTACGTGCACGCCCCGTACCTGATCAACGTCTGCTCCCCTCGCAATAACGTGCGCTACGGGTCGCGCAAGATCCTGCAGCAGACCTGCGACGCCGCCGCCGATGTCGGGGCTGCCGCGGTGATCGTCCACGGGGGCCACGCCGACGATGACATCGCCCAGGGGGTCGGGCGCTGGATCCGCACGCTCGAGATGCTGACCTCCGAGGTGCCGGTCTACCTCGAGAACACGGCCGGAGGGAAGAACGCCGTGGCCCGCCGCTTCGACGCCCTCGCTCGCCTCTGGGACGGCATCTCCAAGATGAAGACGGATGTCGAGCTGGGCTTCTGCTTCGACACCTGTCACGCCCACGCCGCCGGGGAGGATCTCTCCGATGCCGTGCAGCGCGTGCGGAAGATCGTCGGCCGGATCGACCTGCTCCACGCGAACGACTCCCGCGATCCGGCCGGCACCGGCGCCGATCGCCACGCCAATCTCGGGAAGGGCGAGATCGGTGCCGACGTGCTGAGCGCGATGATCGGGGCCGCGGGACCCCCCGTGGTCGTGGAGACGCCGGGGGGGCCGAAGGCGATGCGCGCCGACATCGAGTTCGTGCGAAAGGCGCTTGCCTAGCCCGCGGTCGCCCCTGCCGGGCGGGGCTCCCTGACGAGCTCGACCGTCAGACAGATCCAGAGGGGAACCACCAGGGCGACGAGCTGGGCGAGCGCCGAGGTCGCGGTGCCGAGCGGGATCGTGGCGAGAGCGAGAACCAGCGCAAGAGCCCGCCAGGGCTTGAACGGCAGGCCCAGGAACCGCCGGAAGAGCGCGTGGCCGCCGAGGTAGAGGGCGGTCCCTCCACCGAGTTCGAGCGCCCGCGCGAAGCTGAGCGAGTCGAAGGCGTGTCCGATCGCCCGCTCGAGGCCCGCGGCCAGGCAGACGATCCCGAGCAGCATCACCAGGTGCGCCCAGTAGTACGCCAGGTTCGTGTCGAAGAACTCCCGCTTGGTGGGCGCCATGCGCCGGAGCGCGCCCGCGGCCTCGGCGTCATCGCCGCCGAAGTACACCCACCAGAGCTCCGCGCTCAGGGTGAGGCCGAGGGTCGCCACCGCCAACATCTGGCCGCTGATCTGGATGTGGGAGGCGCCGATCCCCACCGCGACCACCGACTCCCCGAGGGCGACCATCACAACCAGCCCGTGCCGCTCCACGAAATGCCCGATCCTGATCCACCCGGCATCCTCCGGGACCATCGCCGGGACCACGGCGAAGATCGCCACGGCGATGATCCAGAGCACGTATTCGGTGGCGCCGCCGATGATCGTGCCCACCAGGATGAGGACCCCGGCGACCAGATTCATCCGGGCGAAGCTCCAGACGCCGGAGACGGTCCAGCTCGCGGACTGCATATAGAGCAGCGTGTGCACAGCGATCACGGCCAGGTACGCGCAGGCGAAGAGCACCCCGTTGTCGCCGAACGCCGTCGGGATGGTCAGCGAGATCACGAAGAAGGCCAGCATGCCGCCGAGCAGCGGCAGGCGCAGGGCAGTCCGGTCCGGGGGGACGGCGTTGGTGAGCCAGGCGAACGCCCCGTACATCCACCAGATCGCCGACAGCATGAGGACGACCTGCGCGAGCGCCTCTCCACTCGGACGCTGGACGAGGACGGCGGTCAGCTGGGTGATCGTGAAGACGAAGACGAGGTCGAAGAAGAGCTCAACGGACGAGACCCGGAGCTCTCGCTCCCCCTCCCTCGGCGCGCTCGCGCGTTCCGTCATCGGAGTCATATTCGTTACCAAGTCGGTCATCTCGCCGAGCCGTCCTGTCCGCGGTCGCCTCTAATTTCAGTGACGAGATGGCTGAGACCCTTTTCGAGAACGGCAGCGGAGCAACTCCGCCGGAGCCAGGCCCGACCCGCCTGCTGCGCGAGATGTCGGATGGCGAGCAGATCACCGGTGCATTCGTCGTCCGGGAGCGCGAGCGGCGTCAGAAGCGCAACGGCGAGGACTTCCTCCGCGTCGTCCTCGCGGACAAGACCGGCACCGTCCCCGCCATCGCCTGGGACGGCGTCGCCGAGTGTTTCGAGATCTGCACCCCGGGCTCGATCGTGATCGTCCGCGGCAGCTTCGCGATCCACTCTCAATTCGGCAAGCAGATCAAGCTCGTCGCGGTGCGGGCCGCGGAGCCCGGCGAGTACGACGAGGAGCAACTGGCCGAGGGGCCCCTGCGCTCCGTGGCGCTGCTCGAGGCCGATTTGCGCGAGCTGATCGGCACGGTCCAGAACCCCTTCCTGCACGGGCTGCTCGACCGCTTCTTCGGTGCCGGGACCGAGTCCTGGGCGCGGTTCCGGGAGGCGCCCGCCGCGAAGCACTACCACCAGGCCTACGCCGGGGGGCTGCTGGAGCACACCCTCTCCGTCGCCCAGGCCGTCAGCGCGGCCGCCAACTTCTTCCCGGGCATCGACCGCGAGATCGCGGTGACCGGCGCGATGCTCCACGACATCGGCAAGACCGAGGCCTACAACGACGATCCGCTCGCCATCGGGCTGACCGACGAGGGCCGCCTCGAGGGCGAGATCCCGCGCGGCTACTACAGGGTCCGCCGCGAGATCGAGGACATCGATGGCTTCGACCCTGGGCTCGCCCAGGCGATCCTCCACATCATCCTCTCGCACCACGGCCAGCTCGAACACGGCTCGCCCGTCGTCCCCGCGACGCGCGAGGCGACCCTGGTGCACTCGATCGACAACCTGGGCGGCAAGCTCGGGAGCTTCGACCGCCTCGAGAAGGAGCTCGCCGACGGCGAAAGCTGGTCCCGCTTCGACCGCGGCATCGACGGTTCGGCGTTCTTCGGCTCGCGCGCCGCATAGCGGGCTCCACACCAGGCCGCGATCTGATGGCGAAGCCATCCCGTTATCCCACTCCGGCGTAGTACTCAGGCAAACCAACGCGAGAAGGGATGACTCGATGTTGAACAGGACCGGCAGGTGGATCGTCGCCGGAATCGCGGCGCTGGCCCTTGCGGTCGGCGGCGCTGGCGTCGCTTTCGCGGGACACCATCACCACCACCATCACCACGGGATTCCCCAGCACAACGGCGGAGACCACGACGCCGACAACAACGGCGGGCCCAGCGACGGCGACGGCAACATCTAGGCCGATTCGCCGGCATCGGGCCCTCGTCGCCGCGCTCGCCATCGCGGGCGCGGCGACGCTTGCCGCCTGCGGCGGCTCGGGCGGTGAGCGGGAGGGCAGCGGGCCTGCCGCGCCGGCGAACGCGGCGGCGTTCGCCTGGGTCCACCCTGATCGCCCGGGGCCTGGATGGAGAACAAGGCCCCTGCCCTCCGGCGACGCCACGCTGTCCTATCCGGCCGACTGGAGGCTCAGCAGGACCGACCCGGGCACCGTGACCGCGACGCTGCGCCGCGGCGGCCGGATCGACGGCTACCTGAACATCACCCCTCAGGGCGGGGACGAGACGCTCGCCAACTGGGCGAGCTTCCGGCCCGCCCACAACCGTGACGAGGGGGACAGCGACCTGGTTCCCCTCGCCTCGGCGAGCGGGCTCCGGTTCGATGACGCGACGGGCTCCTGCGTGAAGGACCGGTATGCGACCGAGACGAGCCGCCGCTACGTGGAGATCGCCTGCATCGTCCGGGGTCGCGCCGCCACGACCGTGATCGTCGGCGCGGCGCCGCCCTCGCTGTGGAACCGCTACTCGCCGGTGATCGAGCGGTCGATCTCGAGCTTCAACGTCTCCTAGGGGCCACCCCATATAGCTTTGCCTCGTGGAGATCCAGCGGGGCAAGTACCTGCGGCAGGTCGTGGCGAGCCCAGTCGCTCTGATCTCGCTGGTGGTCGTCGCCGTCGCGGCAGGCGTCGCGGGCGGGATCGCGGCGGGCGCGGCCGTCGGAGCCGCCGCGGCCGGCGCGGCCGTGATCTTCTGGTTTCTGACCGTCCTCGGGGTCGCGATCCGGCGAGCCGACAACGCCTTCTACGAGGCGTACGCCGAGCAGCGCCACCTGCGCTGGGAGCGAAACGGCATCGTGCCCTTTTCCAAGCGCAATACGCCCGCGCAAATTGCGCAAATCGTTTTCGATCCGCGATCCCCGCGGATTGGTCGCCCACATCCCACGTCTATTCTGATTCGCGGATGGCCAAGGACACCGAGAAGCTGATCCGCCAGCTCTCGCTGATCTCCTACCTCATGGCTCAGGGCAGGCCGACGTCGGCGCTCGAGATCAAGCGCGAGGTGGAGGGGTACAGCGACATGAACGACGACGCCTTCGCGCGCCGCTTCTACGCCGACCGCGCCGAGCTCGAGAGCCTCGGCATCACCCTCCAGGTCGAGAAGCCCGGCGAGAGCATGCAGGGCTACGAATCGGAGCTCTATTCCCTGCCGCCTGAGAACTACTACCTGCCGGAGATCAAGTTCGGGGACGACGAGCTGGCCGCGCTGCAGACCGCCCTCCAGCTGCTTGACGGCGAGTTCGCCTACGCCGAGCCGCTGCGGCTCGCCCTCCAGCAGGTGTCGTGGGGACGGCCCAGCCCGCTGACCGCGCCCGAGCAGTCGTCCGTCGAGGTCCGGATGACCGCCAAGGCGGACGGCGCGGAGGTATCCCAGCGCCTCTCGAAGATCGAGACCGCGATCTCGCGGCGCAAGACGATCGAGTTCACCTACTACACGATCGAGCGCGACTCGCAGGAGAAGCGCAAGGTCGATCCGTACCACCTGGTCTACCGCGGCGGGCAGTTCTATTTGATCGGCCGCTCGCACGAGCGGGACGCGATCCGCGTCTTCCGCCTCTCGCGCATCCGGGGCAAGGTCTCCTACGCATCGAAGGCCGAGCACGACTTCTCCCCGCCCGAGGACTTCGAGCGCCGCGACTACGCCCGCAAGGCCGAGTGGCAGCTGGGCGAGATCAAGGGCACCGCGAAGATCTTCCTGAAGGAGCGGGTCGCCTGGCTCGTCGAGCGGGACTTCGGCGCCTACGGGAAGTTCCGCAATCCCGGCCGCGGCGACGGATCGCCCGGCAAGGGTCGCATCTTCGAGACCGAGTACGCGTCCAGCCGGCAGATGGTCGCCTGGGTGCTGCACTGGCGCCAGAACGCGACCGTGCTGGATCCTCCCGAGCTCGCCGAGGAGGTCGCCGGCAGGCTCGAACAGCTCTCCGAGCGTCACAGCGATGACTTCGAGCCGGCCGCATCCGTGCGAACCGTGCCGCCGGCCCCTCGCTCTACCCGCTCCAACGGGCGTTCGGACACCTCGATCAGGCCGGAGCGCTTCGCTCGCCTGGTGACGCTGGCCGGGATGCTGATCGAGTCGGCCAAGGGCGAGGCTCGCCTGTCTACCGCGGATGTGGTGGACAGGCTGCACGTCAGCGAGGAGGAGCTCCGGGAGGACATCGACCTGCTCAACGTCGTCAACTTCGGCGGCGGCACCTACGTCCTCTACGCGGAGCTGCAGGGGGACGAGATCGAGGTCGACGCAGAGCCCTACGGCGACAACTTCGCGAAGCCCGCTCGGCTGCTCCCGCTCGAGGCGAAGGCCCTCGTCGCCGCGATCGACCTGTTCGGCGACCACCTGCCGCAGAGCGGCCTGGTCAGCGCCCGGAAGAAGATCGTCACGGCGCTCGGCCACGATCCCTCCGAGGAGGGCCTCGAGATCGCCGCCTCGGGGGGCGACGATTCCGATGTTGCCCGCAAGGTGAACAAGGCGATCGAGGGGCAGCGGGTCGTCTCCATCCAGTACTACAAGGAGAACGAGGACGAGTTCACCAAGCGCGAGATCGAGCCCTACACGCTCGCCAACGGGCCGGAGGGCTGGTATGTCGCCTCCTACGACCGCCGCCGCGAGGACGTCCGCCACTTCCGGCTCGACCGGATCAAGGAGGCCGAGGTCCTGCGCGAGCGCTTCGAGCCGAGACCCGAGGTCGAGGACATCGCCGCGATCGAGGGCGGCTGGCTCTCCGGCGAGCACGTACCGGCGGCCGACGTGGCGCGGGTCTGGGTGTCGCCCGAGCGAGCTCGCTGGGCGCGCGAGGAGCACACGGTGATCGAGGAGCTCGCCGATGACGCCCTCGTGATCGAGGTTCCCTACGGCTCCACCGACTGGCTGCTCCGCGAGATCCTCAAGGGTGCTGGCGAGTTCGTCGTCCTGGAGCCCGAGACGGCGCGCGAAGCGATCGCCGAGGAGCTCCGAGTGGACGCGGGCGCCACGGCCGTCAAGGCCGCCTAGCTACCCGCCGGCGGTCTCTACAGCTGCGTCCATCGCCTCCTGCGGCGCGGCGCCGTCGGAATAGCGGTGGTGGATTGCCAGCGTATTCCCATCCGGATCCTGGAAGATCGCCTGCTTGCAGACCCCGCTGTCGATCACGTCGGTGAGGAACTCGACGCCGCGCGACTGGAGCTCGGTCTTGGCGGCATCGAAGTCATCGACATGGAACTCGAGCGGTGTGGTGTTCGGGCTGAAGTCGATGTTGAAGGCGTCGACCTGCATCAGGGCGATCGTGACCGTCCCGGTCTCGAATTCGCCGGCCGGCATCTGGCCCCACTGCTTGCCGAACGGCAGGCCGAGGGTCTCGCCGTAGAACTTCCTGGAGGCCTCCCAGTCCTTCGTCGGAAAAGCGATGAAGTCGACACCGTTGAGCAGCTGCGTCTGTGTGGCCATGGGTTGTTCTCCTCAGGTCGTGGCGAGGCGCCGCCCAGTGCGGACGGCGCCTCGATCATGTCAGCCGGCAGATGCCCGTGAGTATCGGAGCGAGCCGGGGGTGTCGAGCAGCTCTCCGGTCTCGAGGAGCGTCTTCAGGCCGGAGAGGATCATCGGCCAGCCGCCATAGAGCTCGCCGTTGGCATCGATCGGAAGCTGGTCGTGGATCACGGTCAGCTGGCACGAGTCGCCGACCGTGCGGATCTCCCAAGTCACCCGGGAGGAGCCGACGGCCTTCACCTCGTCGCTCCACAGGGCGGTCATCGTCTGCACCAGCCGCCTCGGCGGATCGACCTCCAGGTTCTCGCCCTCGGCGATCTCGATCACTCCCGGGACTCCGGAGTTGTACGTCGAGCCCTGCGTCCAGTCGGAGTTCGTGGCGACCCCGAAGCTGTACTTCGCGCGCATCTCCGGATCGGTGATGGCCTCCCAGAGACGCTCGGGCGTCGTCTTGATGTAGATCTCGAACACTGCGGTCCCGCTCCTCCCATCGGAGTCCGGAACCAGTGCGATCTGATGGGGAACTTCGAATTCCTCAGGCAACGTCTTCCTCCTCGAGTTCTCGTTTGAGGCCCGTGAGTCCGGAGACCCAGGGCTCGGCGTACTTGCTGACCCAGCGCTCGTAGACGAGCCGGATCGGGACGGGGTTCAGGTAGTGGAGCTTCTCGCGGCCCCGCCTGCGCGTGACCACGAGACCTGCCTCCTCGAGCTGGCGCAGGTGCTTCATCACACCGAAGCGCGTCATCGGGAGGTCCTCCTCCAGGGCGGTGAGCGTCTGACCGTCCTCCTTGAAGAGACGGTCGAGCAGCTGCCGCCGAGTCGGGTCTGCCAGTGCCTTGAACACCTCGTCCATGGCCGGGAGTATAGGTGACTAATCAGTCACATGTCAAGGAACCGGCAGAATCTCCGCCGTGGACCTCGATCTCGAACGGCTCACCGCCCCCAACCCAAGCCCGATGACGCTGGAGGGGACCAACACCTATGTCGTCGGGCGCAACCCGGCCCTGGTCATCGATCCCGGGCCGGACCATGCGGGCCACATCGAGGCGGTCCGGGCCGCCGCCGAGGCGCGCGGCGGGATCGGGACGGTTCTGCTGACGCATGACCATGGCGATCACGCCGACGGGGTCGATCGCCTGGGGGTGGAGGTGACGCGCCCTGCGGACGGTGAGGTGATCGCCGGCCTGCGCGCGCTCGTCACCCCCGGTCATGCGGACGAGCACCTCTGCTTCGTGGCCGGCTCGGCGTGCTTCACGGGCGACCTGATCCTCGGCCAGGGCTCCACGATCGTGGGGCCGCGCGACATGGGCGGGTCGCTGCTCCACTACATGGAGTCGCTCCGGAAGCTGCAGGAGCTGGAGCTGGACGTCCTCTATCCGGGCCATGGCCCCGAGGTGCATGATCCGGAGGCGAAGATCGCCGAGTACATCGCCCACCGCCAGGAGCGGGAGGATCGCCTCGTCGCGGCGCTCGACCGCGGAGAGCGCAGGCGCGCGGCGCTCCTCGCCGAGGTCTGGGACGACGTCCCCGAGCAGCTCCGTCCCGCCGCCGCGATCGCAATGCAGGCGCACCTCGAGAAGCTCGACGACGAGGGGCGTCTGCCCGGTGACCTGAGCGACTGACCGCCGGCGCGCGGCCCCTGGTATGAACCTCCGATGAGCATCGATCCAGGCCGGCTTTTGCGCGGGGGCGCCAAGGGGATGGGGATCGGGACAGCGCTGCTCGGCGCGACCGCCGCGGGTCTGTGGTGGCGCCTCTTCCGCCAGCCTCTGCCCCGCACGGAGGGAACCGTCTCGGTCCGCGGACTCAATGAGCGCGTCGAGATTGCCCGCGACCGCTGGGGAATGCCGACCGTGCGCGCGCGATCGGCCGGCGATCTCTGGTTCGGACAGGGCTTCTGCCATGGCCAGGACCGCCTCTGGCAGATCGAGATCCAGCGCCGCATCTGCTCGGGCCGCGTCTCGGAGGTCGCGGGGCGTGCCGGTCTCCCGGTCGACCGCCTGATGCGCACCCTGGGCCTCCGTCGCATCGCGCTCCGCGAGGAGGCTGAGCTCGACGGCGACCTGCGCTCCCTGCTCGACGCCTACTGTGCGGGCCTCAACGAGGCCGCCCGCACGTCGCCCCGCGCCCCCACCGGAGCTGCAGCTCCTGCGCCTCGAGTTCGAGCCGTGGCGGCCCGCCGACATGCTCGCCGGAGGGAAGCTCCTCTCCTTCGGGCTCTCGACCAACTGGGAGCGCGAGCTGCTGCGAGCCGACCTGGTTCGCGAGCTCGGCGAGGAGCGAGCCGCGAAGATCGATCCCACGTATCCGAAGGGCAACCCGGTCGTGCTCCGGCCCGGGCACGGCTTCGACGGCGACGGCCTGGGTCTCGCCGAGCAGATAGGCCGCGTGCGCGACCAGATCGGCCTGGCCGCGGCCGCCAGCGGCTCCAACAACTGGGCCGTGAGCCCGAGCCGCTCGGCGACCGGCGGAGCACTGCTCGCCGGCGATCCGCACCTACCCAGCGGCATGCCCGGCGTCTGGTACGAGATCGGCCTCGAGCTCGACGGGCGCTGGTGCCGCGGAGCCTCGATCCCGGGTCTCCCCGGCATCTCCCTCGGCCAGAACAACGACGTGGCCTTCGCCTTCACCAACGTGATGGCGGACGTCGAGGACCTCTTCGTCGAGCGAATCACGGATCAGAGCTACGAGTTTCGCGGCGAGCAGCGCCCGCTCGAGATCGTGGAGGAGCTGATCTCCGTCCGGGGCCAGGACGTGCCCGAGCGCCATGAGGTCCGCCTCACCCACCACGGCCCGATCGTCAATCAGGCGCTCGGCGCGGACGACGAGCAGCCGCTCGCGCTGCGTTGGGCGGCGCTCGACGAGCCCTCGATCTCCCACGCCCACATCGGCGTGCTCGAACCCACCAGCGGGCCGGAGCTCGTCGAGATGCTCCGCACGGTGACGATGCCGGTCTCCAACCTGATCTGGGCCGATCGCCACGGTTCGATCGGCTACAAGATGATGGGCCGGGTCCCGAAGCGAGACGGGGACTGCCCGGACCTCCCCAAGCCGGGCTGGACCGGCGAGTTCGAGTGGGACGGGTGGATCCCCTACGACGAGATGCCCGAGCTGGTCGATCCGGATGAGGGCTTCCTCGTCACCGCCAACAACCGGGTGGTGGACGACGACTATCCCCACCACATCACGAGCGACTGGCTCGACGGCTACCGCGCCGCGCGAATCGAGCAGCTTCTGCGGGAGACCGAGGAGCACGACCTGGAGAGCTTCCGCCGGATGCAGACCGACCTCTATTCGATCCCCGGCGACGCGGTCGTCCACCGCCTGGCGCGTCTGCCGGCAACCAGCCAGCGCGAGGTGCGCGCCATCGAGCGGTTGAAGAGCTGGGACCGGACGCTCAGCTCGGCGACCGTCGCCGGCACGATCTACCAGGCCTTCCTGCTGCGGCTGGCGCGCGAGTTCACGCGGGCGGCGATCGGCGACCGCGATCTCGCGGACCGCTACCTGGACCGCGCCGACAACGGGTTCATCGCGCACGTCACCTCGCCGTGGCGCTGGCACTCCCATCTGCTCGCGCTCTGGGAGGAGGGCGACGGGGAGCTGATCGGCGGCTCCTGGGACGAGCTGGCGCTCGACGCGCTGCGCGGCGCGCTCGACGATCTTGAGGAGCGCTTCGGGCCCGATCCCGAGGAGTGGCAGTGGGGCCGCGTGCACGCGCTCCAGTTCCCCCACGCCCTCGGCGGTGCGCATCCGGTCGCCGAGCGGGTCTTCAACCGCACGCTCCACCCCGGAGGCGGTCAGGAGACCGTCGCCCAGATCGCCTATGACCCGAACGACCCCTACGAGGCGATCTGGGCGCCGAGCTGGCGGATGCTCGCCGACCCGGCGGACCCGGAGCGCTCGCAGTGGCAGGCGTTCACCGGTCAGTCGGGACACGCCTGGAGCCGTCACTACGACGACCTCCAGCCGCGCTGGGAGACGGGCGCCACCCAGTCGATGGCGGGCGAGGGCCCGTTCGAGATGCTCGTGCTTTCCCCGGGGTAGCTGATGCCCTCGCGTCGCGACCAGATCAAGCTCACCGACGAGGAGCTCGCCGACCTGCTCGAGACGGAGCGGGTCGTGATCGTCTCCTCGATCGGCCCGCGCGGCTGGCCCCACTCGATGCCGCTCTGGTACGTCCCGCGCGACGGCGAGATCTGGATCTGGACCTACGCCAAGTCGCAGAAGGTGAAGAACCTCGAGCGCGATCCGCGCGCGACGCTGCTGATCGAGACCGGCTTCGAATACGGGGAGCTGCGCGGGGTGCAGATCGAGGCCGAGGCGGAGCTGATCCGCGAGGTGGAGCGAGATCGTCGACTTCGCCAAGGACCTGACGGTTCGCTACAGCGAGGGAATCGAGTCGGTCGAGGGCGACGCGGCCGCCGCGCTCGAGGCGCAGGCCCCGAAACGGGTCGCGATCCGCTTCCACCCCAAGCGGACAGCCACCTGGGACCACCGCAAGCTCGGCGGTGTCTACTAGGCGGCAGAACGGGTAGTACCGCTCGGCACCCAATACTGACGACCTTTTTTCCTGGAAAGTGGCAGAATCCTCGCCCTACTATCCGGTAACGAGAAACGGGGGATCCATGCGAAGGACCGCATTGGCTCTGACGATCATCGGGACGATGCTGCTGGGCGCCGGAAGCGCTCAGGCGTCGGCCCTCTTCAGTGGAGGCGGGGTCATCATATACGTCGGCGACCCCGGCGAGAAGAACGACGTGTCCGTCGGCACCGGCAACCTGCTCGGGGGAACCGTGCCGGTCTACACCTTCAGGGACGCCGACGCGAACCCGATCACAATCATCGGCGGGCCCTGCGAGCTGATCAACGGCGTGGGCATGTGCCGGCAGGAGTTCGTCGGCAGCCTCGTCATCGACACTCGCGACCGTGACGACACCGCCACGGTGCAGGAGTCGGTCGGCATCGGCGCCCTGATGATCGGCGGGCGCGGCGTGGATGTGCTGCTCGGCGGCAATGGCGGCGACATCCTGAAGGGCAACGACGGCCGCGATTCGCTGCGCGGGCGAGGCGGCGCCGACGTCTACAAGGGCGGCCGCGGGCGGGACACCCTGCAGACGCTCGACGGCGAGCGCGACGCCTTCATCTCCTGCGGTGACGGCGGCGGCGACGTGCTCCGCAAGGACAAGATCGATCCGACGCGGCCACCACTGCGAGTTCAGCAACCACAAGAACC
>CAVTPZ010000014.1:0-159932 GCA_963736685.1 uncultured Solirubrobacterales bacterium
GAGGGAGTACTGGTCGCAGACCAACGCCGCCCTCGAACTGGAGGTGAGCTTCGACGAGATGCGCGATCTGGGCGACACCGTGTTGGGTCTGGGCCACCTGCGCGGGCGCTCGCAGGGAGGCATCCTAATCGACACGCAGTACGGGATCGTGGTCACCTTTCGGGACGGTCTTGCCGTCTCGGGCAGCGATTGGGGCAGTCACGCGGAAGCCCTCGAAGCCGCCGGGCTGCGGGAGTAGTCCATAACTGCTGCTTTGGACGAAAAGCAGCGGTTCTGCTTTGCATGGAAAAGGGGTATCGATCAGGTGTGGTTTCGAGATCGCTGCTCGCGCGCTCAGCCCCGACTTTTCTCGACCCGGCCGGTCCTGCCTGTCGACGCGCTCGCGGGGAATGGCCGCCGGTAGTTCTCCCTTAACGCGGGAGGAGGCGTCAGCTCAACGTGATCAGACGCCTGCGTCGGACGCGGGTTGGATCGGCGAGACTGCGATCAGATCGCCGGCAATGTCCGGCTCAGGAGAGCGCCCGGGTGTGCGCCTTCCGAGTGGTGCTGTGCCGGTGGTTGCGGGGAAGGTGAGGGCTGACGAACGTGCTGCCGTTCGGGCCGGCCCGGACCGCCTGGTGCAGCGCGCTGCCGCGCACCCACCGATTCCAGGGCAGGAACCACATGGTCCAGCCGTTGTCCCAGGTCCCTGCGCGTGGGCTGCCGGTGATCCTCACCGGGTCGCCCGGAACCGCCATCCTGTAGTAGATCGCGGCGTCAGCCGGCGACATGTTGACGCAGCCGTGGCTGACGTTTGTGGATCCCTGCTCGCCCACCGACCAGAAGGCGTCGTGCAGGTAGTCGCCGCTCCAGGTGATCCGGACCGACAGGGGCACCTCGATGTTGTAGCCGGGGCCAACCATGTCGACTGGGTTCGCCTTCTCGATTGTCAGATAGGTCCCATCCGGGGTGTCGTCACCGGGCCGTCCGGTACTGATCGGCCAGTGCGCGAACTTCTTCCCGTCGCGGAAGACGTTCAGGTAGTGATGTGCGGTGCTCACAACCGCGATGAGCGAGGTGCCGATCGTGAACGTCTGGCTCAGGGTGTGGTGTCCGTAGACCCCGGGTGCGGCCTCGAGTCCGTTCAGGTGAGCGGTGAAGCTCACTCGCGTGTGCGGACGCCAGTAGTGGCGCGGGCGGAAGTACAGGCATTCCGGCGCAGTTCCGCACTGGCTGTCCCAGCGCCAGGCGCCTACGACTGGCTTGGAGGTACTGATCTGAAGCGCCCGCTCAACCGCGGGCTTGTTCTTGATCGGTCGGCTGAAGTACAGGATGATCGGCATCCCCACACCGTAGGTCTGGCGGTATCCCTCAACGACCCTCGTCGAGAACGTATTTCTCGGCGTGAACGTGTGAAACGAGCTGGTCCGCGTCACCGGGTTCCCCGAGGTTCCCGTGGCGGTTGCGGTGACGGCGTAGTGCTGCGAGACGTTCAGCGCCCAGGTGCTGCGCCATACCGTCGCGGCTGCGTTGAGCCTCCCGACAACCGGGTCGCCGCCGGTGCGGACGATCACCTTGCTGATCCTGCCTCCCGCGGCCCTCACCGTGATCCCCCGGTTCGGCGCGGTATCGACGCCGCCGCCGGCCGGCGTGATCGACAACCGCACGCCGTGTGCCTCCCCGCCCCGCGTCGAACCACCAAAGCAGCCAGCGGCCAGCAAGCCCAGCGTCGCGCAGAGCACCGCTGTTGCGACCGCGCACCCGCGCGGACCGGATGAGGATGTGCTGGGGGTAGCCGCTCGGCGCAATTTCGAACGTCCAGACTGCAACCAAACAGCTTACGCGCGCCTGCTTCGCCCACTCTCACCGCTCTGACCGCGGCGGGAGCGGCCCCGCGCTACGCGTCCGCCAGGGCGGGAGAGTCCGGCGCGAGCGCACAGCCGAATGGCCCGAAGGCAGCGAAAGGGCCAAAGAGAAACCCCGCGATCTGCGGGGCTTCCTTGGAGTAGCGGGGGCGGGATTCGAACCCGCGACGTTCGGGTTATGAGAAGCCTTGAAGGCATTCGGGTGGGCTATGCCGAGCCATACCAGGCACGCTTAGGTCACCTGAGATCAGCTCAGTTTCTCTCGGTTCCAGGGCTGGTACCCGGAACGGGATCCAGGAGCAGCGGGTGGCGATAGCTGCTTTGCATGGAAAGCAACACTCCGGCGACCGGAACTGCACGGGGCGATGTCGGAGGAGAACGTCGACGTGGTGCGGCGCGGGTAGCTGGCGCCCCCCGCTCCAGCTAGCTACGGGGCTGGACTGAAGCTGGCCACCCTGGGAGCGGTATAGCTCACGGTGCCTGAGTCGCAGCTGCCCCCCTGTGTGGGGCTGGTCGCCACCAGCCGAATGGTCCCTGTCGCAGCGCCCTTGCTCGACACTCGAGTGATCAGCTGAAGCAAATCTGCTGTGCCGTTTGAATCCGCTTCATCACCGGTCAGCGTCAAGCTGTACGTCCCCTTCTTGAAGGGCTTGAAGCCAACGGCGCCGGGGTATGGAATGAAGCCAGGTTGGGCGAAGCCACCGACCGCCCCCGACTCAGCGTTGAAGGGGCCGACGAAGGTTGTGGTTCCATCGGGGCAGAAGAGGGCTATCGCGCGGTGCTTGAGGTTGGCGATGTAGTCGGGCACCAGCTTGCCGCCCTTGCGCCTGAATTGAACTTTGAGCTGGATGGTGGGCGTTTGACCGTCGACCCCCTGGGTCGCCACGGTCCCCTCATACGCCTTCTTCTTCTTCCCAGCGATCGCGGTTTGCGGGGCGACGGCGAGGATGGCGCACATCGCCGCGATCGCAACGAGCGTCGTTCGGCCAGGTCGCATGGTTCCACTCCCCTCCCCTATCGGTCTTACCTCGTCGCCCACGCTAACGCAGCCAGCAGCTCAAGGTCAAATGCAGGTCGGTCGATTCTCAAACTGCTGCTTTGGACGAAAAGCAGCGGTTCTGCTTTGCATGGAAAGCAGGAGCTTTGGAGGGGGTCAGGTTTCTCCCCCCACGCCGTAGATCGGCAGGCCGGCCTGGTCAGGGGGCCGGCAGTGGGCCTGCCCAGTCCAAGGTCCCGGAGGCCGAACAGTTCCACTGGTCGGGGGGCGAGTCGAGGTCATCGATTCGCAAAGTCCCCTGAGACCTTGGAATCCTTGGCTTTGGCGCGACGGTGACTTTGTCGATCTTGCCGGTGATCGTGCCGGTGCCGGTTAAAGCGGTGAAGCTGGAGGTGAAATCGAAGGCGTAACGTCCGGGCTTCGACTTGGGCCCGGCTGGAATCTTCTTCAGCTTGACATTGGTCGCCAGGGTCGTGGTGAGCAAGAGCTGCGAGGTGCCGGTGGGATTGACCGGAGCGTTGTAACAGGACAGGGGCACCTTCGAGATGTCGATCCGGGTCAGCTGTCGCGGCGTGAACGTCTTCTTGTTGCCCCTCTTGTTCTTGAAGACGAAGTCGAGGGTGAGCATCCCCCCTGGCGTGGGCGGAACGTACCAGGAGACAGGTGGCATGACGGTCTGAACCTGTCGGACCTGGGTCGCCCCCTGAGCCGCTGGCGCGATTAGCACCACGGCAAGCAGTGAGCCAAGAACGCCAATCAGTACGCGCCTCATAAGTCCCTCGGTAGCTCTAACACTGGAACTCGCCCCACAGAGCGTGCCAGGCGAAGTTCATGCCGACCTCGGTGGTTCCCACGGGATCTACGCCCGTAGCGAGCCGCGATTACCGAGATGGGCGCTTTGGACGAGAAGCAGCTATCCGCTCTGCGTGAGAAGCAGAACCTTGGCGCGGGATACTGCGTGGGCGATGTCGGAGGAGAACGTAGCGCTGGCACGGAAGGCCATCGACGCTCTCAACCGCGGCGACATCGACGCCTTGCTGGCCTCCCTCAGCCCTGGTGTCGTATGGGAGGCCCTGGAAGGCGTCCCTGGGATTGGCGAGCTGTACCGCGGGCGGGCAGGGGTGCGAGAGTGGATTGAGCTGATGTGGGAAAACGCGGAGGAGCGCGTCCACATCGAGATCGAGCAGATAACGGACTTGGGTGATGACCGGGTCTTCATCGCCGTTGTTCTCACGGCACGCCGTAGGCGCAGCGGCATGCCGTTTGAATACCGCACCTGGCAGCTCGTCTGGTTCGCGAACGGCCTGATTACGAGACGTCAAGTCTTCTGGACCCGTGCCGAAGCCCTCAAGGCCGCCGGGCTGCGGGAGTAGGCGGCTGCTGCTTTGGACGAAAAGCGGCTAGGCCTCGCCGACGATTTCACAGACGTCGACGCTCACGAAGGTTGCCGGTGCATCGGGCATCTCCCGCAAGGTCTTGAACGTAGCTTCGGCCTGGTGAGCATTCTCCTCAGTGTCGAAGAGCCAGAAGGAGTGTTGGATGTCATCACCGTCTAGGTTGCGCGCCCAGTAGCCGGCGTTCGAACCCGACATTCCCTGCAACATCGCCACGCCACCTTGGGCGATCATGGCAAGAGCTTCCTCCGCTCGATCCGGCTTCAGCTCGACTCGTCCGATCACCGCGAACATGGCACTCTCCTCCGTCGTTTGGGGCCGATCCTATTTCGGCCAGCACCGCTTTGGACGAGAAGCGGCTATGCGCTTTGCATGGAAAGCAGCGGTCTCAAGAGCTGCCAGGACCTTCGACCTTCTCCAGGTTCTCGATGACGTCGTGACCGTACCCTCGAAAGATGCGGTTACCGAACAGGCGGAAGGCTGTGCCGAACAGTCGCCCGCGGAGGCCATGCCGGAACTCGCGGATCCAAGCCATCTCGACTTCGGTCGCGCTGTTCTTCGGTCGCGCGATGATCTCCCAGCTGCTTCCGGGCACCGCATAGACATTTGAGTCCGTCACCGTCGCGGTGACGCTCCCTTCCCGGGACCAGTCGTAGTCGCACCGCTCCCAGTTCGCTCCGATGCCCGTGGAAGTGCCCTCCGTCACTTCGGCAGAGGTGTCGCCGAGCTCGTGCACCTCCATTCGCTCCATTGAGACGGCCGGAAACACCTCTGCGCGCCGCGACGAGAAGTCTCTGGCAGCCCTAAGCACTTGCTCCGGGGCCAAGGGCGTCTCGATCGTGACTCGGATCGTCGTCATTGCGGGCGACCCTAACCCCCTCAGGGAATCGAGTCCAGCCGCGGGGTCATGCAGCCGGGGCTACCGCTTTCAACGAAAAGCGGCTACCGGAGGAGACGCATGAGCGAATAGTGGCCGCGGCGAACGCTGCCCGCGCCAGGTAGGAGCAGGGCCGGCCTGGCTCAACCGCGGGTCGCCTCCGGGAGTGGAAGTCGGCCGCGAACGCGTTCTGAACCGAGTGCCAGGGCCGAGCTACTGGCGCTCTCCCTCCGTGGGTTTGGAGATCGCCTCCACTAGCTCACCGGTCATCTCCTCGTTCTCGCCGAGGGCGATGTCGGCTTGGGTAACGATGCCGGCGAGTTCGCCGTTCTCGACCACGGGCAGCCGCCGAACCTGGTGGCGTGCCATGAGCTCGAGCGCCTCCTCAAGGTCCTTGTCGGGCTCAACGCTGATGGGATCCTGACGGCCGATGTCTCCGACCGACGTCGCCTTGGGGTCTGCCCCATCAGCGACCACTGTCGTCGTGATGTCTCGGTCGGTGATCATCCCGGCAAGCTTCCCGTCGTCGGTTATCGGCAGCGACCCGATGTTCTCGTCTCGCATCAGTCGCGCGGCTTCGACGATCGACGCCGAGGCGTCGATCGAGTGGGGCTCCTCGGTCATCGCGTCGCGAACGCTCGTCGCCATCGGCCTCCTCCTCTTTCTGTGCGATCTGAGTCCTGCTGCTGACGACTACAGACGTTACGGATCTCCGTCAGGTCGCGCTTGCGCGGTAAGGGCGACCCAATGAGCGCCGCTACCCGTGCAAAGCGGAATAGCCGCTTTGGACGAAAAGCAGCGGTTCTGCTTTGCATGGAAAGCAGCACTCCGTGGCGAGATACTGCGTAGGCGATGTCGGAGGAGAACGTCGAGATCGTCCGCCGCTCGATCCTCGGCTACAACGACCGGGGCGTGGACGCGCTCGTAGAGAACATCGCTCACGATGCGGAGTTCCACCCCCCCAAGGAATCGATGGAACCCGGCGTCTACCGGGGGCCGGACGGGGTGCGCACCTACTTCGAGCGCACCGGCGAAATGTTCGAAGAACAGCGCATCGAGTCGGTGGACGTGATCGACGTGGATGACACCCGCGTCATCGCAGTCGTCAAGGCCTTCGGCACTACCCCACATTTCGCGGGGGAGGTAGAAATGAACTGGGCGTGGCTGATCGCGGTGCAGGACGGGATGATGACGCACGTGGTGACCTTCACCGATCGAGCCCAGGCCCTCGAAGCCGCCGGGCCGTCGGAGTAGTCGCTTTGGACGAAAAGGGGCAGTCTGCATGGAAAGCGGCGGCTTCACGAAATACTGCATGGGCGATGTCGGAGGAGAACGTCGAGACCGTCAAGCGCGCCGTCGCGGCGTGGAACACCGATGATCTCGACGCGCTTTTGATCGAGCTCGATGCCGACATCGAGTGGCACCCCTCGATCCAGCCGGGCCTTGAGGGGAAGGAGGCCGCCGTCTTCCGAGGTCATGAGGGCGCGCGAAAGTCTTGGCGCGAGTTCCACGGAGAGACTTGGGAAAGCGTCAAGAATCGGCCTCAGGAAATTCGCGACCTCGGCGATTCGGTCCTGCTGCTCGGTCAGATGGACCTCACCGCCCGGGCGACCGGCATCGAGTTCAGCCAGGAACTCGGAGAGCTCATTGAGTTTCGAGAGGGGAAGATCGCCCGCATCCGCGACTTCCTGACCCATGCGGAAGCCCTCGAAGCCGCCGGGCTGTCGGAATAGGCGATGTCGGAGGAGAACGTCGACATCGCAACCCGCTGGTATGAGGCAGCGACGGGCAAGGACACGCTTTTGGCCGCGATGCCAACGACGATGGGCCTGTGCCATCCCGAGGTCGAATGGAGCGCTCCCGAAGACGGAACGATCTACCGGGGACGTGAGGGAGTCAGGCAGCGGCTTGAAGAATGGCTGGGAAGCTTTGCTGACTACAGATATGACGTCCAGCGGATCATCGACTGCGGAGGAGATGAGGTGCTGGTCGAAGCGACTGAGGTGGGCCGCGGGGTGACGAGTGGCGCTGAGGTTCGCTCGACCAACTACGAGCTGCTGACGATTCGGGACGGGATGATCGTTCGTATCCGCGAGTTCTACGACGAAGGTGAGGCCCTCGACGCCGCCGGGCTGCGGGAGCAAGCGATGTCGCAGGAGAACGTCGAGATAGTCCGGCGCTTGGTTGACGCCTGGAATCGGCGCGACCTTGAGGCGCTGCTAGACCTTGGTGGTCCAGAGGTCGCATTCGTCAACTCGCCCACAGCGGTCGAACCGGGGACAAGGCGCGGCACGGATGAGGTCGTCGCGGCGGTCAAGAAGCAGTGGGAAATCCTCGACGCTCGGTGGGAAGTCGACGAGTTCTTTGATCGCGGCGACGAGATCTTCGCCCTAGGTCGCCTTTCACGGGCTATGCCGGGAAGCGCTAGGCAGCTCGAGGAGCCGCTCCTCGTCTCCTACACCCTTCGCAATCGGAAGCTGATCCGCGCTGAGATCCTCGGCTTTGGCGTCACTGAGGTTGAAACAGCCCTCGTAGCCGCCGGGCTCTCGGAGTAGTTGGGGGCTCAGCGAGAGGACCGAACCGGGCCGTGCTAACGACCCCAGCTCAATACCGCCGTGGGCTTCGGCGGTTGGTCCCCTCGCTCAACCCCTTGTCAGGCGAGTCTCAGGAAAGCAGTGCTGAGAGTGGCGCTACTACTACTTCTTCTTCTTGCAGTTCTTGGCGATGACGGCACCGCTCTTGTGCTTCTTCTTGTGCTTGCAGTGCCTCTTCGGTGCTTCTGCGGCACCACCGCTAGGGGTCGGGGTCGAAGGCAGAGGCGGCGCAACGTAGGTCTTGAAGGTCAGGTCGGACGTACCGTTGGGCATCCAGGCAGACCCCGGGGGATGGCTTCTGTGTCGTAGAACCCCGCGCCTCCCGAATACACGTCCGCATTCTGGTCCGCCACCCCCACAGCGTTGCCAGCTGCCCCGGGGAGTAGACCACGATGGCGTATTTCGTCCCTGCCGTAACGGAGGCGGGTGTTGCGAAGGTGGCCGGACAAGAACGCTTGTGTGGTTCCTATGGACGAGGTCGGGATGCTTGCGCTCGCGAGAGGCGCCGCACCGGGATTACCCCCGGACGTTCCGCGTAGTGGGACTGGCCTCAAACAGACGGAAACCCCGCAGTAGCAGGGCTTCCGTTGATGGGCCGGGGTGGACTCGAACCACCGACCGACGGATTATGAGTCCGCTGCTCTGACCAGCTGAGCTACCGGCCCGTTCGCGGGCGAGCGTACAGGCCAGGGTAGATTCGTTTTCATGGCGCAGCGGGAGGAGGAAGCGGAGGCGACGACCTTCACTTGGCCGCTGCTCGGCGCGCTCTACGGGTCGCTTGTGATCGTCGTGATCGTGGCGCTGCTCAACTCCCACCTGGGGCGCGTCCTCGACCACCGGATCGATGCCCCGGCGCGGACTCTGGTTGCGGCGCCCGTGGTCATCAGCGCGGCCGTCGTGTTCGTCGCCAGCATGGTCGCGCTGCTCGCCCCCCTCTATCGGCGGCGGGCGCTGCGGGTCGCGGAGATCGCCGCCTGGCTGGTGCCGGCCTGGCTGGTGATGGGCGCGATGGTCCTCGGGGCGATCTCCTTCGCCCTCCACCACGCGGACTAGCCGAGTGCGGCGAGAGACTCGCCGACGGATGACGGCTCAGCGACGCCCTCGGCGGCGGCCTGGGCGCCCTCGTTGAAGGCGCTGGCGCCGGCGATCAGCGCCGCCGCGGCGCCGGGCTGGATCAGCCCGGTGCCGACGCAGCCGGCGAGGAACTGCTCCATCCCCTTGGCCAGGTCGGCGAGCCGCTCCTGGCCGACAACCAGAGCCGCGCCCTTCAGCCCGTGCACCTCGACACGGAGTTCCTCGATGCGGGCCGGGTCACTCTCGCCGGAGGACACGAGGGTCTCCAGGCCGTCGATGATCGACGGCGTCCGGCGATCGGCCTCCGCGGCCAGCATGGTGAGCAGCTCGTCATCGGCCACGGGTTAGTTCTACCCGCTGGGAGGAGGAATCGCTAGCCGGCGACCTTCTGGACCGCGGCCTCGAGCTCCTGGACGCTGAAGGGGCCCTGCAGGACCGAGCTGACCTTGCCGTTCCGGTCGATCACGTAGGCCCAGGGCTCGGTGTTGAGGTTGAAAGCACGCATCTGCGGCCGAGGCCCGTCGTTGATGTTGTTGTTGTTGTAGATCTCCTGGTGGATGAAGGCGACCTTGTCGCCGAACTCCTGCTTGACCTGCTCGGTGATGTCGGTGACCGGGCCGCAGACCCGGCTCTGGCAGAGCGCTGGGGTCGCGAAGAGCAGCACGACGGGCTTCTTGCCGACCACGTTCGCGAAGTCATCGGAGTGCATGTCGTCCGGTGGGACGCGGGTGTCGATCTGGCCGATGTTCGAGACCTCGCCCGCGGTCAGGGTGTGGATGGCAGGGACGGACTGACCGACATTCGGCATCGGGAAGTCGCCGATTGGGTTCTGGGTGGGCATGAGGCTGTACTGGTAGGAGCCGCCGTTCTTGATCAGGGCCGCGAAGGCCCACGGTCCCGGCTTGTTGAGCGGGATGTCGGAGATGTAGACGACCTGCGCCGCGCTCGGGTCGTCGGCGGTGGTCTTGGCCCGGAAGGCGGGCTTGGTGGTCAGGTCCTCGATCCTGGCCGGGAAGGGGCCGATCGCCTTGCCGTCCACTCCTGCGCCCGGAGCGGCATAGACGGCGACCTCGGCGTCGGTGATCGGGTCGTGCGCGGTGGTGAACATGCCGAAGGGGAAGCGGTTGGTGCCGAGATGGAAGTAGGCGCCCGCCGGGGAGGCGACTGGGCCCTGGGTCGCGTGTGCCGCGAGGACGACCTGCCGGAGAGTCTTGCCCTTCGCCGAGGGGAAGATCGCCGCGCGGGGCGCCGGTCGGCTCCGGCTGCCGGTGCCGTTGTCGGAGGCACCGCAGCCCGCGACGAGCGCGAGAGCGAGTGCGGCGGCGGCAACGGCGATGGGCTTGCGAGGCACGGGCGGCATCGTAGATGCGGTACGAGTAGGGTGCCCGTCGCGATTGAGGCATCACTAAAGAGGAGGAGAGTGTGGCGGAGAAGGCGGCGCTGATTACTGGCGGTTCGAGCGGGATCGGGTTGGCCATCGCCCGCCTGCTCGGTGAGGACGGCTACGGGCTGACCGTCTCGGCTCGGCGGCCGGACAAGCTCGAGGCCGCGGCCGAGGATCTGCGCTCCGGTGGGCTGGAGGTCCAGAGTGTGCCGGCCAACATGGCCGACGAGGAGAACCTGAAGGCGCTCGTCGCAGCGCACAAGGAGCGCTACGGCCGACTCGACGTGATGATCAACAACGCCGGCGTGGGCATCGGCGAGGCGATGGACGCGCTGACGACCAAGTTCGTCGACATGCAACTCAGTGTGAACCTCCGCGCCGTCGTCCTGATGACCCGCGAGTGCCTGCCGATGCTGAAGGAGGCCGGTGCTGAGCACGGCAAGGCGTTGATCGTCAATACCGCGTCGGTTTCCGGCAAGGCGGGACAGCCGTGGCTGTCGGTGTATTCGGCCACGAAGTCGGCTGTGATCGGGTTCTCCCAGGCGACCCAGAAGGAGATCGCGGGCTCGGGAGTCCAGGTGACAGCCTTCGCACCCGCTTTCGTCGACACGCCGATGACTGAGTTCGTCAAGGGACAGGTGGCGGCGGAAGCGATGATTCGGCCCGAGGACATCGGCGAGGCGGTGAGGTTCCTGCTCCGCACCTCGCCGAACTGCCTCGTCCCCGAGATCGTGTTCCTGCGCCCCGGGGACACGATGGACACGCCCGAACTGGGCTGACCTTCGCGACTCAGGAAAGCGGTGCCCCCCATATCCGGCCGCCCTTGCGCAGGCCGGCGCGTGCACCGACCCACCAGGCGACCTGGCGCATGAGGTCGAACCAGGCGTCCTCGATCCAGCGGGTCTCCCCCCGTCCCCGCGCCCTGGCGGCGAGGACGAGGCCGAGGCCGCGGGCGGTGCGCCCGATCTCGCGGATGCGGGGCGGCTTGACCGGGTGACCCCCCATCGCCTCGAACTTGGCGCCCACCAGGCCGGCGCCGTAGGCCCAACCGAGCTGCTGGCGGAAGAAACCGAGTTGGGTGTCGCGGTTTCGGTGGCGGGCGGTGGCGTGCTCGGCGTAGGCGAGGCGGCGGCCTGATCGCTCCTGGAAGCGGAGGCCGAGCTCGACGTCCTGGGCGCGGACCATGTGCGGGTCGAAGGGGCCGATGCGCTCGATCACCTCGCGGCGATAGGCGGCGTTGGCAGTGATCGGGTAGGCGGGGTTGGAGTTGAAGGCGAACTGCTGCCAGTTGCCGAGCAGGCGGGCGGCCTGCCGCTCGGCCGCGGTGCTGGCGGGGGCGTGCTGGAGGTCTCCGGCGACCGCCCCCACCTCCGGGTCCTCGAAGGGGCGGGCCAGCTCGGTGAGCCACTGGGGCTCGACCAGGCAGTCGGCGTCGACGAACGAGAGGATCTCGCCGGTGCTCTCGGCGATGCCGCGATTGCGGGCTTTGGAGACCCCCGGAGCCGGCTCGTAGAGATAGCGGACCGGACGGGCCTTGATCAGGGACGCGGTGCGATCGGTCGAGCCGTTGTCGACGATCAGGACCTCGCGGCGATCGGCTGGATATTCCGCGGCCAGGATGGCGTCGATGCAGCCGGCGATCGTGGACTCGCCGTCCCGGACGGGGACGATGACGGAGACAGATGGCTGCTTCGAGGACGCCCGTAGCACGGCCGCAAGTTAGCCGTGCGGGGCCTTTTCCCGGTTCTCGTCGGGGCTGGACTCGGTGGGCCGGTCGTCCTCGTTCACGCGCTCGGCGTACGCGGTGGCGAGGACATGCTCGACGGAAACCTCGGAGGTCTCCTGAGCTTCGTCCGCCGCCAGGCGTCGGCGGGAGGCCTGAACGTCGCGCACCTCGTCTGCGAGAGGCCGCTCGGGAACCGTCTCGCCGCTCACGCCCTCGCGCATCAGGGCCATCTCGAGATAGTTCTCCAGGATGCGGACCTCGAGGCGGGATGCGCGGCGGGGCTTGCGGGGGTTGGCCCGGGTGAAGGCGTCCCAGGCACGGGCGAAGGTGCCGAAGTTGGTGCGGCCGCCGTTCCGGTGCGCGGCGAGCATCGGACACACGCCGCCTCGCTTGTCGACGTAGGCGCCGACGATGACGCGATTCGACCGGATGCCGCGCAGCATCGCCTGCTTGGTCGCATTGGGCATCGCGCTGATCGAGTTGCGGAGCCGCTGGGCATTGTTGCGCCGCTTGGCCATGGATCAAAGGATGGCGGTGACGCCCTAGGGTCCGCGCAATGGGCCGTTCAGATCCACGGTTGAGGCTGCTGGTCGCCGCGTTCGGCGACCCGGGCCACGCCTTTCCAGCCATCGCGCTCGCGCGCGAGCTGGCGCGGCGCGGCCACGAGGTGCTGGTCGAGACCTGGGAGCGCTGGCGGGAGGCGGTCGAGGGCGAGGGGCTGGGCTTCACCGGGGCCCAGGAGTACACGGTGTTTCCGCCACCGGGTCCGGCCACGCCCGACGGGCAGACCGCGGCGGCAGCGGCGCGGGCGCTGGCTCGGTTGATGGAGGGATTCGAGCCGGATCTGGTGGTGAGCGACATCCTGACCCTGGCGCCGACGCTCGCGGCAGAGGTCGCCGGGGTGCCGCACGCCACCCTGATCCCGCACGTCTATCCCGTGCAGCAGCCCGGGATGCCGCTCTACTCGCTCGGGCTGCGTCCGCCGCGGACTGGCTTCGGGCGGGCCGCATGGCGGGCGACGGCGCCGCTGCTCGACATGGGGCTGCGTAAGGGACGGGACGAGCTCAACGAGACGAGAGGGCGGTTGGGGCTGCCGCCGATCGAGCGGTTCCACGGCGGGATCAGCGAGCTGCTGGCGATCGTGGGGACGTTCCCGCAGCTGGAGTATCCGCGCGAGTGGCCGGCGCACGTGCGGGTGACCGGGCCGCTGTTCTTCGAGATGCCGGGCGAAGAGACTCTCATTCCGGAGGGTGACGAGCCCCTGGTCGTGGTCGCTCCCAGCACGGCACAGGATCCGGAATGCGAGCTGCTCCGGGTAGCGCTGGCGGCGCTCGCCGGGGAGCCGGTCCGGGTGCTGGCCACGACCAACAGGCACCGGCCGGAGCAGCCGATCGAGGTGCCGGAAAACGCGACGCTCGTGGACTGGCTGCTCTACTCACAGGCGATGCCGGCCGCGGACGTGGTGATCTGCCACGGCGGCCACGGGACGGTGGCGCGGGCGCTTGCGGCCGGGAAGCCGCTGCTCGTCTGTCCTTCGGTCGGTGACATGGGAGAGAACGCTGCGCGGGTGGCGTGGTCCGGGACCGGGCTCTCGGTCCCTCGGCGCCTGCTCTCGAGGCGAGGGGTGCGGCTGGCGACACGGCGGCTGCTCGCGGAGCCGCGCTTCCGTGGGCGGGCGCTAGCACTGGCGGAGTGGTCGGAGGCGCACGACGGCGCGGTGGCCGCCGCGGAGCTCGTGGAGGAGGCGGCCCGGAACGCGACGAGCCGGCTCTCGCCGGCTCGTTCCTAGTCTCGGTCAGTCAGCTCCGGGGGTGGGACTCGAACCCACAACAACTCGGTTAACAGCCGAGTGCTCTACCGATTGAGCTACCCCGGATCGGCTGGGGAAACCTTAGGACACGACGCCCGCGTGAGCGATTCGGTCCGTGAGCTGAGCTCGTTCGCCCGCCAGGCGCGTGCTCGACTCGTAGTCGCCCGCCTTCTGCGCGGCTGCGATGCCGTCCTCCAGGCGCTGCTGCTCCAGCAGGTCGAAGTTGAGCTGCATCGCGCTCTCCGACGCAGGCTCGCTCTCGGCCCGCATGACGAGCTCCGTGATCAGGGAGGTGAGCGCCGCATCGTCCCGAGGCAGGCCCTTCATCGGATCCACCAGATGGGTCCGCAGCCACGCCAGCGCCGGCCGCCCCGACGGCGAGAGATGCTCCTCCGTCAGCCGGTCGATGAACCCCTGCCCGGCCTCTGGCCGGGAGATGCACATCGCCAGCAGCGCCCGCTCGCGCGTCTCGCGCGGCGTCAGCGAGACCGCGACCGGCTTGGCCGGCTTCGCGCCATTCCCTTCGCCGGGCGGAGCTGCGGGAGCGTCCGGGGCCGACCGCACGCGTGCCAGCACCAGACTCGCATCGGTGTCGAGCCGGTCCGCCACCTTCCGCACCAGCTCGTCGAACCCGAGCGCCGTCTCCCCCATCGCCTTCAGCACCGGGCCCACCTCTTCCAGCACCCGCTCCCGCCCGGTGACCGAACCGAGGTCGCCGCGCCCGAGCGCAACATCCACCCGGAAGCTCGGCAGATCGATCGCCCCCTCCACCAGCTTCATGAACCGTTCCTCCGACCCGTCCTTGAGCATGTCGGCCGGGTCCTCCCCCTCCGGCATCGCCGCCACCCGCAGCTCGAGGCTCTTTCCGCCCGCCACCTTCTGCGCGCGGATCATCGCGTCCGCGCCGGCCCGGTCAGCGTCGAGCGCCAGCACGACGGACTCGGTCTGGCCGGCGAGCATGGTCACCTGCTCCGGCGTGATCGCTGTCCCCATGATCGCCACGGCCTCCTCCACCCCGGCCTGGTGCAGTGCCAGCACGTCGGTGTACCCCTCCACCACGATCGCTCGGCGCGCCTTTGCGATCGGCCCGCGCGCGCGGTCGATTCCGTAGAGCGTGTGGCTCTTCCGGTAGAGCTCGCCCTCGGGCGAGTTCAGGTACTTCGGCTTGGAGTCCGGGCTGAGCGCCCGAGCGCCGAAACCCAGCACCCGCCCACGGTGATCGCGAATCGGAAACGTGATCCGGCTCCGGAACCGGTCGTAGTGCCCGCCCTGCCGTCCCTTCTGGATCAGGCCGGCGGCGAGCAGCTCATCGAGCTTGAACCCCGCCCGCTGGCTCCCGGTGAGAACCTGGTCCCAGGGGCTCGGCGCCATCCCCACCCCGAACCGCCGCAGCACGTCCTCGCTCAGACCCCGCTGCTCCAGATACTGCCGGGCCTTACCCGCCTTCGGCGACTCCCACAGATAGCGCTCGTAGAACTTCGCGGTCCGCTCGAGCAGCTCCCAGAGCCGGGCCTTCCGGCGCCGCCTCTCCTCGGCCTGCGGATCCTCGTCCTCCCTCTCGATCTCGACGCCGTAGCGCTCCCCCAGCGACTCGACCGCCTCGGGAAAGGTCAGCCCTTCCTTCTCCTCCACGAACCGGAACACGTCCCCGCTCGCCTCGCAGCCGAAGCAGTAGTAGAGCTTGTCGCGGGGATTGACCTTGAACGACGGCGTCCGCTCGTCGTGGAACGGGCAATTGCCCCAGTAGTCCTGTCCCCGCTGCTGAAGCTCGGTGTAGGCGGAGACGATCTCGAGAATGTCGGCGGCGTCCTTGACCCGGTCCTTGCTCTCGTTCGTGAACTTCGCCATCGATCCAATCTATTGCCGGGCGACCAGCTGGTCGTACGTGCTCAGGCAGAAACGGTCGGTCATTCCGGCGATGTAGTCGGTCACGCGTTGCACCGGGCCGGCCTCCGGGTCGGTCGCGGGCACCTCGTCCAGGTTCGCCAGGTAGTGGTCGAAGAGAGTTCGCAGCGCCAGCCTCGCCTTCTCCTGCTCCGCGCGCGCCTCCTCCCCCAGATAGACCCGCTCGAACATGAACTTCCGCAACCGCAGCATCGCCCCGCCTACCTCATCGCTCTGCGCGATGTCGCCCTCCGCGCGTGAGCGCTCCACCATGTCCTGCACGAGCCGGTCGATCCGCTCGGCTCCCGTCTCCCCGAGCAGCTCGATCTGTTCCGCGGGCAGATCGGCCTCCTCGATGATCCCTGCGCGCAGCGCGTCGTCGATGTCGTGGTTGATGTACGCAACGCGGTCGACGATCCGCACCACCCGCCCCTCCAGGGTTGCCGGCTTCTGCGATCCGGTGTGATTCAGGATCCCGTCTCGGACCTGCTCGGTCAGGTTGAGGCCCCGTCCGTCGCTCTCCAAATCGTCCACCACCCGCAGGGAGTGCTCGTTGTGGCGGAACCGCATCCCATGCTCCCGCAGGGCATCGTCGAGCACCTCCTCACCGATATGCCCGAAGGGCGGATGCCCGAGATCGTGACCCAGCCCTATCGCCTCGGTCAGGTCCTCATTCAGCGCCAACGCCCGAGCGACAGTCCGCGAGATGAAGCAGGCCTCGAGCGTGTGGGTCAGCCGCGTCCGGTAGTGATCCCCCTCCGGCGCCACGAAGACCTGCGTCTTGTGCTTGAGCCGCCGAAAGGCCTTGGAGTGCACGATCCGGTCCCGGTCGCGCTGGAACGGCGTCCGCACCGGGCTGTCCGCTTCGGGCACTCGCCGTTGCGCCGGATACGACGGCGTTGCGAGCTCCCACAGGAACTCGGACTCCGATGCACGGATGCGCTCCTCGAAGGCGCCGATGGCCTCGGGCGCGGTCTCGATTCGTCTTGCGCTCACCCTTCGATGTTCTCAGCCGCGGCGGCCTGAGCCGCGGCGACGCGGGCGATCGGAACCCGGTACGGCGAACAGCTCACGTAGTCCAGGCCGCTGTGGTGGAAGAAGGCCACGCTCTGCGGATCGCCGCCGTGCTCGCCACAGATCCCAAGATGAATGTCGGGGTTCCCCTCACGCCCCCGGGCGACGCCCATGCGGACGAGCTCGCCCACCCCGGGCTCGTCGATCGTCTCGAACGGGCTCCGGTCGAGAATTCCCTGCCCGAGATACGCGCCGATGAACCGGCCCTCGACGTCGTCCCGCGACAGCCCGATGGTGGTCTGCGTCAGGTCGTTCGTACCGAAGCTGAAGAAGTCCGCATGCTTGGCGATCCTCTCCGCGATCAGGCAGGCGCGCGGAAGCTCGAGCATCGTCCCCACCGAGTAGGGAACCTCGTGCCCCACCTCCTCCTGCGCGGCGTTTGCCGCCCTGACCAGGATCTCCCGCACGTGCTCCAACTCGGTCTCGTACGCGATCAGCGGGAGCATGATCTCGACGTGCGGCTTCTCCTCGCTCTCGCCGACGGCCGCCGCCTGGATGATCGCCCTCACCTGCATCTCGTAGAGCGGCGGATAGAGGATCGCGAGCCGCGACCCTCGCGTTCCCAGCATCGGATTTGCCTCGTGCAGGTCATGCACGAGCGCGAGCCTGTGACGGGCCAGCTCGATCTCCTCATCGGTGGCGCCCTTGCTCTCCAGCTCCTCCAGCTCCCGCTGGAAATGCTCCACCGGCAGGAACTCGTGGAGCGGCGGGTCGAGCAGGCGAATCGTCACCGGCAGGCCGGTCATCTCTCTGAAGATCCCCTCGAAGTCCGCTCTCTGCAGCTCCTGGAGGGCCGCGAGAGCCGAGCGAAACCGATCGTCGACCGGCGTGGGCGGTGCGTCGTGGCCGACCACGATCCGGCCCTGTTCGACGTGGGCACGCCGCCACTCCTCCGCGGCCACGAACATGTCCTTCACCAGCCGGTCGCGGTCCGCGCCGAAGAACATGTGCTCCGTGCGGCACAGCCCGATGCCCTGTGCGCCGAATGACCGGGCCCGCGCGGCATCGGCGGGCGCGTCCGCATTCGCGCGTACGTCCAGCCTGCGTAGCTCATCGGCCCAGCCGAGCACGGTCCTGAACTCCTCGGTGATCCCCGGGGTCACCAACGGGACGTCGTCCAGGGTGATCGCCCCGGTGGACCCGTCGATCGCGATCGCCTGCCCGCTCCGCAGCTCATGCCCGTTCACGCTGATCACCCCTCTGCCCAGATCGATGTCGAGATCCGAGGCTCCGCAGATACACGGCCGGCCCATGCCGCGCGCGACCAATGCGGCGTGCGAGGCCTTGCCCCCCTCGGACGTCAGGATCCCCCGCGCGGCGGCGAACCCCGCCACGTCCTCTGCCTCCGTGAACGGCCTGACCAGGATCACGTCGTCGCCGGCGCCGCCGCGCTCGACGGCCTCGGTTGCCGTGAAGACGATCGCGCCCTTGGCGGCCCCAGGGGAGGCGGCCACCCCACGGGCCAGAACCTCGTAGTCGTGGGCGGGGTCGAAGGTGGGATGCAGCAATGCGTCGAGCTTCCCGGCGTCGATCGTGAGCAGCGCCGGCCCGGGCTCCAGCAGCCCCTCGCGCACCGCGTCGACGACGAACCGAACTGCCGCCTGGGCGGGACGCTTGGCGTTCCGGGTCTGAAGCAGATAGAGCCGCCCCTGCTCGACGGTGAACTCGACGTCCTGCATGTCCCCGAAGTGGCGCTCGAGCGTTCGCAGCGAGTCGATCAGCTCCCGGTGGGCCTCGGGCATCATCTCCGCCATCTCGTCGAGGCCCTGGGTGTTGCGCACTCCCGAGACCACGTCCTCACCCTGCGCGTTGATGAGGAAATCGCCCGACGGCTCGGGAGCGCCAGTGATCTCGTCCCGTGTGAAGGCCACTCCGGATCCCGAGTCATCACCCCGGTTGCCGAAGACCATCTGCTGGACGTTGACCGCGGTCCCCCAGCGCTCGGGGATCCCGTTCAGATGCCTGTACTCGACCGCGCGGTGTCCGTTCCAGGAGCCGAAGACCGCCTGGATGGACGCGTCGAGCTGCGCCCGGGGATCCTCGGGGAACTCGTCCCCGGTCTCCTCCCGGTAGATCTCTCGAAACTGATCGGTGAGCCGTTGCAGGTCATCGACGTCGAGGTCGGTGTCGAGCTCCACCCCGCGGTCTCGCTTCACCGCCGCGATCGCATCCTCGTAACGGTCGCCGGGAATACCCCGGACCACGTTGCCGAACATCTGGGTCAGGCGCCGGTAGGAGTCGCGCGCGAAGCGCTCGTCTCCGGTCCTCTCCGCGAGGCCCGCCACGGAGCGGTCGTTGAGGCCGAGATTGAGAACGGTGTCGAGCATGCCGGGCATCGAGACCCTCGCTCCGGAGCGGACCGAGACCAGCAGCGGATCCTCAGCGTCGCCGAGGGTGCGGCCGGCAAGGCGCTCGAGCCGTTCGAGGGCCTCATTCACCTGACCGTCGAGCCCCGGGGGTTTCTCCCCTCCGGCATCCATGTAGGCGACACAGGCCTCGGTCGAAACCGTGAAGCCGGCGGGCACACGCTCCTCGCCCAGCACCTGCGTCATCTCAGCGAGGTTGGCTCCCTTGCCCCCGAGCAGATTGCGCATCTCACGCGACCCCTCAGAGAAGTCGTACACGTACTTTGGTTGCGCTGCCACCCTCGTTCGCCTGACTATAGGCTCACGGCGTGGCCGAGACGGCGCTGATCACAGGAGCATCATCCGGCATCGGCGAGGAATTCGCACGCCAGCTGGCGGCGCGCGGCCACGACCTGATCCTGGTCGCCCGCCGGAAGGACCGCCTCGAGAAGCTCGCCGACGAACTGCCCACCAACGCCACGGCGATCGAGTGCGACCTCGCCACCGAGGCCGACGAGCTCGCGGGCAAGGTGGATGGACACGGCCTGCAGGTCGACCTCCTGGTCAACAACGCGGGCTTCGGCCTCCGAGGCCCCGTCCTCGATCTCGATCCCAAGCGCGAGGCCGAGATGGTCCGGGTCAACTGCGAGGCGGTCGTCACGCTCACCCATGCCTTCGTCCCTGGCATGGTCGGGCGCGGACGAGGCGGCCTGATCACCGTCGCCAGCACCGCCGGCATGCAGCCCCTCCCCTATGAGGCGACCTACGGCGCCACCAAGGCCTTCGCGATCTCCTTCATGGAGGCCCTCTGGATGGAGCTGCGCGGCAGCGGCGTGACGATCACGGTGGTCAACCCCGGCCCGGTGAAGACCGAGTGGCAGGAGGTCGCCGGCCACACCGCGGACACGCCTCTGCCACCCGGCATGATCAGCGCCGAGCAATGCGTCAAGGATGCCCTCCGCGCTTACGACGCCAAGAAGCGATCGGTGGTCACCGGCCGCTTCTTCCCCTGGTTCATGCGCGCCAGCAAGGCGCCGAAGGGCGTCAAGCTCCGCGTCGCGGAGCGGATGTACCGCCCGCCGAGCTAGGCCGCGGCCCGCAGGTGCACATGGGCGTGGTGCTCCAGCGTCTCCGTGATCGCGCGGTCGGCCTGTGCCGCGACACGGCGTTCGGCCTCAGGCGCGTCCGACAGCGGGCGCGCCAGCGCATCGACCATGAAGCGGTGCGCCTCCTCGCTGAACGCGAATCCGCCGCCCTCGCAGCTCGCGCAGACCACCCCGCCGGCGGAGCCGGAGAAGGCGGCCAGGTGCTCGGCCTCCCCGCAGCTGGCGCAGCTCGCCAGCTCCGGTGAGAAGCCGGCCGCGAGAGCCAGCTTGAGCCGAAAGGCCAGCGCGGCCCCGGGAGCGCTGGCCGACTCGGGGTCGGCGTCGAGCAGCCCCAGGTAGTTGCAGAGCAGGTTGTAGGCGGCGTCGTTCGGCTCGCCGGAGTCGAGCAACCGCAGCACCGCATCGCAGGCCCGCCCCGCCGATCCGAGCGCCGGCCCGTTCGAGCGCAGCGTCCCGTGGCCGTCGACCGTGGAGGCGCCGGTCACGGTGAATAGATCGCCCCGCCCTTCATAGAGGACGAGATTGAGCCGGAAGAACGGCTCCAGCCGGCCCCCGAACCGCGACTTCGGCCGCCGCGAACCCTTTGCGATCGCCCCGATCCGCCCGCGGGTCGCGGAGTAAAGATGAACGATCCGGTCGGCCTCGCCGTAGCGGATGCTCCGCAGCACGACCGCCTCGGTCTTGAAGTTCCCGGGCATGGCCCACTGACGTTGCCGAACGCTCCGGACGAGTTTTGGTCAGCGTGACTGCCGCACCGCGTCCCGGATCGCGGCCGCCACCACCGTGGACGCCGCGACGCCGACCTGCATCGAGCCGTACTCCCGCATCTCGCCCTCCCCGGACGCCAGGCAGAACACTATGTCGCCGTCGACCGGGGTGAAGGTCGGGTCCACCGCGCGCGCAATCCCGGCGATCGCCGCCCGGGCGACGACCGTGCACTCGGTCTTCGTGAGCGCCGCGTCGGTGCAGACGCAGGCGAGCGTCGTGTTGCCCTCGGGCGCAGCCCGGTACTCCGGAGCGCGCTCCAACGCGACGAGGTGATCCGCGCCGCGCAGCATCTGGCCGTCGTCCCCGACCGGCCCGACGAGCAGGGAACCGTCCTCGGCGATCACGTCGCCGGCCGCGTTCACCGCCGCGACTGCGGCCACCGTTTCCCCCGCGCCCGTCCTGATCGCGGCGTAGCCGAACCCGCCCGCGGACCCTCGCTCCCGCCCCAGCACCTTCGCAACGGTCGCGCCGGTCCCGACGCCGACCGCCCCTCTCTCCGGCACCCCACCCTCTGCGTGCTCGCAGGCCGCATAGCCCTCCTCCGGCCCGGGCCGCGCCTTCGGATCTCCCGTCCCAAGGTCGTAGATCACGGCGCTCGGGACCAGCGGCACCCGGCCGAACGGCGTCCAGTAGCCCATCTCATGCTGCTCCAGCCAGCGCGCGACGCCGTCGGCGGCGGCCAGCCCGAACGCGCTCCCGCCGGTGAGCAGCACGGCGCTCGCTTCTCCCGAACGCGACAGGGGACTGAGCGTGTCCGACTCGCGCGTCCCCGGTCCCCCGCCCTGCACCCAGATCCCTCCCCTCGTGCCAGGTGGGGGAAGCACGACGCTGCATCCGGTCACGCCCTCCGGGTCGGACCAGTGCCCGACCGAGAATCCGTCCGGAAGTGGCTGAGGCTCGCTCACCGTGCCTTCGCCCTGGCCCTGCGCCGCGGGCGCTTGCGCAGCCGCTCCTGGCACACCGGGCAGTAGTAGGTCGACCGGCCCGTGACCACGATCCGCTGGATCACGCCGCCGTCGTCGCGCAGGCAATCCTCCCCCTCCCGGGTGTGAACCAGGAACTCGTCCTGCATCGAGCCGCGGTCCCCGCGGGCGTCGCGATAGTCGTCGATGCTGGCGCCACCGTGGTCGAGGCCGGCCTCGAGCGCCCCGACGATCCCCTCGACCAGTCGCTCGGCGTGCTCGAGCTTCATCGATCCCGCCGGAGAGAGCGGATGGAGCCTCGCCCGCCAGAGCGCCTCGTCGGCGTAGATGTTCCCGATGCCCGCGACCCTCGTCTGGGTGAGCAGAAACGACTTGAGCGGGGCCTTGCGGTCCTTCGCCAGTTCCAGCAGACGCTCGGGTGTGAGCTCGCCCGAGAGCGGCTCGACGCCGAGCCGGCTCGCGAAGAAGTCGTTGAGCTGATCACCGGCATCGAGCACGACCGCCTGCCCGAAGCGCCGCACATCGGTGAACACCAGCGTGCGCCCGTCATCCAGCTCGAAGCGGGCCCGGACGTGGCTCGGCTCCGGCGCCGCCTCGTAGAGGCGCGGACCGCCGAGCCGTTCGCTCTTCATCAGGTCCGCGGTCTCGCCCTGATCGGAGTCGCGCAGCAGGAGGTTGCCCGTCATCCGCAGGTGCATGGCCAGCGTGCGCCCACCCTCCAGGCCGATCAGCAGGTACTTCCCGCGCCGGGCAACGGCCGTCACCTCCCTGCCAGTGACCGCGCGCTCGAGGGCGCCGGGCGGCTCCGGCCGCGTCAGACGCTCGTCGAGAACCGACGCAGCCTCGATCCGCTTTCCGACCAGCTCGGGTTCGAGCTGGCGGCGAACCGTCTCGACCTCGGGCAACTCGGGCATGCACCCAAGGCTATTGAGCCAGGTGCGCCCTCGGGTGAGCCTTGAAGTAGGCCTCCTTCAGCTCCTCGCCCGAGAGATGGGTGTAGAGCTGGGTGGTCGAGAGGTCGGCATGGCCGAGCATCTCCTGGACCGAACGCAGGTCGCATCCGCCGGAGAGCAGATGTGTTGCGAAGGAGTGGCGCAGGGTGTGCGGACTCATCCGGTCGCCGAGCCCGGCGGACTCGGCGTGTCGCAGGACGATCTTGTAGAGGCCCTGGCGGGTGAGCGGCCCGCCTCGGAAGTTGACGAAGAGCTTGCGCTCGTCATTGGAGCGCACCAGCTCGGGCCTGGCGCTTCGCAGGTAGACCCGGACCGCCGCGATCGCCTTGCCGCCGACGGGCACCAAACGCTCCTTGGATCCCTTGCCCCGCGCCCTGACGATCCCGTGCTCGAGATCCACGTCCGAGATCTCCAGCGAGATCGTCTCGGACGCACGCAGTCCGGACGCGTACATCACCTCGAGCAGCGCGCGGTCGCGCACCGTCACCGCGTCATCGCCGCGCGGCTGGGCGAGCAGACGCTGGACCTCCCCGTAGCTGAGGACCTCCGGAAGCTTCTTGCCGCGACGCGGCGTCTCGAGCCTCGCCGCCGGATCGTCCTGGACCTCCTCCTCCCGGCGCAGGTGCCGGTAGAAGGAGCGCAGGCAGGCCGCCTTGCGGTTGACCGTCGCGGTCGAGCAGGGCGCCCGTCCGTTGCCGTCACCCTTGGCGACGTCGGCGAGGAAGTCGGAGAGGTCCGAGGGCTCGGCGGCGGTCGCGTCCCGGTCGCGCTCAGCCAGGAAGCGGCCGAATTGGAGCAGGTCGGTTCGGTAGGCGGCCAGTGTGTTGCGCGAGAGGCCGCGCTCGAACTCCAGATGAGCGAGGAAGTCGAGCACCAGCGCCTCGTAGCGCTCGGATGGTTGAGCCTCCGTGGGTCGTTCGGGCGCGATGGTGGCCATACGGACTACTTCCGCAGCGGCCGGCCGGTCCCTGCCTAGAGCAGCTGCTTCAACAGGAGCAGTCCGATCAGCGACTTGGCGTCCTGGCAGCGCTCGATCGCGCTGTCGAGGTCGCCGAGAGGAATCTCGACCACCTCGATCCGCTCCTCCGGCGTGGGCTCGCCCTTCACGTCATAGAGCTCGGTGGCGAGGAAGAGCCAGACGCGCTCGTTGGCGAAGCCGGGGGTGGTGTAGAAGCTCTTCAGCTCCCGCCAGTCGCCGGCGGCCTTGCTGATCTCCTCGCCCAACTCCCGCTGAGCGCACTCGAGCGGCGTCTCCCCCTCGACGTCCAGCTTGCCCGCGGGCAGCTCCAGCAGGGCCGGCTCCTCGACCGCCTCCCGGGGCTGCTCGACCATGTAGAGAGTGCGACCGTCGTGGGGGATGACGCAGACGGCTCCGGGGTGGACCACCACCTGCCGCGTGGAGCGGCTGCCGTCCTCGTACTGGAAGGTCTCCATCCGCACGGAGGCGATCGGGCCGCGATGGACGAGCTTCCCCCCCACCTTCTTCAGGCGCTCGTCGCTCATGCGGCGAGCTCCGCCACCGTCGCAGCCGCGAGCGCGTCCCCCGCGGCCAGGGCCGCCGCGAAGAAGAGCCGGTCCTCGCCGATCTCCCGGCCCATGTGGGTGGCCGAGAGGTCGCTCTCCGCGTACTCGTCGACAGGCGCCTGGCGCGGCAAGATCTCGTGGCGCTCCTCGCTCACACGGCGCAACTCATCTGCCGAGCCGTTGGGGGCCGGTACCCGGACCTCGCCCAGCAGCATTCGCAGCACCGTCTCGGTGTGGTGGCTCAGTCCCCGGTGGCGCTCGCGCGGATCGCCGCTCGACATCCTCGGCGCGAGCAGGGTCTCGTGCCCCAGGGTCAGCGAGGCGTGAGCGGTGTCCAGGGCTGCCATGCCGCCATGTCCGAGCTCGGACCCCGAACCGGCGATGCCGGGGCCCGGTCCGGCGATCGCGGCATCCCAGCCGAGCGGCCCGGCGGCCGCCTGCAGGGCGCCGATCACCGTCAGCGCCTCCAGCTCGCCGCCATATGCGGCCCCCGCTGTCACGTGTTCGCAGAGCAGACCGCGATTCCGCAACTCGGCGACGTCCTCCGACAGCGAGCCGGGCAGCCCTCCGCCGGTCGTCTGGACGTAGCCGACCCGGAGCCCGGGGGCTCCCCGCGCGGCGGCCCAGGCCGCTGGGGCGAGCTGTCCGTGGAGGGCGAGCACCAGCACGGGGATCTGCCGTTCGGGGGTTCCGGGCTCCCGGGCCTCGACCGGCTCCACTGGATGCTGCAGCGAGGTGTAGTTCAGCTTCAGGGCAGCGGCCTCGTCGGCCCCAGGGTGATCGAGGCCGCGGGTCAGGTTCACGTGGACGACGTCGAATCCCCCCGAGCCCAGCCCGAGGTCCCGAGCCTCGGTGTTCAGGATCAGCTCGTCGCCCTTCCGGATCTCCCCGACGAGTGATTCGTCGGCCCAGGCCGCCCGCACGTCGTCCCCGATCCGGACACGGAGCGGATCCACCTCCGTCGCGACTCCCCGCCGCAGCTTCAGCACGTCTATACCCCGTCCGTCGTCACAGCGACCTTCGCGGCCTCATCGATAGCCGCCTCGCACACCGCGAACATGTCCACGATCGCGCCCTCCGTGACCGACTCCTGCGGCGTGTGGTTCGCCTCCGTGCCGTTGGCCAGCAGCACGGCCTCGTAGCCGGAGGCGACCAGGGCGTTCGCATCGCTCCCTCCCCCGGTGGCCACGAGCTCCGGCTCGTGACCGGTGCGCCTCAGTGCTTCGGAGGCGACTTGCACGGCGTCGGATCTGGGATCGAGTCGATAGCCCCGGAACATCTCGATCACCTGTGCGTCGACATCGCATCCCTGCTCACCCGCGGCCCAGGTGCACGCGTCGACCATCTCGCCGATCGTCGTCGCCGCCCGCTCGCCGTCGACGCTCCGGGCCTCGCCGAGGATCCGGCAATGTCCGGCGATGACGTTGGAGGCCGTCCCGCCCTCGATCATTCCCACGTTCGCGGTGGTCTCCTCGTCGAGCCGGCCCAGCTTCATGCCGGCGACCGCAGCGGCCGCCGCCGCGATCGCGCTGTGACCGTCCTCGGGGTTGATCCCGGCGTGCGCCTCCTGGCCGGTGAAGTCCGCGATCAGCCGCTTGTAGGTCGGCGCGGCGACGATCACCTCCCCGATCGGGGTCGCGTGATCGAGCACGTAGCCGAAGGGGGCGCGAAGGAGCGAGATATCGAGCTCCCTGGCGCCACGGAGCCCGTCCTCCTCGGCGACGGTGAAGACGATCTCCAGGCCCAGCGGGCGCGGATTCGCCGCGTGCCGCGCCGCCAGCTCCATCAGCACCGTGACCGCCGCCTTGTTGTCGGCGCCGAGAATCGTGTCGCCGCGCGTCGTGAATCGCCCGTTCTCGCGGACCACCTCGATCGGGCCGTCGTGGGGAACCGTGTCGAGATGGGCGAAGAACGAGAGCCAACGCTCGCCGGTGCCCGGGATCCGCGCGATCAGGTTGCCGGCCGCGGCCTCGGCCGGAACCGCCGACTCATCCTCGGCGATGTCGACCCCGAGCCCCCGCAACTCGTCCATGACGGCGTCGGCGACCTCCCGCTCCTGACCTGTGGGACTCGCGATCTCGCAGAGCTTCACGAAGCGGTCGAGCATGCGCTGGTCGTCCGGGGCCACGAAAGCAACAGGCTATGCCGCGCCGGGCGCTCGCGTCACGCCGCTGATAGAAGAGGGTCATGGCACGGCGACCGGTCCCGACGGAACAACCGAAGCCCACTCTCCGAAGCGGCGCGCCCTCCACCAAGTGGGAGGGCCGCCTCGAGATCATCATCGCGATCGCACTCGGCCTCGCCGCCATCGTCACCGCCGGCGCGGTCTTCCTCAATGAGCGCCAGGAACACAAGGCCGAGCTCGACTTTCACACAGCGACGCACACCCTCGTCCGGGCAGCCGCCACGGGGCTCACGAGCCCGGCCGGCCATGTGCTCGAAGCACGAGCGGAGCAGGCGAGCCGAAGCGCCGAGGACCACCAGGACAAGGCCGCCAATTACACGCTTGCCGAGGTGATCCTCGCGACGTCCCTGTTCCTCTTCGGCGTCGCCGGGATCAGCTCGCGCTGGCGAATCAAGATCGGGGCGCTCTGTACGGCGACCGGGGTCTTTCTGGTCGCGCTGGTGGTGCTGGCGACCGTCTAGGAGCGACGGACGCTGACGTCCTCGGAGTCCTCGGCGGCCGCCTCCGCCTCCGCTGCGGGCTCGGCGATCGCCGGGCGCTCCGCTGCCCGCTTCGCCGCGGCGCCCACGAACTCTCGGAAGAGCGGCTCCGGCCGCGTCGGCCTGGAGTTGAACTCGGGGTGGAACTGGGAGGCGACGAAGAATGGATGCTCCGGCAGCTCGATTACCTCGACGAGGCGGTCGTCCGGAGAGGTCCCGCTCGCCACCAAGCCCTCCTCCTCCAGGCGCTTGCGGAGCATGTTGTTGACCTCGTAGCGGTGGCGGTGGCGCTTGTAGATGACGGGCTCATCGAAGATTTCGCGCGCCTGGGTGTTCTCGTGGAGCTTCACCGGGTCGGCGCCGAGCCGCATCGTCCCGCCGAGATCCGAGACCTCCTTCTGCTCGGGCAGCAGGTCGACCACAGGGAAGGGGGTCTCCGGATCGAACTCGGCCGAGTTGGCGCCGTCCATCCCGCAGACGTTCCTCGCGAACTCCACGACCGCGATCTGCATCCCGAGGCAGATCCCCAGATAGGGGATGCCCTTCTCTCGGGCGATCCGGGCAGCCTCGACCTTGCCCTCGATCCCGCGCTCGCCGAAGCCGCCCGGGATCAGGATCCCGTCAACCTCCTCGAGCTGGGCCTCGTCTATGTCCTCCGCGGAGACGAGTTGGATGTCCACCTCCACCCCGTGCTGCCAGCCGCCGTGCGTGAGCGCCTCGATCACAGACTTGTAGGCGTCCTCGAGCTGGACGTACTTGCCGACCAGCGCGATCTTCACCTTTCGCTCGCGCGAGGCGTCGGCGCGCTTGATCAGCTCCTCCCACTCGGACAGGTCCGGGGTCTCGGACTCGATTCCGAAGTGGTCGAGGATCAGGTCATCGGCGCCCTCGGCCCGGAGCACGAGCGGCACCTTGTAGACGTTGTCGACGTCGCGGGCAGAGATCACCGCGTCCTCGGGAAGACTGGCGAAGAGGGCGATCTTCTTCCGGATCTCGCGATCCAGCCCCTGCTCGGAGCGGCAGAGCAGCGCATGGGGCTGGACGCCGATGCGACGCAGCTCATTGACCGAATGTTGCGTGGGCTTCGTCTTCATCTCACCGGCGTGGCCCACGTAGGGAACCAGCGTCAGGTGGATGAACATGCAGCGCTTCGGGCCCATGTCGGTGTAGAGCTGGCGGATCGCCTCGAGGAACGGCAGCGACTCGATATCGCCGACGGTCCCGCCGATCTCGGTGATCACGAAGTCGACTGCCTGCGACTCGGCCACGATCAGGATCCGGTTCTTGATCTCGTCGGTGATGTGGGGGATCACCTGGACGGTGGCGCCGAGGTAGTCGCCGCGGCGCTCGCGCCGGATGACGCTGTTGTAGACGCCGCCCGCCGTGAAGTTGGAGGCGCGCGACGTGTTCTCGTCGGTGAAGCGCTCGTAGTGGCCCAGATCGAGATCGGTCTCTGCGCCGTCCTCGGTGACGAACACCTCCCCGTGCTGGAACGGGCTCATCGTCCCCGGGTCGACGTTGATGTAGGGATCGAGCTTCTGAAGCTGAACGCGGAAGCCGCGGGAGACGAGGAGGCGGCCGAGTGAGGCGGAGGCGATGCCCTTGCCGAGGGACGAGACGACACCGCCTGTCACGAAGAGAAATCGGGTGTCGCTGGGCTTCGGTTGGCTCAATTGACTCTGCCGAGCGAGTCTAGTCGGTCGAACAGCGGAACCCGCTCGATTGCCGCGGCGATCGATCGAAACTCCCCATAGAGCGAGATCGCGATCAGCGCCACCAGCGCGATCGCCGTGCCGGTCGCATCGAGAGCGATGAGGAAGGCCACTCCGACCAGGGCGCCGATCAGGCTCGCTCCGCTGTCGCCGAGCATGGCCCTCTCGCGGAGCGTGAGCAGCGCCCCGGCCGCGGCCACGACCGCGAACGGCCAGACGGGCGCGAGCGGCGCCGCCGACCCGGCGATGCCGCAGAGCACCGCCAGCGCCAGGGCGGCCGCCTTTTCAGCTCTTCCCGGTCGCAGGTCGATCAGGTTCGCCACGTGGGGAGCCAGGGACAGCACGCCCACACCGAGGAGATAGGGCGCGCCCTCGCCCGGAGCCGACCAGGCGGCCAGCGCGATCGTCCCGAGCGCCTTGAGCGCACCGGTCGTCGGCCGCCCGGCGGCCAGGGCCAGACCGTGACCTCGCATTCCGCGCGGCCCTCCCTCGCCGAGCAGATCGTCGACCAGGCCCAGGAGCGACACGCCGGCCACGTAGTCGACCCAGCGGCCGCCACCCACCCCAGCGAGCGCGCCCAGGATCAAACCTGCGGCGAGGATCGGGAGGCCGAGTGGATAGAGCACCGCCACCCCCCGGTAGTTGGGCCGCCGGGTCAAGCTGGCCGGGACGCGCCGGGGAGAAGCCGGCCGACGCCGCTTGCATCGACCAGCGCGTCCCCGACGAGCAGCCGAGCAAGGAACGTCGAGGACATCCCCGCCCTGCCCTTGCCCAGGTACTCGACCAGGGATTGCGGCGTGCCGACGCTCACCAGCAGCTCCGCCCCGTGCTCGTAGGCGATCAGCAGGGCGAGGTCCTGGCTCGTACCGGGGGCGGCGACGATCGAGTGCGGAACCCCGAGCGCCTCGAGGCGCGCGGTACCGGGTGCTCCCCCGCCCGGGTATCCCTGGACCACCAGCTCCGCCCCGCTCCGCAGGGCCGCCTCGCCCGCCGAGTCCATGTCGCCGACGATCAGATCGGGGGCAAGGCCCCGGTCGTGCAGGGCATCGGCTCCGCCGTCCACGCCGATGAGCACGGGAGCGCGTCGATCGATGTAGCCGGCGAGAGCATCGAGGTCGCGGACATGGTCTCCGCCCCGGACGACGATCAGGGCATCGCGGCCGCGAAAGCTCGTCCGCGGCTCCGGCAGCTCTCCGAGGGAGAGGAAGGCTTCAGCCTCGTCCCGCACGTGCTCGAGAGTGTTCTCGGCGAACTCCCGCAGGAGGTCGATGGAGCGCCCTCGCCCCTCCTCGAGCAGCGCGAGCAGCTCATCGGCGTCGAGTGGGGTGCCCTCCGCGACCACGGTGCCGGCCACGCGGATCTCCCCGCCTTCGATCTCGAGACGGTCGCCGTCGCGGACCCGACCGAGCAGCCCTGTGTCCGCATCGATCAGCGGGATCCCCGCACGCATCAGGATCAGCGGGCCGAGGTTGGGGTAGCTCCCATCGGCCGATGCGGAGGCGTTGACGACCGCGGCGGGGCTCGCGGCGATCAGCTCCTGCGCCGCGACCCGGTCCAGGTTGGCATGGTCGATCAGCGCGATCTCGCCCGGCGCGAGCCGCCTGACCAGCTCCTTGGTCAGACGGCTGACCCGGGCGGTCCCGGTGATGACGCTGGGAACGGCGATTGCCATCGGCAGAGCCTATGCAGCCCGGGGCACTCAGGCTGCGCGAAGCAATTCGCGCGCGTGACGATCTGCTGCCTCATCGCCGTCGTCTCCGCCGAGCATCCGGACGATCTCCGCGACGAGGCCCTCGCCGTTCACCCTCTCGACGTGCGCCCTCGCCTGGCCTCCCTCCACGCTCTTCTCGATCCGGAAGTGGCTCTCCGCCATCGAAGCGACCTGCGGCAGATGGGTGATGCACAGCACCTGGCGCTCTTCCCCGAGACTCCGCAGCCGTTCGCCGACCGCCTTCGCTGTGTTTCCACCGACCCCGGCGTCGATCTCGTCGAAGACGAAGGTGGCGGCACCGCCCCGCGCGCCCTGTCCGGCCAGGGCGAGCATCACCCTGGAGAGCTCGCCGCCGGAGGCAGCGTCTCGAAGGGGCGAGACCGGCATCCCCGGATTGGTGGCGACCTGGAACGTCACCCGCTCCTGCCCCAGCACCCCAAAGCCCTCGGCGTGCGGCTCGAGGCTCACCTCCAGCTTCGCCCCGCCCATCGCGAGCTGGTCGAGCTCCGCGGCCACGCTCTTCTCCAGGCGCCGCGCGGCCTTCGCGCGCACCTCGCTGAGCCGGCCGCCGAGATCTGTGCGGTTTCGCTGGGCCTTCGTGAGATCGGCTTCGAGACGGTCCGTCGCCTCGTCCGCCCCCTCGATCGTCTCGATCTCGGTGCGGCAATGCTCGGCGTGCGCGAGAATCGACTCGATCGTGCCCCCGTGCTTGCGCTTCAGCCGGTCGAATGCCTCAAGCCGCTCCTCGACCTGCTCGAGGCGGCCCGGCTCCGCCTCGATCCGCTCGGCGTATCCGCGCAGCTCCACCGCCAGCTCCTGGGCCTCGACTCGGAGCCCACGCGCGGTCTCCGCGAGCCTGTCGAGCTCGACATCCACCCCGTCCTGCCCTGCGAGCGCGGACTCCGCGGTCCCCATCGCCTCGGTGGCGCCACCATCACCGTCGCCGGTCACCGCGGCGAGTGCCTCGGCAGCTGCCGTCCGCAGCGACTCGGCGTGCCGCAGGCGTTCCCGCTCGGAAGCGAGCTCCGCCTCTTCCGCCGGGTCAGGCTTCGCGGCCTCGATCTCCTCCAGCTCGAAGCGCAGGATGTCGAGGTCGCGCTCGCGGGCACCCTCCCGCTCCCGGATTCGAGCCAGCTCCCGCTCGACCCGAACCACCTCGGCGTGCGCCTCCCGATAGGCCCGGCGCCGCTCCAGGTGCTCCTCGCCGGCGAAGCCGTCCAGCGTCTCGAGCTGCGCCCCGGCCAGCGTCAGCTTGCGGTGCTCGTGCTGCCCGTAGAAGGCGAGCAGCCGCGAGCCCAGGGCCTGCAGCTCGGGCGCGGATGCGGAGCGGCCTGCGAGAAACGCGCTCGTCCGCCCGCTCGCCGACACTCGCCGCCCGATGGCCACCTCGGTCACTCCATCCGGCAGCCGCTCCGCGATCTCGGCCAACTCCGGGTCGTCGAGCAGCCCAGCCGGAACCTCGAACACCCCCTCGACGTAGGCCTCGGTCGCCCCCGGCCGGACGATGTGCGAGCGCGCCTTGCCGCCCATCAGCAGATCGAAGGAGTGGGCCAGGATCGTCTTGCCCGCTCCCGTCTCGCCGGTGATCGCGTTCAGTCCCGGCCCGAGCCGCAGCTCGGCGCGCTCGATCAGAAGCAGGTTCTCGATCCGGAGCTCTAGAAGCATCGCCCCTCGTTCTAACGCTGCCCTCCGACGGATTCTTCCCCGGCTTCGCCATCAGACCGCGTCCACAAGCGGCCGCCCCCACATAAGTCGCTGCGGGCTTCGCCCTCCGCTCCAAAATGGAGCGGCCTGGTGGCCGCTACGCAGCGACAGGTTCCTGGGCGTCCTCGCCGGCTGGCGCGCTCTGCGGTGCTCCCTGCGGGATGAAGTCCTTCTGGCGAACCAGGAAGAAGACGGCCAGCGCCCCGCTGAAGAGGATCAGGGCCCCGATCAGGAGGATGTCGTTGAACGCGTCGGTGAACGCAACGCCCGCCACGTGGCCGGCCTGGTCGCGGAACTGCGGTGGTGCCTGGTTCGCCGCAGCTGTGCCGCTGGCCGCCACGCCGTCGGCGAACCCGCTCGGCGCCTGCGGCAAGAGCTTGCCAATCTCGTCGGAGATCTTGCTCTGGAAGACCGCGCCGAGCGCAGCGATCCCGGTCGCGACGCCGGCGATCCGCATCGTGTTGTTGATCCCCGACGCCATCCCCGCCCGCGCCGCGGGCACAACGCCGAGGGCGGTCGAGGCGATCGACGGATTGCAGAGCCCGATGCCGAAGCCGCTGACCATAAAGCCGGCGAGCAGGGTGGTCCATTCCGAGTCGGGCTTGGCGCCGCGCATCAGGAGCAGCCCGACGCCCACGAGCGTCAGACCGATCGTCAGCGGCACCCGGGCCGGCACCCTGGCGACCAGGGTCCGGGTAGCGAGCGGGACGATGAAGGCGAACAGCGTCAGCGGCAGGAAGCGGACGCCGGCCTGCAAGGGCGTCATCCCGATCACGCTCTGCATGTAGATGGTGATGTAGAGGAACATCGAGAACATCCCGGCGCCGATCGCGAAGGTGCCGTAGGAGACACCCGAGAACGCGGGCTTGCGGAACAGGCTGAGGTCAAACATCGCGTTGTCCTGGCGCCACTCGGCAAGGACGAACGCGACGAGCAGGAGGACTGCGGCCAGCAGGGAGCCGACGATGAGGGTGCTGCCCCAGCCCTCGGCGTTGCCGCGCAGCAGGCCGAAGATCAGCGCGAAGAGCCCACCCGAGAAGGTGACCAGCCCCGCCCAGTCGAGGCGCTTCGCGTTCGGATCGCGCGACTCCCCGGCCTGCGTCCGGGCCAGGATGACGGTCCCGATCCCGATCGGGACGTTGACGAAGAAGATCCACTCCCAGCCGAAGCCGTCGGTGAGCGCCCCGCCGACCAGTGGGCCGACCGCCACCGCGCCACCGATCGTCGCGCCCCAGGCGGCGATCGCGGTGCCACGCTCGGCGCCCTGGAACTCCTGGGCGATCAGCGCGAGCGAGGTCGCGAACATCGCCGCGCCCCCGATGCCCTGCAGTCCCCGCGCGATGTGCAGGAATGTCACGTCGGACGCGAGCCCGCAGAGCAGCGACGCCAGGGTGAACAGGCCCACTCCGATCAGGAACAGCCGCCGGCGACCGAAACGATCGGCGAGCGTGCCCATGGTCAACGTGAAGGCTGAAAGCGTCAGCGTGTAGGCATCGACCACCCACTGAAGCCCGGTCAGGTCGGTGTGCAGGTCCTGCTGGATCTTGGGCAGCGCGACGTTGACGACGGTGATGTCCAGCAGCAGCATGAACGTCGCCAGACAGACCGCGAGCAAGCTCCACCACTTACGTGCCATCGATGTGGAGTCTGGCAAAACGGCTTCGCCATCAGATCGCGGCCACAGGCGGCCGCCCCCCCTTCAACACTTAGCGGCGTGATTTCAAACCGACGCTTTGCATGGAAAGCGGCGGTCTCCGGGAAATGCGCGGCCGCATCAAAGGCTCAGGCAAAATGCCCCACCCGACCAAGGAGGACGAGATGGGATTCGATCAGTACCACGAGCCCGCTGCTGAGTTGAGCGCGGAGACCCGGACCTTTGCCCGAATGATTGCCTCACTCACGGAGGAGGCCGAAGCAATTGGCTGGTACGAGCAACGCATGTCGCTGGAGCCTGACGAGCAAGCGCGAGCGATCATGGGGAACGCTCAGCAGGAGGAGTTCAAGCACTTCGCGATGGATTTGGAGTTTCTGACCCGCCACTCACCGAAATGGCGAGTCGCGCTTCAGAAGACCCTCTTTGTGGAAGGCGACATTGTCGAGGCGGGTGAGCGGGCCGAGGAGGCTGAAGGAGAAGCGGGCTAACAAAAGGCTGCTCCCGGCGAGTGCCTTGAGCAACCTCTCAGCATAGGCTCCGGGCACGTCCTGAAAGGAGCCTCGATGTCAACCAACGAAATGACCCTCAGCCAGCGGCTGCACAAGCTCCTGATCCCGGTCCCCAAGCTGAAGCCGCCGATCAGTCCGGCCTTGCTGAAGCGGGAAGAGGAGCGGGCGAGCGCGAGGCAGAACCTGGATGGTCCAGGAGGAGGACAAGCAGAACCAGCAGCTGCTCGACCTCTCGAAGCAGATCCTGTCACTCACTTCGGAGGCCCACTCAATGGCCGACTCTTTCGCGGACCGCGAGGAGATCACGGCGCTCACCAAGGAGGTTCGTTCGTTGTCCGGCTCGCTCGCGGATCGCAAGTCCGGGCATTGAGGTAGCCGCTGAACCTGCGCCAGATAGCCGCTTTGGACGAGAAGCAGCGCTGCAGCATGGGAAGCAGTGCCTCCAAATGGCGGCCCTTATGTGGATGTGCCAGTCTCCGATCGGAGGGGGCATCGCTCGGGTTTTTGGAGGGAGCGAAATGACTTCGCCTTGGACGAACCGCCCGCTTGGAGGGATACCGCGAGGAACGGCGAGCCCTAGACGGAGCGCCGTCGGGAAATCGCTCAACACACTTGGCTGTTTTGTGCTGCTCATCTGCGCGGCCTGCGCGCTGGCTCCCGCCGGCGCCGGGGCAGGAACCCTCGATCAGCAGCAGGGCGACGCCACCGGCTCGGCGCTGGATGCTTATTCGAACCAAAGCCTCGCCCAGACGTTCACCGCGGGCCACAGCGGCAAGATCGACCAGGTCGATCTACACCTAGGAGAATTCTTGAGCCCTTCGGCTCCGCTGAGCGTGGAGATCAGAAACGTTTCAGGGGGCCTCCCGGGGAGCATGGTTCTGGCGAGCAAGAGCGTTTCGGCCTCCGACGTTCCGCCCGACACCGCGGCAGCGTTCGTCGCGATCAACTTCGCGGGGTCCGCCTCCGTCTCGGCTGGGACTCAATACGCGATCGTCGCCTACAGCTCGACCGGGTTCAGCAACACGTACCTCTGGAGGGAGAGCTCGACGCCAAACCCGTATGCCGGCGGGGTCGGGGTCTTCACGCCGGGCGCTCCCACCAGCAGCTGGATGTCTCTCGGCGGAGACCTCGCGTTCAAGACATACGTAGCGCCGCTTCCCGCCACGTTGCCGACGACGCCGACCGGCCAGCGTGCGGCAGCCCTCAAAAAGTGCAAGAAGAAGCACTCGGCGGCGAGGCGGAGGAAGTGCCGGAAGAAGGCGCAGCTGCTGCCCGTCTAGGAACTACTGCTTTGGACGAGAAGCGGCGGTTTTGCATGTAAGGGGGGCCCAGTCGGGAGCGGTCCAGACCGGATTAGTCCCCTCCGCGTCTTATCAGCTGCGCTTGGCGTACTGGCTGATCTCGCCGAAGTCCAGCATCACGCATGCTTCGTCGCCCACGATCTCCGCATCATGACCGGGAGGAATGGCTACCACGTCGCCAGGGCCGATCTCACTCTCGCTGCCGTCGTCCATGAAGACCCTCATCCGACCAGACATGACATATCCAAGGTGAGAGACCTGACAGGAATCGGTCTTAGCGATGGGCTTGACGTTCTCCGACCATTTCCAGCCCGGCTCGAACGTGCCGCGGCCGACGGTGTGGCCCGCGAGTTCGACGATCTCCGCCTGCCCGTTACCTTCAAATGGTCGCGTCTCATCAGGGGAATCGAACGTCTTGATCTCTAGTTCAGCCATCAGCAAATCCTCTCGTGACGTTGGCAATCCGTTGCCGAATTCACGACGGACCTGAACCCCGTCGCCGGCGGGACTCTACGCCGATTCTGAACGTCCCCGCCTAGTCACCGAGTGAACAGTTCCGCTTTGCATGGAAAGCCGCGGTTTGGGCTGTCCTCTCTGCGCGGCTTCTGAAACCAGGACCTCTACCAAGGGGTCGATCTCCGCACGCGGGCTGTGGCGCTCGTCCGGGGCCGGCGTATCCAGGGCCACTGGAATCAATTCACCCCCATGGGGTGATGTGCCCTGTAACGCCATTCGCCAGCCTGGGTCTCGGAGATTGGCGAAACAATCAAGAGACCTCAGCAGGCCGAAGCGCCGCCGGGCCCGCAACTCTGACGAGTTGGAGCAGGAGATGGACGAGAGCAGACGTCGGAAGCGTATTGAGAAGTTCATCGCACAGTTTCGCGTCAAGCCCGGCACCACGGTGACGCTCGCCAAGGACTTCGACCCGATGTCCAAGGCCGGCATCGAGAAGAAGAAGGAAGGGCGCAAGCTGCTCGACGACGGAAAAGAGCTGCTTGCCGAGTACCAGGCCCGGTTGGCGGCTCAGGACACCTGGGGTGTCCTGCTCATCATCCAGGGCCTCGATTCCGCGGGCAAGGACGGGACGATCCGGCACGTGATGAGCGGCGTCAATCCACAGGGCGTGGCCGTGCGCAGCTTCAAGGTCCCCTCTGCCGAGGAGCTCCACCATGACTTCCTCTGGCGCTACACGTGCGGCCTGCCCCGCCGCGGTGAGATCGGGATCTTCAACCGCTCTCACTACGAGGAGGTGCTGGTGGTTCGCGTCCATCCCGAGATCCTCGAGCGCCAGAGGCTTCCGAAAGCGGCGACGAAAGGCGACATCTGGAAGCACCGTTATCGCGAGATCAACGACTGGGAACGCCACCTCGCCGATAACGGCTTTCGCATCGTCAAGCTGTTTCTCAATCTCTCGAAGGAGGAGCAGCGCACGCGCCTCTTGCGCCGGATCGACCTCCCGGACCACAACTGGAAGTTCTCCGCCGCGGACATCGCCGAAAGGGAGCTATGGGATGACTACCAGCAGGCGTTCTCCCAGATGCTCTCGCACACCAGCACCGAGTGGGCACCATGGCATGTGATCCCAGCCGATCGCAAGTGGTTCGCTCGGATCGCCAGCGGGGCGGTGCTCGCGCACACGTTGATGGATATTGATCCCCGTTATCCAGAGGTCAGCGAGGCACGGCGGCAGGAATTGCTCGAGTTCAAGGAGCGTCTCGAGGAACAGTCGCCGAAGGGCGCCGCGCTTGACCCGTTCGAGGCAGAGCGCGGCTGAAGGCCGCCCCCTTCACCGCTCAGAGGTGTGATTCCAAACCGCTGCCTTGCATGGAATGCAGTATCGAAACGGCGTGATAACGATAGGGGCGAACGGACTACAGATCAGGAGTCAGAACCCTCGCCAGGGGCTACGGGGTGAATCGAATCCCGGCCACCTGGAATCTGGTCAAGAATCGCCATCAGGATCACCTCAGCGGCATCTCGGTCCTCTTCTGGCAGATCAACCGCAATCCAGCCATCCCCTGCCGCCACCTTCTCGGGGTCGGCCATGAACATCCCTCCACCCCGAGCGTTGACCTGATTGCCGAGTTCGGTGACAGCGGCGGTTACGTCGGAGCCTTGAACGCGACACTCGATTCTGGTCATCGAGCTGAACCTATCCCATAACGAGCCGCCCCGAAGGACGGCCCATGTCCTAGCCCTTGATCGCTTCGAACTTGTCCGCTTTGCGTGGAAAGCAGTACTCCGTCGAGAGATACTGCGTGGGCGATGTCGGAGGAGAACGTCGAGGTGGTGCGCGGCTACTACGAGGCGGTGAAAGGAGTCTTCGAGGCGTACTGGGAAGATCCCGGCTCCGCGGCGGACGCGCTGGAGACGGGCGAAGTCCCCGCAGTGGCCGTCGAGATGCTCCGCTACATGCACCCGAATGTGGAGTGGAAGACAGCCCTTACCGGCACCACCTATCGCGGCTACAACGGCTTGGCTCGGGGCTTCGACCAAACTGTTGACGCCGCGCAGAACTACGGCATCGAGATCCAAGAGGTCAGTGAACTTGGAGGCGGCAAAGTCCTCGCGGTGGTGAAGGCCGCTATGCGGGGGAGGGCCACCGACATCGACGTCAATGCGGGGATCTATGTGTTGGTTACTGTGCGAAACGGCCTAATCACCCGAATGGACGAGTACCTGGAGCGGGCCGACGCGCTCGAAGCCGCCGGGCTGTCGGAGTAGTGCTTTGGACGAGAAGCAGCTAGCCGCTTTGCATGGAAAGCGGCGGTTGCGGGTCACCCGCGAGATACTGCGGAGGCGATGTCGGAGGAGAACGTAGAGCTTTACCGGCGGGGCATCGACGCGTTCAACCGGCGCGACCTCGAGGCGTTTCTCGCGCTGGCTGATCCTGATGTCGTTGGGATCTCTCGAGTCCTCGCGATCGAGGGGGGCTCCTATCGAGGGCACGACGGCACCCGGGAGTGGTGGAGCGATCTGCTCGGTGTCTTCCCTGAGTTCAGGATCGAGGTCGTCTGGGTGCGCGACGCCGGGGACCTGACAGTGTCCGAGCTACGCAACAGTGCCCACGGCGAAGGCGGCGCCGCGCCCCTCGAAGAGTTCGTGTGGCAGGTCTCTGAGTGGCGCGATGGAAGGGTCGTTCGGTGGCAGATGTATGAAAGCGAGCAAGAAGCCCTCGAAGCCGCCGGGCAGTCGGAGTAGGCGATGTCGGAGGAGAACGTAAAGACCGTCCGCGATGCGTTCGTGGCCTACAACCGTGGCGACCTGGATGCATTTCTCGACGAGTACTGGACGGACGACATCGACTACCGGGCGGCCGAAGGTGCGCTCGATGACCACGGCCCGATTCAAGGAAAGGACGCCCTGCGCGCCTTCATGCAGGACTGGCTCGACATGTTCGACGATTTCAGAGCCGAGCCCGTCGACTTGATCGAGGCAGGAGAAGACAAGGTCATCGCGGTCGTGAGGATCAGCGGACGGGCCAAGCTGAGCGGCGTCGAGACGGATCTGACCTACGCGGAGCTCTGGACTCTCCGAGACGGGAAGGTCGCGTGGGGCCGCCAATACTGGACACGAGACGAGGCTTTCGCAGCCGCCGGGCTGTCGGAGTAGGCGATGTCGGAGAAGAACGTGGAGATCGTCCGGCGCGGCTACGACGCCTTCGACCGACGGGACCTCGAAACGCTCGGCGAGATCATCAGTGATGACTTCGAGCTGGACATCTCATCCCATCCGATACCGGACCTTCCCAACACTGGGGTGGGCAGAGATCACTTGTTCCGGTTCTTCGCCACGTACCTAGCGGTTTCTCCGAGTACGAGATGACAGTGACGGAGCTCCTTCAAGCGGACGACGTGGTCGTCGCGTTGCTCCACGACAGAGCGAAGCTCGGCGATGCGACCGTGGAACGTGATCTCGCGCACATCTGGACCATCGACGGCGGCAGGGTGGTCCGGGTCCAGGCGTTCACCACGCACGAGGCGGCTCTCGAAGCTGCCGGCCTATCGGAATAGCCGCTTTGGCCCTGGGGGGCCCTCTCGGCCCCAGATTGCAACGCTATGGCCGGAATGGATTTCGGCGTCCACCTGCCATTGATGGACTTCGGCGACCAAGGTCTCTCATGGGAGCGGCTTGAGCGAACCGTGGACGCCGCTCGGGAGTGCGGGTTTGCGGCGGTCTCGGCGAATGACCATTTCGTCTTTTCGACGCCTTGGCTTGACGGCCCCACCGCCCTCGCCGCGATGGTGGAGCGCTCAGGTGACATGGTCCTGGCGACGACACTCTCGTTGGCTGCCCTGCGCGGGCCGGTGCCGCTCGCCAAAGCGCTCTCCGCACTCGATGTCCTCTCAGATGGGCGCGTCGTCGCCGGCGTCGGACCGGGCTCTTCAAGGCGTGACTATGACGCGCTGGGGGTGCCCTTCGAGGACCGGTGGAAACGCCTCGACGAGGCGATCGCAATGCTCAGGGCGCTACTGCGGGGCGACGCATGGACCGACCCTGGAAGGTATTTCGCCCCACCCCAATCTCGGCTCTCGCCGCTGCCGCGGCAAGCCGGTGGTATTCCCCTATGGATAGGGAGCTGGGGCTCGGAAACAGGTCTGCGCCGAGTTGCGCGCGCCGGCGACGGCTGGCTTGCCTCCGCGTACAACACTACGCCCGAGCGGTTTGACGCCGCCACGCAGTTCCTCCGGCGTGAGCTGGGGAGGCAAGGAAGGCCCATGGATGACTTCCCGAATGCGTTGGTCACGATGTGGACCTGGGTGACCGAGAGCCGGTCAGAGGAGGAAAGAATGCTGAACGAGGTCCTCGCACCTCTTCTGAAGCGCGTGGCGGCGGAACTCCGCGGGCAGGTCTGCGTCGGTTCGCCCGAGAAGTGCGCGGAGCTCCTGTCCCGCTACGCGAAGGCGGGATGCCGGCGGGTGCATTTCTGGCCACTTGGCGACGAGCGGCGCCAGATCGAGTTGCTGGCGGCCCATGTCACTTCGCAGGTCACTCTCTGAGGCTGCCAAGCTGCGGCGGAGTGCTGCTTTGGACGAAAAGCGGCGGTCTACTTGGAGGCCGCGGTGGTTGAGTGGCGTCGGCGCCATCGGCACCAGGAGAATCCGTGATTTGGCGACTTAGTGGCGCATAGCGCCAGTAAAGCGCCAAGACCGCCGCCATCAGTGCCCAACGCCGCTTCCCATGCGGTCTGGAAGGCGACCGCTACGCGAGCTTCCCGAACTTCTCACGGATCCGCTGATAGAAGCTCGCCCCGTGCAGCTGCGCCAGGCAGCTGACGCCCTCCTTGAAGCGGATCTCGAGCGCGTCGCCGGGCGCCAGCTCGCCGGCGGCCTCGCCGTCGAGTGAGATTTCGACCGGCTCGCGCCCGGTCGCGTTCATCACCTGGAGGGCGTCGCGGGGGGCAACCACCAGCGCGCGTGCCGAAAGCGTGTGGGGCGCGATGAAGCTGACCACGTATCCCTTCACCCCCCAGGCGAGGATCGGGCCCGCGTTGGCGAGGTTGTAGCCGGTGGACCCCGCCGGGGTGGCCGCCACGAGCCCGTCGCAGCGGACGTTGCCCACCTCCTCGTCGCCGATGGAGTAGGAGAGCTCCGCCACCCGCCCGTGCGGTCGCCGGACGAAGCTCACGTCGTTGAGGGCGACGGGCATCTTCACGGGCAGGTCGGCCGTGAGCGCAGGCAGGTCCATCGCCTCGAAGTCCCCGCTGAATGCGCGCCGCAGTCCGTCCTGAAGCTCGTCCCGCTCCACGGCGGCGAGGAAGCCGACCGTGCCGAAGTTGATGCCGAACACCGGCACACCGGTGTGGGCGAAGTGACGGAGCGCGTAGAGGATGCTCCCGTCCCCACCGAGCACGATGCAGACATCCGGCCGCTCTCCGTCCTCGACCCGGATGATCCCCTCGGCGAAGCGGCCGTGCTTGTCGTGCTCATCGGGCGTGCAGATCAGCTCGACCCCGGCCTCCTTAGCCGCCTTCGCCGTGGCGACGACCGCCTCCGAGGCGGCCTCCGGATGGGTGTGGGTGATCAGCATCGCGCGGGTCATGGCTCCACCTTCCCCAGGGCGGCATCGAGATCGACCGGATCGCCGCTCCGCGACGCCCAGACGAACGTCTCGCGATTCCCCTTGGGACCGGGCAACCCCGATGAGGCGAGTCCGCGCACCACCAGATTCTCCCTCTCGACGGATTCCGCGACCTTGCGGATCGCCTCGCGACGGTCCGCAGCGTCCCTGACGACGCCCCCCTTCCCCACCTTCTCCTTGCCAAGCTCGAACTGGGGCTTGACAAGGCCCAGCAGGTCGAACTCCTCGTCGGCCGTGGCGACGATCGGCGCGATCAGCATCGCCAGCGAGATGAACGAGACGTCGACCGTGATCAGCCCGGGCCGAAAGGGCAGGTACGAGTCCCCGAGCGCACGAGCGTTGATCCTCTCCATCACCAGAACCCGCGGGTCCTGGCGCAGCTTCCAGTCGAGCTGCCCGTATCCCACGTCAACCGCGATCACCGTTTCGGCACCGTGCTGGAGCAGACAATCGGTGAACCCGCCGGTCGATGCGCCGACGTCCAGGCAGCGGCGCCCCTCCACCTCCACCGGCAGCTCTTCGAGGGCGTTCTTCAGCTTGATCCCCCCGCGCGAGACGAACTCCTCGCCCTCCTCCACCACCAACTCGGCCTTCTCGTCGACCAGCTCGCTCGGCTTCTCGACGGAGGCTCCATCCCGGCCGAGTCGAACCCGGCCGGCCCGCACGGACGCCGCGGCGGCAGTCCGCGAAGGCGCCAGCCCGCGCTCGGCGAGCAGGGTGTCGGCGCGACGGCGAGGCATGCGCCAACCGTACCTGGGCGCAGGCTGAACCCCACCACACCTCTAGGTCGATCCACCTCAATAGGCGCCCCCGGTGGTCCCGGGGGGATGGATTGCCGATCTGCTGCGAATCACCCACCCTGCAACCGGGGTCGGGGGCGCTCGGACCTATTCCCACGCGTTGGACCAATCCCTTCTTCAGAGAAGACTTATGCGTGACCGCGCTCACACACGAATCGCACATACGTTCGTATCTTGGTTATCGCGATGACTCTATTCAGGGCAATCCCGATTCATGTGCACGCCGCTCTCGAGGTGGCCGCCGCCCCAGTTCTGATGGTGGCGCCCTTCGCGCTCGGCTTCACGCCCCTCGCGGGCGCCCTGAGCATCGCTCTCGGTGTTCTCCTGCTCGGGCTCGCCACTTCGGTCTACGGCGATGCGCAGCGAGGGAGCGTACCGTTGAGCGCCCATGCGGGACTCGACTACGCGCTGGCCGCCGCCACCATCGCGGCCGGGGTCGTGGCGGGCATCGCCGGCGATTACGTCGCAACAGTCTTTTTGGTCGGATTCGGCTCCGCGCATATGGCGCTGACCGCTTCAACACGGTTCAGCCGTCCGCTCGGGGCCTGACACCGGCTACCTCCCACAGACAACACACATATCTCTCCTCCCTGTAGTACCCCTAGAGAACCCCGCTTCGGCGGGGTTCTCTTTTTTGCGGCTTTGCAGGTAATTCCCACCTAGCTGACGACTACTCCACCCGCTCCGGGCTCCGTCGTGCCAGAGTCGGTGCCAGAGTCAGACGCTTACGCTGCATCGTCCGGTGCTTCAGCGGGTGCCTCCGCCGGCTCCGCCGTAGCGTCCAGCAGGTACGCATCCATCCGCGCGCGGACCTCGTCGTGGGAACCCGGCAGCAGGTGCCCGTAGGTATCGAAGGTCGTCTGGATCTTCGAATGCCCCATGAACTCCTGTATCGCCTTCGCGTTCGCACCCGAGTCGATCAGGAGCGAGGCGAAGGTGTGCCGCGCCTCGTGCAGCGTGATCGGCTCGAGCTCCGCCGCCGCCCAGCATTCCTGGGCGTGGTTGTCGAGGCTCGAAGGCACGAACGGGTCTACCGCGGTTCGGCCGAACACCAGCTCCTCCCCGGTACGGCCCGTGCGCAGCAGGTGCTCGTCCAGGTGGTCTCGCAGAACTGCGAGCAGCGGGATTGTCCGCCGGCTCGCCTCGGACTTTGGCTCGATCGCCCCCTCCTCCTGGTCCCAGCCGAACTCGACATGGATTAGGCTCGCGCCCAGATCGACGTCGCAGACCCGGAGCGCCTGTAGCTCCCCCCGGCGCAGGCCCGCGTAGAAGGCCGCCGCCCACAGAGGCTTTTCTTCCTCGCGAAGCGGCGCGATCAGTCGCGCGGCCTCGGCGGCCGAGGCGATTCGTTTCGGCCGCGCGCGGCCCTGGGCCGGAAGGTCGATCCGCGTCGCCGGATTGTGCGCGATCAGGTCACGGTCAATCAGGCGTCGGAAGAGGGCCTGAATTGGATTGAGCACATTGCTCACGCTCCCGGGAGCGAGCCCGGATGCGAGCAGCTCGTCGGCCAGCGATTGCGCGTCGGCGCGTCGCACGTCGACGACCTTGAGCCGGCCCAGGCCGGACGCATCGATGTGATTAACCAAGGCTCGCTCGTAAGAGCGGCAGGTGTTCGGCTTGTAACGCCCCCGATTCTTCGGCCTCACCGTGCCGGCCTTCATCCCCTCGACGAACTCGCGCAGCGCGACGGAAACCGTCCGGGTGTCCCGGCGGACCGCCCTGATCGCACCGCGCTGCGCTGCAGCCAAAGCGTCGGCCCGCCATGACTTCGCCTCTGCCTCGCGCTGGAAGGTCTTGCTGACCGACTTTCCCTCGCGCGCCAGGTACACCCATGCTTCCCAGCCAGCGTTGCAGTCGCATCGGCCTCGTCGCGCGAGCGGCAACCTCTGGAGTGTCGCCTTCTGATCCCGGTCGCTCGCGCCATCAGCTCCCCATCTTGACGACCCTACCGGCAGCCAATCAGCGTACGGACGGTGTCGAACTCCCTACTCCCGCCCCGATCGACAGCTCGGCGTTCGCCATCATCCACCGCTCCAACTCGGACACCGGAACCAGCACCTTCCTGCCCCGCCGGATCAGCTGCAGCTCGGGACGAACATGCTCGCTGAAGAAGTCCTCTCCCACCCCGATCGCCGCGGCCGCCTCCGAAGGCGTCAGGGCCAGACGGGGATATTGGTCGACAGCTTTTTACTCATCACCCCGCTCCGTCCAATATCGGCCCCCGACCTGGCCGCGACGATAGCGGCGGCGGCGCGTCCGTCAACCCCCGAAGGGGGTCGGGCCGAAGGCCCTTGACGGAGCGCGACTGGCCGCCGCTAGCCTGGCTCTCAGGTCCGGGTGGGTTCTGTCTCGGGCCCTTGGGTTGGGGAGTCGGCCGATCGGTGGAAGCCATCACCTCTAATGACGCGCCTGGCCGCCAACTGTCCCGCCCGGCTTCACCCGCCCCCGCGGCAAACGGGTGGATTGGCTTGGTAGCCCGCAGCCCAAATCGGTCTGGCGCCTCGACCCTGCCCCGAGAACCTTCAACCAGCGGGCAAACCAGAGCTCCTTTCGGCAAGCAGCTGCGACGTGCCACGCTGCCGGTCACTCTGAGCACGCCGTCGGACCTTCCATCCGCGCCAAACATCTATGCCCAAACCCCCGGCTCGACGTTCCCCTCGACAGCTCTCACGAGTTCGTTCTTCAACTCAGCCCCCAAGAGAACCGCCTCCGCGCCGTCCCTACCCCACCACCAACAAGGTCAAGCGCCTCGACTCCCGTCACTCGTGAAGGGGCGGGAGTCGAGGCGCGCAGACCCCAGCTTTCCGCATAACCATGGGGCGGCGCGGGGCAAAAGTGTCCGCGCCGCGGACACTTCGCGGACACCTCGCGGACACTTCACGGACACTTCTCGCACGCCACTCCGCGTTCCGGCACCCCCTGGGCATGACAACGGTTGGCCGCTTATCGGCCATCACCCACAGGACCGGTCGCCTGCGCCCTTTCAGAATCGTCAATCCCTGCGGCAGAGCAGCGTTCATTCGCCTATGTACTCGCCACGCGATAGCTACTGGCGACACAACTCATCAAGCCACGACTTATCTCCCGCGAACCAGATCAAGCGCAAACCGTCGGCGTCCCTGAAGCCCCGACTCATCGTCAATCGGCACCTCATCCCCCTAACAGCCATCGCGCCCGCCCCGCGCCAAACCCATCCAAGGGGGCAAGCGCACCGACTCCGAACACTCATAGAGGCCCGGGGAAGGTCGCGGTTCCGACGGCATGGGAGAAGGAGGCAAGACCCCGCATCAGAAGACTCAGTACCCGCGTTCAGAGATGCTCACTAGACTTGCTCGGTCTATGTGGGACGTCACGACGTCGCGAGGTTCACGCCCATGAGGCGGCTCTCGCAGCTCTGGAGGGGGTTCGCGCTGGCGCCGGCGGCGGCGATTTTGGTCCACCAGCTGCGCTACCTCCTTGCGTATGGCGGAGGAGCGGACCAGGCGCTCTCCGAGCAGGGTCACTCCTATTTGAGCTCGCTGACCCCGTGGGTCGTGTTCCTCTGCGCTGCTGCACTCGGAGCGTTCCTCGGCCGGCTAGCCCGAGCCTGGCGCCTCGGTGAAGCTGAGGACCACCCAACGGCAAGCCCGCTCGTGGTCTGGGTCGTTGCCGCGGCCGGACTCGTCGCGCTCTACACCGGACAGGAGCTGCTCGAAGGACTCCTCGCTTCCGGTCATCCACCGGGCTTGATCGGCGTCTTCGGTGACGGCGGCTGGTGGGCGATTCCCGCAGCACTTTTCGTCGGCGGACTACTGACGCTTGCGCTCCGCGGGGCACGCGTCGCGATCCGATTCGTCGCGACTCTCAGGGCGAAAACCGCGGTGCCGGCCCGCCGCACACAGTCCGGATCGCGGACTCCGGCGGGCCTCTTCCTGGCGCCACTGCAGCCGATGGCCGCGGCTGCGCCGGGTCGCGCTCCGCCACTTCCTCTCTCGAGCTGATCCACGCGCCGCTCCCAAGGGGCGGCGGCGCCGTCGAAACCGAGAAAGGAACGAAAATGCCACGCCTTGTGCGGGGGCTGTTGCTGGCGCTTCTGGCGCTGGCGAGCCTCCCAGCCATAGCGGGAGCCCATCCGGGCAATCCCGACTTCCGATCCGTGATCCAGGGTTTCAGCCCGCAGATCCCGGGGGTGAACGTCCAGGTCCTCAACTGGGACAGCAACATGCAGCTCTCAGATCCCGGCCACCACACGGTTGTGATCTACGGCTACGACCACGATCAGTACGCGCGGATCCTGCCCAGCGGCACCGTCCAGGTGAACCAGAACTCGCCGGCGGCCTATCTGAACGAGGACCGTTACGGCACGACCCCGGTGCCCTCGTCGGCAAACCCGCAGGCGCCACCCGAGTGGAAGACCGTCAACGAGAGCGGCACATTCATCTGGCACGACCACCGGATGCACTACATGTCGCCCTCGACTCCGCCGCAGGTCAAGGACAAAAGCCAGCGGACCAGGATCTTCAACTACACGATCCCGCTCTCGGTCGACGGCAAGCCGGTCAGCCTTGACGGGACCCTCTTCTGGGTCGGCCCACCGGACACCTCGAAGACGCCGTTCCTGATCGCTGGCGCCGTGATCGTGATCGGCCTGCTGATCATGGTCATCTGGGTGCGCCGCCGGAGACGGGGCGATGCCTCAGGCGCCGATGGGACAGGCGGTGCCCCTCCCAAGGAGGCCAAGGAGGCCTGGTGAGGCGCCTTATCACCCGCGGCGTCATCGTCCTGCTGGCCGTCTCGGCGATCGGTGCATCGATCCCCGCTGCCGCCTCCGCGCACGCGATCCTCGAGACCACCTCCCCGCAGCGCGGGGCGGTTGTGCCCCGAGAGCCCGCCGCTGTGATCTTCGGCTTCGACGAGCCGGTCGAGGGGAACTTCGGTGCGGTCAAGGTCTACGACTCGAAGGGGAACGAGGTCGACCAAAGCGACGCGTTCCACCCCAACGGGAACGGACCGCAGCTCGGCGTTCACCTCAAGCCCGGTCTACCGGACGGGAGCTACACGGCGACCTACCGCGTCGTCTCGGCGGACGGGCACATCGTCTCCAGCGGCTTCGTCTTCTCGATCGGAAAGGCTGGCTCTGCCCCCAGCCAGACAGTTGCCCAGCTGATCGGGAATTCGGGATCTGGCCCCAGCACCGAGATCGCCTTCGGCGTGGCGCGGGCCCTTCAGTACGGGGCTATCGCGATCGCGATCGGCGCACTGGTCTTCCTGCTCCTGGTCTGGCTGCCTGCACTCCGCCAAACGGCGGGGGCAGACGCGAGCTGGGTCAGAGCGGCGCAGGCTTTCTCCAGCCGACTCAGGCGGGTGCTCCTCATTGCGGCAGCGGTCGGCGCGGTGAGCGCGGCGGCAGGGGTGGTGCTGGAGGCGGCGGAGGCTGCCGGGATCTCGGGTTTCTCGGCCCTCAAGACCAGCATCATTCGCGAGGAGCTCAGCACCAAGTTCGGCACGATCTGGGGTCTCTGCTTCGTTGCCTGGGTCGGATTCGGCCTGGTCGTCCCCTTCGCTCTCGGGCGAGCGAGTCGGCCGGTCATTCGCACTCCGACCTGCTGAGCTCGGAGCCACCGGCGTCGCGCAGCCGCCGCCATCGGCCTCGATCCGCCTGCTGCCGCTCGCAATCCCACTGGTCTTCCTGCTCCTCGAGCCCGCGCTCGCCGGCCACGGAAGCACGCAATCGCCGGTCGCGCTGCTCTTCCCGGCCAACATCCTCCACGTCGCCGCGATCAGCGTTTGGCTCGGAGGCCTGGTTTCCCTGTTGTTCATCGCCTCCCGCGCCACGCGCGAGCTGGAACCGCTGGAGCGCAGCCGCCTGCTCGCGGCGGCGCTTTCCCGCTTCTCCAGATCGCTCTGATCTCGGTCATCGTGATCCTCGCCACCGGGCTGACGCAGGCCTACGTCCTCGTCCGGCATCCGCACGCTCTGCTCGACACGGCCTACGGGCGAGCCGTGCTGATCAAGTTCTGCCTCTTGCTGTTGCTGATCGGCGTCGGGGCCTTCAACCGCTACCGATCCGTGCCCGGGCTGCAGAAGGTCGCCGCGGGCGGTGAAGCTCCCGGGCGGGCCGGCCTGCTCCTCAGACGCGCTCTGCGCACTGAGGTCGCCCTGATCGTCGTCGTGCTCGGGGTCACCGGCGCCCTCGCTTCCTACGCACCTTCGATCGCGGCGCAGTCAGGGCCGTATTCGACGAGCACGACCCTCGGGCCGACCTCGTTCCAGATGACCGTCGACCCGGCCCGGGTCGGCGCCAACGAGATCCACCTCTACATGTTCGACGCGAAGTCCGGCGCTCAGTACACGGGGACGAAGGAGCTGGATGTGACCGCGAGCAACAGCGACAAGAACATCTCGCTGCCCGCTCACCCCGCAGCTCTCCGGCCCCGGCCACTACACAATCCCTGACGCGCTGCTCAGCGTCCCAGGCACTTGGAAGCTCGAGGTCACGCTGCGGGTCTCCGCCTTCGACGAGTTCACCAAGAACTTCTCGGTGCCGATCAGATGAGCGGAGACCTGATCAGCACGCTGCTCTTCTTCGTGCCGGCGTTGCTGCTCAGCCTCAGCCTTTTGCTGGGCTATCGGCCAGGGGAACGGTTGCTGACCCGCTGGGCGACGAGGCGGACGCAGCGGCATCGCTACACCCCGTTCAGTCCCCGCCCGGTCCGCAACGGCTGGGTCCGGATCAATCCGCGCGGCGGTCGCCTGCTCGCGCGCTCCCTGGCCGGTCGCGCGCCTCCTCGCCGCGCGGCGCCGCGAATGCGCTTCGGGCGGCGCCTGCATCCGTCCTTCATCTGACAAAGGAGTCTTTCGATGAGAAAGAGGTTGATTCTCGGAGCGAGCGCCGGCCTGGCCGGGTTCGCTTTGCTAACGGCGAGCGCTCAGGCACACGTCAGCTTCCACCCGAACGTGCTGCCGGCGGGCGCCAACGCGACGCTGGACATCCGCGTTCCCAACGAGATGGACAACGCCAATACGAAGAAGCTGGCGGTGCAGGTCCCGCCGGGGTTCATCGATATCTCGACCGAGCCGATTCCCGGCTGGACCACGGAGGTCAAGACGCGCAAGCTGGCTACTCCGGTGCAGACCGACAACGGGCCGGTGACGGAGGAGGTCAGCCAGATCACCTGGACTGGCAGCGGCTCCGGCAAGATCCCGCCGGGCGGCTTCCTGAATTTCCCGATCTCGACCGCAGATCCCGGATCGGGCCGGGCATGTCCTGACGTTCAAGGTGCTGCAGACCTACGACAACGGGAAGGTCGTGCGCTGGATCGGGTCACAGAGCTCGGACACTCCGGCCCCGTGGATCGACGTCACGGATCCGAACGGCGTGATCCAGGACGTCGCCGGCGCCGAGGCCGGGCCACCGGCGATCGCTCAGCTGCCCTCCTCGTCGAGCGGAAGCTCCTCGTCGAGTAACAGTGCGAGCAAGGGCCTAGGCATCACGGCTCTGGTAGTCGGAGCGCTTGGCCTGCTGGCCGGAGGTACGGCGCTCCTTCGAACTCGGAGGTCGAATAGCTGAGAATGGCCATGGGAGGGCGGCCAGGATGCCGCCCTCCCATCGGGCTGGCTGACAAGTGATCCACACACCCCTCGCGGAGATCTGGAGTTGGTGGTTGACGCCGTTGTTCGTCGCTCCGGTCGTCCTGGCCTTCGCTGCGGCCGTATGGCGCGGACTGGCGCGGGCAAGGAGGGAGACATGGGAGGAGCGACGCAGAGCTTGGGGTCCACGTCGCTGACCATGTCCGAGCGGACGAAGCCGACATGAGCGCCGACCGAGTCAGCAATCCAGAGCGTGAGCTGAGATGAGCAGCGAAAAGCGCGGCGACTCCGGCGGGCCCTCCCTGCTCTTCCTGTTGCCCTTGATCGCGATCGCGGCGGTCCTTGGGCTGGCCACCGTGTTGATCTCGAACGGCGGCAAGCCCGCCCTGCCCGGCAACGCTACGAGCTCAAAGTCCGCCCGATTCGCAGGTCTTGCGATCCACCCTGTCCACCAAGCACCATCAATCGACCTGACCAACAACCTCGGTCAGCCGGTCACGCTGAGCCAGTACCGGGGAGAGGTCGTCTTGGTCACCTTCCTCTATACGCACTGCCCGGACGTCTGTCCTCTGATCGCCGGCAACCTGCATACGACGCTGAACGAGCTGGGACCGCGCGCCGGAGACGTGCAGCTGATCGCCGTCTCGGTCGATCCTCACGGCGACACCCCTGCCGCCGTGACCCGCTTCCTGAGCGAGCACGAGCTGACCGGTCAGATGCAGTACCTGATCGGTTCCGCTCCGCAGCTCAGCCGTACCTGGAAGGCCTGGAACGTCGGCTCGAGCCAGGAGGCCAACACCCCTGAGCTGGTCGCTCACACCGCGCTGGTCTACGGGATCTCGGCGTCCGGCAAGCTCTCGACGATCTACAACGCGGACTTCAAGCCGTCGCAGATCATCCACGACGTGCCGATTCTGGGGTCCGAGTGATCCCCCGGCCAGAACACAACCGATCGGTACCAGCCTCGGCCTTCCTCGTGGTGATGCTGGGACTTGCGTTGTTGGTCGCGAGCTGTGGCGGGAGCGGTGAAAGCTCCAGCAGGACCTCCGTCCAGGGAGGCGAATCCGAGACTTCCATACCCAACTACTACGGCGTTGCCAAGGTTCCGCCGAAGCCTGCACCGCCCTTGGCACTACGGGACTCGCTCGGTCGGATGGTCAACCTGAACCAGTTCCGGGGCAAGGCGGTACTGGTCACCTTCATCTACGACCACTGCCCGGATGTCTGCCCGATCATCGTGGGCAACCTCCACACGGCCCTCTCCCAGCTGGGGGCGGAGGCTCAGAGGCTCCAGATCATCGCGGTGTCGGTCGATCCTCGCGGTGATACCCCAAGGACTGTGAGGACCTTCCTGCGGGACCATCGGATGACCGGGCGGATGGAGTACCTGCTCGGCTCGCGCCCGCAGCTCGAGAAGGTCTGGCGCGCCTGGAACGTCCTCGCGAAGCCGACTACGGTGCGGGACAGCCCCGAGAGGATCGAGCATTCGGAAACGATCTACGGGATCAGCGCCAGCGGCAAGATCACCACGTTCTATTCACACGACTTCCTTCCCGAGATGATCGTTCACGATGTCCCGATATTGGCCTCGGAGTAGGAGTTGTTCCCCCTTGGTCACCTGGGGCACTGGTACCTGTGGGTTCCATATGCGCTCCCTGTGTTGGTTGTCCTGGCGGCGTCTATCCACGCATTCAGGAATCAACGCCGGGAGGACCGCGAGGAAGAGGCCAAGCGCAAGCGCGGTGGATCCGGGGGGTGACCGCTATGCCAGAGTGGTGCCAGAGTGGTGCCAGAGTGAGGCCGGTTTCAACCGGGTCCAACCGGCTGAATTCGTGCCTGGGAACCCCCTCCCCTGGGCATGCGCGAGTTCTCTCCTCCCTGTAGTACCCCAGAAACGGCCCTCTTTCCCGGAGGGCCGTTTCTCTTCGTGCATGCAGGATGTTCGACCGACCGGGCAGCCGGTTCGACGTTGGCAAATCGGCCGGGTTCGCCAGTCGGTTCGCCAGTCAACTCTGATCGTGGACGACGCAGGTATCCCAGTCGAATGGGACCGGGAGCCCGTCGAAGATCTTCCCGCAGGTCTCGCCGGGACCCCTGCACCGGCTCCCAGTTCGGCTGAAGATGCCTCCCAATAACGATCAGCGCGAGCGTCCCCGCGCCGGCGATCGAGAGCGCCGCCCCGCGGACTGCGCGTGGCCACCGGCGGTCCAGGTGTCATCGATCACCAGGACGCTCTTGCGCCTGGACGGCAAGGACTACGGAGAGGCCCCAGGCGTCGGCTTCTTCGACATTCCGCACGGTCCAGACGGGAGTGGCTCCAAAGGCGATCGAGCTCCACCCAGTCTTGAAGTTCTCGGCTGCGGCCTGCTAGGGACTACTGCTTTGCATGGAAAGCAGCGGTCTCAAGAGCTGCCAGGACCTTCGACCTTCTCCAGGTTCTCGATGACGTCGTGACCGTACCCTCGAAAGATGCGGTTACCGAACAGGCGGAAGGCTGTGCCGAACAGTCGCCCGCGGAGGCCATGCCGGAACTCGCGGATCCAAGCCATCTCGACTTCGGTCGCGCTGTTCTTCGGTCGCGCGATGATCTCCCAGCTGCTTCCGGGCACCGCATAGACATTTGAGTCCGTCACCGTCGCGGTGACGCTCCCTTCCCGGGACCAGTCGTAGTCGCACCGCTCCCAGTTCGCTCCGATGCCCGTGGAAGTGCCCTCCGTCACTTCGGCAGAGGTGTCGCCGAGCTCGTGCACCTCCATTCGCTCCATTGAGACGGCCGGAAACACCTCTGCGCGCCGCGACGAGAAGTCTCTGGCAGCCCTAAGCACTTGCTCCGGGGCCAAGGGCGTCTCGATCGTGACTCGGATCGTCGTCATTGCGGGCGACCCTAACCCCCTCAGGGAATCGAGTCCAGCCGCGGGGTCATGCAGCCGGGGCTACCGCTTTCAACGAAAAGCGGCTACCGGAGGAGACGCATGAGCGAATAGTGGCCGCGGCGAACGCTGCCCGCGCCAGGTAGGAGCAGGGCCGGCCTGGCTCAACCGCGGGTCGCCTCCGGGAGTGGAAGTCGGCCGCGAACCCGTTCTGAACCGAGTGCCAGGGCCGAGCTACTGGCGCTCTCCCTCCGTGGGTTTGGAGATCGCCTCCACTAGCTCACCGGTCATCTCCTCGTTCTCGCCGAGGGCGATGTCGGCTTGGGTAACGATGCCGGCGAGTTCGCCGTTCTCGACCACGGGCAGCCGCCGAACCTGGTGGCGTGCCATGAGCTCGAGCGCCTCCTCAAGGTCCTTGTCGGGCTCAACGCTGATGGGATCCTGACGGCCGATGTCTCCGACCGACGTCGCCTTGGGGTCTGCCCCATCAGCGACCACTGTCGTCGTGATGTCTCGGTCGGTGATCATCCCGGCAAGCTTCCCGTCGTCGGTTATCGGCAGCGACCCGATGTTCTCGTCTCGCATCAGTCGCGCGGCTTCGACGATCGACGCCGAGGCGTCGATCGAGTGGGGCTCCTCGGTCATCGCGTCGCGAACGCTCGTCGCCATCGGCCTCCTCCTCTTTCTGTGCGATCTGAGTCCTGCTGCTGACGACTACAGACGTTACGGATCTCCGTCAGGTCGCGCTTGCGCGGTAAGGGCGACCCAATGAGCGCCGCTACCCGTGGAAAACAGCGGTTTGCGCGCGGTCCGCGTCGGGCGGGACGGTGCCTCGAATCTCTTGACCAACGCGTCTGGCTCCGGGTCGATCAGATTCGCTGTTTGGCTTCTGAAGGAGGCGCTAGAACCGGCGCCCCCGACTCTGCCACCGCTGCTTAGTCCTACCGCTACTTCTTGTGGCGCTTCTTGCCGAGCACTAAGTCGATGGGCGTGGTGTCGGAGATCGAGGTGCCAGCGATGGCGCTTTGGGCTCGCACGAACTTCGCTTTCTTGCGCCTTGCCTTGTTCGTCGGACGGCGGATCTTGCCGACGGTGCAGTCAGCGGCGGTCAGCGCCTCCCTGTCGGCTCCGATCTTCTTGCCGATCAGCGCCGGGACGATGCAGTAGCGGACGTCGGCGTTGAAGCCGATCTCTCCGTCGGCGCCGTAGGGGTTCGTATAGGGAAGGGTGTCGCCGTCCGCGAGCGCGGGATTCCAGTCCGTATAGGTCGCGCCGGTGGCGGTCCTGAACGCAATCGTGTCCGAATTGTTCGTGTTGTCGTACCCAACGATCTGGCCGACCTTGATCGGCAGGTTGGCCGGGAAGGTCTCGGTTGCGTTGGTTGTGGGGGTTTGCGGTGGGCCGGTGCCGGCGCCGGTGTATCTGGTGCCGCCGACCGGTGTCAGCACACGCAGGCGGAACGGGCCGCCGGTGGCGCCGACGATCCGCCAGCGCACGATCGTCCCATCAGACGGGGAAGTGAGGTTCGCGCCTGGGGGCAGACCTATGTTTGCCCAGGTACCGGCCAGGCCGGCCATTCCCGAAGAGAACGTTCCGGTCAGCGGGCTTCCGATCGTGACCGTCGCCGCCCGCGCCGCTGACGCGGTTAGTAACGCCAGCAGAACAGCGAGCGCAAGTGCGAGGCGGAGCTGGCCGCCCGACCTCCTCCGCGCTCCCTGTCTTAAGTGTCCTCGCTCGATAGCCCGGACCCTACGCGTCGTTTTCCCAGGCGGCAAGCCGACAATCGGGTAGCCGGACGAGTAGCCGCTTTGGACGAAAAGCAGCGGTTCTGCTTTGCATGGAAAGCAGCGGTTGTCGACTTCCCTGCGGAGCAGATCGGATAGGTTCCGATCGATCGCGCCGAATGACCTTGGGGGCGCGCCACCAACTAGGGGATCACCATGCCGAAGATCGTCATTCATCACGAGGTCGAGGACACCGAGCGCTGGCTCACTACTGGCAAGGCCACCCGCGAGAATTTTTTCGGGCCGCTCGGGATCACCGACATCAAGACGTACACCAACCCACAGAACCCACAGCAGGTCGCGCTGACGATGGACGTTCCGGACCTCGACGCAATGATGGCCGCGCTCGAGACTCCCGAGGCCTCCGAAGCCGAGAAGACGGACGGGGTCAAGAGCGACACCATCGTTTTCTACGTCGAGGCGTAGATACGAAGAGCGCCGCTTTGGACGAAAAGCGGCGCTTCCAAAGAACGCTCTCCCCGCCTCAGGAAGAGCGCGAGAACTGAGACGAGTTCGAACCCCACCGCTGCTTTGCATGGAAGCGGCTATTCGGGCGCTCATGCATCGCACGCTGCCTGATCCAGAACAGACGGCCCCGAGCAGAACTCAAATCTAGAGCAGCCGGGTGAGGTCGGCGACTACGTCCCGGGCCGGCTCGGGCGAGGTGATCTCGCCGACCCCAGTCCCTGCGTACATCGCCATGTCGATCCGCTCGCGATCGGCCCACTTGAATGGGGGGACCGGTGCTCGCCAGCCGCTTCTCTGAGCCGCGGCGAGCGCCGAGCGAAGCACCCGATGTGGCGCCGCCTCCCAGCCCTCGCCAAACCATTCGGTGAGCTCGGTGTCGTCGGGTCCAGCGGCGAGCAACTCGCGCCTGTAGTCCGGGTGCGCACCCGACTCAGGCGACGTAACGAACCTGGTCCCGACCCGGACCCCATCGGCCCCCGCCTCGATCAGCTCGGCGAAACGCTCCGCCGTCGAGACCCCGCCGGCGGCCAGCACAGGCAACCCGAGGGCGGAGCGAACAGCCGGGAGCAGGTCGTCCAGCGGATCTGTGCCGCGCACGTGGCCCCCGGCCTCGATCCCCTGGGCAACTACGTAGTCGCAGCCGCACTCCTCGGCGGCAAGCGCCTCAGGCACCGATCCGACCTGCCAGCCGACCAGGGCCCCGCCGCCGTGCGCCCCCTCGACCACGTCCGAGCGCGGATCGCCGTAGAAGAAGTCAACCAGCCGAGAGGTCTTGGCCGCCTCGACGATCTCTTCCATCGTCGGCTGGAAGGGCATCAGGAAGTTGACGCCAGTGACCCCCTCGCCGGGCTCGCTTCCCCATGGAACCATCCCGCATCCCCCGGCATCGGCAACCGCATTCGAAAGTTCGGTCGTGCCGACGCCCCCCATCGGGGCGAGCTGCAGCGGCATCTCGCAGCCGACCAAGTCCGTGAACCGCGTGCTTGTCGCCATCAGTCTCTCCCTCCGGGCGAGTCGATGCCCGTGAGCACAGTGATAGCCGCTTTGGACGAGAAGCGGCTATCCGCTTTGCATGGAAAGCGGCGATTTCCGGTCACCCACGAGATACTGCGCGGGCGATGTCGGAGGAGAATGTGGCGGCCTTGAGGGAATCCTTTGCCCGGTTCGAGCGGGACGGCGTCCCTGACTTCGAGATGTTCGATCCCGAGATCGAGCTGATCAACTTCGACTCGTTCCCGGTGACCAGGCGTTACCGCGGATGGGATGGAATCGTCGAGTGGCTGGTCGACATGAGCGAGCCATTCGACGAGTTTCGGTTTGAGCTGGGAGATCTACTGGCCCATAACGACGACTGCGTCGTGACCACGTGCCGCGCGAGTGGGGAGTCGAGGGCGGGCGGGCCGCCCTTCGAGCTGGTCTGGGGCGTCGTCTGGACGTTTCGGGAGGGGAAGACGGTGAGGGTCGAGGGTCTCCGTACCGGCGAAGAAGCCCTCGAAGCCGCTGGGCTGGCGGAATAGCCGCTCTGGACGAAAAGCGGCGGTTCGCCGAGTAGCCGCTAGTAACCGCGAGATACTGCGCGGGCGATGTCTGAGTAGAACGTCGAGCCGCGGCCCTGACTACAACCGACCGAAGGAGGTCGCGATGAAGGACTACCGGGCGTTGATCTCGATCCCCATTCAGGCCGACTCGGACGACGACGCGATCCGCGTCGCCGAGGAGCGGGCGGCTTCGGTTCATTACCCGGACGGCGAGGTGGCCGCTCACGTCGAGCTGGTAGGCAAGACGCACGGCGACCTCTTGGAGATCGATCGTCTCGTCTTCAGTGACGCGCTGTTCCTGAGCCAGCTGCCGCCCGACTGGAAGCCGTGACCGGACTGGCGGAAGTAGCACCGAAGTGTCGCTTTGAACGCGAAGCGGCGGTTCGGAGTTGGCGCTCTTGCGAGCCGCGCTACTCGGCGAGCGCCTCGACTTTCTGGAGTCAAGCCCCTCATAGAAAATGAGTTTCTTTTGCAGCGACTCAATCGGCGGTTTTCTGAGTCGCAGCCTCGGCGCCGGGACCCTCCCCCCGCCAAACGCACCTTGACGGCCAGATCACGCTTCATCGCTTTAGGGAGGGCCGGTGGGGCCGATATCCATATCGGAGCGGTCCTCGTCCCCTGACGGGGGCCGCTCCTTTTGTTTTTCGCTGGTACTTCGTCGGAATTTCTCTCCGCATAATTTCGTTGCTTCCTCATAGGAGCGGTCCCTGCCCATGGAGAGCCAGGGCGCTGACGGGGGCCGCTCCTTTTTCTCTGCGGCATTTTTGGGGCCTCATCGCATCCTTCGACGGCGCGCGCAGGCGACCAATCGGCGGTATGTGTGATTGCGGAACCGAGATATCGACCCCTGCACATCTCCTCTCGAGGGTTCTGCGTAGTAAGTCCGTGAACCCAAGCAAGCAGGCTGCAACTGAGGGGAGAGGACTAATGGCTTCCGACCTGATCAACTTACGGGCACACACCCGTTCGGCGGAACTACATAGGCGAGCGGAACACAATCGACTCCATCGCCTCGACGCCAAGGCTCGCCCGTTGCAGCGTGGCCCCATGCCGGCGCGTCCGTCCCGGTATCTGGGCAACCCCGCGAATGCGGTCCGCTGGAGCGCCGCCCGCGTCAGCGCCGCATTCGCGGCACTGCGGTAATCGGCTCGAGAACAGCGGTTGTCTGAACGGGTAGTTCTGGGCTCACACCCTCCCCTACGCCGGGGGATACTGCACGGACGATGTCGGAGGAGAACGTAGAGACCGTCAGGGGCATCTACGCCGCATACGACCGTGGCGATCTCGATGCGGTGGTCGCGCAGCTTCATCCCGACGTGCTCGCCTGCGCTCACCCGATCGGTGAGAAGTACGAAGGTCGCGAGGGTTTTCTCCGCTTCATCGCCAATTGGACCGACCAGTTCGAGGAGTTTCAGCAGATCCCGGAGGAATTCATCGACGCAGGCGACCGGGTGGTCGTCCGGATTCATCAGAAGGGTCGGGGCAAGGGCAGCGGGGTGCCGGTGGAAGCACACTTCTGGCTCGTCCATCTCCTCGATGACGACAAGAACAGGAGGGTGGACCTGTTCGACGACGAGGCCCGCGCCCTCGAAGCTGCCGGGCTGTCGGAGTAGGCCACTCAAAGCCACGCCATCGTCTGGGCCTCGGCGATCATCGCCGCGTCCATCCTGGGCACGCGCTCTAGCCAAATCGTGCGGCAGACCATCGACCACGAGGCCTGGCCGCGGGGGAAGCAGCGGTTAGGAATGAATACATCGTCGCCCTCGGCGGATCCTGTTCGCCATTTGTTCGCCAGTGAGACACCGAAACAACCGGAAACAACCGGACCTAACCGGGTGGATTCGTGCCTGAGAGCGGGTCGCCGTGCCTGGGTCCCAGTTCTCTCCTCCTGTAGTACCCCTAGAAAGCCCCGCTTCGGCGGGGCTTTCTTTTTGGTTTCCCCCCGGTAGATTGACCGCGGTGGAGGGATCACACGCAGTTGTGCGCTCGATGAAGCCCGAGGCGGCTTGGGGCGCGGTCCAGCTCGGCTTCGCGGAGATCCTCGATCTGAGGACCGGGATCGAGCGTCGCCGGCACGGAGCTCCGCCCGGCGCGAGACCGGTATCGCTCGCCAAGCACATCGTGAGTCCTGAGGGGCCCGGTGCAATCTACCTCTGCCAGCACGCAATCCGCTCGAAGGCGACCCTGCGCCGGGGAGCCGCCGAGGTCGCGGGTGGCTTCGCCGCCTGGCAGGAGGCCGGCCTTCCGGTCGAGGAAGTCGATTGAACCACCGCTTCTCCTCCAAAGGGTCGGCTTCGGTTGCGCCCCGCACGGCGCCCGCCGTCAGCCCCCTAAGAACTCGATGAGAAGCTGATTGACGCGCTCCGCCTCGTCGTGATGGACCCAATGCGACGCGTCGGCCAGGCGCTCCACGCGGTCGAGGTTGGGCACGTCGTCGTGGTCCGGCTCGGCCAGGTCGGATCCGAGGTAGGAATCGCGTTCTCCCCAGATGACCAGGGTCGGCGCCGAAATCGGGCGCAACTTTGCTGCGGCCTCCTTCTGGGACTGTCGCACGGAGGCGCGGTAGTAGTTGATCATCCCGGCTGCTGCCCCTGGCTGCGACCACGCCTCTATGTACCGGTCGAACTCCTCCTGCGTGTAGGGCGGGTTCGCGTCATGCAGGAAGTGCCGGAAGAAATGCCAGTCCCGGGCGGGCACCACTTCCTCGGGCAGCCCCGGCGTCGCAAAGAAGAAGAAGTACCAGGACTTCCTGAGCTGGTTCGGGTTCTTGAGTCCCTCTGACAGCCGCCGCGGATGGGCCGCGTTGAGGATCGCGAGTCGGTCGACCACCTCGGGGTGGTTCATCGCCATGGTCCAGGCGATGGATCCGCCCCAGTCGTGACCGACCACCAGCGCGGACTCGGCACCGAGCTCTCCGATGAGGCCGCTGATATCGGCGGCGAGCAGGTCGACGGCGTAGGCCTCGAAGCCCTCTGGCTTCGACGACAGGTTGTAGCCACGCGTGTCGGGCGCGACGACTCGAAAGCCGGCGGCCACAAGCGGCTCGATCTGCAGCCGCCAGCCGTACCAGAACTCCGGGAAGCCATGGAGCAGAACGACCAGGGGCCCCTCACCGGCCTCCACGTAATGCAGCCGCACGTCGCCGACCTCGGCGTAGCCCTCCCGAAGCTCGATCTGCCCGTCGGCCGCGACGGCGTCAACAGCGTCGGAGGAGTCCTCCGGCGCCTCGGCAATGGGGTTGGGACTTTCGGCGTCAGCCGTCACGGGGCCTCCTTTGACGGGCGGATATCGAGACCATCAGCCTGATCCTTCGACCCAGGGGTCGCGCCCGTCGAACACACTGGTCGGAACCCTGGTCTCAACGCTCGCGGGAGAGCGTCTAGTAGCGGATCGATCCCTGCCAGTGCCCGCGGTACTGCACGGATTCGGGGTGAAAGGCAACGAGGTCCTGCACCTGGAAGCTGCCGCTGGCGCCCCTGAACATGCCGCTGCCGCCCGTGATCACGCCATTTATCGGACCCGTTGCGTTGCCGTTCGAGTCGAGCGTGAAGTCATAAAAACCCCTGAACTTGCCGGCGTCACCGCTGAAGAACTCAGCCTTGAAGGTGGTGTGCTCCGTGCCGCTGAAGTCCTGGCTGGGCTGGGGTTGGTTGTACGTCACCAGGGAGGTCTCATCGAGGTGCGCCTTCCTGTTGCCGAACGGCCTGCCGACGAGCTTGGCGTCATCCGCGAACTCCACGGTGGTCGCGGACGGCTCGTCGATGACGCTCACCGGGCTGGTCTTGTAGTCCACGCTGAGCACGTGGTTCTTTCGCTTGCCCTTTTTCGCGACATGAGCCGCCGGCTGCGGACTGGCCTGGGCGATGCCGATGCCGCCCACCGAAAGGGCGAGCACGAAAGAGACGATCGGCGCTACGTGCTTCCCAGTTGCCATCGGTTTTCTAGGCCGCCTTTGCCCGGGAACGGTTGCGTCGCCGGCGGTTGCGCGGCGGACGCGCGCTGTAGCTCCGCGGGCCTCCGTTGCCGGAACTGTGGCCCTTGCCCTTGCCGCGACCGTTGGCCTTGAAGCTCTTGCCGCTCGCTGATCCGTTGCCGGTGTGTTGGCGAGCGGCGTGCTCGAATCCGGGGCCTTCACTGAATTCACGGTGAAGGCCGAGGTCCGTCGCAATCTTTCGCATCTCGTGATGCTGATCGGGCAGGATGAAGCTGGCGGCGAGACCTGAGGCGCCCGCGCGTCCTGTGCGGCCGGTGCGGTGCACGTAGGTGTCGCGGTCCTCGGGGGCGTCGAAGTTGATCACGTGGGTGATCTCATCGACGTCGATGCCGCGCGAGGCGACATCGGTGGCGACCAGGGTGTCGATCTTGCCGGCCTCGAAGTCCGCGAGGGCGCGGCGGCGCTGGCTCTGCGACTTGTTGCCGTGCATGGCAACCGCCCTGACCTTCTGGCTGCCCAGCTTCTTGACGAGCCGATCCGCGCCGCGCTTGGTCCGAACGAACACCAGGGTCCGGCCGCGCTCTTCGCGGAGCTCCTTGACCAGCGCATCGACCTTGGCGTCGTGGCTGAGATGGAGGAAGCGGTGAGTGGTCGCCGCCTTCTCGACCTTGGGCGCATGGACGTGACGCTTCGCGTCCTGCGTGTACTCCGCAGCCAGCTTGCCCGCCGCTCCTTCGAGGGTCGCCGAGAAGAACAGCGTCTGGCGATCCGCCGGCATCCTCCTGACGATCCGGTCGACGGCGGGCTTGAAGCCCATGTCGAGCATTCGGTCGGCCTCGTCGAGGACGAGGATCGAGATCTGCTTCAGGTTGAAGGCGCCGCGGTCGAGCAGGTCCTCGAGGCGACCTGGTGTCGCCACGACGATGTGGGCCTGCGCCGCCTTCTTCGCCTGTGCCGGAATTCCGACACCGCCGAAGACCGGTGCGATCTTCAAAGCGCGTGAGTGGGCGATCGACCGAAGCTCGTCGACGATCTGCTCGGCGAGCTCGCGAGTCGGCGCCAGGACGAGCGCCGCTGGGCGGCGTGCGTCGGCCTGGATGCGCTCGACGATCGGGATGCCGAAGGCAAACGTCTTGCCCGATCCAGTCGGGGACTGGACGAGGACGTCCTCACCTGCGAGGACGTCGGCGATGCAAAGCCTCTGCACCGCAAATGGTTCTTTGATGCCGCGCTCGGCGAGTGCGCCCAGGACTGGGCTACTCACGCCGAGATCGGCGAATGATTCGGATGACATGTGTTGCTAACTCCTTATGTGCGTTGCGTTGGAGATCCTGTGACCCCAACTAACGGCGCATTCGGAGCGCAATGAGGGAGGAAACGGAACCTCTCGGGGACCCAGTTGGTCGACCCGACGAGGATCACGGTAGCAGGCCCCCGGTCCGAAACCGGTGACCTCGCCGCGGATGGGCCGGATCAGCCGGGTCGCCGAGACCGCATGCCCAGGCGCACCCGGGCCTGCTGCACAGCCTTGATGGAGGTGCGGCAGGACTTGGCGATCCGGCTGTCCTCCTGGTCGGGACGGCGCTTCATCTCGAACTCGATCCGGGCGCGCGACTCGATCTGACCTCTCTCCTGCGCCGAGGTCGCGTCGTCTCTGGCGGCCAGCGCCGCCTCCCCCGCACGGTCCCGCCGGCAGGCGAGGCAGTAGAGATCGTCGTCCTCCATGGTCCACGTCGCGGGGAGCGCCGGCCGCTCAACATCGGCCATCCAGCTGACGGTCACCCCGCAGCGCGCGCACGTCCAATCGACCGCGGGCTCAGCGCTCGTCTTGGGCATATCCATTCCACCTTCCGCCCCTCTGGGTGGATTCGCACGAGGGAAGAGGGAAAGCCGTCGGGCGAATGCTCGATGTCCAGGTTACTCCGCCACCCTGCGGAACTTTCCGCCTGGTGCCGGGCCCAAACTGAGCGTCCCTAGGGGCCGTGGCCCCGGGGCGAGTGGCCGGCCAGTAACAGACGCCGCAGGTGTGGCGAATGGACCCGGCCCTGAATCAGGAAGGCTGCGATCAGGAAACCGCCGACGGCGATCGCGGCGTCCAGCGTGAAAGCGGTCTGGATTCCGTCTATGAAGCCGCTGCCGCTCTGGGCGCGATCGCTGGCGCCGATGAACACGGTGGTGGTCAGGCCGAGACCGACCGAGCCGCCCGCGATCTGGAACATGTAGATGATCGCCCCGGCGAGGCTGCGGCGTGCCTCGTCCACGGCTGTGACACCGACCGTGGTGGCCGTCGGGTAGAAGAGACCGATCCCCACTCCCAGCACTGCCATCCCGGGCACCAGGGCGCCGAACGTCTCCCTGTCGGCCAGCAGGGCGATCAGCGCTGGGCCGAGTGCGATGCAGCCCGATCCGACGATCAGCAGCGGTTTCGCCCCGAAACGGTTGTAGAGATTTCCCGCGGCGAATGAGACCGCGGCGAAGGTGGCCATCATCGGGAGCATCCCGGCGCCCGCGCCGATCGCCGAGTAGCCGAGCACGTTGATCATCAGCTGCGGCAGATAGAGCATCGCCGCGAAGAACACCGCCGACATCATCAGGATCGCCGCGCACGTGTAGGCGAAGTCACGGTTGGCCATCACGTCGGGCGGGACGAGGGCATGGTCACCGGCGCGACGCTCGGCGACGACGAAGCTCGCGAGCAACGCGACAGAGAGGGCGAGCAACGCGATGATCCGCGGGTCCCCCCAGCCCCAGTCGATCACCTGGTCGAAGGCGAGCAGCAGCGACACCAGCCCCACCGAGACGGTGACGATGCCGGCGTAGTCCATACGCGTGTCCTCGGGCTCGGGGTGGTCCTGCTTGATCTCGCGCAACGTGACGAACACCGCGAATGCCGCCACCGGCAGATTGAGGAAGAAGATCCAGCGCCAGCTCAGCAGGTCGGTGAGCGCGCCCCCGATCAGGGGACCGGCCGCGTTGCCGATCCCGGCCGCGCCGAGGATGAAGCCGCCTGCCAGGCCCGCGCGGGAATCCGGGAGCGCGGCGTAGGTCATGCCGAGGATCGCCGGCCACATCAGCGCGCCGCCGACGCCCATCGCGACACGGGTGGCGATCAGCCACGCCTCGCTCTGAGCCGCGCCCCCGAGAACGGAGAAGAAGGCGAAGATCGCCGAGCCGATGATGAAGGAGCTCCGGCGGCCGAACAGGTCGGCGATTCGCCCGCCGGGGACGATCAGCACGCCGAAGGTGAGCGCGTAGGCGTTGACGACCCACTGCGCGGTCGTCACGTCCGTCTTGAAGTCGTGCTCGATCTGGGGGATCGCCACGTTGATCGCGGAGAAGTCGTTCGCGATCACGAAGACCGCGATGCCCATGGCGATCAGCGCCAGCCAGGTACCTCGATCGAGCGGCTGCGTGGTCCCCTCCACGGCGCCAACCCTAGCCACGGCCAGAACGGAAATCTCGCATTTGACATGCGCCCCGCGCGGCTGATCCAATCGGGTGATGGGGAGACCCGCCTCCAACCACCCGCTGAGCGCGCCGCTGCCGTTCGCAGCCATGGTCGCCTGCGTGATCGCGACATTCCTGGCGCTGGACCATTTCGCGACGGCCGACGAGCAGCTCCTGCTCGGGGCGGCGACCTGGGGCATCCTGATCGCGTCCTGCGCCTTCCTCGACCGCGAGGACCGCGCGCGGGCGCTGCTCGTGGTGGCTGGTCGCCACCTGCGCCGAGGTTCTCGGTTCAATCGTGCTCGGCGCGTACACCTATCGGCTCGAGAACCTTCCCGCCTTCGTCCCGCCCGGTCACGGCCTCGTCTTCCTGGCCGGACTCCGCATCAGCCAGTCCGCCCCGGTTCGCCGCCATGCCCGAGCGTTCCTCTGCGCGGTGATCGGACTGGTCGCGGCCTGGGGCGTCGCCGGATTGGTCCTGCTCGGCCGAACCGACGTGCTCGGGGCGATCACCGGCGCGCTTCTGATCTGCGTGCTGCTCCGCGGGCGAGCCGCGACCCTGTACGCGGGCGTTTTCCTGATGGTGGGCTTCCTCGAGATCTACGGCACCTCGATCGGCGCCTGGCACTGGGCCGCGACCACGCCGGGCACCCCGCTTCCCGCGGGCAACCCCCCGAGCGGGATCGCGGGGGCCTACGTCCTCTTCGACGTCGCGGCGATCGCGCTGGCTCCCCGGGCGCTGGCAGCCCTCGACCGTGTACGCCGCCTCCCGCTGCTCGGCTACTCAGCGATCGCGGCTGCCTCCAGCGCCTCAGAGCGCTCGCAGTAGGACTCCCAGATCAGGTCCCGGTGCCGGAGAGCGCCGCCTGGGAATCGCTGCCGGGCGTAGCCGCGACGTGGAGCACCGACGTGTAGGGCTGGCCAGAGGCGTTGCTGGTGGGTCTGAAGTAGACAGTCACCGTGCAGGTACCTGCAGGAGCCAGCGCCGCCGTGCAGGTGTTGGCGCTGACGACGAATCCGGGGGGATCGCCCGGGATCGGGTTGTTCGTCTCGACGATCGTCGTCGCGGGGACCCCGCTCGCAGCGCCGCCCACGTTGGTGACGGTGAAGGCCTGCTCGATGCAATCCGAATCTGGCGGAGCGGTGCACGTTCCGTGCTGGGTATCCGGATAGCTGAAGTTGGCCGGGCTGATCGTCAGCGTCGTACGTCGGAGGCGCCGGAGTGGTCGGCGTATCCGCCACGCACTTCTTCTTGCGCTTGCCGTTCTTCTTCTTGACGGTCACCTTGTGGGTCCCCGCCGGGCACACCTTCTTCTTCTTCTTCGCCGCCGTGGCACTCGGATCGCCGGTGCCGGCTGAGGCCGAGGTCGTCAGGCCGACCAGCAGCCCGCCGATCAACATCGCGGACAGGACGAGCGCAACTCGATTTCTCATGAAGGCCTTTCTCCCGTCGGCTGGCGCCCCAGGCTCCCCACAGGCCAGCCGCCTAACGATCGATTGATCGCGATCCTATGCGAGTCGAGGCATCGGGCGCAACTCCCCGTCGCGCGCCGAGCAGTGAGGCGGCGGCGGCACCCTCGGCCCTGGAGATCCGCTCCAGTTCGATCGAGGCCCCATTGCGCCGTGCGCAACGGGGACAGTGCCGCGGCGAGGTCAGGGGATTGCGGTCGAACATCGTCAGACCGCAGTTGGGACATCTCAGATAGGCCATTCTGCGCGCTCCCCTCCAGGGCTCGGACTCGCGGGGCCGACCGGATCCATCCGGTCTGCCTGCCCTGGTCCCCCTCCCGGCGCGCTGTGCAAGAGCTTCTCGCCGACAAGGGCGAGGGTACCCGGGCAAATGCGATGTGAAACGGCCCCGCGGCGATCTAGGGCGAGGCTCTCCACTGAGCCCGCCACTCCGGCGCTTCGAATGGCTCGGTGACGTAGATCGACTCGCGCGCGATCCGGCCGTCGCGGAGCTCGATGATGCTGACGCCGAAGTTCGGCTCCCCACCGTCGTAGGTGACGGTGAGCTCGGCGACCCAGAGGTCATCTCGGCCCCTCACGCGCTGGAACTCGAACGCGGTGTTGGCCGGGTAGCTGCTTCGCCATTCGCGGAAGTTCTCGACTCCGACGAAGCGCTCGCCCGACTGCGGGAACTCGAGGACGGCGTCCTCCGTGTACATGGCGTGAGCGTTCTCGGGATCGCTGCGCGCGTTGTCGAAGTGCTGCTGCAGCATCGCCTGGACAGATGCCGCGTCCATGGCGAGCGCTACCTGAAGATGGTCTCGCGCGTGCCCAGGGCCGCGAGCACCCGCTCGGCGACCGCCTCGCCGGTGAAGCCGACCTCCTCGCGGAGCAGCGCCGGCTTCCCGTGGGTGACATAGCGGTCCGGCAGGCCGACCCGTATGACGTGCGCCCGCTCGGAGCCGTCGGCGAACCCGTCCTCCAAATGCTCGAGCACGGCAGAGCCGAAGCCGCCGGGAAGAACGTTCTCCTCGATGGTGACGAGCAGGTCGTGGTCTGCCGCCAGCTTCTCGATCAGGTCTCCGTCGAGCGGCTTGGCAAAGCGGGCGTCGGCCACCGTCGGCTCCAGGCCCCTGCCGCGCAGGATCTCCGCGGCACGGAGACCGACCTGGACCCCGTAGCCGTAGCCGAGCAGCGCGACGCGCTCGCCGGGCAGCAGCATCTCGCCCCTGCCGATCTCGATCTCCCTCGGCGCATCGGGCATCGGAGCGCCCTCTGCGGCGCCGCGGGGGTAGCGGAAGGCGATCGGCCCGTCGTCGTGGGCCAGTGCCGTGCGGAGCATGTGGACGAGCATCGCCTCGTCGCGGGGGGCCATGACCACGACGTTCGGCAGCGGGCGGAAGTAGGAGATGTCGAACGCGCCGTGGTGGGTCGGCCCGTCGTCGCCGACGAGACCCGCCCGGTCCATGGCGAAGACGACGTTCAGCTTCTGCAGGCAGACGTCGTGGACGAGCTGGTCGAAGGCGCGCTGCAGGAAGGTCGAGTAGATCGCGCAGACGGGCTTCGCGCCCTGAATAGCGAGACCGGAGGCGAAGAGGACGGCGTCCTGCTCGGCGATGCCGACGTCGTAGTACTGCTCCGGAAGCTCGTCCTGGAGCTTGTTGAGGCCGGTGCCGCCGGCCATGGCGGCGGTGATGCCGATCACCCGCGGATCCCGCTTCGCCTCCTCGACGAGCGCATCTGCGAAGACGGCGGTGTATTGCGGCGGCGCCTTGGGGGGCGGCTTCTCGAGCTTCTCGATCTTCTCCGGAGAGTCGGACTCCGAGACCGGGACGACCGGCTTCTTTTCGGCGGGCTTGCCGTCGACGATCGAGCCTGGCTTGGCGGCGTGCCACTTCTCCATCCCCTCGAGGCCGCCCTCCTCGGCAGGTCCGAAGCCCTTGCCCTTGACGGTGTGGATGTGGACCACCACGGGCCGGTCGGCCTCCAGCGCCTGGGAGAGCGCCTGCCGGAGCGCCGCCACGTCATGGCCGTCGATCACGCCCATGTAGGCGAGGTCGAGCTCCTCGAAGAAGAGGCCGGGAGCCCAGTAAGCCTTGATCGCCGCCTTCACCTCGGGGCCGAGCCGCTCGATGCGCCGGCCGAGGCCGAGCGGCAATTGCGTGAGCCGCTCCTCTGTCGTGGATCGGGCCTGGTAGAGGGCCGGCTTCAGGCGGACGCGCTGGAAATAGCGAGAGAGCGCTCCGACGTTCGGCGAGATCGACATCCCGTTGTCGTTCAGGACGATCACCATGGGCGTCTGCAGCCCACCGGCGTGATGGAGCGCCTCGTAGGCCACGCCACCGGTCAGGGCACCGTCGCCGATCACGGCCACGACCTTCCCGTCCTCGCCGATCCCCTTGAGCATCGCCTCCTTGAGGCCGACGCCGTATCCGATCGAGGTCGAGGCGTGGCCGGCGCCCATGATGTCGTGCTCGGACTCGAAGACGGAGCAGAAGGGCGCGAGGCCCTCGTACTGGCGAATCGTGCCGAGCCGCCCCTTGCGGCCCGTGAGGATCTTGTGCGGATAGGCCTGATGGCCGACGTCCCAGAGGATCTTGTCCGTCGGCGAGTCGAGCAGGCTGTGCAGCGCGACGGTCAGCTCGCAGGTGCCGAGATTGGCTCCGAAGTGTCCGCCGATCTCGCCGATCGTGTCGATGATCAGCTCGCGCACGTCCTGCGCGACCTGCTGGAGATCCTGGTCGGAAAGCTTCCTCAGGTCGGCCGGCGAGTCGATCGAGTCAAGCAGCCGCTGCCCGGGTTTGAGGTCGTCTTGGTTGGCCATTACGTGTGCCTGGTGTGAATGAAGTCCGTGATCCGAGCGAGGTCATCGGTCTTCGCGTCCGTCTCGGCGAGCGCTTCCCGAGCCTTTCGGTGGCTCTGAGAGGCTAGCTCGCGTGCCCGGTCGAGCCCGAACGCGCTGACGTATGTGAGCTTTCCGTGCTTCTCGTCGCTACCGCTCGGCTTGCCGAGCTCTTCGTCAGATCCGGTCACGTCGAGGATGTCGTCGACGATCTGGAACAGCACGCCGAGCTCATCGGCGAAGCGGCGGTACGGAATTGTCTCACCTTCTGGCGTCTCACCCAACGCCAATACGACCCCCACGCTGGATGCGATCAATCGCCCAGTCTTCAGCGAGTGCATCTCGCGCAGGAGCTCAGCGTCGACCGAGCCTCCGGCACCCGGGTGACCTTCCTCGAACTCGGTGACGTCCACGTACTGCCCGCCCACCATGCCGGCGACCCCGGTGGCCGAGACGAGCTCACCGAGCGCCGCGAGGACCGCCTCGGGCCTCCCCTCCTGCTTCAGGGCGAACAGCCGCATCGCCTCGGCGAAGAGGCCATCGCCGGCCAGGATCGCGACGTTCTCGCCGAACTTGACGTGTGAGGTCGGCATTCCGCGCCGGAGCTCGTCGTCGTCCATGGCGGGCAGGTCGTCGTGAATCAGCGAGTAGGTGTGGATCAGCTCGATCGTGGCCGCCGCGGGCAGCACGCTCTCGGGGTCGAGGCCGATCGCGCGGGCCGTCGCCAGCGCGAGCACGGGCCGGATCCGCTTTCCCCCTGCGAGCAGGGAGTAGCGCATCGCCTCGGCCAGGCCAGCCGTGGAGGGCGTCTCGGAGAAGCTCAGGCGCTTCAGATAGGTGTCGACCAGCTCCCGAAGGTCGTCGGGGTACTCGCTCACCGAGGGTTCCTCAGTCCCCAGGGGAACCCGAGGTGCCGCGCAGCGCGCCCTCGACCGCCTGGCCCGCCTGGGAAGCGAGCTCGGAGGCTTCGCGGACGAGCGCAGCGGCGTGCTCGTCGTCCACGTCCCCCTCGAGCTGCGCCGCAAGCTGTTCCAGGCGAGCGGTGATGCGCTCGAGATCCTCGACGCCGCCGCCGGTGGATTCGGCATCCATGGCGCGCGATGCTAGCTGGGCAGATGCTCGGAGAGGGCGGCGCCGAGGATCCCGTTGACGAAGCCCGGTGCGTCGGTTCCGCAGTACTCCTTCGCGAGCTCGACTGCCTCGTCGATCGCGACCTCGGCGGGCACGTCGTCGGCGTGCAGCGCCTCATACAGAGCGGCCCTCAGGATGCTGCGCTCCAACGGGGCGATCCGCTCGAGCGCCCAGCCCTTCGAGTGCAGGGAGATCAGCTCGTCCAGCTCGGGGCGATGCTCGTCGACGGCAGTGGCGAGCTCGACCGAGAACGGCTTCGCGTCCGCGAGCAGCTCGTCGAGCGGCCTTCCCGTGACTTCATGCTGGTAGAGGGCGAAGACCGCGTCTCGCCGCTGATCGCTGCGCTTCACTGACCGCAGACTACGCGCGCGACACGTACTCGCCGCTGCGGGTGTCGACCCGCACCCTCTCGCCCTCTTCGATGAAGAGCGGCACCTGGATCGTCACGCCGGTCTCGAGGGTCGCCGGCTTCGTGCCGCCGCCCGAGGCGGTGTCGCCCTTCAGCCCAGGATCGGTCTGGGTGATCGCCAGGTCCACGGCGCTCGGCGCCTGGGCTCCGGCGGGGCGCTCGTCGACGAAGAGCAGCTCGACGTCGGAGTTGGGCGGCACCCAGTTCAGGGCATCGCCGACTATCGACTTCGGGATCTCCACCTGGTCGTAGCTCTGGTTGTCCATGAAGACGGCGGCCTCCCCCGAGTCGTAGAGGAACTGCATCTTCCGGTTCTCGGTGCGAACCGGGCGGAATTTCTCGCCGGCCTTGAAGGTCTTGTCGATCACGGCACCGTCGTCGACGCGCTTCAGCTTCGACCGCACGAAGGCGCCGCCCTTGCCGGGCTTGACGTGCTGGAACTCGACGATCCGGAAGATCGTGCCGTCGACCTCGATGTGGGTGCCGTTCTTGAATTGGTTGGTGCTGATCAAGGTCCCGGAAGGCTAGCCGTCCCGCTCAGAAGCGCTTACTGGCCCTGACCTTCCGGAAGTGGGCGCGGACCCCGCGGCCGAAGCCGCTCGGCAATCCGCGGAGATAGGCGCGACCCGCCTTGCCCTTCCGGCCGGAGTCCAGCAGGGCGTTGGAGCAGCCGCCGTAGTCCTGGACGGCGTTCCAGGTCCACGCCAGGTACGAGATGCCGGTCGCGTCGGCGAACCGCATCAGCTTGTTGCTGAAGCGGGAGGTGCAGTTGGTGTCGCCGAAGCCGCCGATCAGCACCGGGTGGGCGCTCGCGAGGCGCGCCAGGTCAGCCTTGGAGGAAGCGAAGTTCCGGCTGTAGTCGAAGGTGTTGAACCCGACCACGAGCTGGCCGAGCGGATCCGTCGGGATGAACTGCTCCCACTGGTCGAGCCTCCCGGCGAAGTCGATCCCGGAGATGTCGATGGGCTGCGTAGCCCCGGTCGAGCGGATCGCGTCGACGATCGCCTGATGACCCACCGCCGTGTAGGCGCCGAACCGGGGCTTGCCCTGGGGCGCGTCGTTGGCGGCGCAGCCGTTCAGGGCGCACGGCCAGTCGATGGCGTTGGGCTCATCGAAGGCGTGGAAGATGACCTGGTGGTCGTCCCTGAAGGTGGTCGCGACCGAGCGCCAGAAGTCGAGTGCGTGATCGGCATCGGCCATCGGGATTTCGTCGGTGGCCCTCGTGCTCATGCCGTAGGCGCCGGCGCCCGGCGCCGCGCCCGAGAGGCGCAGGACCACGATGATCCCGCGCGCGTTCAGGCGGCTCACATAGTCGAGGATCGCCGCCCGATACGCGGCGCCGCTGAAGCGGGGACTGATCGGCGCGTAGCCGCCGAGCCAGCACGCTTCGTTGAGCGGAATCGCGACGGCGTTGATGCGCCACCCGAGCATCGCCTTGATCGTGCGATTGCTGACCGGCCCCTGGAAGACGCCGTAGCCGAAGCCGCCCCCGCCGACCGGCCCGGCGCAGGCGTACTCGGAGCCCGACCGGTTCACTCCGATCAGGCGAATCGGCTTGCCGCCGTCGACCAGGTGATTCCCTGCGACCGAGACGCTGCTGGCGGCAGAGGCTCCGCTGGGAGAGAGCAGGCAGCCGGCGGCGAGCGCGGCCACGAACCACCCTTTGCCGACAGCTCCCATCCGTTCGACCCTAACCTAAGCCGCCTGTAAGGATCGACCGATGGAGTCTGCGACGAGGACGCGGCCCGCCCGCCTGCGGGCCGCCTTCCGCCAGGGCGAGCGGGTCATGCCGCTCGAGCTCTTCTTCGACCTCGTCTTCGTCCTGGCGATCACCCAGTGCACGACGCTGATGTCCCATGAGCCGACCTGGATCGGGATCGGCCGCGGCATGCTCATCCTCGCTCTGCTCTGGTGGTCCTGGGTCGGCTACGCCTGGCTCACCAGCGTGCTCGATCCGGAGGAGGGCGGCGTCAGGCTGGTGCTCTTCGCCGCCATGGCCGCCTTCCTGATCGCGGCGATCTGCGAACCGAAGGCATTCGACGGCCTCGCGCTGGAGTTCGCCCTCGCCTACGCGGCGGTGCGGTTCGCCCAGATCGCCCTCCTCCTGATCGCCAGCCGCGACGATCCGAGTTTTCATCGGGCCACGCTCGGCCTCGGCGTGGGCACCGCCGTCGGCGTCAGCCTCCTCATCGTGGGCGCGTTTCTGGACCCGGGCCTGCGGGCGGCAGTCTGGGGGCTCGCCCTGATCCTCGACATGGGCGAGCCGTATGTGTTCGGCTCCGAGGGCTGGCATCTGGTGCCCGGCCACTTCGCTGAGCGCCACGGCCTGATCGTGATCATCGCCCTCGGTGAGTCGATCGTCGCGATCGGCGTCGGGGCCGGCGCGGAGATGACCTGGGGAATCGCCGCGGCAGCCATTCTCGGCATCGCGATCGCCGCGGCGCTCTGGTGGATGTACTTCGATGTGGTCGCGCTCGTCTCGGCCAGGCGGCTGGCCGATGCTCCGGAGGGAAAGGTGCGCAACGAGCTCGCCCGAGACTCCTACTCATACCTCCACTTCCCGTTGGTGGCGGGCATCGTCCTCGCGGCACTCGGGCTGAAGAAGACGCTGGGCAACGTGGACGATGCGCTCGAACTGGTCCCGGCGTTCGCGCTGCTGGCCGGGGTCGCGCTCTATCTGCTCGGCCTGGTCGCCTTTCGCTTCCGCCACGTGCGGACGGTCAACTGGCGGCGCTTCGCGCTCGCGGTCGTCCTGGTCGCACTGCTCCCCGCCGCCACCCACCTGCCCGCCCTGGCGATCCTCGCGATCGTCGTCGCCCTGCTCTGGATCGTCATCGTGATCGAGACCCGGGGCTACGGCGAGGGACGAGCCGAGATCCGGCACGGCACGGCCTTCCCCACCGCCCGCCAGCGGGGAACTGCGACATGAGCGGCCGCGGTGTGCTTGAGTGGTCGCGGCATGTACCGAATAATGGGGATGGGGAGCTGGCTGGTGGCCGCGATCATCGCACTCGCGTTTGCGAGCAGCGCCTCGGCTGCCAGCTTCGAGGCCCGGGGCAGCACCGAGCAGGTGGACGTCACCGGCCTGACCCCGAACGTCCCGGTCTCCCTCCGCGATTCCTCCGACAGCGTCGTCCAGGCGAGGAACGCCAACTCCCGCGGAGGGGCGCTCTTCCGCGACGTCAGCCCCGGCACCGGCTACACGGTGCAGTCCGACGTGGAGACCTCGGATCCGCTGACGGTGACGCAGGACCCCATCAAGGCGGGTACATCGGCGGCGCCTCCCGATCCCTCCATCTACAACCAGACGCTTCTCACCCACGGCTACGGCTACATGACGATGCGCGACGGCACAAAGCTCGCCTATGACGTCCATCCGCCCACGGATGTCGCTAGCTCCCTTCCGCTCCCCTCCGCCCTCAGCAACGCGATAACCGCCGCCGCGCCGCCGCCCAGCTCACTCAACCCGTCCCCGACCTTGGTCGAGTACTCGGGCTACGGCTACGCGAATCCTGCGGGCCCGGTCAGCGGCATCGAGGCTCTCGCCAACCTGATGGGCTTCACGGTCGTCGACGTCAACATGCGCGGGACCGGCTGCTCCGCCGGCGCTTTCGACTTCTTCGAGCCGCTGCAGAGCCTGGACGGCTATGACGTCGTCGAGACGGTCGCCCATCAGCCCTGGGTCGCCCACGGCAAGGTCGGGATGTTCGGCATCTCGTACGGGGGCATCAGCCAGCTCTTCACGGCCCAGACGCAGCCGCCGGACCTGGCCGCGATCTCGCCGCTGTCGGTGATCGACCAGACCCAGACGACGCTGTATCCCGGCGGGGTCCTGAACACCGGCTTCGCCGTCGACTGGGCCAACGAGCGCCAGGACCAGGCCAAGGCGGCTGATCCGAGCGAACCAGACAACGGGGCACAGCCGTACGCGGTCCAGCGAATCGCCGACGGGGACACGACCTGTCAGGCGAACCAGGACCTCCATCCCGAAGCCAGCGACCTGCTGGCGAAGATCCGGGCGAACGATCACTACGTGCCCGACGTCGCCGACCCGCTCTCTCCCACGACCTTCGTCAACAAGATCAACGTGCCGACCTTCATGGCGTGCCAGTGGACGGACGAGCAGACAGGGGGCCACTGCCCGACGCTGGCCGAGCACATGACGGGGACCGACAAGAAATGGTTCACGTACACGAACGGGGTCCACACCGACTCCCTCGACCCCGACACGTACAACCGCCTCTACGACTTCCTGTCGATCTACGTCGCCCAACAGGCCCCGGGGACGAGCCTCTTCGAGCCGATCGTCCAGGCGAGCTGGCCGATTGCGATGCAGGCGATCTGGGGAATCCAGGGCTCCGGCGGATCGCCGCCCGTGGCGACGCTCCCACCCGACCCGATCCAGACACAACCGACCCTGAGCGGGGCGCAGTCGGCATTCGAAGCCCTGCCGTCGGTTCGCGTCCTCTTCGACAACGGCGCGGGGAACTCATCGAACCCGGGATGGCCGTATCCGGCCTTCGAGCAGTCCTTCTCCAGCTTCCCAATCCCCGGCACCCAGGCCCGCTCCTGGTACCTCGGAGCCGACGGCGCACTCGCCGACCAGTCCCCCGGGAGCTCGGCGGCCGATGGCTTCACCTGGGACTCCCATGCGCGACCCGCCACCGACTTCACCGGCGACACGGGCTCAGGCGCCAACGGCCTCTGGACAGCCACTCCGCCGTATCAGTGGAGTCAGGATCCCGCGGGGACGGCGGTCTCCTACCTGACGACGCCGCTCGACCAGAACACCGCCGTGATCGGCGCCGGGCGAGTCGATCTCTGGGTTCGCTCCTCGACGCCCAACGTCGACCTCCAGGCCACGGTGAGCGAGGTCCGGCCGGATGGCAAGGAGACGTTCGTGCAGGGCGGCTGGCTCCGCACCAGGGCACGCAAGCTCGACGACGCGAAGAGCACCGAGCTCGAGCCCGTCCAGAGCCTGCGCCAGGAGGACTTCGCGGACATGCCCTCGGACCAGTTCGTTCCCGTGACCATCCCGCTCTACTACGAGGGCCACATGTACCGGGCCGGCTCGCGCATCCGGGTCAGGATCAGCGCGCCGAACGGCGACCAGCCCATCTGGGCCTTCGCCGAGGCCGATCCCTCCTCGCAGGCGAACGTCGCCATCGGCTACGGCGGTTCGATGCCGTCGAAGCTCGAGCTTCCGGTCGTCCCGGGAGTCGACACCACGACCCCGCTCCCACCCTGCCCGGGCCTCCGCGGCGAGCCCTGCCGCGACTACGTGGCCTCCCAGAACCAGCCGGCTCCGCTGACGCTGCCCGGCTCGGGAAATCCCGGATCGGCAAATGCCGGCTCGGGAAATCCCGGATCAGGAAATGCCGGTGCCAGGGCCCAGTGCAAGAAGCGCAAGCACAAGAGGGGGCACAAGCGGGCCGCCGAGGCCAAGAAGAAGCACAAGAAGCGCGGCTGCCACAAGAAGAAGCACCACAAGAAGAAGCACTGAGGGGTGCTCCAGGGGGGAGTGGAGACTTTGGGTGTCCATAGGCACCCAAAGTCTCCACAGGCGCCGATTGCAGCTTTGGCGGTGCTATAGGCCCCAAAAGGCTGCAAACGACGGGCCGATGCCCCTGAGCTCACCCTCTCCCGGCCCGTGAATCACGGCCCCACGAACAGCGCGAGATCGGGCCGACCCGGCGCCTAGAGTCCCGCTGATGCCTCAGCTCCCAACCGCCGCGACGGTGGCCGCTGGCGTCGACGAGACCTCGGCTCTCGTCATGGTGATCGCCGCGGCCGTGGCCGCCGTGATCGTGCTGGCCCTCTCGCCCCGGATCGCCATCCCCGTGGTGGTCCTGGAGCTCTTGCTCGGGATCCTGATCGGGCCCCAGGGGCTCGACATCGCCAGGCTCGACCCCACCACGACCCTCCTCGGCGACCTCGGACTGGGGATGCTCTTCTTCTTCGCCGGCTACGAGATCGATTTCGACCGGATCAAGGGGCGCTCGCTGGAGCTCGGCGTGGTCGGCTGGGGCATCTCGCTCATCCTGGCCTACGGCATCGGGGGCGCGCTGGCGGCCGCGGGGATCATTCTCTCCTTCCTCTACACGGGCTCTGCGATGGCGACGACGGCCATCGGCACGCTGATTCCGATCCTGAGCGACGCGGGAGAGATGAAGACGACCTTCGGGACGTACCTGCTCGGCGCCGGGGCGATCGGGGAGTTCGGCCCGATCCTGCTCGTCACCCTGATCCTGTCCACCGGGCACCCCCTGCACGAGGCGGTGATCCTCGTGCTCTTCATCGTGCTCGCGGTGCTCACCGGCCTCCTTGCCGTCCGCTCCGCCTGGCGCGGCTGGCCACTGGTCGAGAAGACCTTCGAGACATCGAGCCAGCTCGCGGTACGCCTCGCCGTCGTCCTCGTCTTCAGCCTCGTCGCCCTGGCCGCCCAGCTCGGTCTCGATCTGCTCCTCGGCGGGTTCGTGGCGGGAATGATTACCCGCGTGGCGCTCCGCGGCCGGGAGGTCACCGTCTTCGACTCGAAGCTGACCGCGGTCGGCTACGGCCTGCTGATCCCGTTCTTCTTCGTCTCCAGCGGGATGGCATTCGACCTCGACGCGCTCACCTCCAGCGCCACGGCGATGCTCAAGGTCCCCATGTTCGTGGCGCTCTTCCTGATCATCCGGGGGGTACCGGCGCTCCTCCTCTATCGCAGCGAGCTCGTGCTGCGTGACCGCTTCGCGCTCGCGATCTACTGCGCTACGGAGCTGCCCCTGGTCGTCGCGATCACCACTCTCGCGATCGACGCGGGCCATATGGAGACCTCGACGGCCGCGGGCCTGGTCGGCGCCGCGATCGTCTCGACCCTGATCTTCCCGCTGCTCGGCGGCTGGATCAGGCGTGGAGGCGAGCCCGTCTCCGGCCCGATCGAGGCGCCGGCGACTGCGTAGCGCCGCCTACTCCGACAGCCGGCGGCTTCGAGGGCTGCGGCGGGTCCGCAGTGCTCAACCCATTCGGCGGCTCGAGCCGGGTGGGCCATTTGCTGCCGCTGGCGGCCCATCGGGTGCGCGAGCCCACGGCCAGCGACCGTCGAGCTCGACTTCCAGCGAGAAGCTCAAGAACGTCCTGATGACGATGATCAGACCAAGGACAGCGACGTTCTCGAGCGTGGGCTGGACGGCGACGGTCCGGATGATGTCCGCGGCCACCAGGAACTCCAACCCGAGCAGGATGCTGCGGGCGAAGACGGCTCGGATGGCTCCGTAGGCACTCCCCGCACCCTTTCCTCGAACCAGGCTGAGTGCGCCGCTCACCAGGGCTGCCGCCAGGCCCACGAGGACAGTGGCGACGCCGAGGATCTCCACGCCCCTGGCGATGTCATCCATGGTCTGCTCGAAGCTCATCTCCCGCTCCAGTCTCGCGGTGGGGATCACCCATTCCCGCGTGGTCGGTCAGTTGACGATGCGGAGGTCCTTCGAAAGGCCGCTCAGGTTGCGGTAGCCGTCGGCCGTCACGACGACCAGGTCCTCGATGCGAACGCCGAACTTTCCGGGCAGGTAGACGCCCGGCTCGATCGTGACGACGTTGCCCTCGAAGAGCTCGTCCTCGGAGGTGGTGGCGAGCCGCGGCCCCTCGTGCACCTCGAGCCCCACGCCGTGCCCGAGACCATGGCCGAAGCGGTCGCCGTGGCCGGCCTCGTCGATCACCTCGCGGGCGACCGCGTCGACCTCCTTCCCGGACGCCGCCGGGCGCACCGCCTCGAGGGCGGCCAGCTGGGCCCGCAGCACCAGCTCGTAGACCTCGCGCGCCTCGTATCCGGGATCGCCCGTCGCGAAGGTGCGGGTGCAATCCGAGCAGTAGCCGTCCAGCAGGGAGCCCATGTCGAAGACGACCAGCTCGCCCGAGCCGATCTCCCGCTCGCCGGACTCGGCGTGCGGCAGCGCGCCGTTCTCGCCCGCCGCCACGATCGGCGGGAACGATGGCTCGGCGCCGAGCTCGCGGATGCGGGCCTCGACGGCCCGGGCGACGTCCCGCTCGGTGCGGCCCGCGAGCCCGCGCTCGAGCGTCCACTCGTAGACCTCGTCGGCGAGCTTCGCCGCGGCCTCGATCCGCTCGAGCTCGTCTGGCTCCTTGATGGCGCGGAGCTGCTCGACGAGATCGCCGGCTGGGACGAACTCCACGTCGTCCTCGGCCGCAGCCTCCAGACGGGCCAGCTGACGGAAGCTGAGCTTTGCGTCCTCGAAGCCCACGCGGCCCTTCATGCGGCCGACCATCTGCGGGATCAGCTCGCGCTCGGCCTCCGGGCGCTCCCACTCGGGAGCGACCTCGTCCTTGGCGCGCTCGGTGTAGCGAAAGTCGGTGAAGAAGATGAGCTCGTCGCCGCCGACCAGACAGGCGCCGTTGGTCCCCGTGAAGCCGGTCAGATAGCGGACGTTGACCAGGTCCGAGACAAAGAGCTGGTCGAGCTCCTTCTCGGCAACGAGACCCGCGAGGCGCTCGCCGCGCGTCACAGCCCGAGTCTCTCCGCGATCAGCTCCAGGGCCTCGCGATAGCCGTCCGGCGCCCTTGCCGTAGATCTGCCCGATGATCAGGTCGAGGCCCTCGAAGACGGAATGGTGGCGCCACTCCTCGCGCTTCGAGATGTCGGAGATATGGACCTCCACGGTCGGAATGCGGGTCAGGTCGAGCGCGTCCCTGATCGCCCACGAGTAGTGGGTCCACGCGCCTGCATTGATGAGCGCAGCGTCAGCTCTCTCGGGCAGCCGGTGGAGATGCTCGACGAACTCGCCCTCGGAGTTGCTCTGGAAGAAGGCCGCCTCCAGGTCGAGATCTCGGGCGAACCGTTTGACGCGCACCTCGAGCTCGGGAAGGGTGAAGTCTCCGTAGATGTCGTGATCCCGGCTCCCGAGCATGTCGAGATTGACCCCGTGCATCACCTCGACGCGATTGCGGGTGACCGAACTCACTTCAACTCCTCCACCACCGCCCGGACCCTATCCGCCTCGACCTGTTGTCCCCAGCGCGGCTCACCCGGCTCGGAGAGCAGCACGAAGCCGAGTCCCTCGCGCGTCTGCTTCTTGTCCCTGCCCATTGCCTCCATCACTCCGTCGGTGCTCACGGAGGGGTCGAGAGAGACGGGCAGCCCATGCGAGGCCAGCAGGCCCTCGACCTCATCACGCAGCCGATCAGCATCCGAGAGGCGGAGCACGGCGAGCAGGCCGAGGCCGACGGCCTCGCCGTGGCGGTAGCGCTTGTAGTCGGTCTCGGCCTCGATGGCGTGACCGATCGTGTGGCCGAGGTTGAGGACCATCCGCTGCCCCGAGTCCCTCTCATCCGAGGCCACGACATCGATCTTGGTGCGGGCGCAGGCGAAGATCACATCGGTCATGGCCGCGGGATCGAGTGACTCGATCTGCCTCACCCGGGACCAGAGCGGATCGCCGGCGATCAGCGCCGTCTTGACGACCTCGACGAACCCCGCCGCGAGCTCCTCGTGCGGAAGGGTCGCGAGGGTGGCCGGATCGGCCAAAACGGCCGTGGGCATGTGGTAGGCGCCCACGTAGTTCTTCGCCTGGGGCAGGTCTACGCCGGTCTTGCCGCCGTAGGCGGAGTCGACCTGGGCGACCAGGGTGGTGGGCGCCTGCACCAGAGGGACGCCCCTCTGGTACGTGGCTGCGCAGAAGCCGGCGAGGTCCCCGACCACGCCGCCGCCGAAGGCCAGAACGCAGTCGTCTCGGTTGGCGCCAGCCGCGGACAGCTCGCCGAGGATCCGCTCGGCTTCGGCGATGGTCTTCGAGGTCTCGGCTCCCTGAACGCCGATCACCTCCTCGACCCGCGGCAGGAGAGGGCGGTGGTGCCGCAGCGCCGCGTCGTCGGCGACGCAGAAGGTTCTCGCCGGCAGGGCCTCCGGCAGTGCCTCACGGGCGTCGTCCAGCAGGCCGATCGCCCCCTCGCCGACGACGGCCGGATAGGAGCCGCTCTCCGATTCGGCCCAGATCATCCGCGTGCTCGGAGTGCCCTGCATCGCGGCTAGCCAGGGCGCGGCAGGCCCGGCCGCGTCGCGCGCGGCCGAGGGCAGGATGGCGCGGGCCAGCGACTCGTACAGAGGGCGCCGGCTCGCGAAGCGCTCGGCAAACGCTGCGCGGTCTTTGGCCAGGGGCCGGTCGGAACCGGAGGCGCGCTCCCAGGCGGTCTCCTCGTCGACGTCGCACCAGACCGGCATGTGGTCACCGAGAGCGCGCCGCACTGCCTCGCTCTCAATGGCGCCCCCACCGAGAGCCACCACGGATGACGGGCCGCCCACCTGAGCGGCGAGAGCGTTCAGCACCGAGACCACGAGCCGCTCCTCACGGCGGCGGAACTCCACCTCCCCCTCGCGCTCGAAGAAAGCCGAGATCGGCTCGCCGAGCTCGCCCTCGAGCAGGTCATCGGTGTCGATCACCCCGAGCCCGAGTCGTTCGGCGACCGCCTGCGCCGCCCTGGTCTTGCCGGCGGCCATGAAACCGATGAGGACGATCCCGTGGTGGGCCGCTACCGGAGCCATCCGATCCGCTCCCGGTACGCCGCGATGGATGCGAGCACGTCGTCGATGTGATCGCCGCCGAACTTCTCGCGATAGGCGCCGGCGAGCACCAGCGCCACCATCGCCTCGGCGACCACCGCCGCGGCCGGGACCACGGTCGAATCGGTTCTCTCCCTCATGGCCTGGGCCGGCTCCTTCGTCTCGGTGTCGACCGAGCGAAGTGGCTGCGTCATGGTGGAGATCGGCTTGATCGCCGCCTGGACGACGAGCGGCTCGCCGTTGGTCATCCCACCCTCGAGGCCACCGGCCCGGTTCGTCTCCCGATACCAGCCGCGGTCCTCGGAGTGAAAGATCTCGTCGTGGGCCTCCGATCCGGGTCTGCCGGCGACGTCCCACGCCTCCCCGAGCGAGACGCCCTTCACCGACTGGATGGAGCAGACGGCCTGTGCCAGCCTTCCGTCGAGCTTCTCGCTCCACGAGGCGTACGAGCCGATCCCGGGCAGCAGCCCGAAGGCGCGCACCTCGAACTTGCCGCCGAGTGACTCGTTCTCCTTCCGCAGGCGATCGATCTCGGCCACCATCGTCTCGGCGGTGGCGGCGTCGAGGCAGCGAACCGGCGAGTCGTCCACGCCCTCGAAGTCCTCTGGCGAGAGGTCATCGCGCTCCGGCGCGCTCACAGACGCGATCTGGATCACGTGGCTGAAGACGCTCACGCCGACAGCGGCCAGGAAGCCCTTCGCGATCGTGCCGGCTGCGACCCTCGCCGCGGTCTCCCGTGCGCTGGCGCGCTCCAGGACGTTGCGCACGTCGCTGAAGCCGTACTTCTGCAGCCCGGCGAGGTCCGCATGACCCGGCCGCGGCAGATGCGACTCCTCGATCTCGGCATCGACCGGCCAGGGATTCATCCGCTCGTCCCAGTTGGGGTAGTCGCGGTTGGCGACCAGGAGGGCGATCGGGCTGCCGAGCGTGCGTCCGTGGCGGACGCCCGAGCGGATCTCGACCGTGTCGCTCTCGATCTTCATCCGCCCGCCGCGGCCATGCCCGAGCTGGCGCCGCGCCATGTCGCGGTCGAGCGCCTCGCGATCGAGCTCGAGGCCGGCGGGAAGGCCCTCGACGATCGCGACCAGGCCGGGTCCATGGGACTCGCCTGCGGTTGTGAACCTCAAGGTCACGCGGGGGAGCGTAAATGGAGCGGCCTCGCGGCCTCGGTCTCACGGTTGCGTGGCCATGGCGAACATGGCGCCGATCGCCAGGAAGGGGGCGAACGGGATCGTCCGGCTGCGCGCCGAGAACCCATGCCGGGCCACCAGGATGAGGCCCGCGGCGGTACCGGCGGCGAACGCGATCAGCATCGCCTCGGCCACCCGGGAGCCGAGATCGAAGCCGAGCACCGCCGCGAGCTTCACGTCGCCCAGGCCCATCCCGTCCGGGCGGATCAGCGCCGCCGCGAGCAGGACGCCACCCGCCGCCAGGCCCGCCAACAGCCGCTCGGGCACACCGCCCGCCTCCCAGACGACGCAAACCGGGAAGGCGATCGCCAGGTTCGCCACGAGCGGGACGTCCGGGATCAGCCGAGTCCGGAGGTCGCTGACCGTGACTATGCCGAGCAGGGCGACGAGCGAAGCGTCGAGGACCGCACCGGCCATATCGTTGAGAGTCCCGTGTCCCTCAACCTCTCCCCCTGATGGCGGCCCGCCGTCTGCTGATCGTGATGCTGATCCTGCTCGGGCTGTCGACGCTCGCCGCGGCCCTGGTCCCACAGCACGATCTGCGCCCCGGCACCACCTCGAGCACGACCACGACCCAGCCTGTCCATACCACCCCCCAGCCGCCCCCGGGACGCTCCCTGAGCGTGGAGATCGTCGTCGGCGGCAAGAAGGTCCCGGTGGTCGCGGCGCCACTCTGCAAGAAGAGCAAGCCGAGGTGTGAACCGCTCCACGTCGGCGATCAGCTCTCCCTCCAGGTGCTCTCCAAGCGCCAGGCGGAGCTCGAAATCCCCACCTTCGGCCTGATCGGCGTGGCCAGCCCGATCGCCCCGGCCTTCTTCCAGCTGCTGCCGCGCGAGCCTGGGACCATCGGGGTCGTCTTCACGACCCCCCGCGAGGTTGCGGCCCGGATCCAGGTGCTCACCGCGAAGACGGCGGCGAAGGCGATCGCCAAGCCGAAATCGAGCGCTAAGTCTCGAGCTCGAGGGGGATGAGGTCGAGCTGGAGGAAGTCGCCGTCGCGAACGACCTTCACCGCGATCCCGTAACCGATCCGCTCCGCCACCATCAGGCGCTGTAGATCTCCCACGTCGCCCATCGGTTCGCCGTCCACCTCCACGATCAGGTCCTCGGCGCGGAGCCCCGCGCGGGCGGCCGGGCTGCCCGAGACGACCTCGACGACCTCGATTCCCTTCTCGCGACCCAACCGTGAGGCGACCCTCGGCGGCAGCGGCCGGGAGCCGCCGACGATGCCGATGTAGGCCCGCCGCACCCGGCCCTCCTTCATCAACGCCGAGATCAGCTTTCGCGTCGCGTCGTTGATGGGCACCGCGAGGCCCAGGCCGATGCCGGCTACCGCGGTGTTCACGCCGACCACGCGGCCGAGGCTGTCGGCCAGCGCGCCCCCGGAGTTGCCCGGGTTGAGTGCGGCGTCTGTCTGGATCACGTTCTCGACCAGTCGACCGGCCGATCCGGAGCGCGTGGGCAGCGAGCGGCCGAGGGCCGAGACGACCCCTGCGGTCACCGTCCCCGCCAGGCCCATCGGACTGCCGATCGCGACGACGAGCTGTCCCACGCGCAGCTCATCCGCGTCGCCCAGCTGTGCCGGCTCCAGGTCGCGCGCGTCCGCGCGGACCACCGCCAGGTCGGAGAGCGGATCGGCGCCGACCACCTCGGCGCTCAGCTCGCGACCGTCAGAGAACGCGGCAGTCACCCGGTGGCCGCCGGCCACCACGTGCGCGGAGGTGAGCATGAAGCCATCCGATGAGATCGCGACGCCGGACCCTGCGCCCTCCGCCCGGCCTCGGCGGGTGCGGCGCATGACGGCTAGATGGGCGACCGAGGGGGTGAGCCTCTCCGCGACGCCCGAGACGGTTCGCGAATAGGCGTCAAAGGCGTCGGCGTCCGCAAGGCGCTCCGAGGGGGATGACGGCATCCCGTTCGCGACTCCGTCGATCAGCCTCAGGCCTCCGATGAGCTTCAGGCGTGGCACTAACGAAAAATTAGCACCGGGCGATCGTCGTCAAACACGGGCTGCGCTGCGCATCACACCGAGCGGCGGCTCTGACCCTGTCCAGAGGCGGAGCGACTCGGCTCCCTGTCGCACCAATACCTCGAGGCCGTCGATCGCCTCCGCCGAGCGTCGCCGCGCCTCTCCCACCAGGCGACTCTCCGAGCCCGCGTAGACGAGGTCGACGATGACGACCCCGGGGCCGAGCCGCTCGGGATCGATGGGGAGCTGCTCGAACGGATCCTCGTCAGCCATCCCGACCGCCGTGCAGTTGACGATCAGCCCGTAGTTTCCGGAGCGTGCATGCTCGGCGGTGACAGGGGCGAGCCGCCCCTCGGCCGCCGTGCCGGTGCCCGCGCCCGCCAGATCGCGCACCAGCTCGTCCGCCCGCTCCCCCGTCCGGTTCCAGACGGAGACCGGGGCGCCCTGCCCGGCCAGCGCCCAGACAGCCGCGCGCGCAGATCCACCGGCTCCGAGGACGAGGGCGCTCCTCCCCGCGACGGGTCCCGGCAGCGCGGCCAGCAACCCGGATGCGTCGGTGTTCGCCGCCCGGATGCGCCCATCGCCGAAGCTCAGCGTGTTGGCGGCTCCGATCTCCTCCGCGGCCCGCGAGGCCTCGTCCGCCAACGCCAGGGCGGCCTCCTTGTGCGGGATCGTCACGTTGACGCCGACGAAGCCGTCTGCCGGCAGCGAGCCGATCAACTCCGGGAATCGGTCCGGCTCCACGTCGATCGCCTCGTAGCTCCACTCATCCGCCAGGCCGAGCGCCGCGAGGGCGGCGGACTGCATCGCCGGCGATCGAGAATGCGAGACCGGGTGCCCGAGGACCGCGAGCCGGTTCATGCGCGGCTCAGCTCCGGCAGTTCGGCGTGGCGTGGCCGGCCTGGTACGCGGCGACGAGCTGGTTGAACTCGTCCCCGCTGGAGGTGAAGCAGTGATGTCCGCTGTTGTTGCCGTTGAGGACGTAGTAGAGGTAGTTGACCTTGGCAGGGCGAGCGGCCGCCTTGATCGCGTCGAGACCGGGGTTGCCGATTGGCGTCGGCGGGAGGCCCGCGTTGATCCGTGTGTTGTACGGCGAGGACGACTGCAGCTGCGACTCCGTGATGTCGCCGGTGTAGTTGTGGAACTGAAAGCGCGTGGTCGCGTCGATCTGCAGCGGCATGCCGCGGTGGAGCCGGTTGTAGATCACGGCGGCGACGAGCGGCCGCTCGGAGGGGATCTGAACCTCCTTGTCGATCATCGACGCGATCGTGAGCACGTCGTAGACCGTCAGGTTCTTGGACTTCGCGTAGGACAGGTTCACCCCGGCGATGTTCTGCTGGAACGCCTGCAGCTGCTCGGAGACGAGCTGGTCGACGTTCGCGCCCGGGTCGAGCTGGTAGGTCGCCGGGAAAAGGAACCCCTCGAGCGACGGCGGGTTCTTGGCGCCGTAGCGGTTCGGGTCAAAGCCCTTGAAGCTCTTGGTCGCGGCGAGGTAATCCCCGCTCAGGCCCAGGCCTTTGATCGTCGCGGCCGCCTGCACCCGGTCCTCGCCCTCCGGGATCGTCACCGTCACCTGTCCCCCCGAGCTGGTCAGCTTGTCGATCGCGGCTCCGTAGCTCATGTTCTGGGCGAGTACGTAGCGGCCCGGAAGGATCTTGTCCTCGTCGCCCGAGAGCTTCAGACGCCACTGGAAGAGCGTCCCGTTCGAGACCACGTCCTGCTTGGTGAGCAGGTCGGCGACCTCGCTCGCCGTGGCGCCCTCCGGCACGGTGACGATCGCCTCGCCCGAGCCGTCACCCGGGTCGAACGGCGGCGGCTGGAAGAACGCGATCAAGAACCAGGCGACGAGCACCCCGATGAGGACCAGGCCGAGCGCCAGGAATCGGCGACGGTGATAGGTCCCACGTGGCTTCGGAGGCACGGGATCGTCCCCGTCGCGGCCGAGGCGCTGCCTGACGGTTCTCCTCGGTGCCTTGGGGGCGGCGGGAGGCGCGGCCGTCTGGGGCGCGGCCGCCTGGGCCGGAGGCGCCTCGGCTGGAGGCGCGGCGGCGGCCTTGGGCGGCTTCTTCGACTTGCTGCGGCGTTGCTCACGCTCCCGGCGGCGGCGCTCGCGCTCGAGGGAGGCGGGGTCGTCACGGCCGAACTCGTCCGTCGGCGGCTTCAGGCCGTCGCCGCCGGGCGGGGTGAGGTTCCCCTCGGTATCGACGTTCCAGTCCCCCTGGTCCTTCGTCACCTCGATCCCTCCCTCGCGAGGTAGCTCTCGAGCAGATGCGCTGCTGCGAGTGAGTCGCGGTCGGCCCGGGCGCCCTCGCGGGCGCTCCGGTCGGCCATCCGCGTCGTCAGTCGCTCGTCGTAGGTCTCGACGGGGACGTCGAGCAGCTCGGCCAACTCGGCGGCGAACGCACGGCTGACACGGGCCTGATCGCCCTCCTCGCCCCCGAGCGTGGTCGGTAGGCCGACGATCACGCGCTCGGCCTCCTCGCTTCGGGCGAGCTCGGCGATCGCCGCGGGCTCGGGCGGCTCGACCGCCTCGAGCGGCCGTGCCAGGGTCCCGGTCGGATCCGAAATCGCACAGCCGCAGCGGGCGGTGCCGTAATCGAGGGCGAGCACCCGCAAGAAGCTATCGACTAGCCGCCGTCACCGGCTCCGCCTCGCCGGGCAGCCGGTCGCTGGCCGACTCCGGGCTGTCCGGAGCGACCTCCGTGGCCTTGATCTGCCTCGCGTCGACGTTCTGCGGGTGGTGACAGGCGGCCGCCTGCCCGGAGCCGTAGTCGGCCAGGGGCGGCTCATCCTCTGAGCAGATCTCGCTCGCCCAGGGGCAGCGCGTGTGGAACCGGCACGCCGAGGGCGGATCAACGGGGCTCGGCACATCGCCCTCGAGCACGATCGGCTTGCGCTCGGCATTCGCCTTCGGGTCCGGGATCGGGACGGCCGAGAGCAGCGCGACGGAGTACGGGTGGATCGGCCGGTCGTAGAGCACCTCCGAGGGCGAGCGCTCGACGATCTTGCCGAGGTACATGACCGCGATCCGGTCGGAGACGTGCCGGACCACGCCGAGGTCGTGGGCGACGAAGATGTAGGAGAGGTTGAACTCGTCCTGGAGATCCTCGAGCAGGTTGATGATCTGCGCCTGGATCGAGACGTCGAGGGCGGAGACGGGCTCGTCGGCGATGATCAGCTTGGGCCGCAACGCGAGCGCCCGGGCGATGCCGATTCGCTGCCGCTGACCCCCGGAGAACTCGTGCGGGTAGCGGTTGTAGTGCTCGGGCTGAAGGCCCACCCTGTCCATCAGCTGCTGGACCTCGCGGCGGAGCTGGGTTCCGGAGGCGAGGCCATGCAGCTGGAGCGGGTCGCCGATGATCTGACCCACGCGTTTGCGCGGGTTGAGCGACGCGTAGGGGTCCTGAAAGATCATCTGGATCTCCCGCCTGACCGGCTCCAATTTCTTGCGCGAAAGCCCGACGATCTCCTTGCCGTGGTACTTCACGGAACCGGAGGTCGGGTCGAGCAGCTGGATGATCGTCCGGCAGAGCGTCGACTTGCCGCACCCGGACTCGCCGACCAGCCCGAGTGTCTCGCCCTCATGCAGGGTGAGGCTGACGTCGTCGACGGCCTTGACGTTCGCCACCGTTCGGTCGAAGAAGATCCCCGACTTGATCGGGAAGTACTTGACGAGGTGCTCGACCTCGAGGATCGGATCACCCTTGGCCACTAGGCGACGACCTCCGGCGCCTCGAGGCCGATTCGGCCGTCGACCTCGCGGAGCTGCTTCTTCTCCTGCGGGTCGAGCCAGCAGCGATCGGCATGGCCATTTGCCTTGGCAACGCGCTCTGTCAGGTCAGGAGGCTCCGAGCACTTCGCGAATGCATGAGGGCAGCGGGGCGCGAAGCGGCAGCCGGGCGGCGGCACCAGCAGCGAGGGCGGCTGCCCGCCGATCTGCGGCAGGCGATCCGGCCGTTCCTGGTCGAGGCGCGCGATCGAGCCGAGCAGACCCCAGGTGTACGGATGCTGCGGGTCATAGAAGATCTCGTCGAGCGATCCCTGCTCCACGATCTGCCCGGCGTACATGACCAGCACTCGGTCGGCGATCTCGGCGACCACGCCGAGGTCGTGGGTGATCAGGATGACCGACAGCCCGTGCTCCTGGTTCAGGTCCTGGAGCAGCTCGAGGATCTGGGCCTGGATCGTCACGTCGAGCGCCGTGGAGGGCTCGTCCGCGATCAGGACCGCGGGCTCCAGGGCGAGCGCCATCGCGATCATCGCCCGCTGGCGCATGCCGCCTGAGAACTCGAACGGATAGTGGTCAGCGCGCCTCTCCGCGTCCGGGATGCCGACGGCCTTCAGGGAGTCCACGGCCTTCTTTCGCGCCGCCGCCTTGTCGAGGTCCCGGTGCGCCTGGATCGCCTCGATGATCTGGTCGCCGATCTTGTGGACGGGATTGAACGAGGACATCGGGTCCTGGAAGACCATCGCGATCCGATCGCCGCGGATCGTCTCGAGCTCATCGTTGCTGGCGGTCGTGAGGTCCTTGCCCTGGTAGCGGACCGACCCGGAGATCCGCGCGTTGGTTCCCCGCGTCAGCCCGAGGATCGTCATCGCTGTCACGGACTTGCCGCAGCCGGACTCGCCGACGATGCTCAGCACCTCGCCGGATTCCAGTGAGAACGAGACGCCGTCGACCGCGTGCACGGTCCCCTCGTCGGTCGCGAAGTCGACCTTCAGATCCTCGATCTCGAGCAGTGGTCCCGCCATCCGCTGGACCTAGCCGCTCAGCCTGATCCGCGGGTCGAGGAACGCATAGATGATGTCCACGATGGCGCTCAGGACCACGACGAAGAAGGCGCCGAACATCGTAATCACGAGCACCGGGGGCACATCCAGCTGCTGAATCGAGTTGGCGGCATACTGCCCGACCCCCTGGAGGTTGAAGACCGTCTCGGTCAGGATCGCGCCACCGCCGATCACCGCGGCGAAGTCGAGGCCGAAGAGCGAGACCACCGGGATCAGCGAGTTGCGGAGCACGTGGTGGATCAGGATCCGGCGCTCGCTCAGGCCCTTCGCCCTCGCCGTCCGGACGTAGTCCTCGTTGATCGTGTCGAGGATGTTCGACCTCAGGACCCTCGAGTAGAAGCCGATGAAGAGCACCGACAGCACGAACCAGGGCAGGATCAGATGCGTGAACCACCCCCACGGGTCCTGGGTGAACTTCACGTACCCGCCGGCCGGGAAGATCTGGACCTTGTAGGCGAGTAACCAGAGGACGAGCGCGCCGAGCAGGAAGACGGGCATCGACACCCCAATCAGCGCGAGCACGGTCAGGCTCGTATCGGTGAACTTGCCGGCCTTCACCGCGCTGATCACGCCGAAGAGGATTCCGAAGCCCAACCAGATGATCCCGGCGCCGATCGCAAGCGAGAGGGTGGCCGGCAGGTCACGCTTGATCTCATCCTCGACGTTGATCTGCTGCTGGTAGGAAACGATCGACCCGTCGAAGACCTTCCCCATGGTGATGAAGTACTGCTCGTAGATCGGCTTGTCGAAGCCCCAGTCCTTGGCGATCGCCGCGCGTGTCTCGGGCGTCGAGGTGCGCCCACCGAGCCGCACTGCCGGATCGCCGTTCGGGATCGCCTGGAAGATGAGGAAGGTGAGCACCGAGATCGCGAACAGCACCCCCACCATCGCGATCAGCCTTCGGACGATGAAGCGGGCCATCAGTGCTCGATGCGCACCTCGGCGCGCGGGTCGAGTGCGTCACGAACGCCGTCCCCGAAGACGTTGATCCCCAGCACGGCCAGGACGAGCATGCCTCCCGGGATCAGCGTGAGGTGCATCGCGCTCGGGATCAGGCGGATGCCGTCCCCGATCATCGTGCCCCAGGAGGGGTTCGGAGCCTGCACGCCGGCACCGAGGAAGGAGAGGGCCGCCTCGAGCAGGATCGCGTTGGCGATCATCAGCGGGATGAAGACAATGATGCTCGAGGCGATGTTGGGGAGGATCTCGCGGAACATGATCCGGAAGTTCCCGGCCCCCTGCGATCGCGCCGCCTCGACGAATTCCTTCTCACGCAGGCTCAGCACCTGGCCCCGCAGAGGCTTCGCCATGTACGGCACGTAGACCACGCCGATGATGATCGCCGGGATCCACAGGGACGCCCCGTTGACCGTGAATAAGCCGAAGTCGAGCCCGCCGACCGCGAGCGCGGTGCCGAGCGCGATGCCCAGCAGGATCACCGGGAAGGCCCAGATCAGGTCCATCGTCCGCGAGAGCACGCCGTCCAATGCCCCGCGGAAGTAGCCGCCGGTGAGCGCGACGATCGTGGCGAAGAAGCAGCTGATGAAGGTCGCAATGAAGCCGATCTGCAGTGAGTTCCGGCCTCCGTAGAGCAACCGCACTGCGACATCACGGCCGTTCGAGTCGGCCCCCAGGAAGAATTTGCCCTTCCAAGTCGGACCGGTCGGGATCCCGCCGGGCGAGACGACATCCTTCCCGCCGACCGTGTCCGTGATGTGGTTCGCCGAGGGCGTCGTATGCGCGACGTGCTTCGCGTACAGCGGCGCGCACAGACAGAGGATCACGATCAACAGGAACATCGCCCCGAAGGCGAGGGCCGTCTTGTTGCGGCGCAGGCGGCGCGCGGCCAGCTTGTACGGGCCGACGCCCCCCTCGCCCTGGACCTCGCTCGCGCCCAGGGGCATCTCCGGCTCTAGTGCGGCCGGAACCCCCGGGCTCGGAGCGGTCGGATCTGCTGCCATTTCATCCTGGGGCGCCCTGGCGCGCCCCAATCGTCCTTTATCTCGGTTCTCGGTCTCTTACTTCAGTTCCCAGGTGCTCCAGTCGTTCAGGTAGGTCGGATGCACCTGCGCCGTATCGAAATTGATGCGGTCACTCATGAACTTCGGCACCTGCTCGGAGCCGTACACGGCCACGTATGCCTTCTTGGCGGTGTACTCGTCCAGTGCCTGCCACTGGCTCGCCACCGAGTCCAGCTGCGTCGACGGAACGTTCTCCAGCTTGGCGAGCTGCTGCTGGATGAACGGATCGTTGACGTTGCCGTAATTCTCGTTGTTGACGGGCTGAATCGAGTTCGCATCGAGCAGCAGATAGAAGTCCGCCGGATTCGGGAAGTCCTGAATCCAGTCGGCAAATCCCGTCTGCGGCGCGGTCTTCGCGTTCCCGATCGTCGGGAAGTAGGTCGTGTCCGAAATCAGCTTCGGAGTGGCCTTGTACCCGATCTTGTTCAGCAGGTCGGCGTAGTACTCGACGTACTGCGTCCGCGGCGCGCGCTGCTCGCCCCAGACGGTGACGGTCTGGCCCGCCGTGCCCGACTGCTGCACGAGCTGCTGGGCCTTGGCGATGTCGCCGTTGCCATCAGCCGCGCCGTAGGGACAGGCGCTGTCCGGGTGCCCGACGATCCCCTCGGGGAGGAAGAAGCACTCCGGCTGCAGGAATCCGCTGGCCAGGCGCTGCAGGGCCGGCCGGTCGATGGCGGTGTTGACCGCCTGGCGGGCCAGCTCGTTGTTGAACGGCGGGATCTCGACGTTCATGAAGAAGTAGAACGTCGACGGAATCGTCACCGGCTCGAAACGGTCGCTCGCCTGTGATTGGACCTGCGGCACGATAGACGGCGGCAGGGTGTCGCCGGCGTCGAAGTTGTCCGCCTGGTTGTTGAGGACCTGCTGGGCGGCCGTCTGGGTATTCGACTGGATCGTCACGTTGATCCGGTCGAGGTGACCCGTCGGGATGTCCGGAATGTTCAGGGCCGCGAACTTCGGGTTCTTGACGACGCTGAACGACTTGTTCGGGACGATGTCCGTGATCATGTACGGCCCGACGCCCGGGGGCATCGGGTCCTGGGTGACGGGCTGATCCGGCGTGCCGCACGGGACCAGGCCGAGCTCGGGGAACGCCAGCACGTTCGAGAACGCCCCGTAGGGATCCGCGAGCTGGATGGTGATCTTGCCCGTGGCATCGTCGGTCGCGATACCCGAGATGTCGTTGGCCTTGCCCTCGTCGAAGTCCGTTGCTCCCTCGACGTTGTCGGTCACGAAGCTCTTACCGCCCCAGTTGACCTTGATCATGCGCTCGACCGTGCACTTGAAGTCGCTCGCCTTGACGGGCTGGCCGTTCGAGAAGACGAGGCCCTTGCGAAGGGTCAGGGTGTAGGTCTTCTGGTCCGGCGAGATCTGCGGCAGGGCGGTGGCGAGGCCCGGAATGAGCTCGTTGCCGCCCGGCGCGTTCTCGTGCTTGTACGTGACCAGGGGCGTGTAGCTGATCCAGTTGGGCTCCGCCCCCTGGGTCGTGTACTCCTCCTGAGGATCGAGGTAGTCCGGCGCGGTGCCCATCAGGACCGTGGCCGTCCCTCCGTTCGACCCTCCCCCGCCACTGCTTCCGCCGCCGCAGGCCACGAGTCCTAGCCCCGCCAGCGCTGTAATACATCCCAGCAGAAGCAGCCTTCCAAGCTTGCTCACCCTGAGTTCCTCCTTGTAGTTGTCTCCCACTTGGGAGTGGATCCCAACCGGAGTCTTATACCTGTAAACGTGGATCGTCAACCATCACGTCGGTGGATATTCGCCGTTCGGGCTGACTCAGGTGGCGAGCTTGGCCTCGATGGCGTCACGTGCGGCCGAAAGCGCCTCGTCAAGCTTCGATGGATCGCGGCCCCCGGCCTGGGCGACGTTCTCGCGACCGCCGCCGCCCCCGCCGACGATCTGGGCGACCTCACGGATCACGTCGGCCGCCGAGATGCCCCGATCGGTGACGTCCTTGCTGAAGCTGGCGACCAAGGCCACCTTGTCGCCGTCCGCGCCACCGAGCACCACCGCGGCCTCGCCGGCCCGGGACTTGATCCGATCGGCGAGGTCGAGCAATGAGCGCTGGTCGGCGTCGTCTCCCCTGCCCACGAAGACCGTCACGCCCCCGATTCTCTGACCGGTGGCCGCCATCTCCTCGGCCCGCTTGGAGAGATCGGCCGAGCCCGCCTGCTTGGCGCTCTGCTCCAGCTCCGCGAGGCGATCGGCCAGCCGGCGGGCGCCCGCGACCGGGTCCTGCTCGGAGCCGACGATCCGCCCGATCTCGCTCAGGCTCCTCGACCGCGAGCGGAACCAGTCGATCGCCGCGGGGCCGGTGATCGCCTCGATCCGGCGGACGTTCGCCGCGCTCGATCCCTCGGAGGCGATCGCGAAGATCCCGATCTCGGCCGTGTTCGGGACGTGCGTGCCCCCACAGAGCTCGCGCGAGACGTCCTCGACCTCGACCACGCGCACCCAGTCCCCGTACTTCTCGCCGAACAGGGCCATCGCGCCGAGCTGCTCGGCGTCCATCCGCGACATCTCGAGTGCGCGAACGAAGTGGCTCTCCTTGATCCAGTCGTTGACGCGGTCGCCGACGTCGCGGAGCTCCTCGGTCGTCAGCGGGGCGCCGTGGGTGAAGTCGAAGCGGAGCTTGTCCGGGCGAACCGCCGAGCCCGCCTGGCGCACGTGCGTCCCGAGCCGTTCTCTCAGGGCCGCGTGCAGGAGGTGGGTCGCCGTGTGGTTCCGCATCGTCGCGAAGCGCGCCACGTGGTCGACCTCCGCCTCCACGCGTTCGCCGGCCTCCAGCCCGTCACTCGGCCCGTCAAGCTCGACCGCCTGGTCATCGCCGATCCGGTAGACGTCGGCGACCTGGGCGCTCCCCCCCGCCCAGCGGACCTCGCCCACATCGGCGACCTGACCGCCACCCTCAGCGTAGAAGGGGCTCTCCTCGAGCTTGACCAGCGCCTTTCCGTTGTCTCCCTCGATCGCGAGCAGGCTGGTCTCGGCTCGCAGCTTCTCGTAGCCGACGAATCGCGAGGGCGGCGCCTCCGAGGCGAAGTTGAGCACGGCGCCGTGATGGTCCTCGGAGCCATGAGCCGTCGCGGTTCCCATCCGGGCACGGCTGCGCTGCTCCTCCATCAGCTCCTCGAAGCCCTCGTCGTCGACGGAGAGCCCTTCCTCGGCCAGCAGCTCCTTGGTGAGGTCGTACGGGAAGCCGTAGGTGTCGTGGAGCTTGAACGCGTCCTCCGCGTCGATCCAGGAGGTCCGGTCCTCGTGGGCATGACGGATCAGGTCCCGCACCATCTGCATGCCGCGGTCGAGCGTGCGGCCGAAGCTCGCCTCCTCGTCGTTGACCCAGCGCATGACCGTGTCCCGCTCGGCCTCCAGCTCCGGGTAGGCGGACCCGAGGATGTCCACCGCCTGCGCGGCGAATTTCTCCATGAACGGCGCCTCGAGCCCGAGCGAGCGGCCACGGTGGATCGCGCGGCGCATGATCCGGCGCAGGACGTAGCCGCGCTCCTCGTTCGAAGGCACCACGCCGTCGGCGATCATCGCCGCGGCGCCGCGAGAGTGATCGGCGAGGATGCGCATCGCGCGGGTCGTCGCGGCGTCCTGCGTGTAGGAGCGGCCCGACAGCTGCTCGGCCAGGTCGACGATCGGCCGCAGGGAGTCGATGTCGAAGACGGACTCGACTCCCTGGAGGACGGCCGCCATGCGCTCCAGTCCCATACCGGTGTCGATGCTCTTCATCGGCAACTCGCTGAGCGAGCCGTCCTGGCCGAGGTCGTAGGTCATGAAGACGTGGTTCCAATACTCGAGGTAGCGATCGGTGTCGTCGCCGGGCCGGTCGTCGGCGCGGCCGAACTCCGGGCCGCGGTCGAGATACATCTCCGAGCAGGGGCCACAGGGGCCGGTGTCACCGCCCTGCCAGAAGTTCTCGGAGCGCGGCAGCGCCACGATGCGCTCGTCGGGCACACCGATCGAGCGCCAGATCTCGATGGCCTCCTCGTCCGGACCGAGCCCAAGCTCCTCGTCGCCCTCGAAGACCGACACCCAGATCAGCTCGGGATCGAAGCCGAAGCCCTCCGTGGAGAGCTCCCACCCCCAGGCGATCGACTGGTCCTTGAAGTAGTCGCCGAAGCTCCAGTTGCCGAGCATCTCGAAGAAGGTGAGGTGGCGGGCGGTGTTGCCGACCTCGTCGATGTCGACCGTTCGGAAGCAGCGCTGGACGTCCGCGACGCGCGGAGCCGGCGGCTCGGCCTCCCCGCGGAAATACGGCTTGAAGGGCTGCATTCCCGCCGTGGTGAGGAGCACCGACGGGTCATCCACGGAAGGCACCAGTGACGCCGAGGGCACGATCCGATGGCCCCGCTCCTCGAAGAACGAGAGGTAGGTCCTGCGGATGTCTTCAGTCTTCACCGACCGCAGTCTAAGGACGGCTTCGCCATCAGATCGCGACCACAAGCGGCCGCCCCACATAAGTCGCTTCGGGCTTCGCCCTTCGCTCCAAAGTGGAGCGGCCTGGTGGTCGCTAGGGAATGATCGCCGTGGTGACGTCGACCTTGCCGGTCAGCTTCTTGGCCTTGATCTTGAACCTGACGCGGCCCTTGTGGACGTGCGAGAGGTTGATCACCGCGTAGCTGGCGCCGCGGGTCTGCTTGGCCTTGATCCCCCCGCCGCGCCTCTTCGCGCTCTGGGCGAGCGCGGAGGAGTGGCCGCCACCGCCCTGCGTGAATCCGAACACCTGGATCTTGGATCCAGGCGTCCAGCTCGTGACTACCTGCGACGTGTTGCCATCGGCCGCGAACGACAGGCCCTTCACCTGACCCGTCTTCGTGAGCGTCTTGGTGATCTGGATCGGATCGGGCTCGCAGTTGATCCGGGCGTTGACGATCGCCGCCACGGTCCGAAGCTGAGCCGTGTTGGTGACGTTGAAGGGAGCCGGGCCGCCCGTGTCGGACGCGATCTGGCTGAGCACGGTCGGGTCCACGGTCCCAAAGCCGACCACGTAGGTCTTGATGTTCGGGCTCTTCCAGACGTTGGGATCAGGGTCGAAGTTCGGCGCCCCGTCGCTGAGGAAGATCCGGGCGTTGGCACTCGGATTCTGGCCGTTCGCCACGGTGAAGCCCTGCTCGTAGTCAGTTCCGCCGTTGTCGGCCTGGACCGCGTTGAGCGAGGACTTGATCGCGCCGAGGCTCGGCCCGATCGGGTTCGCCAGGAACAGGGGCACGGCGTCGCTTCCGAACTCGACCCCACCCATCCCCTTGTCGGGGTTGAGCGTCGCCAGGATGTTGACCATGTCGACGCGGAAGCGGTTGTCGTCCGTGAGGGACATCGAGCCGGAGTCGTCGATGATCGCCTCGAGGTTGTTGGCGACGGTGCAGTTCGGCAGCGGAGCCGCCCCGGCGCTCGAAGAGCCCCCCGCCGCCAGAACGGCGAGCAGGCCCACCAGCGAAGCGACCCCCGCCACCGCCTTGATCCTCGAATCGAAGTTCATTCTTCTCCCCCTCTTGTCTCCCGGGTCGTCGGATACGGCAGGGGCAACCTACTCCCGACAGCGGCGAAAGGGAAGCGACTAGACGATTGTCCCGTGGCCCACGACCAGGTCGCCGTCGAGCAGGCACGCGACCTGCCCGGGCGCGACTCCGTCCACTGGCTCGGTCAGCGAGACGATCGCCTCGTCCTCGCCGTTCGCCTGCACCCGGCACTCCCGGCGAGGCGAGTGGTAGCGCAGCCGCACCCCGTCGACCCGCTCCGGGGGGCGGTTGAGCCGGGTCCCCCTGATGCGGATCCGATGCGTCGCGAGCTCGTCGCGCGGTCCGGCCACCACACGGTTCGCGGCGGCATCGGTCTCGAGCACGTAGAACGGCTCGCCGCCCCCCACTCCCAGGCCCCGCCTCTGCCCGACGGTGAAGTTGTGATGGCCGTTATGCGCCCCCAGGCGGCGACCCGAGCGATCGACCACCTCCCCCGGGCGATCCTCGAGCCCGGCGTGCCGCCGCAGGAACTCTCGCTTGCCCTGGCCCGCGAGGAAGCAGAGATCCTGGCTCTCGGAGCGTCCCGCGACCTCCAGCCCGGCCCGCTGGGCGAGCTCCCGGACCTCCGGCTTGGTCAGCTCCGCGAGCGGGAACCGCAGGCGCACAAGCGATTCGGGCCGCAGGCCCGAGAGCATGTAGGTCTGATCCTTGGCGCCGTCGGCGGCGCCGCTCAGCAGCGGCCCATGTCCGTCGTCGGCGATGCCGGCGTAGTGACCGGTGGCGAGCTTCGTCGCGCCGAGGCGATCGGCGAGGGCGATCATCGCGTCGATCCGGAGGTCCCCGTTGCAGAGCACGCACGGATTCGGGGTGCGCCCCTCCGCGTAGCCGCGCAGGAACGGGCCCACCACCCCGGCGCGGAACTCCGTCTCCAGATCCAGTGTGAGATGCGGAAGGCCGAGTGAGTGCGCCAGGCGCCGGGCGCCGAGCACCGCTTCCGGCGAACAGCAGCTCTGCTCCCCATCCGTCTCCCGGTCCGCCCAGAGCTTGAGAGTGACTGCGACGACGTCGTGCCCGGCCTCCTGTTCGCGGAGGGCCGCCACGGCGGAGTCGACCCCGCCGCTGAGGGCGACGAGGACGCGCTCGCCTTCTGCGGGCGGCCCGGCCAGCCCAGCCCCGGATCCGGCGAGGGCCGAAAGGGCGCGATGGAGCGCGTCCGCCGCGAGGACCGAAGCGTGGCGATGAGTCGGCGCGAGGCCGCCGAGCTCGGCCTGGATCGCCTCCGGGCCGATCCGCGCGGCTTCGAGGACCGAGGCGCCCTCCGCCAGCTCGGCGACGGCCGCGGCCGCCGCGGCGCTCGCGGCGCATCCCTCGCGATCGAAGCTGACTCGTTCGATCGCCGTGTCGCGGGCGAGCAGCGATACCCGGACGAGGTCGCCGCACGGGGCGCCGCCGGCGGAGCCGCTGAAGGCGCCGTCGGGCTCGGGCCCGCGGCGGCTGTCATCGCTCAGGTACTGCTCAAGAAGCTCACGATTCATGCCCCGAAGATTAAGCGGCTCCAACCTGCCGTCTGCCGCCCCGGCTTGGTAACCCGTGTCGCATAGGTGGTGGTCTACCGAGGACCCCGAGGGATCTCCGGAAATCGACCCCCAAGCCAGTTGTGTTGGGTCAACGTAAGGAGCGGTTCGCGTACAGGTTCGGGCCTGGTTTTCAGCCTAGCACCGGGTCAGTGGGTGTCCGGCTCGTCCTCCAGGTGCCACGAGGAGATCAGGCCGTCGCGGATTCCGAGCTCGATCGCGACCCGCGAGGTGTCCCCCACCTCATCGCTGTCGCGCCAGACATATTGGAGCACCGCGTGCACCAACACGCCCGAGCCGGTCTCCTCCATCTCGATCGGGACATAGCGGCGAACCAGGTGGTCGAACGCCTTGCCGGCCCACGCGACGGCCGCCTCGGTCCCGCGATGCACGGTCCGCTCGGTTCGGATCTCCACCTCCGGATGTACGAGCTCGCCCACCGCCACCTGGTCACACGCGCTGAGCGCGGCGAGGAAGCGGCGAGCGAGCTCATCGTCTTTCGCGACTATCTGCCTCTCAGGTTCCGCACCAGGCGCTGGGGTTGATTGCCGAGGCTCGCCTCCCGAGTGAAGCTGAGCCCGAGGGCGATCAGGCCGAGGCCGAGCAGGACCCATGGCCAGACACCGAGCTTGAACGGATGCGGCGGCGTCGAGTTCAGGTCCAGCCCGGCGATCACCAGGAAGAGCACCATCCCTATCGCACCGACATAGACCGGCCCCCGCACCCCGATCTGCGAGCCGATCGCGACCAGGCCGAGCGAGACGAGCAGCAGCAGGGTGTCCCACACGTTGGTCGTCTCGATCGGGGGTGTGCCGGTGCCCAGCGGATTGAGGTTGCCGAGTGCAGTGATGCCGAGGGCACAGCCGATGACCGCGGCGATCCCCGCCCCGGTGAGCAGCTCCGATGCCTTCCACAGGCCGAGGTCTCCGGACGGCGTGGTCGCGGTGGCGGCACGCTCGTCCCCGCCAGGGTTGTTTCGCCACAGATAGAGGCCGCCGGCGAGAAGGCCGATGGCGATCAGGCCGAGCAGGCCGCGGTAGATGCCCCAGTGGGCGCCGATGCCGCCCGAGAGGAGCTTGTCCCAGAGCGCGGTCCAGGAGATGATCAGCGCGATCGAACCCAGCAGGAGCTGGACCCGGACGCCGGCGACGATCCCCGCGTAGAACGCGAGGCCCGCCGTGACGAGGAGGATCCAGAACACGTTCAGTGCCGCACTCGGGTTGCCCCCGATCATGTCGACGAACTCCATCAGCGCGAGCACCACGAAGACCAGGCCGAAGACGCTGAACACGACCTGCCACGGGCGGAATTCACCCACCCGGCGCGTGGTCAGGACCGACCCGTAGAGAACGACCGCGGGGATCGCGAGCACGAGGAACATCGGGAAATCGGCCCACTGACTCGGATTCAGCGGAAACAGCGGGCCCTTCCGGACGTAGATCATCAGTGCGCCCAGGCCGAACAGCAGCCCTCCGATCTTGCGCAGCGCGTCGCGTGTGTCGTCGGGTTTGTAGAGATCGTTCATCGGTCTCCTTTGCCTCCCAGCGTGTGGATGGAGATTTGCGGCCGGACCCTACCCAGTGGGGCTGTTCTTCAAGTCGGTGATCCGGTCGTAGGCGCCCTGCACGATCGAGCGGTCGATCTGTCCGCTCTTCACCTCCTTGACGAGCTGCCCGAAGGCCTTGGCCGAGGTGTTCGTGCTCTTGGCGTAGAGCAGAAGATCGTCGCCGGCCGTCAGGGCACCCGCGCCGGCAACGGCCGGGGGAATCGTGCCTGCGATCGCCTGACCCTCGAGGTCGTCGGTGATCACGACTCCGCCGAAGCCGAGCTGGCCGCGCAGCAGGTTCTTGACGATGGTCGGCGAGAGAGCGGCGGGCTTCTTGGCTCCGAGGGTCGGATAGCTGGCCGTCGAGACCATCACCATCCCCACCCCGGCATCGACGGCGGCGCTGAACGGCTTCAGGTCGCTCTGCAGCTGGTCGCTGGTGGCGGCGATCGCCACCGCGTTGTCGTCGGTGTTGACCGTGGCGCGACCGAGCCCCGGGAAGTGCTTGGCGGTGGCGACCGCCCCGCCGTCCTGAAGACCCTGCGCGAATGCGACACCGACCGTGGCGACCGTGTCCGGGTCGGAGCCGAAGGTGCGGCTCTTGATCGTGTCCGCGGTGTTGGATTGGGAGACGTCGAGCACCGGCGCGAGATCGACGTTCACACCGAGACCCCGGAGGAAGGCGCCGGTCTTCTGCCCCTGGTCCTTTGACTGACCCTCGTCGCCGCTCTTGCCGAGGTCCGCCGGTGAGATGTCGGGTGGGCCGCTCTTGATCCGCTTCACGTCGCCGCCCTCCTGGTCGACCATCACCAGCAGGGGCGGGTTGTTACCGGCGCTCGCCGCGGCCTGGAGCTGCTGCACGTCCGACTTGAGCTTCTGCCCGTCGCTCTCGAACGCGATCAGGCCACCCACCTGCCCCTTGCGCACCCGCTTCACCAGCGTCTGGTCGGGTCCCTTCGACCCGAGCTTCGCGACGATCGTCTGGCCCACCAGGCGCTTCAGCGGGATCGGTTGCTTGCTGCTGCCGCCACCGCCCGACACCAGGACGACGATCAGGACGATCGCGAGCAGGACGCCACCGCCGACCAGGAAGTCCTGCCGGCGCCGCACCCGGGCCGGCAGGTCGCGGCGCCGAGCCCTCCGGCCCGGCGGAGGGCGCCGCCCGCTGCGCTCGTACTCGCCGGTCTCTCCACGCGCGACGCGGCGCCGCTCGCCGGTCTCCGACGACCGGGGTGCCGGTTGGTCGGCCGGCGCCTGCGCCTGCTCACGCTCGCCCGTGCCGGGCTCGCTGGGCGGCCGCGCGGGCGCATCCGTCCACTCGAACAGATCGTCGCCGTCGGGGGGAGGCCGCCCTTCCATTCCCGTCTAGCCCTTTCCGCCCCCGCCTCTGATTGAGATCCCGAGATCGCGGAGCTGGCGCTCGTCGACGGGCGCGGGCGCGCCGGTCATCGGGTCGCCGCCCGACGCTGTCTTGGGAAAAGCGATCACGTCGCGGATCGAGTCGCTGCCGTGCCCCAGCGCCACCATCCGGTCCAGGCCATATGCGATGCCGCCGTGCGGGGGCGCCCCGTAGCGCAGCGCGTCGAGCAGGAAGCCGAAGCGGTCCTCGGCCTGTTGCTCGTCGATTCCGATCGCCTGGAACACCTCGCGCTGCACCTTTGGGTCGCTGATACGGATCGAGCCCCCACCAATTTCCCATCCGTTCCAGACGACGTCGTAGGCCTTCGCCCTGGCGGGGCCCGGATCGGCCGGATCGAAGGGCCCGTCGGGAGAGGTGAAGGGGTGGTTGTGCGGGTCCCAGCGATCCTCGTCGTGCGCCCAGCGAAGCAGCGGCCAGTCGACGATCCAGACGAGCTCGTTCGCCTCAGGGTCGATCAGGCCGAGCCGGTCGCCGAGGCGCCGCCGCAATTCGCCGAGGACCTCGGCGGAGACGAGCGGCTGATCCGCGACGAGTAGGACGACGTCGCCTTCCGAGGCCCCGAGATCCTCGTTGGCCGCCTCGATCTCGTCCACGGAGAGGAACTTGGCGACCGGGGAACGCCAGCCATCGGCCTCCACAACGCCCCAGACGAGTCCCTTCGCTCCGAGCTCGGTCGCCTCGCCGACGAGGCCGTCGAGATCGCTCCGGGACATCTCGCGCTTCCCGGCGTTCAGCCCGCGCACCAGCGCACCGCCCTCGATCGCCGCCCGGAACGCGTTGAACTCCGAGCCTCGGAAGACCTCGGTCAGGTTGCGCAGCTCCAAGCCGAAGCGCAGGTCGGGCTTGTCCGAGCCATAGCGGTCGATGGCCTCGTCGTAGGGCAGGCGCTTCATCGGCAACTCCACGTCTACCCCGCAGACCGGAAGAACGTGCGCCAGGAGACGCTCGTTAAGGTCGATCACGTCGTCTGTGTCGACGAAGGACATCTCGATGTCCAGCTGCGTGAAGTCGGGTTGCCTGTCGGCGCGCAGATCCTCATCCCTGAAGCAGCGCGCTATCTGAAAATACCGCTCGAAGCCGCCGATCATCAGCAGCTGCTTGAAGAGCTGAGGCGACTGTGGGAGCGCATAGAAGTTGCCGCGCTGGAGCCGGCTCGGCACGAGGAAGTCGCGCGCGCCCTCCGGCGTCGAGCGCGTCAGCACCGGTGTCTCGATCTCGAGGAACCCCTCGCCGGAGAGGAACTCCCGCATCGCCGCGGCGACCCGGTGACGGAGCTCGATCGCCTCCCTCATCCGATCGCGGCGCAGGTCGAGGTAGCGATAGCGGAGGCGGGTCTCCTCGCTGACCTCGCCCGAGAACGACTCGATCTCGAATGGCGGCGTGTCCGCGTCGGAGATCAGCTCGGCCTCCGTCACCCGGATCTCGACCTCGCCGGTCGGGAGGTCCTCGTTGACGGTCTCCGGCGAGCGCTTGACGACCGATCCCTTCGCGCTCAGCACATCCTCCGAGCGGAGCTCATGTCCCAGCTTGAACGCCTCCCCCAGCTCATCGGGGTTGAGGACGAGCTGCACGAGCCCAGTTCGATCTCGCAGGTCGATGAAGACGAGGCCGCCGTGGTCGCGGCGGCGGTGAACCCAGCCCGCGACCCTGACCTCGGCGTCCACCCTGTCCGGCAGGACCTGGCCGCACCAGGTGTCGCGGTAGCGATTCGGGCGCAGCGCTGGGAATTCCTCGCTCATGGCGCCGAGAGTGTCTCAGTCAGGGTCGCGGGGTCGATCTCCCGCTCCTCACCCGAGCTCATATCGCGGAGGGTGGCCTTCCCCTCGCCGGCGAGGATCACGGCGTGGCGCGCCCCGACCCGGTCCGCCTGCTTCATCTGGCCCTTGAGCGCGCGCCCGGCGAGGTCCAGGTCGGCCGCCAGGCCGGCGCGACGCAGCTCCGTGACCAACGTCAGGGCTCGCTCGCGGTCGGCGTCCTCGGCCACGATGAAGACCCCGCCGCGTTCCCGGTCGGTGGCCTCCGCCTCCTCCTGGCCCTCAAGCGCCAGGGCGATCCGGTCCACACCGAGCGCCCAGCCGCAGCCGGGCGTCCGGGGGCCACCGAGCTGCTCGATCAGCCCGTCGTAGCGGCCACCTCCGCCGATCCCGGATTGGGCCCCGAGCCGATCGCACTCGAACTCGAAGAGCGTCCGCGTGTAGTAGTCGAGACCGCGCACGAGGGTGGGGTCGATCTCGTAGGCGACTCCGTTGCGCTCCAGCAGGGAGCGCACCTCCGCGAAATGCTCCGCGTCGGCTGGGTCGAGGCGGTCCATCAGGGTCGGGGCGTCCTCCATCACCTTCCGGGTTCCCTCGTGGTCGGCGTCGAAGGCGCGGAGCGGGTTGGCGTCGATCCGGTCTCGCACGTCGTCGGAGAGCTCGCCTTCGCGAGAGCGCAGATAGGAGCGCAGCTCGTCGAGGTAGGCCGCGCGCGTCTCAGGCGTGCCCAGGCTCCCGAGCCGCAGCCGCACGCCCTCCACCCCCAGTTCGCCCACGATGTCGCTCGCGATCAGGATGAGCTCGGCATCCACCAGCGGCGAGTCCGAACCGATGGACTCGGCGTTGATCTGGGTGAACTGCCGGTAGCGGCCCGCCTGTGGGCGCTCGTGGCGGAAGAACGGGCCCTCGGTCCAGAGCTTCACCGGCTGCGGGCGCGTCTGCATGCCGTGCTCGAGATAGGCCCGGCAGACCGAGGCAGTCGCCTCCGGTCGCAGGGTGAGCGAGCGGCCTCCCTGGTCCTCGAAGGTGAACATCTGTTTCTGGACGATGTCCGTGGACTCGCCGACGCCGCGCGCGAACAGGTCGGTGTCCTCAAAGATCGGCGTGTCCATGCGGCCGTAACCGGCCTCCTCGAGACGCCGGGCCGCGAGGTGTGCGATCTGGCGGCGAACGCCCTGCTGCTCAGGCAGTACGTCGAACGTGCCCCGCGGGGCCTTGAACTTCTGAGCGGTCACCAGGCCAATCTACTTTGGAGCGAAGGGCGCAGCCCGAAGCGACTGATGGAGTTTGGCCGCTTGTGACCGCGGCATGATGGCGAAGCCGTCTACCTGGCCAGCTCGGCCAGGAAGGGGTTCGTGGCTCGCTCGGCGGCCAACGTGGTGACACCCATGTGCCCGGGATAGACCGTGGTCTCCGGCGGATGCGACTCGACCAGGGTCCGGATCGACTCGAGCAGGGTCGCCCAGTCGCCGCCGGGCAGGTCGGTGCGGCCGACCGAGCCCTGGAAGAGCACATCGCCGGAGAAGATGGCCGCCTCGTCGGGAACGGAGTAGGTGACGTGGCCCGGGCTGTGGCCCGGGGTGAAGATCACGTCGATCTCCAGGCCGGCCAGCTCGAGCTTCTCGCCACCTTTCACCGTGTGGTCGGCCTCGTAGCTCTCGAACGGGCCGAAGCCGGGCCAGGGGACATAGGAGTTGATGTCGGCGAGAACGGCGGTCTCGATCTCTGGACACCAGACCGGAGCGCCGGTCGCCTTGGCGATCGGGGCCACGGCACCGATGTGATCGAAGTGCGTGTGGGTGAGCAGGATCCCGTCGATCTGGACGCCGAGCTCGTCGACGGCGGCGAGGATGCGATCGGCCTCGTCGCCCGGGTCGACGATCAAAGCGTGGTCCGACCCGTCGGCGCGAAACAGGAAGCAGTTCTCGGCGATCTGGCCGACCGTGAACATGCGCACGTCCATCGGCTCAGCCCTCCGATTGCTGAGGGCCGCCGGTGCGCTTCGTCTCGCGCTCCTCGCGCTTCTGCGCCTCCTTGCGGAGGTACCGCTGGTAGAAGAACCGGTCCATCGTGAACGCCATCGGGACATAGACGCCGAGCATCAGGATCCCGACGACGATGATCTGTATTGGGTTCTGGCCCAGCAGGGCGAGGATCCCGGCGAAGAGAACGGCGGCCACGCCGCCCTTCTTCAGCGCGGCCGACCAGCTGGCCGGCTCCGGCGTGCGCGGCCCGGTCTTGCCCTTCTTGCTCGTTCGGCTCCGCGCCCGCGACTGAGCCTCGGCGCGGCTGCGCGCCCGGCCCCTGGCCGGACGGGTGTCGATCCGCCCGCCCTGGGTGCCTCGATGCTTGCGGCGTCGCTTCTTCTTCGTCTGCGCCATGCCGTCAATCTAGCCGAGGACGTTCTCGATCACGTCACGCATCGGGTCGAAGTCCCGGATCGGCGGCTCGTCCGGATACCCCTCGACAGCGGTCTCGGGGACCAGCCCGACCAGCTCCGCCTCGATCGGCCTCACGTCGTACCGCGCCGCGAGCCGCGAGATCTCCTCGACGACCCTGGCGAGCGGCACCGCCTCGGGATCGTGGATGTTCATCGAAACCTGCGTCCGCTCTCCCTCGCGCGGCAGTCCGAGCGCCCGAACGCCGGGCAACCCACCTCCCGCTTCACGCAGCTCGGCCGCGATCTCGCGCGCGATCTCGGCGTCGGCGGTATCGAGCTCCACGTTGAAGGCGACCAGCGGCTCGCGGGCGGTCACCAGGGTCGCGCCCGCACTCGGGTGCGGCTCATCCGGGCCGAGGTCGGGACGGAGATCGCCGGAGGCCATCCGCTGCGCCAGCTCGGTCGGGCCGCCCTGGCGGAAGTAGGCGCGCTCACGCCGCTCGGGCGCGGTGGCCAGCTCGCCGTAGAAGAAGACGGGGATGCCGAGGGCCGCGATCCCCTCGGCCACCGCCGTGGCGCCCTCGACCGCTGCGTCGTGGCGCTCTTCGGTCTGCCAGACGACCGGGGAGACGTCGAGAGCCCCGACATGCGGGTGGAGACCCTGGTGCGAGCGGAGATCGATCAGGTCGAGGGCGTGGGCGGCGCCCGCCACCAGGGCCTCGACGAGCTGCTCGGGTGGCGCCGCCATCGTGAAGACGCTGCGGTTGTGTTGGGCGTCGTAGTGGCGGTTGAGGACGCGGGCGTGGGAGCCCAGCGTCGCCTCGAGCGCCCCGATCACCCGGGTGCTCCGGCCCTCGGAGAAGTTGGGCACGGCGACCAGCGGCATCTCGCCGCTCATGGGACCAGCAGCTCTCCGTCGCGGACGAGGACCTCGCCGTCCAGCTCCAGCGTCGGCTTCATCACCACGCAGTCGAGGTGGACCGGGACCTGGACTGTTCCGCCGATCCCGGCCGAGGCCCCGAAGGCGACGTGGATCGTGCCGAGGATCTTCTCGTCCTCGAGGACCTCGCCCGTCAGCTTCGCCTTCTCGTTGGTGCCCACGCCGAGCTCCGCGATGTTGGTGCCGTCGTCGCCGTGCTCGGTGAGCAGCTCCATGAAGGCCATCCCCTGGCCACCGCGAGCCGAGGTCAGATGCCCACCCTCCACGACCAGCTGGACCGGCTCGTCCACCAGTCCGATGCCGGCCATCGAGCCGTCGACCAGCAGTGTTCCGTTGCCGTCCTTCGGCGAGATGAAGCCCTCTCCGCAGGGCAGGTTGCCGAAGGCGCCCGGCTCGGTGAGCTCGCCAGCGTCGGGGATCGCCTCGCGGCCGGAGAGGTCGAGTCTCAGGTCCGTTCCGTTCGCGTCGGTGATGTGGGCCTCGGTCGCGCGGTCGAGGGCTTCCGCCACCGCGTGCCCCTTCTTCCGCAGCCCCTCCATGTCGGCGCTCATCACCCTCGCCAGCATGTCCTCGGTCACGCCGGGTAGCGTGGCGGCACGCGCGCCGTTCTCGGTGGCTCGCTTTCGCGCCGCGGTATGCGAGAGCGACTGGACGGTCGGAGCGAGCAGGACGTCGGCCACCACAATCGCCTCGGCAACGGTCTTCGGTGGTTCGGCGGCGTGCGAGGCGCGCTCGGACATCACGGTGAGGACGGCTTCTGCGCCGACGTCAGCCGCCTCGGCCCGAAGCAGCTCTCCCATGCTCTGCGTCGCGGGATTGCAGACGACGACGACCTCCTCGCCGTCCTTCACGGCAAGGCAATCTCGCACCACCGCGCGGACCGCCGCATCCAGATCGGTCATTCGGGCAGCCTAGTTATTGCCGATCGTCAGCCGAGGATCGGGGCAGGGCGACGGCTATCGGAGTCGCCGGCATCCATGCCCGTCCCCGGGAGGAGAAACCGGACGCGGGTGCCGCCTCCTCCCTCCTCCAGCCAGATTCTGCCGCCGTGCACCTCGATGATCGCCCGGCAGATGGAGAGCCCGAGGCCGGAACCGCCGCTCGCGCGCGAGGCATCGCCGCGGAAGAAGGGCTCGAACACCCGCTCGCGGTCGCGAGCGGGGATCCCGCCCCCGGAGTCGGCAACCTCGATCTCGATCGCCTCTCCGGCCGACTCGGCGGCGACGGTCACGCTGCCGTCAGCTGGGGTGTGCCTGATCGCGTTCTGGATCAGGTTGAAGAGCACCCTCTGCAGCTTCTCCGGGTTCGCCTCAGGCGCGGCAAGGCCTCGGGGGACGCGCGCGCTCATGGCCACCCCCTTGGCGGCGGCCTGGGAGCGCATCGACTCGATCGTCTCCCCCACCAGCTCGTCGAGGCGGACCCGCTGCATCGACCAGTGGATCTCCCCAGCCTCGAGCCGGGTGAGCTCGAACAGGTCGTCGACCATCGTCGCCAACGCGCCGACGTGAAGGCTGATCTCCTCGGCGTAGCCGCCCTCCCCGGTGGCGGAGTCGAGCACGCCGTCGTCGATCCCCTGCGCCAACAGCTGAAGGGAGGTGAGGGGGGTCCGCAGATCGTGGGAGATCGCGGCGATCAGGTCGCGGCGTGCACGCTCCGACGCGGCCCGCCCCGCTTCGTTCTCGGCCAGGCGGGCGCGCATGGACTCCGCTGCACGGGCCAGTTCCGCGATCTCGTCCCGTCCGCCGGTCTCGATCGGATCGCCACGCCCGTCACCTTCGCCGACCGAAGAAAGCGCGTCGCGGACTGCCTCGATGTCCGCCCTGATGCCGCGGCTGATCAGCCAAGACGAGTAGACAGCGAGAGCACAGGCGATGCCGAGCAGGGTCGCGAGCAGGTAGGCGTCATGGGCGGAGACGAACATCAGCTCCGCCACCGTCCCGACCCCGGCGAGCGCCAGCCCGAAGATCAGCGCGACCCCGGCGGCGAACTGGTGAGAGAGGGAACCGAGCCACCGCCGATGGCGAGCCAGCAGGTGGGAGAGCACCAGCACCGGGACCCCGCAGACGGCGAAGAAGACGGCGGCCGCGAGCAGGTGGGCGCTCATGGCTGGAACCGGTAGCCGACTCCCCAGACCGTCTGCAGCCAGCGGGGGTTCGACGCGTCGGCCTCCACCTTCGCGCGCAGCCGCCTGACGTGGACGGTGACCGTGGAGGTGTCGGTGTAGAAGGCGTAGCCCCAGATCGCATCCATCAGCTGGTCCCGCGAGAAGGCCTGGCCGGGATGGCGCACGAAGAAGAGCAGGAGGTCGAACTCGCGCACGGTGAGCTGGACCGCGTCGCCTCGGACCGTGACGGTGCGGGCAGCCGGATCGATCTCCAGATCGTCGAAGGCGATCGCGGGCTCGCGCTCCGGCTCGGGATCTCCTCGGCGGAGCACGGCATCGACTCGCGCGACGAGCTCGGCGGGTGAGAAGGGCTTGACCACGTAGTCGTCCGCCCCTTTCTGCAGGCCGGCGACTCGGTCGCTCGACTCCCCCTTCGCGGTGAGCATGATCACGCGCGTAGGCCGGCGCCTGTGCAGCTCATCGAGGACCTCGAATCCGTCGAGTCCCGGGAGCATCAGATCGAGCACGACCAGGTCCGGCGCCGTGTCAGTGGCCAGCCTGAGGGCCTCGAGGCCGTCGGCCGCCACGCGAGTCGAGTACCCGGCCCTCTCGAGGTAGCGAGAGACGACATCCGTGATCACCGGCTCGTCGTCGACGACGAGGACGGAGCCGCGTGTCCCCCTGGCGTTCACCGCTCTTCGGTCGCGCTGTGCTTTGTGGCGTTACATGCAGTCATGACTTCGGTGGGCCGCGGGAGGGGCGGCTCGGCCGGGAGTGGCCGAGCCGCCCGTACCCGTGGGATCTACCGCGCGACGAGCCCCACTGCGCTCGCCGGCAATCCGCCGACCTGGTCGACCGGGGAGAGTCCCCCGTCGCCGGCGACCCTGAATGCACCGACCGAGCCGGTGCCCGGCAGCAGTGCGAACAGCGCCCGGCTCCCGGCCGACTGGGCCAGATCCGTCGGGGTGCTGCCGGCACCGGTCGCCGCCGCGACCTGGGCGAGCAGGCCAAGCGATCCGTCATGACCGACCGAGTAGCTCGAGATCGACCCGCTTCCGTTGTTGGTCGTGTAGGCGAATCGCCCGTTCTTCGTCACGGCGACCCAGCACGCGGCCCCCTCGTTGTCCGGGATCGACGCGCTGATCGTGGTGAGTGCGCCGTCGGAGCCGACCGAGTACGAGGACAGGGTGCTCGCGCCAGGGGCGCCACCGAATGCCTCGGACACGATCAGGTGACCGCGCTTGTCGAACTCGAATCCGAAGGGCGTCTGGCCCTCGGATGGGTGAGAGACCGCCGGTCCCGGTAGGCCGTTCGAGCCCACCGTGAACGTGTCGATGGTGTTGGTGGCCTTATCGGTGACCACCAACACATCGCCATTCGGTGAGAACTCGACCTGGGCGGGTCCGGAGCCCGCAATCGGGGTCGTGGAGCCGGCCAGCGGGCTGAGGGTGCCATCGTGGGCGACCCGGAAGCCGCTGATGGTGCCGCTGCCGCCGTTCAGGGCGTAGAGCAGCCCTCGCCGGACCGTCAGGCTGATCGGCTGGTCGCCGCCCGATCCCGTCGTTCCCCTCAGTCGGAGCCCGTGCGGGGTCACGGCGAACGACGAGATGCTGTCGCTACCGGCGTTCACCGCGTAGAGGAACTGGCCGCCGTGCGTCAGCGCGAGCGCCCCCTGGCTGCCGAGACCGGCTCCGGTCCCAATGCCGCCGGTCGAGAACGATCCATCCGGCCGCAGGGAGCCGTTGCCGGCTCGATCGAAAGCGAGCACCTTGTTTTGCGAAGCACTGTTGCTCTCCGTGTAGACGGCGCTCCTGCCGGCAGCCGAGGCCGGTCCGGCCGCCGCAGCGAGGGCGGCAAGCGCCAGCGCGCCGCCAAGCACCGCGCGTTTCGTCGTACTCATCAGAACCTCCATTCCTGGGTTGGCCAAGCCGCGCCAACCTAGGAAGAGAAGGCTTCGAAATCCTTACGAGATGGCTACGGGACGCGAAACATCGGCGCTGGCAGAATCGGCTTTCATGGCGCGGACCATCTACTTCGCTGCGGCGACGCTCGACGGCTACATCGCCACCAGCGACGACACCATCGATTGGCTCACCGGCTTCGAGCCGAACTACGAAGGCGGAGGCGAGAGCGTCGAGGGCTCGATCGACTCGGCGATCGAGGGAACCGGCGCGCTCGTCATGGGCTCCTCGACCTACGAGTTCATCCTCGGTCACGACTGGCCCTACGGCGACCGCCCGAGCTGGGTGCTCACCAGCCGGGAGCTGCCCGTCCCCGAGGGCGCCGATATCCGCTTCCACAACGGGCCGGTCGCCGAGATCCATGCGGAGATGAGCGCGGCCGCCGGCGACCGCGACCTCTGGGTGGTCGGAGGCGGTCCCGTGGCGTCCGATCTGGCCGAGGCCGGCCTCCTCGACGAGCTCTGGGTCACGATCGTCCCGATCGTCCTCGGGTCCGGAAAGCCGCTCTTCTCCCGCCCGATCGGGAGCTCCATGCGCCTGCTCGGCACCCGCACCTTCAACAACGGAATGCTGGAGCTGCGCTACGCCTTGGCCAAGTAGCCCGACGCTACGATTTGCCGCCCCGCCGGAGTAGCTCAGTCGGTTAGAGCAGCGGAATCATAATCCGCGTGTCGGGGGTTCGAGTCCCTCCTCCGGCATGAAGTGCCTGCAAATCGGCATCTTCTGAGCGAAGAAAGCACGCGGATTCCGGTTCCGCACAAGAATCCGCGTGTTGAAATCGGTGCGATTCGTGCCTGGCGGGCGGCGGGCAACACGCGGATTCCTGACGCACTGACGCACAGTCGCCGTCAACATCCATAAAAAGAAACGGCGCTCCCCGGACAGGTATCGCGAAAGAGCGCCGATTAAGCGCTGGTTGCAGCGGCAGATCCTACGCGCCGATGGTGTTCACCCTCACCGCGAACGGTTGTGGGTTGATCGCTCCGGCCGTCGGATTACAGGCATCGAAGTAGACGCCCGGGCTCAGGTTCCCCGCGACGAATGTGATCTGCGGCATCTTGAGCTGATTCGGAGTCGCGATGATCGCATCCGTCCCTGCAACGCCTGCGAGCCCAGCCAGCCCCGGCCCGGTGTCGCTGTCCAGCGTGTCGCAGCTCTGGGCCGGGATGCTCGGGAAGTCGAGCGTGACGACGACGGCCAGCTTGAACGCCGACTGTGTCAGGCCGCCGACGGCGAGGGCAGCCGCCGTCTGCGCATTCGTCGCGTTGGCAGCACTCTGAGCGCTCGCAACCGAGAGCCCCGCTGCCCGCTTTTCGATTTCGCTGTTCGCGATGTTCCTGGTCTGCTTCTTCTCCTTCTTGGTGAGCACGCTGACCGTGGCAACGCCGGCCACGGCGCTCCCGGCCAGCGCGAAGACCAACGCGATGATTGAAACCACCACCGCGGGCGATGGCTTGCTTCCCTTGAGTCTCTCCATGATCAACTTCCTTTCTTTCGGGGCGAGCCTTCCATCGACGACGCCAAGGATGAGCCGGCGCGAGTCATGAGGAAGAGGTGGGGCGAATCGGGGTTCCCTGGGCCGAGACCAGCTGCCAGCCATGTCCGTTGGCCCGGAAGAACACGTGGGTGTAGCGACTGGCGATGTCAGCTGAGGCACCGTCTGGGCCGACGAGGGACATCGCGGTGCGGCCAACCACGATCCCTGCACCGGCGCCGCTGAGGCGCACGCTCGTCTCATCGGGAAAGGTCTCGATCTTCTGGAACACCACTGCTCCGCCGACGATGGCCTCGAGGAACGAATCCCGACGGTGGACACTCCCGCTCGCCACGTCGACGATCAGGAAGTCGGCGGCGAGCAGCGGCTCCAGGGCAGCAGCATCGTGGTCGAGCAGCGCTTGAAAGAAGGAGCGGTCGGCGGTGCGCAGCTCCGTCTGCGGCCCGCCGTTCATCGTCGGGCCGCTCTCTCGATCGTGACTCGATCGCAGGCTGGGCGGCGGTCGCGGTCCGGCAGGGCGAGCGGATGCCCGACCTCCTGCGCGACCGGGTTCTCCAACTGCCAGCCCGCCTCCGGCGGGTCGGCGAGAACCAGCATGCCCCCGGTCGGCACACGGAACTCGTATCGCCCGTTCGTATTTGTCACCTGTGGACCCTTCATTGGTCAGTCCTTCCTTGATCGGCCAGGGACTGGGCGCGTCGCCGCGCTCGCGAGCGCGGCGACGATCGCCAGCACCTGGCTGCTAGATGAGGCCGTCGCCGTCGCTCGGGCCGCCATTGTTGTCGGCGTCGTGGTCTCCGCCGTTGTTCTGGGGGATGCCGCTGCTGTGGTGGTGATGGTGGTGGTGTCGGGCGACCGCGACCGGCACTGCTGCGCCGCCGAAGATGCCGAGCACCGCGAGAATCGCTGCGATTCTCACCTTTGCTGTGGAGAACATGGTCTGGTTCCTTTCGTTGATTTGGCTCATGTGAGGAAGCTGGAGATGGCGCGCTGGATCGCGGGGCCCTGTTGGTGCCACCGGTCGGGAGGCGCCGCGCCGACGATCACGGTCGTCGCGTTGGACCCCCGGACGATGCAGGCGATCTCGCGGTAGGCCTGCCCGCTCGAGGTCCGGTAGTCCTCGGTCAGGCAGGAGCCGGGACCGGATCTGAATGGCAGATCGGTCGCGGCCGCGATCGGTCGGATGTCGACGTCCCCCTCGTCGCGGTTGTGGTCGGGGCGGAAGCTGGCCCAGGTAGCGAGGTCCTCGGACCCCTGCTGGGGCGTCGCGTTCAGGTAGCCGCGGATGTCGCCGTCGTCGTCGCGCAGCGCTGACGTCACCGTGCCGGGATCCGTCCGGATGGGCTTCCAGTCAGGCGGATACGCCATCCGGGCGGCGCCGTTCGGCAGCTCGCTTGAATGCCAGCCTGAGGGCGCCGCCGCGGGCCGAAGCCATCCGAACGCCTGCGGGTTGCTCTGCAGGGTGCCGGCCGACGAGATGGTGGCGGACGAGCTTCCGGAAGATCCTCCGCCGCAACCTGCGGCGGCGATTGCAGCCGCGCCAAGCAGCGCAGCGAACAGCGCGACAAGGCCCGATCCGCGCCTTTCGTATCTCGATCGAGCCGTGTGGTGTGCGGTCGTCTTGTCGGCGGGCATGTCGATTCCTTCCTGGTCCTTGCTTTTCTCCCGCCTGCACCGGATAGGCCGATCCCCCACGGTGCGATTGGGATGTGTGATCAGGATCCGGCGATCAGCGCCGAAACGCATCGGCGACTTCGCCGGTCGCCGTCGCCGGTTCGCGCGGGTAGCCGTCCCCTTCTAGACGGGCTCTTGCTGCGGCACTCCCATTTGGACGAGCTCGGTCCGCGAGGCGACGCCGAGCTTGCTGAAGACCTTGCGCAGGTGGTAGTCGATGGTGCGAGGGCTCAAGAAGAGCTGGGCGGCGATCTGGCGGTTGGTCATCCCGGAGGCGACCAGACCGGCGATCTGCAGCTCTTGAGGCGTGAGCTGGTCGAGCGTCGAGGGGTCCCGCTCCCTCGCCTTTTCTCCGGTCGCACGGAGCTCCGCTTCGGCGCGCTCCTCCCAGGGGGTCGTACCGACCTGACGGAAGAGATCGGCCGCCCTTCGCAGATGCGGACGTGCCTCACGCCGCTGGCGCTGGCGCCGGAGCCACTCGCCGTAGAGGAGCTCGGTGCGCGCCATCAGGAATGGCGAGACGAACCCATCCGGCGCCAGTGCCGCCTCGAATTGCTCGCGCACGTCCCCATCCCCCACCAGCGCCCGGCAGCGCGCCAGCACGGACCGGCGGGGCGGGGAAGGCGAGTACCGCACCCAGCTCTTGTAACGGTCGAATTGTTCCGCCGTCTCGCCGAGCCGCCCGGACCGCGCCGCCGCCTCGATCAGGTCCGGGATCGACCAAATGCCCGATCAGTGGATTGAATTCGGGCCGCTCGATTGCTGTCAGGAGCAGAAGGCGGTCGGTGGCCTCGTCAGGCCTTCCCAGCGTCAGATCGAGCAACGCGAGCATCCACTCGGTATGGGCGAGGATCAGGGTCCCGCCTCCGACCGCGGCCAATTGGGCTGCCTCATCGACATGGCTGCGCGTCGCCGACTCCTCCCCCTGTACCGAGTCAAGCAGGGCGGTTACGGTCAGGTTCCAACTCGCGCCCGAGCGGTGTCCGAAGTCGCTCGCGAGCCTGATTCCCTCCTCCGCGGCGGATCGCGCGAGGTTGAAGCGCCCGAGCCCGACCAGCGCATTCGCCTGCGCCCAGAGTGCCAGCGGGAGCATGCTGAGGAGCCCGCGCTCTCGCGCGATGGCGACTGCACGACTCGAGGCCGGGAGGCCATCTGCGAAGTTGCCCCCGGTGACACCCATGGTCGCCAGAAGCGACGCCCAGACCAGAGCGCCCGGATCCTCGAGCTGCTCGCCGCGCTCGATCGCCTCCCGCACGAGCCCCTCGGCTCGCTCATGGTCGCCGGCCAGCTCCGCCGCCACCCCGGTCAGCGCACAGATGCGGAAGCGATCGAGTTCGTCTTGCGGCTCGATCGCGCTGGCGCGGGCGCCGATGGCAATACCCTGCGCAGACTCTCCCGCGAAGTTGGACGCCTCGCCCGCCTCACTCAAGGCGTCGAGCTGGAACGACGGACTCTCACTGGTCTCGGCGGCCTCGACCAGGACGGCGAAGGCGCCGCGAAGATCGCCCGTTCTCGCCTCGATCACGCCGCGCAGATAGAGAAGGTGCGCGCGGAGCTCATCCCGCGCGAGCGGGAGGACTCGGGCGATCAAGTCCCGGGCCTGGTCCGGCTGTCCGGCCGCCCAGGCCGCCTGGGCCGCGGCCGCGAGCCTGCGCATCCGGCTGTCGTCGCTGCCCGACAGCTCCGCCGCCCGGGCGAACGCGGTGGCGGCCGAGGCGTGTCCCGCGCGCGATTCGTAGCCCCGCGCCGAGGCTTCGAGCGCTGCAGCGACCTCCTCGTCGGCGCTGACGCTCGCGAGCGCCTGATGCCAGACGCGCCGATCGGCGTGGTGGTCGGCGCTCAGCGCCGCCGCCAGGGCCGCATGCCCCGCCTGGCGCTCGCTGTGCGTCGACGATTCCAGCAGAGCGGAGCGCACGAGTGGATGCCGAAACTCGACCGCGCCGTCCGCGATCCGGAGGAGCCCGTCGCGCTCGGCGGCATCCAAGGCGTCGGCCGGCAGGCCTGCTTCGCCCGATGCCCGCATCACCGTTGCGACCTCGTCTCGGTCGTCGAGCGCGGCGATCAGCAGAGCGGCCTGGGTCTCGGCGGGCAGCCGCTCCACGCGCTGCGCGAAGGCCGCCCGCAACCCGGACGTCAAGCGGGTCGTCTCGGGAAGGGGCGCGCGACCGTGCAGCTGCTGCGCGCTCAGGCCCCTTGGCAGCTCCAGCAGAGCGAGGGGGTTCCCGGCGGCTTGCGCGAGCAGCCACTCCCGCACGGGATCCGCCGCGGCCGGAGCACTTGCCTCGAGCAGCCGCGCGGCGGCATCGGCGCCAAGGCTCTCGAGCATGACCTCGGACAGCCCAGGCGTGGCGATCTCCCGTCCGCTCCCTCCCGCACGACGAAAAGCATCGCCACCGGCTCGGCCCCGAGTCTGCGCGCGCTGAAGAGGAGCGCTTCCACGGAGGCAACGTCCAGGAACTGGACGTCGTCGACCAGGCATAGAACCGGCTGGTCCTCGGCCGCAGCGGCAAGCAGGCTGAGCGCCGCGGCAGAGACCAGCAACCGATCCGAGCCGCCTGACGGCGCGAATCCGAGAGCCGCCGAGAGCGCATCCGACTGGGCCTGAGGCAGCTCATCGAGCTTCCCCGTGATCGGTCGCAGCAGCCCTTCCAGACCGGCGAAGCCGAGGTCCGACTCCCCCTCGACACCGGCGATTCGGAGCACCGTTCGCTTCTCGCCGCGCTCCGCGGCATAGCCGAGCAGAGCGGTCTTGCCGATCCCGGGCTCGCCCCGCAGGACCAGCGACGTGCTCTCTCCATGCGCCGATGCCTCGAGCAGCTGATCGATTGCGGTGAGTTCACGCTCACGACCAATCAACGCGCCGGAAAGCCCCTCGGGCTCGGGCGTCCCCATGCAGCGATCCTAGACCTCCGGAGGGGATCTGACTGGCGACTCGGACTGGCGAACTCGCCGACGCGTTCGCGCGCTCGCGCACCGACCCTGAAGGCGCAGCGCACCCAACCCAAGGAGCACACAGATGAGAGGCAGCAAGACAGATTCACGACGACGCTTTCGAATCAGCCCCGCGCTGGTCGTGGCCTCAATCGCCCTGTTCGCGGCGATCAGCGGCTTTGGCTACGCGGCGGTGAAGATGAAGCCGAACAGCGTCAAGACGCGCAACCTCAGTCACGCGGCGGTGACCACAGGCAAGATCGCCGACGGCGCCGTCACCACTCCGAAGCTGGCGCCGGACGCCGTCGCGCCGAGCGCGACGAACGCGGCCAACGCGACGAACGCGACGAACGCCCCAATGCGGCGAACGCCGCCAGGCTCGGTGGGGCCGCCCCGGGCGAGTGTCAGACCGGCTGGCTCAAGGCCTCGCTCGTGGTTGACACCTCGACCTGTCGGACGCGACGCCGGACGCAACCGTTCCCGGAGCGTTCGACTGCGCCAGCAAGGCCGCTGATGCGGTGACGATCCACAGGATCGCCACTGGGCGGTACACGCTCACGCTCGCCGGCCTTGACTCGGGCGTCGCGATCTCCTCGAGCGCAAACGTTGGCGGCGGAGCGGCGAACGTCGTCACGGCGGCCACCAAGGTCGACGCTCAGGGCAAGGCGAATCTCAACGTCTGGAACAACGGCGACGCCGCCCTCGTCGATGGCAAGACGGTCTCGCTGATCGTTTTCTGAGTCGGCGGCTCGGAGCTCGAGGGCCCCGGCCATGCGCCGGGGCCCGCCACTCCGACGGACTCACCCGGGCAGCACCGGCTACCGCCGCTGTTCGCCACGGCGACACGAACTCCCACCAATCAAAGGAGCAGAGACATGATTCCATCAAGAGCATCACGTCACTGACCGGCATCGCGGCCGTCCCCCTGGTCGCGCTGGCAGTCGGCGGTTGCGGCGGCAGCGCGGCGCCGGCGGCGAGCGTGCCGCCGAAGACTTCCTCCGGGCAGACCGCAACCGTCGCGGCGCAGAACGCGGGCAACCTGGGAACCGTCCTGGTCGACGCCCAGGGACGCACCCTCTACCTGTTCGCGAAGGACTCCGGAACGCAGAGCGCGTGCTTCGGTACGTGCGCCCACTACTGGCCGCCTGCCCGTGCCAGCGGCAAGCCCACGGCCGGCAACGGACTGAATGCCTCGCTTCTCGGAACCACCTCCCGATCGGACGGAGGGGCGCAGCTCACGTACAACGGCCACCCGCTGTACCAGTTCTCGGGCGATCAGAACCCCGGCGACACCAGCGGCCAGGGCTTGACGGATTTCGGGGGCAGCTGGTACGCGCTCTCTGCCGCCGGAGACCAGGTCACCGGCCAACCGGCGGGCTCGAGCGCAGGCAGTGGTTACTAGGGCCTTATTCCGAATGCAGTTCACCTCCCGACAACCGATTGTGCGAGCCGATGAGACGCGTTGAAGAGATTCTTGAGATCGCTGAGATCCTCGACGAGGCGGCTGATCGGCTCGCACTGGTTCTCGAACGGTCCGGCGCCGACCAGTTGCACCCGCGCGACGTGTTGCGCGAGATGGCCCGCTACGAACTGGAGCTCGCCGCTGCCGATGTCGCCGCTCTGACCTTCGGCACAGAGATCCGCGAAGGCTGGAGCTGAGAAGGGAAAGTACATCCTGCCTTGTGCCGGCCGCTGCTTTCCATGCAAAGCAGTAGTCGCTTAAGAGCCGCTGAGCGGTCGACGAAAAGCTCCAACGGGACCGCCGCGGGTGATCGGACTCCCGAGCCGACGCCTGCGCCGCCGATGCCGGCGTTTTTTGAGAGCACCCGCGGCGCCGGACCCCCCTGCAAGTTCGTCCAGGGGTTGAGCGTTTATGAGACACAGGCAGACGGGATTACCCCGCGCCAAGCCAACGGTAAGAGGCGTCACCATGGCGTAGTTAGGTTGGCTGCCCAGCGCCCGCGTGGGGCCTCTCCTAGTCGCCGCTTTCCATGCAAAGCAGCGGTGCTGCTTTTCGTCCAGCAGCTACCGGAAGGCCCCTCGTCCTCCCGCTTGCGATCAGGACCCCGGCGGCGACGTCCCAGGGGAGGCTGCGGGACGTCCCAGGGGAGGCTCGAGAGCATCACCGAGACATCGAGCCGCCCGGCTGCGAGCCAGGCCAGGTCGAGGCACTCGGAGCCGTGCACCCGGACCCGCAGGCAGCGCGGCACGAGGAGTCCCATCAACTCACGATGAACGTCGTTCTCGACCTTCGCGCGCGGACCGACGGCAAAGTCGGCGAAGCCAACGATGGGTCTGAATCTGCACATCGCGTTCGACGTCGAGCTCCAACACGTGCTCGAAGGGCCCCGTCGGCTCACGGCGCTCGGCGTGCCGCCGCTGTCGTTCTTCGGTGAGCCGACCGACGAGCCGACGGTGATCGGCTGGATGCCGGCCGCCACCGTGTTCTTCCGCGACCCGGACGGTCACCTGCTCGAGTACCTGGCGATACTCGACGATCCGCCCGCCCGGATCTGGGGATCGTTCCCTGGTCCCAATGAACGCACGAGTCCTAGGGCGCCCGCGCCTCGAACGGCGAAGCGGCTCAGCTGAACCTGGTCGAGGGCTGCTACTGCAGGACGCCGTCCACGTAGACGTCAACCTTCTCGTCGAAGAAAGCGACCAGCCCGGCCACCTTCTGACTCTCGGGAAGCGGCGTGGGATACGACCACGCGAGGTCGGCGTGAAGCTCGTCGCCGACTCGCACCGACCACCACTCGGCCTCACCTTTGTAGGGGCAGTGGGTGGCGGTCTCCGTCGGTACGAGCAGGTCCATCCGCACGTGCGTCTTGGGCAGGTAGTAGCGGGTACGCAGACCCGTCTCGAACAGCAGCCGCGCGCTGGTCGACTCGGCGACGGTGACTCCGTCGACCTCGATGCGGACGTGGCGCGAGCTCGGCAGGACGTCTATCCGTGTGTATGGATCGCGGACGTGTGTGAAGACCTCCTCGTCCTCCTCGAACCAGGCATCCATCGCGTCCCAGTCGAGGCGGATCTTGTCCCTGAGCTCGGGGATCGGCGAATCGTCGTAGCGGAGCGCCGCACCAGCGGCTTCCTTTCCGCCGACCTGCACCGTGAAGGTGCGTCCGTCCCCGCGGCTCGGCGAGTGGGCGACGCCGCCGTCCTCGTTTAGGAGCTCGCTGCGAACGTCGTCGACCGGGAAGTAGTAGACGGGGTAATGCGTCCCCTCCCAAACGAGCGTGGGTCGCATGGTGTCCGCGACGAGCTCGCCGCCCAGGTAGGCGCGGACACGCTTTGCCCCTGGTTCGACCCGCACTCGCCCTCGCTGCCTCTTCGTGTTGGTCTGCGTTGTGCTCATGTCGGTCCTTTCCGGCACCGGGGCAGGCGCCGCAGCTGGTTAGTGGACTAGTTAGTCCAATTCCGAAGCTGTCCGTTACGCGTAGGTCTTCTGGACCCAAGACTTTCGATCCCTCCCAGGCACCGCCCAGCCATCCTCGGTCGTGTCGATCTTGTCGTCAAGCCGACCGCACACACCCTCGCCGCCCCGGCGGGCCGCCCTACCGGGGGCGCCTGCCGCAGTTCGGTCGGCCCCGCGACGCGCTTGCTGTGAACGGATCCGGGGGTTCGCCTGCGCGGGGCCCGAATCGTGCCGAACTGAGAGACAGCCCCCCGCTACTAGGAGGCGTGCGCGCGCAGATGCGCGTAGGCGGTATCCGCCGCGAGGGCGAGCGGCCTAGTGTCCCGTCGCGCCTGAGTGAGGACCAGGCCGCCTTCGATTGCGGCCAGGGTCGCGGTCGCCAACTCGTCGAGGTCGGCCCGCCGCGAGATCTTGCCGCGAGCCTGCATCACCCTGAGCCCCTCGCGGATCTCCGTCTCCCAGCGGTCGAAGGAGTTCTCGAGCTCCTGGCGGGCCGCGTCGTCGATTCGGCCAGTTGGGCGACCAGAGATCCGAGCGGGCAGCCGCCTCGCGCCTCACGTTGAGCCTGCAGGCGAACCAGCTTGTCGAGCCAGGCCCGGATCGCCCTCCAGCTGTCGAAGGGCCCAAGCTCCGGCGCCTGGTTCGCCAACACGTGCTCGCAGTTGTGGGCGACGACGGCGCGAAGCAGGTCCTCGCGATCGGAGAAGTAGTGGTAGAGCTGGCTCTTGCTGACGCCGGCGTCCTCGATCACGTCGTCGAGGCTGGTCTCGGCGACGCCGCGGCCGCGAATCAGCTGGGCCGCCGAGCTGACGATCCGCTCGCGTGTCTCGCGGCCCTTCGGAGTTTTTGGTGCCTGCGTGACGGCCACGGGTGAATCTTACGCCTTCCTGGACTCCTTAGTCCACTAAGTCCGTAACGCTTTTCGCCTCCAGCGAACTGGACCCGTCAGTCCAGTCTAGCCAGGCGCGGGGCCGACCCCCGCCCTGAAAGGAGTAGCGATGAAAAAGATCTCAAAACGCTGGGTCCTCGGTGCCGTGGGCCTCATGATCGTCGCCACCGGCGCGCTCGTCGGAACCCAGGCCTCCGCCGGTTCTAACCAGCAGGCGACCAAGGACCTGGGTCAGCTCAGCGGCACGTTGCCCCGCGACCACTTGACCCTGGAAAGCGCTCTCAACGTCGATCTCAACAAAGAGACGGTGCGGGTACCGCTATACCGCGGCAAGGCCGGAGGCGAGAGGGTCTGGTACACGCTGCTCGACTCCTCCGACCCGGGCGCGGCGCATGACCTCGGTGTGAACTACGCGCCGAAGCTCGCCAACCTGTCGATCGGCTGTCCGGAGTGCGTGCAGACGGTCAACCTCGAGTCTCCCTCGCCGAACGAGAACAAGTTCGGATCGGCGGTGGTCGACTTCCAAGGTGCGCCGAACTTCAGTCCCACTCGGGTCGCCGAGCCGGGGTCTGACGGCTTCCCGCTGAAGAATTTCCAGCCGGGTGCCGTGGCGCGGGACGGGTACAGCCCGTTCATTCGGATCGCCGGCTCGCCGACGGTCTACAACGCGCCGATTCTCGCCACCGGCGACGGCCCGTTCGACGTCGAGCACCACACGAACACCTCCGATCGGACCCTGGGCATCCACATCGCGCCCAAGGCCGCTCCCGGCCAGTTCCAGGAGTCGTGGGCCGACGAGCTCTTCGTGAAGGGCTTCGACGCCGGCGAGCCGATCGTCTACCTGAGCACCGACGCGGGCCAGCCGCTCACATCGGTCCTCGAGCGCTCGACGTATGTGCCCGCCTTGGACAAGGCGGCCTACAACGGCGGCGATGATTTCCTCGGCTCCGCTCGCGAGCGGCTGTTCGGCTTCATCAACGGCCAGGTCGGGGCGAACAACCCCAACTCGCAGGGCTTCGTCCATCTCGTCAAGGACGGACATGCCGCCGAGGATGCAAGTGCGAACAACACCGCGCTGATCCAGGCGCTCCGCCGCGGTGGCGATCTGCTCAACGTGTTCGGGGATTTCCCGACCGAGAGCGATCCTCGCCACGCCCAGGCCTACAGCCCCCTCTGGGACGCCCAGCTCGGGTTGTGGACCGACAAGGCGGTCAACGAAGGACGAAACACCCGCCAGGTGGACGAGAACGTCGTCTTCAACCTGGCCGCGACGCATCCGGATCTCCTCACCGGGGTCGACCCGGCGACCGGACAACCCGCTCCCTACGGCTCGGTTGGTGTCGACATCAACTGCGCCGTGATCGGGTTCACGGACAAGCCTCCGACGCAGAACCTGGAGGACCCGGCCCCGAACTCGCAGTTCCCGCCAAGGTAGTCAGAGGCGGCGCCGATGGCGGCGGGCCCCGCATGGGGCCCGCCTCGGCAACCTCTAAGCCTCGAGCCCGAGCCGCTCGACCAGCCAAGCGGCCTGGGCGGCGCGCTCGGCGCCGTAAGCCTCCGGGCCCCCGACCTCCTCGGCAATCCTCGCCGCCACGAAGCCCACCGTGCCGGGGCTCTCCTCGGCGGCGGGCTCGATCATCGCTTCCCAGGCCGGGTCGAGCGGCTCCGAGGCACTCCTGACGAGCTCGCGGGCGCGCTCGGCGCACATCTGGGTGTAGGAGTCGCGCACGCCCTCATCCCAGGCCTCGAGGCGACGGAGCAGGCGGCCACGCGAGGCCACCAGCTTGCTGGCCGCCTCCACGATCTCGCCGTCGAGCTCGACCTCGTACATGACGCGGCCGACCCAGAGGGGAAGGTCGGCGGCGCGGCAGGCATGAACCCCGCTGCGACAGGGATCGACACGCGCGTCCACCCACGGCCCGGGCGCCGCGCCGGGAAGCTCCCAGCCGAAGCCCGTGAACATGCTCGTCCCGTCGGGCCGCAGGAACTTGTAGGCGATCACGGCGACCGCCTGCCCCTGAACGCCTCGATCAGGAACTCGATGGTCTCACGCGGCACTTCGTCCTCTCTGAGTTTCCCGGCAGTCCCAACGGTCCTGTTCATCTCGTCGACGTAGCGCTCGCAACCCGCGCAGTAGTTGAGGTGATGCTCGAACAGCTCCGCATTGTCGCTCGAGAGCGCGCCCTCGAGGTAATCGCTGGCCTCCTCCACCAGTTCCTGGCAGGTGATGTGATCCGCCGCCTTAGCCATCCAGGTGCCTCTCGAGTGCCGCGCGCACCTTGGCGCGGGCGCGGTGGAGCAGAACTCGCTGGTTCTCGGCGGATATCTCAAGGGCCCCGCAAACCTCGTCCGAGCTACAGCCGGCGATGTCGCGCATCGCGATCACGGTCCGTTGGGCTTCGGGGAGCGTGTCGATCCGGCGTTTCGCAATCTCGAGGGTTTCCCGCCCCAGCAGGCGCTCCTCGGGGAGCGCGCTCCAATCACCCGGATAGGCGCTCCAGTTTCCGGCGAATGCTTCGCCTGCCTTCCGGAATCGGCTCGGCTCCACCGCGGGCTCCACCTCGTCGCCCGAGGCCAGCGAGGAGAACGGCACGCTGCGCGCCTCCCGTCCGCCCCTGCCCATCGCCGTGTTGACCAGGATCCGCAAGATCCAGGTCTTAGTGACGACCTGCCCTCGAACCGATCGATCCCCTCGATGACCCCCAGCCAGGCTTCCTGGGTGACCTCCTCGGCGGACGCACGCGTCTTCACGTAGGTCCGTGCGATCGCGAGCATGGTCCCGTGGTGCGCCTCGATCAGGGACCTGAAAGCGTCCTCATCGCCAGCCCGCAGCCTGGCGATGAGCTCGCTCTCTTCCGAGATCGCCGCGCTGCTCCGCTTCTCCCCTACAGCGTCCACGGGATCGGAAGGGACTCTACTCGATTGGACGTAACGTTCGCGGTCCGGATTGAACTAAACAGTCCAATATGGACCAGTCGAGGAACTTTGCATGATGCGGCGCGCTGAGGAGATCCTCGAGATCGCCGAGGTGCTCGACGAGACCGCCGACCGGCTGGTGTCCATCCTCACGCACTCGGGCGCTGACCGCCTGCACCCACCGCGGGCGCTGCGGGAGATTGCGCGCTACGAGCTTGAGCTCGCCGCGGTCGACATCGCGAGATTCACGTTCAGTTCGACGACGGAGGACCGACGACGATGAGCGAGCCTCGAGTGAGCGCAAGGCTCCTCAAGCGCGCCCCGTCAGACGGTCGATGCGAGCTCGTGCTCGCGGATGCCAGTCATCCGGAGGCCGGCTGGGCGTTCGTCGAGATTGGTGAGCCGGGCAAGGGAGAAGATCAACCGACCGACGGCTGCTCGCTCGTCCCGGAAAGGAATAGCAATGTCCCTGATCAAGAGTGTCGAACCCGAGCTGGCAACAGGCGAGACTGCCGAGTTGCTCGAGGAAGCGCGCGCGAAGTTCGGCTCGGTTCCGAACAGCGTCAGGGCGATGGCCGCCTCGCCGGCAGTTCTCGCGGGGTACCTCGGCTTGTCCAAGGCCCTCGATCGAAGCAGCTTGAGCGGCGCGATGGCCCAGCGGATCGCGATCGCCGTCGCCCAACTCAATTCCTGCGCCTACTGCCCCTCGGCCCACAGCTACGTCGCCGAGAATGTGCTGGCGCTCGATCCGGCCGAGATCGACCGGGCACGCCGATTCGAATCGAGCGACGCACGCGCGGCGGCGGTACTCGGGTTCGCGCAGGCAGTCGCAGCCTCGCGCGGCACTCCGAAGACGACGTCAGAGCCGCACGGGCGAAGGGTCTCGGTGACGGCGAGCTCGCCGAGGTCGTCGCCCTCGTCGCGATCAACTCCTTCACGAACTACTTCAACAAGACCTTCGAGGTCGACCTCGACTTCCCGTTGATCGACCCCCACGAGCACCGGTTGCCCGGATGACCGCCGAGGCCAAGACAGATGCGATGGAGCGACCGCGGATCCTGCTGGTCCCGGGCAGCACGCGTCGGCGTTCGACCAACCTGGCAGCGCTGCGGGCCGCGCACGACCTCGGGCGTGAGGAAGGATCCACCGCCCTCTTCACTGGGATCGCCGACTTGCCGCTCTTCAGCCCGGATGACGACTACGAGCCCCTGCTCGAGGCGGTTGAAGAGCTCCGCCGCCAGATCGCGCTCGCCGATGGCGTCCTCTTCGCAACCCCCGAATACATGGGAACGCTCCCCGGCCCCTTCAAGAACCTGCTCGAGTGGACGGTCGGCGGACCGGAGATGGACGGCAAGCCCGTCTCCTGGATCAATGTCGCCCCGGAGGGTCGCGGGGAAGGCGCCCAGGAGACCTTGCGAACCGTTCTCGGTTATCTCGGCGCGCGGGCGGTGGAGTCCGCCGGCTGCCGGGTGTTTGTGCCCCGGAAGTCCGTCGGCGAGGACGGCCGGATCGAGGACGGGGAGGTGCGCGCCGCGGTCGGAGATGTCCTGCTCAACTTCGCCGCTGAGCTGACCGGCGCTGGATATGTCACACGAGCTGAGCTCTGATGCAACTCCGGATCGCCAGACACACCGAGCGCCTCGAGGAGGTCGTTCGCTTTTACCGCGACGGCATCGGGCTGCGGGAAGTCGGCCGCTTCCTGGATCACGCGGGTTACGACGGCGTGTTTCTGGCCGTCACCGACGACGGCGGTGCTCACTTGGAGTTCACCATGGGCGGCAACGAGCGCGCGCCGGAGCCGCATCCGGAGTCGCTGCTCGTCTTTTACCTTGGAGACGAGGAAACGGTCCGAGCGGTAACGGCACGGCTGGGAGTGCATCCCGTCTCGGCGGCCAACCCGTACTGGAACGAGCACGCGGTGACGGTCGCGGACCCCGATGGGTTCCGCGTCGTCCTCGTACCCGAGCATTGGGGGGACTAGCGTGCGGGTCCGCTCACCGGCGTGGACCGAGAATGACCTCTATCGCCGTGGCGCGGCGACATTGCTCGCGTCCTGGGAGGCGGACGCGCACGGTGCGGCCGCGGCGGAGGTGGTCGTTTCGGACGGATTCGCCGCCGCCGTCTTCCCAAATGAGCCCGAGCGCTCGATCTTCAACAACGTCGTGCTTCGCCGCGGCCAGGGCCAAGCGGAGCGCTTGCTCGCGATCGAAGCCGTGGAGTCCGTCTACGCAAGCGCGGGGGTGGACCGTTTCGCCGCCTGGGCCCACGAGAGTGACGCCGCGCTGCGCGCTGAGCTCTCCGGGAGCGGCTACAAACTCGAGGAAACGACCCGGGCGATGGGGATGTCCCTCGAAGGCTTGGAATCGCAACCCATCGAGGTCGACGTCGAGAGTTTCAACTGGCCGCGCTATCTCGCGTATCTGAGCTCTGAAGGTTTGCCGGATGGACTGCTCGGCGGAGTGGATCCGGACGCATATCACGTGCTCGGGGTGCCGATCGGCGGTCAGGACGTGGCAACCGCAATCGCGTTCGACCACGACGGCGACTGCGGCATCTTCAACATGGGGACGCTGGAGCCTTTTCGCCGCCGAGGCCTCGCCACGGCGCTTCTCACCCGACATCTTCTCGACGCCACCGAACGCGGCTGTTCGACCGCGAGCCTCCAGTCCACGCCGATCGCCGAGGGCGTCTACCGGCGGGTCGGCTTCCGCGATCTCGGCCGGTTCTTCGAGTACGTCCCGGTCGCATCCGGCTGATGGTGAGCAGCCGTACAGTCCCGAGCGTTGAGCTCTCCTGGTACCGGTCGAGCCGAAGGGAGCTCTGGGAGCTCTTCGCTCTGGCGGAGGAGTCTCCGACCGTAATCGAGGAGCTGCTCGATCTCGGACGGGTCCTCGTCGCCACGCTGGGCGGCGAGATCGTCGGATGCCTGCAGCTCCTCGATCCGACTAGCGAGGGCGAGATCGAGCTCGCCATCCTCGCCGTCGCCGAGGAGCACCAGGGCCGGGGTATCGGGATGGCTCTGGTGAAGCGTGCAATCGAAGAGGCGCGCCACGAAGGTCTACAGACGATGCGGGTCGGCACCTCGTCGGCGGACATCGACAACCTGCGCTTCTACCAGCGGCGCGGCTTTCGGATGCTCGCGATCGAGCGCGACGCTTTCACGCCGGCCGATGGCTACCCCGAAGGAACGATGACCGACGGGTTGCCGCTCCGTGATCGGGTCTGGTTGACACTGGCCCTGTAGAGCGCATGGCCAGCACCCTGACCCCCGGCGACAGTTGAGCATCGGTCTGTCCCTGCTTGCGAGCATTCGGAGCGCCCGCCCCGGCGACGTTGACTCGCTACGCGAGATCCACCGCCGTGCCTCTTACGTCTGGCTCGAGGACAGACCGAGCCTTGACGCGAACCCCGGGATCTTCGGCGCAGACGAGAATGCCTTGGCGGCCGGCGAGGTCCGGGTCGCGATCGATGGCGCGGGCCAGCCCCTCGGCTTCGCCAGCTGGCGCGAAGCTGGCAACGACGCTGAACTCGTTGACCTGTTCGTCGAACCGGACGCGATGCGGCGGGGAATCGGCAGTGCGCTGGTTCGCGACGCCGCGGATCGCGCCGCGCTTGCCGGGCACGCGCGCCTCGTCGTCGTCGGTCACCCTCGGACACTCGCCTTCTACACCCGCGCCGGGTTCGCCGAGGAAGGCCCGGCGACCACTCAGTTCGGGCCAGCGCTGCGGCTCGCGCTCGATCTCGGGCACATCTCGTGAGGGGGCCGTGCATCCGCCTCCGGATCGAAGCGTGCATCGAAACGTGCGTCCAACTCCCGACTTCCGGCCGAACTGAGAGCACCACAGCACGCCTGAGCTACGCCTCCCCCGCCTCAGATGACCTCTCCTCGCCGTCATCATAATCCGCGTGTCGGGGGTTCGAGTCCCTCCTCCGGCACTAGAGAAAGCCCCGCACGACGGGTTTTTCTCATACCTCGAAGAGTCCGTGACACCGCCCAGGGCACCGAATGGGCAACGGATTGGGCAACGAGACGATCGGGCTTACGTGGGCGCATCTCGACCTCGGCGAGCGCCCACGAGTGAACGTGCGGGAGCAGTTCTATCGAGGGAAGCGCCGCAAGCTCAAGAGCGGCAACGGCCGACGGGACGTCCGCCTCTCCCCCGCCATGGCCCACCGGCTGCTCGCTCTGCGCCGGGACTCCTACGGGCGCGAAGACCGGCCGGTGTTCGCCTCCCAGACGGGCACCGAGCTGATGCCGTCCAACGTCTGGCGCCGCGTCTTGAAGCCGACCCGCGACGCCGTGGGGATGCCGTGGGTGAGCTTCCACACCTTCCGGCACACCTGCGCCTCGCTGCTGTTCGAGGCGGGGCGGAACGTCAAGCAGGTGCAGGAGTGGCTCGGGCACGCCGACCCGAGCTTCACTCTGCGGGCCTACGTGCACCTGATGGACGAGGGCGTCGGCGACGCCGCCTTCATGGACCGGGCGGTGGGCAACGGGTGTGAGGTCGAGGACCCAGTCGCGCCCACTGCATCAGCAACACGGGGATAGCTGCTTTTCGTCCAAAGCAGCTGCCTCGGAGACACTCCCGCGAGCCCGTCGGCCACGAGGCGCTCGGCGAGATCTTCCCCGGGATGCGCGGCTGACTGCTCATTTGCGCGACGGAGAGCAGTGGGGGTCGGGGTCGGGCGCGATCGCGCGCTTGCGGTAGGAGTGTGGATGGATGTAGGGTCGCCAGAGCATGGCTCGAGCTCTGCGGTCCCCCGTTGCCGGCGCCGCGGTAGACGCCTACGACCGACACGTCGGCCGTTACGGTGCCGAGCTCGCACGGGAAATGGTCCGGGTGACCGGCGTCCGGGCGGGCCAGCGGGCGCTGGACGTGGGCTGCGGGACGGGCGCGCTGACGGTCATGCTGGCGGAGGTTCTCGGGGCGGGGAACGTGGCCGCGATCGATCCCTCCGAGCGCTTCGTCGCGGCTTGCCGCGACCGTGCACCGGGTGCCGATCTGCGTGTGGGGATCGGGGAGGAGCTTCCCTGGAGCGACGCCGAGTTCGACGCCGTGCTCGCGCAGCTCGTCGTGTACGGCATGAACGACGCCCGCCGCGGTGCGGCAGAGATGCAGCGTGTTGCGCGGCCGGGCGGCGCAGTCTCGGCGTGCATCTGGGACTTCGAGGGGGGCATGCCCCTCCTGCGGGTGGTCTGGGATTCCGCTCTCGACGTCGACGCGGAGCTCGCCCGTTCGTTCGGGGCCGACAAGCCCGACCCGTTCTCGCGCCCGCAAGAGCTCGAGGAGCTCTGGCGCACCACTGGGTTTGAGGGGGTCGAGCTCGGCCAGGTCGACGCCGGTGCCGACTACGCGGACTTCGATGACCTCTGGTACCCGTTCGCGAACGGCGTCGGCAATCTCGGTCGCTTCCACGAGGCGCTCGATGAGGCGGGGCGCAAGCGCTTCAAGCGCGGCGCGGCCGAGCGGCTCGGAGCGCCGTCCGGTCCATTCCGCCTAACGGCGTGGGCCTGGTACGCGCGCGGTACCGTCCCGGCCGGATAGCGACGCCCGGCTGCTCCTCCGCGCGAGAAGAAGCAGCGCCATCCCAAACCGCTGCTTTCCATGCAAAGCAATAGCCACTTCTCGTCCAAAGCGGCCATGAGGGTCGTTTCTCGCATTTGGATCATTTTGATGGCTCTTAACGCCCAGCTTTCCGGCGCTTTGGGTGGGCCCGAATAGCGTCGCCACAACCGAAGAACCGTCAAAGGCGACGAAAGGAATAGCCATGACCCGACGATTCACGAGGTTTGCTGCGCTGCTGGGCATCAGCTCGGCGCTGGCGATCGGCGGAATCGGCCTCGCTCAGGCGAGCCCCGACCACCATGGCAGCGGGCACGACCATCACTGCAAGCACCACAAGCACGACTGCCATCACAAGGGCCACAAGTAGAGGTGCCTGGAGGATCGAGCCACCGCGCTGCGGATCGCCGAGATTCGCGGCGCGGTGCTGATTGGGGCACTCCGCGAATTACGAATTATCTAGGGACCCAAGCACTCACTCTCGGAGGGAGTTGACCCTCCCTGGCAGCTGCTGCTGCTTTCCATGCAAAGCGCTGTCTAGCCCGCTTCTCCCCTCACGCGAACGAAGTTAATTCGGAGCTCCAAGGCCGCTTTGCGCTACAGCTTCGGTGCAGCAAGCTCCGGCAGATGGAAGTGCTCTTCCCATCTCTTGTCGATGTCGTCGAGGATCGTCGCGACGCGAAGTGGTGCCTCCGCAGCCCGGCCGCGGTCCACGGCGATCTGCACCGATGACCCCCTGAGGGTGACTGGGTAGAACTCGGCCAGCTCCCTGAGAATCCTGTTGGCCGCCTCGGCGTTCCGCCTTCGGGGCAACTTGACGAGGCTCGGGGCGAGGTGGAGTTGAAAGCGCTGCGCTTCTCCAGGGTGTGCGTTCTCACGCATTGAGGCCGCCTTCGATTCGGTTGGCTTCCTCGCCCACCTCATTGCCCAGCGGGTGCAGGTGGTACTCAAGCGGCTCCGGGGAGCGCAAATAGCTCATCCGGAAGGCATTGCGGGCGACCACGTTCAACTCGTTGTCGCAATTGCTGCAACGCCATCCGCCGAGAACGCCTGCAGCATGCACGGCAAATCGTTGGCCACACGACGGGCAGGCAAGAAGATCCATCTGAACCACCTTCCTCGGACCGCTCAGGGGTCCAAGTCCGAGCCGCAAGCCGGTCAGACCGCGACTGTCCTATTCGAGGAGGGGTGCTGGGGGTGTCGGGACAGGCGACCTGCGCACCGCTCTCGTTCGATAGGCGGGTGTCTGGGCAGGCAGTCCTCAGACCACTCGTCCTGGTTGATACCAGGTCCGATTAAAGACGCGACTGACCGGCGGCCGCGTAAGACGCTCGTTCCGTCCAAGGCGGCGCGCTTCCAAAGCGGTATTCGAGGCTAGGCCGCCTCGGCGTCCGGCGGCTCGAGCACGAAGAGCTCCACTGCGTAGTCCGGCTCCTGGCGATTGGCGCTCATGAAGGCCTTGACCTTGCGCTGCGTCAGCCCCTCGATCGACTCGACGAAGCGCTCCTGCATGCTGTCCTGCCAGATCAGCCGGGCCTGGCGGACCTCGTACCACTTGCCGGCCTCGAACAGCGTCCCCTCGCCGACCGTGTATCCCTCACCCAGGACCACCACGACGAGCTCGGGCTCCAGGTAGGTGCGGCAGTGGGTCGGGCCCTTGCCGTAGTACTCCTTGTAGAGGCCCACGATCGCGGTGGAGATCTCGGCACGCAGTGTGCCCTGGCCGTCGGAGATCGGCTCGCGCATCCTCGCGACGTCCTCGGCGTGAATCTCCTGACCTTCCATGGCCCACATTCTCGGCCATCGCAGGCGGCCTGAGCTCCGTGCTGACTACCGAATCCATGAAAGCGTCCGCATTCGATACCCCGACGGCGGTAGCGGCAGAGTGATCTCGGCCCCCTCCGCAAACCAGGTGTTGGAGCTCCCGAGCGGGTTCGTGCTTGTCACCGGCGACCAGCGGGCGGTCGGGGAGGCGGTCGGGGAGGCAGTGGGCGTCGATCAGGTCTTCACCGAGTGCTCGCCCGACGAGAAGACCGAAGTCGTGCGCCGAGCACGCGAGCGCTCCGACGGGGGCACTGTCGTCATGGTCGGTGACGGGGTCAACGATGCGCCGGCGCTCGCACTGGCCGACGTCGGCATCGCGATGGGCGGCGTCGGGGCGACCGTCTCCTCGGAAACGGCGGATGCGGTGATCGCCGTTGACAACGTGGATCGTGTCGCGGATGCGATCCTGATCGGTCGGCGCTCGCTGACGATCGCGCGCCAGAGCGTGGTCGCCGGTCTCGGCCTGAGCTTCATCGCGATGGGATTCGCCGCCTTCGGCTACATCCCGCCGGTGGCGGGAGCGCTGCTTCAGGAGGGGATCGACGTGGCGGTCATCCTGAACGCCCTCCGGGCGCTCCGCGGCTAAGGCGCCCGTCCAGCTGGGCGCCTGCGAACGACGCTCGGTCACTCGACCACACGCAGAGTCGACGGGACGTCGGTCCGCCGGAGCAGGTTCTGGCGCGGCGGATCTCGAAGTTCGGGCGGGCGGCCCCCGGGGGACTAAGACACTTCTAATCAGGTGCTCATCGTGCCGTGAGACGCGGGTGGTTGGCTTGCCCGAGATGTCCTCCACTCCCATGGTCCTGGACCGACCGATGCCACCCCCTGCCTAGGAGGCTTCAAGTGCACGGGCGACCGATCTGGGGGCTAAGCGCATGGACTGGATTCATCTGCGCGCTGTTCGGCTTCAGCTCGCTCGTGCACGGCGAGCTTTCGGTGGGCGTCCTGTTGATGTTGGGGGCGCTTCTCCTGTTCGGATGGGCGATTCTGTTGGACCGCGGCCAACAGTGAGGGCAGTGCCTTGAGTGGCCTTGGCCACACAGCAACCTCCACCCGAAGCTTCGGTTCGCTAGGCCTACCGGAGCGACTCGGTGTTTCTGAACCAGTGGAGCCCCACGCTGGTCCAGACGGCACCAAGGAGAAGGGCGCCAACGAGAACCACCGGCAGCACAATGATCTCGAGAGATTCCATCGTGTATCCGACGATGCAGGGAGGTCCTAAGAAGGAGATCAAGGAGGGCTCTCGGGCCTAAGTGCTTTCTAATTGCCGCCTTAGCCTGTCTTGGCCGATCGGGCCTAGGGTGACTCGAATGGGCGGTATGCGGCGGCCTGGCTACGGTTCTGTCCTGAATGACCCACCGGATGCCGCAGACTCAGCGTCCGGCTCAGCCCCGCTGGCCGAAGTTGCGGCCCGCCGAGATCAGAGGCGACAAGCTGAGGCCGCCATACGGAGCCGGCGACGCCGGCGAATCTTGGCCGTGGCTGTCCTCGTCCTGCTGTCGCCGGCGATCTATTCCTATGCGACATGGATGCTGCGGCCGTCGAGCACGCCGTTCTTTGCGAACAGCGTGGAGTGGGTGAGGGCAGACGTCCCCTTCGGCAACCAGGTCGTCGACGAGATCGAGCACGTCTACTACAGCTGGAACGCCCCCTCGAAGGGCGGCCCCCAGCTGACCAGCCTGCCGCAGACCGGTGGAGCTGCTGGACCGCAGGCGAGAGGGCGTGCCTGGCCCCCGCCGATCAAGCCGGTCTTCCGGCACCGGCTTCGCGGTGAAGGGGTCTGGAAGCCAACCGGGCCGCCGGTGCGCGGCGGGCCACCTGTGCTGGTGACGACCTTCCGGCCGGAGACCGACTACCCACGGAACGTCGCCTACCTCGCCTGGTTCGATCACACCCGCACCGACCTCGCCTACTACCCGGGCCGCTACGAGCCGCCGAGCGCCGCGGTGCGCGGTCCGGCAATGATCCCCGAGAGCCAGCGCCGACGGCTGCTCGCGACCTTCAACGCCGGCTTCATCTACCGAGACGTGAACAACGGCTCCACCGACAACGGGCGAATCAACGAGCCGCTGGCGCAGGGCAACGCCACGCTGCTCGGATACCGCAGCGGCAAGATCGCGATCAAGATCTGGCACGGCGGGCCGAATCCCGGGCCCGATGTCGCCTGGTCCCGTCAGAGCCTGCCGCCGATCGTCTGGCATCGGCGCCTCAATCCCAACCTGAACGACAGCTCACAGTGGGGCTTCACTGTCGGCAACGCCGTCCGCGTCTGGCGCACGGGCGTCGGCATCGATCGCCGTGGCAATCTGATCTTCGCGGCCGCAAACGACATGACCGTGACCTCGCTCGCCCTGATCCTCCAGCGCGCTGGTGCGGTCAACGCGATGCAGTTCGACATCAACGCCGACTGGCACACGCTGATCACCTACACCCACCATCACGGCCTCCGCCCGACGCAGGTCGGGCCGTCGAACCAGCCCGACGGCCGCTACCTCAGCCCCGACGACCGCGACTTCTTCGCCGTCTACAGGCGCCAGCCGGGCCCGGTCAGCGTCCCCTTCAATTAGGGCTCGAGCGCTGACGCCTCGAAGCGCAAAGGGCGTCGTGTCGAATACCGCGCACTGCTTCACCCGCTCCGTCAGATGACCTCCGCAGCAGCCCAACCTCCCCGATCGGTTGCGGCAGCGCCGCCGGCTCGAGCGTCGGCGCCGTTTTCGGCGGCGCCGCATAACCGCAGTTCTGACCGTGTTGGTCCCGATCGGCATATTCGTGGTCCTGCCCTCGATCGGCACCCACCCCGCAAAAGTTCCGGTTTCCGACAGCCGCGCTCTCACACGTCCAAGGTCCAACCCATCGGTCCTGCCGGGCGACGTCCTGATCGCCGATCGCGGTAACAACCGGTTACTCGAGCTGGATCCCACGGGCCATGTTGTCTGGCAGTTCCCTCGACCCGGTGATCTGCGTCCCGGCCAGACGTTCAAGTCCCCTGACGACGCCTTCTTCGATTCCAGTGGACGGTTCGTGGTCGCCACCCAGGAGGACGACTTCGTGATCAGCGTCATCGATGTTCGCCGCCACAGAATCGTCTACCGCTACGGGCGTCCGGGAGTTCCCGGGGCGACCGCGAACCGGCTCGACAATCCCGACGACGCGATCCCGATCGGGGGCGGCACGATCCTCAGCGCCGACATCAAGAACTGCCGCTTGATTGTTCTCCACCCGCCCTCCCATGCTCCGCTGCGCCAGCTCGGATCGACCGGGTCGTGCCTCCATGACCCGCCGCTGTCCTTCGCCAGCCCGAACGGAGCCTTTCCAACTTCCGACGGCGGGACGGTCGTCACCGAAATCAGCGGAAACTGGATCGACCTGCTCGCACCCTCCGGGAAGCTGATCAGCGCCGCTCACCCACCGGGCTTTAGCTACCCCTCGGACACGAACGAGGTCAAGCCTGGTCTCTTTCTGAGCGCCGACTACGTCCATCCGGGCGCCATCGAAATGTTCGATCTCCATGGCCGCCTGAAGTGGCGATATGCCCCCAAGGGCAGACACGCACTCGATAAACCCTCGCTCGCCGTGCCGCTCCCGAACGGGGACATCCTTGCCAACGACGATGACAACAACCGGGTCATCGTGGTCAACCCGCGGACCAAACGGATCGTCTGGCAATACGGCCACACAGGTCGATCCGGTCGGGGCCCGGGATATCTACGTGATCCCGATGGCCTTGATCTGGCCCCGCCCTATTCGCTACTGCGACGATTCCCCAGCGCACGACCGCCGGGTTGATCCCCAGCGGCGCCTTTCTTGTGGTCTTTCAAGGCGCTGGATTCGCCGCGACATTGAGCACGAGGAAGAGGAGGTGAACGCATCCAGTCCCGGAGGGCACCTCATCTGAAGCGGAGAATTGCGGCGACAGTCGTGATTCTTGCGCTGCTCGGCGGCGGCTTTGCGATCGCGACGCTCGGCACGGGAAGCTCGGGGCGCGCTCCGGTGCGGGCGCAGGATGGCGCACCTACCCAGCCCGCGGTTGCAGCGGCCCCTGCCAGTCCCCCTCGCGCCCCTTTTGCGGTTGGCCTGCGCGTCCTACCCCTCATTGACCACTCGCGCCATATTGGGCTGCCGAGCGGCGCCAGCTCACCGCGGAGACTCGTGACCTATGTCCGGTATCCGGCGCTCGGTCCGGCATCGGCGAAGGAGCGGCGTAATGCGCCTCCCCAACGCGCTGCCGAGCCCTTCCCGCTGGTGGTCTTCGGCCACGGCTTCACGCTGACGCCGGCGCCCTACTCCAAGCTGCTGGAGGCTTGGGCGCGTGCTGGCTACGTCGTGGCCGCGCCGCGCTTCCCACTCGAGAACGCAAAGGCGCCAGGAGGGCCAGACGAGTCTGACCTCATAAACCAGCCTGCCGACATGAGCTTCGTCATCTCGAAGTTGCTCTCCGCAAGCAGCAGGCAGGGGAGCCAACTCCAGGGCCTGATCGATCCGCAGAGGATCGCGGTATCCGGCCACTCCGACGGCGGCGAGACGGCGCTCGCCGTCGCCTATGACCGCGCGTTTCGCGATCCGCGGGTGGGAGCCGCGGCGATCCTCTCGGGGGCAAGGATCCCGGGCGGCACCGGGTTCAGCTTTCCTCCGGACACCCCACCCCTCCTCGCCACACAGGGCACCGCCGACACGATCAACCCTCCGAGATTCACGCGGAGCTTCTACGACGCAGCTTCGCCGCCGAAGTATCTCCTCACCCTTTTCGGCGCGTCACACTTGTCGCCCTACACAGACGAGCGGCCTCAGCTTTCCATCGTCGAGCGCGTGACGATCGCATTCTTCGACCGCTATCTGAAGCAGAAGGCCGGGCCCGTGAGCCGCCTGGTCCGTCCGGGAACCGTTCGCGGGATCGCCTCCCTCGCGGCGCAGCCCTAACTCCCGTGGCGAAGCGTCGGGTGAACGCCTTGACGACCTCTCACCTGCTTCTGCGACACCCCCGCGGTATCTCGCGAAGACCGCTGGGCTTTGGTTCGAAAACCAACCCGTCAAGTTCGTGCCCCTGCGCTACGGAACGCGCTACGCGCCAGGAGTTGGATCCGTGGCGACGCTCGGCCCTGGGCGGATCGGCGCGCGGGCCGGCGTCCGTGTTCGGCGCCCGTAGCGAAGGATGAGTAGTGCCAGGATCGGCACAGCGCTGCACGCGACCATGATCGTGAACCAGAGGCTTGCCCCGTCGGTTCCCGAACCGAGTGAGTGCAGCACGGCCAGAACGTAGACGACGACGGTGGCCTGGTGGATGCGCCTCCAACGACGAGCTCCTATGCGGCGTCGAACATAGAAGGTGGGTCCCAGCAAGAGCGCCAGATATCCGGCGAGGATGCCAAGCCCGGTCCACGCCGGCCGATAGCCCAGGGTGAACGGAATCGTGATCCCGGTAACGCCCGGGTTGAGAAAGCTGTCGCCGAGAAGCAGTGCACCATGCGCGCCAATTGCCGCCAGACCGGCGAGGGCAATCTGCTGGTGGACCTTCAGCACCTTTCGCTTCAGCCCGGGGGGCCATGAGAAGCGAGAGGCCAGGACGAGCCCGAGGATTACAGCGCTCGCGATCAACACAAAGGCGACGATCCCGGCGGAGCGAGACGCAAGCCACCAGGGATAGTTGGCTGGATTCGGCTCAGTCACCTCTGCCTCCCTCCCCTTCAGGCTCCTGCTGGCTCGCGGGTGGGGCGGAATTGATCGGGGCAGCAGTCTGCGGGCCACCCACGGAGACCCGGGTCGGCCCGCTGAACACGGTGTAGGCGGCGAGGGCGGCGAGGGCGAAAACGACCAACACGGCCGCGATCCGCACGCTCAGGCTGGGACCTTCGGAGCTGGCCACCGGTGGGCTGGAAGACTGCGCGCTCATGGCGGAACAGGAGAGGTGCGGCTGACGACTTGGGTCGCCTGCTGGGCTTTCGAGCCCTTGGCGAGGGGTTGATTGCTGGACTGCACCACCGGACCTGGGCCGAGCGCTGGGTCCCGGCCATTGCGAACCTGAATCGCCAGCAATGTCAGCACGATGAAGAACAGCCCCAGACCCGCCGTGATCACCGCGAGGGGGCTCGGCAGCGGACGCCGTTGCGGACGAGGCGTCTGAGGCGCTTGCGCCCCCAGTTGCCCATTGGTCGGCGCGGCCGGGCGAGCGGTGGGGGGCTCCGGGGTCGTGGATGGCTCGGGCATCTGTCCTTATTCCTCTCCGCAGACCCTGAAGCCATAGCCGCGAGCGAATGCCGTTACCGACCGGCTCAGGTCATCGAGCTGGCCTTGAAGTGCCTGGAGTCGTGCGATGTCGAGCGAGGGAAGCGCATTGCGGATCTCCCCACGCAGGGCGAGCTGCCGGTTGATGACGTCAAAGACATTGGCGCGAAGCAGTTGGCTCTCGCCCGGAGGGGGCGGAACGGTCTGTATTCGCCGAAGCTCGGCCTCTCCCGAGGTGATGGTGTCGTCGTAGGCCTTGCTCGCCTCCTGCAGGTCCGTCGAGCCCGCCACGCGCTCTCGAGCGGAGCTGCGCTCCGGGTCGAGATTGCTGCAGATGCGATCCACACGCGCGATGTACGCGCGCCGCGCTGGATCCGTGACCTTTGCAATAGCCACCGGCCTTGGACTGGAGACTTGGGTGGACTGCGTCGTTGGCGTGACGGCGACGGTCTGGCCTCCCTCGCTCTCCGCGCGCCGGCTGTCGCCGCCGCAGCCGGCGAGGATGGCAAGCGCCAGTGATCCGGCGGCGGTGATCATCACTGTCCGGGCCGGAAACACGAACGCCTAGGGGTAGACCTGGTCGCCGGTCTCGTCGTCGATCACGGAGATCGCCGTCGAGGGGCATGCCTCGGCCGCTTTCATGATCAGATCCTCTGGACCGGCACCGATCACATGCGCGGTTTCGTTCAGGGCGAACACATTCGGGGCGAGGTCAACGCAATCACCATGGGCGGCGCAGGCGTTCTCGTCGATCTGCGGTACATACGTCATCTCTCACTCACCCCTCTTGGTTAGTGACGGAGAGTCCGCCATGTCCGCCGAATCTAGGGTCGGTTCCGCCCCGTCACATCGGTGGCCACCCGGGGCATGCACTCGGTAGTTGCCCGCATGCCCGCATGCTGTAGGCACGGGAGAACTGTCAGCGAGGCGCGATCCGTACGCGTGGAGGATCGCGCAGCGGGCCGATGCGCTGGACGCTGCCGTCGTCCCGGACGACTAGACCGCCGTGCTCGCCGAGGACCGCGGCTGCGCCGTCGGGGCCGCTGAGCAGCGCAGCCTTGGCGAGCACGTCTGCCTCGAGCGCGGTCGGCGCACGCGCGGCCGCGCAGATCAGGCCTGTCCAGGCGGGCCGGCCGCTGGCCGGATCGATCAGATGGTGCGCGTGCGTGCCGTCGGGAAGCCTCCACAGACGCGCGTCCAGGCCGGATGTCGCGATTGCACCACGCTCGAACGCGAATGACTCGGCGGCAGCGCCACTCAGCGGATGGCGGATCTGGAGCTCGATCGGCGCGCTCTCAGGGAGCTTGCCGCCAACCAGCACATCTCCGCCGCAATCGATGACGTAGCGCGCGTAGCCCGCCAGCTGCCGGCCGACCAGGTCGGCCGCCAGGCCTTTGCCGATGCCGCCGCTATCCAGCTTCACCGACGGGGGCCGCCTGATCGCGCCCTCCTCCTCGAGCACTCGGATTAGGCGCCATGCCGGATCGGGAGCTGGACCGGCCGGGCGCCGAGACGGGGCGGTGGCCAGGGCGGAATCGAGCGGCTCCGAGGCGACGCCGCTGCGTGACTCCACATAACCCGCAGCCTCGAGGTGAGGCAGGAGCGTCGGATCCACAAGGCCGCCCGTGCGCTCGGCGGCCCACAGCCCGGCCGAAACGGCGGCGCGAAGCAGGGGGGAAGCTGGAACCACCTCGCGGGGATCGCGGTTGAGTCGAGAGAGCTCGCTGTCGTGCCTGAAACGAGACAGGTCGTGATCGAATTCGGTCAATTGGGCTTCGACGGTTTCCGCCATGACAGCGGGCTCCGGCTGGCCGTCTTCGATTCGAGCTCCGATCAGAACGCGGATCTCGGTCCCCATCGTGTGGAAGCGCCGTTCGAACAACCCGCGGATCTTGACGCCTGGCGCGGATCAGGCACCGAGCGCAGCCTCTGGGTGCGGTGCGTCAGCCGGGGTGAGCGGCGTTGGCCGAGCCAACCCGCGCTCCTTGGCCGCCCGGATCACCCCCCGGGGCCTGGGCCTTCTCCATGCGCGCCGCGCTTCGATTCGCATCTGGGCGACGAGGTAATGATCGCTGTGGTCGTGTTCTGCTTTGTCCATCCGATGCCTCCGGTGCCGGGGATTCGTGGTCGGATTCTCGGTTGGTTCCTGAAAGGCCGGAGAAGGGCCTCCGAAAGATTCGATCAAGGAGGCCCGGTCTTTGCCCGGCGTTTGTGTGCAGCTTCCCTTTCCCTTGGCCTCCCCTCGCAACCCTCACAGGGTGACCCACAGACGAACCGAAACCACCCCATCGCAATTTCATCGGGAGGAGAAGCAGGCCGGTGCCGTCGGGTGCGCGCACGGAAGCCCGCTGCGGCTCCGGCTGATCGACTACACCCGATACGGGACCTGGATCGGATGCGTGGAATGCGGCACGTCCTGGCTGATCCGAAGCCGCGGATAACCGATCGGCTCGGAAGCTGAACTGGTCCCAGACGCCTTTCCAGCGGGTCCCGATACGGGTCCCGATCTGGGAACGCCCCGGGGCCGGATCGACACCGTGCGTCCAACTGTGCGTCCAACTCTCGACTTCGCGGCCGACCTGGGAGCACCTCAGCACGCCCGAGCTACGCCTCCCCGGCCTCAGATGACCCCTCCTCGCCGTCATCATAATCCGCGTGTCGGGGGTTCGAGTCCCTCCTCCGGCATGAAGGTCCTGCAAATCAATACTTTCTGCAACGTGCGAACACGCGGATTCCGAGTCCGCCTCAAGAATCCGCGTGTCGGGGGGATTCGTCACCTGAGTTCTGCTGGATTCGGGCGGGGCATGACAGGTCCGGTCGGTTCGGGAATCGCGCCCACCACGAACTGTGCGTCGAAGCGTGCGTCGAACTAACCCGAGTAACCGGCACACTGAGGATTCGTTGATCGGGCGACTGGAAAGCACCAAATAAACCACTGCCCGGAGAGGGTGAACCAGTGGCAACCGAAGGGTATTTCACCCGCTTGGGGTGATGGCACCTGCGGTCGCGAGCCGTACGGTCTGCTGGCTTCCCGCAAAGGAAAGGAAGAATGGGCGATCAGCGATTGACTCCGGATATGCGCATGGAGGGGAACCATGGCTAACGACACCCTGGTGGAAGATGATGTGCGCGTGGCAACGGGAGGCTGGTGGCTCGTTCTACTCGTCGGCTTGCTCAGCATCGCGGTGGGGATAACGGTCCTCTTCAAGCCGGGCGACAGCCTGGCCACCCTGGCGGTGATCATCGGAATCTTCATCCTGCTCGACGGCATTCTCGAGCTGGCCGCCTCGCTCATGCACGGCACCCAGAACCGCGGGACGGTTGCCCTGCTCGGGGCCCTGACCGCCATCGTCGGCGTCCTCCTCATCCGCCACCCGGTCCAGGGGGTCGTCTTCGTAGCCTTGCTGATTGGAATCTGGCTGATCGTGGTCGGCGTGATCCGCTTCGTCGCCGCCTTCGAGATGATCGAGGATCGCGGCTGGAACATGATCGCCGGCGCCGTGGAGCTGATCGCCGGGATCGTGATCGTCTCCAATCCGAACATCGGCTATGCGACTCTTGCCGTGCTCGTCGGCATCGGCTTCATCGTCAACGGCATCGGCATGTCCGCGCTCGGGTGGAACATGCACGCCCTCCGGCGTGCGGCTGGGGCGTCTTGATGTCACGCCAGACGACCAGGCTGCTGTTCATCCCGGTGGTGCTGGCAGCCGTGGCGTTGGTAGCCGCCGGCTGTGGAAGTAGCAGCAAGCCGGCCTACTGCTCGGATGTCACCAATCTGCAGAACTCGGTCAACAGCCTCAAGAACGTCCAGCTCCAAAGCGGTGCCGTCTCGACGCTGAAGACGGACGTTCAGAAGGTGCAGAGCGACGCAAACGCGGTCGTGAGCTCGGCAAAGCAGGACTTCCCGAGCCAGACCAGCGCCCTGCAGTCATCGGTCTCGAGCCTCTCGACCTCGGTCCAGGCGCTGCCCGCGTCCCCGACGGCCCAGCAGCTGGTTCCGATCGCGGCTGAGATCGCCAGCACTGTCTCAGCTGCGGATAACTTGAAGAGCGCCACCAGCTCGGCCTGCGACTGAGCCCGTGAGCGCTGAGATATCGGTCAGTCGGCCGGCGCCTTGGCGGCGGCGGGGCGCCAGAGGCTGACCAATCCGGCGACGAGGGTGACGAGAAAGATCTGGCCGAGCAGCATCTCCAAGACCGCGACGGATTGACCGATAGTCCCAGCCGGGACGAGGTTGCCGTAACCGGTCGTCGTCAGGGTCGTGTAGCTGAAGAAGAGGAAATCGCTGGCATGAGGGTGGGCCACGCCGGTGAAGAAATCGCTGTGGTTGAAGCGGCTGAAGGCGAAGTAGAAGAACGAGAACAAGAGACCCAGCAGGGCGAAGACGCTGACCGCACCGAGGATCGTGCGGAAGTCGACCCGGATCGCGCCGATCACGCGTCGGAGGATCGTCACCGCCGCGATCGCCAACAGGATCGAGGCAACGCCGAACGCAACGCCAAGCATCAGATCCGAATCGATCGCCTTGGCGATCACTGCGGCGATCACCGCGACCGCGGCGACCACGAGCGCCAGGCGCACCCGCGTCGGCCGCACGTCCGAGCTGGTGAACGCAATGAGAGCGGTCGTGACCGCGACCGCGACCGCGGCCGTCCGACCGCCCCAGCCCTCGGGCGGGAGCGTCATCATGACCACGAACGTGACCAGGATCAGGAGGAGGACGAGGCCGTAGGCGCCTGCAATGCGTTCAGCCAACTGGAGCGGTGTCTCCTCGCGCCGCCGGAGGCGACCAAAGCGACCCGCAGGATTGGGGCGCTCATCGGGCACGCATCAGCATTCGGGCGACCAGCCCTCGCTCCTGCCCTTGCACACGACCCGCCAATCCCGCTCCGTCAGTAGCCAGCGTTGCGTTGATGCTGGAGTAGGTTTGGGTGAATGTCTCCTGCTGAAGCGCCTGTCCAGATGCCGACCGACGGCGACGAGCCGTCCGAATCGAAGGGACGAATCAGAAGGGGACTGGCCGACGGGCGCCGGCTGGCACGAATCGCCTACCGGGACCCCGAACACGTCGCCGAGCGGCTGACGCTCTTTGGCTCGCAGCACCTCGGCGATCCGTCGCTGGAATGGGCGAATCAGGTCCGGCGGGAACGGCCGGACACTCCCCGCGGCGTGATTGCCGAAGAGGTCCGCACCCAGACCGCTGAGGTGGCGCGCATCGACGGTGCGGTCTCCGGCACGCCGTTCCTGATCGCACTCGTCCCTGGCTACCTCGCCTACCTCTGGCAGGAAGGACGGATGGAGCGGCGGATCGCGGCCCTATACGGCCACGACCCGCGGAAGCTCGAGACCGATGCCCAGGTTCTGGTACTGCGCGGCGTCCACCCCACGGTCGAGGCCGCCCGAAAAGGCCTGCTGGCAGTTCAAGGCACCCCGCTTCCGGAGAAGCCGACCAAACGCCGGTCGCTGCGGGTCTGGGTGAGAAGCGTCAACCTTCTCCTGATCTTCGGAGGGTTCCTCTCGGGTGGATCCGGCGAGGAACGCAATAAGTACGCCCATTGGCGCCTGAAGGCAGCGCTCGGCTTCCTCGTCGGCGCTGCGATCTGGATCACGACCTGGGTGCTGCCGGTCAGCTTCATGATCGCGATGGCCTGGGGTTGCGAGAGTCACGCGCGATCGCTCGGCCTGCGCACGATGAGTTTCTACGGCGGCGAGGCCGCCAGCGCCGAGGCCGCTAAGGCGGCGGCCGATCAGCACGAGGAGCGCGGGCAGACGCGGCGGGATCTCCTGCGCGTGTTCTTCCTCGTGCTCTCGGTGGCGGTCCCGATCGCCTTCATTGCCTACGCCGACCACGTCCGAAACACCACCGGCATCAACTGGCTCGGCGCTCTAGGCGCCCTGGTCGCTGTGGCGCTCGTGATCGCCACGACCGTCATCGCCAGCCGCCGCTAGCCAGGCTGACTTCGGCGCGGGTTTGATCGCCTGGCGTGGTCGTGCCGTGGAGGACGCCCAGGCCCGGTGCCGAAGTAGATCTGATGCGTAATCGCTGGGACACGGGTCGGGTCGAAGCCTTCAGCGACGGGGTCTTCGCGATCGCGATCACTCTGCTCATCCTCGAGATCAACGTGCCGGAGAGTGGTTTCGAGCACCTCTGGAAGGGCATCGCGGACCAGTGGCCGTCCTACCTGGCCTACGCGACCAGCTTCCTCACGGTCGGCGGCCTATGGCTCGCTCACCACCGGATCTTCCACCTCCTGGCGAGCGCGGATAGCGTCGTCATGCGCCTCAACCTCTTCCTGCTGATGCTCGTCTCGTTCCTGCCCTTCCCGACCAAGCTGATCGCCGAGGCGATCCATACGACCACCGCCGAACGGGCAGCGGTGATCTTCTACGGACTCGTGCTGCTCTCGATCTCGGCCGTGATCGGGCTGCTCTGGCGCTACGTGGCTTCGCACCGCGACCTACTCGAGCCCGACGTCACTGACGATGACGTGAGCGCGATGACCGCGCTGACGACGCCCAACATGGGCTTCTACGTGATCGTCGTGCTGTTGGCGATCCTCGCTCCGGAAGTCGCCGCCTTCGGCTTCCTTCTGATCGCCCTGATCGTCGTCTTTCGCCAGCGCGGCGACAGGACTCCCTCATCGGCACCTGCCCAATGACCGGGGGCAGTGCGCTGGCCACGCTCGCCTCAGGCGGGGCGCTGCTTTCCATGCAAAGCGGCGCTTTTCATCTGGCCCGTGCCGCCCGACCTGAGCGCGACCGTAGCGGCGCCGGCGCACCCGTCAACCCCCGAAGGGGGTCGGGCCTACCTCCCTTGACGGGTGACGCCTAGGCGCCGCTAGGCTGGCTCTCAGGTGGGTGCGGCAGAGGGCAGGCAGTGAGGCGCGACTCGCCGGTGGGTTTGCGGCGCTTCCGCTTCCGCCTGGATTTCGCACCCGATTTCGCACCCAACTCGCGACTTTCGGGCGAACTGAGATCACCTTCCCGTGCCTGAGAGGGTCCATCTGAACCCTCAGACCCATGCGTCCAGCCGATCATAATCCGCGTGTCGGGGGTTCGAGTCCCTCCTCCGGCATGAAGTGCCTGCAAATCATGACTTTCCACAACGTAGGAACCCGGCCCTGTCGGGTCGCCGCTCGCGAACTCCCGTGCCGCTGGCTCAGGCGGGCAACTGATGCCGTCTCGTAGTTGTTGATGTTGTAGGAGATCGCGAAGCCGGTGAGGATCGCGAGGACACAGAGCCCGAGCACGGCCCAGGTGGCGTCGTAGCCGAACAGGAGGATGATCACCGGCGAGGCCGGTAGAGAAGCCGGGCCAGTCCGGCCAGGGTGAGAAGCGCAACGATGCTGTTGAGTAGGCGGCGCTCATCTCTCAGCTCTGACCAGATGCGGCTGGTGCGCTCAATGGGAGGCGCTCGGCTAAAGGGAGTGCGGGCCGAAGCGCATCACGGCCACGAAGACGGCCAATGCGGCGAGCACGACGTTCAGGCCCAGCTTGTCGAACTCGTGTCGGCGGATGTGGGTTGCGGCGGCCCCGGTCATGAGCGCGACCGCGCCGAGCGCCGCGAGCGGAGTCAACACGGGCGCTATGTCGAGGGCGGCCGGCAGGATCAGGCCGATCGCGACGAGCAGCTCGAGCACGCCGATGCTCTTCACCTGGCGGTCCTCGAAGTCCTCGACCCAGGTCTGGCCGAGGCCGACCATCCGCTCCCGCGATTGGGTGAGCTTCAGTAGGCCGGCGAAGGCGAAGACGGTGGCGAGCACGACCTGCGCGATCCAGACCGCCGTTTCCATCGCTAGGACTTGGCTTCGGCCGGGATGTAGCTGACCCCGGTGACCTTCTTGATGCTGATCGCGAGGATCACTCGATCGATTGCGGCCAGCGCCTCATCGGTCTGGGGCTCCGGGGGCTCGTCCATTCCGGCGATCCGCTGCATGACCAGCGCCGTGTGCGGGCCGATTCCCTCGGTCAGGATCTCTGCCGGGCCGGAGAACGTGGCCGATGGATAGGGCTGCTCGTCGCCGCGGACGGAGATCGAGGCCCAGCCAGTCCGCATGACGTCCTGCGCCTTGTGTCGCTTGGACTCGGTCGAGATCAGGAGCCGGTCCCCGTCCCGGACGTAGTAGACGACCGACTGCCGAGGGCGCCCGCCCGCGGTGGTGGTCGCGAGCACCCCCACGCGGTGCTCGTCCAGAAAGGTGCGGAGCTCGTCCGTCAGCCCGCCCATGCCGGCTCCTCCTCGGACCGCGCGACCACGAAGCCCTCGGGCTCATCGACGACCGAGTTCTCGAGCGTCCCGATTCCCTCGATCTCGATTCGAACGGCGTCGCCGACCTTCAGCAGCCCCTCGGGGAAGGGCTGGCGGACGGCGCCGATGCCGGCCGGCGTGCCCGTGGCGATCACGTCGCCGGGCTCCAAGGTGAACGCCTGCGAGAGGTGCGCGACCTGCTGGAAGCAGTCGTAGATCATCTCGCTGGTGTTGCCGTCCTGGCGCAGCTCATCGTTCACCCATGTCTTGATCGAGAGCGAATGCGGGTCACCCAACTCGTCGCCCGTGACGATCCAGGGACCGAGCGGGCCATGGGTGTCGAACGACTTGCCCATCGTCATCGTCGGGGTGCGGAGCTGCCAGTCCCGGACCGAGACGTCGTTGGTGATCGTGTAGCCGGCGATCACCTCTGGGGCCTCCTCCTCGGAGACGTGGCGGCAGCGCCGTCCGATCACGATGGCGAGCTCGCCCTCATAGTCGAGCAGGTTCGAGACGCGCGGCATGTGGACGTCGTCCCCAGGCCCGACCACGCAGGTGGCCTGCTTGTTGAAGAAGACCGGGAACTCGGGGGCCTCCATGCCGCTCTCGGCGATGTGGTCCGCGTAGTTCAGGCCGATCCCGAGGAACTTCCGTGGCTGTACCGGCGCCAGCAGCCGCACGTCCTCCAGGGTGAACCGGTCCCCGCGCTCGGGATCGGACACCTGATCCCCCTCCATGAGGCCCGCTCGGATCTGGCCGTCTGCCTCGAACCTGCAGTGCCTCATGATCCCTCCGGGATCTGGATGGGGGCTTCGTCCGGCGCGTAGCCGCCGGCCATCGCCTTCTCGTGGATCTGATCGAACTCGACGCCCTCGGCGTAGTCCGCCGCGACCTTGTCGGGATCGATGAACTGGCCGATGGGGTTCGCCTTGAACTCCTCCGACGTCCGCATCCACTCCGCCGACTCGCCCCAGTCGCCGAAGTTGTCGACCTGGAGCTCGACGTGGTTCCCGTCGGGGTCGGCGTAGTAGTAGGAGAACGTCATGCCGTGGTCGATGCAGAACGACGGCTCGATGCCCGCCTCCTTCAGCCGCAGGTAGGTCGAGTTGAGCTCATCGAATCCCGTGTACTCGAAGGCCGAGTGGTGCAGGCCGGTGCGGGTCTCCTTGTCCGGATCGTCCGTGAAGCCGGGAAAGGCCAGCAGCGCGATTCGGTGGTTGGCCTCGTCGTTGCTGAGCCAGGCGCCGACGTCGTCCTGGAAGTTGACCTCCGCGCCGACGAGAACCGCATAGAAGTCGATCATCTCCTGAAGCCGGGTCGTCTTCAGGTTGAAGTGGTGGAACCTGGGGTGAATCACTGCCGTCGAGTCGGTCATTGTTCAGCGCTCCTTGATCAGGGGTCGGTTTGTCAGATGAAGCCGGCTCCGGAGATCGCCGACCAGCGACGACAGCTCGTCCGGTGCGGAGACGCTGCCGAAGACGTAGAAGTCGGGGCGGACCAGGGCGGCGTACGCATCGTGCGCGCGCAGCCAGTCCGTGAGCCGATCGTCGATGTCGCGGACACCGCCCGGCGCGTCGGGGTCTAGCGAGGCCACCGTCACGTCGAGGGCGCGCAGCACCTCGCGATCCTCGTCGCCGAGGTGCTCGGCCGGATCTCCGCCCCCGGCGATCAGCGACCAGCCGCGACCGACCACATCGTCGAAGCGGCCCTCGCGGCCATCGCTCTCCACGATGCCCTGGACGCTGAGCGTGCCCGCCATCGGGTCCGAGCCGGGGCGAACCGCCCCCTCAGTGAGGGGCGGGAACTCAAGCGGCGGCGGCGCGTCCGCCTGGCGGAGCATCGCGTCACGTTCGGCGGCCGCCTCCTGGTCGAGCTCGCAGAGGGCCTTGCCGAGCTCGACCGCGAAGCGGATCACCCACTCGGTCTGCGGCTGCCGCTCGGTCTCCACGGTGTCCAGCAGCTCATCCGATGCGAGGCCGCGCAGGACGAGATCGAGCTTCCAGGCGAGATTCGCGGCGTCCCGCAGGCCGGAGCAAAGCCCCTGCCCGAGGAAGGGAGGCGTCAGGTGGACCGCGTCCCCGACGAGGAGGGCGTGGCCCTTCCGCATCTCGTCGGCGAGCATCGAGCGGAACTCGTACACCGCGGTACGCGTGAGGGGACCGTCCTCGGGCCCGAACCACGGCTCGAGCAACGACCAGACGCGCTCCGGATCGTCGAAGTCCTCCGGCTCCTCGCCGGGGAGGAGCATGAACTCCCAGCGCCGGTGCCTGGGCCCGCTCTGGACGTGCGTCGTCGGCCGTCGCGGATCGCACCACTGGCAGGCAGTCGGCAAGTGGGCCAGGGCGGACATGTCGTTCGGCTCCGCGTCCACGACGAGCCAGCGCTCCTGGAAGCCGAGGTCGCGGCGTTCGACACCGGTGGCCTCCCGCACGAACGAGTTGGCCCCGTCAGCCCCCACGATCCAGCGCGCCCGCACGGTCTCCGTGGTCTCTGTCGGCGTCGAGCGGCCGGGGAACTCCTCGACATGGCGGCGCAGAGTGAGGGTCGCACCCTCCTCCTCATCGCTGATGCGCTCGGCGGCCCAGCCGCGGTGCACGGCGACGCCGTCGTCCGCACAGCGCCCGTCCAGGGCCTTCTCCAGCTCCGGCTGGAAGAACAGGTAGTCGGGCTCCCAGCCGGATTTCGCGGGCACCTCCGGAGTCAGGGTGAGCAGCTCCTTACCGTCCGCGCCGAACCAGTGGTACTCGCGGAGCGGCACCATCTGCGCCGCCAGGCGGTCGGCCAGGCCCCGGGCCTGCAGCAGACGCATGATCTCGTGATCGATGTGCACGGCCCGCGGCAGGCGATAGATCTCGTCGAAGCGCTCGAAGACGGAGACACGGTGACCCGCACTGCCGAGCATGCCAGCGAGCGTCTGCCCGACCGGTCCGTACCCGACGACGGCGATGTCGACCTCGCGGTCCATCGCCTCAGGCCGGGGCCGCCACGGGGATCGGCTTGGCGAGCACGCGAGCCAGGGCCTCGCGGAGCTCCTCGAGCGGCGCATCCGTGGCTTCCGGGTTGCGCCAAGCGACGAATCGGTCCGGGCGGACGAGGATGGCGCCCCCGGGGCTGATCCCGCGGCTTCGGAGCCACATGCATCGCGGGTCGTAGAGATCGCCGTCGATGTGGCCGATCCGCACCGCGTCCACGGGAACGCCGGTCGAGGCAAGCTCCTCGGCGGCCCTGCACCACGGACCACCCTCCTCCCCGGCTATCAGCAGGAAGCGACCCGGCTTCACCAGGTCCTTGATGGGCCGGCGAACGCCGTCCGCGTCGTCGATCCACGCATGCGGCAACGGCGACCCGGGCCGGGTGGACGGCTCGTACAGCCTGATTTCGTCGGCAGGGGCCACTGGCGGTGCCTCATCCGGCACGACCGCCGAGGACTCGTACGCATAGCCGAGCTCGACGTTCAGCTCGTTGAACTCCATCGACTGCATGCGGATCGCGCGCATGACCGCGGCGCGGTGCTCGTCGTCGGCGGGGTCGCCGCTCCAGATGCGACGGACGTTGGCCCAGTTCTGCTCGGGCGTGTTCTCGTGGGAGACGCCCGCCGTCGCCACGATCGAGAACTGGTTGACGGCGTTCTCGAGGGAGCGCTCCGCGTTTCGCTCGTCCGCCGAGCGGCGCTCGGGCCCATAGGTCTCGAGGAGCTCGGGCGAGGCATGGCCGTCGAGCACCGCCCCGAGCTTCCAGCAGAGGTTGTGGACGTCGTGGATCGCGCTGGTCAGCCCGAGACCCCCGGTGGGCGGGTGACGGTGCGCCGCGTCGCCCACGAGGAAGACGCGGCCGACGCTGAACTTCGAGGCCATCACGGCGTCCACCGACCAACGCGTGATCTTGTGGATCGTGATCGGCGTGTCGACCAGGCCGATCGCGGCACGGACGTCCGCCTCCACCTTCTCGTCTGACTGCGCGCGCGGATCATCCGCCGGGTAGTTCAGATGGATCACCCACTCCTCGGAGTCGGGTCCCCAGCGCTCGGGCCCCATCGGGACCATGACGACCATCGTGCCCGTGTCGGGGCAGAGGATCCAGCGAATGAGCACATCCGGGTCACCCGCCCAGCGCGAGAAGTCGGCGTTCACGTGGAGCGTCGCGGTCTCCGTGACGACTCCGAGGCCCTCGTAGGTGACGCCGACCTGTCCGGCCACCCGCCGGCCCCCATCGGCGCCGATCAGATAGTCGCTGCGCACCGAATAGGACTCGCCGGTGTCGTTGTCCCGGACCACCGCGGTCACGCCCTCGTCGTCCTGGGTCAGCTCGATCAGCTCGTGGTTGAAGCGGATCCGCCCCGGGGCACGCTTCTCTGCTCCCGCCTTCAGCACCGGCTCGAGCCGAATCTGCGGGAGGTTCAGCTGATGCCAGGGACTGGCCGCTCGCCAGAGCTCGTTCTCGCCTCCGGCGCCCCAGCTCTCGAGCTTGGCGATCCGCCTGCCCGCGTCGGGATCGGAGCCCGTGAAGCCCGCGTAATAGGCCGTCGCCGCCATCTGGCTCGGCGGCGTGCTTCGCTCGGCGATCTCGTCCGCCACCCCGCAGTCCTCCAGGATCTCCATCGCCCGCTGGTTGAGGACGTGGGCTTTGGGCAGCTCGGACGTGCCGGGACGCGCACTGATCAATAGGTGATCCACCCCGAGCCCGGCGAGGAGCATCGACGCGGTGAGGCCCGCCCCTCCGCCGCCGACGATCAGGACAGGGAACTCTTCCTCGGGCATCTAGCTCTCCTCCGTGAACATTGCCAAACGATTGGAGCGGACGTTACAGAAAGTGTTTTGTAGTGTCAACTTCAATTGTTACCCTTCGCCGGATGCCCACCAAGGCCGAGGAGGTGACCCCCAACCGGCGCGGAGTCCGCTCCAGGGAAGCGGTGCTCGACGCCGCGGAGCACCTGATGGCCAACGAGGGGTACGAGGCGGCGAGCGTCGCGGCGCTCGTCGACGAGGCCGGTGTCCCTCCCAGCTCGATCTACCACTACTTCGGCTCCAAGGAGGGCGTCCTGCTCGCGGTCATGGAGCGGGGCGCGCAGCGCTTCTTCGAGGCGCTGCCGGACATCGACCGGCGCGTCGGCTCCCAGACCGATCATCTGCAGGCCCTGGTCGAGACCGTCGCGGCGACCCTCGAGAGCCGTCCGGACTTCCTCCGGATCCTGGTCGTGATGGCCGCCCAGCCCGTCGCGAGTGGCGAGGGCGAAGTCCACCGGGTCGTGAACCGGGTGCGCGAAATGGCGCTGGAGCGGCTTCGCGTGCAGATGCAGCTCGTCTTCGGGCTCGATCCGGGGGGTGCCGACGCCGACCACCTGGCGCGGTTCGCGCTCGCGGCGATCGACGGGGCGTTCGTCGCCTATCAGTCGCATCCGCAGCTCACTCTCGGGGCGCTGCTCGAGCATCTGCCTGCGGCGCTGGTTGCGGTCCGTCGCGATCTGGCGCGTCGCTAGCGACGCTGCGGAGCCGGGGCGGGATCTGCTCCAGAGCCTCGAGCTCGAAGCGGAGCAGCTCGACCAGCCGCGAGTCCGGCATGATCGATTCGAGCATCTCGAGGGAGGCCCGGTAGTGGCCGAGCTTGGCTTCCGTCTCGGCGGTCGGCGGGCCGCCGGCGAGCAGCGCTCGGAGCTCCCTCACCTTGGAGACCTTGTCGGCGGCGAAGATCGCCGGCGCGTAGCCGCTGGCCCGGCGGACCCGTTCACGCAGGTCCGCGCGGCGCTGATCGTCCTCGGGGATCGACGGATCGTCGCTGAGCGTCGCGACGAGCCCGGCGACCTCGGGGCCGAAGAGCGTCTCGATTTCGCTGCGCTGGGCGTCGGTGTCCTCCAGGACGTCATGGAGGATCCCCGCAGCCACCACGTGGTCGGGGTAGTGCGATCGCTCGAGGATCGAGCCGACCTCGAGCGGGTGAAAGACGAAGTCTGCCCGGTCAGCCCATCTGGTCTGCCCGGCGTGCCGCCTCACCGCGAACTCGAGGGCGGACTGGCTCAACGGCAGATCGCGGGTGAAGGTCAGGTGAATCGCGGGGGCCGCCGAGTCGGCGGCCCCGCCCCGTGACGGCGTGATAGATGCGGTCGGGTGCATGACCGATCAGGCGGTTGCGCCCGCCTCCTTCGCCAGCTCGTTCGCCTCCATCCGCTCGAGCGCCGCGTCAAGGGCGGCGTACTCGGCCTCGGCGATCGCCGAGGAGGCGAAATCGATCGCCAGCCGCGCGTCCTCCTCCGCCCGGTCGGCCCGGTGCTCGGCCTTGTGCAGGTCGTGCTCTGCCTTGCGGCTCTCGACCTCCTCGCGTGCCTTGGAGATGGCCTCGTTCCACGCGGCCTGCAGCTCGTGCCAGCGGTCCGACGCGCGTCCCTTGCTCTCGCTCACGAGCTCCTTGAGCACCGCATTCTGCTTCTCCACCGCGGTCCTCGTGAACTCGACGTCCTCCTCGAGGCCGTCCTTCGCCTTGTCCTGGGCCGCGGAAACGCGCTCCTCGGCTTCCTTGGCGCGAGCGGAGAGCTTGCTCAGATCATCAGATGCAGCCATGTTCAACCTCCTTCGTTTGCTTGAGGGGAGGCTGAAAGACGGCCGGGTGAGCGGTCGTCATCCATTCTTGGTGATCTCGCTGGGAGCCCCTTTCCACCTTCGCGGCCGCCTCCGTTCTATGGTGGTCGGCCATGGGCCATGACCCGCGGGCGCGCATTCGGCTGGTGCGCCGGGACGGACTGTTCGACCGCCTCTCGGCGATACCGCCAGGCGGAGTCGCCCTCGTCTGCGCCCCCGCCGGCAGCGGCAAGACCGTGCTCCTGCAGTCCTGGGCCGAGGAGGCGGGAGACCGCGTCGCCTGGGTCTCCGTCGAACCCGGAGAGCGGGACCCACAGCACTTCTGGTCCGCCGTGGCCGATGCGCTCGCCGCCGCAGCGGGCCGAAAGCGGCTCGTCGAGCCGGTCGGGCCGACCCCCAGCTTCCGCGGCTCGGCTCTGGTGGAGCGACTGAGACATGCTCTCGACTCTCTCGAGGCGCCGCTCGTGCTGGCGGTCGATGACCTGCACGAGCTGTGCTCCGACGAAGCGCTCGAGTGCCTCGAGCTGCTCCTGGCTCAGGGACCGCCGAACCTCAGGGCGATTCTCGCAACCCGGGAGGGAGCGGAAATCGGCCTCCATCGACTCAGGCTGGCTGGCGAGTTGATTGAGATTCGTGCCGACAGCCTCCGTTTTTCGCTCACGGAGACCCGCGCGTTCCTCGAGGCCAGCGAAATCACGCTCTCGGACGAAGGCGTGGCCCGCCTGCACGAGCGCACCGAGGGCTGGGTCGCGGGGCTGCGCCTGGCCGCCCTCTCACTAGAAGGGCATCCGGACCCCGAACGGTTCGTCGCCGAGTTCTCGGGCAGCGAGAGAACCGTCGCCGGCTATCTGATGTCCGAAGTGCTCGCCCGGCAGCCGCCCGAGGTCAGGGAGCTATTGCTGCGAACTTCGATTCTCGACCGGGTCAGCGGCCCCCTCGCCGACTTCCTCACCGGCTCTGCGGATTCGGAGAGGGTCCTGCTCGACCTCGAGGAGGCGAACGCCTTCGTGACGTCCCTGGACATCACGCGCTCCTGGTTCCGCTACCACGGCCTCTTTGCGGACTTCCTGCGGCTCGAGCTCAGACGCACCGATCCGGCGAGCATCCCGGCTCTGCACCTTCAGGCCGCCGGCTGGTACGAGGAACACGGGTATCCGGTCGAGGCCGTCCGGCACGCCCAGGCGGCTGAGAATTGGCGAAGCGCCGCCAGGATGCTGGCCGATTCCTACGTCGGCCTCGGGCTGGACGGACGGCTCGCGACGGTCCACGCACTGCTCTCCGCGTTTCCACGCGAAGCCGCAACGGACGATCCGGAGCTGGCAATCGCACTCGCCGGCTCCCAGATGTTCGACGGTGACCTGGATGACACGGCCGCCTACATAGACCTCGCCGAGCAGCTCGTCGACGCGGTCGAGGAGGACCGGCGCTGGCGCTTCGACCTGCGCCTGGCGAGCACGAAGCTGTCGCTCGCGCGCCGCCGCGGCGACCTGGAGGTGACGACCCAGTGGATGCGCGCCGTGCAGGAGGTTCTCGCCCTCCAGCCACCCCACGAGGTCGACCGTGCGTCCGACCACCGGGCGACCGCGCTGATGAACCTCGGGATCGCCGAGCTCTGGGCGCTCCACCTCCCTGAGGCACGCGGCCATCTGAAGGAGGCCATCGCCCTCGCTCGCAGGATCGAGCGGCCATTCCTCGAGGTTGGATGCCTGGCCCCGCTCGGAATCGCCGAGATCGTGACCGGCAAGCCGGCGCCGGGAGGGATCCGGCTCGCCGAGGAGGCCATCCGGATCGCCGAGGAACACGGCTGGGCGGACGATCCGATCGTCGTCCCCGCGCTGGTCATCCATGCCTATGAACTGGTCTGGCTGGGCGACTTCGAGGGCGCGGAGGGGCGCCTGGAGACCGCGGAAAGAGCGCTCCCGGCCGAGGGCGAGCCTGTGATCGAGCTCGTCGCCTGCTATGCGCGCGGGCTCCTGGAATTCGGCCGGGACCGACTTGAAGAGGCCCTCGCGTCGCTATCCGAGGCGGAGGACGTCCGCGGGCGCCTCAGCAAGAACATCGTCACGGTCGATCCGCGCGTCCAGTTGATCGAGGTCCTGGTTCAGCTCGGCCGAACGGATGCCGCCTCCAGTGCTCTGGCCGAGGTACCCGCGGAGGAGCGAAGTCAGGCGGAGATGCGGATTGCGGAGGCCGCGGTGTGTCTCGGGCAGGACAGACCCGAGGCGGCGCTCGAGGCACTCGGCCCGACGATCGAGCGGACGGCTCCGGCGATTCATCCCCGACTGGGAACGATGGACGCCCTCCTCTTCGCCGCCGCCGCCCAGGACGCGCTCGGCAATACCCGCGCGGTGGAGGAATCGCTCGAGCGGGCCCTCGACATCGCCGAAGGGGATGGCATTCTGCTGCCGTTCGCGCTGGCGCCTGTGCGCCCCCTGCTCGAGCGTCATCCGCGGCACAAGACCTCGCACGGGAGCCTCCTCTCGGAGGTACTCGACCTCCGGTCGGGTGGCCCGCGGAGGGATGCGAAGCCGCTTCAGGAGGAGCTCAGCGACGCGGAGCTGCGCGTCGTCCGGTTTCTGCCGAGCAACCTGAAGGCGCCGGAGATCGCGGCCGAGCTGTTCGTCTCACCGAATACGGTGCGGACGCACATGCGGCACATCTATTCCAAGCTCGACGCGCACAGCCGAAGGGAAGCGGTCGACCGTGCGCGTGAGCTCGGGTTGATCTCGTCCGGATCCCGCCTGGGCTGACTACGAGCCCGGCGTCGAAGCCAGGGCGCTGCGCGCCTCCGCGAGGACGTCATCGTCAGCCTGGACCTCGTAACGATCGGCGGAGATGCTGGTCTCGGAGACGAAGTCGCGCCGGCCATCACTCTCGACCGCGTAGGCGATCAAGCCGATCGTGACCCCGAAGATGCTCCCGGTGACGACGCTGTAGAGCAGCAGGTATCCGAAGGCGGGGCCGTTGAAGAAGATCCCGAACAGCAGCGCGAACAGCGTGCCGATCAGGGCCCCCTCGCCGAGGCCGACGAGCGGCTGCATGAGAGGTCGTCACATGCTTTAGGTGATTCGTGGAGCCGGGCGCAATCACTCGAAATGCGTGATGACGCCTCACCCCCGGCGCGAGGACCCTCCATCCGGGCAAAGACGGCGAGAAAGGAGACTTCGATGCCGCCGCCAACAGAACCGAGGACTTCACCCATCGACATAGCTGAGCTGCGTGACCATGTGGAGGACGCGCTCGATCACTGGTTCGCCGGGACCCGCGGCTGGCTTCCCGCGGTGGACCTGATCCGCACCCCCGGCGAGGTCCTGCTGAGGGCCGACATCCCGGGGGTGAAGCCGGGCGACCTGCGGATCGAGGCCGACGGCGACACGCTGACGATCGCCGGGGAGAGGCCCAAACCGGACCTGACCTGGGAGTGGTCGTATCTGCGTGAAGAACGGCGCTGCGGCCCGTTCTCGCGCTCGCTCGCGCTGCCGGGCCGAATCGACGCCGGAATGGTCGACGCCAGGCTCGAGGACGGTGTCCTCGAGGTGACCCTGCCGCTTCGTCCTGGCGAGGCGGACACGCAGCCCGTCCGGATCGAGCTGAGCCGATGAGCGCTGTGAGCTGGAGCACGAGCCGGCTCTCCCGGAAGCAGGCCGCGGAGCGCCTGACGGACCTCGCCTACGCGCTCACCACCGACGGGCGGCTGAAGCTCGGAGACGATGAGGTCGCCATCCCGGCGGCCGACCACGTCGCCGTGCGGTACGGGACCAAGTCGGAGAACGGTCACGTCGTGCTCGAGATCGGGCTGAGCTGGGAGGAATGAGGATGTCGGGCCGTCGCGAGGTCGAGATCTCGTTCTCGACCCGGACAATCCTGGTGATCGCCGCGATGGTGGCGGTCGCCTTCGCCCTGGGCACCCTCGCCAACGTCCTGCTCCTCTTTTTCGTATCGATCTTCTGCATCGCCGTCTTCTCACCGGTGATCGGGGCGATGGAGCGGCGACTGCCGTGGAGCCGGGCCGTGTGCTCGACCGTTCTGGTCCTCGGGACGCTCCTGCTCTGCGTCTGCTTCGTGGTCGTTCTCCTTGGCGCGGTCGTCGACGGCGTCCGCAGCTTCGGCGAGGCGCTGCCCCAGCTGGTCGACAAGGCGCGCCACACCGAACTGGGCGGGGTGATCAACGGCCCGAGCGACGCGCTCGACACCCTGAAATCCCATACGGGCGAGATCACCAGCGGCCTCGGCAAGGCGTCGGGGGGCCTGGCCCACGTCGGGATCTCCGCCTTCGGTGCGGTCACCCTCATCTTCTCGGTCCCCTTCCTGACGCTCTTCGGGCTGATCGACGAGCCTCGAGTGAGGAAGGGGATCGGCAGCCTGCTCTACCGCGAGAACCGGGAGCGCTACGAGCGGCTCACCGACCGGATCATCAACACGACCTCGCGCTACATGCTCGGCAACATCGCGATCTCCCTGATCTGCGGCACGGTGTACGGCATCACCGCGGTCATCCTCGGGCTGCCGCACGCGCTGGCGCTGGCGGTGATCGCCGGGATCCTCGATCTGATCCCCACGATCGGGGCACTGCTGGCGGGAATCATCATCGGGATCGTCGCGCTCTCGGTCAGCCTCGGGGCGCTAGTCGCCTTCGTGATCGTGATCATCATCTACCAGCAGGTCGAGAACTACGTCCTGCAGCCGACGATCATCGGCAGGGCGGCGCGCGTATCCGGCTTCACCGTGATCGTCAGCGTCCTGGTCTTCGGGTCGCTGTTCGGCGTGATCGGGGCGATCATCGGGGTGCCGATCGCGGCTGCGCTGCAGATCATCGCGGAGGAGCTCACTGCCGGCAGAAGGGCTCGCGTTGCCGCCACGGAGGCCGGGGGCACCGGGTGAGCCGCAAGGTTCGGCTCTATCTCCGACCTCCGGGGCGCGCTCGGGTCGCGGTCGCCCCCCGAGACCGTCGGCTGTCAGCCGTCGTAACGGCCCTGACCCGCGGCAGACTACCCAGGACCGATGTCGACCCGGAGGGGAACAGCGCGCATCGCCGCCGGCCTCGTCTTCCTTGGATTCGGCATAGCCAAGTTCGCGAACCACTCGGTAGAGGTCGATTCGTTCGAGACGTACGGGCTGCCCGCACCGGATGCGTTCGTCTACCTGATCGGAGCGATCGAGGTGATCGGCGGGCTGATGCTGATCACGGGAGCCGGAGCCCGGCTGGCTGCGCTGGTGCTTGCCGGCGACATGGTCGGTGCGATCGCCGTCTCCGGCATCAAGGAAGGCGAGCCGATCAGCCTGACGCTCGCGCCGGCGCTGCTCGCGGTCATGATCGTCGTGCTCTGGGCCGGCCCGGGCCGTCCGGCGCTCAGCGGGCAAAGCTCCCGGCCGGCCAAGGCGCACCCGAGTAGCGCTCGATGACGGGACCGGGCGGGGGCGGCACCCGCGAGAAGAAGTCAGCCCCTACGACCGTCCCAGGGAAGAGGCGAGCGAACGGGTCCTGGTCGAAGTGGCGCGGGTCGGTGGCGACGGTGACTGCTCCGGCGCAGCGGCTCTCGTCCAGGGAGAAGGTCGAGATGCAGACCAGATCGTCCCCGAGCATCGGGATCCACCAGGCAAGCGCATCCCGGCGGGCCTGCTGGACCTCGGGCTCGTCGTAGCGCAGGGCGGCGGCGTCGTCGGTTAGAGCGCAGACGTGCGCGAGTGCGCCTTCCACCCCCTCGCTGCCCAGGCAGCGCGCGTCGATCCGCAGCCGGCGGCCCGGCCCGTGGGGATCTTCGCTGAGCCGCTCGCCGTCGAACCGGATGTAGGCGAAGGGGAGCTCGCCGCTCACGAGTCGGGCACCTCCCAGTCCTCGCGGATCTCCCGGGTGATCGCCCGCATCTCCTGGCGCAGCTCCTCCATCGTCGCCCGGCCCCAGTACCAGTAGCCGTTGAAGGCGGCGTGGATCGTCAGATCGGGGAATAGGGTGAACGCCGCCGGCCGGTAGGGGTCGTGGAGCGTGTCGGTGCCTTCGCAGAGCGGCAGCTGCTTGAGCCAGCGGCGCTCCGAATCCGAGAGGAAGGTGAAGCGAGCGCCGAGCCCAGCCCGGAACGCCGACTGGACCTCGGGCGCGTCGACGCTCACGACGACGATCTTCGCGTAGGCCACCTCGAACTCGTCCTGCACACGACTCAGCTCGCGCATGTACCGCTGCTCCTTCGGGCACCACCAGCCGCGGGAGGTGAACAGCGCGATCGGGTCCCCGTCCGAGATTTCCAAGATGGTGCGGGGACGCCCGGTGTGATCGGGGAGATCGAGGTTCGGGAAGCGCTCGCCCGGCGAGAGGTCGGTCATCGCACCAGGAAGGTTGGTCTGCACGTCAAGGGCGTTACAGCCACGGCCCCTGTAACGCCCGAAGCCCGCGTCGGGACTAACGCCCGAACACTCGGCTCCGGAGGAGGACGTATGACCGAGACCAGCACCGCCGCCGAGCGTATCTCGATCGAAGCGAGCGAGACAAACCCAAACTGGGACCGTGCAGCCGACGAGTTCTGTGAGGTCTGGAGCAGCGATGTGGGTCGGCCGGACTACGCGCGGCTGGCCGATTTCTACGCGCCCGACCCCGACGTCGTGATCTACGACACTTTGGCGCCGTTAGCTGGCTTCCGGGGTTTCGAACAAATGCACGAGGCCATCTACCCGGGACTAGCGACCATCGACGTTCAGAGAACCGGTCCGGTCGAGGCAAAAGGGCTGGCCGACAACCGCGTCGTCGTTACCAGCTACCCGTTTCGGTTGGCCTACGGCTTCGCGGACGGACGACGCTACGAGCTAGAAGCTCGCATCTCCGAGGTCTGGGAGCGGCGGCCGGGCGGCTACCGCATCGTGCACGAGCACCCGTCCACCGTTCACGATCTCGAGCACTCGTGACGGCAGCCTACCGGCAGGCTCGTAGAGCAAGCGCGGTCTTGAGCAAGCGCGGCCGCCGCTGCTTCGAGAGCAAGCGCCACGTCGAAGAGCACTCCTTTCCATGCAAGCGCCGGCTTTTCGTCCATATGACCTTCGACGCTCACCCACCCGCTGATCGCTCCAATCCGTGCGTCCAACTCCCGACTTCGAACCGAACTGAGAGCATCTCAGCACGCCTGAACGCGCCTAGCGGGCCTCAGATGACCCCTCCTCGCCGCCATCACAATCCGCGTGTTGGGGAGATTCGTCAGCTGAGGTCCGCTGAGTTGGGTCGGCGCACGGCAGGTCCAGTCGGTTCGCGAATCACGCCCACCGCGAATCGCGCGTTGAACTGTGCGTCGAACTCAGTTGGGTGAAGGGCCGATGGCGATCATCCTTCACGCATCCAGGCACGGCCGTCGCCAGCTGTCCCAGGTGGAAGCCGGCCGGCTCCGAAGAGCTTCAGCCGCAGGGCGACGCCTCGGCTCAGGTCGGTATCCCGAAGACCGCCACCACGGCCATCGCCAACGAGATGCCGGTGAAGAGGGCGACCCAGGCCCACCGCTCGGCCCGCCAGGCGAGCCGCCCGGCGATTAACGCCTGCGACAGGTAGTAGGCGGCGAACACCCTGGAGGCCAGCGCCACCACCGAACTGACGTCGGTGAGCAGCACGACAAGAATCGCCGGGATCAAGAACAGCGGGAAGGTCCACTTCCTGGGCAACCGATCGCCGACCTGCCCGGCGAGCATCTCGGTCCGGGTCTCGGTGTCGTTCACGATCGCCGACAACTGGCTGCCGAGCGCCGCGGCCATGATCAGAAACGGCAGAAAGGCGCTGACCTGCTTGGAGACTTCGAAGATCGCCGTCACGTTGTGGGGTGCCTTGACGGTTGCGAAGAGGATCAGCGAGAAGGCGACGAAGAGGACGTACACCGCCGACGAGATGTACTGAGCGGAGCGCATCGTCTTGACCCGCCGCTCGGCGGAGAAGTAGGCGCCGATGTAGCGGGAGGACTCGAACCCCTGGACGAGCACGAAGAGCCCGAGCAGCTTGCGGAAGGCCTCATCGTTGTCGGGAGCGTTGAAGTGGGGTAAGTCGAAGTCGCCGCCGACCAGCCGCTGGACGTTGTAGGCGGCGAAGGCGACCAGGACCGCCACGATCGCTGACAGATTGAAGGCCGTGCTCTTGTTGCCCAGGTCGTTGAGTGCCAGCAAACCCTTTGCGAAGCCGTAGATCGTGAGGATGCCGAGCAGCGCTGCGGCGGTAGCGGTGACGAGTCCGGGCGAGTAGAGGTCGCCCAACGGCAGCCAGACCAGCGTCATCAGCAGCTGGGCGTAGTAGCCGACGTTGACCACCGAGGCGGCCAGCAGCGCCCAGACCGCGAAGGAGTTCCACCTGTGCAGCGGATCGGGCTTGCCGATCAGCGGCTCGTAGTTGCTGATGTTGTAGGAGATCGCGAAGCCGGTGAGGATCGCGAGCAGGCAGAGCCCGAGCATGGCCCAGGTGGCGTCGTAGCCGAACAGGAGGATGATGACCGGCGAGAAGACGATGAAGCCGACGTCCATGATCTCGGCGAGGGGAACCACCGTCGCCTTGTAGGTTCCCGATTCCTGGATCTTCGGCCGGTAGAGGAGCCAGGCGAGTCCGGCCAGGGTGAGGAGCGCGACGATGCTGTTGAGCAGCCCGGCGCTCATCTCTCAGCTAAGCGGCGAATGCCAGTCCGCGCTCGTAGGCCATGTGGAGGCAAGGCACACGCCG
>CAVTPZ010000015.1:0-240286 GCA_963736685.1 uncultured Solirubrobacterales bacterium
TCGGGTTCGTTCGCGAGCGCGCGGCAGGGGCCGCTGCCGAGCCCGTCGGCGCGCCGCCGCCTCCCTCGCCGGGGGCAGCCTCCGAGCCGCCTCCGGTCGCGGAGGAGCCTGCCGTGCAGGCGGAGCAGGAGCAGGGATTCGTGCGGCGCGTGCCCGTTCCAATCCTTCGGCCGCCCCTTGATCGCTGCGTGCCGACCGGGGTCGAGCTCGGCGCGGGCAGCCGCGTGGTCTTGATGCCGGACCGCGGCGGTGTCGGCGGCGGCGCTCGGCAGCCGGCTGCCAAGCTCGGCGTCGAGGTCCTCGAGATCGAGGGCGAGCCCGACGCCGAGGAGCTCGAGGGGCGGCTCGTCGAGTGGAAGGCCCAGGGGGCCGGTTCAGGGCGTCTACTGGCTGCCCGCGCTCGACGATGAAGGGCCCGCTCACCTCGCTCGATCCCGCGAGCTGGCGCGAGGGGCTGCGCATCCGTGTGAAGCTGCTCGCGACCACCATGCGGGTGCTCGCCGATCAGGTCTCCCGCCCGGGCACCTTCCTCGTCTCGGCGACGCGCCTCGGGGGCCGCCACGGATACGACGCGGCGGGGGCGACGTCCGTCATGGGTGGCGCCGTCGCCGGCTTCACCAAGGCGCTGGCCCGCGAGCGCGATGAGGCGCTGGTCAAGGTCGTCGACTTCGCGCCCAGCCGCAAGACCGCCGCGCTGGCGGAGCTGCTGCTCGATGAGACGCTGCGCGACCCGGGCGCGGTCGAGGTCGGCCACGCGGACGAGCTGCGGTGGACCGTGGGCCTCGCCGAGCGCCCGGCCGAGCACCCCGCGCGCGAGCTCACGGCCGAGACGACCTTCCTCGTCACCGGAGCGGCTGGCAGCATCGTGTCCGCGATCACGGCCGACCTGGCGTCCGCGTCGGGCGGCACGTTCCACCTCTTCGACCTCGTGCCGGAGCCGGACCCGGACGATCCCGACCTGGAGCGCTTTGCCTCCGATCGCGACCAGCTCAAGCGCGATCTCGCCGAGCGCATCAAGGACCGCGGCGAGCGCCCGACGCCGAAGCTGGTCGAGCGCGAGCTGGCGCGGATCGAGCGGGCAAGGGCGGCGCTCAGCGCCCTCGAGGCGATTCGCGAAGCGGGCGGCACCGCGCACTGGCACCAGGTGGACCTCACCGACCCGGCGCAGGTGGGAGAGGCGGTCGCCTCCGCTCGCGCCGGCGGTCGCATCGACGTCCTCATTCACGCCGCCGGGCTCGAGATCAGCCACTTCCTGCCCGACAAGCCGCAGGCGGAGTACGACCTCGTCTTCGACGTCAAGGCCGACGGCTGGTTCAACCTGCTGCACGCGCTTCGGGACACCGAGGTCGGGACGGCCGTGGTCTTCAGTTCGATCGCGGGTCGGTTCGGCAACGCCGGCCAGACCGACTACTCGGCCGCCAACGACCTTCTCTGCAAGAGCATTTCGTCGGTGCGGCGCGGGGGGCCGGTTGGCCGCGGCATCGCGATCGACTGGACGGCGTGGGCCGAGATCGGGATGGCAAGCCGCGGCTCGATCCCGAAGATGATGGAGATGGCCGGCATCGACATGCTGCCTCCTCGGGTCGGCGTGCCGATCGTCCGTCGCGAGCTGACGGCGCCGGCCCCGGCGGCGAGCTGCTGGTCGCGGGCTCGCTCGGGCTGATGCTCGAGGAGCGCCACCCTACCGGCGGCATCGACCCTGAGAAGGCGACCGAGCTCGTTGCGGCACCGCCGGGGCCGATGACCGGGCGGATCGCCGCGATGACGGTCGGCGAGGGGCTGCGGGTGCTTGCCGATCTCGATCCGAGCCGGCAGGCCTTCCTCAACGATCACCGCATCGACGGCATCCCGGTGCTTCCGGGGGTGATGGGGATCGAGGCGTTCGCGGAGGCCGCGGCGGCGCTCCTGCCAGGGTGGCACGTGGCCGCGGTGGAGGACGTCGACCTCTTGGCCCCCGTGAAGTTCTACCGGGACGAGCCGCGCACGATCGAGGTCCGCGCGCTCCTGCGGGACGCCGGCGACGGGACGGTGTGCGCCGATTGCGTGTTGATCGGGCGTCGGGAGCTCCAGGGGCAGGGCGAGCAGGAGACGGTCCACTTCACCGGTCGGGTGCGCCTCACGAGCGACGTGCCGGCGGCTTCGCCCGCGGCCGGCGGCGGGCCCGGCGAGACGCCCGATCGCCCGGTCGTCGAGCACGATGCGGTCTATCGCGCCTACTTCCACGGTCCCGCATACCAGGTGCTCGAACGAGCGTGGCGCAGCGATGGCGCCGTGCTCGGGAAACTGGCGCCCGACCTGCCCCCCGACCACGAGCCGTTCGAGCAGCCGATGGAGATGGCGCCGCGCCTGATCGAGCTCTGCTTCCAGACCGCGGGCGTGTACGAGCTCGGCACGACCGGCCGGATGGCGCTTCCGACGCACGTCGATCGGGTGACCAGCTTCGCCGGTGACGTCTCGGCCCCGCTCTGGGCCGTCGTCAAGCCGCGCGATGGCGATGACGACGGAGTCGACGCCGAGGTCGTGGACGGGTCCGGCCACGTACAGGTGAGGCTCGAGGGTTATCGCACGATCGAGCTGCCGGGCCAAACGGGAGAGGACGTACTCGAGCCCCTCCGCACGGCGATGACCTAGGCGGGGGCGGACCGAGCCGTGCAGCGACCGTTCCATCGACTGGCGATCGTCAATCGAGGCGAGCCCGCGATGCGGGTGATCCACGCAGTGCGCGAGCTGAACGAGGACCGGCGACGCGAGCCGATTCGCTTGATCGCCCTGTACACCGATCCCGAGCGAAACGCGATGTTCGTCAGGCACGCCGACGAGGCCTTCGACCTCGGTTCGGCGAGCTTCGTCGATCCCGCAGACGGCGGCCACAAGAACCGCTACCTCGACTACACGGCGCTCGAGCACGCGCTCGTCGCCACCGCCGCCGACGCGGCCTGGGTCGGTTGGGGATTCGTGGCCGAGCGCCCGCGCTTCGCGGAGCTCTGCGATCAGCTCGGCATCGTCTTCGTGGGCCCGGACGCGGCCGTCATGCGCCGCCTCGGCGACAAGATCAACGCCAAGCGGCTGGCCGAGGAGGCCGATGTGCCGGTGGCGGCCTGGAGCGGTGGGCCCGTCGAGAACGCCGACCAGGCGCTTCGGCATGCGCGAGAGATCGGCTTTCCGCTGCTGGTCAAGGCGGCGGCGGGCGGCGGCGGGCGAGGCATCCGACGCGCGGGGGGTCCGGCCGAGCTGAAAGACGCGTTCGATCACGCCCGCGCCGAGGCCCTATCCGCGTTCGGGGACGGCACCGTGCTGCTGGAGAAGCTGATCACGCCGGCTCGGCACGTCGAGGTGCAGGTGATCGCCGACGGCCTTGACGGCGCCTGGGCCGTCGGCGTGCGCGATTGCAGCGTGCAGCGGCGTAGCCAGAAGGTGATCGAGGAGTCGTCGAGCCCGGCCCTCACCGCCCAGCAGGAGCGCGAGCTGGAAGCGGCGGCCGTGCGCATGGTGCGGCGAGCGGGCTACCGGAGCGCCGCCACGGTCGAGTTCCTCTACCAGCCGGAGGAGCGGTCGTTCTCGTTCATGGAGGTCAATGCCAGGCTCCAGGTGGAGCACCCAGTGACCGAGGCCGTCACCGGGCTCGACCTGGTGAAGCTCCAGCTCCAGATCGCCGCGGGTGGGCGCCTCCAGGGCGATCCGCCCCACCCCAGGGGACACGCGATCGAGGCGCGCCTGAACGCCGAGGACCCGGCGCTTGGCTTCGCGCCCACGCCGGGCCGGGTCGAGATGCTGCGGCTGCCGAGCGGCCCGGGGCTGCGGGTGGACACCGGCGTCGGGGAGGGCGACGACATCCCCGCCGAGTTCGACTCGATGGTCGCGAAGCTGATCGCCTGGGGCGGCGACCGCGCGGAGGCGATCGCGCGGCTGCGGCGGGCGCTGCGGGACACGATGGCCGTGCTTCGCAACGGCACGACCAACCAGGGCTTCCTGCTCGAGCTGCTCGACCACCCGGACCTGCGGGCCGGCGAGGTCGACAACACCTGGCTCGACCGGCTGCAGATCAGCGGCGAGGTAGGGCCGCCGCCCCACGGCGACGTCGCGCTGATCCAGGCCGCGATCGAGATCAGCGAGATCGAGACGACCCTGGAGCGGGCGCGCTTCTATGCCTTCGCGCGCCGCGGCCGGCCGCGGGCGGAGGCGAAGGTCGGACGCACAGTCGAGCTGCGCCACGGCGGCCATGGATACCGCTTCCGCGTCAGCAAGGTGGGTCCGCGGCTGTTCAGGGTGGAGGTGGATGGCGTCACCGCGGAGAGCGAGGTCGAGCGCCTCGATGCGTACGAGCGCCGCATCGTCTACCGCGGCGACGCCTACCGCACGGTCATTTCCCCTCAGGGAGCGCAGCTCCTGGTCGAGGTGAACGGCGTTCCGCACCGGGTGTCGCGGGACGATCGCGGCTTCGTTCGCAGCCTCGCCCCCGGTGTGGTTGTCTCCATCCCGGTCGCGCCGGGCGACGAGGTGGCGCGCGGCGAGGTGGTGGCCGTGATGGAGAGCATGAAGATGGAGAGCTCGCTCGTCGCGCCGTTCCACGGGCGCGTCCGCGACGTCCTCGCGCGGGCCAACGTCCAGGTGGACGCACAGGCTCCGGTGGTGCAGCTCGAGCCGATCGAGGGGGAGGACGAGCAAGATGTTGCCCAACGCATCTCCTTCCGGAGCTCAGAAGAGCGCCCGCTGGACCGAGGGGCGCGTTGCACGGCGAAACTCAAGCGGCTCGAGTGGCTGGTGTTGGGCTACGACGTCGCCGAAGAAGAGGCCCGCCGGCTCGCGGGCGAGCTCGACGCATTGTGCGGCGACCTCTTGGGTTGCGATCCGCAGCTGGTCCCGGGTGAGCACCATCTGCTCGACGTCTTCGCCGACCTGCGCTCGCTCACGCGGCGGCGTCACGACTCCGACGACCCCGAGGGCGACTGGCTGCGCAGCCCGCAGGAGTACCTGCACAGCTACCTTCGCTCGCTCGATCCCGAGGCGGAGGGGTTGCCGCCGCGCTTTCTCGAATCGCTCGAGCGCGCCCTCCGGCATTACGGCCTTCATGGGCTCGAGCGCACTCCGGCGCTCGAGCGGGCCTGCTATCGACTGTTCCTGTCCCAGGAGCGAGCGGACGCATCCCGGGCTGCCGTGACCGCGATCCTCGACCACCGCCTGGAGCGTGCCGAGTCCCTGGTGGGCAACGTCGGCAACGAGTTCCGCGCGGTTCTGGACCGGCTGATCGCGGCGACGGAGCACCGGGATCAGGTCGTGGCCGATCTCGCCAGGGAGGTGCGCTACCGCTACTACGACGAGCCGGTGATCGAGGCGGCCCGGGAGGAGCCCTATGCGGCGATGGAGGAGCACCTTCGCGCGTTGGCCGAGGACCCGGAGCGCCCGGACAGGGACGCGAGGGTGCAAGTGCTGGTCGACTGCCCGCAGCCGCTTGCGCCGCTGCTGACCGGTCGCATCGCCACCGCCGAGCCGAGGCTTCAGCGGTTGCTCGTCGAGACAATGAGCCGCCGCTACTACCGCGTTCGCGAGCTCGGAGGCTTCGCTGAGACCGAGGTGAACGGGCGGGTCTTCCTCACCACCCAGTATGAGAGCGACGGGGACTCCTATCGCCTCGCGGTCGCGTTCATCGATCTCGACGAGCTGCGGGACGTCGCGCGAGCGCTCGCAGCTCACGCCGCCACGGCCCCGCCGGGCGCGGTTGTCGTGGCCGACATCTACGCCGCTCACTCCGCCGAGCCAACCTCCCATGACGAGTTGGCCGCCGCGCTTCGAGGCCGCCCTCGCTCAGGTCGAGTTCCCGCCGGCCGTGAAGCGAATCGTGCTCGCCGTCGCCGAGCCGCACCGCGGGCGGGGCATGTCCGCGGTCGATCTGTTCACCTTCCGGATCGCCGACGGCGGTCCGCCGACCGAGGACGAGTCGCTGCGCGGCCTGCACCCGATGATGGCGGATCGCCTGCGCCTGTGGCGTTTCGCGAACTTCTCGCTCGAGCGATTGCCGTCGACCGAGGACATCTACCTGTTCCGGGGGGTCGCCCGCGCCAACCCCAAGGACGAGCGGCTCTTCGCGATCGCCGAGGTGCGCGACCTGACCCCGGTGCGCGACGAGGATGACCGCGCCGTTGCCCTTCCGGAGTTCGAGAGGATGCTGCTGGGGGCGCTCGACGCGATCCGCAGCTTCCACGCGCAACAGCCCCCGAGGCGGCGGCCCCTCTGGAACCGCGTCGTGCTCTACGCCTGGCCGACGCTCGAGCTGAGCCCGGAGGAGATCCGCTCGCTGGTGACCCGCAACGCTCGCGCAACCGCGGCGCTCGGCATCGAGATGGTCCTCCTCTACGCCAGCGTGCCCGACGGCGCAGGCAACGTGAAGCCTCGGGTGCTGCGGTTCTTCAGCCCGACGGGAAGCGGGGTGGTGGTCGAGGTCGGCGACCCGCCCACGGAATCCGCTGCAGCCGCTGGACGAGCCCGCCCAACGGCTGATCGCGGCCCGGCGCCGCGGCACCCTGCACCCCGCCGAGATCGTGAAGCTCCTTGCCCCGGTCGCCTCGGATGCCGACACCGACCAGCCCTCCGGTGATTTCATCGAGCACGAACTCGACGAGGACGGTCGACTGGTCCCCGTCGACCGCCCCCCCGCGACGAACCCGACCGGCATTGTCGTCGGCATCATGCGCAACCGCACGGAGCGCTACCCGGAGGGAATGCTGCGGGTGAGCCTGTTCGGCGATCCGACCAGGGCCCTGGGTTCGCTCGCCGAGCCGGAATGTCGCCGGATCATCGCCGCGCTCGACCTCGCGGAGGAGCTCGGGGTACCGGCGGATTGGTTCGCGCTCTCGGCGGGGGCGAAGATCGCCATGGACAGCGGCACCGAGAACATGGACTGGATTGCCGCGGTGCTGCGGCGGATCGTCGAGTACACGCAGGCAGGCGGAGAGCTGAACGTGGTGATCACCGGCATCAACGTCGGCGCGCAGCCCTACTGGAACGCAGAGGCGACCATGCTCATGCACACCCGGGGCATACTGGTCATGACCCCCGACAGCGCCATGGTGCTCACCGGCAAGCAGGCGCTCGACTACTCGGGGGGCGTCTCCGCCGAGGACAACTTCGGCATCGGCGGCTACGAGCGAATCATGGGCCCGAACGGCGAGGCTCAGTACTGGGCCCCGGACCTCGGCGGCGCCTGCCGGTTGCTGCTGTCGCACTACGAGCACACCTATGTGGCGCCCGGCGAGCGCTTCCCCCGCCGAGCCCCCACCGACGACCCGGTCGATCGCGACATCCGCGACGCGCCCCACTCCTGGCCCGAGTCCGATCTTCCGCGCGTCGGCGACATCTTCTCCGACGCCACCAACCCCGGGCGCAAGAAGCCGTTCGACATCCGCTCGGTGATGGCCGCCGCAATCGACTCCGATCACCCGCCTCTGGAGCGCTGGGCCGGCATGCGCGACGCAGAGACGGCGATCGCCTGGGAGGCGCACCTCGGCGGCTGGCCCGTGACATTGCTCGGGATCGAGTCGCGGCCGCTGGTGCGCTACGGACAGCTGCCCGCCGACGGGCCCGACCGGTGGACGTCGGGAACGCTGTTTCCCCGCTCGTCGAAGAAGGTCGCTCGCGCCATCAACGCCGCGAGTGGCCGCCGGCCGGTGGTCGTTCTCGCGAACCTATCGGGGTTCGACGGGTCGCCGGAGTCCATGTACGAGTGGCAGCTGGAGTACGGCGCGGAGATCGGGCGGGCCGTCGTGAACTTCGACGGGCCGATCGTCTTCTGCGTGGTCTCGCGCTACCACGGGGGGGCCTTCGTCGTCTTCTCCCAGCGCCTGAACGATGGGCTCGAGACGTCGGCGCTGGAGGGGGCGCATGCGTCTGTGATCGGCGGTGCGCCGGCGGCCGCGGTCGTGTTCGCGCGCGAGGTCGACAAGCGGACCGCCGACGATCCGCGCATCGTTGGCCTCGACAAGCGCATCGAGGCGGCCGAGGGTGCGGAGCGCCAGGCTCTGCGCGGCGAGCGAACGGCCCTTTGGGAGGAGGTTCGCTCGGAGAAGCTCGGAGGGCTGGCCGACGAGTTCGACCGCGCGCACAGCGTCGAGCGCGCGGTCGCGATGGGCTCGGTGAGCCGGATCATTCCCCCGGCTTCGCTGCGCCCCTACCTGGTCGACGCAATCGAGCGAGGGATGCGCCGCGCCGCTGACTCGGCTGCCTCCCCCGATAGCCGTGCCGGGCTGGCTGACCCGCTCGCTCGCTGACGTCCCGGCTGCGGACGACTGGCTGAGCGCCCGCGGAGCGGGCGACGCTGGCCGGCCTGCGGGCGGAAAGGCGCAGAGCCGACTGGCGCCTGGGCCGGTGGGCGGCGAAGGCGGCGCTCGCGGCGTGGAGCGGAGCGTCGATCGGCGAGCTGGAGATCGTGGCCTCCGACGGCGGCGCGCCGGAGGCCTTCCTCGATGGCGAGCGCGCCGGTGCGGCGCTATCGCTCAGCCATCGCAATGGGCGCGCGCTCGCGGTCGTGGCCGATGTCGGTGTCGCAATTGGGTGTGACCTCGAGGCCATCGAGCCGCGCAGCGGGGCGTTCGTGAGAACGTGGCTCGCCCCGGCCGAGCGCGCCAGCGTGCTCGCCGCCGGCCGGGCCGGGAGCGCGCGTCTCGCCAACCTGCTCTGGACCGCCAAGGAGGCGGCGGCGAAGGCGCGAGGCGAAGGGCTCCGCTTGGACGTGCGCCAGGCGATCGTCTCGCTCGAGTGGGACACATCGAGTCACGGAGAGTGGCGGCCGCTCGGCGTGCGTTGGGACCGCGAGGGTCTGACGGCGCACGGCTGGTGGCGCGAGGAGCCGAGCTGGATCTTCGCTTTCGTGAGCGAGCGGCCGACCCCGGCGCCTGTCCGCTTGACTGGACCTGGTCAGCCTCCGGTCACAGCGGGCGCTCCACCGTTGCACCGGCCTCAAGCTGGACGACCTCGCCCTTGATGCCGACCCTGATCGGATAGACGTCGGCTGGGCGGGCGCTGACCCTGATTCGGTCCCTCGTGACCTCGATCTCCAGTCCCCAGTGGCGCCGGTAGCGGATCCTGAACCTCAGCCTGATCAGGTCCTCAGGGAGGCTCGGGCTCAGCCAGAGCACCTCCTCCCTCGTCTCTATCCCCGTGTAGGCGCGCTGCACGAGGTCAACCGTTCCGGCCATGGCGCCGAGGTGCACGCCCTCTGAAGTCGTGCCGCCCTGGGTGTCGAGCAGGTCGCTCTCGAGTGCCTCGGAGAAGAGCCTCCAGGCGCGCTCGCGATCGGAGCGGACCAGCACCCACGCGTGGACCACCTTGCTCAGGGTCGAGCCGTGCGATGTACGCGCCAGGTAGTACTCGATGTTCTTGGGGATCGTGTCGTCCTCGAACCGATAGCCGAGTCGCTCGAAGAGCCTCCGCAACTCGTCGGCCGACAGCAGGTAGAAGAGCATGAGCGCGTCCGCCTGCTTCGAGGCCTTGTACCGGTTGGGGCTGTCTCCCTCGGCCTCGAGGATTCGGTCGAGCCGCTGGATGTTCCCGTACCTCTCTCGATAGCCCTCCCAATCGAGCTCCTCCAGCTCCTCGTAGCCCTCGAACTGGCTGATGATCCCGTTGTCGTGGAAGGGGAGAAGCAGCTTGCGGCTGATCTCGTCCCACCTGCTCGAGCTCGTCGCGGCGCAACCTGAGCGTGTGCGAGAGCTCCTCGCGGCGCTGCTCGGGAAGAGCGTCGAGGACGTCGTGCGCTCGCCAGAGCACCCATGCCGCCATCGCGTTGGTGTAGGCGTTGTTGTCGATGCCGGGACGGTCGGAGCCGGGGTAGGCATCGTGGTACTCGTCGGGACCAACCACCCCGCGGATCACGTACCGCCCGCGAGCAGGGTCGTAGGTGGCGATGCTCGCCCAGAAGCGAGCGATCTCGATGAACATCTCCGCTCCGTAGAAGGCGAGAAACTCGACGTCATTGGTCGCCTGGTGGTACAGCCAGACGTCGTAGGCGATCGCAGCGTTGATGTGTCGCTGAAGGCGGGAGTTGTCCGGGGTCCAGCGGCCGGAGCGCGGGTTGAGATGGATCGTGGGCGTCAGCTCGGCGCCGTTCGAGCCGCTCTGCCACGGGTACAAGGCCCCTTCATATCCCAGCTCCCTCGCGGCCCAACGGGCTCTGCCGAGCCGCCGGTAGCGATAACGGAGCAGGGTCCGTGTGAGGTCCGGAAGGCGCAGGTTGAGGAAGGGGAAGACGAACAGCGCGTCCCAGAAGATGTGTCCACGGTACGCCTCCCCGGCCAATCCGCGAGCCGGGACCCCGGCGTCGACGTCGGCGGTGTGCTCCGAGATGTTCCCGAGGAGGTGGTAGATGTGGAGGCGCAGCTCGGTCGAGGCGGACTCGTCGCTGTCCTCGAACTCGAGCGAGCAGAGATCCCAGAGCTCGTCCCAGCGCAAAACGTGGTCCGAGAGCAGGTCCTCGAACCCGCCCGCCGAACCGCTTCGCGGCGAGCCTCCAGGCCCGGCTCGGAGACCGCCGGCTCGCGCGACGTGTGCAGCGCGACGACCTTCTCCGCTGCGATCTCCTCTCCCTGGGTCGCCTCCGACTGGATCTCGAGGCCGATCCAGGCCGGTTCCTCGATCACGGTGGTCGTGACCGGGGCGATCTGGCCGTCGCGTAGGAGCCGCGTGCGTGCGACCTCGGCGACCCGGATGTGCGACTGGCTGGTTTCGGCCTCGAGCAGGATCGTCTCGGAGTCCCAGGCACTCACCTCGATCGGCACCAGATGGCGGCCCGCGAGGCCCCGATAGCGGGCGACGCCGCCGTTGGACACCCGGCCGTCGAGCGCTGAGCGGAAGGTCACGCTGCCCGACCAGTTGACCGGAAGCAGGGTCGTCTGGAGCGCGGCGATGTTCGGGTCCGCCATGCTCAGGAACCGGCGCTCCGTCATCTCGGTCTCACGACCCTCGGCGTCGTGGAAACGCAGCCGCCGCGTGAGCACCGCGCGGCGCAAGTCGAGTTCCTGACGGTATTCGGCGAGCCTGACCGTGGCGACGTCGAGCCACTCGCCATCCTCGATCCGGAAACTGAAGCGGAGCCAGTTCGGCAGGTTGACGATCGACTCGTCCTCCACCTCGCGGCCCGCCACCTCGCTCGCCAGCCTGTTGTAACAGCCGGCCGCATAGGTGCCCGGATAGTGGACGCCGTCCGCATCCGCCTCGGCCGCCGCGGCACGGCTGGCGAAGCGCCCGTTTCCGAGCGCGCAGAGCGCCTCGCGCAGCGGCTCTTGGGCCGGGTCGAAGCCTTCGTAGACCAGCGACCAGCCGCTGAGGATCGGGGCCCTCGCGGCGACCGGGTCGCTCATCGGTTGTTCCCTGACGCGGGCGAAACGCGCACCTCACCCAGATCGCCAACCAGGATGTCGGCGCCGCGTTCCCGGAGCTCGTCGGCATGGCCAGCGCGATCGACGCCTATGACAAGCCCAAAGCCCCCGCGACGCCCGGCCTCGACGCCGGCAAGCGCGTCCTCGACCACGGCGGCGCGAGCCGGCTCGACCCCGAGCCGCCGAGCCGCCTCGAGGAAGACCGCGGGGTTGGGCTTCCCTGTCAGCCCCAGCTCGTCCGCGTCCAGGCCATCGACCTTCGCGTCGAAGAGTTCGGCGACTCCCGCCGCCTCGAGCACGTCGGCGCAGTTGCGCGACGCAGAGATGATCGCCGTCCGACACCCGGTTGCGCGAAGCCGGCGCAGCAGCGCGATCGAGGATGGAAAGGAGGCGACCCCCCCTCGCGCAACTGGGAGAGGAAGAGCTCATCCTTGCGATTGCCCAACCCGCATACGGTCTCCGCAGCGGGGAGATCGCCGGGGTCTCCGCGCGGGACGGAGATCCCACGGGAGGCGAGAAACGACTCCACTCCGTCGTAGCGAGGCTTTCCGTCGACGTACAGGTAGTAGTCGTCTGCCGAGAACGGTTGTTGGTCCTCGCCCTCATGGTCTGCCCGGTCCACGAGGAACTGGTCGAACATCCGCTTCCAGACGGCGGCGTGGACAGACGCGGTGTCGGTGATCACGCCATCGAGATCGAAGATCACCGCATCGAGACGATCCACTCGGATCTCGTTCACCAATGGTGCACCCTAATGCTCCTGCACCGATCCGGTGACGAATGACCCCTGGCCCGCGGGCCTGGATCGCTCGCCCACTGGGGTTCTTGGTGCTGTAATTGGGTGCCAAGCGTTCAATCGGAGGCGATGTTCTATGCCCCAGATCCTCGGAGCCAACCCGGCGATGCGACGGGCCTGGCTTGAGCACAACACCGGGCACGCCATGGAAGCCGTCGCGGAGATGGCGTTCGCGCCCGAAGAAGCCCGCGGCAACGTCGAGAATCTCGTGGGGGCGACGCAAGTCCCGCTCGGCATAGGCGGACCCATCCTTGTCAAGGGACAGCACGCCGACGGGCTGTTCTTCGTGCCGTTCGCCACCACGGAGGGGACTCTCGTCACGACCTACCAGTACGGCATGCGCGCGATCACCGAGGCGGGTGGCGCCAACGCGTACGTGACGGGAGACGCGCTCGACATCACCCCCTGCTTCGTGGTGGGGACGACGCGAGACGCGCTCGCCCTGGCGAGCTGGCTTGACGATCATCTGAGCGAGCTCCAGCTTGTGGCCGCCGAGAGCACGGTCCATGGCCGTCTGGTCGAGATCCGCCCGCACGTGTTCGGCCGGCGCGTCTTTGCGCAGTTCGTGTTCAGCACGGGCGACGCAATGGGCCTCAACATGGTCAATCTCGCGGTGGACCGGATCTGCCGGCGGGTCGCTGAGGCGGTGCCGTGCGAGCGGTGGTACCTGCGCTGCAACTACTCGAGCGACAAGAAGCCCGCCGCCATCAACCTGTTCCGGGCCTATGGCAAGGAGGTGGCGATCGACCTGACCCTGCCGGCAAGCGTCGTCGAGGCGCATCTCGGCGTGTCGCCCTCCGATCTGGTCGAGTTCGCGGCCTCCGGTCGGCTCGGCACCATGCAGGCGGGCGCGCTCGGGGCGAACGCCCACTTCGCGAACGGCCTGGCCGCCATCTACATCGCGTGCGGGCAGGACGTCGCGCAGATCGTCAATGCGAGCATCGGCTTCCTGGACGTCGAGTTGGTTGGCGCGGGCGACCTCTACGTGGCCGCCCGGCTGCCGAACCTGGTGGTCGGCACGGTTGGCGGTGGGACCAGCCTCCCGACGCAGCGCGAGTGCCTGGCCCTGCTCGGCTGCGACGGCGAAGGCACGGCGCGGAAGTTCGCCGAGATCGTGGGGGCCACCCTCGTCGCCGGCGAGCTCGCGATCTGCGCCGCACTGACCAATGACCGGTTCATCGAGGCCCACCGGCGGAACCGGCTGAACACCGCCGTTGCCGGGTAACCGCCGCCACCGACAGCGGTCAACGCCAGGGCGCCACCGGCGTCCGCGGGAATGGGACGGCGAGCGCTCAAGCGGGCAGCTCGGCCGCCGCACAGCGTCGAACGGGGCGTTGGGCCAAGGTGCCAAACGAGGTGCCAAACTGAGCGAAAGTGGGGGAATCTCAGAACAGGGAGAAGCGCATCAGCAAGCCGAATCCGAGCTGAGCTGACCCCCCTCTTTCTGGTTGTGGTCCAGGTGGTCGCCGGTTCGAGTCCGGTCGCTCACCCTCCTGGCCGCTCGCTGCGGCTTTGTCAGCCACTTCTCCCGGAGATGGGACCGGGACCTGTCAGGGTGTGGCCCACTAGGGCCACCGACAGCGATCCCTCACAGTCGGGGTCGGGGTCAAGGGCTATAGATGCGCTACCAGAGAGGGGCAAGGATGCTCCCCAGCACGACGCTCGCCGAAGGGCACGTCCACAGGATGCTCACGAGTGGGTCCCCGTTCGAAGAGATCGAGGACTACATCAACAAGACCAAGCTGCGCGATCTCCAGAAGTCGGCGCTTTGGCTGATCGCCTGGTCGGGCCAGGAGCGTTCGGTCCAACGCAGAGTTGCCCACGAGGCCTTGGTCCTCAGCTAGAGGGAAGAAACCAGGGCCCTCTTTCGACGGACCCTGGTCACAGCGGTCGTACTACGCCGCTGCAGTCTCCGGAAGGCCGACGGCGGTCTCTTCGTCGATCTCGATGTAGGTGTTCTCGGTCACGCCGGCGGTGGCGGGGTCGAGATAGCCGCGAAGTCCGTCGATCGAGTCCGTCTGCCACACGCAGGTGGCCACGGATCCGTCCTTCGGGGGGAGGAACTGCTGCAGATGACTGCCGTCCGGTCCTCCTCCAGCGACTTCCTTGGCGTCCATCGTGTTGAACTTCTCCAAATCGGTGATCCGGTGCTGCACCACTACATGCATGTGTTACCTCCGTTGAGTCGAGTCAAGGTGGGCGACTTGCACGACGAACATATCATGCTATCTATATCTAGTGATATAAGTCAGATATGCCCGACTACCAGTTCCTCACCAACCACGCACAGGTCCTGCTCTGCATCGCGCACGATCCTGGCATCCGCCTGCGCGATATCGCCGAGACGGTCGGAATCACGGAGCGAAGCGCTCACAGGATCGTCTCCGAGCTGGTGGACGACGGCTACGTCGCTCGGGAACGGATCGGCAGGCGAAACGTCTACAAGGTGGAGCCTGAGCTGCCCCTGCTTCATCCCCTCACCCAGGAGACATCGCAACGAAGGATCGGCGATCTGCTCGAGGTGCTTCTCGGCGAGGACGGACGGGAGCCGGCTCGACGGAAATCCAGGCCCAGGCGCGCCACCGGCAGGTGAGGGAGGACTCCTGACTCCTCAGGAGCCTCCGAGCTCCTGCTCGGCCCTCCGCAACAGACCTTCAGACAGGCTGCAAACCCGCTCGAGCTCCCTGAGCTGGGCGGGACTCGTCGGCCGCGGGCCGTGCATCTTGGCCCGATAGAGATCACGACGCTGACGGTGGTGCCGGGCCTCGATTCTCAGTTCGTCTAGACGCTCCGGAGAGGTCATCGCCTCGACTACCCGATGTCCTCGGCCTCCATCGCGTCAGTAACCGCCCACCCAACCCGCTCAACCAGCTGTGCGGCGTGGTGACTGTCGGCCAGGTGCTCGGGTTGGACGTTCTCCGAGAGCATCACGGCGGAGTCCTGGTCGGCGCTTGCGTTGCTCATAACGATGATCTTGGGCATAAGCCTGTTCCTTCCGGTTTAGCGAATCGCGTCGCGGGAGGCGAGCGGCATCCGTCGTTCTTGGTGGAGCCGGGTCACCTCATCCAGGACCTCGCGGCGGGCGCCGAATTTGCGTTCGTAGCCGCGTACCCGCTTGATCGTGGCGACGTCTGCCGTGTCGAGTGCGCTCACCACCTCGCCGCTGCTGAGAGCGTCGTAGCCAGGCAAAGGTTCCTCCTGACGCAGCCAGCGGAGCTTGTCGAAGACTGCCTCGCGAGCCTGGTGGGTCCGCTCGTAGTTTTCGATGCTCGCCAGCTCATTCTGTGAATGGCTGGAGAGCGAGGCGATCAGGTCCTTGGTCTTGAGCTTGTCGTAGCCGGCGATCGGCTCCTCGGCTGTGGCGGTGGTCATCTGTCTGCCTCCGGTGGTGGGGAATCAGCTGGCCGTTTTGAGATGGGTGGGATCGGTGAGGCGGCCGGCACCGGGGACGCGGCTGGCATCGGCGACGCCGGAGGAATCGGGGTGAGTTCGGTGGTCATGTACACAACCCTATCAGCAATTCATGAAATTCTTTTCCGGAGATGCACAGCAAATGTTGCTCTCGCCGCCCAAGGTGTCGCGGCTCGAGCTATACGGGAAGCAGCTACACGGACCCGATCGTCATCACCGGCACGATCATCCGGAGCGGACCGATGGTGATGTCCTCGGTCCGGACATCGGCGAATCCAGCGGGGCCGAGCAGGCTCTCATTCGTAGCCCGCAAGCCTCAGAGCTAGCAGACGTCCGGACGGTCGATCGTGAGTTCGACCGTCGATCCGGGGCTGACCACCGACCCCGCTACTGGCGAGGTCTCGCAGACGTCCCAGTCGGACGGGACCAGCACTCCGAAGAGCCCGCCGCCCTGCTCGCTCGGGTGCAGGCCGAGATCGTCGAGGCGCTGCTCGGCGACGTCCAGCGGCTGGCCCGCGAGCGAGGGAACGGTCACGCCGCTCGGCGACCCGGAGTCCCCGCCCGCGGTGGCCATCCCGGTGGAGCGCGAGAGCCTGGGCGCCTCGACCGCGCCGACGACCGCCAGGGCGACGATGGCGAGCAGCGCCAGGATGAATCCGAGCTGGCGCCGGCCTCGCCCGGGCCGGGGCATGGGATCGGTCGGCGACAGGGCCGGGTCGCGGGAGAGACGAACCGTCTCGGGGAGCGGGGCGGCCTCCCCGGCTCCGACCACGTGCTCCGGCTCGGTGACGGCCTCGCCGCGAGTCGCCGCGACCGCGGCGCGGCCGAGGTCCCCGGCTGAGGGGAATCGGTCGGCGGGATCCTTTGCCATCGCCCGGCGGATGACCGGATCCAGGACCCTCCCGCGCCGGCCCGCCGAAGGAGGCGCCTCGTTGACGTGGGCCCACATCTTGGCCGAGCTCTCCCGTTCGGCGAACGGGACCTTCCCCGTGAGGGCCCAGTAGAGGACGCCGCCGAGTGCATAGACGTCCGTGCGCGCGTCGACCCGGCGCGCCTCGATCTGCTCGGGCGCCATGTAGTCGACCGTCCCGATCACCTGGCCCGTGGCGGTCAGGCCCGTCATGGCGCCCATCGCCTTCGCGAGACCGAAGTCGGTCAGGTGAGCGCCGTCGTCATCGACGATCACGTTGTGCGGCTTCACATCTCGGTGGACCAGGCCGGCGGCGTGCACGGCGTCCAGGCCGTCGGCGACCTGGGCGATCAGCCTCGACGCTTCGTCGGGGGGAAGGGGTCCATCCGCCTCGACGACCCGGCCCAGATCGCGACCCGGCACGTAGCGCATCGAGACATAGAGCAGACCGTCCCGTTCCCCGGCGCCGAAGACCGTCACGACCCTGGGGTCCTCGACCGACGCCGCGGTCCGCGATTCCGATCGGAATCGCGCCCGGAAGTCCTCGTCGCCGGCGAGATCGGATCGGATCACCTTCAGAGCGACCTGTCGCTCGAGCCGCAGCTCGGTGGCGAGATAGACGATGCCCATGCCGCCGTGGCCGAGCGTGCGCTCGATGCGAAAGCCGCCGAAGCTGGAGCCCTCGTGCAGCGCGCCCGGCGGGCCGCCTCTGGTCGTTCCCTCGACTGACATCCCCTGTCCAGTATCGCTGCTCGGCAAGGCGTCTCCGCGGATCGGGCGTTGCGCTATGCGGCGCTGAGCAGGTCCGGCAGGAGTACCGCCTCGACCCCGGCCGGCTCGAGATGGCTGACCAGGATGAAGGAATCGGCGACCTGGTCGAAGCGGATCCTGGCGACGCTCCCGCTCCCGGAGATCTCCTGGATGACGCCGGCCACCGAGCTGCCGGGCTTCCGGTAGCAGTGTCGCCAGTCCGTCTTGATCTCGGCTATTGCGCCTGGTGTCATGCGTGGCTGGTTTTCCCATCGGCTGGGTGTGAGATCCGTGCAAGGGGAAGAACCGCAGCCGGCATCCGGGCAAAACACGTAGGCTCGGCGGCATGAGCGAGCCACTGACCGGTGAGAAGCTGCGGGAGCTGCAGCGCCCGCTCAAGGAGCGCTACGGGAGCGATCCCGAGGCCGCCGCCATCACGCTCGAGGCCGAGGGAACGCTCGACGACGACATCGCCTGCTCGGTCCAGACCGGCCGGGCGCTCGTCAAGGCGGGCCTTCATCCCGGGACGGGCGGCGATGGCACGCTCGCATGTTCCGGGGACATGCTGCTTCAGGCCCTGGCGGCCTGCGCCGGCGTCACGATGCGATCCGTCGCGACCTCGATGGGGCTGGAGGTGACCGGATCGATCCACGCGGAGGGTGACCTCGACTGGCGCGGCACTCTCGCGGTCGATAGGAAGGCCCCGGTCGGATTCACCGACATTCGCCTTCGCTTCGAGCTGGAGAGCGATGCGACCGATGAGGAGCTCGAGACGCTGCAGCGCCTCACCGAGCGGTACTGCGTCGTCCTGCAGACCCTCGCCTCATCGCCGAGCCTGTCGTTCTCGCTGCAGAGGTCATGAACGACGGGGACCTCGAGGCTCCCGACGTCCGCGCCCTCTCGCTGATCTCAGCCGCGGGGCGAATGGCGATCGGGATCGGTTTGTTCGCCGCCCCCGAGCTGTCGCTCCGGGCGCTCGGCTTCTCCGACGTCTCGCCCTCGACGGTCGCGATCGCGCGGGTGGCGGGGATCCGCGATTTCGTCCTCGGCGGCGTGACGCTCGTCGCCCTCGATGACCGCGAGCGCCTGCGCGGCGCCACGGTCGCCAACGCGACGGCGGATGCGGGAGACGCAGCCGCCTTCGCCCTCGCCGCACGGTCGGGCGAGACCGCCGCCGGCCTGCGGGGCATGGCGGCGGCGATTCCGGCAGCGCTTGCCGGCCTATGGGTCGCCAGCCGGCTGAGCTGAGCTCTCCCCGAGCGAGAGCGGTGCTGGACCGCATTCGCCGGGTGCCTGAGGGGTTCGTCACGACCTACGGGGATCTCTGCCCCGAGGCGCCGCGCTTCGCCGGCTCGGTCCTGTCGGCCTCCGACGACCCGGAGCTGCCCTGGCAGCGCATAGTCCGGGCGGACGGCTCGCTCGCCAAGGGCGAACGGCAGCGCCGCCTGCTCAGGGCCGAGGGCGTGCCGTTCCGAGGGAAGCGCGTCGACATGGATGTCGCCTGGATCCCGGGGGACGAGCTCGTCTGACCGAACGCGCCCAGGGGCAGGAAGCCGCGGGGCTCGGCGGAACTGCAAGGCGGAGCCGAACGGTGATCGTCGACAGTGCCCACTACAAGGACGGCGTGCGCCAGCACGACGAGGTGCTCAGCCCGGAGCGTGCCGCGGAGCTGAGAAAAACGGCCGGGTCCGGCGAGTTCGTCTGGATCGGAATCCACGAGCCAGAGCCCGGCGACATCGAGCGGCTCGCAGAGCTCTTCAGCCTCCACGAGCTCGCTGTGGAGGACGCGCTGCAGCCTCATCAGCGTCCGAAGATCGAGGACTACGACGAGGACGTCTTCCTCATCCTCAAGACCGCCCACTACCACGAGGACCGTGAGGAGGTCCATTTCGGCGAGATCTCCATGTTCGCCGGGCCTGGTTACGTGATCACGGTCCGTCACGGGCCGGGGAGCGAGCTGCGCACCGCCAGGCAGCGGCTGGAGGCGCGTCCCGACCTGGTCAAGCTCGGCGCCTCATCGGCCATCTGGGCCGTGCTCGACAAGGTGGTCGACGACTACATCCCCGTGGCTGATGCGATCGAGGATGACATCGAGGAGGTCGAGACGGATGTCTTCGACGACGACATGCCGGCGCCGACCGCCCGCATCTACAACCTGAAGCGTGAGGTGATCGAGTTCCACCGGGCCGTTTGGCCTCTGCTCAACCCGCTCGAGACGCTGGAGCACGGCGGCTTCGAGCGGGTCCCCGAGCATCTCCGGAGCTTCTTCCGCGACGTCGCCGACCACGCGCGCCGGGTCGACGAGCAGGTGCAGTCCCAGCGGGAGCTGCTCACCAGCGTGCTGCAGGCGAACCTCTCCCTGGTCAGCGTCAACCAGAACGAGGTGGTGAAGCGCATCTCGGCGCTCTTCGGGATCGTCGCCGTGCCGACCTTCATCGCCTCCGTGTATGGGATGAACTTCGAGCACATGCCGGAACTGCAATGGCGGTTCGGGTACCCGCTCTGCATCGTGGTGATGGCGCTAGTCGCGCTGGCGCTGGTCGCCTACTTCCGGAGGATCGACTGGCTCTAACCTGAGTTCGATGCTTCTGGCGCACGTCGGCGGGCCGGTATTCGAGCCGCTTCAGGCAGCAGCCCTGACGCTCGCCGCTACGGCCTACGCGTTCCGGCTCATGACGCTCTCCCAGGAGGGACGGCGGGTTCCGACCTGGCGGGTCGTCTGCTTCGCATCGGGCCTGGCGCTGATCGCGATCGCGTTCATCTCCCCGCTCGGCCGGATCGACGATGAGCTCCTCTTCGTCCACATGATCCAGCACCTGCTGATGGGCGACCTGGGCGCGCTTCTGATCGTCCTCGGCTTGACCGGTCCGCTGTTGCAGCCGCTGCTGGCGAACCGCTGGCTCGGCTGGCTGCGCCACCTCGCCCATCCGCTGGTGGCCCTGCCGCTCTGGGCGATCGACCTCTATATCTGGCACGTCCCCGTGCTCTACCAGGCTGCAACCGAGCACAATTCGCTCCATGCCCTCCAGCACAGCTGCTTCATCGGCTTCGGCGTTCTGATGTGGATGCCGCTGGTCGGGCCGCTGCCGCAGCCCAAGTGGTTCGGCCTCCCGGCGAAGCTCGGCTATGTGATCGGCGTTCGCTTCACCGGGATCGTGCTCGGCAACGTCCTCATGTGGTCGAACTCCGTCTTCTACCCGCACTACGCAGCGGGTGAGGCGAAATGGCACATCTCGGCGATCGCCGACCAGAGCCTCGCCGGCGTGATCATGATGGTCGAGGGCACCTTCGTGACCCTCGGGATCCTGGCCTGGCTGTTCCTCCAGTGGGCCAAGCAGGACACCGAGCGACAGCGCCTGCTCGACCTCGCCGACTCGCGCGGCGTCTCGCTCACCGACGCTCGAGCCGCGCGGGCGGCCGCCGCCGGGCAGGGAGCGAGGCTCGAGGAGCGGATCAAGGCCGAGGGATCGAGCTGAGCCTTTCCCAGCCGCGCCGCGCGCCGTAGAGTCCAAGGGCGGCGAGCGAGAGGCCGAGATCGATGGAGAAGGACGCGAGTCGGCCCGGCGCGCCGGTGTAGAGCCACGCGCCGAGTCGCTCGTGTCGCGTGGTCTCTAAGGTGCGTTCTTCCATGGAGACGACCGTAAAGGAGCTGCCCGACTCACGGGTCCGCGTGGACGTCGACGTCGATGCGAAGGACGTGGAGGGCAGCATCAAGAAGACGGCCGAGCAGCTCGGCCACGACATGAAGATGCCCGGCTTCCGCCAGGGCAAGGTGCCGCCCGAGATGGTGGTCCAGCGCCTCGGCCGCGAGGCCGTGCTCACGCAGGCGCTCGAGTCCTCCCTCGGGGATTGGTATGAGCGCGCGATGCTCGAATCCGGCGTCAATCCCGTCGGCGATCCGAAACTCGATCTCTCCGACCTGCCCGACGAGGGCAAGCCACTGAAGTTCTCGATCGAGGTCGCGGTGCGGCCCGGCGCGGAGCTCGGCGAGTACAAGGGCCTCGAGGTCGGTCGCGAGGAGCCGGAGGTCCCGCAGGAGGCCGTCGAGGCCGAGCTGAAGCGCCTGCAGGAGGGCTTCGCCCGCCTCAATCCGGTCGAGCGGGAGGCAAAGGAAGGGGACGCCGTCCTGATCGACTACGAGGGCAAGATCGACGGCGAGCCGTTCGAGGGCGGGACCGCCAAGGATTATCTGCTCGAGCTGGGGGAGGGCCGTGTGCTGCCCGAGCTCGAGCAGGCCCTCATCGGGGCGAAGCCCGGCGATGAGCGGGCCGCAACCGTTCCGTTCCCCGACGACTACCCGGCCGAGGAGGTCGCCGGCAAGACCGCCGAGTTCGGCGTCAACGTCAAGGAGGTCCGCGAGAAGGAGCTGCCGGAGCTCAACGACGACTTCGCTGCCGAGGCCTCGGAATTCGAGACCCTCGCCGAGCTTCGTGATCACATCTCCGGGCAGATCGAGCAGATCCTCCGGAACCAGATCGCCGAGCGCTTCCGCGAGGCCGCTCTCGATGAGGCCGTGAAGAACGCGAAGGTCGAGCTTCCGGACCCGGTTGTCGATGCCCGGGCCGCCGAGATGTGGCGCCGCGTCGAGCGGCAGCTGCAGCAACAGGGGATGGACCCGGAGAACTACCTTCAGGTCCAGGGGAAGACGCGCGAGGAGATGATTCAGCAGGCGCGCCCCGAGGCCGAGCAGGCGCTGAAGCGCGAGGCCGTGCTCGAGGCGATCGCGAAGGCTGAGGGCATCGACATCACCGAGGAGGAGATGCTGGAGGCGCTCCAGATCCCGCCCGGACACGAGGACCACGGCCACGATGAGCCCGACGTCGCCCTGCAGAAGATCCGCGACTCCGGCCGCGAGGAGCTCCTCAAGGAGGATCTCCGCATGCGCCGTGCCCTCGAGGTGCTCGCCGAGCAGGCCAAGCCGATCCCGCTGGAGCAGGCGAAGGCCCGCGAGGAGATCTGGACCCCGGAGAAGGAGCAGGAGGAGAAGGGCGCCCTCTGGACGCCCGGCTCCGACTAGCTTCAGCCGGCACGCACCGCCGCTCCGCAGAGGCGCCGGCGGTGTTGAAGGGACATGAGACGCGCACTCGCAATCGGTGTGGCCGGCCTGGCGATGGCGCTGCCTGCGCCCGCTCTGGGGGCGAGCCAGGTGCGCCACTTCGAGGGCGACCTGCCGCCCGTCGGCACTCCCTCGCAGCAGCAGCCCGGCGGCATCCTGGGGCTCGACATCGTCTTCAAGGACAACCACGGACGAGGGAAGTTCACGCCGCGTCAGCTCACCGCGGTCAACGTCGACGGGTTGCCGCTCACCTTCTGCGCCAACCAGCCCGGCCAGCCCACTTCGCAGGGCACGCTCACCAGCTCGTTCCCGACGCAAGCCAAGTTCATGATCACCGGCCGGAAACCCGGGCAAGCGAAGCCGAAGGCGAACAGCTACAGCTACAGCACCTCCTACGGCTTCACCTCGTTCGCGGGGACGATCGACACGAGGATCTACAAGGTTCAGGGCAAGGGGCCGGTGCGGGCCTTCAGCACACTGACCATCGATCGCTATGACTTCCCGCCGCCCGGACCGGAGAACTGCTCGTCCAACGGCCCGCGGGGCGCAAGCGGTACGCAGTGCCGCACGGCCGGCGAGTCGAATTCGCTGCCGCTCTGCCGGATCGGCTAGATCCCGAGCGAGGTCTGCGGCTCCGGGTAAGTGACTCGGCCGCCCTCGGCAATTGCGGACTCGGTCATCTCGTGGGGCGTCAGCGAGCCGTCGGGCCCCAGGTGGAGGACGCGCCAGCCCCTGACGGTCAGGACGTCCGACAGCAGCCGCCGGTGACAGTGCTGCCAGTCCCCCTCGGCGCACATGACGGCTGTGCGGCGCTCCAGCGCCAGCGACTCGAGCATCTCGAGGCCCGCCTGGAAGGAGTCGGTCCCCATGTGATCGGCGTAGCCGCGGAACGCTCCCTCGGGAACGGCGGTGTTGACGGAATCCGGCTGAGACTCTCGCCGACCGCCCAGGTCGGCGCCCAGCGGCGCGTAGCCGATCCCGGCTGCCTTCATGGTTCCCGCCAGTGCCGAGCGATTGAACTGGGGATAGCGGGATCGCGGGTTGGCCCGGACGTCCGCGATCAGCTCGATTCCGGCTCCGCGGACGAGTTCGAGGAACTCCTCTTCCTCGTGATTCGAGTGCCCCACGGTGAGGATCTCCTTCACTCGCAGCCGACCCTACTCGCGCCTGCCCCGGTTTGCCCGCCGCCCCCGGTCGCTATGCTGCCCGCCTCATGAGTCCCCTTGTCCCAATGGTGGTCGAGCAGACGTCCCGCGGCGAGCGCGCCTTCGACATCTACTCGCGGCTGCTCAACGAGCGGATCATCTTCCTCGGCACTCCGGTGACCGAGGACATCGCGAACCTGATCGTCGCCCAGCTCATCCACCTGGAGTCCGAGGACCCGGACAAGGACGTCTCGATCTACATCAACTCGCCGGGCGGCTCGGTCTACGCCGGCCTCGCGATCTACGACGCGATGCAGTTCATCAAGCCCGACGTCTCGACGATCTGCGTCGGCGTGGCGATGAGCATGGGCGCCCTGCTGCTCGCCGGCGGCGCGCCGGAGAAGCGGATGGCGCTGCCCAACTCGAAGATCCTGATTCACCAGGTCTCGGGCGGGTTCTCCGGCCAGGCGACCGACATCGAGATCCACGCCAAGGAGATCATCGACGTCCGCCAGCGGCTCGACGAGATCATCTCCAAGCACACCGGTCAGCCGCTGGAGAAGGTCGCGAAGGACACCGAGCGGGACTACTTCATGAGCGCGCAAGAGGCGAAGGAGTACAAGATCGTCGACCGCGTGATCGAGCATCGATAGGCGTTTCGCTCTCCTTCTGATTGCGCTCGGCGCGGTCCTGGCAGTTCCCGCGGCAGCCGCCGATGACGCGATGGTTCAGAAGGCCTCCGTCTCGCCGGATCGCGGCCTCACCGACTCGGCCGACGGCGTCCGCATCGATTTCCGGCTGAGCGGCTCTGCGCCCGCGGATGTGACGATCCGGATCGCCGGTGGTGGCGACGAGGTCCGCCGGATCGAGATGCCCGGCGTCCAGCCCGCGGCCGACAAGACGGTGAAGTGGGACGGGCTCACCAACGGTGGCCGGCTGGTCGCGGACGGGACCTACCACGTCACCATCGCGGTGGCGGGGGGAGGTCAGAAGGACGCGGGAAGCGTGGAGCTGCACGGGCACATGTTTCCCGTGCGAGGCCCGCACGGAACCCGGGGGGCTGTGGGGCGGTTTCACGCGCCGCGGGACGGCGGCAGGATCCACCAGGGCTTCGACATCACCGGCGCCTGCGGGACCCCGCTCGCGGCGGTTCACACCGGCACGGTCACCAAACGGGCCTTCGACTCGCGCCTCGACGGGAACTTCGTCGTCATCAAGGCGTTGGGCGAGAATCGCTCCTACCTCTACGCGCACATGGTCCGGCCGTCGGGCTTCCACAAGGGCGATGAGGTCCACGTCGGCCAGATCGTCGGCCACGTCGGGCGGACCGGCAACGCGAGCAGCCCGGGCATCCCATGCCACCTTCACTTCGAGGTGCATATCGGAAGCGCGGGAGGCCGCGCGGTGAACCCCGAGCCCTACCTGCGGGCCTGGGATCGCTACAGCTAGACGCGCATCTGAATCGCAGCGCTAGGGCGTTTCCGCCGCGAGCCCGAAGGGGCTGCCCTCGGAGTCACGGCACACCGCCCAGCGCTCACCTGGATGGATCACCGAGCCGCCCAGGTCCTGGACGCGCTGAAGCGTGGCGGGAAGATCGCTCACGGTGAAATAGGGCAGCGAAGCGGTGTCACCCGGCCCGGGTCCACGCTCGTGCACTCCCAGGCGCAGGTCATCGCCGTTCGCCTCCCAGCCCGACCCTCCATCGCTGGGCCGCGGCGCGAGCTCTGCGCCGAGCAGGTCGCCCCAGAAGCGCCGGGCGCGTTCGGGATCGTCGGCCGGGAATTCGATCAGCGGCGAGGGCATGACCCTGAGTATCGGGCATCCGCCCCCTTGGGCGTCCGGTTTTCGCGCTTCAGTTCAGCCTTGGCGCTGACGATGTTCCGCGGATAGGGCACGACGACGAATGGAGGGAAAGGATGTCCGAGGAGTCAATGGAGAGGTCGGTCCAGGAGGCGCTCTCGCACGAGGGAATCGCGGTCGAGGTGCTGGCTGCGGGCCAGTTCAGCCCCCGAGGCCACAGCGGCTCACTGTTCCTGGGGGGCATGGCCGGCGATTCGCTCGGCGGCATCGCTGGCGCTGCCGGCGAGGCGGTCGGGACGGTCGCCGGGATGGCCGGAGCGACCAAGGCCACGGACGCTGCGCGCGGGCTCCCCGACCACATGGTCGTGGGCGTAACCGCCGATGCGGTCTATGGCTTCGCCGGGGCCACGAAGGCGGGACCGCTCGCATTCCAGATCTCCCGTGGGCATCTCAAGGCCACCGTCCACCAGCGTGTCGATGTCCGAGTGCTGGAGCTGACTGACGAGGAGAGCGGATCGACGATCGAGCTCGAGGGCAACCGTCTTCCGATCACCCACAGCAAGGACGTGATCGCGGAGCTCACCGGCTGAACCCGGGGCGGACTCTATGAGTGCTTGCTCTGCCGGACCTTCTCGAGCAGGGCCCAGGCGTCGCCGACCTCGCCGAGGTGCCGCAGCTTGTCCGGATTGACGACGGAGTTGATCCCCTGGATCTGGCCGTCGGCGATGTCGAGCGCCATCGCGCTGAGCACCGCGCCGTTGTCGTCGACGAACAGCGCACCCGTCTGACCGTTGACCTCGACCCGCTGAATGGTGAGGTTGGGGAGAGCCCATCCGGCCTTCGACCAGTTGCGCAGCGTCCGGGCGACCCGGTTGCGACCGTGAAGTGACCGCGCCAGCGCCGGAGCCTTACCGCCCCCGTCGCCCTTCAGCACGACGTCCTCGGCCAACAGCGCCTCGAGGGCCTTCATGTCGCCCTGTTGGGCCGCCGAGAAGAAGCGGCCGGCGAGCTCCTCGCGCTTCTCCTTCGAGGCCTCGAAGCGAGGCTTGTCCTGATCCACATGACGCCGCGCGCGCGTCGCGAGCTGGCGGGCGTTGTCCTCGCTCTTGCCGATGATCTGAGCGATCTCGGCGTAGTCGTATTCGAAGACGTCGTGGAGCAGGAGGGCGGCCCGCTGCTCGGGTGAGAGGTTCTCGAGCAGGACCAGGAAGGCGAGTGAGAGAGAGTCCGCCATCTCGGCCTGGCGTTCGGGATCCTCGCGCGTGTCCACGACGATGGGCTCGGGCAGCCATTCCCCGTAATAGGTCTCGCGGCGGGCGCGAGCCGAGCGGAGCTCGTCGATCGCGAGCCGCGTGGTGATCGTGGCGACGTAGGCGCGCGGAGAATCGAGCCGCTCACCTCTCTCCAGAGCGGTGTTGACCCGCAGCAGCGCCTCCTGCACCACGTCCTCGGCCTCCGCGACGCTGCCGAGCATCCGGTAGGCGATCGCGAAGGACCGGGGACGAAGCTCCTCGAGGAGCTGGTCGTTGGAGTCGTTCATGCGGCGAGTGGCCTCCGGCTGTCCGCAGCCCCCCGACCCTCCCTGTCGGCGCCCAGCTCCGCGAACCCGTCGCGCCAGTTCGGGTGCCTCGGGGTCCAGCCGAGCTCCCGCTTCGCCTTGGCGTTCGATTGTCCGCGCAACTCGGTCATCATGATCACGCCCGGCTTGCCCGCGACGAGGCGTCCGAGCCACTTCGGCACCCGCCTGGGCGCCGGCGCACCGATCATCTCCGCCATTCCGGGCAGCCAATCGCGAACCTGCTCAGGGCTGTCGTCCACGACGTTGTAGACGCCCGCCTCGCCACCTTCGACCGCCGCCAGGGTCGCGTCGGCTGCGTCCTCGATGTGGATGAACGACCAGACGCCGGCGCCGTCGCCGACGACCGGGAACTTTCGCTGCCTGATCGGCTCGAGGTGCTCACCGCCGGTCCAAATGCTGGTCCCGGGGCCGTAGAACCCGCCGTAGCGAAGGGCGATTCCAACCGTCCAGTCCGCCCCCGTGACCGCCTCCTCGACATGCCTGATCGCTCTGAAGGTCTCGCGGACCGGGCGGACTGGATCCGGGTCCAGCGGGTCCTCCTCGGTCTTCACCGGGCCGCCCACCCGCTCGTACAGCCAAGCGGCGAAGCTCTGTGCCACGAATCGCTGCACACCGATCGCCTTTCCGGCGGCGAGCAGGTGATCGGTCCCCTCCGTGCGCAACCGGTTGGTCATCTCGAAAGCACGGTCGACGTTCCGCATGCTCCCGAGGTCCGTAATCGACGTGAGCTCGTGCACGATCACCTCGGGCTCCGCCTTCGCCACGGCTGACGCCACCTCCTCGGCGTCGAGCGCGTCCGCGACGGCCGCGCGGGCGCCGAGCTCTTCGACAAGGGACGCCTTCGACGGTGTCCTGGTCATCCCGGTGACCTCATGTCCGCGGCCCACCAGCTTCGGTAGGAGCTGCCTGCCCAGTGTTCCGGTTGCTCCTGCGACGAAGATCCTCATGATTTGCCTCCTTTGGTCGATCTACCCCAAAGACGAGGTGGGCACGCCCCCAGTGACACTTCGTGGGGAGGAAACCGGCCGCTCGCGGCGTAACGAGATTCCGCAAGGCCGAGGCCGGCAGGCGTCTAAGCTTCCAGCGAGGAAGGAGCCGGCCGGGCGAAGCGAGACCGAGGGAGTATTCCGCTGGCACGTCCCACCGAATCCAACGAGCAGCTCCTCTGCAGCTTCTGCGGGAAGTCGCAGCGTCAGGTCAAGAAGTTGATCGCCGGCCCCGGCGTGTACATCTGCGACGAGTGCATCGACCTCTGCAACGAGATCATCGATGAAGAGCTCACCGCTCCGCCCACCTTCGAGCTCGAGAATCTTCCCAAGCCGCGCGAGATCTGCGACGTCCTGAACGAGTACGTCGTGGGCCAGGACGGCGCCAAGCGCGCCCTCTCCGTCGCGGTCTACAACCACTACAAGCGCGTCCAGATGAACTCCTCGGACGAGCCGACCGACGAGCCGATCGAGCTCCAGAAGTCGAACATCCTCCTGCTCGGTCCCACCGGTTGCGGGAAGACGCTGCTCGCCCAGACCCTCGCCAAGATCCTCAACGTCCCCTTCGCGATCGCCGACGCCACGGCGCTCACCGAGGCCGGCTATGTCGGCGAGGATGTGGAGAACATCCTTCTCAAGCTGATCCAGGCCGCGGACTTCGACGTGAAGAAGGCCGAGTCGGGGATCATCTACATCGACGAGATCGACAAGATCGCCCGCAAGGCCGATAACCCGTCGATCACGCGCGATGTCTCCGGGGAGGGCGTGCAGCAGGCGCTGCTCAAGATCCTGGAGGGGACCACTGCCTCCGTTCCTCCACAGGGCGGCCGCAAGCACCCGCACCAGGAGTTCCTGACGATCGACACCTCGAACGTGCTCTTTGTCTGCGGTGGTTCCTTCGGCCAGCTCGACGAGGTGATCGAGAGGCGGATCGGCAACCACGGCGTCGGCTTCGGCGCCGAGGTGACCTCCGCTGCCGACAAGGACACCGGCGAGGATTTCGAGAAGGTGCTCCCCGAGGACCTGATGGAGTACGGCCTGATCCCCGAGTTCATCGGGCGCCTTCCCGTCGTCTCGGCGATCCACCAGCTCACCCGCGACGACCTGATCACGATCCTGACCGAGCCGCGCAACGCGCTCGCCCGCCAGTTCAAGCGCTTCTTCCAGTTCGATGACATCGAGCTCGTCTTCGCGCCCGATTCGCTCGGCGCGATCGCAGACAAGGCTCTTGAGCGCGAGACCGGCGCCCGCGGCCTCCGCTCGATCCTCGAGGAGACGCTGCTCGACGTGCAGTTCGAGCTGCCCTCCCGCGGCGACGTGCAGAAGTGCGTCGTCACGAAGGAGACGATCGAGAAGGGCCAGCGGCCGATGCTGGTGACCGACTCCGCCGGAGAGCACGAGACGGTGCTCGAGGACCCGGCGCTCGGCGAGCAGACGGCCTAGCGGCCGCTTGCGGCCGCTAGGCGATGGCCAAGCCGGTTTACGTGCAGGTGGGCTGCTCCGAGGGTGCGAGCCTGGTCGCGCCATCCGGCGTGATCCGATAGCCGAACGGCGCTGCGATGTTCGGCACGTCCACGGGTTGGCCGTTCACCGTCAGGTCGACCTTGCCGTTGCCGAAGGCGACGTCGAAGGCCTTGCCGTCGTAGGGGCCGACGGTCTGGTCCCTGACGAGGTCCAGGCCGTTGATGACGGGGCGCCCGCGCTGGTCGACGAGGCAGACCCAGACGAGGGCGTGGGTGCTGATCTGGATCGAGACCGGGGCGGCGGGGGTCGTAGCGGTCGTCTGCGTGATCACAGGTGGCGCCGTCGCCTTCGTGTCGCCTCCACCACCCCCCGAGCCCAGGCCGGCCAGGCCGATGATCACGCCGACCACGGCCGCAAATCCGATGGCGAGCAGCACGCTGCGAGTGTGCGCGCTCGGATGGGGCAGACGGGGGCGCGGCTCCTCGAGAGTCAGGTCAACTTCGTCCAGTCCCAGGAATTGCGCGTAGACCTCGGCCAGGGTCTCGGCGCCCGGGGGCGGCACGTCCTCCCAGCGGTCCTCCTCCATCGCGCGGAGCGCGGGGACGCTGATCTTGGTGACCCGCTTGACCTCGTAGAGGTCGAGTCCGCGCTTCAGACGGGCTTCGCGGAGGACTTGGCCGGCCGACATCCTCGTATTGTTCAGGGCATGAGCACGCGCTCGTCTCCTGAGCCGATCGAGGCCGTCAGGCACCAGCTCCGGCCGCTCTTCGACCAGGTGGTCCTGAAGGAGCTCGACCAGGATCGGATGCGCCGGTCCGGTCTCGTGGTCCCGCAGGGGATCGACGAGCCGCCGCCGCAGCAGGGCATCGTGCTCGCGGTAGGCCCGGGGCTCGACTGGTGGGAGTCGGCCGGCGTCGACATGCCGGTGCGGCCGGGCGACCACGTGGTCTTCCCATCGTCGGCCGGCGTCTGGGTGGAGATCGACGAGGAGCGCCTGCTGGTCTGCCGCGTGGGTGAGATCCTCGGCGTGCTCGAGTCCCTCGAGTCGCCGCAGAACGACTCCTAGCCCAGTCTCGGCCCGCAACTAACATCGGCGCCCAATGGACGCCGAGCGCCGAAAGACCCTGGAAGCGACGACTCGCTGGGATCCCGGCGCGGTCGAACAGCGTGTCTTCGGCGGCTGGCTCGAGGGTGGCTACTTCCATCCACCAGCGGAGGGGACCCCGGCGCAGAACTACTCGATCTCGATCCCTCCGCCCAACGTCACGGGCGCCCTCCACATGGGGCACGCCCTCAACGGGTCGATCCAGGACTCGCTGATCCGCCTCAACCGGATGAGGGGCCGGAACACCCTCTGGGTTCTCGGCACCGACCACGCCGGGATCGCCACCCAGGCCGTCGTGGAGAAGGAGCTGGCCTCGCAGGGCACCTCCCGGGAGGAGCTCGGCCGGGAGAAGTTCACCGAGCGCGTCTGGGAGTGGAAGGAGCAGTACGGGTCGACGATCGTTGAGCAGTACAAGCGGCTGGGCGCCTCCTGCGACTACGAGCGCGAGCGCTTCACACTCGACGAGGGCTATGTGAAGGCCGTCTACAAGGTCTTCGTCGCCCTTTACGAGAAGGGCTACATCTACCGCGGCGACTACCTCGTGAACTGGGATCCGGGCCTTGGCTCCGCGATCTCCGACCTCGAGATCGAGAACCGCGAGGTCACGGACACCCTCTATGGGATCGCCTATCCGCTCGAGGGGGGCGGTGAGGTCGTGGTCGCGACGGTCCGGCCCGAGACGATGCTCGCCGACACCGCCGTGGCGGTGAATCCGGACGACGACCGTTATCGCGACGCGGTCGGGAAGAGCGCGATTTTGCCGCTGGTCGAGCGCCCGATTCCGGTGATCGCGGACGAGCACGTGGATCCCGAGTTCGGGACGGGCGCTCTCAAGATCACGCCGGGCCACGATCCCAACGACTTCGAGATCGGCGAGCGCCACGACCTCGAGGCGTTCAGCGTGATCGGGGAGGACGGGCGGATCACCGATGCCGCGCCCGAGCGCTTCCGGGGCATGAGCGTCGCGGAGGCGCAGGAGGCGGTGATCGCGGAGCTGCGCGAGCGCGACCTGCTGCGCAGCGAGGAGCCCTACACGCACTCCGTTCCGTTCTCGCACCGCTCCGGCGAGCGGATCGAGCCGCTGATCTCGCTCCAGTGGTTCTGCCGAATGGATGAGCTCGCGAAGCCGGCGGTCGAGGCCGTCGAGGACGGCCGGGTCCGGATCATTCCCGACGGCGCCTACCGCCAGTACATGCACGGCATGGAGACGCTGCCGCCGTGGACGATCTCGCGCCAGCTCTGGTGGGGCCACCGCTTGCCCGTCTACTACCGCGGCGAGGAGACCTATGTCGGGGAGGAGCCGCCCGAGGGCGAGGGCTGGGAGCAGGATCCCGACGTCCTCGACACGTGGTTCAGTTCGGCGCTCTGGCCGTTCGCGACGCTCGGCTGGCCGGACACGAATACGCCCGAGTTCAAGGCGTTCTTCCCGACCGACGTGCTGGTCACGGCGCGGGACATCATCTCCCTCTGGGTGGCGCGGATGATCATGACCTCGCTCGAGTTCACCGAGCAGGTCCCGTTCAGCGACGTCTACGTCCATTCGGTCATCCAGGCGCCGGATGGTCGCCGGATGTCGAAGAGCCTCGGCACCGGGATCGATCCGCTCGACGAGATCGGGGAGCACGGCGCGGACGCCCTCCGCTTCGGGCTGCTCGCGATGACCTCCACCCAGGACGTCCGGTTCTCCCAGGCGCGGGTCCAACAGGGCCGCGACCTCGCCAACAAGATGTGGAACGCGTCGCGGCTGATCCTGCTGAACGCCCGGGACGATGTCGAGCCCGGCCCGCGATCCGAGCGGGTCGAGGATCGCTGGATCGCCTCCCGGCTCCAGCGCGCCATCCGGTCGGTGACGGAGTCGGTTGAGGCCTACGACTTCTCCCACGCGGTGCTCGACCTGTACGAGTTCTTCTGGTCGGAGCTCTGCGACTGGTACCTGGAGATCGTGAAGGCACGTCTGTACGACGGTGAGGAGGACGCGAGTGCGGTCCTGCTCTGGGCGCTCGAGCAGGTTCTGGCGCTCGCCCACCCCTTCATGCCGTTCGTCAGCGAGGAGATCTACTCCTACCTGCCGGGCGCGCGGCCCGAGGCTCTGGTGGTCCATCCGTTCCCGGAGGCGGATGATTCGCTGATCGACGAGGAGGCCGAGCGCGAGATCGGCGACGCGATCTCGCTGACCAGGGCCCTGCGGCGCTGGCGGGACCTGGCCGGCGTCCCGGTCAAGCAGGTGCTGAGCGCCCGCGCCGATGATCGCCCGCCTGACCTCGTCTCGCGGCTGGCGAAGGTCGAGTTCTCCGAGGACGGGGGAGAGCCGGTCGCGATTGTCGGCGGGGTCGAGCTGCTGCCCACGGATGGTGTCGACGCGAAGGCGGTCGAGGCTCGGATCGAGGAGCGGCGGCAGAAGCTGCGTGGCGAGGTCAAGAGGGGTGAGGGCAAGCTCGGCAATCGAGGGGTTCGTCGACAAGGCCCCCGCCGACGTGGTCGACGCCGAGCGGGAGAAGCTCGCCGCCTACCGCGCGGAGCTCGAGGAACTGGGCGGATAGCGCGCTCCGACGAGATCCTGCGCCGCCGGGAGGTCCTGGGCTGGAAGCTGGGGCTGGAGCGGATGCGCCGGCTGTGCACGCTGCTGGGCATGCCGCAAAACCGGTTCGCCTCGATTCACGTCGTCGGGACGAATGGGAAGACATCCGTCACTCGGATGACTGCCGCGCTGCTCGAGGCGCACGACGCCTCGGCCGGTGCCTATCTCTCCCCGCACATCCACTCGTGGCGGGAGCGGCTGATGGTCCGAGGCGAGCCGATCGCCGAGGATGCGTTCACCGATGCGCTGGAGCGGGCCGAGCAGTCAGCCGAGATCGCGGACCGCGCGGCGGGCGACGAGGGGCCGGTGACCCAGTTCGAGCTGCTCACCGCCGCGGCGTTCGTCGCCTTCGCGACCGCGCGAGTCCAGTACGCGGTGATCGAGGCGGGCCTGGGGGGACGGCTGGACGCGACCAACGTCATTCCCTCGCAGCTCACCGTGCTGACCTCCGTCGGCTATGACCACACCGAGTGGCTGGGGGAGACACTCGAGGAGATCGCGGGGGAGAAGCTGGCGGTGCTGCGCGACCACACGGAGCTGATCGTGGGGGACGTGCCGGCCGAGGTGGAGCCGGTCGTCGCGGAGGTGCTGGAACAGCGGCACGCTCGCCTCGTGCGGGTGGGGGTCGATGCAGGCGGCGATCAGGTCACCTATCGGGACAGGAATCTCGCGCTTGCCGAATCGGCAACCGAGCGGGCCCTCGGACGGCTCGACGCGGATGCCGTGCTCGGGCTGCAGGCGATCACGATTCCGGGCCGGGCCGAGTTGGTGGCTGGAGATCCGCCGCAGATCTTCGATGCCGCTCACAACCCCGATGGCGCCCGTGCGCTGGCCGAAGCGCTGCCGGAGCTCGCGCGGGGAAGGAAGATCGTCTGCTGCCTGGCGGTGCTGGAGGGGAAGGACGCCGGAGGGATCATCAATCCCCTCGCCGGAGTCTGTTCCCAGTTCGTCTGCACGGAGATCCCCCCAGATGCGATCGAGGGCTCCGGGCGCCCCGGTGGGCGGGCGCGGCCGGCGCTCGAGCTGGCGGCGCTGTGCGAGAAGGCGGGGGTGGGGGCCGAAGCGGTGCGGGATCCGGTCCAGGCGTGGGAGCGAGCACGAGAGCTTGCGGGCGGGCGGGATGGGGTCGCGCTGGCGGCTGGCAGCCACTACCTTCTGAGCTGCATATGGACAGAGAGGCCCGCTCAGAGCTCCTGACGATGATGGGACTGGTGGCCATCGTCGTCGCGGTGGTGATCCTGGTCTTCTTCGCCTTCGGCTACGTGTTCGGCCTGCTCTTCCTCTGAATCGCCCTGAAAATCCTCTGATCCCAATGCCAGGCAGGGTTCAACCCCCAAATAGGGAAGTACGTACACTCGCGGCTCCAATTCGCCCATGCCTCTAGGAATCTTCGGACTCAGCGGCACGGCCGGCCTGATCGCCAGCCTGGTCATTCTCTTCCTGGTCGTCGTCTATCTGGCGCTGATCTGGTGGACGTACCTCGATGCCCGCAGGCGAATCGAGGACCCGGTCCTGATCGCGTGCGCCACGGCGGCCTCGGTTTTTCCGTATCTGGGCACGGTCGTCTACACGATCCTGCGCCCACCGGAGTTCCTCGAGGACCGCGAGGAGCGCGAGCTGGAGCTGCGTGCGGCCGAGCTGGAGTTGCGGCAGCGGATCGAGAACTCCTGTCCGCACTGCGAATACCCGATCGAGCGCTCGTACCTGCGTTGCCCCAACTGCGAGCGGCGGCTGCGCAACCCGTGCCGCAAGTGCCACAAGCCGCTCGATCCGCGCTGGGGCATCTGCCCGTACTGCGAGACCCAGGTCCGAAAGCAGCAGCGCCCCGACCGTGAGACGACCCGTCGCGCCGACAGGCCGAGATCCGGACGGTCCACGAGCCAGCGCCAACCGAGCTCGAGCTCGGGTTCGGGTTCGTCCTCAGGCTCGTCACGCTCGTCCTCGGGATCTCGTCACGCGCGTCCTCTTCAGACGGCCCCACGCGCCGCCAGGACCGCCCGGCGGTGGGCGCCAGGCCGCCGCAGCGGCCGAGCAGCTCGAGCCGCTAGCCCCGCGCCAGCAGGGCGCGGATCGTCCTTGCCACCCTGCGCGGGTCGCTCTCGATCTGCCGCCAGGTGAGCCGGATGATGCGGTAACCCAGCACCGAGAGCCGAGCGTCGCGCTCGCGGTCGTCCTCGAACGCGGACCTGGTGCCGTGGGATTCCCAGCCGTCGAGCTCTGCGATCAGGCCCTGATCGGCCCAAAGAAAATCCACCTCGTAGCGGTCGACTCTGGCGTTCACAACCGGCTGGGGAAGGCGGTGGTGGCGGCAGAGGGCGAGCATCCTCGCCTCGAGCTCAGACCGGGTCCCGTCGCTCGTCGCTTCGCCGGTGTGAAGTCGCCGGAATTCCGCTTCGCGGACGGCGGCGGCGTATTGGGCAGGAGAGAGGACAGGACGAAGGTCGGCGAGGGTCCGGTCCGGGGTGGTCACGGGAATGCCGAGCCGCCGGGTGCAGGACGAGGCAGTCAAGGTGGTGGAGCGGTGGAGAACGATGCCCGCGCGCGAGACTCTTCCGGAGGTTCCGGGGAGCGTCACGTCGACTGGACCATTTCGCGGCCGGCGGATTTCCCAGAGAGCTGCCGCGTCGTGATGACTCAGCACGGCGCCAAGTCCACACGCGAGCACCGCCGCCATCCATGCGCCCTGATGGCTGAGGTGGCGGTGGCCGACAGCGTAAACACCGCGATGAAGGGGGAGTAGTCGGCTGGCTCGAACGCGGCGGTGAATCCCGGCGCGCGTGAGGCCGAGGGAGCCCAGCTGAGCGCTGGAGACCACGCCGTACTGGCGGTACGCAATGCGGGCAATGAGGGCGTCCGGGTCCTGCTTGTCGACTTTGTTCCGCACGTCCGAAACAAAGTCGACAAACGCTGCGTTTTCTCCCCCCGACGTGCGAGCCCGCCCCCTCACTGCCGGTTTTCGCCCCGACGCAACGCGGTCCCGCGCTGTTCCGTGTACGTTTCCGCGCCGATGGCCACCGAACGCACACTCATCCTCGTCAAGCCGGACGCATTCGAGCGCGGCCTGACCGGCGAGGTCATCGCCCGGTTCGAGCGCAAGGGACTCCGCCTGGTCGCGCTCAAGCTGATGCGCGCCGACGAGGACATCGCCAATGTCCATTACGAGGAGCACACGGACAAGCCGTTCTTCGGCGAGCTGGTCGACTTCATCACCGGCGGGGAGCTGGTCGCGATGGTGCTCGAGGGGCCGAATGCCGTCAAGGCGGCGCGCCAGGTGATCGGCGCCACTGATCCGGTCGAGGCAGACGCCGGCTCGATCCGCGGCCAGTTCGGCACCGAGGTCACCTTCAATCTCGTGCACGGCTCCGACTCGCCCGAGTCCGCCGAGCGCGAGATCGGGATCTGGTTCACCGAGATCTAGGCCACGCCACCGGCGTCGTAGTCTCCGGGCGTGACGGCGCCCAAGCGAATCATCCTCGCGTCCCGCTCTCCCCAGCGGAAGACGCTGCTCTCCTCGATGGGGTTGACCTTCACCGCGATCTCCCCCGACGTCGAGGAGACGAGCGAGGGCGAGCCGCGGGACGTGGTGCTGTCCAACGCGCTCGCCAAGGGGTGGGCGGTGGCCGCTCGGCGCCGGGAGGGGACCCTCGTGATCGCCGGGGACACCGAGGTCGTGGTGGACGGCCGCGTCGTCGGGCAGCCCGCGTTCGAGGGCGAGGCGCGCTGGTGCCTCGAGACGCTCTCTGGCCGCTCCCATGAGGTTCTCGGCGCCCTCGCCCTGATCGGCCCGGACCGGGTCAACGGCGAGCCGGCCGTCCGGACCGGGGTCGAGTCCTGCCGCGTCACCTTCGACCACCTCGGGCCCGAGCTGATCGACCGCTACCTGGCGAGCGAGGAGTGGCGAGGGCGGGCCGGCGGCTACGCCGTGCAGGGACTGGGCTCGGCGCTGGTCGACCGGGTGGAGGGGGACGTCTCCAACGTGATCGGTCTCCCGATCCGGTTGCTGCTGGAGCTCGCGCCAGAGCTCGCGACTTCGTAGTCCCGCTATTCCGCGCATTTTGGGCATTTAGGGCGAGCCGATAGGCTGCGAGCGATTGCTCATATTTCGTTCTTCCGATGACCTTTCTGTCTTCGATATCCCCCGCGCGCGACATGGCGGTCGACCTAGGGACCGCCAACACCCTCGTCTACGTCCGTGGCCGGGGGATCGTGCTCTCCGAGCCCTCGGTGGTGGCTGTCGACACCAGCACCGGTGAGGTGCACGCTGTCGGCGCGGAGGCCAAGCAGATGCTCGGCCGCACGCCGTCCACGATCAACGCGATGCGCCCGCTCAAGGACGGCGTCATCGCCGACTTCGAGGTCACCGAGTCGATGCTGCGCTACTTCATCAAGCGAGCGAATCACAGCCGCTTCACCCATCCCCGGGTAGTTGTGTGCGTTCCTTCGGGAGTGACCGGGGTCGAGAAGCGAGCGGTAGAGGAGGCCTGCCTCGGGGCCGGTGCGCGGGAGGCCTACCTGATCGAGGAGCCGATGGCGGCGGCGATCGGCTCCGGGCTGCCGGTCAGCGAGCCGACGGGCAGCCTGATCGTCGACATCGGCGGCGGTACCACCGAGGTCGCCGTGATCTCACTCGGCGACATCGTCGTCTCCCAATCGATCCGCGTGGGCGGCGACGAGATGGACGATGCGATCGTCAACTTCTGCAAGCGCGACCACCAACTCCTGATCGGTCATCAGACGGCCGAGGACATCAAGCACGAGGCCGGCTCCGCGGCGCCGCTCAGCCACGAAGTGGAGATCGAGATCCGAGGGCGCGACCTGGGCTCCGGCCTCCCCCGGGCGGTGAAGCTCAACTCCGAGGACGTCCGCAAGGCCCTCGACGAGCCGATCGCGCAGATCATCGCCGCGGTCCGCGACACCCTCGACCGCACACCGCCGGAGCTCGCCGGCGATCTGATGGAGCGGGGGATGACCCTGGCGGGTGGCGGCGCATTGATTCACGGGATGGCGGAGCGGATGGGCAAGGAATGCCAGGTGCCGGCGACGCTCGCCGAGTCCCCCCTCACCTGCGTCGCAACCGGATCCGGCCAGGCCCTCGAGGAGTTCGAGGCGATCAAGAGAGCGCTGAAGAACTCGAGGGTTCGGAGGCGGTTCTAGGACGGGCTGAAGGGGGAAAGCGGCCATGTATCTCCTGCAGCGTCCCGAGGACATCCCGCCCCGCCTGAGTGGCCGCCTCAACGTCCGCATCGCCATCCTCACCGCTCTGCTGGTCGCGGCCATCGCCACCGTCCTGCTCCGGCTCTGGTCTCTGCAGGTGCTCGACGGCCAGCACTACCGCGCGCTTGCGCAGGACCACGGCGTGCTCGACGTCCGGGTCCATCCCCCGCGCGGCGAGATCCTCGACCGCAACGGCAGGGTCCTGGTCGACAACCGCACGGTGATGAACCTCGAGATGCGCCCCTCCGATCTGCCCACCGACCCCGGCGAGCGCCACGCGGAGCTCCGCCAGCCTCGGTGGCCTCCTGGGTCTCTCGCAGGGCGCCATCCGCCGCAGGGTCCGGGAGACCCCACAGTACGCCGGCTATCCGGTCGTCCTCAAGCAGGGCCTCGACCGGCGCCTCCTCTTCTACTTCCTCGAGAACAAGGAGAGCTTTCCCGGCGTGAGCGTCGAGCGGACCTATCTCCGCAAGTATCTGGACGGGTCACTCGCCGCGCACGTCCTCGGTGCGGTCGGCCAAATCAGCCCGCATCAGCTCACCCGTCCGCAATACGCGACGCTCAAGCCGGGCGACATCATCGGCCAGGCGGGCGTCGAGTACACCTACGACAAGTTCCTCCGCGGCACCGCAGGCGCAGATCGGATTCAGGTCGACGCGCTCGGGCGCCCTCGAGGAACGCTCGGCCATCGACTCGCGCGGGCGGGCGACAACCTCAGGCTGACCTTGGATTCGGGCATTCAGGAGACCGGCGAAGCCGCACTCCGGGCCAAGGGGCTCCCCGGCGCGTTCGTGGCCATGAACGTCCATACGGGAGCGATCCTCGGAATGGGCTCCTATCCCACCTTCGATCCGTCCTTCTATACCCAGCCTCACACCAGGGCCCAGTACGACGCTTTCGGCAGCCGGCCCGGAGACCCACTGGTGGACCGCGCAGACCAAGGCGGCTACCCGACGGGATCTGCGTTCAAGCCGATCACAGCGACCGCCGCGCTCGAAGACCACCTGATCACTCCCAGCACGATCTTTGACGACACCGGCTCGCTCGACGTCGGCGGGTTGGTGGTCCACAACGCCGGCGGGGCCGCCAACGGGCCGATCGACATGAGCACCGCCCTCCAGGTCTCCTCGGACGTCTACTTCTTCAACCTCGGGCTGCACGCTACGGCGAGTGGCAATGGCGGCCAGATCCAGGACTGGGCGTTCAAGTACGGCCTCGGCCGCAAGCCGCAGATCGACGTTCCGGACGCCACCGCCGGCCTGATCCCCACGCCGGCCTGGCGCAACCGCGTCTACCGAAGTCACAAGAACCCCTACATCGACCGGCCCTGGAACCAGGGCGACAACGTGAACCTCGCCGTCGGCCAGGGTGACGTGATGGTCACACCGCTGCAGCTGGCTCGCGCGTACGCGGCGCTGGCGAACGGCGGTGCCCTCGTCCGGCCGCACGTCGGGGGCAGCATCGTGAACCTCCAGGGCCGCACCGTCAGGAAGATCCATCCAGCGCCACAGCGACACCTCCATTTTTCGGCCGAGACGCGGAACGTGATCCTCGGCGGCCTGCATCGTGCCGCCGACGAGCCGGGCGGCACCTCATACCCGGTCATGGGCAGCTTTCCCATCCCGGTGGCCGGCAAGACCGGCACGGCCGAGCGCCAGGGCCAGCAGGACCAGTCCTGGTACAGCGTCATCGCTCCGTATCCCAACCCGCAGATCGTCGTCACGGTGACCGTGGAGCGCGGCGGATTCGGCGTCGAGACTGCCGCACCGATGGCCCGCGCGATCCTCGAGCGCTACTTCAACCAGCGCGGTGGAAGTGTCGACACAGCCGGCGCTCACGCCGCGGGGCCGGGCTGATGGAAGCCGCCAAGCCATCGCTCACCATCGCGCCACGCCGCTCGCGGGCCGGCGAATGGCTCAGCCTGCGCAGGATGGACGGCGTGCTGGCGGGCGCCGCCGTCGGCCTGATCGCCTTCAGCGTCTTCACCCTGGCGACCTCCACCCGCAGCGAGATCGCCGGCCGGCCGTTCTTCTTCGTCGAGCGCCAGGGCCTGTACGCCGTGCTGGGAATCGCCCTGATGATCGCCGTCGCCCGCATCGACTACACGCGCCTTCGCGACCTACGCGTGACGATCTATGCGGCGATGGTCGGCTCGATCGCCCTCGTCCTGCTGGTGGGGACGGCGGTGCGGGGCTCGAACCGCTGGATCGACCTTCCCTTCTTCCAGTTCGAGCCCTCCGAGCTCGCGAAGGTCCTGCTCTGCGTCTCCCTCGCGGCCTTCGTCTACGAGCGGGTGCGGAGGCCGTTCGGGCTGCGTCAGACCCTCGTCCTGCTGGCGCTCGGGCTGGCGCCGGCGGGCCTCGTCTTCCTGCAGCCCGACCTGGGGACGGGAATCGTGCTGGTGGCGATCGCCCTCACGATCCTGTTCGTCGCCGGCATCCCCTGGCAGCACTTCGCCGCGATCGGTGCGGCCGTCGTGCTGATCGGTGCAGGCGTCTACGCGGCCGGGTCGGCCACGGGCGTTCACTTCCTCCACGGGTACCAGCAGGACCGGCTCACCGCCTTCCTGCACCCCAGCGACGATCCGAGCGACGCGAGCTATCAGGTGAACCAGGCTGTCATCGCAGTCGGCTCGGGGGAGGAGGTCGGGCGCGGCAACGACGCCACCCAGACCGAGCTGCTGTTCTTGCCCGAGCGCCACACCGACTTCATCTACGCCGTGATCGGCGAGCGCTTCGGCTTCCTCGGCGCCGCCTTCGTCGTCCTGCTCTACGCGGTGCTGTTCTGGCGGGCGATCAGGGTGATGCGAATCTCGCGGAGCTTCTACGGGACGATGATCGCGGCCGGGGTGGTGGCGATGCTCGCCTTCCAGGTGATCGTCAACGTGGGGATGAACCTCGGGCTGATGCCGGTCACCGGGATCACGCTGCCATTGATGAGCTACGGCGGGTCCTCGGTGCTGGGCACTTTCCTCGCCCTCGGCGTGTTGCAGGCGATCCACGCCGACGCCCGCGATTAGGGATCAGGGGGAACTCTTTCAGTCCCGTTGAAGCTAGTCGCTACAAATGCGTGGGGCGCAGGCACCCGGTTCGGGGCCTGCCTAAATGAACTTGAGAGCTAGGAATTCATGTACCGCAAGCAGGTGCGCCGTCGACGGGCGGTGCTGTTGCTGCTCGTCGCCGCCTCACTGACACTGCTCAGCCTCTATTACCGCGAGGGAAGCTCCGGTGGGCCGCTGCATGGCGCGGAGAACGTCGTCTCGACCATCTTCTCGCCGGTCTCGAGCGTGACGGATCGCGCCCTCAAGCCAGTGCGCGACCTGGTCAACTGGTTCCACGAGACCTTCGACGCGCGCGGCGACAAGGCTCAGCTCGAGGACCAGGTGGCGAGCCTGCGCAACCAGCTGGCCCGCCAGCAGACCCAGCAGGCCGAGGCCAAGGAGCTGAGCGCTCTCAACGAGCTCACCAGCGGCGGGATCGTTCCCGACGGGACGACGCCGGTGACCGCTCGGGTCGTCGTACGCTCGCCCACGGTCTGGTACTCGACGGTGACGATCGACCACGGCTCGGGCGACGGCATCCGGGTCGACGATCCGGTGGTCGCCGCCCAGGGCCTCGCCGGCAAGATCACCCAGACGACTCCGAACACCGCCCAGGTGACGCTGATCACCGACGCCGACAGCGCGGTTACCGCGCGGGTTCAGCCCAGCGGCGCAACCGGAGTGGTCGAGCCCAACGTCGGCAATCCGAACGACCTCCAGCTCGACTTCCTGGAGCGGGGCTCGCACATCGCCGAGGGGCAGATGGTGGTCACCGCGGGATTCTCGACCGGCACCCTCGGCTCGATCTTCCCGCCGGGAATCCCGATCGGCCACATCACCCAGGCGACGGTCGAGGAGCAGCAGGCCTACCAGCGGGTCCACCTCGCGCCGTTCGCCGACCTTCGCGACATGGACTTCGTCAAGGTCCTGACCACGCACAGCGGAGGCTCCAAGTGATCCTGACCCCCGGGATCATCGCCCGGATCGTCGCGCTCTGCGCCTTCACCGCGATCGCCCAGGTCGTCTGCTTCTCGAAGATGGATGTCTTCGGCTCGAGCCCGGACGTGGCGCTGCTCGTGGTCTTTTCGATCGGCGTCCTCGGCGGCAGCCTCACCGGCGCGGTGGTCGGCTTCTCGATGGGACTGCTGATCGACTGCCTGCTGCTCCAGACGCTCGGTGGATTCGCCCTGACCCTGCTCTGCGTCGGCTATGTGGCCGGCCGCTACCGCGAGGCGGTGGGCCGCCCGACCCGCGGGGCCGTGCCGCTGCTCGGCGGAGCGCTCACCCTGCTGGGCGCCCTGGTGATCGCCGCGATCCAGGTCGGCACAGGCATCGATGCGAACGTGAGCGCAATAGTCGTGCGTGATGCGGTGGTCAAGAGCCTGATCGGGGCGCTTCTCGCGATTCCCGTCCTACTTCTCGTCAGACTGGTGGTGCGCTCCGCGCTCGTCGATGAGCGACGATCGGCGCGGCGCACAACCGCGCCGCGGCCAGTGGAGCCTTAGCTGCCGTGATGTACCGACGCACACCCGAATCGGAGCCCGAGCGGCGAACGTCGCCGCTGGCCCTGCGGATCTCCATCCTGACCGGCCTCGCTGTGGCGATCTTCGCCGTGCTCTTCCTGCGCCTCTGGTACGTCCAGATCCTCTCCGGCGACAAGTATCGGACGCAGGCAAACGACAACCGGATCCGCGAGGTCCGGGTCCAGGCGCCGCGCGGCGACATCCTCGACCGCAACGGGAAGGTGATGGTCGCGAACCGGACCGAGCTCGCCGTCGAGGTGAGCCCCGAGGATCTTCCCGATCCCGGTCCAACCCGCTCGCGGGAGATGCACCAGCTCGCGATGGTCACGGGCATGACTCGCGTCGAGCTCCACAAGGCGCTGCAGAACCCGGAGCGTGCCGCGCCCGGAGGCCCCGTGGTGGTCAAGAAGGGCCTGGGGGTCGACAAGGTCTATTACCTGCGCGAGAACCAGTCGAGCTTCCCGGGAGTCAGCGTCCAGCGGGTCTTCGCGCGGGAGTACAAGGACGGCGACGTCGGCGCCCACCTGTTCGGCAACGTCGGCGAGGTGACGGCCGAGCAGCTCAAGGAGCCCCGCTACGCAGGTCTCTCCCAGGGGGACACGGTCGGCCAGTCGGGGATCGAGTACGAGTACGACCGGTTCCTGCGCGGCAAGGCCGGAACCGATCGCGTCCAGGTCGACGCGCTCGGCCGCCCGACCGCGCAGCTGAGCGGCCGACCGGCACAGGCGGGGGACGACGTCCGGCTGACGGTCGACGAGGGCCTGCAGAACTACGGCGAGAGCGCGCTCGATTCATTCGGCCTCCCCGGGGCGTTCGTCGCCATGAACGTGCACAGCGGGGATGTCCTGGCGATGGGATCGGCGCCGACCTTCGACCCGTCGATCTTCACCCACCCGATCACCCAGAGCCAGTACCACGCGCTCACCTCCAGGAAGACCGACGCCCCCCTCGCGAACCGGGCGATCCAGGGTCTCTATCCGACGGGCTCCACCTTCAAGCCGATCACCGCGACGGCCGCGCTCCAGGACCACCTGATCTCGCCGAACACGATCTTCAACGACACCGGCTCGCTCAGGATCGACAACAACCAGGTCCTGCACAACGCAGGACATGCGATCAACGGGCCGGTCGACATGAGCGATGCGCTCAAGGTCTCCTCGGACATCTACTTCTACAACCTGGGCATGAAGGCCAAGGCCTCCAAGGGCGGCGGCATGATCCAGGACTGGGCGCGGAATTACGGCCTGGGGGAGAAGACCGGGATCGATCTGCCGGCGGAGGTCGACGGGCTGATCCCGGACCCGGCCTGGCGCAACCGCCTCTACCACGAGCACCTCACCGACCGCCCCTGGACGGTCGGCGACAACATCAACCTCGCCGTCGGCCAGGGCGACCTGGAGGCCGACCCGCTGCAGATGGCGGTCGCCTACGCGGCGCTCGGCAACGGAGGGACGGTCGTGACGCCGCACCTCGGCGATGACGTGGAGAGCAGCACCGGCCGGGTGATCGAGGAGATCCGTCCCGGAGCGAGGCGCCACCTGGACATCTCGCCGACGACCAGGGACACGATCATGTCCGGGCTGACCCGTGCCGCGATGGAGCCGGGCGGAACCTCCTATCCGGTCTTCGGGCATTTCCCCTTCGAGGTCGCCGGGAAGACCGGAACCGCGCAGCGCCCGAACCAGCCCGATCAGTCCTGGTACATCGTCCTGGCGCCGGCCAAGAACCCGCAGATCGTGGTCGCGGTCACGCTCGAACGCGGAGGGTTCGGCGCCGACACGGCCGCCCCCGTCGCCGCCCGCATCCTCGAGCACTACTTCAACCTGCCGATCACCCCGTCCGCCAGCTCGAGCACGGCCGGGCAGGGCGGCACGCACGAGTGATGCCGGCACGATCCCCACTGGCGTCTACCCTGAAGGTGAGCCCCGGTTCGTTCGGGGCCGCATAGCTATGGAAGCAGCACCCCTGACGCTCAGACCCACGCGCGCTCGCCTCGGCGAGCGCTTCGGCATCGCCCACTTCGACGGTGTCCTGTTCGGTGCTGCCGTAGCGCTGATCGCGTTCAGTTGCTTTACCCTCGCGGTCGCGACGCCCAACGACGTGCCTGGCCAGCCGCTCTTCTTCGCCATGCGGCAGGCGATCTATGCACTGATCGGTATCGCCCTCATGTTCGCCGTAGCCAAGATCGACTACTCGCGCTTCCGCGAGATCCGCGTCGGCGTCTACTCGCTGATGATCGGCTCGATCTGCCTCGTGCTGCTGTTCGGGGCCGCGGCGCGAGGCTCTCGCCGCTGGATCGAGCTCCCCTACTTCCGGTTTCAGCCCTCCGAGCTGGCCAAGCTCCTGCTCATCGTCGCCCTAGCGGCGTTCGTGATCGAGCGCACCCGCCGCGGCACCCCCGCGCGCCAGACCCTCCGCATCCTGGCGCTGGGCCTCGCCCCGGCGGGACTCGTCTTCCTACAACCAGACCTCGGCACGGGAATCGTGCTCGTGGTCATCACACTCACCATTCTTTTCCTCGCCGGGGTTCCGTGGTCGCAGTTCGCGATCATCGGTGGCGTTGCGGCATTCGCCGTGAGCTTCGTCCTCGTCATTGCCCCGGCCACCGGCCTGCCCAGCCCGCTTCACGGCTACCAGCAGGACCGGTTGACTGCATTTCTGCATCCCAGCAACGACCCAAGCGACGCGAGCTACCAGGTCAACCAGAGCGTTACTGCCATCGGGTCCGGCGAGAAGACCGGACGCGGAGACAGCTCGACTCAGACCAAGCTCCTGTTCCTTCCCGAGCGGCACACGGACTTCGTGTTCGCCGTGATCGGGGAGCGCTTCGGCTTCCTGGGAGCCGCATTCGTACTGTCCCTATACGCCCTGCTCATCTGGAGAATGCTGCGCATTCCGACGCTCTCCAAGAACTTGTACGGGACCCTGATCGCCGGCGGCATCGCCGCCATGCTCATGTTCCAGATCCTTGTGAACGTGGGCATGACCCTCGGTGTCATGCCGGTAACGGGCATCACCCTTCCCCTGATGTCATACGGGGGATCCTCGGTGCTTGCCACCTTCCTGGCGATCGGGCTCCTACAGAGCATCCACGCACAAGCGCGGCTCAGCTCCGGCGCACGTAGCAGGGCGCCTATCCCACTGTTGCGCTGAGCCAGCTAGAGCACACCCACACCGACACCCCTGTACCCGGATCCGCCCACGGCGGTCCCGGTTACCTGTGGGCTGTGCTGCTCGCGCAGAAAGGAACACCATGAAGAAGAACATCCTCGTCAGCGTCGACCGCGGAGAGACCCGCGTCGCCGTGCTCGAGGCGAAGGGAAGCCCCAAGGAGGGCAAGCGCCCCAAGAAGGCTTCCCCAACCAATGAATGGAAGGTCGCAGAGCTCTACGTCGAGCGTCGCGGCCGCCGCTCGATCGTCGGCAACGTCTACAAGGGCAAGGTCGACAACGTCCTGCCCGGGATGGAGGCGGCGTTCGTCGACATCGGCCTGGAGCGAAACGGCTTCCTCCACGTCGACGAGATCGTCCTCCCCGACGGCAAGGCCGTCCCCAAGCGGGGTCGCGGCCGCGGCCGCCGCATCGACGAGCTGATCAAGCCCGGCCAGGAGATCATCGTCCAGGTCGTCAAGGACCCGCTGAAGACCAAGGGAGCCCGCCTCTCCATGCAGCTCTCGATCGCCGGCCGTTATCTCGTCTACATGCCTCAGGGCGGCGGCATCGGCGTCTCCAAGCGCCTCCCCGACGGCGAGCGGACACGCCTTCGCAAGCTGATCGACAAGGTGGATATCGGCAAGGGCGGCGCGATCGTCCGCACCGCCGCCCAGGGCGCCAAGAAGGAGGACTTCGTCCGCGAGATCTCCTATCTGCACCGGCTCAACGAGGTCGTGCAGGAGCGGGCCGCCAAGTCCGAGGTCGGCCAGATGGTCTTCCAGGAGGCCGACCTGTCGATTCGCGTCGTCCGCGACGTGCTCGTCGAGGAGTTCGAGGGCGCGATCATCGACGACCCCAAGCAGCACGACCGGGTCACCAAGTTCCTGCAGCGGACCGCGCCGGAGCTCGCCGAGCGGGTGGAGCTGTACGAGGGCAAGCCGCCGCTGCTGGAGAAGTGGGACGTCGAGAAGGCCTTCGACTCGGTGCTCTCACGCCGCGTCGACCTCCCCTCGGGCGGCTACCTCATGATCGACTACGCCGAGGCGCTGACCGTGATCGACATCAACACGGGCAGCTTCACCGGCAAGGGCAAGGGCCGGCTCGAGGACACGATCACCAAGGTGAACGTCGAGGCCGCCGAGGAGGTCGTGCGCCAGCTGCGAATGCGCGACATCGGTGGGATCATCGTCATCGACTTCATCGACATGGCGCGGGCGCGCAACCGCGACCAGGTCCTGAAGACGCTGAGGACCGCGCTCGACGAGGACCGGACCAAGACCTACGTGGTCGAGGTGTCGCCACTCGGCCTGGTCGAGATGACCAGGCAGAACGTCACCGACGGGGTGCGCGAGATCCTCACCAAGCGCTGTCCGACCTGCGACGGCGAGGGCGTGGTCAACTCCGAGGAGACGGTCGCGATCACCATCGTGCGCAAGCTCGGCGAGCTGGTCGAGGAGCAGCCCGAGCCCGAGGCCTACCTGATCCGGGTCAACCCCCGGGTCGCTGCGGCGCTGCTCTCTGCGGATTCCGGCCTCACGGATCTCGAGGAGGAGACGGGCAAGCGGTTCCACTTCGAGGGTGGCGACGCGCTGCCGCTCGACACGTTCCACGTGGTCGAGACCGGTGGCCGCGAGGAGATCGAGCAGCGGGCGCTGCCCTTCCAGGTCGGCGAGGAGGTGCTCGTCTCGATTGAGGAGCCCCACATGTACAACGTGGATGACGCGGTGGCACGCGTGGACTCCTACATCGTCAGCGTCACCGGAGCTGGCCCCCATGTCGGCGAGCAACGGATGGTCCGGATCGAGAGCGTCGGGCGCTCCGCCGCGACTGCCGCACTGCTCGATTCCGACGGCAACGTCGTGCAACCGGGGACCAATGGAGATGGCGGCGAGAAGCTAGAATCCTCGACCTCCAGCGGGCGCCGCCGTCGCGGCAGTAGAGGCGGCAGGCGACGGTCCCGCGCCGGCAGCAAGGACTAGGAACGAGAGCAATTGACCATGGCCAGCTACGCAGTCATCGAGACAGGCGGAAAGCAGTACCGCGTCGAGAAGGGCTCGACCCTCCTCGTCGATCGCCTGACCGCGAAAGAGGGCGACAAGGTCGACCTGCGGCCGGTCGCCTTTCGCGACAAGGAGATGGTGCTCGGCAAGGACCTCGAGAAGGTCAAGGTCGAGGCCAAGGTCGCTGGACACGAGCGCGGGCCCAAGATCCGGATCTTCAAGTACCGGGCGAAGAAGGGCTACCGGAAGCGCGCCGGGCATCGTTCCGAGCTGACCCGCCTGGAGATCACCGACGTGAAGATGCTGACCAGAAAGCCCGCCGCCAGCAAACCCGCGGCGGCGAAGACCGAAGCCAAGAAGGAGGAAGCCGCAGATGGCTCATAAGAAGGGACTCGGATCGAGCCGGAACGGCCGCGACTCCAACCCCAAGTACCTCGGCGTCAAGGTTTTCGCCGGCCAGTCGGTGAACGGCGGGGAGATCATCGTGCGCCAGCGCGGTACCCGCTTCCGCCCTGGCGACGGGGTCGGCATCGGCCGCGACCACTCGATCTTTGCGACCCGCCCCGGCGTCGTGCAGTTCAGCACCGGCCGCCGCGGCCGAACGATCTCGGTCATCGAGGGCGAGTAGCTCGTTTCCCTCGGGGAAGGCCGGGTAACGGCAAGGCTCACGTTCTCGACCAGAGGAGGTGGGCCAAATGCTCACGATCACACCCGAGGCCTCGCAGGCAATCCGCGGGATCCTCGCCGCATCTGACGCGCCCGACGGTTCGATGTTCCGGATCAGCCCGCAGGAACAGGACGGATTGGGGCCCGGTCCCAGCCTGGCGGTCGCGGTCACGGATGCCCCGGCGCCCGATGACCAGATCGTTCAGGGCGAGCAGGTCGCGGTCTGCGTCGAGCCGAGCGCCGCGGTGATGCTGGAGGACAAGGAGCTCGACGTCACCGTCGTGGGCGAGCAGGTCAGCTTCAGCGTGGGCGATCCGGCCTAATCCGCTCGATTTGCGCCGCGGGCGCGTGTTAGGTTGGCGCCGTGTTGCGCCGACCTGGAAGGTTGGCGGCGCTCCTCGTCCTCACCGCGTCCGCCTCGCTCGTGCTCACGGCAACCGCCGGGGCTGCGGCCTCGCAAGAGGCGCAGCAGCTTGTGGCGGCCTACGCGCCGCACCTGATGCTCCGCGAGCAGACGGCGGACGACAACTGCAACACGAGGGAGGAGCAGTACAACCCGCCGACCACGGTGGACGTCGTGCTCGGGAACCCCGCGGTGAAGCTGGTCCACTACGTCGGGGGGAAGGACGTTCCCGTCAAGCGGGGTCCGACCGCTGCGGACATCGCGCGGCTCGGCGACGACTACTACCTCGACCTTCCCGGCGATCCGCTCAGCATCAAGTGCCCCGCCCGCGGCAGCTACGCGAAGGACTTTCAGGCTCTCAGGAATGACGGCGAGGCGCCCGCGGTCACCTATGCCCATATCGCTACCGAGCCCGGCTTCACGGGGCTCGTGGTCCAGTACTGGTTCTTCTACTACTTCAACCAGTTCAACGACGTTCATGAAGGCGACTGGGAGGGGATGCAGATCTCCTTCGACGCCGACACGCCCGCCGAGGCGCTCGCGCAGGGGCCTTCCCAGATCGCTCTCTTTCAGCACGCCGGGGGTGAGCGCGCCGATTGGGGCGACGCCAAGGTCCAGAAGGACGGGACACACCCAATCGTCTACCCGGCCGCGGGTTCTCACGCCACCTTCTACGACAACGCGATCTACATCCAGAACGGCTCGAATGGCTCGGGCGTCGGTTGCGACGACACCCAGGAGCCGAACATCCGCTCCGATCCGCAGCCCGTGATCATCCCGACGGCCGCTGCTCCGGGCAGCCAGTTCCAGTGGCTCGGCTTCCTCGGCCACTGGGGCCAGCGGGAGAAGGGTTTCAACAACGGGCCGCAGGGGCCGACCACCAAGAAGCAGTGGCTTCGGCCCTTCACCTGGATGGACGGGATCCGTCAGGACTCCCCGCGGCTGCCGGGCGGAGCGGTCCTCGGCCCGGCCGCCAGCACAGCATTCTGTGGGGCGATCGAGGGCATCTCCGAGTTCATCAACCTGGAGGCCAAGTCCACCATCGGGGCGATCGGCCTCGGGCTCGCCCTGCTTCTCCTGATCGTCGTGCCGCCGATGTTCACGCGCTGGCGCCCGGTGGACATCTCGACGCTCCGGCATGAGTGGACCGTCGGCCAGCTTCTCCGCGGCGCCCGGCAGCTCTACGGCCGGTATTGGCGCACGATGCTCGCGATCGCCCTGAGCGGATTCGTGATCCTGGCGGCCATCCAGGGTGCGCAGTACGTCTTCACGCAGCTCGCCGGCAGCGGCGACATCCGGATCCATCCGTTCGGCCTGACGCTCGAGTTCAACGGCTCGTTCGGGAATCTCGCGTACCCGATCGGCTCCGCGCTCGTCTCTGGAGCGGTCGTCGCCTTCGTCCATCGGCGGGAGCAGGGGAAGAAAACGGGGGTCCGGGAGGACTACCGGGAGATCTGGGGCAAGCTCTGGCGCGTCGTCGGCGCCCAGCTGCTCGTCTACCTGTTCCTGGGCCTGATGATCATCACCGTCATCGGAATCCCGTTCGCGGCGTACTTCTACGTCGCCTGGCAGTTCGTGCAGCAGGAGATCCTGTTCGAAGACCGCTCGATCAGGGGGTCACTCCGCGGCAGCCACGCCCGGGTCCGTGGCCACTGGCTGCGGACGCTTGTGGTCACCGCGATCCTCGCGGTGATCGCGGTCGTGATCGGCCCGGTGCTCGGCTTCTTCTTGATCTTCCTCAACCTCTCGGCCGTGCTCGTCAACCTGATCGGGTCGGTCATCTTCGCGCTGGTACTGCCTTACGTAGCGTTGGGACGAACCCTGCTCTACCTGGACCTCTGCTCGCGGGAGGAGGCTGAGGAAGCCGCCGGGCTCGAACGGCGGCACTGGTTCTCGCGGGCGCGGCCCGTCGCCCAGACCGGCTAGGGCTTGCGGACAGCTCCATCCGGCTACCTTCGCGCCGTGCTTTTCGATCGAGCCAAGATCTATGTGGAGGGCGGCGGCGGCGGCAACGGCGTGGTCAGCTTTCGCCGGGAGGCGCACGTGCCGCGTGGCGGTCCGGACGGTGGGGATGGCGGGCGTGGCGGCGACGTCGTGCTCGTCTGCGACGCACAGCGCCGCGATCTCTCGTCGCTCGGGCGGAGCAGGCATTTCCGTGCTGGTGGGGGCAAGCACGGCCAGGGCAACCGGAAACACGGTGAGCAGGGGGAGGACCGCGTGATCCCGGTTCCGCCCGGGACGGTCGTTCATGGCCTGGACAGCTCGGAGACGGAGCTCCTCGCCGACGGCCAGCGGCTGGTCGTCGCTCGCGGTGGCTCCGGCGGTCACGGGAACAAGCGCTTCGCGACCTCCACGCGCCAGGCTCCGCGTTTCGCCGAGCGCGGGCTCGAGGGAGAGTCCGGCGAGATCGAGCTGCATCTGAAGCTGCTCGCCGACGTGGGGCTGGTCGGGCTCCCCAACGCGGGCAAGTCGTCGCTGCTCGCGCGGCTGACCCGGGCGGATCCTAAGGTCGCCGGCTATCCGTTCACGACCGTGGAGCCCAACCTGGGGACGATCGAGCTCGAGGGCCACCAGCTGGTGCTCGCCGACATTCCCGGCCTGATCGAGGGCGCGGCCGACGGGGCGGGGCTCGGCCACGAGTTCCTGGCCCACCTGGAGCGATGCCGCCTCCTCATCCACCTGGTCGAGGTTGAGCCGGCCGAGGGCGATCCGGAGACCAGCTACGAAACGGTCCGGGGCGAGCTCGCCGGCTACGGCGCCGGCCTCGACGGGCTGCCGGAGATCATCGCCCTCTCCAAGGTCGACCTGATTCCCGAGGAGGAGGCCCAGAGCCTGGTGGAGGAGTGGGGCGAGCGAGCGGACGGCGAGGTGGTGGGCATCTCGTCCGCCACCGGGGCGGGCCTCGACCAGCTCACGCAGGCGATCTTTACCGCCCTGCCCGATGACTCGGACACGGTGGCTGCGGATGGCGAGGAGTTCGATGCCGAGCACCGCGTGTACCGGCCCGGAGAGGACGAGGGCTTCGACGTCGTGACGGAGAGCGACGGCCGGTTCCGGGTCATCGGGCGGGGGATCGAGCTGCTGATCTCGCGGCACGACCTCGAAAACCCGGAGGCGCTCGACTACCTGGAGGGGCGCTTGCGCGAGATCGGTGTGATCGCAGCGCTCCAGCGAGCCGGCTTCGAGCCGGGCGACGAGGTGGTCGTCGGCGACCTCGAGTTCGAGCTCGACCCGCGATGATTCGGCCATGACCGTGGTCGCGAAACTCGGCTCGTCGATCGTCGCCGGAGAGGAGGGCGCGCTCCGTGGCGACGTGCTCGACAGCGTCTGCGCGCAGGTCGCACAGCTGCACGCGAGCGGCGAGAACGTGGTGATGGTCACGTCGGGCGCGATCGCCCGGGGAATGCGGATGATGGAGCTGCCTGCCCGTCCCTCCGCGATCGACGAGCTGCAGGCGGCCTCCGCGGTGGGGCAGGGCAGCCTCTTCCGGGCCTACGAGGAGCGCCTGGCGGACGGCGATGTGCGCGCCGCGCAGGTCCTGCTCACCGCGTCTGACCTGCAGCAGCGGACCCACTATCTCAACGCCCGGCAGACCCTCGGCCGCCTGCTCGCCTGGCGGGTGGTCCCGGTCGTCAACGAAAACGACACCACGGCGACGGACGAGATCACCTTCGGCGACAACGACTTCCTGGCCGCGCAGGTGGCGATCATGCTCGAGGCACGCCTGCTCGTCCTGCTCACCGACCAGACCGGCCTCTATACGAAAGACCCCCGGCGTCACGACGACGCCGAACTCGTCTCGGAGGTGACCGAGGAAGGGCAGCTCTCCGGCTACGAGATCGGCGAGCACACCTCGCCGTTCGGGCTCGGCGGCATGCGCAGCAAGGTCGCGGCCGCGACCATGGCCGGTGCCTCCGGGATCGGCGCGGTGATCTGCGACGGCACCGCCGACGGCACGCTGCTGGCCGCCGCGGCCGGTGAGCCCGCCGGGACGCGCTTCAGCCCTCATCGGCAGCGGGCATCGAGCTTCAAGCTCTGGCTTCGCTACGCCAAGCCGAGCCACGGCACGCTCCTGGTCGACGACGGAGCGGCCCGCGTCCTGCGCGAGCGCGGCAGCAGTCTGCTGCCGGTTGGCATCACCGAGGTGGAGGGCGAGTTCGACCCGGGCGACGCGGTCGAGGTGGTCATCGACGGCGGGACGATCGGCAAAGGCATCGTCAACTACTCCGCCAGTGAGCTCCGCAGGATCAAGGGACTGCGGACCGACGAGGTCCGCGAGCTGTTACCGCACGCCTCCGAGGAGGCGGTGCACCGGGACTATTTCGTCCTGACCTGAGCGATTGGCCAGCCAGCCAGTCCGACGTACTAGAGTCTTCGGCGATGGGCTCCGGAGAGGAAGCGGGAACTGTGCTGAGCGAATCGCAGCAGGCGGTCCTGACCGCGGTCTGCGACACGGTCGTCCCCTCGCTGCCGCGCGACCGCGACCCCGAGGGCCTCTGGGGCCGCAAGGCGAGCGACATCGGCGTCGACGCCGGCGCCGCGCAGCTGATCTCGGGGATTCCCGACCCCGAGTTGCGGGGCGGCCTGCTGATGCTGCTCGACGCGCTCGGCGGCCAGGGGATCACGCGGGCTCCATCCCAGGCGTCGAGGGAGCAGATCCTGCGCAACACCTCCCTCGCCGACCCGCGCGCAGCTGCAGGCGTCGCCGCGCTGATCGGAATGACCCTCTTCCTTCACTACGGCGCGCCCGATCCGCAGACCGGCCAGAACCCGAACTGGAAGGCCTTCCGGTATCCCGGGCCGATCTCGCCGCCGCCCCAGCTGGAGAAGCCACTGAAGATCCACGAGCCGTCGGCTGCCGAGGAGACGCTGGAGGCGGACGTCTGCATCGTCGGGTCCGGATCGGGTGGTTCGGTGATCGCGGCGGTGCTCGCGTCGCGCGGCCTGGACGTGGTCGTCCTCGAGGGAGCCGGCTACTACAACGAGTCCGACTTCACCCAGCTCGAGTTGCCCGCCTACCAGCAGATGTTCTGGCGAGGTGGCCCGACCCCGACCGCTGACGGCAACGTCAGCCTGGTGGCGGGGACGACGCTCGGCGGCGGCACCACCATCAACTGGACGAACTGCCTTCGAACGCGGCCGTGGGTGCGCGAGGAGTGGGCCGAACACGGACTCGGGGATGTCGGCGAGTCCGCGTATGACCGCCATCTCGACACGGTCCTGGAGCGCATCAGCGCCAACGACCGATGCAGCGAGCTGAACGGCACTCAGCAGCGGCTGCGGGAGGGGACCGAGGCGCTGGGCTGGAGCTTCGAGACGATCGTGCGCAACACGGACCAGGACGCCTATTCCCCCGAGACTGCCGCCTACCTCGGATTCGGCGATCAGTCCGGAAGCAAGCAGAGCGCTGACCGGACCTGGCTCGCCGACGCGCAGGAGCACGGGGCGCGCTTCCTCACGTTCACCCGCGCGACGAGGATCCTCACCGAGGGCGGGCGAGCCAGCGGCGTCGAGGCGGTCTGGCAGGCGCCGGACGGGCGCAGCGCCCAGGTGACCGTGAAGGCGCCGCGGGTGGTGGCGGCCTGCGGCTCGCTCGAATCACCGGCTCTGCTGCAGCGATCGGACATCGGCGGTCCGGCGGTCGGACAGAACCTGAGGCTGCATCCGTCGAGCGTCGTCGGTGGCGCCTATGGCACCGACCAGGAGGCATGGTGGGGCGCGCCACAGGCCGGTCTCTGCGACGAGTTCGCGGACACCGGTGAGGGCTTTGGCTTCCTGATCGAGACGGCGCAGTACGCGCCCGGGCTGATCGGCTCGGCGACGCCGTGGATCTCCGCCGCCGATCACAAGCAGCGCATGGAGGAGTTCCGGTTCACGGCCAACTTCATCTCGCTGACGCGCGACCGAGGAGCCGGCCAGGTGCTGGTCGACGCCAACGGTGAGGCGATGCCGCTCTACTCGGTCACCGATCCGCTCGACCTCGAGAACCTGAAGAGGGGGATCGAGGTCCAGGTGCGCCTGCACGAGGCCGCGGGAGCGCACCAGATCGGCCCACTGGCAGAGGGCGCGCCGACCTGGCGGCGGGGCGACGACCTCGATGGGTTCATCGCCGCCGTCAAGCGAATCCCGTTCCGCGCCGGCGGCTACAAGCTCTTCAGCGCCCACCAGATGGGGAGCTGCCGGATGGGCGAGGATCCCCAGACTTCTGTGGCGGGGCCGTGGGGCGAGCTGCACGACACGAAGGGCATCTGGATCGGGGACGGCAGCGCATTCCCGACCTCGTCAGGAACCAATCCGATGGTCTCGATCATGGCGCTCGCCCACCGCACCGCCGAGGCGATCGCTGAGGATGCGGGCGCGAAGGCGGCGCCCGCGGAATCGGCCGAAGCACAGCCCGCTTAGAGAGAACTTCGACCCAGGAGGAATCGACCGTGGCCACTGAAACCGCAGCTCCCGCAACGGCGGGACACCCCACCGAAGAGATCGTCCGCGACCGCCTCTACATCGGTGGTGAGTGGGTCGAGCCGTCGGGAGATGGCACGATCGAGGTGATCGACTCGACCACCGAGAAGGTGATCGGCCGGATCCCAGAGGGCACCCCGGAGGACGTCGATCGCGCGGTGGCGGCGGCGCGCGGGGGCTTCGAGGCGTGGCGCCAGGTGCCCGTCGAGCAGAGGGTGGACGCCTGCACTGCGATCAGCGCGGCGCTCGCCGAGCGCGCCGATGAGATCGGGGCGCTGGTGGCCGCCGAGGTCGGGATGCCGCTGCCGCTGGCGCGGCAGATCCAGGCCGGGCTCCCCGCGATGGACTTCGGCTCGATGGCCCAGGTTGCGTCGGAGGTCGCCTGGGAGGAGCAGATCGGCAATTCGTTGATCGTGCGCGAGCCGGTGGGTGTGGTCGGCTGCATCACGCCGTGGAACTACCCGCTCCACCAGATCTGCGCCAAGGTCGGCCCGGCCCTGACCGCCGGCTGCTCCGTGGTGGTGAAGCCGAGTGAGGTGACGCCGCTGACCTCTTTCATCCTCGCCGAGATCATCGACTCGCTCGACCTGCCGGCCGGTGTCTTCAACCTGGTCACGGGCTTCGGCCCTGTCGTGGGCGAAGCGATCGCAGCCAGCGACGGGGTGGACATGGTCTCGTTCACCGGCTCCACCCGAGCCGGGAGGCGCGTGTCGGAGGTCGCCTCGCAGACCGTCAAGCGAGTGGCGCTCGAGCTCGGCGGCAAGTCGGCGAACGTGATCCTCGATGACGCTGACCTGAAGGCGGCCGTGGGCTACGGCGTCTCTAACTGCTACCTGAACTCGGGCCAGACCTGCAGCGCGCACACCCGGATGCTGGTCCCGCGCGAGAAGCTCGCCGAGGCCGAGGAGATCGCGGCGGCGGCCGCCGAGAAGGCGACGCCCGGCGATCCCTTCGAGGCCGGCACCCGGATCGGGCCGCTGGTCTCCGAGGCTCAGCAGGAGCGTGTGCGGAGCTTCATCGAGAAGGGCCAGGAGGAGGGCGCGAAGCTCGTCACGGGCGGAGTGGAGCCCCCGGAGGGCCTGGAGACCGGGTACTTCGTGCGGCCGACGGTCTTCTCGGACGTGAAGCCGGACATGGCCATCGCCCAGGAGGAGATCTTCGGGCCGGTGCTCTCGATCATTCCCTACGACGACGAGGACGAGGCGGCGGAGATCGCCAACTCGACCATCTACGGGCTCGATGGAGGCGTCTGGTCGGCCGATCCGGAGCGTGCGAAGGCGTTCGCGCGGCGGATGCGCACGGGCCAGGTGCAGATCAACGGCGCCACCTTCAACCCGCTCGCGCCCTTCGGCGGCTACAAGCAGTCGGGCAGCGGCCGCGAGTACGGCCGGTTCGGTCTCGAGGAGTTCCTCGAGACGAAGAGCATCCAGCTCTAGCGAGCCGTCCCGGCGGGCGGGTCCTGTCGCGCCGAGGAAAACGCATCCTGTGGTACGGGCGTGTCCTCGGATGCGTTTTCCTCGACGCACCACCCGCCCGAGGCACGGTTTTGCCCTCCCGACTGAGCGGGTAACCGCCTGGGGAACCCGAACGAGAAGGAGTGAAGCCAGATGGCTGACGAGTTGAAGGGCAAGCGGATCGCCTTCCTGATGGCGAATGAGGGCGTCGAGCAGATCGAGTACTTCGAGCCGCGCAGTGCGGTGGAGGAGGCCGGTGCGGAGGTCGATGTGATCTCTACCGAGGCCGGGCAGGTGCAGGGCTTCGAGCACCTCGACAAGGCGAAGACCTGGGAGGTCGACAAGACGACCGCGGAGGCGAATGCGGCCGACTACGACGGCGTCGTCCTGCCGGGCGGTGTCGCCAATCCGGACAACCTCAGGACGGACGAGGACGCCGTGCGGTTCCTGCGGGATTTCTTCGCCGCGGGCAAGCCGGTCGGAGCGATCTGCCACGCGCCCTGGATGTTGATCGAGGCCGACGTGGTCGACGGGCGCGAGGTGACCTCATTCCCGAGCCTGCAGACGGACATCCGCAATGCGGGTGGGAATTGGATCGACGAGGAGGTCGTCGTCGATTCGGGTTTGGTGACCTCGCGCAAGCCCGACGACATTCCCGCCTTCAACTCCAAGATCGTCGAGGAGTTCGCGGAGGGGGTGCACTCAGAGCAGCGCGAGAAGGCGCAGCTCTAGTCGGACTTGCCGTGACCGTTCGCGGCGCCTCCGCCGTGAACGCCGGTCTGCCCCGGCGCACTGGCCGAGTTCCCGGGCGAGGCCGACGAGCCAGATCCGCGGGATGAGCTCTGCGAGTTGCCATGAGGCTTGGCGTGACCCAGGGCATTTCCTTGGGGTGCCGGTGCGGGACCGGGCACGGGTCCCTCGCCGTGGCGACGAACCCGGCGGCCGGGTTTGTGGGCGGTGGTGTGGTTCTGGGCGCGCTCGGCCTTGGGGTGTGAACGCTGTGAGCGGGCGTGGGAGATCTCGGGCGCGCTCTGTGACGAGTTTGGATTGGACGCCGGTGTCGCCCTGGGTGCTTGACTGGAGGACGAGGACGACGAAGGTTGGTTCGGCAAATGGACGCCGGCCGAATCGAAGACGGAACGAACCGGACTCGGCATCGTCACGCCGGCGAACGCCATCCCTGCGAGGAGCAGGGGCACGGCGGCGACGATGACAGCGACCCTTGCCACCCGAACGCGTCGCCCGCGGCCAGCCCGGCGAGAGCGTGAGGTGCCTCGTCTCACCGCGCGCACCTCAGCCTCCAGGGCAGAAGCGCGGGCGGCCTGCGCAAGCCTAGGAACCAGCTCGGCATCCAGCCTCGGATCCGGCCGACTCGGAACGGCTGCCCGCAGCGCCTTCTCGAATAGGACGACCTCGTTCATCTCACCTCTGTAAGCGCCGTTGCCGTTCACGGGGTTACCCCCTTCCGGGCCAGCTCGCGCTTGATCGCGGCAAGTCCGCGGCGCTGCAGGGCCTTCACGGCGCCGGGTCGCTTGCCCATCGCTTCGGCGACGTGCTCCACGCTGAGGTCCCCGACCACGCGGAGAAGCAGCACTTCCCGTTGATCGTCGGAGAGGCCGGAAAGCACCTCCTGGACGCGCTCCAGGCCGATTCTGGCCAGGGCCTCCTCGGCGGCATCCGCGACGTGCCCCCTCGGCTCGGGGGGCTCGGGGGTGAGGTTGACCGGCCGCCTTGCCGTTCGGCGACGGGCGTCAATCAGCCGGTGATGGGCAATGGTGAAGACCCAGGCGCGAAAGCTCTGCTCGTCGCCCTCGAAGCCGCTGATGTCCCGCGCGACCTGCAGGAAGGCCTCACTCAGCACGTCCTCTGGATCCGGAGATCGGTTCGCCCGCAGATACCCGAGCACGACCGGCGCCAGCTCGGCGAAGATCTCCGTCCAGGCGCCCTCGTCGCCATCTCGCGCCCGACTGAGTCGCTGCGTGAAGCGATCACCGGCCACGCCGCGACCGTAGCGGAGGCGAGCGGACCGCACCTGCGGCCCGCTCGCCCGCCCCCGGGTGCCGACTGCGGCTACGGCGCGACCGTGAGCGTGGTCTGGGCCGAGGCGCTCAGGCAGGTGATCTTCCTGCCCTTCTTGGCCTTCTTGCCCTTCTTCGCGCTTCCGACCTTGCGATCCACCTGCCCGGCCGTCGCCTGAAGCGTCACGGTCGCCGGTGCCGCGTCGGTGGGCTTCGGCAGCGTCGCCGCGAAGTCACCGTTCGGTCCGGTCACAGCCGTCACGGTCAACGGGGTGGTGCCACCGGTCCCGACGTACGAGAACTCCACCGTCCGGCCCTTGCGACAGCCACTCGTGGCCATCACGTTGCCGGTGACCGAGATGGTGCTGGTCGTTGACGTCACGGTGCTCGGGCTCGCCGTCAGCGAGATGGAACCGGGCGCCTGCTTCGGTGCCTTCTGGCCGTGCCCGTTGTTGCCGAGCGCCCCTGGGGACACGGCGAAGCAGGCGATCAACGACCCGAGGGCGATCATGGTGAGGCGCTTTCTCATTCTGTTCCTTTCCCTAGCTTCCGATTGCCTCTGCTCGGTACAGCGCCCGGGATTGGTGCAGGGATACGGGTGAATTCGGCGCAGGTGGGCTCGCAGTTACTCTTTGTGGCATGGCCACCGCAGCCAAGACCGTCGCCGAGGCGTGTCGTGAAGCCAAGGATGCGTCGCACCTGCTGTCGCGCGCCAGCCGGGACGAGAAGGACGCCTTCCTGAGGGATTTGGCGGACCGGATCGACGCTTCGGTCGAGGGTCTGCTCGAGGCCAACCGGGCCGACGTCGATGCCGGGCGCGAGGAGGGCTTGAACGAGGCTCTGCTCGACCGACTGGGCCTGACGGAGGAGCGTGTGAGCGAGATGGCGAAGGGCGTTCGGGAGATCGCCGAGCTGCCTGACCCCGTGGGCGACGTGGTCGAGGGCTGGACGTTGGAGAACGGGCTTGAGGTGGCGAAGAAGCGGGTTCCGATCGGCGTCGTGGCCGTCGTCTACGAGGCGCGGCCCAACGTGACGATCGATGCTGCCGCGCTCTGCCTGAAGAGCGGCAACGCCGCAGTGCTGCGCGGTTCGAGCAGCGCGGAGAGCTCCAATGCTTACCTGGCCGGGCTGTTGGCCGATGCGCTGACGGCCGCCGAGCTTCCCGCTGCGTCGGTGGTGCTGGTCTCGGGCGGTGGTCATGAGCAGTTGGCCGAGATCGCCACCGCCGAAGGCTTGGTCGACCTGATCATTCCGCGCGGCGGTGAGGGGTTGAAGAATGCGCTCAAGGAGGTGGCGAAGGTCCCGGTGATGTACGCGGCCGCGGGCAATTGCCACGTGTATGTGCACCAGGACGCGGATCTGGAGATGGCGGAGCGGATCGCGTACAACGCCAAGGTGCAGCGGCCCGGCGTCTGCAATGCGGCCGAGACGCTGCTCGTCCACCGCGATGTCGCGGGGGAGCTGCTGCCGGCCCTGCTGTCGAAGCTGAGCGACGCCGGGGTGGAGCTGGTCGGGGATCAGGCGACGCGCGACGCGGCCGAAGCCCTGGCCGTCGGCGAGGCGACCGACGCCGACTGGGACACCGAGTTCCACGGCTTGAAGATGGCGGTGGGGGTCGTCGAGTCGCTCGGCGAGGCGATCGATCACATCAACCGGCACGGGACCGGACATTCCGACGCGATCGTGACCAGCTCGGAGCAGGTGGGAGATGAGTTCACGGACGCGGTCGATTCGGCGGCCGTCTACGTGAACGCCTCAACGCGCTTCACGGACGGCTATGAGTTCGGGATGGGCGCGGAGATCGGCAATTCGACCCAGAAGCTGCACGCGCGCGGTCCGATCGGGTTGCGCGAGCTGACGACCACGAAGTACGTCGTCCACGGCAGCGGGCAGGTCAGGGAGTAGCGACGTCGCTCGGATCGGGGTCCTGGGCGGGGCCTTCAACCCGCCCCACGTGGGACATCTGCTGCTGGCGCAGGAAGCGCGCTGGCAGCTCGCGCTGGACCGGGTGCTCCTGATGGTGACGCGGCGCGCGCCCCACAAGGAGATCGAGGACGATCCGGGGGCCGAGATCAGGCTGGAGATGGCGATCCTGGCGGCCGGCGACGAGGATGTAGTGGAGGCGTCGGGGTTGGAGGTAGAGCGCGACGAGGTCTCGTACAGCTACCGGACGCTCGAGCTGCTTGCCGAGAGCGACCCGGGGGACGAGCTCTATTTCCTGCTCGGCGCGGACATGGCCGCCGGGCTGGCCAGTTGGAAGGAGCCGGCCCGGGTGCTGGAGTTGGCGTCGCTTGGGGTGGTGCCGCGGCCGGGTGTCGGCCTGGGAGCGGTGGAGTCGGCGCTCGAGCGGCTGGGTGCATCCGACCGGGCAGAAATAATCGACATGCCACTTTGCGGAGCGTCCTCGACCACAGTCAGGCAGCGAGCGCGGGAGGGAAAGCCACTCCGGCATCTCGTTCCGGATCCGGTGATCAGCCTGATCGAGGAGCGGGGGTTGTACCGATGAGCCGGGGGAAGGAGATGACCTCAGAGGAGCTGGCGCGGCGACTGGCCGCCATCGCGGACGACAAGAAGGCGACCGACCTGATCGCGCTCGATGTGCGGCAGCTGGTCGGCTACACGGACTATCTGGTGATCTGCACGGCGCGGAACGAGCGGCAGGCCAAGGCGATCCACGACGAGGTCTACCACCAGCTCAAGCGTGACGGGTGGCTTCCGGCTCGCGTCGAGGGTGTGCGGGAGTCCGAGTGGGTGCTGATGGACTATCTGGACGCGGTGCTGCACGTTTTCACGCCCGAGCCGCGGGAGCGCTACCGGCTCGAGCAGCTCTGGGGCGAGGCTGGGCAGTTGGAGCTCGATCTGGCCGGGGCTCGCGGCGCCGCCTAGGTCCGCGTTTAGGCGTCCGAGCGCGCTCCTAGCCTTTCTCGCGTGTCCAAGGAGCGCTTCCGGCGCACCGTGCGCGGTTACGACCCCGAGCAGGTCGACGCGGCCATTGAGGCACGCGATGCGCGTCTGTCCCGCCTCGAGCGGGAGGCACAGCGGTTGGCCGAGCGGGTTGTCGAGCGCGAGAAGCGGCTGCAGGATGCGCTCAAGAAGCCGATGGCTGCCGCGGTGACCAGGGGGATCGAGGACATCTACGGGCAGGCGCGCCGTCAGGCGACGCGGATCCGGATGAAGGCGCTGGAGGACGCGGTCCAGATGGCGGATCGGGTGACCGAGTTGTCGGGGTTGAGGGACGAGCTGGGTGCCCGCGTCTCGGAGCTCGCCGAGGTGGCGAGGGAGCGGTTGGGCATCGAGGAGGACCGGCCGGCGGTCGGCACGGAGCCGGCTCAGGCCGGCGTGTTCTCGGGCGAGGTGGAGATCGAGGTGGGGCCGCTGAAGGATTTCGCACAGCTGACGGGATTCGAGGACGCGGCCGGGGAAATCGACGGCGCGTCCCAGATCAAGGTGAAGCGGTTCTCGGGCGGCCGGGCCTGGGTCTCGATCAACCTGGACAACCCGATCGATCTGCTGCGGGCGCTGGAGGAGAAGGCGCCCTTCGACTTCGTGGTCCGCGACACGCGCAGCAGCGGAGTGGTCCTCGACGTGGACGAGCAAAGCGCCAAGAAGCACCGCGCGGCTTAGAGGCGCTCGGCCGTCACACATTCCTGATGTCTCTGCGCGCCTCGCGTCACCCGATCGGCGCGAGGATCGCCGGGTGCTCACCTCCAACGACAAGGGCAACATCGCCGAGGCTGCGATCGCTCTCGAGGCGATCAAGCTCGGCATTGATGTTCTCAGGCCGGTCGCTGAACACGGCCGATATGACCTTGCATTCGATCTCGGGGAGCCGAGTGGTGCGCGTCCAGTGCAAGTGGGCGACGCTAGTGAACGACGGACGTGCGCGTCGATCTGCGTCCGCGTGGGACATCAGCCGCGGAGAGCAGGTCCGAACCGGCTACACGTCGCGAGGAGATCGATCGACGTGGTCGGCGCTATTGCCATCGACTGCGTCGGGCTACCTGCTTCCGGGGGAGACTTCTTGTTCAGATCCGATGTGGCGGTGCAACTCGGCGACTGCACGTGCGGCCCAGAAACAACGCGAAATAGGCAGCGGCCTCTATAAACCTGGGCACAGCGAGTACTTGCTCTCTGGGGCTATAGCTCAGTTGGGAGAGCGCCGGCATGGCATGGCGAGAGGTCAGGGGTTCGAGCCCCCTAGCTCCACTCCCGCATCCGCTGACGAGCTTGTCAGTCGGCGCACATGTATTTCGCGACCAGGTTCGGCTACTGGATTGAGCGCGCCGCCGGCGGCGACGAGATCCTGATCACCCGCCGTGGCCGCCGCTACGCGCGGCTGGGCCCTCCGGATCCGCAGCTCGCCACCACAGATACCTCCTCGGCTCCAGAGCCAGAAGAGGACCAGGCGGGCTCTGCTCCCGATACTGGCCGTATTTCTCCCTGAGCGCCGCCATCCCCGCCGCGCCCTCGGCGACGTCGAGAATCCGCACGGTTCCCAGCACCTGCACCCAGGCAAGCTCTTCCCAGTCGTCCGAATACCGATCCACCGTCAGCGCCGCGCGCGGATCCCGCCGCAGGAACCGCAACCGCGCCGGCTCGGCCGCCCGCTTCGGCTTGTCGTCGATCGCGCTCCAGATCCGCCCGTCGGCCACCGCGAAGGTCACGGGCAGCACCCGTGGCGCGCCCTCCTCGTCGACCAGCCCCAGCCTTCCGACCCGCGCCGTCTCCAGCAATTCGTTTGCCCACGCAACGACCTCGGTAGGTTCCCCGGGAGCCACCAACCCACTGTAGGTCGACGAAAGGAACGCATGGAGCTCGGAATCGGACTGCCGAACACGGTGCCGGGAACGACCGGCAATCAGCTCACCGACTGGGCGCGCGCCGCCGAGGACGCCGGCTTCTCGTCCCTCGGCACGATCGACCGCATCGTCTTCCCGAACTACGAGCCCGTGGTCGCGCTCTCGGCCGCCGCCGCCGTGACCGAGCGCATCAAGCTCGTCACCGACGTCCTCCTCGGCCCCCTGCGCCAGAACGCCGCGATGCTCGCCAAGCAGTTCCTCTCCCTCGACGCCCTGGCCGGCGGCGATCGCGCGGTCCTCGGCATCGGGATCGGCGGCCGCGAGGACGACTACGAGATCAGCGGCATCGACATGTCCGTCCGCGGCAAGTGGCTCGACGACGCCCTTGCGAAGATCCGCGACATCTGGAACGGCGAGGGCGATCTCGAGTCCACCGTCGGTCCCCGCCCCTCCGGCAAGGGCCCCTCGCTCCTGGTCGGCGGAGCCGTGGAAGCATCCTTCGACCGGGCGGCCAGGTACGGCGACGGCTGGACCCAGGGCGGGTCCGGCGCCGCCCAGTTCGGAGCCGACCTCTCCAACCTCGACGACGCCTGGAAGAAGGCCGGCCGTGACGGTCAGCCCCGGACTCTGGCTCTGGGCTACTTCTCCCTCGGCCCGGACGCCGAGGCGACGGCCCAGTCCTACGTCGGCGACTACTATGCCTGGCTGGGCGAGGGTGCCGTCCAGGGCATCGCCTCCGGTGCCCCCAAGGACGCCGACAGCGTCAAGGCGTTCATCAAGGCATACGAGGAGTGGAACTGCGACGAGCTCATCCTCTTTCCCTGCAGCAGCGATCCCGCCCAGGTGGGCCTCCTCGCCGAGGCCGCCGGCCTCTAGCCGGAGGCGGGCGACAGATCCCTTTCGTGAGCAAACGCTGACACGGGGGTATGGGCCGCAGTAAGGAACCTCACCACAGCCGCCCGCCGAACCGCGGTGCTGCATGTGAGCGTTGGCCGGTTCGGCCGGCAAGGAAGGAGAGAGTCAGATGGAATCTTCGAGGTCAGCCTCGTCGTGGATTCCTGCCGATCCGGGACCCCTCGGGCTCGCCGGATTTGCGATGACCACGTTCGTTCTCAGCATGTTCAACGCGAACATCGTCAGTGACGCCGGGGAACCCGTGGTTCTGGGATTGGCGCTTGCTTATGGCGGCATCGCGCAGCTGCTTGCCGGGATGTGGGAATTCCGCACCGGCAACACCTTCGGCGCGGTCGCCTTCTCGTCATATGGCGCCTTTTGGATTCCTTCTGGGCGCTGGTGACGTTCTTCGTGAAGGACATCCCGGAGGCGCACGCCGGAAGCGCGGTCGGCCTCTATCTCTGGGCCTGGGCGATCTTCACCACCTACATGTTCCTCGCCTCGCTCCGCACCACCGGTGCCGTCGCCCTCGTGTTCTTCCTTTTGGCGATCACGTTCATCCTGCTGGGCGCGGGCAATAGCGGGGGCAACGAGAACGTGATCCATTGGGGCGGCTACATCGGACTCGCCACGGCGGTTGCGGCCTGGTATGCGTCGTTCGCCGCAGTGATCAATTCGACCTTCGGCCGGACCATTGCGCCCGTCCTTCCGCTGCAGGTGGCGCGGGGGGAGGAGGTGGACCCGGCAGGTCGCTGACTGACGCAATTGCGGGGGGGCGCCGACCCATCGGCGCCCCTCCACCCGGCTTCGGCCCCCCAGCGGGGAGTAGGTTTGACGCGAGAACAGACTGAGGAGGAGAGATGGCCACCAAGGTGAGCAGGGAGGATCTCGAGAAGCAACTCGAGTCGATGCTCGACATCGAGCAGTTCCCACCCCCCGACGACTTCCGCAAGAAGGCCCTCGTCACCGACGAGTCCATGTACGAGGAGGCCGCCAATGACCTCGAGGGCTTCTGGCAACGCCAGGCCGACGAGCTGATCGACTGGGCCGAGAAGCCCACCCAGAGCCTGGACGAATCCAACGCGCCCTTCTACAAGTGGTTCGCCGACGGCAAGCTGAACGTCTCCTACAACTGCGTGGACCGCCACGTCGAGGCGGGTAACGGCGACCGCGTCGCCTACTACTGGCGCGGCGAGGAGGGCGAGGACCGCGACATCACCTACGCCGAGCTCCACGGCGACGTCCAGCGCTTCGCCAACGCGCTGCGGGCCCACGGCATCGGCAAGGGCGACGTCGTCGGCATCTATCTGCCGATGATTCCCGAGGTCGTCGTCGCCATGCTGGCGTGCGCCCGCATCGGCGCCCCGCACAACGTTGTCTTCGGCGGCTTCTCCCCTGAGGCCGTCCGCGAGCGCATGGAGTTCTCCGAGGCGAAGGCCCTGATCACCGTGGACGGCGCCCGCCGCAAGGGCAAGACCGCCCCGATCAAGAGCGTCGTGGACCCGGAGATCGAGAATGTCCCCTCGATCGAGACCATCTTCGTCGTCAAGGCGACCGGCACTGACTGCGAGATGAAGGAGGGTCGCGACGTCTGGTTCGCCGACGAGATGGAACAGGCCGACGCCGAGTGCCCACCCGAGCCGCTCGACGCCGAGCACCCGCTCTTCGTCCTCTACACCTCCGGCTCAACCGCAAAGCCGAAGGGCGTCCTGCACACCACGGGCGGCTATCTGGTCGGAGTGACCTTCACCCACCGCTACGTCTTCGACCTGAAGCCCGAGTCAGACGTCTACTGGTGTGCCGCAGACGTCGGCTGGGTCACCGGCCACTCCTACATCGTCTACGGCCCCCTCTCCAACGGGACGACGAGCATCATGTACGAGGGCGCCCCGGACTACCCGGACAGGGACATCTGGTGGGAGATCGCCGAGCGCTACAAGGCGACCATCCTCTACACGGCCCCGACGGCGATCCGGGCCTGCATGAAGTGGGGTGTGGAGCACCCGGCCAAGCACGACCTGAGCTCGCTCCGGCTGCTCGGCACCGTCGGAGAGCCGATCAACCCCAAGGCATGGCTCTGGTACTACGAGGTCATCGGCGGCGAGCGCTGCCCGATCGTCGACACCTGGTGGCAGACCGAGACAGGCCACATCCTGATCAGTCCCCTTCCGGGCATCACGCCGGCCAAGCCCGGTTCTGCGACCAAGCCACTCCCCGGGATCGACGCCGCGGTGCTCGACGACGCCGGCAAGGAGGTCGACGACGGCCAGGGCTTCCTGGCCCTGCGCCGACCCTGGCCCGGAATGCTCCGGACCCTCTTCAAGGAGGAGGACCGCTTCAAGGAGACCTACTACTCGAAGTGGGACGAAACGACCTACTTCGTCGGCGACGCCGCGCGCAAGGACGAGGACGGCTACTTCTGGATCCTCGGCCGTGTCGACGACGTCGTCAACGTCTCCGGCCACCGCCTCTCCACCGCGGAGGTCGAATCGGCCGTCGTCTCGCACCCGAAGGTCGCGGAGTGCGCCGTGATCGGGATCGCCGACGAGGACACCGGTCAGGCGATCTGCGCCTTCGTCACACTGGAGGGCGACCTCGAAGGCTCTGACGAAATGGCCAAGGAGATCAACAAGCACGTCGCGGAGCGGATCTCCAAGATCGCGCGGATCAAGCGCATCATCTGGGCCGACGACCTTCCCAAGACCCGCTCCGGCAAGATCATGCGCCGGCTCCTGCGCGACGTCGGTGAGGACCGTGAGCTCGGCGATGTCACCACTCTGCGCGACCCCGCGGTGATGGAGCAGCTCGAGGGCCGGTTCAACGAGGAGAAGGCGAAGGCGGAGTAGCCCTAAGCCCGGGCAAGAGCGCCGACGCGGCCCAGCGCAGCCCGCGAGGGCGGCCGCAGCTCTGGCCGCAGCCGCCAGGTCGCACCGGAGAAGTTCCGGTTGGCGACGGTGGCGAAGCCTTCTTCGTCCTCGCGCAGGGCCAGCAGCAGGTGCGCCACCCGGTCGGCGGGCGGCAGGTCGCCTCCCTCGCCCACCCGCACGCAGAAGCAGTGGACGCGATGTCCGCCAGGGCGCACGAGGATGGCCCCCTCCTGGCCCACCAGCCAGGACCCCAGCCGCCCCCGCTGGAGCGCCAGGCCGGTGCCGGCGAGCAGCTCACGCTCATCGTGGCCCACGAGGTCACCGAGCAACCCGAGGGCTCTGCGGTCCTCGGGGCTCTCCGGGCCACCGATCGGCTTCACGCCCCGTGCCCCCCGGCGGGCCTGCAGGTGCAGCACCGCGATCCCGTGCCCGAGAAAGATCGCCGCAACCGGGAAGGTGAGGGGCTGGATCCAGATCAGCAGGGCGGCGGGCAGCCCGAAGGTGAGCACGATCCCCACCGACCACAGGGTCCAGATCCGACCCTCCTTGACCAGGCTCCTCTCGCTGGCTCGCCGCCGCCACGGCATCGCCGCGGCCTCGGCGAGCACACCCGCCTCCATCGGCCCTAGCCGCCCGCGATGGGCCGCCGCAGCACGACCAGATCCGCCTCGAGCGGCAGCTCGCGCACCACCTCGGCCGACCCGTCGGCCAGCGTGGCGCTGGCCAGCATGCCCTCGTCCAGCTCCTGCCGGAACGCCTCGACCGCCGCCTGCCGTGACTCGGTGTCCTCCGCGGTCCAGCTCGCCAGCTCGGTGTGCCCCGTTCGATCCAGCCTGATCAATCTCGACATCCGATCCTCCTTCGTGGCCTCTCCCGAATATACGCCGCACCGAGAGGATCTCGATCACTCCGGCCCTGAGCGGCCGGTTCGTACACTGGCCGCCGTGGCCGAGACCCAAAACGCCGAGCGCTACGACCCCGCAGCCATCGAGCGCAAGTGGCAGCTCGTCTGGGAGGCCGAGAACACCTGGGTGGTGGCGAACCCGGGCTCCCCGGAGTTCGACGAGACCAAGCCGAAGAGCTACGTCCTCGAGATGCTGCCCTACCCCTCGGGAGAGCCGCACGTCGGCCACCTGAAGACGTATTCCGTCGGCGACGCGATCGCCCACTTCCGGCGCCGGCGCGGATTCAGCGTCCTGCACCCGATGGGTTACGACGCCTTCGGGCTCCCCGCCGAGAACAACGCCATCAACACCGGGGAGCATCCGCGCGAGGCGACCGAGAAGTCGATCGCCTCATTCCGCGAGCAGTTCATGCGGTGGGGCATCTCGATCGACTGGACGCGGGAATTCGGCACCCACCAGCCGGCCTACTACCGCTGGACGCAGTGGATCTTCCTGAAGCTCTTCGAGAAGGGACTCGCCCATCGCCACGAGGCGCCCGTCCAGTGGTGTCCCCAGGACCAGACGGTCCTCGCCAACGAGCAGGTGATCGACGGCCACTGCGAGCGCTGCGGCACGCTGGTCGAGCAGCGCAATCTCGAGCAGTGGTTCTTCCGGATCACCGAGTACGCACAGCAGCTGCTCGACGACTTCGACCTGCTCGAGTCCTGGCCCGAGAACGTGGTCACCATGCAGCGGAACTGGATCGGCCGCTCCGAGGGCGCCGAGGTGGTCTTCAGCTGCGAGGACATCGATCTCGACTTCCCGGTCTTCACAACCCGTCCCGACACGCTGTTCGGGGCGACCTTCTTCGTCCTCGCACCGGAGCACCCGCTGATCGAGCGCCTCGCCGCCGGCACCGAGCACGAGCAGGCCGTCCGCGACTACGTCAACGAGTCCGCCCGCTCGACGGTCGAGGAGCGCGCCGACGAGGAGCGCCAGAAGACCGGGGTGCCGCTGGGCCGCGAGGTCACGAACCCGGTCAACGGCGAGCGCATCCCCATGTTCGTCGCCGACTACGTGCTGATGGAGTACGGCACCGGCGCGATCATGGCCGTGCCGGCACACGACGAGCGCGACTACGAATTCGCCACGGCCTACGACCTGCCGATCCGGCGCGTGATCGAGGGAACCGATCCGGAGCAGGCCAAGGACGACGAGGGCCTGCCCTACTCCGGCGACGGCACAATGGTCAACTCCGGCCGCTTCGACGGCCGGCACAACCGCGAGGCCTACGACGAGATCATCGACTGGCTGGCGTCGGAGGACCGCGGCAAGCGGGCGGTCAACTTCCGCCTTCGCGACTGGCTGGTCTCCCGCCAGCGCTACTGGGGCGCGCCGATCCCGATCATCTACTGCGAGCAGGACGGCATCGTCCCGGTTCCGGAGGACCAGCTGCCGGTGCTGCTCCCGGAGATCGAGGAGTACGCGCCCAAGGGGAAGAGCCCCCTGGCCGCGGCTGAGGACTGGGTCAACACCGAATGCCCGAAGTGCGGGGGCCCGGCCCTCCGCGAAACGGACACGATGGACACCTTCGTCGACTCCTCCTGGTACTTCCTGCGCTACCTCGATCCGCACAACGACGAGCAGTGCTGGGCCCGCGACGTCGCCGACTACTGGATGCCGATCGACCAGTACATCGGCGGGGTCGAGCACGCGATCCTCCACCTGATGTACGCGCGCTTCTTCGTGAAGGCGCTGCACGACATGGACCTGCTCGAAGCGCGCGAGCCGTTCGCCAACCTCTTCACCCAGGGGATGATCACCCGCGACGGGGCGAAGATGTCCAAGTCGAGGGGCAACACGGTGAGCCCCGCCGAGTACGTGGAGCGCTTCGGCGCCGACACCCTGCGGACCTACATCTGCTTCATGGGCCCGCCGATCAAGGGCGGCGATTGGTCCGACGGGGGCGCAGAGGGCATCTTCCGGTTCCTCTCCCGGCTCTGGCGCCTCGGCCGCGAGGTAGTCGATCGGACCAAGGAAGACGGCTCCACGAACGATGCGTCTGGCGATGCCCGCGCGCTCCTCGCCAAATCCCACTGGGCGATCGACAAGGTGACCCGCGACATCGACCCCCGCTTCCAGTTCAACACGGCGATCTCCGCGGTGATGGAGCTGGTCAACGAGATCTACCGGCTCAAGGACGGCCTCTACGACGACCCCGTCGGAGCGGCCTCGGTGCGCTTCGCCACCTCGACCTCGGTCTCCCTGCTCTTCCCGTTCGCCCCGCATCTGTGCTCGGAGGTCTACGAGTGGCTCGAGGGGCGGCGGGTCTGGGAGCAGCCCTGGCCCGAGCCCGACCCGCAGCTGCTCGAGCGGGACACCTACATGCTCGTCATCCAGGTCAACGGCAAGCTCAGGGACCGTCTCGAGGTCGGCTCCGACACCGCACAGGAGGAGCTGCTCGAGCTGGCACGCTCGTCCGAAAACGTCCAGCGCCACCTCGACGGCAAGGCCGTGGCGAAGGAGATCGTCGTGCCTGGCCGCTTGGTCAACTTCGTCGTAAAAGGATGATCTGGTAGAAAGGCCGGGTGCTGGTCAGGCGGCTCGCGGAGGCACCCACTGAGGAGTGGCACCGGCTCCGCAATCACATCCTCATGGACGCCGGTGAGCTCGGCTCACGGAACATGTCCGTGACCTGGCTGCAGGTCCCGGGCGGCAGCGATCAGGTCCTGCATTCGCATGAGGAGTCGGAGCAGGTCTACATCGTGGCGAGCGGCCGCGGCAGCATGACGGTCGCCGGAGACACGCAGGAGATCGCGGAGGGCGACCTGATCCTCGTCCCACCGGCGACGGACCACTCGATCGCCAACGGCAACTCGCCCGATCTGTGCTGCGTGTCGGTGCAGTCGCCGCCCGTCGCGGTGGCCGAGGTCTTCGGCCGATCGGGCGTCGGCGTCGCGTCGGAATACGACGAAGAGGAATAGTCCGATGACCCGCAGACGGGTCATCGTCAGGGGGCGCGTTCAGGGGGTGTTCTTCCGGGACACGACCAGGCGGCGTGCCGAGGCCGTCGGAGTAGCCGGCTGGATTCGCAACGCCCCCGACGGCACGGTTGAGGCGGTCTTCGAGGGCGAGCCCCCGGCCGTCGAGGAGATGGTCGAATTCTGCCGCCGCGGTCCGGGCAGGGCGGAGGTCAGCTCGGTCGAGGTGACCGACGAGGAGCCGGAGGGCTTGAGCGGCTTCGAGATTCGCTGAGCCTTCCGCCACTCGTCGCTGATCCGTCACGAAGCGGCAGCGACGCACGAGGGGCAGCCCCGCAAGCTTTCCCGCGTGCCCGAGCTGAGCCGCTCACAGCTGCTGCTCTATGCAGCCATCGCGATTGCGGTGCTCGTGGTCGGTGCGCGCTGGATCCGCTCCGGCGGCGGCGCGTCGGCAGGAGGCACCGAGGTCAGCTTCGCGGCCGATTCGTCACACGAGGCGGGGGGCACGCGCGATGTCGTCGTCCACGTCGCGGGTGACGTCCGGCGCCCCGGCGTCTATCGCCTGCCGGCCGGGTCGCGGGTGACCGACGCGGTCAGGCGAGCCGGCGGGTTCGCCGGCGGCGCCGACCAGGATGCGATCAACCTGGCGGCGCGGCTCAGTGACGGGCAGCAGGTGGTGGTCCCCGGCCCCGGTGCCGTCGCGCCCGGCTCTGCGTCGGGCACGCAGAGCGGCCCGATCAGCCTGGGCAGCGCGACCGCCGAGCAGCTCGACGGAATCGACGGCATCGGCCCGGTCACGGCTCAGAAGATCATCGACTTCCGCGACCAGCACGGCGGCCTCTCCTCGGTCGATCAGCTGGACGAGGTGGCCGGAATCGGTCCCTCGACCATGCAGACGCTCAGGGCCGCCCTGCAGCCCTGAGCGTGCCCGTCGGGTCAGTGCCCGAGCAGGCGCTCCCACTCGTTACGGCGATGTCCGACGTTCGCCTCCTCGGCGGGTTGGTTGCCCCGCGGAATGCTGCCCGCATGGCCCTCGGCCGCCTGCATCCGAGCTCGGCGACGGTCGAGCCTGCCCTGCTCGCTGTGATCGGTCGGGGCGCTCCGTCGCGTCCCATTCTGCGTCTGTTCGCGGTTCATCGTCATCGCTCCTCCAGATCGAAGCTCTCTCGTTCAGTTCCGCGTACCACGTGACCACTGAGTGAAACCCGGGCCGCCAGCGGCCACCAGCGCGGCACGCTGGACTCGCGAATGGCGCTTCGCCATCCTCGCCGGAGCCTCCCTCGGCCTGGTCCTCTCGCCCGTGGCGGGCGCGGACCCGTCGCTCGGAGTACTGGGCGCGGCGCCGATCGCGGTGATCGGCCTGGCGGCCGCCCGGCCGCGGCAGGCGGGCGCCGCCGAGCTCGCCTGGCTTGCGGTCGTCGGCATGGTGGCCGCGTTGGCCGGGCTGCTCGCGGGAGGGGCCCGCCTGCACGCGATCGACGGGGGCGCGCTGCGTGCCCGCCCGGGCCAGGCGATCACGGTCGACGGGTTCGTCGCGGGCGTCCCACGCCGCAACGGCGACGAGGTCGATGTGCGGGTCGATTCACCCGCGGGGCCAGTCCTGGTCGTGGCGCCGGAGCCCGTCGCCGACCTGCCGATCGGAACCGAGGTTCGGATGGACGGCACCCTCGAGACCCCCGAGCCCTGGCGCACCTCCTATCTGCGCCGCCAGGGAATCGCGATGACCCTGCGCTCCGATCGAATCGACCAGCGCGGTGGGCGCCGAGGAGGGCTGGAGGGATGGATCGACGGGATCCGGGCCCGCGCCGAATCGGCCCTGGGGCGCGGCATGCCGGAGCGGGAGGCGGCGCTGGCGCGCGGTTTCGTCCTCGGCGAGGACGATCGGATCGATCACCGGACACGCCAGGATTTCCAGCGCTCGAACCTCACGCATCTGCTCGCGGTGAGCGGCGAGAACGTGATCCTGCTCTGCGTCCTCGCCTGGCCGCTGCTGGCACTTCTCGGCCTGCCTCTCCGGGCCCGGCTGCTCGGGGCGCTTCTCCTGATCGCCCTCTATGTCCCGGTCACGGGGGCTGGGCCATCGATTCAGCGCGCCGGCGTGATGGGGGCCGCCGGCCTGATCGCCGCCCTGGCCGACCGGCCCCGCTCGCGCTGGTACGCGGTGCTCCTCGCCGTGGCGATCACCCTCGCGATCAACCCGCGCGCCGACGGCGACGTCGGCTGGCAGCTCAGCTTCGCTGCGGTGATCGGGATCATGCTCTGGGCCAAGCGCCTCGCCGCGCTGTTCTCGGGCCCGGCGCGGAGGGGGTCCGCACGGGCGGCGCTGGCCGAGGCGATCGCCGTGACGACTGCGGCAACCGTGGCCACGGCCCCGCTGATGGCGGAGGCCTTCGACCAGCTCTCACCGGCGGCTCTCCCCGCCAACGTGCTCGCGGCGCCCGCGGTGGCCCCGGCGATGTGGCTCGGGATGCTGGCGGGGATTGCCGGCCAGCTGACGTGGGTCCCCGTCGAGCCTCTCAACTGGCTCGACTCGCTCTGCCTGGCCTATGTCGCGCAGGTCGCCCATTGGCTCGCCGCACCGGACTGGGCCCTGCTCAGCGTGCACCTGGGCTCCATCTGGGAGGTCATCGGCGCGTTCGCCGGTCTGATCGCCGGGATGGAGCTGTTGCTCCGTGGGCTCGCGGGCCGCGGCGAGCTGGTGGTCGGACGGCTTCTCGCACCGGCCGCGGTGGCTGCGGCGGCGCTCGGCCTCCTGGCCTGGTCGCCGTTCGCCTCGACGGCCGCCCCGGCGCCTCCAGCCAGCGACCTGACGGTTCGCATCCTCGACGTCGGCCAGGGAGACTCGATCCTGCTCGACCCGCCCGACGGCGATCCCGTGCTGGTGGACACGGGACCGCCCGATGACGGGGTGGAGGACCGCCTGAGCGACCTCGGGATCCACTCGCTCGCCGCCATCGTGATCAGCCACGACCAGTCGGACCACGCCGGGGCTCTCGGAGAGCTGCTCGCCTCGGTCCGGGTCGATCGGCTGGTCTACGGACGGGACGATCCGCGTCTTCGCGATGCGGCGGTTGCGGCGGGCGCCCAGCCGTACCGGCTCGCGGAGGGTGGCGAGATCGATTCCGGCTCGCTCCACCTGAGCGCGATCTGGCCGCCGCGGGAGCTGGTCGGAGAGACAGGGGAAGACCCCAACCTGCTCTGCCTGGTGCTCGTCGCGCAGTGGCGGCACTTCTCGATGCTGCTCACCGGCGATGCCGAGGCTGAGAGCGTGCCCATGGATCCCGGGCCGATCGACGTGCTCAAGGTCTCCCACCACGGATCGGCGGACGACGGACTGGGTCCGCTGCTCGAGCGGTCGGTCCCGAAGCTGGCCGTGATCTCGGTCGGCGCCGGCAACTCGTACGGGCATCCGACGGAGGCGACCCTCGACGAGCTCCGCTCCCACGATGTACCCGCCATGCGGACCGATCGCCAGGGCGAGATCGACATCGACGCGAACGGTTCCCGCTGGACGGTGAGCAGTGCCCGGGGATAGCCTGTCCAGGGATGGCGGGAGCAAGACGAGCAGCGGCGGTTGCGCTTGTCCTCGTGCTTGCGGTGGGCATGGCGACGGGCGCGGCGGATGCGAAGAAGAAGCATCAGCGGAAGCGGGGATGGCGGACAACGGCCTCGCTCACCCAGGCCTCGAGCACCCGGTTCACGGGGAAGATCGAATCGAAGCTGGGCAAGTGCATCGGCAAGCGGGTCGTGACGCTCTACTACACGGATCCGAACACGCTCCAGACCCAGCCGCTCTCGGTGCACCGGACCGGCGGCAAGGGCAGATTCCAGATCGACCTGACCAAACCCGCCTTCACGGGCAGCTACTACGCCGTGGTGAGCCGGCGCAAGGTGCGCGCACAGGGCGCGAAGCAGACCTGCAAGCCAGGGCAGAGCCACGGCCTGGCCGTACAGGGGCAGCCGCTCGCCCCGACCTGAGCTCGGGCCGCATCCAGGCCCGGGCCTAGACTCAGCCGAATGCCCGATCCCGAGATGAAGCCGGCGTACCTGATCGCCGGAACCGACGAGGCGAAGATCGCCCGGACGCGAAGCCGCCTTCGGGAGCGCGCGGAGCGGGAGGGCGGCCCCGGCGCTCTCGAGCTGTTCGAGGCCGGAGAGGGGCGACGCGCGCCGGACGTCGAGGCGCTGGTCAACTCGCTTGCCGCCATCTCCCTGATCGCGTCACGGCGCTACCTGCTGGTGGATGGCGTCGACGCCTGGGGAAAGGCGGACGTTGAGCGCGCCGCCGCGGCACTGGCCCAAATCCCTCCCGAGACCACGCTCGCGCTGGTCTCCCACGGCAAGGCGGCAGCCGGACTGGTCAAGGCGGTCGAGAAAGCGGGCGGCGAGGTGCTCTCCTTCGACGCTCCCAGCCAGCGCGAGCTGCCGAAGCAGCTCGTCGCCGACGCCAGGGAGCTCGGCTTCGAGCTCGAGCCGGCGGCCGCCCGGCTACTCGTGGAGCGTCTCGGCGCCAGGCCCGTGCGCCTGCGGACCGAGCTGGAGCGCCTCGCACTCTGGGCGGGCAATGGGGGACAGGTCGCAGTGCCGGATCTCGAGTCCATGGTGGCCGACACCTCGGAAGAGGCGATCTGGACCCTTGCCGACGCCGTGGTCTCCGGCGACGAGGCCGAGACGATGCGGGTGGCCGAGGTGCTCGTGGCCCAGGGCGAGGCGCTGCCGCGGATCGTCTACTCGCTGGCGCCGAGGCTTCGCCAGGCCCTGCGCGCCGCGACCGAGCTGGAGGCGGGTAGGCCCGCCGCCGAGGTGGCAAAGGGACTCTCGATGCATCCCTACGCGGCAAAGATGCTCGTCTCGAAGGTCAAGGGACGCACCCCGGAGGACCTGGACGCGTCGATCCGCGCGCTGGCCGATCTCGAGCTCTGGTCGCGCGGCGGGTCCGACTACGCGGAGGGCGTGGCCTTCACGTTGTCACTGCGCAGGGCCATCGGTCTGGTGCCGGACGACACCGAGCCGCTCGCCTGGGCGCTGCGATGAGGCCGGCTACTTGCTGGCCGCGGCGGTGATGCTCGCGGCGCGAGACTTCTTGCGAGCCCCGGTATTCCGATGCAGCGCGCCCTTCTGGACGGCCTTGTCGATCCGCGAGACCAGCGCCTTGTGCTCGGTTGCGATGGTCTCGGCATTGCCCGATTGGACGGCCGACTCGAGCCGCTTGAAATGAGTCTTCACCGAGCTCCGAAAGCGCAGGTTCTCGGCCCGCTCACGCTCGGTGCGGGCGTTCCGCTTCTTCTGTGAGGCGATATTGGCCATGAAAAGACCCGCAAGGCGGGCGGCGAAGAGAATAGAGCAATGACCGACCGCGATCATGCGAGGGGGCGGCGCAGGCGAAGCCGAGACGCCACCCGTTTTGAGATGGGTGACGTTCCGACGCCACCGGAGCCGTTCGACCCTTCCACACAGGAGTTCTCGGCCGTCGGCGGCGGTGACGAAGAAGAGCCCGGGACCGAGGAGCAGCCCAGGGACCCGGGGCGCCCGTTCATGCCGCCGGACCTCGAGCCGGAGATGGAGGGGAGCCTGAACCTCGACGCCGATCTCGAGGAAGCCCGCGAACTCGAGGCCGAGCGCACAGAGCGCCGCCATGACGCGGTCTCAATGGACACGTCGACCTTCATGGCCATCCCGGCGCCGGCTCCCACCACACCCTTCATCCCTCCTGAGTTCGACGAGAAGGAGGGGCGCCTCGGCCGCTCGACGGCGTTCTTCTCGATCGCGACGGCCTTCTCGCGCGTGGCCGGCCTGGTCCGCGAAATCGTTGCGGCGAGCTACTTCGGAATCACCGGCCCGATGTCGGCGTTCACGATCGCCTTCCAGGTGCCGAACCTGGTCCGCTCGCTGTTCGCCGACGCGGCAATTCAGGCCGCCTTCGTGCCCGTCTTCACCGAGGAGCTCGAGAAGGGCAACAAGCGGGAGGCGTTCCGGCTCGCCTCGACCCTGATCTACATGGTCACCCTGGTCCTCGGGGCGATCACGGCGCTCTTCATCCTGCTCGCGCCGGTCATCACGCCGATCTTTGCGCCGGGGTTCAGCGGCGAGATCCTCGACCTGACGGTCACGCTCTCGCAGATCCTCTTCCCGATCCTGATCATGCTCGGGGCGACTGGGATGGTCGTGGGGGTCCTGAACAGCTACGACCGCTTCGCTGCCTTCGCGATCTCGCCGTTCTTCTGGAACGTGGTGATCATCGCGGTGCTGGTCCTGCTGGAACCGGCATTCCACGGCAACGACCGGATCTACGCCTATGCAATCGGGGTGCTCGTCGGGACGGTGGTCCAGCTCGCGATCCCTGCCTGGGACCTGCGTCACACGCCGTTTCGCCTGACCAGGGACTTCGACTGGCACATCCCGGAGGTGAAGCGCGTCCTGCTCCTGATGCTGCCGGTGACGCTGAGCCTCGGCCTGATCAACTTCGACCTCCTCCTCAACAGCATCGTCGGAACCCTCGTCTCGACCGAGGCTCCGGCCGCGATCGACAAGGCCTTCCGCATCTACATGCTGCCCCAGGGCATCTTCTCGGTGGCCGTGGCGACGGTGACGTTTCCGACGCTGGCCCGTTTCGCGGCGCGCCAGGAGTGGGCGAACCTGCGCGGGACGATGGCCAACGGGATGCGGCAGATCCTGCTGCTGCTGATCCCCGCCGCTGCAGCCGTGCTGGTGCTCTCGGTGCCGATGACCCGGCTCGTCTACCAGCGGGGCGAATTCGATGCCCACCAGACCCACCTCGTCGCACAGGCGCTCTTCTGGTTCGCGTTCTCCCTGCCTTTCAACGGGCTCTACCTGATGCTGACCCGCACCTTCTTCAGCCTGCAGAGACCCTGGATACCGACCGTGGTGGCCGGCTCCAACCTGGTCGTGGACATCATCTTCTCCTTCGCCCTCTACTCGCCATTCGGCATCGGAGGCGTGGTCGCCGCGACCGTGATCGCCACGATCTCGAGCGTCATCGCGGAGGTGGTCATCCTGCGGCGCCAGCTCGACGGGCTGGAGTTGACGCGCCTGTTCGCGACCGCGGCCCGGGTGCTGTTCGCCGCGGCGCTGCTCGCCGGGGTCAGCTATTTCGTCTGGGACGCGCTGGACCAGGCGCTCGGCCGCGACACGATCGCGCAGATCATCTCGCTGGGCGTCGCCCTCGCCGCCGGGTTCGCGACCTACTTCGGGGCGGTCCTGGCGCTCCGCGTTCCCGAGGCGACCCAGATCACCAGACTGGTGCGCCGGATCTAGCGCGAGCCCCCTGTACGCCACGGCTGCGATTTCTCGGGGATGAGCCAGCACGCAGGCGCGCTCGGTCGGGCAGAGGGGCAGGTCGCGACGGTGCGCGACGATCCCGCATCACTTGAACTTGTAGCTTGGGCACTCCCCCCACCCAGGAGGCACGATGAGTGAAGAGCGGACCGCAAGCGAAGTGATCACCGGCGAGGTCACCTCCTGGCCGGGAGTCGAGGCCGGCTACGGCAAGCGCGGCGAGTGGGGGTTCCGGGTGAACGGCCACGAGGTCGGTCATCTGCACGGCGACCACGCCGCCCACTTCAGCTTCGGCAGGGAGGTCGGCGTGGCGCTCCGCGAGCAGGGCCGCGTGGCCGACCATCCCGTGTTCCCCGGCAAGGACGCGATGGCGGCCCGCCGAATCGAGGCGGATGAGGACGTCCGCGACGTGATCCAGCTGATGCGGCTGAACTACGACCGCATCGTGGCCCGCTACGGGATCTCGTCACCCGCTACCGCGGCGTGATCACGGCGACTGTGTAACGGCTGGTCACGCGGAACCCATCCGGATCTTCGTTGGCTGACTCGTAGTGCTCGATCAGCCGGCGTTCCAGCTCCTCGGCGCGACCCGCCTGCTCGAGCAACGGTCGCGCTGCGGCCGCCATCGGATGCTCCCTGCTCTCGTTCTCGACCCAGTCCCGGGCGCTATGGGCGGTGAATGTGATGGCGCGCTCCGAGACCTGAGATTCGCGCCCCAGCGGCTCGAATAGCTCAGTGAGGGCGGACTCGTCGTACCAGGGGAAGGGAGAGTCGCCCTGCTGCCCGGTGACGTCGGTCATCGCCTCGCGGATCATCCGGACGCCGGAGGCGACCGCCCCCTCCGGAATCCAGGCGGCGATCAGGAACCGCCCGTCGGCCTTGGTCACCCGCGTCATCTCCGCGGCGGCGGCACCGGGGTCCGGCGCGAAGATCACCCCGAACACTGACAACACCACATCGGCCTCCGCCGTTGCCACGGGCAGCGACGCCGCCTCGCCGAAGACGAACTCGGCGTCCAGCCCCCGGCTCTCGGCCGTAGCCGCCGCGATCTCGATGAGGCGCTGGGCAGGATCGACCCCGATCACCTGAGCGCCGGCCTCCGCCGCGAGCAAGGCCGCGTTGCCGGTGCCGCAGCCGACGTCGATCACAGTCTCGCCTCCGGTGAGCCCGGCCTCTTCCACGACGACCTCGGATGCGGGCATCAGCTTCTCCGCAGTGCGCTCATATGCACCCAGTGCCCAGTCGACCACGCGGCGACTCTACCCTTCGACTCCGCCCATGGACCGAATCAGGAACTTTTCGATCATCGCCCACATCGATCACGGCAAGTCGACGCTCGCCGACCGCATCCTCGAGCTCACCGGGGCGGTCGATGCACGGACGCACATGCCGCAGATGCTCGACTCGATGGACCTCGAGCGGGAGCGTGGCATCACGATCAAGGCTCAGGCAGTCCGGGTCGCCTACCGGGCCGCCGACGGCGAGACGTACAACCTCCACCTGATCGACACCCCCGGTCATGTCGACTTCTCCTACGAGGTCTCGCGCAGCCTCGCGGCGTGCGAGGGCGCTCTGCTGGTCGTCGATGCCGCGCAGGGCGTGGAGGCGCAGACCGTCGCCAACGCCTACGCCGCGATCGATGCCGGACTCGAGCTGATCCCGGTCCTGAACAAGGTGGATCTGCCGGGTGCCGATCCCGAAGGGGTCGCCACCCAGGTCGCCGACCTGCTCGGCGGCGATCCATCAGATGCCCTGCGGATCTCGGCGAAGACCGGGGAGGGCGTCACCGAGGTGCTCGAGGCGATCGTCCAGCAGATCCCGCCGCCGCAGGGTGAGCCGGAGTCGCCGCCGAGGGCCCTGATCTTCGACTCCGAGTTCGACCAGTACCGCGGCGTCGTGGCCTACGTCCGCATGGTCGACGGCCGTTTCTCGAAGGACGAGCCGATCAAGGCGATGCAGGCGGGCACCCAGGCCGACATCGACGACATCGGTTTCTTCACGCCGAAGATGACCCCCGCGAAGGGAATGGCCGCAGGCGAGGTCGGCTACGTGATCACGGGAATCAAGGACGTCACCAAGCTCCGGGTCGGTGACACTCTGACCAGCCGGGAGCGGGCTGCGTCCGATGCGCTGCCCGGCTATCGCGAGGTGCGCCCGATGGTCTTCTGCGGGCTCTTCCCGATCGACACCGACCGCTATTCGGACCTGCGCGATGCGCTCGACCGACTGGCCCTGAACGACGCGGCGCTCTCCTACGAGCCGGAGACCTCCGACGCGCTCGGCTTCGGCTTCCGCTGCGGCTTTCTCGGCCTGCTGCACATGGACATCGTCCGCGAGCGGCTGGAGCGCGAGTACGACCTCGAGCTGCTCGCGACCACGCCAAACGTCCGTTACGAGGTGACCCTGATCAACACCGGAGAGGTGGTCGAGGTCCGGAGCCCGACCGACATGCCCGACCCCGCATCCATCGAGTCGATCTCCGAGCCCTACATCAGGGCAACGATCATCACCCCGAACGACTTCGTGGGCCCGGTGATGGAGCTCTGCCAGAAGCGCCGCGGCGAGCATGTCGGGCTGCACTACCTGTCGCCGACTCGGGTCCAGGTCCAATACGACCTGCCGCTGGGCGAGATCGTGCTGGACTTCTTCGACCAGCTCAAGTCACGCAGCAAGGGCTATGCGTCACTCGACTACGAGCCGATCGGCAACCGGCCTTCGGACCTGGTCAAACTCGACGTGCTGCTCGCCGGCGACAAGGTGGACGCCCTCTCGCTGATCGTCCACAAGGCGGCCTCCTACGACCAGGGCCGCAACCTGGTCGAGCGCCTCCGGAAGACAATCCCGAGGCAGCAGTTCGATGTCCCGGTGCAGGCGGCGATCGGAGCCAACGTGATCGCCCGAGAGACGGTCAAGGCGGTGCGGAAGGACGTCACCGCGAAGCTCTACGGCGGCGACGTCAGCCGGAAGAAGAAGCTTCTCGAGAAGCAGAAGAAGGGCAAGAAGCGGATGAAGCAGGTCGGCGCCGTGGAGGTGCCGCAGGAGGCGTTCCTCGCCGTGCTCGAGATGGACGGGGATGGCTAGCCCCGAGCAGCGCGAGACCTTGGCGCGGACCGGGATGGACGCCTTCAACGCAGGCGACTTCGAGGTGGTGCTGGCCGCGCTGGCGAGCGACATCGAGGTCTACGCCTCGCGGGAGATGGTGAACGCCGGGACCTTTCACGGGCATGACGGATTCATCACGTGGATCACGGCGTGGACCGATGCGTGGGAGGACATCTCGAACGAGGTGACGGAAACGACCATCGTCGGAGACCGCCACATCGTCACGGCCATCCACGAGGAGGGCCGGGGACGTGACGGGATCGAGCTGACCATGGAGCTCGCCTTCCTCTTCGACGTCGGGGACGACGGCCTGTGTCACTTCCTCGCGATGCTCCCGACGCCCGAGCAGGCGATCGAGATGGCCAGGGAGCGGGAGGGTTAGACCCGAACCCGTCTGAGGGGAACGCCGAGCCGTCCCTCGACCTTCGCCAGCGGATCCTTCCCGTTGGCGATCAGCAGCACCACCTCGTCCGCCGGGAAGTCGCGGAGCTCGTCCTCGAGCGCCTGTGCGGGATCGTGATCGCCGACCGAGCCGCTCACCGGAAGGCCCGCCGCGACGAGAGCGCCGGCTGAACGGGCGAGCCGGGCCTCCGCCTCCCGACGGGCGTCGTCCTCGGCGGACAGCCAGCGGTCGAGGCGGTGACTCGGGACGGGCACCACCACGCGGACGTCCTTCGGCGTTCCGGCCAGATCCGAAATCCGCTGAGCTGAGTCGGCGGTCGCCTCAGCCGTCGCCAAGACCAGGACACGATGCCCCTTGTCCTCGTGCGCGGCGACCTCGATCTTTCGATCAGGGTGTGCCCGTGAAGCGAAGACGACGAGGGCCGTGGCCGCGATCCCGCCCACGGCGATGCCGATCCCTGCGCCCAGAATGCCGCCGAGCGCCATCGACGCCACGATCGCCACGCAGATCAGCCCGATGATCAGGGGAATTGCGAAGGCGCGGAATCTCAGTCCGCCCTCGGGATCGGTGGTGGTCAGGAATGGAGACACACGCACTCGTACCGTAGCCCTGCCTGCGTGGGTCCGGCCCGTCAGCCTAGAATCGCGCGCCTGAGATGCCCGTGAAGACCGACGCCATCGGCAAGCAGTGGCCGGCGGCGACCTACGAGGTCGCCACCGAGAAGATCCGCGAGTTCGCCGATGCGATCGGTGCTCCCAACCCGGTTCACCACGATCACGAGGCGGCCAGGTCCGCCGGGTTTCGGGATCTGGTCGCTCCGCCGATGTTCTGCGTCGTCTACAGCGCCCGGGCGATGGGACCCGCGATCCTCGATCCGGACGTCGGGATCAACCTCGCCACGATGCTGCACGGCTCGCAGGAGTTCGAGTGGGATGAGCCCGTTTGCAACGGCGACCTGATCGAGACGGCGGCCACGTGCACGGAGATCTACGAGAAGGACGACAAGGGCTTCTACGTCTTCGAGACCATTTCCATGAACCAGGACGGCAGGCAGGTCGTCAAGGGGACCTGGACCAACATCGTCAGGGGAGTCTGAGGTGAGCGACCTCGACAGCCTGAAGCAGGGGGATTCCATACCCGAGTGGAAGGTGACGCCGGACAAGTACCTGCCGCACCGCTACGCCGGCGCCTCGGGGGACTTCAACCCGATTCACATCGATCCCGAGTTCGCCAAGGCGGTTGGCCTCCCAGGCAACATCCTGCACGGCCTCTGGATGATGGCCCAGGTCGCCAGAGGGGCCGCTCAGCTGGCCGATGGCGATCCGCGAGCCCTGAAGCGGCTCTCCGTTCAGTTCAGGGGAATGGGCTTTCCCGAGCAGGAGCTGGTCGTCAGCGGGACGGTGGAGGGGGCCGTCGACGGCCATGTGACGATCGACATGGTCGCTGCGCAGGGCGACAATCAGGTGATCAGGAACGCCCAGGCCGAGCTCGGCGCGGAATAGCGCGCGCCGCGTTCCTATCATCAGCTCTGTGCTGACAGAGCGACAGAGCAAGATCCTGAGGCTGCTGGTCGAGCGCTACGTCGATGACGGGCGCCCGGTCGGCTCGCACGCCCTCGCCAACCGCGATGACGTCGACTGGAGCGCCTCGACCGTGCGCGCGGAGCTCGCGAGCCTCGAGGAGGGGGGCTTCCTCACGCATCCCCACACCTCGGCCGGTCGCGTGCCGACGGACACGGGTTATCGCTTCTACGTCGAGCGGCTGCTGGCGCGGCAGGACCGGTTGCCGCAGCCGGCCCCGGGCGAACTGGGAATCTCCCGCATGCGGCGCGAGGTCGACGTGGCGATCCGGGAAACGACTTCCACGCTTTCGCAGGTCACGGACCTGGTCGCGCTGGTCACTGCGCCGCCGCTGCACACGGCCACGATCCACCGGATCGAGGTGCTGCTCCTGCAGCCGAAGGTTGTGATGGTGGTCGTGATCGCCTCCAACGGCGGGGTCACCAAGCGCGTCTTCACGTTCGACGAGGAGGTGGACACCGGCCTTGTCGAGTGGGCCGCAAGCTACCTGAACGAGCGGCTCGCGGGCCTCGGCCTGGGGGCGCGCATGGCGGCCGATCGCGTCCGCGATCCCGAGCTCGGCCCGGCCGAGACGGGCTTCCTCGCCGAGATCTCCGGCGCCTTCACCGACCTCGAGGAGTCCGCCGAGGACACGCTCTACGTCGACGGCACGGCGCGCCTGCTCTCCGAGGAGCATCTCCAGGATCTGCCGCACGCCGACGAGTTGATGCGCGCGCTCGAGCGCCGGGTGAACGTCCTGCGCGCGCTCAGGACCGCACTTGACCGCCGCTCGGTCTTCGTCTGGATCGGCGGCGAGAACCCGGCGCCGGAGCTCCGCTCGGTGAGCGTGGTCGGCGCCAACTACGGCCTCGGCTACCGCAACCTCGGGTCGGTGGGGATCATCGGCCCGCTGCGGATGGACTACGCGACCGCGATCGCCAACGTCAGGGGCGCGGCCGGCGAGCTCTCCCGCTTCTTCGAGACGGTCTACGACGAGTAGGGCTCGGCGATGGCGAAGCGCGACTACTACCAGGTGCTGGGCGTTGAGCGGAGCGCCTCCGACGGCGAGATCAAGAAGGCGTTCCGGAAACTGGCGCGCGAGCTTCACCCGGACGTGAACGCTCACGACCCGGAGGCCGAGGAGAAGTTCAAGGAGGCTGCCGAGGCCTATGAGGTGCTCTCGGACAGCGGCCGACGCCAGACTTATGACCAGTTCGGCCACGACGGGCTGCGGTCGGGCGGCTTCACGCCCGGGGGCGGCTTCGGCAGCATCCAGGACATCTTCGATTCCCTCTTCGGGGGCGGCGATCCCTTCGGCGGCTTCGGCGGCGGCCCCGCCGCGGGTGCGGACATCGAGACGGTCGTGGAGATCTCGCTGGAAGACGTCCTCGAGGACCAGATGCGCGAGCTCTCATTCGAGGCGGTGGTCGTATGCGAGCGCTGCCGAGGAAACGGCGCCGAGCCGGGCACGCCGATCGAGACCTGCCCCAAGTGCGAGGGCAGCGGGCAGATCCGCGAGGTGAGTCGCAGCATCTTCGGCCAGGTCGTCCGCGCCATGCCCTGCGACCGCTGCGGCGGCGATGGGCGCATCCCCGAGACCCCCTGTGAGCGCTGTGATGGGGCCGGCAGGGTGCCGGAGTCCCGGACGTGGGAGGTGGACATCCCGGCGGGGATCGAAGACGGGCAGCGGGTCCGGATCGCCGGTGCCGGCCATGTCGGGGAGCCCGGGGGGCGGCAGGGTGACCTCTACGTGGAGATCCGGATCGAGCCGGACGAGCGGTTCGCGCGCCAGGGGACCGAGCTGATCACCCGCGCTGAGGTCCCGGTGACCACCGCAATCGTCGGGGGTGAGGTCTTCGTGCCCACTCTCGATGGAGAGCTGGCCGTCGAGGTCCCGGCCGGGACCCAGCACGGCGAGACGACGGTTCTCAGCGGCCGCGGCCTGCCACCGCTGCACGGCGGGCGACGCGGCGACGAGCACGTGGTGTTCGAGCTCGTGGTGCCCACGGGTCTGGACGACGAGCAGCGAGAGGCCGCTGAGCGCCTCGCCGAGTCGCTTCAACGACAGCCTTCACAGCGGAGATGATCCGTCTGGCCGTTCGCTGCGCTCCGGAATATGCGGAGGCGGTGATGGCGAACCTGCTGGAGCTCGCCCCGAATGGGCTCGAGGAGGAGAGGGGACCGGGCTGGGTCGAGTTCGCGATCTACGGGCCGCCCGGCGAGGTCCCCGACATGGGTGAGCTTCAGGCCGCCGCCGGGGGCAGCCTCGTCGACGTCACCACCACCGCGGTTCCCGACGACTGGGCGGACCGCTGGGTGGACTTCCACCACCCGATCGAGGTATCGGGCCGGATCGGCGTGCGCCCGTCCTGGTGGGATCCCAAGCACGGGCTGATCGATGTCGTGGTCGATCCGGGGCGGGCCTTTGGCACGGGTGGGCATCCGACGACCCGGCTCTCCCTCGCGCTGCTGGTGGAGCTGGAGGAGGCCGGTGAGGCCTCGGGTCCGATCGCCGATTGGGGCACCGGCAGCGGCGTGTTGGGGATCGCCGCAGCCAAGCTCGGCTGGACGCCGGTCACCGGCTGCGATCGTGAGCTCGCCTCGCTCGAAACCGCAAAGGCGAACGCGATGGCGAACGGGGTGGCGATGACGGTCGAACGGCTCGATGTTCGCGAGGGGCCGCCTCCCGTTGCCCCCACTGTCGTTGCGAACCTGACCGGGAACCTGCTGCGCGATTGCGCAGGCCACCTGGCCCAGACCGGAGAGGCTCCGGACACCCTGGTCTGCTCGGGGATGCTGGAGACGGAGATGGACGAGGTCGCGGGGGCCTTCGCCCCGACGGGGCTCCGGGAGTCGGCGCGCCGCATCGAGAACGACTGGGGAGCCCTGCTGATGCGTGGCGGCATGGGCAGCTGATGGCGCCCGGGCCGAGCGCCGACCTTCCGATCGCGGTCTTCGATTCCGGTGTCGGCGGGCTCACCGTGCTTCATGAATGTCTCGTCTCACTCCCGGCGGAGGACTACGTCTATCTGGGGGACGACGCGCGCTTTCCGTATGGAGCTCGAACCAACCAGGAGCTGCGCGATCACGTCGCGCAGATCAGCCGGTTCCTCCTCGACCGCGGAGCAAAGCTGCTGGTGATCGCGTGCAACTCCGCCGCCTCGGCGGGCCGGGAGGTCGCGAAGGAGATTGCGGCCGAGACCGGAGTCGAGGTCGTCGCCGTGATCCGCCCCGAGGCGGAGATCGCCGGCGCGCTCACGCAATCGGGCAACGTGGGCGTGCTCGCGACGCCGGCGACGGTGCGCAGCGGCTCATATCTGCGGGCGCTCTCCCACCAGCACCGCACCCTGACGATCACCGAGGTGGAGGCGCCCGACCTCGCGGCGGTCATCCAACGTGGCTTTCCGTTCTCCGAGAGCGTCGTCGAGATGGTCCGCTCCTACTGCGAGCCGCTGAAGCGGGCTGAGGTGGACACCGTGATCCTCGGCTGCACGCACTATCCGCTGGTCGGGCCGATGCTGCAGCGGACCCTGGGGCGGGACGTGCGGCTGGTCACGGCCGGTCATGCCATCGCCGGGACGGCGCAGCGCGTGCTCGAGGAGGCGGGCCTGGCGAAAAGCGGCAATGAAGAGGGGACCTATCGGTTTCTCTGCACCGGGGACGCGGACGCCTTCCGCGAGCTCGGGACCCGCTTCCTCCAGATGCCGCTGGCGGACGTCGAGCATGTCGAGCTGCCATGAGTCGTTTGCAGCCTCATGGGGGCTATAGGACCGCCGATGCTGCAAACGGCGGCTGATGGCGGATCTCAGGCCTGAGAACGTCCCGTTCTGGCCCTGGGGCCTGCTCCTCATCGCGGTGGGTTTGTATGTCGTCTCGGTCGCGGCCCTGATCGCCGCCGGCCGCCGAGAGGACGCCCGAGCCCTGGCGGGATTCATCCCGGACTGCCTCGTGCTGATCTCCCGCCTCGCACGGGACCGCCGCGTGTCCCGGCCGAGGAGGGTCGCCCTCTTCATTGCCGTGGGCTACCTGGCCCTCCCGATCGACCTGGTTCCGGATTTCCTCCCCGGGATCGGACAGCTCGATGACGCGGTTGTCCTTGGGCTCGCTCTCCGACTCGTTGTCCACGGCGGGGGAGTCGACCTGGTCCGTGAGGCCTGGCCGGGACCCGAGGCGTCGCTCACGCTCGTCCTGCGGGCCGCGGGGCTGGAGTCGAACGGCGCAGCCACGCCGCCGACTACGCTTTAGCCCCATGAGCATCCTCGAGCAGGTCCAGGAGGACGTGAAGACGGCGATGAAGGCCGGCGAGAAGGAGCGCGTCGGCCAGCTGCGCATGCTCGTCAACGCCCTCCAGACCGAGGAGAAGGAGGGCAAGGGCGACGAGGTCGCGGCGCTCCAGCGCGAGCGCAAGCGGCGGCTGGACGCGGCCGAGGCGCTCAAGGAGGGCGATCGGACGGCGCAGGCCGAGGCCGAGAAGGCCGAGGCGAAGCTGATCGAGGGCTACCTGCCCGAGCAGCTCTCCGACGAGGAGCTCTCTGAGCTGATCGCGAGCGCGGTCGAGGAGTCCGGCGCCGCCGAGCCCAAGGACATGGGTGGCGTGATGAAGGTGCTGATGCCCAAGATCGGCGGCAGGGCCGACGGCAAGCGCGTCAGCGCCGCCGTGAAGGAGAAGCTCAGCTCTTAGTGGCTCGCAGGCAGCTCACCATCGACAACACCGTCGCCGCCGAGCTGGCCGGATCGGAGGACGCCGTTCTTCGGGCGCTCGAGGGTCACCTCGATGTCGACCTCTATCTGCGCGGCAACGTCCTCACCCTCGATGGCGACGCCAGCGAGGTCAGCACCGCCGAGACCGTCGTGGGCGAGCTGGTCGATCTGATCGAGCAGGGGCACGAGATCGCTCCCGGCACGATCGAGGCGGTCACCGGAGCCCTGGACCAGCAGCAGAGCCCGGCCGAGATCCTCGAGGACGTCGTCTGGCAGCACCGCAACACGCGCGTCGCCCCCAAGACCGTCAACCAGAAGCACTACGTCGACTCGATCCGCCGGCACACGATCACGTTCGGGATCGGCCCGGCCGGCACCGGGAAGACCTTCCTCGCCGTCGCGATGGCCGCGGCGGCGCTCTCGCGCGGCGACGTCAGCCGCGTGATCCTCACCCGGCCCGCCGTCGAGGCGGGTGAGAGCCTCGGCTTCCTGCCGGGTGACATCCAGGCGAAGGTCGATCCCTACCTGCGTCCGCTCTTCGACGCGCTCTACGACATGCTCGATCCCGAGAAGGTGAACTCCTACTTCGAGCGCGGCACCATCGAGGTCGCGCCGCTCGCCTTCATGCGCGGCCGCACCCTCAACGACTCCTTCGTCATCCTCGACGAGGCGCAGAACACAAGTCCTGAGCAGATGAAGATGTTCCTCACCCGCCTGGGCTTCGGGTCAAAGGTCGTCGTCACCGGCGACATCACCCAGATCGATCTCGAGCGCGGCTCACGCTCTGGCCTGGTCGAGGTGGGCGACATCCTCAATGAGGTCCAGGACATCAGCTTCATCCGCTTCGGCGGCGAGGACGTCGTGCGCCACAAGCTCGTGCAGCGGATCGTCGCCGCATACGGCGAGGCGGAGAGCCGCAGCCGCTCATCCGACGAGGGCGGCTGACATCGATCTCTCCGACGTCCCTGGCGATCTGCGCCGCGCCGTCGGGGCCGCCCTGCACGCGGCGGGGGTCGACGACGGCCATCTGGGCGTCGAGATCGTCGGAAAGGGGCGGATGCGGACCCTCAACTACGCGGCCCGCGGCGTGGACGAGGCGACCGACGTGCTCGCGTTCCCGATCGATGAGCAGTCGCACGACCAGGGACCGCGCGAGCTTGGGGACGTCTTCATCTGCCCGGAGAAGGCGACCGATGTGACCGAGGCCGCTGTCCACGGCACCCTCCACCTCTGCGGCTTCGACCACGAGGGCGACCAGGGGGAGATGCTCGAGCTGCAGGCCAAGATCATGGCCTCGTTGTGAGCAGGGCGGGCTTCGTCGGTCTCGCGGGTCGCCCGAACGTCGGCAAGTCCACCCTGGTCAACGCGATCGTCGGCTCCCACGTGGCGATCGTCTCCGAGCGCCCGCAGACCACCCGGCGGGCGATCCGCGGCGTCGCGACCGACCTGGCGGCGGACTGGCAGCTCGTCCTGACGGACCTCCCCGGCGTCCAGCGGCCGCGCGACGCGCTCACCGAGCGGATGCAGCGGCGGGTCGAGAGGGAGATCGCCGACTCAGACGCCGTGTTGTTCGTGGTCAACGCCGAGCAGGGAGTGGGCCCCGGCGACCGGTTCATCTCCAAGGCGCTGCTGCAATCGAGCATCGACACTCCGGTCGTCTGCGCCGTCAACAAGGTCGATCGCCTCAACAATGCGGAGACCGCCGCCGTCCTCGCCGAGGTGGGGAAGGTCCACGGCGTCGACGAGATCTTCCCCATCAGCGCCAGGAAGGGGAACGGCCTCGAGCCGCTGATCGCCAAGCTCATCGAACTGCTCCCTGAGAGCCCGTTCCTGTTCCCGCCCGAGCAGCGCTCGGATCTGCCGAGCGAGGTGCTCCTCGCCGAGCTGATCCGCGAACAGGTGCTGCGCCGTACGCGCGATGAGCTGCCGCACGCCGTCGAGGTCCAGGTCTCCGAGGTGGCGCACCGAGAGGACGGGGTGGTGGAGGTCGCCGCCCACGTCTGGGCCGAGACCGAGTCACAGAAGGGAATTCTGATCGGCGCCGGCGGCCGCAAGATCAAGGAGATCGGGACCGCGGCTCGCGGTGAGCTCGAGCGGGAACTCGGCGGCCGCGTCTTTCTCGATCTCCAGGTGCGCGTGCGCAAGCGGTGGCGCAGGGACGAGGGCCTGCTCGACCGCCTCGGCATCGAGTAGCCGTTCACATCTCGTTCACCGGATTGTGTCCAGCCGCGATGATGATCGTTCATCCGGCAGGCGAAGAGAGGAGCCCGAAATGGATGAGGAAAAAGAGCGCGAGGAGTGGACCGAGGACGACGAGCGCCATCCCGAGGGGGAGGAGTCTGAGGAGCCGATGCCGGTTCAGGAGGTCGGCCTGGCGGTCGGGCTCGAGGCGCAGGAAGACCACGAGCCCGATTTCGACCCGGAGATCGCCGCAGAGGTGGAGTTGCAGGAGGAGACCCGCGAGGCTGAGGGCGACGATGCCGATGAGGACGTCGAGACGGTCCTCAACTTCGACGACGATGAGGAAACCGACTAGCTGAACCCGCGCCTTCAGGCGCGCGAGCGGGCGATTCGTACAATCGCCCGATGGTTGTCCAGACGACGAGAGACGCGGCGAAGGTCCGTTTCGATGAACGGGGCCTGGTTCCGTGCGTGATGCAGGACGCTCGCTCGGGCGAGGTGCTGACCCTCGCCTACATGAACGAGGAGTCGCTGCTGCTCACGCTCGAGACTCGCGAGATCCACCTCTACAGCCGCAGCCGTCGCGAGATCTGGCACAAGGGGGCGACCTCGGGCAACGTGCAGCGGGTCAGGCAGATCCGGTACGACTGCGACGGCGATGCCCTCGTCGCGCTGGTCGATCCCGCCGGGCCCGCCTGCCATACCGGTGAGCGCTCCTGCTTCTACCGCGATCTGGAGGGCAGCGCCGATCCGGGTGTCGACGCGCCCGGCGTGGTCGGCGAGCCCGCGCTGCTGCCCTACGAGGCTCTGGCGGCCCTCGAGCGCACGCTGGTCACGCGCCAGCGCAAGCGCCCGCAGGGCAGCTACACGGTCGAGCTGCTCGAGGATCCGAAGCTGGCGGGGGACAAGGTCCGAGAGGAGGCCGCGGAGGTCGTCAAGGCCGTCGACTCCGAGTCGGAGGAACGGGTGGCAGAGGAGGGCGCGGATGTCGTCTACCACCTGGCCGTCCTGCTGCTCTCGCGCGGCCTCTCGATGGCCGAGGTCCTCCACGTTCTGAACGGCCGCCGGCGGGCACGATGAACACCGTGGGGGCGGCGACCCTGCCCGGCCTGGAGCCCGACCTGGATCGCGCCCGTCAGCTCGCGGCGAGTGCCAACGTGGTGCCGGTTCGCTACCGCTTCATCGACGACTGCGAGACACCCGTCAGCGCCTTCCTCAAGCTGCGCGGCGACGGGCCCGCCTTCCTGCTCGAGTCGGCCGAGCAGGGCCGGCTGGGACGTTGGTCCTTTCTCGGCTTCCGCCCCCGGTCTGTGCTCCGCTGGTCGGAAGGCAAGCTCTACGAGGACGATCGCGTCACCGACGCGCCCGACCCGTACGCGGCGGCCGCCGAGTACCTGGGCCGATACGAGATCGCCGAGCCCGACGAGCTGCCGCCCTTCGCCGGCGGCGCGGTCGGCTTCTTCGGCTACGACCTCGTCCGCACCGTCGAGCCGTTGTCCGAGCCCAACCCGGATCCGATCGGCCTGCCGGACATGGCCCTGATGATCACCGACGTGCTGGTGGCGTTCGATCACCAGCGCCACGAGGTCACCCTGATCGCCAACGCCTTCGTCGAGGACGGCGGGATCGAGGAGGCCTACGCGCGCGCTGTCGAGACGATCGGCGAGGTGCGCGATCTCCTTCAGGAGCCTGTACCGACGACCAGGGTTGCAACGACCAGGGTTGCCAAGCCATTTGCGCCCGCGCCGCATATGCCCGCAGGCGAAGCCGAGGGCATGGGCGTTGATGGCGAAGCCGTCAAACGATTCATCAACTTTGAATCGAATCTGACGCGTGAGGAATTCGAAGCGACGGTGACTCGCATCATCGAGTACGTCCATGCCGGCGATGCCTTCCAGGTCGTCCCCTCCCAGCGCTTCACGTCGCCGTGCCCGGTCGAGGCCTTCTCGATCTACCGCGGGCTTCGCACGGTCAACCCGTCGCCGTACATGTACTTCCTCGACTTCGGCGACTTCGAGATCGCGGGTGCGTCGCCAGAGCCGCTGGTCAAGGTGACCGGGGACCGAGTCGAGACCAGGCCGATCGCCGGGACCTACCCGCGCGGCGCCGACGAGGACGAGGATCGGCTCGCTGCGGAACGCCTGCTCCAGGATCCCAAGGAGCGGGCGGAGCACGTGATGCTCGTCGATCTGGGTCGCAACGACCTGGGCCGGGTCTGCGAGTACGGCTCGGTCACGGTCGACGAGCTGATGGTCGTCGAGACCTACTCGCATGTGCTCCACATCGTCAGCCAGGTTTCGGGGAAGCTGCGCCCGGGCGTCAGCGCGATGGACGCCCTGCGCTCGATCCTCCCGGCGGGCACGCTCTCGGGCGCGCCCAAGGTGCGCGCCATGCAGATCATCGACGAGCTCGAGCCGCAGAAGCGCGGCCCATACGGTGGCGCGGTCGGCTACCTGAGCTACACGCGCGACCTCGACACCGCCATCTACATCCGCTCCGTGGTGGTCAAGGACGGGCTCGTCCATGTGCAGGCAGGTGGCGGGACGGTCGCGGACGCTCAGCCGGCCTACGAGTACAACGAGTCGGTCAACAAGGCCAAGGCGGTCTTCCGCGCGGTCGAGCTGGCCGCCGAGCAGCCGGAGTGGCCATGAGCGCGCGGCGGGAACAGGGCGGTGTTGGTTCGGTCCTCGTCATCGACAACTACGACTCCTTCACCTACAACCTCGTCCAGTACCTGGGTGAGCTGGGGGCGGAGGTCGGCGTGGTTCGGAACGACAAGGCGACCGTGGAGGAGCTGTCCGGGTTGAAGCCCGATCGCCTGGTTGTCTCGCCAGGGCCCTGCACGCCGAAGGAGGCGGGTATCTCGGTGGAGGCGATCCGCTCCTTCGCCGAGGCGGGAACGCCGGTCCTCGGCGTCTGCCTCGGGCACCAGTCCCTGGTGGAGGCCTTCGGCGGCCGGGTCGTCCGCGGTGACCCGATCCACGGCAAGGACGCGGAGGTGAAGCACGACGGCCAGGCGGTCTACAAGGATCTTTCCAACCCGCTGGTCGCCGGCCGCTATCACTCGCTGATCGCCGACCCGGACCTGCCCGACGCGCTCGAGGTCACCTCCACCTACGGCGACGTGGTGATGGGCGTCCGCCATCGCGATCTGCCCGCCGAGGGAGTCCAGTTCCATCCCGAGTCCGTCCTCACCCCGCAGGGCAAGAAGCTGCTGGCGAATTTCCTCAATTGAGCTCGACCATGCCCAACGACATCCTCACCCGCGCGATCGACGAGATCTGCTCCGGAACGCACCTGACGGCCGATCACACCTCCGCCGCGCTCGCGGAGATCATGGAGGGGAGGGCCGGCGAGGTGCAGACCGCGGCCTTTCTTGTCTCGCTGCGCGCCAAGGGCGAGACGGTCTCCGAGCTCGTCGGCCTGGCGCGGACCATGCGCTCCCTCGCTGCGCACGTGGAGATCGACGAGCCCAGCCTCCTGGACACGGCGGGCACGGGCGGCGGCCCGACCACCTTCAACATCTCGACGACCGCCGCGCTGATCGCCGCCGGTGCGGGCTGCAAGGTCGCCAAGCACGGGAATCGCTCCGCGACGAGCAGGTCGGGGTCGGCCGATGTGCTCGAGGCCCTCGGTGTCGACATCGAGCTCGGTCCCGCGGAGGTCGCCACCTGCATCGAGGAGGTCGGCTTCGGGTTCATGTTCGCGCCCAAGCACCACAGGGCGATGGCGCACGTCGTGCCGGTCCGCAAGGAGCTCGCGGTCCGGACGATCTTCAACTTCCTCGGGCCGCTCACCAACCCGGCCGGGGCGGTGGCGCACCTGCTCGGCGTCTCCGACCGCAGCTACCAGGAGATCATCGCCGAGGCCCTGCTGCAGCTCGGCTGCTCTCACGCCCTGGTCGTCAACGCCGACGACGGCATCGACGAGCTCAGCGTCTCCTCCCGCACTCGGGTCATCGAAGTCGCGAACGGAGGCACCGAGGAGTGGTTCGTCGATCCCTCCGATTTCGGGTTCAAGACGGCGCCTCTGGATGCGATTCCCGGCGGGGAGCCGGCGGAGAACGCCGCGGTCGTCGTGCGGGTCCTCGAGGGGGAGGGCGGGCCGTCGCGCGATGTCTCCCTGCTCAACGCGGGAGCGGCCATCTACGTCGCGGGCGGCGCGAGCGACCTGGCCGATGGAATCGTCAAGGCGACGCATGCCGTCGATTCGGGAACCGCGTTCGATGTCCTCGGCCGCCTGGTGTCCCGTTCCCGCGAGCTCTCTGGCGCGAGCTAGGCTGTCCACGACGAGATGGGCATGATCGAAGACCTGGTCGGGTCCGCGCGGGCAGGCGTGGGGCGCCGAAGCGCCGAGGTGCCGCTGGGGGATCTCGAGCAGCGTCTGGCCGAGCGGCCGGAGCAGCGGCCCTTCGGGGAGGCGCTGACGCGGCCCGGGCTCTCTGTGATCGCCGAGTTCAAGCGCCGGTCTCCCAGCGCCGGTGAGATCAGGCCCGGCGCGACCCCTTCCGAGATCGCCCGCTCCTATGACGAGGCCGGAGCCGCCGCGCTCTCGATCCTCACCGACGAGGCGCACTTCGGGGGCGCGCTCCTGGACCTGCACGAGGCCCGGGCCGCCTGCGTGCTGCCGGTCCTCCAGAAGGACTTCATCGTGGACCGCTACCAGCTGTACGAGGCCGCAGTGGCGGGCGCCGACGCTGTTCTGCTGATCGTGGCCGCCCTCCATCAGGACCTGCTCTCGGCCCTCTACGACGAGGCCAGGGAGCTCGATCTGGACGTCGTCGTCGAGGTGCACGAGGAGCCCGAGCTCGAGACGGCCCTGTCCGTCGGCGCGGAGGTGATCGGGATCAACAACCGCAATCTCGACGACTTCAGCGTCGATGTCCAGACGACCTACGAGCTGATCACCGACGTCCCGGCGGGGAAGACCGTCGTCTCCGAGAGCGGCATCGCGGAGCGCGCCACGCTGGACGAGTTGGAGAGGGTGGGCGTGGATGCCGTCCTGATCGGAGAGGCGCTGATGCGCGCCGATGATCCGGGCGCGAAGCTCCGGGAGCTGATCGCGGATGAGGAGTCCACCCGCGAGCATCTGCTGCCCTGAGTCATTAGAGAACTCGTAGACCTCGCTTAGAGACGGTTAAGCGGCGGGCCCCACACTGGCCCGCATGCAGTCGCTGAAGAGATTCCTCTCGACGAGCTTCGGGTCCGCCGTCGCGGGCGGGACCGTCGTGCTGATCGTCGGACTGATCCTGATCCAGGCCGGCGTCGTCGACACGAGCAAGGAGGGGAGCTCGGCACCGGTGATCGCGCCGGCCGCGCTGGCCCGCCCCGCCAGCAACTCGAACCAGGGCCTCACCGTCCACGACATCTACCAGCGTGACGGCAGCGGCGTGGCCTTCATCCGCTCGACGATCGTGCAGAAGACGCAGTCCGTCTTCGGCCTCCCGCAGCAGCAGTCGAGCCAGGCCACCGGATCCGGCTTCCTGATCGACAACGACGGGCACATCCTCACGAACGCCCACGTCGTCGAGGGCGCGAAGACCGTCACGGTCCAGCTCGGCAATGGTGCGGAGCAGAACGCGCAGGTGGTCGGCAGTGATCCCTCCAGCGACGTCGCCCTCCTCAAGGTCGACAACACCGAGGGGGCCAGCCCGCTGCCCCTGGGCGACTCTTCGAAGGTTCAGGTCGGCGACCCGGTCGTCGCGATCGGCAATCCGTTCGCACTCGACCGCACCGTCACGAGCGGGATCGTCTCGGCGCTCCAGCGCCAGATCCAGGCTCCCAACGGCTTCTCGATCTCAGACGTGATTCAAACGGACGCGGCGATCAACCCCGGAAACTCGGGCGGACCCCTGATCAACGGAGATGGCGAGGTGATCGGCATCAACTCGCAGATCGAGAGCCAGAGCGGCGGCAACGAGGGCGTCGGGTTCGCAGTTCCGATCAAGACCGCCGCCGACGTCGCCACGCAGCTGGAGAACGGCGGCCAGGTCCACCAGGCTTACCTGGGGCTGTCCGGCGGGGACATCACCCCGGAGATCGCCCACGCTCTCAACCTCCCGGTCACCCAGGGTGTTCTGATCGAGCGTGTGCTGAGCGGCGGCCCCGCCGACGATGCCGGCATCAAGGGCGCGACGGGCCAGGCGACGATCGCCGGGCAGACCTTCCCGGTCGGAGGCGACATCATCACCAAGGTCGACGACAAGCCGATCGCCGGCATGGACGATGTGATCTCGGCCGTCAACGATCACAAGCCCGGCGACGAGATCACGCTGACGATCTTCAGCGGCGGCCAGCAGCACGACGTCACCGTCAAGCTCGGTGACCGCCCCTCGCACGTCCAGGATTCGAACTCGAGTTCCCTGCCGTAGTAGCGACCACCAGGCCACTCCACTTCGGAGCGGAGGCCGAAGGCCGCAGCGACTTATGCCAGGTGGCCGCTTGTGGCCGCGATCTGATGCCGAAGTCGCCTACCGAGCGGCCGGAGCGGAAACTACCCCGTGCTCGACCAGGCTCTCGCCCGTCTCGGCGATCGAGTCCTCGATGGGCCGCGGCGACCAGCCCAGGGTGCTTCGCGCCCGCTCGGAGCTGAACTCGGTGCTCTTGCCGAGCCCACCCAGCACGGAGCGGATCTCGGCGTCGAACAGGGCCATCGCGCGGACGATGAGGTCCGGCACTGTGCGCGTCGGCACCTTGGACGCTGAGTCGCCGAGCCGCTCGCGCAGGACCTTGCCGACGTCCGCCATCCAGAGGAACTTGGTGACGGCGACAAAGCGCTGCCCACCGGCCTCCGGGGCGGTCATCGCCCTGATCTCCAGATCGGCGACGTCGCGCACATCGACGAAGCTGAAGCCGAGCCTCGGCACGCCGGGCATTCCCTTGAGCAGCCGCTCGATCGTCTGCAGCGAGTAGGAGAGGTCGTCGGTCAGGAGCGGGCCGATGATCGCGCCCGGATTGACCGCCGCGAGCCGGTCCTCGGCGTCGCGCTCCTTGGCCAGGTCCCAGGCGGCGCGCTCGGCGATCGTCTTGGAGCGGGCGTAGGGGGTCATGTCCGAGTCGTTCGGGTCGGCCCAGTCCTGCTCGTCGAGGGGGCGGCTTCCATTGCCCGAGGTCCGCCTGATCGCAGCGATCGAGGATGTGGTGACCACTCGCTTGACCCCGGCGTCGAGCGCGATTCGCAGCACCCGCAGCGTTCCCTCGCGGGCCGGGACGATCAGCTCGTCCGGGTCCTTGGGCTGCTTCGGGGGGAAGGGGGAGGCGACATGGAGCACGTAGTCGCAGCCCTCGATCGCGTGTTGCCAGTGATCGTCGCTGGTCAGGTCCGCCTGGTGGATGGTGAGGTGGTGTCCCGGATCGACCTGCGACGCGATCGCCGCGTGGACCTCGGGCTCGCGCGAGGGATTGCGGATCGTCGTCCTGACCGCGTAGCCGCGCCGCAGCAGCTCGACGATGCACCAGCCGCCCAGGTAGCCCGAGCCGCCGGTGACTAGAACTGTCTTGCCGTCACCCTCTGCCATTCGTCTTCCGTGACCCTAGTCGAGTGCTGGGGCTTCGCGAAGACGACCTGCACATCCCGCAGGCGCCGCTCCCGGAAGCCGGCCTCGCTCATCGCCAGCCAGAGTGTCCAGAGGCGGCGGAAGGGCTCGTCGTAGCCGAGCTCGGCGGCGAGGTCCGCGTTGGCGAGGAAGCGCTCGCGCCAGAGCTCGAGCGTGCGCGCGTAGTGGGCTCCGATCTCGTCCAGCCAGATCGTGCTCATGTCGGTGTCCTTCGCGATGCAGCGCTGGATCAGCTCAACTGACGGCAGGCAGCCGCCGGGGAAGATCAGCTTGTTGGAGAAGCTCTGAGTCGCCTTCTCCTGCTCGTAGAGCCGGTCGTCGATCACGATCGCCTGCAGGAAGAAGAGGCCGTCGGGCTCGAGCAGGGCCGAGCAGCGCTGGAAGTACTCGTCGAAGTAATGCCAGCCGACCGCCTCGATCATCTCCAGCGAGACGAGCTTCGTGTACCGGCCGCGGAGGTCCCGGTAGTCCTCGAGCAGCACGTTGACGCGGTCCTCAACGCCCGCGTCGGCGATCCGCCGCAGGGCCCCCTCGCGCTGCTCGGTGGAGATCGTCGTCGTGGTCACCCGGCAGCCGTAGTTGGCGGCGGCATGGGTTGCCATCGCTCCCCAGCCTGTTCCGATCTCGAGCAGGTGGTCGTCCGGACCCAGCTCGAGCGCCTGGCAGATGCGCTCGAGGCGGTTGCGCTGGGCCTCGGCGAGGCCTGCCTCGGGATCCGGGAAGACGGCCGAGGAGTACATCATCGACTCGTCCAGGTAGAGGGCGAAGAGGTCGTTGCCGAGGTCGTAGTGCGCCGAGATGTGGCGGCGAGCCGCCCGCTTGCTGTTGCGGGGCACGCGCCACAGGGTCCGCTGGACCGGAGACAGGATCGGTTGGAGGCGCCCGCGGAGACGGTCGAGCGGTCCCAGGTTGCGAACCGCGATCCGCATGAGGCCGACCAGGTCGTCGCAGTCCCAGATGCCGTCGCGATAGGCCTCGCCCATGCCGACGCTTCCGCCGAGCAGCGTCCGGTAGAAGGCAGGGGAGTGGATCTCGACGGTCGCGCTGAGATCCGCGTGGGGATCTCCGAAGCGAAGTCTTTGATGCGAGGGTGCGCGTGAGCGCAACCCGTTTGAGAAAGTTTCGATCAAGTCCAGGCTGCCGCCGCGCATTCGGGAGAAAGCGCCGAGAGCCAGTCGCCTGGACGCCGACTCGATCGCGGTCATGGGACGGGAGCCTACTTCCCGGAATGCCTGCTCGCAGGGAAGAAATGCGAATCCGCCTACCCTTGTCGCATGGCCAAGGTCAAGGTGTGCGGAATGACGAGCCTCGCCGACGCGGAGCACGCGGCGAGCCTCGGCGCCTGGGCGATCGGGCTGATCCATCACCCCGACAGTCCCCGCTACGTGAAACCCGACGTCGCCGAGGAGATCGGGGCGGCCCTGAAGCGCCGCTGCGAGATCGCCGGGGTGTTCGTCAATTCCACCCTCGAGGACGTGATCGAAGCCGCCGAGCGGGAGAACCTCACCCTGTTGCAGTTCCACGGCGAGGAGGGCCCATCGTTCTGCGTCGAGGCGAGTCGCCGCACCGGCGCCAAGGTGATCAAGGCGATGCGCATCAACAGCCCCGCCGACGTCCAGGCGGCCGAAGCGTTCCGCACAGACTTCCATCTCTTCGACGCCTATTGGCACGGGATCCACGGTGGGACGGGAAAGAGCTTCGACTGGGATCTCGCGGCCAAGCGCCGCTCGAAGGTGCCGATGATCCTCGCCGGCGGCCTGACCTCCGAGAACGTCGCCGGGGCGATCGAGCGGGTGAAGCCGTACGCCGTCGACGTGGTCACCGGCGTGGAGGCGGAGCCCGGCCGCAAGGATCACGCCAAGGTCGAGGCGTTCCTGGAGGCGGCCGGTTCCAGGGTTGCCAAGCCGTTCGCGCCCATACCCGGCACCCCCGGAAGCGAAGCTGAGGAGGTGGCCGGTTGATGGCCGTTGTCGAGGAGCGCTTCGGCCCCTACGGCGGCAGATTCGTGCCCGAGACCCTGATCGCGGCGCTCGACGAGCTCAGAGCGGCCTGGGCCGAGGCGCGGGAGGACGAGGGCTTCCGGTCCGAGCTCTCGGCTCTGTTCCGCGACTTCGTCGGCCGGCCCACGCCCCTGTACCTGGCGGAGCGCCTCTCCGAGCGAGTGGGGAGGCGGGTGTACCTGAAGCGAGAGGATCTCGCCCACACCGGAGCGCACAAGATCAACAACGCGGTCGGTCAGGCGCTGCTCGCCCGTCGGATGGGCAAGACGCGGATCATCGCCGAGACCGGCGCGGGGCAGCACGGCGTCGCGACGGCGACGGCATGCGCCCTGTTCGGCCTCGAGTGTGCCGTCTACATGGGCAGCGAGGACATCCGCCGCCAGGCGCCCAACGTCGAGCGGATGCGGCTGCTCGGGGCCGAGGTCATTCCCGTCGAGGCCGGGGCGCGCACACTGAAGGAGGCCGTCAGCGCTGCGATCCGCGATTGGGTCGCATCCGTCGAGGACACCCACTACGTGATCGGGTCCGTGGTCGGGCCGGCCCCCTATCCCGCACTCGTCCGCGACCTGCAGCGGGTGATCGGCGACGAGGCTCGCAGTCAGGCGCTCGACGCCGAGGGCTCGCTGCCCTCGCGCGTGGTCGCCTGCGTCGGCGGCGGTTCCAACGCGATCGGCAGCTTCCACGCCTTCCTCGAGGATCCTGTCGAGCTGATCGGAGTCGAGGCGGCGGGCGAAGGGCTCGACAGCGGCCGCCACGGCGCATCGCTCGTGGCGGGCAGCAAGGGAGTCCTGCACGGCGCGCTCTCGTCGGTGCTCGCCGACGATCAGGGCCAGATCCTCGAAGCCCATTCGGTCTCCGCAGGCCTCGACTACCCGGGCGTCGGGCCTGAGCATGCCCACCTGCGCGACTCCGGCCGCGCGACCTATGAGTCCGCCACCGACGAGGAGGCGCTGCGCGCCTTCCGGGAACTGGCTCAGCTCGAGGGAATCATCCCGGCGCTCGAGCCGAGCCACGCAATCGCTTGGCTTCTGGAGAACGGCGGGGGAGACGGCTACGACGTTCTCACGTTGAGCGGGCGCGGTGACAAGGACATGGACGAGGTGACCTCCAAGCTCGCCGATCTCGATGGCTGACGGGACCGCAACCGAGACCGGCGCGGACCGGATCGAGGCCGCGTTCGACGTCGCCCGGGATCAGGGGCGCACCGCCCTGATGCCATACATGATGGGCGGCTTTCCCGAGCAGGGGACGGCGGACGCCGTCGCCGACGCCTATGTCGATTCCGGCGCGGATTTGATCGAGCTCGGCGTTCCGTTCTCGGATCCGCTCGCCGACGGCCCCACGATCCACGCCGCGGACAGGGCGGCGCTGGAGGCCGGGGCGACCCTGGAGTCGGTGCTCGAGACCTGTGCCCGGGTTGCGGGGGGGATCCCGGTCGCGCTGATGGCGTACTCGAACATGATCCTGGCGCGCGGAGTCGAGGACTTCGCCTCGCTCGCGGCCGAGGCGGGGGCCGCCGGCGTGATCGTGCCGGACCTCCCGCTCGAGGAACAGGGCCCGATCGGCAGTGCGCTGGATGCTCACGGTCTCGCCCTGATCCCGCTCGTGGCCCCCACCACCCCTGAAGAGCGCCGCGCGCGGATCTGCGCCGGGGCCCGGGGGTTCGTCTATCTGGTCTCGACGGTGGGCGTCACCGGCGAGCGAGCCGAGCTGCCGACCGAGCTGGCTGAGCTGGCCTCGGCGGCGAAGGATGAGGCCGACGTCCCGGTGGCGGTCGGCTTCGGAATCTCCACTGCCGAGCAGGCGGTCACGGTGGGGAAGGTCGCCGACGGCGTCATCATCGGCACCCGCCTCGTCCGCGAGGTTGCCGATGCGCCGGATCGCGAGGCGGCCGTCGCCGGCGTCAGCGCCTTCCTGCACGAAACTCACGCCGCGCTCTCCAGATAGGCTTCCGGGCCGTGCAGGTAATCCTCTTCACAGTCCTCGGCGCGTGCGTGATGGTGATCGCGTACGCCCTCGGGATACCGGGCCCGGTCGACGCGATCCTCTTCCTCGGCGGGGTGTTCACGGGTGCCCTGCTTCGCTACGCCCAGCCGCTGATCGACTGGATCACCCGGCCCTAGGAGGCCGGCTCGTCGTCCGCCGCGACGCGGCGGAGCAGATCGCGGAAGGTCGCGAGTTCCGCCGTACTCAGCGCCTCGAAGCCCCCCGCCGGCTGGCGATGCAGCGCGCGAGGGCCCTTCTGTCTCACGGCCCTTCGTCGTCGGGGAGACCAGCCGCCTGCGACGGTCATGTGGGGGCAGGTTCGCGTTCCACCAGACCGCGGCCCTCCAGCCTCGTGAGGAGTGTCGAGGCGGTCGCGGGGTCCACATCCAGTCGCCGGGCGAGGCCCCCGAAGGAGCACCCTTGATGGACACCCTCATCCTGATTGCCAGCTTCGGACCGCTGGTCGTGCGGCTGGGCATCGTGGTCTGGCACCGCTACCGCACGCGGCGGGCATCCACGTAGGCTGCGTGCCGTGCCGGATGGGACCTTCGAGCTCCGGGCGATCGGTCAGGTGAAGTCACCCTTGACCGATCCGTCGTCGGCCCCGAAGCAGGGCGACGAGGGCGCGCCCGATGCATGGATCGAATTCGAGCCGGAGGTGCTCGAGGCGCTGGGAAACATCAGGGGCGGTGACGAGCTCCTGATCCTGACCTGGCTCGACAGGGCCGAACGGGACGTGCTCGTGGTCCATCCCCGCGGTGATGTCTCGCGGGCGCCGGAGGGCGTGTTCACCACCAGATCTCCTCACCGCCCGAACCCGATCGGGTTGCACCGGGTCGAGGTCGCGGAGGTGGAGGACGGCCGGCTCAGGGTGCGAAACCTGGAGGCCCTCGACGGCACTCCGGTCGTCGACGTGAAGCCGGTGCTGAGCGCCGATACCTCCGAGCGCTGACCGGCGCCGCCGCATCGCTAGATTGATCGCGTGCGAATCGGCGTGCTCACCGGTGGAGGCGACTGCCCCGGATTGAATGCGGTGATTCGCGCCATCGTGCGCAAGGGGGTCGGGGAGTACGGGCATGAGTTCGTCGGCTACCGCAATGGCTGGGCCGGGCCGCTGGAGCGACTCAGCTTCCCCCTCGGGGTCCCGGAGGTTCGCGGGATCCTGCCCCGCGGCGGCACGATCCTCGGTTCGTCGCGGACCAACCCGTTCAAGGAGGACGGCGGTCCGCAGCGACTCGCCGACAACCTGATGGCCGACGGCGTCGATGGCCTGATCGCGATCGGCGGGGAGGACACGCTCGGGGCGGCGGCGAAGCTGCACGAGGAGGGCGTGCATGTCGTCGGCGTGCCGAAGACGATCGACAACGACCTCTCGGCGACTGACTACACCTTCGGCTTCGACACGGCGGTCAACATCGCGATGGCGGCGATCGACCGGCTGCACACCACCGCGGAGAGCCACAAGCGCACGCTGATCTGCGAGGTGATGGGCCGCCACGCCGGTTGGATCGCGTTCCACGCCGGCCTGTCCGGTGGAGCCAACGTGATCCTCATTCCGGAGATCGAATTCGACCTCGACCAGGTGTGCGAGTACATCGTGCGCCGCTTCGAGAGCCAGTACTCGCCGATCGTGGTCGTCTCGGAGGGTGCGGTGCCGCAGGGCGGCTTGCCGGCGGCGGATGACGCGCCGCTCGACGCCTTCGGCCACGTCCGCCTCGGCGGGATCGCCCAGTGGCTCGAGGGAGAGATCGAGCAGCGCACGGGTCACGAGGCACGCGCGACGGTTCTCGGGCACATCCAGCGGGGCGGCACCCCGACGGCCTTCGACCGGGTCCTGGCCACTCGCTTCGGCCTGCACGCGATCGACGCGGCGCACAACGGGGACTGGGGCAAGATGACATCGCTGCGGAGCACGAACATCGAGCTGGTCGACCTCTCGGACGCGACGGCGGAGCTGAAGACGGTTCCGGAGTCGCTGTACCGCGAGGCCGAGGTCTTCTTCGGCTGAGATCATCTGACCGGATGCCCCGCCTGGCGCTCGCGGCGCTTCTGGCTGTTGCCCTCGGCGGCTGCGGCATTGCCGGCAGCGCGAAGATCGAGGCACCGGTGACTGTCTACGTGAGCCTGCCGCTGACCGGATCGCGGGGAGCTGACGGCCGCGATGCTGCCGACGGCGCTCGCCTGGCGCTGGAGCAGGCGAAGGGGCGGGCCGGCTCGATTCAGGTGCGGGCCACCTACCTCGACGACGCCAAGGGACGAGTCTGGGATCCGGTCGCCGTCGGCGCCAACGCCCGGCAGGCGATCCAGGATTCATCCGCGGCCGCCTACATCGGCGACCTGGACTCGGAGCCGACCCGAGCTTCCGTGCCGATTACGAACGATGCCGGTCTGGTCCAGGTGTCGCCCGGGGCCGGGGGAGTGGACCTGACCCAGCCCGCCACGGGCTATCCGGACTCGCCCGACCGCTATCGGCCCTCGGGCTCGCCCAACTTCGCGAGGACGGTGCCGGCCGATGACGTGGTGGTTGACGCCGCCGCGAATTGGGCGTCGGAGCTGGGAGCGACGCAGGCCGCGGTCACCTCCGACGGCTCCGCGTTCGAGAACCTGGCGGCCTCCGAGTTCAAGTCCGCGGCGAGGGAGCATGGCGTCGAGGTCGTGCCCGGGCCGGCGGGTGCGGTCTACGAGCCTGCATCGGGGCGACTGACCGTTGATCCGCGGACCTATGAGTTGAGCGCTCAACTCGACCCCAGGACCCTCCCGGGCAAGGACTTCGAGTCGCAGTTCGCGCTGCGCTATCACCGCGACCCTGGCCCCTACGCGGCCTACGGGTACGAGGCGATGGGGCTGATTCTGCAGGCGATCACCGGGGCCGGGACCGACGCCTCCTCGTTCCGCGACAATGTCCGCGACGGTGTCTTCGGGGCCCACCGGGACGGCACGGTGCTCGGGAGCTACTCGATCACCGACGAGGGGGACACCACCGAGTGCATGATCCAGCGCTACCGAGTGAACGGCGCGACGCGGACCCCCCTCGGCGGTCCCTGCCCGCCGGGCTAGATCTCTGAGGGAGGGCCCTCGATCACCGGCTCGCCGGTGATCACGGACGAGACCCAGCCCTGGATCTCGGGAATCAGGGCGAAATCGATCGAGTGCTGGACCCGTGCCTCGCGGTAGGTGACCATCAGGCCGCCCTCCTCGAGCAGGTCCCGTGCCTTGCGACCGAAGCCGACGGGGATGACCGGGTCGAAGGAGCCGTGCGTGACGTAGGCCGGCATGCCGCGCTTGGCTCGCGGGTCCAGCTTCCAGCCGCGGACCATCGGATAGAAGCCACTCATCATCAGCAGCCCGGCGGCCCTGGGACGCCCCATCCCGAGCGCCACGGCGCAGGCGACGGCCGCACCCTGGCTGAACCCGCCGATCACCGTCTTCTCCCAGGCGATTCCGCGGTGGCGGAGCTCGTCGTCCAGGAAGCGGCAGAGCTTTGCGAGCGTGTCGATGAAGGTGTCCTCGTCGGGGTGACCGACCTCCCGGATCACGTACCAGTGGCGGCCGCCGGGCGGGACGTTCGTCAGCGGCGCGCCTGGCGTCATTCCGAACAGCTTTCGGTCGGGGTCGAGCTCGTCGAGCAGCGGGTGGAGGTCCCGCTCGTCGGTGGCGCGGCCGTGGAGCAGGATCAGCGCGCCCTCGGGCTCACCGGCTGGCTCCCGCGTCAGGTGGGCGAGCTGGACGACCTGCCCGGGCCGGTCGCCTTGGGGCTCAGTTGTGGACACGCGGGTTGTGGATCGGCCGGAGGACCGGCTCGACCTGTTCCCGGAGGTGCTCGTAGTCGGGAGGCAGGGAGAGCTTCTCGCCCAGCGACTCGAGCGGCTCGTCGACGGTGAAGCCGGGGCCGAGCGTCGCGATCTCGAAGAGGACGCCACTCGGCTCGCGGAAGTAGATCGAGCGGAAGTAGAAGCGGTCGATGACCGGGGTCGGGCGGCCGCCGGCCGCGACCACGCGATCGCGCCAAGCCTCGTGGTCGTCGATCTGCGATGCCCAGGCGATGTGATGAACACTCCCTGCGCCCTGCAGGCCGCGCTCGGCCGGCGGCTCGGAGTAGGTCCAGAGGCCACCGCGTGTGTCGCCCCGGCACTCCCACCCGGCCTGGCCGCCCTCGCCTTCCAGCGGCTCGAAGCCGAGAGCCTCCTCGAGGAGGGGGCGACTTGTCTCCGGATCGCCGGCGTATGCGATCGCACCATCGAAGCCCTGCAATGCCATCTCGGAGGGGACCTCCGGGTGGTCGGCGATCAGCGGCTCGTCGCTGGTTTCGACCACCTTGAGCTCGTGGCCGAGACCCTCCGGGTCGCTGAAGCGAAGCGCACCGTCCGAGAGCTCGGCGTCGGTTCCGTTCGTCTTCAGGCGGTCGGCCCAGAAGTCGAGCGCCTCTGAATTCCCCAGCCGCCAGCGGATGCCCCAGATCATCCCGTCGCCTGCGCGGCCCGGGGGGGCGCCCGGGTACTCGAAGAAGGTGAGGTCGGAGCCGGCGTCGCCCTTCTCGTCGGCGAAGAAGAGGTGGTAGACGGTTGGGTCGTCCTGGTTGACCGTCTTCTTCACCAGGCGAAGGCCCATGACGCCCGCGTAGAAGTCGACGTTCTTCTGCGCGTCGGCCGTGATCGCGGTGATGTGGTGGACGCCCTCGAGCTTCATCGACTCATCATCCACTATCGAAGGGCGCTGGTGATGGCCTCGTCGATGTCCGGGTGGCGGAACTCGTAGCCGCCGTCGAGGGCGCGGCGGGGAAGCACCCTTGCGCCCCCGGCAACCGCATCGGCGAGCTCGCCGCCGCGCAGGGCAGCGACCGCGAACTTCGGGACCGGCACGAATGCGGGCCGGTGTACCGCACGGCCGAGAGCCTTGGTGAACTCGCGGTTGGTGACCGGATTGGGGGCCGTCGCGTTGATCGTCCCCGAGACCTGGTCGTTGTCCAGCGCCCAGAGCAGCAGGCCGACCTCATCGTCGAGGTGGATCCAGGACATGAACTGCTCGCCCCCGGCGATCGGGCCCCCGGCCCCGAGCTTGAACGGGAGCAAGAGCTGCTTGAGAAGGCCACCGTCCTTGGTGAGCACCAGACCGGTCCTGACGATGACGACACGTGGGATGAACCGCTCCGCTTCTCGCTCCGCCCGCTCCCAGTCGATTGGGATCTCTGCGGTGAAGCCCTCACCGGGATCCGACTCCTCGTCCAGGATCTGGGCGCCGCGGTCGCCGTAGTAGCCGATCGCCGACTGGCCGATGAAGACGCTCGGCTTGGCCGGCGCGGTCTCGATCCCCTGGAGAAGGTTGCGGCTGCCGAGCAGGCGGCTCTCGCGGATCCGCACCTTGGCCTCGTCGGTGAGCCGCTGGTTGATCTCCTCGCCGATCAGGTTGACGACGCCATCGAGTCCCTCGAGCGCCTCGGGCGGCGGCCGCTCGGTGGTCGCCCGCCAGGCGTGCCAGTGAACGGTCGGGTTCTTCGCCTTCGCCCGATCGGGGTCCCGGGTCAGCCCGACGACCTCGTCGCCGCGCGCGAGCAGCGCGTCGGCGAGGGCCGAGCCGATCAGCCCGGAGGCTCCTGTGATGAGGACCCGCATCGGCGGGGGATGCTAGCCAGGTCCGACCTCCCGCTAGGTTCCCGCCCGATGTCGGACGCTGTGCGAGAAGCCAAGCCTGGGGAGGGCACACGCCTCGCCGAGGTCTATCTGTCCTCCGGCCGAGCGGCCTGGGCACGTCACCTCTCGCCGGTCGGCCTGGCCGGGGTGACTTCGCCGGCCGAGGAATGGGAACGCCTGATCTCGAATCCGGACCTGATCCTTCTGGTGGCGGAGAGGCGCGGCCAGGTCGCCGCCCTGGCGGTGCTGGGCCGGAGCACCGACCAGGACTCCGATCCCGCGCGCGTCGCGCTGCTCGACCGGCTGTACACGGAGCCCGCGTCGTGGCGAAGGGGACTCGGGCGGGCGCTGCATCGACGCGGCGATGGTGGAGCTGCGCGAGCGCGGGTTCCGCGAGGTGACGCTGTGGACGGCCGAGTGGAACACATCGCGTGGGTTCTACGAGGCGCTCGGCTGGGCGCTCGATGGGGCGACGCGCCAGAAGACGTTCGCCGGTGGGACGTTCACCGAGGTCCGGTATCGGACTGCGGTCCCGCGGTGAGCGCCGGATCCGCCGCGGTGCTGGGTGCCGGAGCGGCCCAGGGCGATGCGCGGCGAATCGGTGTCCTCTTCATGATCGGCTCGGCGTGCTTCGCGGTGGCGTCGTTGCCCGGCGCGTCGGACGTTTCCGACAAAGCCGTCGGCGTCATCTACTTCGTCGGTTCGATCTTCTTCACCACAGCGGCTGCCGAGCAGCTCCGGGTGGCACGCGGCACGGGCACGGAGGTATGGGCGGCCGCGGTCCAGTTCGCGGGGACGCTGTTCTTCAACGTCACGACCTTCTTCGGGATGTACCACCACTTCGAGACCCACACCTCGAATCTGCTGGTCTGGTCGCCCGACGTGTTCGGGTCGATCTGCTTCCTGGTCTCGAGCGTGCTCGCCGAGGTCGCCGTGCTGCACGCCGCCCTGGTGATCCGGCGGTCCGCGACCCTCAACCTGATCGGCTCGGTCGCCTTCGGGATCTCAGCTGCCGCCGGCTACATCGTCCCCGACACGAACGAGCTGGTGAATGCTTCGCTGGCGACCTCGATGACGCTGGTCGGGGCGCTCTGTTTCCTCTGGGCGGCGCGAATCCTGGTGAAGCCGCCGCCCTGGGTGCTGCCGAAGACTCGGGAAGCGGCGCGGGCGCCGGCGGGTTAGCTCGAGGCGGCGTCTGATCCGTTGCCGGATCCGGCGACGCCCTCGACGATCTCGTAGGTGCCCGTTTCCTCCGAGAAGCGCGCGAGGCCGGCCTCCTTCGCCTCCTCGACCACTGCTCGGGCGACGCTGGCCGCGACGTCACGGTTGAACACGGAGGGGATGATGTAGTCCTCGGCCAGGTCGTCGTCGGTGACGACCTCCGCGATGCCGCGTGCGGCGGCGAGCTTCATCTCCTCCGTGATGCGCGGGGCGCCGGCGTCGAGGGCGCCGCGGAAGATCCCGGGGAAGCAGAGGACGTTGTTGATCTGGTTGGGGTAGTCCGAGCGGCCGGTGGCCATGATCCGGACGTGGGGCTCGGCCTCCTCGGGCATTACCTCGGGCGTGGGGTTCGCCATCGCGAAGACGATCGCGTCGTCATTCATCTTCGCCAGGGAATCCGGCTCGATCAGGCCGGGGCCGGAGAGGCCGATGAAGAGGTCGCAGCCCTCGATCACCTCGTTCGGTCCGCCGGAGAGCCTCTCCTGATTCGTGTTCTCGGCGAACCACTTCTTGATTCCCGACATCGAGCCATCGCCGTAGTCCTCCCGGTCGGTCGAGATCGCGCCCTTGCGGTCGCAGCCGATGATCTGGGTGATCCCGGACTCCTGCATCATCTTGGTGCAGGCGATGCCGGCGGCTCCGGTGCCCAGCACCAGAACGCGCAGATCCTCGATCGGCCTGCCGGTGATCTTCAGCGAGTTGAAGAGGGCGGCCATGACGACAACGGCGGTGCCGTGCTGGTCGTCGTGGAAGACCGGAATGTCCAACACCTCCTTGAGGGTCTCCTCGATCTCGAAGCAGCGCGGGGCGGAGATGTCCTCGAGGTTGATGCCGCCGAAGGTCGGGGCCATGAGCTTGACGGTCTGGATGATCTCGGCGGGGTCGTTGGTGTCGAGGCAGATCGGAAAGGCGTCGACCTGCGCGAACTCCTTGAAGAGCATCGCCTTGCCCTCCATCACGGGCATGGCCGCCTCGGGTCCGATGTCGCCGAGGCCCAGAACCGCAGAGCCGTCGGAGACGACGGCGACGGTATTCGCCTTGATGGTGAAGTCAAAGGCCTTGGTCTTGTCCGCGGCGATGTACTCGCAGACGCGAGCGACGCCCGGCGTGTAGGCCATCGAGAGGTCGTCGCGGGTCTTCAGCGGGTACTTGTTGTGCTGCTCGATCTTGCCCTTCTTGTGCATCTCGAAGGTGCGATCGGTGAAGCCGAGGACGCGCGCGCCGCGCGTCGATCCGATCGAGCGCAGAATCTGCTCCCACTGCTCCTCGCTGTTGGCATCGATGGTGAACTCGCGGACCCGCTTGCCCTCGGGCCCGGCGCCCGGAATCAGATCGACGGACTGCAGCGCCCCGCCGGCCTCAGCGATCTGCGCGGTGAGCTTGCCAAGCGGCTCCTGGCGAGCATCGAGCTCGACGCGGACCGTGACGCTGTATTGAGCGGAGGCAGCCATCGGGCGCTGATCATAGGGGGCGCCTCTCGCTGGCTACGCGCGACACAAACACCTGCAATGAAGGGGCGAGGGGCCGCGGCGGTTGGGGGGAGAGGGACCGGAGTTGGCGGCTTAGTCCCGGTATTCGGGACCAACCCGCCAAAGGTGACCTCGTGATCGCGAGAATCGCTGCGCGCCAACACGGTGTGGTGAGCGTCGCGCAGCTCCGAGGCGCGCACCTTGACAAGAGGGCGACATCCCGTCGGCTGCGCGCCGGGAGACTCCACCGCGTTCATCGCGGTGTCTATGCCGTTGGCCATCCGCGACTCACCTTCGAAGGCAGGTGTATGGCGGCGATCCTTGCTCTCGGCGCGGGCGCAGTCATCAGCCACCGCAGCGCCGCGGCGCTCTGGGGGATGTTGAAGCCCACGGACGGACCGATTCACGTCACCGTGGCTGGCGACGGTGGCCGGGAGCGCCGTTCGGGCATCGGCATCCACAGGTCCCACTCCCTCATTGCCGGTGTTAAGACTCGCCGCAACGGCATCGCTGTCACCAAGCCCACCCGGACTCTCCGAGATCTTCGTCGCACCTCTCCCCAGCCGGTTTTCCAGAAGGCGGTCAGGCGGGCACTGGATCTTCGGCTGGTGACCTCGAGCGATCTGGGGCCTGAGCCCGACCTCACCCGCAGCGAGCTCGAGCGCATGTTCATCGGTCTCTGCCGCCGCCACCGCCTTCCGCAGCCAGAGGTGAACACCCGTATTGGCCCGTACGAGGTCGACTTCCTCTGGCGCGACCGTCGCCTGATCGTCGAGACCGACGGGTTCAGGCATCACGGGAACCGAGCCGCATTCGAGTCGGACAGAGGTCGTGACGCCTTCCTTCAGAGCCGGGGTTACCGAGTCTTGCGCTTCACATACCGCCAGGTGCTGGCCCGGAGCCCGGTCGTTGCGGCACTGAGCCCCGTGCTCAGCCAGAGGTCTCTGGCACCCAACCTATGATGGACAGGTGCCCGCCACGACCCAGAAGAAGACTCCCGCGAAGGGCGCGAAGGGCAAGCAGGCCAAGCCCGAGCTCTTCCTGATCGACGGCAATTCGCTCGCCTACCGCGCCTTTTTCGCGCTGCCGGAGTCGATCGCCACGCACGACGGCCGTCCCACAAACGCCATCTACGGCCTCGCCTCGATGTTCGCCAAGATGCTGATCGACCACGATCCGAGCGCCGTCGTCGTCTGCTGGGACGCCGGCTGGTCCGGCCGCGAGCTCACCTACGAGCCCTACAAGTCGCAGCGGAAGCCCCGGCCTGACCTCCTCCGCGACCAGTGGCCCCACCTGATGCCCCTGGCGGAGGCATTCGGCTTCACCAACATCAAGGTGGACGGCTTCGAGGCCGACGACGTGATCGCCTCACTCACCAAGCGAGCTCGAGAGCAGGATCTCGACGTGATGGTCGTCTCCGGCGATCGCGACGTCTACCAGTTGGTCGAGGACGGAGTCCGAGTGATGACCACCTCCCGAGGGGTGACAGACACCAAGATCTACGACAGCAAGGGCGTCGTCGAGCGCTACGGCGTCCCGCCTGAGCTGGTCACGGACCTGATCGGCCTGAAGGGCGACACCTCAGACAACATCCCCGGCGTCCCCGGGATCGGTGACAAGACCGCCGCCCAACTGCTCCAGGAGTACGGCGACCTGGAGGGCGTGCTGGCGAACATCGACAACATCTCCGGCGCCAAGCGCAAGGAGAACCTCACCAACCACGCCGAGGACGCCCGCGTCTCCAAGCAGCTTGCCACCGCGATCACCGACATCGACATAGAGCTCGACCTCGACGAGCTGATGTCCAAGAGGATGGATCGCAGCCGCCTGCGTGAGGTGGCCCGGGAGTTCGAGCTCCGCGTGATCCTCGAGCGCCTGGAGGAGGAGCTCGGCGCGGACTTCGTCCCCGATGCCAAGGTCGACGAGGAGCTCGATGTCACCGCGGAGGCGGGCGCGATCTCAGATCTCGCCCAGGGCGACGTCGCGCTCGCGATCGAGGGCGAAACCTGGTCCGGGTACGACGGCAAGAAGCTGGTCGAGGGCGACTGCCCCGATCTCCGCAAGCTGGTCGAGGCCCTGGGAAAGCGCCCCCTGATCGGGCACGACCTGAAGAGCCTCGGGGGCGGGGCCCGGCACGGCATCCTGGCCGCCGCCGGCCCCGGCGGCGTTGACCTTCGCCACGACACGATGGTCGGCGCCTACCTCCTCGACCCGGCCCGCCGCACCTACGACCTGATCGATATCGCCGCCCAGCGCGGCCTGGCGGCCGCCTCGAAGGACACGGACGGCGCCGACGGCGACCAGCTCGAGCTCGGGGAGGAGCCGCCTCCCGATCCGGCCGCCGAGGCCCGCCTGGTCTGGGAGATCGCACAGCTGCAGCGCAAGGGGATCGAGGAGGGGGGGCTCAGCCGGCTGATGGACGAGGTCGAGATGCCCCTGATCGAAGTCCTGGCCGCGATGGAACAGAACGGCGTCCTGCTCGACCAGAAGCGCCTCGCCGATATCGGCGAGGGCTTCGAGCAGCGGATCGAGACGCTCCAGGCCGAGATCTTCGAGCTCGCCGGCCACGAATTCACGATCGGCTCCCCGCAGCAGCTGGCCGAGGTCCTCTTCGACGAGCTCGGCCTGACCAAGAAGCGCCGCGGCAAGACCGGCTTCTCGACCGACGCGCGCGTCCTCTCCCAGATCCGCGATGAGCACGAGATCGTCACCAAGGTCGAGCAGTGGCGAGAGCTCACCAAGCTGAAGAGCACCTACCTGGATGCGTTGCCCGAGCTGATCGATCCGGACACCGGCCGCCTGCACACCACCTTCAACCAGACCGCCACCGCGACCGGCCGGCTCTCCAGCACCAACCCGAACCTCCAGAACATCCCGATCCGCAGCGACGAGGGGCGCCCGATCCGCTCCTGCTTCGTCGCGCCGCGCGGCCACAGGTTGCTCTCCGCGGACTACAACCAGATCGAGCTGCGGATCCTCGCCCACATCGCCGGCGATGAAGCGCTCAAGGAGATCTTCGCCCGGGGTGAGGACATTCACGCCGCGACCGCCGCCGGGATCATCGGAGCCGATCCGAAGAAGGTCAGCCCCGGCGAGCGCTCCAAGGCCAAGATGGTCAACTACGGCATCGCCTACGGCCTGAGCGCATACGGTCTCGCAGACCGGCTCAACATCGAGCAGGAGGAGGCCGGCGCGTACATCGACCGCTACTTCGAACGCTTCCCGGCGGTGAAGCGCTACATCACCGAGACGGTCGAGTTCGCCAAGGAGCATGGCTACGTCAGCACGCTGCTCGGCCGACGCCGCCCGATCCCGGAGCTCCGTTCCGGCCGGCCTCAGGTCCGGGGCCAGGGCGAGCGGAACGCGGTGAACATGCCGATCCAGGGAACCTCGGCCGACATCATCAAGATCGCGATGGTGGACGCTCAGCGTCAGCTCGAGAAGTCCGACCTGTCCACGCGCCTCGTCCTCCAGATCCACGACGAGCTCCTCTTCGAGGGACCGACGGACGAGATGGAGGCCGCGTCGAAGCTGGTGGAGAAGGCGATGTGTGGCGCCTTCGACCTCGATCCGCCCCTTGCGGTCGACGTCGGTGTCGGCAAGGACTGGCTGGCCGCGAAGTAACGTCCATCGACACTTCGCTGACGCGGTCGATCAGCGAAGATCACGCGATGGACAGGGGTTTCGCCGTCTTGATCATGGCCGTGGTCGGCGGGTGCATCGCACTCCAGGCGCCGATCAACGCCGGGCTCGGCAAGCACACCGGCAGCTTCGCGGCGGCGACGGTCTCCTTCGCGGTCGGGACTGTCCTGCTCGCGACCATCGTCCTCGTCAGTGGCAAGGCGGGCGGCCTCGGAAGCGCCGTGCACGTGAACTGGTACCTCCTGCTCGGCGGTGCGCTCGGGGCGGCCTACGTGTTTTCGGCTCTCGTCCTCGTCAGCCAGATCGGCGCGGGCGCGGTCGCCGCCGCCACGGTCACCGGCCAGCTCACCACCTCCGTGGTCCTGGACCGGATCGGCTTCCTGGGACTCGACCAGGAGCCGCTGACGGCAAGTCGTGTCGCCGGCGTCGTCCTGCTGCTCGCGGGCACCTATCTGATCGTTCGATGACCGGGACTATGCGGCGGCGGTGAGCCTCTCGCGCTCGCTGCTCTTCTCCGGAGCAGGTCCCGCGAAATGGGGCGGGGCAATGCGCAGGTAGTGCCCGAACGCCCAGTCGACGAAGCGCTTGCGCCCGCAGGCGCGGATGACCGCGCGCTGCACGCGGGCGGGCAGCTTCGGCAGCAGCTTCTGGGCACCGAGCAGAGAGCGGAACTTCCACTCATGGCGGTCCACGAAGTCGCCGTAGATGCGCAATGCGGTCTCGCGATCCTCGCGGCCCTCGACGACCGCCCGCAGCTCATCGCCCAGCTTGATGCCGAAATAGAAGGCCGTGCGGATCCCCTCCGCGGTCAGCGGCAGGCAGTGGCCGGCCGAGTCGCCGACGAAGAAGATGCCGTCCTCGGTGCCCTTGCGGATCTTGTGCGGGATCCAGTTGCCCTGGTAGCGGACGGCGTCGCGCTCCAGGTCCTCCGCGAGCAGCACGGTCGTGTCCTTGACGTGAAAGCTCGGGTCGAAGGAGCCGACGCCGATGCGCTGCTCGCCGCGGGCGGGGAAGCTCCAGCCGTAGCCGGCGGGGACATAGCGGCGGTCGATCCACACCTCGAGGTCGTCGCCCGCTCCGTGTGGATGCACCTCGAGCCCGCGTGAGAGGGGGGCGTCGGGCGGCTGGTAGCCCCCGTCGGCGGCGAGGATCCGCCGCCAGCCGAGCGCGTCGACGATCAGCGGAGCGGAGATGTCCCCGCGGTCGGTGTGAACCGTCTCTCCGGTCCGTCCGTTGACCTTGGCGGTCTCGAACTCGGCGTCGCACTGGGCCCAGAGCAACCGGCAGAGCTCGCGGTAGTCGAAGGTGGAGAAGGTCCAGGGGAGCTGGTACCTGGAGGTTCCGCGCGGCGTGTGCACGACCAGCTCGCCGAACTCCTGGCGCTTCGAGCCCTCCAGGCCCATCGCCTCGAGCCACGCCGTCGGAATCCCGCACGCGGAGGTCTGCCGCTCACCGATCTCGTAGCGATCCAGCACCAGCACGCGGGCGCCCGAGCCGGCGAGCTGCCGCGCCACGGTGAGGCCGGCGAAGCTCGCACCGCAGACGACCACGTCGTAGCTCCCGCCCAGCGGGGTGCGCTCGTCGCCGCGTTTGGTCTGGCGCTTCGGCATGCCTCGCAACGGTAGTCGAACCCCGCGCGGAGGCGGCACGCGAGCCCGTGCGTCAGGCTTGTTCTGCAACACTCTGCGGCCGTGCCCGAGATGGACACAACCACGCAGCCTGAGCAGCAGACCGAGCCCGAAACCGAGCAGCCGGAGAGCGCCGGAAACGGCGCCGCGAGCACCGACGACTTCCTGATCGAGGTCGACGGCAAGCTCATTCCGAACTACGACGCCACGATTCACCCCTTCAACGAGGGGGACGTGGTGAGCGGCAAGGTCGTGCGCATCGACCAGGACGAGGTCCTGGTGGACATCGGCTACAAGAGCGAGGGCGTCATCCCGTCGAACGAACTTTCGATCCGCAAGTCGGTCGACCCCGCCGAGGAGGTCGAGCTCGGCGAAGACGTCGATGCGCTCGTCCTCACCAAGGAGGACCAGGAGGGGCGTCTGATCCTCTCCAAGAAGCGCGCTCGCTTCGAGAAGGCCTGGCGCCGGATCGAGAAGGCGGCCGACTCCGGCGAGCCGGTCGAGGGCACCGTGATCGAGGTCGTCAAGGGCGGCCTGATCCTCGACCTCGGTGTGCGTGGCTTCCTGCCCGCGTCGCTGGTCGACATCCGCCGTGTCCAGAACCTGGACGAGTTCATGGGCCAGAAGCTCGAGTGCAAGGTGATTGAGCTCAACCGCTCGCGCAACAACGTCGTGCTCTCCCGCCGCGCGGTCCTCGAGGAGGAGCGCAAGGAGGTCCGCGAGCAGATCCTGGGCAATCTCGAGCCCGGACAGGTGGTCGAGGGCAAGATCTCCAACATCGTCGACTTCGGGGCGTTCGTCGACCTCGAGGGCATCGACGGCCTGATCCACATCTCCGAGCTCTCCTGGAGCCACGTCAACCACCCGTCCGAGGTCGTCTCGATCGGCGACACGGTCCGGGTCAAGGTGCTCGACATCGATCGCGAACGCCAGCGCATCTCCCTGGGCCTGAAGCAGACCCAGGAGGATCCGTGGCAGAAAGTCCTCAACGAGTACAAGGAGGGCGACGTCGTCGAGGGCAAGGTCACCAAGATAGTCGCCTTCGGCGCCTTCGTGCAGATCCTGCCCGGAGTCGAGGGCCTCGTCCACATCTCCGAGCTTGCGCAGCACCACGTCGAGAGCCCGGCCGAGGTCGTCCGTCCCGGTGACGAGCTCAAGGTCAAGATCCTCGAGGTTGACGACTCCCGCCGCCGCCTCTCGCTGAGCGTGAAGCGTGTCGAGGGCCAGGAGCTGCCCACCCGCGAGCTGAGCGATGACGTCGTCATCGAGGAGGCGCCCGAGGGCATGGAGGCGCCGCCCGTCCCTGCGATCGAGGAGGCTGCGCCGGAAGCAGAGGCACCTGCCGAGGAAGCCGCTTCGGAGGCGGAGTCGCCGGTGGAGGAGCCCGCCGACGAGGTGACCCCCGAGGCACCGCCGGCTGAGGAGGACGCCCCGGCCGAGGAGGACGCGCCGGCCGAGGAGCCGGCCGCGGAGGAGCCGCCGGCCGAGGAGCCACCTCCCGCGCAGGATTGACCCGCTTCGTAGGCCTCACGGGAGGAATCGGGGCCGGCAAATCGGAAGCTCTGGCGGCATTCGAGCGGCGCGACGTGCCCATCCTTTCGACCGACGAGGTCGCCCACGACATCCTGGACGACGATCGGGTGCGCGACGCGCTGGTGGATCGCTGGGGAGATGAGATCGCTCCGGGTGGCGCCGTCGACCGCGACAGGGTGGGGGAGATCGTTTTCGCGGACCGCAACGAGCTCGCCTGGCTCGAGAGCGTCACCCACCCGCGAGTCGGTGCGAAGGTGTTGGAGTGGCGCCAGAGCCTCGACCCCGAGGTGGAGATCGCGGTGGTCGAAGTTCCGCTGCTCTTCGAGGCGGCGATGGAGGGGGCTTTCGACGCCACCCTGGCCGTCGTCGCGGACGACGAGATCCGCGACGCCCGGCTGCGTGAGCGTGGCCAGGCGGGCCTAGCCGGACGGGAGGACAGGCAACTCGATCAGGACGACAAGGAGCGCCGTGCCGACCACGTCATCCGCAACGATGGGTCACTTGAGGAGTTGGATAGAGAGGTGAACAACCTGATCGATCAACTGCGCCAGGGGGGCGGTGGATGACTCCGAGCACCTCGGTGCGGTCCGCGCGCTCACGTTCCGAGCGGAGCGCCGCGCGGTCGAAGGGCCGCAGGAACACGAGCACTAAGGGCAGGAGGAGCTCTCAGCGCCGGCGCCGCGCGCTGGTGATCGGCGGGACGCTGCTCGTCGGTGCTCTCGGTGGCTTCCTCCTCGTGAACAGCGACCGCTTCCAGCGCACCCTCGAGGAGGTCACCCTCCCGCTGCAGCACGAGGACATCATCCGCCAGCAGGCCGCCCAGAAGGACGTGCCGGCCGACCTGATCGCCGCGGTCATCTACAACGAATCCCGCTTCCGCGATCAGACCTCGCATGCTGGGGCCCGCGGCCTCATGCAGATCACGCCGAGCACCGCGAAGGTGATCGAGAGCCTCAGCGGCGGCCAGACCTTCAAGTTCGACGACCTCTCGGATCCCGACATCAACATCCGCTACGGCACCTTCTACCTTCACTATCTGATCCAGAAGTTCGGCGACAACGAGATCGCGGCGCTGGCCGCGTACAACGCCGGCGAGACCAATGTGGCGAACTGGGGTGGCTCGAGCCTGAGCCTGGACGACATTCCGTTTCCCGAAACACGCGACTACGTGGAGAATGTGCTGGAGAAGCGGGACGAATACGCGAGCCACTACCGTCACGAGCTTGGGCTCGACTGAGCAGGGGACTAGAGAGGAAGCAGCCATGGACCTGAGTCGCCGGAACCGCCGCCTGATCGCAGTGCTTGCCTGCGCCTCCGCGCTGGGAGCCGTCGCGATTCCACCCGCGGCCTCCGCCGTACCGCGCGCCCACACCTCTGTCGTCGGCGGTGTCCGCGCGGACCCGGCCCAGTGGCCCTTCGCCGTAGCGATCTTCCGCAAGGGCCACATGCACTGCAGCGGCTCCGTGATTGGCCCGACGAAGGTGCTGACCGCGGGCCACTGCTTGGACGGCTTCAACGTCGCCAACCTCCAGGTGATCATCGGCCGCCCGACGCTTCGTGAGGCCTCCGTGGGACAGTCGATCGGCGTCGTCTCCGGACGCGTCCATCCAGACTTCGAGCAGACCGGCCTGCATGACGTGGCGGTGCTCAACCTCGCCCAGCCGACGGGGGTCACCCCGGTGCCCCTCGCGACGCCGGATCAGAACGCCGCGACGACCCAGGCCGGGGCGCAGCTACGGGTTGCGGGATTCGGTGCGACCAACCCGTTCGGGACGCACCTGTCGGGCTTCCTGAAGACGACGATCGAGCAATCCCGTTCCGACAGCCGCTGTCTGAAGGCCTATACGCGTGACCTCTTCGCGCCGGAGAGCATGATCTGCGCGCTCGGCGCCAAGAAGAAGAAGCCCGGCCGCTTCAAGATCCACACCTCGGCCTGCTCCGGCGACAGCGGCGGGCCGCTGGTGGCCGACACTGCGACCGGGCCCGTGGAGGTCGGGACGGTGTCCTACGGCGGCGCGCTCTGCGGCCTGCCCGCGGCGCCGACGGTCTATTCGAGGGTGTCGGCCAGCCTGGACTTCATCAACGCGCCATAGCGGCGACCAGGCCGCTCCACTTTGGAGCGAAGGGGGAAGCCATCTACCGATTCTGCCCCGGTACCGTGGGTTGACCACAAGTCAACCCGGACTAAGATGACCCATCGCAACCCGCCCGCTGACAACGGACAGAGCCGAGGAACGTCGCGCGCAGCTATTGACCGCCGCGCTCGAGGTGTTCGGCGACCGGGACTACGACGAGGTCTCCGTCGATGAGGTCGCTCAGGCCGCCGGCGTGTCCCACGGGCTGGTCTTCCAGTACTTCGGCAGCAAGAAGGGCCTCTATGTCGCCTGCCTCGAGCCTCTGATCGAGGGTTTCCGCTCGCGGGTCGAGCCGGACCCGGGGCTGCCCCCCGTCGACCGGCTCCGTTCTGGCCTGAGGAACTTCGCCGACGCGATCAGCGAGCACCCCGCCGGCTACCGCAACCTGATGACGCGGGCAGCCGGCTTCAGCGAGGTCCGGGAGGCCCTGGAGCGGGCCCGATGGTGGCGTGTCAACCGGTTGGCTGAGGCGATGGGCCTCGATCCGGACAGTCCCGCTGTCCGCGTCGGGCTGCGTGCGTGGACCTCCTACGTCGAGGCGGCGATGCTGACCTGGCTCGAAGAGGGTGCCCCCGAGCGCGACGAAATGGTGGAGATGCTCGTCCGGTCGCTCGGTGCGACGACCGAGGGGATCGCGGCGGCGCAGGGCTAGGCGAGATTCCGCTCCAGGGACGTCTCGATCCGAGGGCGACGCCAATCCCCCGGGACCGTCTTCTCGATCCGGAGCGTCACCTTGTCCCCATCGAAGTCGAGGGTGGCGAACTGGTTGTCGAAGGTGGGCTCCTGCACCAGGTGCCATTCCACCTCGGGGAGCTTCACCCCGGCCGAGCGAGCCAGCCCACCGGTGAGGGCCCGCGCCAGCCTCGTGTCCCCGGCTCGCGCGATCCGCCGCTCCCGCTTGCTCAAGGCGTTCCGAAAGGGCGAGCAGACCGCCTGCCAGACCGGGCTCGTCACCCGATCGCTTTCGGGAAAGTCGACGCGGGCGAGGTAGGCATGGTGGATGTCTCCTCCCAGCGTCACGATCGAGGACGGTGGCTGACCCCGCTCGCCGGCGCCGGCCGCCCGGATCAACTCGACGATCTGCTCGAACGAATGCGGAAAGGCGCCCCAGTGCTCGAGGTCGATCGCCCGGCGCACCCGCTCCCCGAATCCCTTGAACAGCCTCGTCCAGGCTCCGGCGGCGACGGCGTCGTTCCATGACTCGAGGTTGTGGATCGCCTGTGGCAGGAAGACCGGCAGGGTGTCCGCGATGACCAGGTGCCGAACGTCGCCCGTCACAACCCCTTCGAGCCATTTCCACTCGTCGTCGTCGAACATCCTTCTCGGGCGTTTCCCAAGTACGCGACCCTCGCGTGAGTCGAGCATCACCAGCCGCACGCCGCAGAGGTCCCGCGAGAGGCTCCAGCGCCTGCCGTCGCTTCCCCAGTCGACATCGCGGGCCCACTCGTGGAGCGCTCGCCCGGAGTCGGGGTGCGACTTGAGGTGCTCGAGCAACCCGCGGTCCGCGATCTGGTCTGGCGAGAAGTTCCCGAGGGCCTGATAGACCCAGTAGCTGGCCAGCCCCCCCGTGATCCTGCGATCCCACCAGGGCTTCGCCCGCATCTCCTCCAGCCACGAGATCGACGTGTTCCAGTCGTCATGGATGTCGTGATCGTCGAAGATCATCGCCGAGGGCACCGTGGAGAGCAGCCACCGGATCGGCTCCTCTCCCCAGGTCTCGCGGTATAGGTGGGTGTACTCCTCGAAGTCCGCGACCTCCTCGCCGGGGTCGCCGTCCGTTCCCCGACGCCCCCGAATGAACTCGCGCGTTCTCGGCGCGTCCTCGTCCGCGTAGACCTGATCGCCGATCATGAGGAGCAGGTGCGGCCACTCCTCGGCGGGCTCTTCCTTCATCCGCATGGCGAGGGCATAGAGCGCGTCGATCTCCCGGCCGTGTTCGGGGTCCTCGTCCTTGGTCAGCGTGTACGGCGGGATGTGCGGCACGGCGACCCGGCACGAGCCGAAGACGAGGCGAAGGGGTGCGTCACGCTCGAGGGTCCGCAGGCGGCTCGGGGGGAAGCCGCTTTCGGCTGGCGGCCAGACGCGCTCGCCGTCCAGCTTCACCTCGTACTCATAAGACGAGCCCGGCTCGAGGCCGTCCAGGCAGACGAGCGCGTAGTGGTGCCCTTCCACGCAGAACGTCCGGTCGCGCCGGCCGAGCACCTCCACCTCGCATGGCGCGTCCGCCTCGACCCACACGGTCGCCTCGGTCTCGCCGATGTAGCGCAGCAGCGGCCCCAGCAGTAGTCCCGGCATGCCTGCCGCGTACCCGCCCCGCCGTCTTTGCAACTCGCGGTTTTCCGGTAACCGGCGACAGCTACGCTCAGCCAGGTGCCGAAGTTCAAGCTCAATCCGGCCTACACGCCGACGGCGGACCAGCCGAAGGCGATCGAGGGCCTCGCCGAGGGGCTCGGCTCCGAGGAGCGGTTCCAGACCCTGCTGGGCGCGACCGGGACCGGCAAGACGTTCACGATGGCCGCGACGATCGAGCGAGTCCAGCGGCCGGCTCTGGTGATCGCTCACAACAAGACGCTCGCGGCCCAGCTCTGCAACGAGTTCCGGGAGTTCTTTCCCGAGAATGCCGTCGAGTACTTCGTCAGCTACTACGACTACTACCAGCCCGAGGCCTACGTCCCGGCACAGGACCTCTACATCGAGAAGGACTCCTCGATCAACGACGAGATCGACCGCCTGCGCCACGCCGCGACCGCTTCGCTCTTCGCCCGCGACGACGTGATCATCGTGGCTTCGGTCTCGTGCATCTACGGGATCGGCTCCCCGCAGCTCTACCGGGAGCAGATGCAGCTCTTCAAGGTCGGCGACTGGATCGACCGCCAGGACGTCTTCCGCAAGCTGGTCGGCATGCAGTACCGGCGCAACGACCAGAACCTGACGCGCGGCGCCTTCCGCGCACGCGGCGAGGTGCTCGAGATTTTTCCCGCCTACGCCGAGTCCGCCTACCGGATCCAGCTCTTCGGGGACGAGATCGAGGCGATCCAGCACTTCGACCCGCTCACCGGCGAGATCCTCGACGTGATCGATCACGTCTCGGTCTGGCCGGCGAGCCACTACGTCGTCAAGGAGGAGACGATGGAGCGCGCCGTCGACGAGATCGACCGCGAGATGCGCAACCAGGTCGCCCACTTCCAGGAGCAGGGCAAGCAACTCGAGGCGCACCGCCTTCAGCAGCGCACCCGCTACGACATGGAGATGATGCGCGAGCTCGGCTTCTGCCCCGGCATCGAGAACTACTCGCGGATTCTCGACGGCCGCCCGCCCGGAAGCCCGCCGTACACGCTGATCGACTACTTCCCCGACGACTTCGTTCTCTTCGTCGACGAGTCTCACCAGACGATCCCGCAGCTCGGCGGCATGTACGAGGGGGACTACTCGCGCAAGTCGACCCTCGTCGACTTCGGCTTCCGGCTGCCGTCGGCGGTCGACAACCGTCCGCTCAAGTTCGATGAGTTCCTCGACCGGATCGGGCAGATGGTCCTGGTCTCGGCGACGCCGGGGCCCTGGGAGCGCGCCGAGTCCACGCGCGTGGTCGAGCAGATCGTCAGGCCGACCGGGATCGTCGACCCGGAGGTCGAGGTCCGCGAGACCAGGAACCAGATCGACGACCTGATGAACGAGGTCCGGATCCGCGCCGAGAAGGACGAGCGCGTGCTCGTCACGACGCTGACCAAGAAGATGGCCGAGGACCTGACGGAGTACCTGCTCGAGCACGGCTTCAAGGTCCGCTATCTGCACTCCGAGGTCGACACCCTCGAGCGGATCCAGATCATCCGGGAGCTGCGGCTCGGCGAGTACGACGTGCTCGTCGGTGTCAACCTCCTGCGGGAGGGGCTCGACCTGCCCGAGGTCTCACTGGTGGCGATCCTCGACGCCGACAAGGAGGGGTTCCTCCGCGGCGAGACCAGCCTGATCCAGACGATCGGCCGCGCCGCCCGAAACGTCGATGGCCGCGTCCTGATGTACGCGGACAAGGAGACCGACGCGATGCGCAAGGCGATCTCCGAGACCGATCGCCGGCGGGAGATCCAGCTCGCCTACAACGAGGAGCACGGCATCACCGCCGCGACCGTCACCAAGGGCATCTCCGACATGGCGGAGTTCCTGGCGATGGAGTCGAATGCTCCGCGCCGCCGCCGTCGCCGTCGCGAGGAGACGGCGACCAAGACTCCGGAGGAGCTCGAGAAGCTGGTGATCGAGCTTGAGGAGGAGATGCTGGCCGCGGCCGACGATCTTCGCTTCGAGGAGGCCGCGCGCATCCGCGACGAGCTCAAGGAGCTGCGGGCGGACCTGGACGCGATTCGCGCCTAGGACGGGCCCGCGACGCCCGTTTCCTAGTCTTCGGGTAGCTGTCACTCCGAGGAAGGGGAGCGCGAATGAAGATCGGAATCGTCGGGGCCGGACGGATCGGTGGGAACTGCGCGACGCAGTTCGCCAGGGGCGGGCACGAGGTCATGTTGAGCGGGCGCGACCCTTCGAAGCTGGAGCCCCTCGAAGCTGAGATCGGCGACGCGGCCAGCATCGGCACGCCGGCCGACGCCGCCGAGTTCGGGGAGGTGGTCGTCTTCGCCGTTCCCTGGGACGGCTTCGATGACGCGATCGCAGGTGCAGGGGACCTGGTCGGCAAGATCCTGATCGACACGACCAACCAGTTCGGGAGCTCAGAGATGCCCGCCGAGGGGCAGACAGGAGCGAGCTTCCATGCGGCCAAGGTCGAGGGCGCGCTCTACACGAAGAGCTTCAACACCCTCACCTCGGCGTTCCAGGCCGAGGCCGCGTTCCGGCCCAAGGCCGACCGCATCGTGCAGTGGGTCTGCGGTGACGACGCTGTCGCCAAGCAGGTCGTCATGGGCCTGATCGCCGACGCCGGGTACGCGCCCGTCGACGTCGGCACCAATGCGGATGCCGGAGTGATGGAGGCCCCGCGCCGGGATGGAGCTGTCTACGGCGAGGAGTACCGGCCGGCGGATGCCGAGAAGGTCATCGAGGCGGTGAGGGCGGGGGAGCAGATCCCGCCGACCCCCACCTACGACTGAGCCGCTCCGCCCCCGTTCATCGCTTTCTGGGGCGGAATGCCGCGGACGAGATAGGGTGATCGGATGGCCGAGGGGCAAGGTGGCCATCCGACACAGGACCCTGATACTGCCGCCGAGCAGGAGTTGCGGGTTCGACACCGCCTGGGGCTCGAGTTCGGCTCGCGGCAGGAATGGGACGACCCGAAGCTCGAGTGGCGCCGGTTGTTCTCCGAGGTATTCGGCACCTTCCTGCTTGTATTCGTCGCTGCCGGCGGGGGCCTCCTACACGCACAGGGGCAAATCAGCCTTGCCTCCGCGGTCGTCGCCCCCGGACTCATGGTGATGGCGATCATCCTTTTCATGGGCGCCGTCTCGGGCGCCCACCTGAACCCCGCCGTGTCGCTCGCGTTCGCCATGCGCGGCGACTTCCCATGGCGGCGCGTACCCGGCTACATCATCGTTCAGCTGCTCGGCGCCACCCTGGCGGCGCTGTTCCTGCTCGCCGTGTTCGGCAATGTCGGGCACCTGGGCGCAACTCTCCCCGGTCCCGGCTACGCGGACTGGCAGGCCCTCCTGATGGAGACCGCGCTCACCGCGGGCCTCGTCAGCGTCATTCTCGGCACCGCCTCGGCCGCCCAGAACATCGGCGCGATCGCGGCGCTCGGCGTCGGCGGATACATCGCTCTCGCCGGCCTTTGGGCAGCTCCCGTCAGCGGAGTGTCAATGAACCCGGCTCGTTCGTTCGGGCCGGCACTCGTGAGCGGCGACTTTTCGAGCTATTGGGTCTACGTCATCGGGCCGCTCGCCGGTGCGCTGATCGCGGTTGGGTTTGCACACATCCTGCGGGGCCCGGGCGGCGATCCGGTCGCGCGGGCGGCTGGATCGGGCGTCCTTGAGAGGCTTGAAGAGAGGATGAAACCGGGCCGAGGACATCGAACCTAACCCCGAGCGGGGCCGCTACTTGACCAGCTGGAAGATGAAGTAGACGATCACGACGAGGTTGACCAGCCAGGCGTTGGCGGTCAGCCAGTCGCGGATTCCCGGCATCGCCTCGCGGGCGCGGCGGCCCAGCAGCAGATAGGCCGTTATCGGCAAGGCCATGATGACGACGGTTGCGGTGACCACTGGCCATGCGTGCAACAGGCCGTCACGGCTGTTGTGAAGCCAGTGGACCGTCGAGATCACGGCGACGATGTCAGTGGGCATCAGCAGGATGAGCAAGAAGCCGAGTTCGAAGGCGCGCAGCGGCTTGGCCTCCTGGAGGGCGCTCATCCACTTGGGGACCTTGGCATCGCCACGGCCCAGAAACGTATGGACCGCGAGGAGCGCCAGCAGGCCGGCGACCACGTAGTCAGCGGTGCTGGGCCCCGACCCTGAGGGTGGGTTGATCCCGAGAACGTCGTAGAGCTTGAACCAGATCAGGACGCTCACAGCCGCGGCAACCGCGACCCCGGCCAGCATTGCGAACGAGTTCTTGACCGGCTCGTGGCTCGTGACCAGGAAGATCGCGGTCAGGATCTGGGGACCCATCACCATGATCAGGGCCAGTGGGAGGACTTGGAGCTGGGTCGAGTCCATGTCGCGGGCTAGCTGGAGCCCTTCCGCTCGCGCGTCAGGAGTCCCGGGCGCCACAGGCTGACCAGCCCCGCAACGAGGGTGACCAGGAAGATCTGTCCCATCAGCATCTCGAGACCGGCGAACATCTTGCCCGGCTGCCCGGCCGGGACCAGGTTTCCATAGCCGGTGGTGGTCAGCGTGGTGAAGCTGAAGAAGAGGAAGTCGCCGCCCTTGACCGAGACGCCGGTGCCGAAGAACGGAGTTGGCTCCACTCGGTCCATCGCGGCGTAGAGGAAGCTGAAGAGCAGTCCGAGGATCGTGTAGACGCTGATGGCGCCCAGGATCGTGCGGAAGCCCACCTCGGTCTCCATCAGGACAGCCCGGAGGATCGCGCCCGCCGCGAGCAGCAGCAGGCTGACGATCACGAATGAGCTGGCGCCCAGCAGGTGGAGGTTGTCGGCCAGCTCGGCCAGTACCGCGAGCACGACCGCTGCGAGCGCGAGCAAGCCGGCTACGCGCACCACGGTCGGCCGGACCCCAGCCCCGGCGAGCCCGACGACACCGGCCAGCGCCGCGACCAGGGTGGTGAGCACCGCGGTCCAGCCGTGAAACGCCGTCAGCGAGCCGAGGGCGTAGGTGGCCAGCACCAGGAGCAGCACAAGCCCGAAGGCGTTCGCGACCCTCTCGGCGAACTGTCCCCAGCGCTCACCCCGCCGCCGCGAGAGTCCGAGCGGCCGCCTGCTGTCTTGCCCCTCGCGGGGATTTCCGGCCACTTCCGTCGGTTCGGGCCGCCCGGCGGGTTTCCTGCCGCTGGGCCGAACGGGTCAGGCAGGTTCGACGGAGGAGGTCGGCAGCCTTCTCGTGAACCAGAGGCAGAGCAGCGCAATGGCCGCGACGGCGCCGATGGAGACACGGAGGGCGTCGAGCTGGGCATCGCCGTAGTCGGTCGCCACCGCCTCCGCCTGGCCCTGCGACAGGCCCTTCGAGAGCGCCTGCTGCTCGACCTGGGCGACCGGGACGATGTCGATGCCCTCCTCGGTGTTTGCGGCGATCGTCTGCTGCACCGAGGCGGGCACCTGCGGGTTGTCCGCGATCTTGTCGTTGAAGCCGTTGATCAGGTTGAGGATGAGGATCGCGCCAATCAAAGCGGTGCCGAGTGAGGCCCCGAGGTTGAGGGCCGTGCCCTGCAGGCCGCCAGTCTCGCTGGCCTGGGAGGCGTCAGTGGACGACATGATCACGTTGCCAAGCTGCGAGGCGAGGAACCCCCCGCCGGCGCCGACCAGGACCATGGCGATCTTGAACCCGGTGTCATTGAGCTTCACGTCGAGCGTGGCCAGCATCACGATGGCTCCCGCGCTGATCAGGATCAGGCCCCCCTGTGCGACCGTCCTCGGCGAGCGTCTGGTGGCGACCCCGGGACCGGCCATCGCGGCGACCAGCATCGCCAGGGAGAGGGGAAGCAGCCGCTTGCCAGTCTCGAAAGCGTCGAGCCCGACGACGACCTGCAGGTAGACCGGTACCACGAAGAAGAGCCCCATCAGCACCAGCTGCTGGCCCATCAGCGTCGTCAGGCCCGCGCGAAGCTGCGTGATCTTCAGGAGGGCTGTGTCAAGGAGCCGGTCGAGCCCCAGGCGATTCCGACGCTCCTCCCAGCTGACGAACCCAGCCAGAATTCCCAGTCCAGCCAGGACCATGAAGGGGACCACCGAGAAGCCGAGCGGGGTGATCTCGTTCCCGTTGATGGTCAGCGCCCCGAGCGGCTTCACGAATCCCCACTTGCTGCCCATCAGGATCCCGAAGACGGCCAGTCCGAGGCCGGCGGCGGAGAGCACCGACCCGACGATGTCCAGTTTGGGCGGGTGCTCGGCCTTCGGGGCCTGGGCGATCTGTCCCCGCACCAGGATGATCCCGATCACGATCACCGTCTCTCCGGCGAACACGAAGCGCCAGCTGGCGTTGGTCGTCACCCAGCCGCCGATCAGCGGGCCCGCCGCGACCGCGACCGCCGTGATGCCGCCGATCAGCGCGTAGGCGAGCGCCCGGTCCTTCCCCTCGTAGTTGGCGGCGGTCAGGGCCGCGATTCCGGGGATCACCATGATCGCCCCGAGGCCCTCGATCCCGGACCAGCCGACCAGCAGCACGGGCAGGCTCGGGCTGAGGGCCGTGGTCAGGGAGCCGACCCCGTAGACCGCAAGCCCGATCGCGAACATCCGGTTTCGGCCGTAGATGTCGCCGAGCTTGGCACCGGTGAGCATCAGGGCGGCCATCACCAGCGCGTACAGGGTGATCGCCGCCTGCACTCCCTGGATCGAGGTGTTGAGGTCGGCGGTGATCTGGGAGATCGAGACGTTCATCACGCTCGTATCGAGCGTCATGACGAACTGGCCCGAGGCCAGGATGATGATCGGGATCCACTTGCGGATGCGTGGCTGGGTCGAGTTCACGGTCGAAGGGTGACGCTGGCTCATCCCATGCCCACTAGGCTTTCTACAGGATGAGCTCCGAAGGACACGTAGACGATCTCGCGGCCCAGGCGGCGGAGGCGGTCCGCAGGGTGATCGGCGAGGCGCAGGACCGCGCTGCTGAGATCCTGCGCGAGGCCGAGGCGAAGGCGGAGAGCATCCGCGAGCAGGCGAGGACCGAGGCCGGGCAGATCCGCGAGCGGGCCGAGGCCGACGCGCGCGGCCAGATCGAAGCCGCTAAGCGCGCCCTGGACGAGCTCGGCGGCACGCTGGTCGCAGCGGCGACCGAGGCGCTCCCCAAGTCCGAGACCGAGCCGGAGCCCGAGAGCCCCGGCGCTCCCGAGGCCCCGATCTCCCCTCCCGCCTCCAACGGCGACGATGCGGCCGAGCGGCTGGTGGCGATGAGGCTTGCGGTTGCTGGCAGCGATCGCGCCGCGATCGAGACGGAGCTCGCCGAGAAGTTCGGCGCCTCCGACAGGACGGCGCTGATCGACGACGTGCTCAGCCGCGCCGCGCACTGAGCACTGGTCATACTGCGTTAGTCCGAAAGCTGCTTCGACTCAATCATTGGAGGACCCTGGATGGTTCTTGCTGACTTCACGTTTGGCCAGGCGCTGCTCACAGTCCTGGAGATCTTCGTGTTCGCCGCGTGGCTGATGGTGCTCTTCACCGTAATCAGCGACCTGTTCCGCGATCACGGGATGTCCGGCTGGGGCAAGGCCGCCTGGATCATCTTCCTGATCTTCGTGCCGTTCCTCGGCACCCTCATCTACCTGATCGCTCGCGGTCATGGCATGCGTGATCGCGCGTTGGCCCAGCAGGCGGAGGCTCAGAAGCAGTTCGACACCTACGTCAAGCAGACGGCGGGCGACGGCTCCGCGGCTGACGAGCTCACCAAGCTGTCAGCCCTCCACGACCAGAAGAAGCTTTCGGACGAGGAGTTCGAGAAGGCGAAGGCCAAGATCGTCGCCTAGGCAGTGGCGGCCGCCGGTTCCTGGCGCAGCAGGCTGATGTAGGCGACTGCGCCGGGGATCGTCGGCAGCCAGAACGAAAAGGCTCGATAGGAGAGGACGGCCACGATCGCCAGGCCGCCGGGGACACCGAAGGCGATCAGGGATCCGATCATGCCGCCCTCCACACCGCCGATGCCGCCTGGGAGCGGCAGCAGGTTGGCGGTCATCCCGACGAAATAGGAGGCGACGATCACGCCGAACGGCGGCGGTGTGCCGAACGCGTGCATGCACGCCCAGAGCACGGCGATGTCGAATCCCCACCAGCCGGTCGCCCAGACTCCGTTCATCGGCCCCTCCCGGAGGAGTGCGATCGCGCCACGCACGCCGCCGGCGAGCGTGTCAGGGACCGTCGCGAGCGCGGCACGCCAGCGCTCTCGGCGGTTCGGGTTGCGCAGTCGCTTGGTGGTCTCGTGGAGCTCGCCGCCGAAATAGCCGATCAGAAGCGAGGCGACGATGATCAGGCCGGCGACGACGGCAGGGATCAGGGTGAAGGCCAGCGGGCTGGGCCCAGAAAGGATCCCGGTCCGCAGGCCGAGCCCGGTCAGCAGAACCGCCCCCATATACACCGCGTAGAGCAGCACCAGCAACGTCGCCATCCGGAGCGCTACGAACGGAGCCGACATCCCGTCCCGCCGCAGGGCCCAAGCGGTCAGCGCGATCCCGCCGATTCCGCCCGCAGCCAGCAATCTGGTGGCGGCCAGGCTCGCGAGAGTGATCCGGTAGCTCTGCGCCCAGCCGATCCCGGCCTCATGCCCGATCACCCCGCGAAAGAGCGCGACGTAACAGAAGAAGGAGGCGATCTCGAGGAACAGCCCCGCTGTCAGCCATCCGGGCTCGCCTTTGTCCAGCCTCCGCCAGGTGTCGCCCAGCCCGGCGATGTTGGGCAGCACGATGTAGAGGGCGCCCAGGGAGACCGCAGCGAATGCGAGGCCGATCAGCAGCTGTTTTCTGGTTAGGCCTCTGGGTTCTTCGTTCATCCGCCGCGAAACGTCCCGGGGGCGCCTCCTGCGCGGGCGCCCTGCGTGTACTCGCCCATGTCCTGGCTCCAGAACTCGACCACGTTGCCGTCCGGGTCCATGATGTAGATCGCCCGGCCCGGCCCGAGCTGGATCGGCCCCTCCACCTCCGCGCCGGCGCGCTCGATGCGCTCCTTCAGGCCGTCGATCTCCTCGTCTCCGACGTTGAAGGCGTAGTGGACGTGGGAGCCGCCCCGCCCGCCGGCCAGGCCGACCTGCTCCGTCCAGAGCCCGAGGCGCGCGGTGTCGCCGACGAGATACCAGTAGCGACCCTCCGCGCCCTCGCCGAAGAGCGTCTCCTCGAAGCCGAGCACGTCGCGATAGAAGCGCCGGGCCGCCTCCAGGTCGTACACCTCGAGGACGAGCTCCGAGATCCCGCTGACCGGCGGCCTCCCGTTCATTGGAGCCGAGCTTAACCTGGCTCCGGATGGTTCCCGAGTCCTACAGGCGAGTGCTCGGCGCCGCGGGGGTCAAGCAACCTCTGCTCGGCGTCATCATCGGGCGGCTCTCGATCGCGGCGGAGCCGCTCTCGACGGTGCTGCTCGTACACGGCTCAACCGGCTCGTTTGCGGCGGCGGGGGCCGTGATGGCCGCCTACTCCATTGCGGCGGCGATCTCCCTGCCGGTCCAGGGCCGGGTGATGGACCGGATCGGACAGACGCGTGTGATTCTGACGACCACGGCCCTCACCGCGGTGGGGTTCACGGGGTTGATCGTGCTCGCGCACGGCGGGGCATCGGTTGCCGTGCTGTGTGCCGCCGGCGCCTTCGCCGGACTTGGCACCATCCCGACGGGCACGGCCATGCGGACGCTCTGGTCGGATCTCGTCCCCCAGAGCGAGCTCCGGCAGGCCGCGTTCGCGCTGGACGCTGTTGCGATCGACGTCGCATTCATCGCTGGACCTCTGATTGCCGCGGGTGTGATCGCCGTTGCCTCGCCGACGGCATCGCTGTCGGTCTGCATCGCCCTGTCGCTGCTGGGGTCCACCGTGTTCGCTTCCTCACACGCATCACGGACATGGCGGGGCGCGCCGGCCGAGCACCGGCGGACTGGGCCGTTGCGATCGGCGGCCGTCTGGGTGCTGATGGGCGGGGCCCTCGGCGTCGGGATTGCGGTGGGCGCAGCCGAGCTGGCGATCACGGCGTTCGCGTCCGCGCACGGTGCCGCGGAGCTGGGCGGAACGCTGATCGCCGTGCAGGCCGTGGCCAGCACCGCCGGAGGGCTCTGGTACGGCGCGCGCAACTGGCAGAGCCCGCCCGGGGAGCGGCTCCCGGGGGTAGCCCTCGTCTTCGCACTCAGCTTTGCTCCCCTCGTCGCCGTCCCCTCACTCGGGGCTGCCTTTCCGCTGATGGCGCTCAGTGGACTCGCACTGGCGCCGGCCATTTCACTGATCTACCTGCTGCTCGACTCGCTGGCGCCCGTCGGCACGGCGGCTGAGGCCACCGGGTGGGTGCTGACGGCGATCGTCGGGGGCGCCGCGTTCGGGAACGCTGTGGCCGGCGTCGCCGTGACCGAGGCGAGCCCCAATGCGGGTCTGGCCGTCGCCCTGGCTGGTGGTCTGGTGACGCTGGGGGCGACCTGGCTCGGCCGCCGCCATCTCACCCTGCCCGAGCGGGGAACGTCCGTTCGGCTCCTATCATCGACGTAGTGGCTCCATCCGATCGCATAGTCATCCGGGGAGCGCGGGAGCACAACCTCAAGGACATCGACCTCGAGCTGCCGCGCAACTCCCTGATCGTCATGACCGGCCTCTCCGGGTCCGGCAAGTCGAGCCTTGCCTTCGACACGATCTACGCCGAGGGGCAGCGCCGCTACGTGGAGTCGCTGTCCGCCTACGCTCGCCAGTTCCTCGGCCTGATGGAGAAGCCGGACGTCGACTCGATCGACGGGCTCTCGCCGGCGATCTCGATCGACCAGAAGACGACCTCGCGCAACCCGCGCTCGACGGTCGGGACCGTCACCGAGGTCTACGACTACCTGCGGTTGCTCTGGGCGCGGATAGGCAAGCCCCACTGCCCCGAATGCGGCGAGCCGATCGAGGGACAGTCGGTCGAGCAGATCACCGACCGGATCATGACTCTGGAGGAGGGGACCCGGTTCATGGTGATGGCGCCGGTGGTCCGCGGGCGCAAGGGCGAGTTCGAGAAGCTGCTCCAGCAGTTCAGGCAGGAGGGCTACAGCCGCGTCCGTGTGGACGACGAGATCCGCCGGCTGGACGAGGAGATCAAGCTCGACAAGAAGTTCAACCACGACATCTCGGTGGTGGTGGACCGCCTGGTGATGAAGGGCGACCTGCGGCGCCGCCTCTCCGAGTCGGTGGAGGCCGCGGCGGCTCTCGCGGGCGGCGTTGTCGAGGTGGACGTCTTGGCGGAGGGCAGTTCCGGCGAGGCACAGGAGCGCGTCGAGGGCGAGAACGTCGGGGGAGTCAAGGGAGCGAAGGGCGCCGGCAAGCTCCCGGAGGGCGTCGTCGACCGCCTCACCTTCAGCGAGCGCTTCGCCTGTCTCAACTGCGGCACATCCATCCCCGAACTCGAGCCGCGGATCTTCTCCTTCAATTCACCTCACGGCGCCTGCGAGCGCTGCCATGGGCTCGGTTTCCAGCGCGTGGTCGATCCCGAGCTGGTCGTGCCGGATCCGACTCTCTCGCTGTCGGAGGGCGCGCTGCAGCCCTGGCGGGTGGGTCACTCGCGCTACTGGAAGCGGCTCGTCGAGGCGGTGGCAGACGACTACGGGATCGACGCCGACACCCCCTGGCAGGACCTCTCGGACGAGGACCGCGAGGTCTTCCTCTACGGGACCGGCGGCGAGCGCCACAAGGTCAACTACACGAACCGCTTCGGGCGAAGGCGCTCGTACAGCGTCCGCTTCGAGGGGATCGTCAACAACCTCGAGCGCCGCTATGAGGAAACGGACTCGGACGGCGTGCGCGAGCGGGTCGAGGGATACATGGCGGAGCAGCCCTGCCCGGTCTGCAAGGGAGCGCGGTTGCGGCCGGAGAGCCTCGCCGTGCAGGTCGGCGGGATCTCGATCGCCGACTACACGGAGCTGTCCGCCCGAGCCGCGCTCACGTGGATCAACGAGCTCGAGATGACCGAGACGGAGCGGACGATCGCGCGGTTGCTCGTCCGCGAGATCACCGAGCGTCTCGCGTTCCTCGACAACGTCGGAGTCGGCTATCTGAACCTGGCGCGCTCCGCCCGGAGCCTGTCAGGCGGTGAGGCCCAGCGAATCAGGCTCGCGACCCAGATCGGCTCGAGCCTGGTCGGCGTGCTCTACATCCTCGATGAGCCGTCGATCGGCCTGCACCAGCGCGACAACGAGAAGCTGATCCAGACGCTCGAGCGGCTGCGTGACCTGGGCAACACCGTGATCGTCGTGGAGCACGACGAGGGCACCATGCGCTCAGCGGACCATCTGGTGGACCTCGGGCCGGGGGCAGGGGAGCACGGCGGCCACGTGATCTCGGAGGGCACGCCGAAGCAGGTCGAGGCGGATCCTGCCTCCCTGACCGGCCAATACCTGGCGGGCCAGCGCCAGATCGACGTTCCCGAGAAGCGCCGCGAGCCCCGTGGGGAGCTGCTCGTCAAGGGCGCTCGCCAGCACAACCTGAAGAAGATCAACGTGTCGATCCCGCTCGGCGTCTTCTGCTGCGTCACCGGGGTGTCCGGGTCCGGCAAGTCGACGCTGATCAACGAGACGTTGTATCCGGCCGTCGCCAACCGGCTCCATCAGGCGAAGCTGCGGCCGGGCGCCCACGACCGAATCGAGGGCATCGAGCAGGTCGACAAGATCATCAACATCGACCAGTCGCCGATCGGGCGCACGCCGAGGTCCAATCCGGCGACCTACACGAACGTCTTCGACCACATCCGCCAGCTGTACGCGCAGACGCGCGAGGCGCGGGCGCGCGGCTACAAGCCGGGGCGGTTCAGCTTCAACGTCAAGGGCGGGCGCTGCGAGGTCTGCCGCGGAGACGGGCAGATCAAGATCGAGATGCACTTCCTGCCCGATGTCTACGTGCCCTGCGAGCAGTGTCACGGCAAGCGCTACAACCGCGAGACGCTGGAGATTCGCTTCAAGGGCAAGTCGATCGCGGACGTGCTCGACATGTCGGTCGCGGACGCCTGCGCGTTCTTCAAGGACATCCCGAAGATCGCCCGCCGGCTCGACACGCTGCACGATGTCGGGCTGGACTACATCCGCCTGGGGCAGCCGGCAACGCAGCTCTCCGGCGGCGAGGCGCAGCGCGTGAAGCTCGCCACCGAGCTCTCCAAGGTCGCGACGGGCGACACCCTCTACATCCTCGACGAGCCGACCACCGGGCTGCACTTCGCCGACGTCCAGCGCCTGCTCGACGTGCTGGATCGACTGGTCGACCAGGGCAACACCGTGATCGTCATCGAGCACAACCTTGACGTGATCAAGACCGCAGACCGGATCATCGATCTCGGTCCGGAGGGCGGAGAGGAGGGCGGCAAGGTGCTCGCCACCGGGACTCCTGAGCAGGTCGCGGCGACCCCGGGCTCGTACACGGGTGAATTCCTCTCCGAGCTGGTGGAGCCGGAGATGAAGGTGCGGCGAACCGGCAAGCGCAAGACCGCCGTCGCCGCCTAGCGGCGATACTGGCCCGATGGGAGAGGGCCTGCTGGCGAGTTTCTCGTTCGAGCTCCACAGCGGCGCGACGCTGGACACGCAGGGCCAGCGCGCCGGGCTGGTTCTGCTGGTGGCGATGCTGCTCTCCTTCGGCTTCATCCGCTTCAGCACGCGGATGATCCGAGCTGAGGTCAAGTGGTGGCCCGGGAACGTGACCCCGGGGGGAATGCACATCCACCACCTGGTGTTCGGAATCGTCGCGATGATGGCGGCCGGCTTCCTCCAGTTCGCGACCCAGCCGGGCGATCCGTGGCTCGAGATCCTCGCCGCCATATTCGGGATCGGGATGGGGTTGACGCTCGACGAGTTCGCGCTCTGGCTCTATCTGGAGGACGTCTACTGGTCCGACGAGGGGCGCAGCTCCGTGGACGCCGTGATCTTCGCGGCGATCATCGGCGGGGGACTGATCGTGGGCTTCGTTCCGCTCGACGCCGGCAACGGCGGTTCGACACTGGCAATCGTCAGCACCGTCGTGGTCACGCTCGGGATCTGCGCGATCGTCGCGCTCAAGGGCAAGATCAGCTCGGCGATCATCGGGATGATCATCACCCCGGTCGCCTGGGTGGCGGCGATTCGACTGGCGCGCCCTGGGTCATGGTGGGCGAAGCGCCGCTACAAGCCCGGCAGCGGGAAGCTGGCCAAGGCACAGGCGCGAAAGGCCAAGCACGATCGCCGCGTCCGCAAGTGGCAGGACATGATCGGCGGGGCGCCGTCCCTGCCGAGCCCGCGACGACCCGGCTCCGGCCGATCGGAGGAGTAGTTTCGCACCATACGGCCACCTAGGGGGTGGCCGGCTACCGAGAGGAGACCCAGATGCTAGGCGCGGGTCGAACGATGTTCGCGGCGATCCTGCTGTTGCTCGTGGGTACGCTCAACATCGTCTACGGCATCGGCGCGATTTCCGATGCGAATTTCTACGCGAACGACACGAGGTACATCTTCACCGACCTCCACACGATGGGGTGGGTGATGGTCATCATCGGCGTCATCCAACTGACCGGAGGCTTCTCGCTGATGGCGGGCAATGTCTACGGTCGTGTGATCGGGATCATCGGCGGGAGCATTGGGGCGATCGATGCGTTGCTCTCCATGGGCGGCAAGCACCCATTCTGGTCGCTGGCGATCTTCTTCCTGTGCGTGTGGATCGTCTACGGAATCATCGAGTTCGGCGAGGTGGAGGACGCGACAGGCGTCTAGCAGCAATCCGCGGGAGCCTGGCCTGGGGCCAGGCTCCCGCGGTCCGCTTTTCTGCTGACCTGAGAGGGTCGGCTCAGCGTGCTACTCATCGACCAGCAGGGCTGCGCCGATCGCTCCGCCGAGGTCGCCGAGTGCGGCCAGGCGCATCTCCGGCGGGCGATCGTCGACGAAGAGATGGGGATGCATGCGCTGGGCGATCCGGTGGACGTACTTGTTGCCAAGCCGCTCGCCCAGGCCGCCGCCGATGATCACGGCCTCTGGATCGATCAGGTTGACCGATGACGCGATTCCGACCCCGAGCGCCTTGACCGCCCGGTCGACCAGCGTCGTCGCCAGGTCATCGCCGTGTTTCAGTGCGCGCTCCCAGATGCCACTGGTGAGGCGATCGCGGTCCTGCTCCTCCATGATCTTGAAGAGGTCGGTCTTCGACGCCCTTCTTGGCCCGCTTGCGCGCCTCGATCTCCATCGCCAGCCGTCCCGCATAGGCTTCCATGCAGCCCTTGCGCCCGCAGGTGCAGCGCGCGCCGCCGCGCTTGACGACCACGTGCCCGATCTCGCCTGCGGCGCCGCGACCGAGCCACTGCTTCCCGTCCAGGATCAGTCCTCCACCGACGCCGGTCCCCCACCAGACGCCGAGGATGGTCTTGAACGGCTTGCCGGCTCCGAGCTCGAACTCGCCCTGCACCGCGACGGAGACGTCGTTGCCGATCCGGACCGGCACCCCGAGGTCCTTGGAGAGGGTTTCGCCGAGGGGGAAGGAGCCTGTCCAGCCGGGCAGGTTGCGGGCATCCGAGACGACCCCGGTCTCCTCGTCCGCGTCGCCCGGCGAGCCCATGCCGATTCCCTTCAGGTCGCGGGTGCCGAGCCCGGCCTCTGCGGCCGCCTCCCGCATCGTGGCGGCGACCTCCCGAGCGACGTCCTCAGGGCCGCCGGTGTCGGGCGTCGGGCGCCGCGACTGGCCGAGGACCTTGTTGTCGGCATCGACGACGACCGTCTGGATCTTGGTCCCGCCCAGATCGATCCCGCCGCGCAGTGCCTGCTTCGAGTCGGGGCTCACGGCGCAGACCATAACCGCGGCAACCGCGTCTTTTGCGAAGCTCCAGCCGTGGCCTCCTGGCAGCAATGGCGCACCTGGCGGGTCAAGCGACGCTGGTATGAGCGCAACAATCGCCGGCGCCGCCGTCGGCGGATCAACCGGCACGCAGCCGAGAACGGCTTTTTCATCCGCTATCCGGTGGAGGGCGAGGTGCTCGAGGGGCTCGACTCCGGTCATCTGCGGATCGGCGAGGGAACGTTGCTCGAGCCAGGTTGCTGGCTGACGCTCTCCGGCGAGGCGAGGATCACGATCGGCGAGGGGTGCTTCCTCAACAAGAACACGATGCTCGCCGCCCTCGAGCTGATCGAGATCGGCGATCACGTCATGTTCGCCAACAACTGCTTTGTCGGCGACTCGGACCATCGCTACGACGACCCGACCAAGCCAGTCACCTGGCAGGGCTTCGAGCCGCAGGGGCCGGTGCGAATCGGCTCGAACTGCTGGTTCGGGGTGGGCTGCGTCGTCACCGGCGGCGTCGAGATCGGCGAGCGCTGTGTCGTCGGTGCAAACTCGGTCGTCACCAGGGACCTGCCGGCGGGAGTGATCGCCGCCGGTGCTCCCGCGAAGGTGATTCGTGAGATCGCCTTTCGCTCGTAGAGTCGTCCCAGGCCGTTCCTAGACTCGCCGTGTGCTGCGAATACGCCTTGCCGTCGAGGAGCACAAGGCGACCGGATTGGCGGGAGCGCTCGAGGGGACCGGGGGTGTGCACCAGGTCGTTTCGCTGAGCCGCGAGCCAAGCGGTGAGGGCGTGGTTCTCGAGGCCGACCTTCTGCCCAGCGTCGCCGACCAGGTGATGGGAGTGATCAGGGATTGGGAGATCGACGACGGCAGCTATCTGATCACCCGCCAGGAGGTGATCGCTCCGACGCCGATCCAGGGTCCGATCTCGGGTGGAAACGACTTCGCCTGGATCGAGGTGATGGGGGAGGCCCGAGCGAATGCCCGCCCGCTGGGCCGCTATCTGGCGCTGATGATGGTTGCGGGGGTGCTGGCGGCCATCGGGGTGATCACGGACAGCTCAATCCTGGTCGTCGGAGCGATGGCGGTCAGCCCCGACCTCCTGCCCGATCTGCGCCGCCTGTGTCGGGTTCGTTGCCGGGCGGGCCCGACTGGTTCGCCGTGCGCTGATCACCCTGCTGCTCGGCATCCTTCTCACCTGGATCGTTGCGGCGCGCCGTTGCCTGGGGACTCCAGGCGACTGGGAATCCTGAGCGGGAGCTTCCAGGTGCAAGAGCGGCGGTCTCCACAGCCTGGCCCACATCGACTACACGACGGTGCTCGTCCCGCTGGCCGCGGGGATCGCGGCGATGCTCTCCTTCGAGACAAGGGCAGCCAGCGCGGTGGGGGTGGCGATCTCTGTGACGACGATCCCCGCCTCGGCATTGTTCGGGGTCTCGCTGGGGCTGGGGGAGGTGAGCATCTCCTGGGAGGCGGCGGGGGTGCTGGGGATCAACGTGGTCCTGCTCCTGCTCTCCGGCAGCCTCACCCTGGCGTTCCAGACCTTCCTGGCTCGCCATCGGGCCCCTCAGCCGAGCTGACGCTCAGAAGCTGACCTGGACCACGATCGTCCGCTCCCGCGGGCGATCGTCGAAGTCGATCAGGACGAGCTGCTGCCAGGTGCCGAGCGCAAGTCGGCCGCCGATCACCGGCACCTGCTCGGAGGCACCGATCAGCGAGGCTCGTTGATGCGCGTGGGAATTCGTGTCGTGGTTGAGGCGGTTGTGCTCATAGTCGCCCTCCACCGGGATCAGTCTGTCCAGCAGCGCCCGGAGGTCGGCGATGCCGCCCGGCTCGAATTCCATCGTGGCGATCGCGGCCGTCGATCCCCGCACGAACGCGGTGACGAGCCCATCGGCAACGGATCCTTCGGCGATGACCTGCTGGATATCGCCGGTGATGTCGATCACGTCGGTGTCGCCGCGGGTCGAGTAGGTCAGCTCCCCGCTGTGAACGCCCATGCCACGGACGGTAACGAACCTGATATCACCCCATTGGGGCGATGCGGGCGTTGGTACGCCTGAGAGAATCGCGCCCGATGCCGGGACCGACCCAGTGAACGACGCCACCAAGCAACCCGCCGAGCCGAAGCGTCGTCACCGCAAGCTTGTCTGGGCCCTCGTCGTGCTCGCCTCGATCGTGCTGGTTGTCTCGATGGTCGCCAACTGGGTTCAGACCGAGGTCCTCGACTCCGGCCAGTTCTCCAACAACACCGAGCAGATCCTCCAGAACAAGGACGTCCAGCAGCAGCTCAGCATCTTCGCGGTCGACCAGCTCTACGCCAACGTCGACGTGCAGGCCCAGATCGAGCAGAGGCTGCCGCCCCCAGCTGCGCCGCTCGCCGCTCCGGTCGCGGCGGCGACCAGACAGCTCGCCACGAACGTGGCGGAGACGGCGCTCGCCTCACCACAGGTTCAGCACTCTCGTCGCCACCGCGATCGACGGGGCGCAGCAGCGGTTCGTCAGCCTGATCGAGGACAAGGGCCAGTTCGTCTCGACCCAGGGCGGCGACGTCACCATCGAATACGGGAGCTTCATTGCCGACGTTGCCACTCGCCTGGGCGTAGACCCTTCGACGATCTCCCAGATCCAGGCCTTGATCCAGCAGTCCGCGACGGAGCTCAAGCAGCGCCTGACGACGATCCAGAGCAAGATCGAGTCCACGCGATCAACTCTCTCCCAGGCACAGGCCGGCACGCTCACCCCGGAGGCGCAACAGAACCTCACCACTCTCGAAACGGATGCCGCCCAGCTCCGCACGACCGTCGCGAGCCTCCAGCTGAAGATCGCGGGTATCCAGCCGAAGGCCCCCGCCCAGCTTCAGAGCCGGTTGTCCGACCTCCAGGGCCGCCTGACCAAGCTCGACAAACGGTCCGCCGCCGTGCAGGCACAGGCCGCCGCGGTGCTAAAGGATCCGAGCCAGGCGAACATCATCAAGCTCGACCCCACGCTCGCCTCGCTCCAGACGCGCGTCACCGACCTGCTGAACCGTCAGGCGATTCAGCACCCCGGCGAGATCGTCGTGATGAAGTCCGAGCGGACTGAGCGGTCTCCAGGACGTCGTGAAGGCGCTGCGCAACCTCGGTTTCGTGCTGCCGGTGCTGGCGCTCCTTCTCTACCTGGCGGCCATCTACCTGGCGAAGGACTGGCGCCGGGAGGCACTGATCGCAGCCGGGGGCGGGATCCTGGCTGCCACGCTGCTCGTTCTGCTGGTGAGGCACGTCATCGGCAACGGGGTCGTCGACTCGGTGGCGAAGTCCGATGCGGTCAAACCCGCCATCAGCTCGGTCTGGAACATCATCTCCGCCGGCCTGCGCGAGCGAGCCCTGTTCGTGCTCGTGATCGGACTGGGGTTCATCGCCGGAGGGCTACTCGCGGGGCCCGGCCGGCATGAGGTCGCGGTGCGGCGCTTCCTGGCGCCGTACCTGCGTGAGCGGCCGGTGGTCGTCTACGCCGTCCTCGCCTTCATCTTCCTGCTCTGGCTGACACTCCTCCCGACGATCAACAACATCGGCCAGGTGCTGATCATCCTGATCCTCGCTGCGCTGGCGGTGGTGGGCGTCGAGATCCTGCGCCGTCAGACGGCACGCGAGTTTCCGGATGCCACCACAGCCCCTGCCCCGACCCCTCGCCCGTAGCCGGGCCTCGGCGGCCTACCAGTCCCAGGGGGTGTCGGTGCCGACCAGCGTCTCCTGCTCGAGGTAGCGGGCGAGCTCCTCCAGCTCCTCCTGCGGGATCGAGTAGGTGTGCTGCTCCTCGTCGGGGAACGTCCGGGCGCGGACCTCCTCGGTGTAGGCGCGCACGCCCTTCAGGGACTCCCTGCGAACCTCCGCGAAGCGCTTCACGAACTTCGGCTGGTGGCCGTCGTAGACACCGAGCAGGTCGTGCAGGACCAGGACCTGGCCGTCGGTGGCCGGGCCTGCGCCGATTCCGATCACCGGGATCTCCAGCTTCGGCATCAGCGCCTCGGTGACGGCAGATGGGATCGCCTCGAAGACGATTGCGAAGCAGCCGACGGACTGCAGAGCGAGAGCCTCCTCGAAGAGCTTCGCGGCGGCCTCGGCCGTTCGCCCCTGTGCCTTGAAGCCGCCGAGCGCGGTGGCGGTCTGCGGTGTGAGGCCGACGTGGCCCATCACCGGGATCCCGGAGCGGACGATCGCCCGGGCGCGGTCCACGGAGGCGCCGCCGCGCTCGAGCTTGACGGCGTCGACCTGGGCTTCCTTGACGAAGCGCTGGGCGTTCTCGATCGCCTGCTCGTTGGACCTCTCGTAGGAGCCGAAGGGCATGTCGCCGATCAGCAGCGGACGCTCGAGGCCGCGGCGGACGGCGCGGGTCATCATCAACATCTCTTCCATGCCGACCGGTGTCGTGGCGTCGTGACCGAGCACGACCATGGCCGCCGTGTCACCCACGAGGACGATGTCCACACCCGCCTCGTCGACGATCTGAGCGGACGGATAGTCATAGGCGGTGACCATCACGATCGGCTCGCCATCGCGCTTCATCTCGGCGAGGTGAGGCAGGGTCATCCGCGGTCGGTCGGAACCAGACGGCTTGTTGGGGGGTTGTGTGCTCACGGCTGTGCTCCCTTCATCGGCTGCATCAGGGGTTCGGAGTGATCAAGACGTTGTCGATGAGGCGGGCCCTGCCCACCTTCGCCGCGACCGCCACCAGCACCGGTCGCCCGTTGAGCTCGGCGACGGGGGAGAGGTCCTCCGCGGCGCGCGCCTCCACGTACTCCGGCTCGATGCCGGCACTGCGAAGCTCGTTCCTCGCGACCTCCACGAGAGCCTCGGTGGAGCGCTCTCCTTCGCGGGCAGCCCGCTCAGCCGCGCTCAGGGCACGCGAGATCGCGGTCGCCTGGTCGCGCTGCTCCGCCGTCAGATAGGCGTTACGGGAGCTCAGCGCCAGGCCGCCCTCTCCGCGAACGGTCGGCTGCACGGCGATCTCCACGGGGAAGTCGAGATCGCGCGCCATCCGCTCGATCACGACCGCTTGCTGGGCGTCCTTGCGGCCGAAGTAGGCGATGTCGGGTTGCACCGAGTTGAAGAGCTTGGCGACGATCGTGGTGACGCCGCGGAAGTGGGACGGGCCTCGATGGCCCGGATCGCCCTCGAGCACCCCGGTGAGCTGGTTCCCGACCTCGACGGTGGTGGCGAATCCATCCGGGTACATCTCGTCGGCGTCGGGCATCCAGAGCAGGTCGACTCCCTCGAGTGCCGCCAGCTCGGTGTCCCGGTCCTCGTCACGCGGATACCCCTCGAGGTCCTCGCCGGGGCCGAACTGGGTCGGGTTGACGAACAGGCTGACGACGACCACGTCGCAGTCCTCACGCGCTCGCCGCATCAAGGACAGGTGACCCTCGTGGAAGTAACCCATGGTCGGGACGAGTCCGATCCGCTTGCCCTCCCGCCGAGGAATGGCGAGCGCCTCTCGCAGCTCCGTCCTGGTGCGGACGGTCTTCATGAGGACACCCCGCGGGTTTCCCATGCGATGGCCTCCGCGCGCATCGCCAGCGCGTCGTACAGCCTGACGAGCTCCGGTGCGGTCTCGGCGAGTGCGACGCGATGCCGCTGCACCGTGGCGTGGTCGCCGCGGGCGATCGGTCCGGTGAGGGCGGCGGGTCCTTGGTCGACCCAGTTCGCCGCGGTGCGCATGACCAGCGGGGCGAGCAGCTCGCGCGCCTGGTCGACGCCGATTCGCTCGAGCACCTCGGCGGCTGACTCCTCCAATGCCACCAGGAGATTCGAGGCCATTGCGGCGGCCGCGTGGTAGGCGGCCCGGTTCTCCTCGGGCACCTCGAACGGGTGCATCCCGAGCGTCTCGGCGAGGGAGTGGGCAAAGGCGAGCGCGGAGTGATCGGAGCCGGCGATCGCGGCCGGCGTGCCCGCGACGGCCGTCTCGCCGTCGGCGAAGGTCTGCAGCGGATGCAGGGAGAAGGTCGACGCGCCACGCTCTCGCGCCGGAGCCAGGACGTCGAGTGTGCTGGCGCCGCTGACGTGGCCGACGAGCGGCGGAGCCACCTCCGCCAGCCGGGCGCAGGTCTCGGTGATGGCGTCATCCGGAACGCAGAGCAGGACCGCGGGACCCCCATCGATTGGCTCGTCTCGGCCGATGAGATCGACCTCGATTCCGGCAGCCCGAGCCGCGCCGGCCAGTGAGCCGCCCACGCGGCCACGGCCTACGACGACCATTTTGGTCGTGCTCACGGAGGGGAGGTCATCCCGTTCCAGTTCCCGCATTGGAGATACCAGACGGCTTTCTTTGATGGACGAGGGTGTCGGTGCGTGAAGTTCGATTGGGTCCGCGCTAGTTCAGTCACGGCCCGCGGCGAAGTATAGAGCGCGTTTCTGGCCAGCCAGCCAGTCGAAAACCGGCCGAATCGGCGGTATTTGCGGCCCCGGGAGCTACCCGGGCGGTCGGGAACCCGAACTACCATCAAGCCGGTGCCGATCTACGAGTTCGCCTGTCGATCCTGTGGACATCGCTTCGAGGAGCTGGTCGGCTCGCATGTGGGCCTCGACGCCGCCGATGTGAGCTGTCCCGAATGCGGAGCGGCGGACGTGGAGCGCCTGCTCTCCGTCTCTGCGCCGCTGCAGCGCCAGCTGACGCCGAACCAGCGGCGCCGGCTGGAGGACAAGCGGGGGACGAATCGCGGTGGCGCGAAGGAGCGCTTCAAGCAGCAGCGTGCCACCGAGAAGCGAGCGGCCGCCCGGCGGCAGGGAGGCTCGTGAGCGACGCGGAGCCCCGCCGTCAGGCGCTGGTCGAGGTCTACAACGAGGCCTCGGTCTGCGTGCGCTGCCCGCTGTCCGAGACGCGCAACCGCGTCGTCTTCGGGTCCGGCAACGCCGACGCGGACCTGATGTTCGTCGGCGAGGCCCCCGGCGCCGAGGAGGATCGCCGGGGCCTGCCGTTCGTCGGCCGCGCCGGCGGCTTCCTCTCCGACCTGCTCGAGGGAATCGGGTTGAAGCGCGACGATGTCTTCATCGCGAACGTCCTCAAGTGTCGCCCGCCCGGCAACCGCGACCCGCAGCCGGAGGAGATCGATTCCTGCCGCCCCTACCTGGAGAAGCAGGTCGAGCTGATCGAGCCGCGCATCATCTGCACGCTCGGCAACTTCGCCACCAAGCTGCTCACGGCCAACCCGACCGGGATCACCAAGGTCCGCGGAATCCCGCAGGAGCGCATGCTCGGCGGTCGGCACCTCTTCCTCCTGCCGCTCTTCCACCCGGCCGCGGGGCTGCGGACGCCGCGGGTGGCCGAGCAGCTCCGTGAGGACTTCGAGCAGATCCCGGATCTGCTGGCGCAGCCGCTGCCGGAGCCGGAGCCGTTGGTCGCACGCGAGCCCGAGCCCGATCAGATGGGTCTGTTCGGCGGCTGACCGAGCGGACCGACAGTGCGGCTGCGACAGAGGCGGTCGGGGAGCGGCTTGCCGCGCAGCTCCGCCCGGGGGATGTCGTCCTCGTCAGCGGGGACCTGGGGACCGGCAAGACGACCCTGATCCGCGGCGCCTGCCGGGCTCTCGGGGTGGAGGAACCGGTGACCTCGCCGACCTTCACGATCGGGCACACCTATCGAGGCCGCATCCCCGTCTCGCATCTCGACCTCTACCGGCTGGCCGATCTGGGCCAGGAGGACCCGGCGTTGCTCGACGACTACCTGACGCCCGATGCCGTGGCGTTCATCGAGTGGCCCGGCGCGGCCGAGTCGGGGATCGAGCGGGTCACCCAGCGGGTCGATATCCGGCACGCTGGGGGCGACGAGCGGGAGATCGAGCTGACCTAGGGAGCGACCGCCTCATCCCACTCTCGTACCTCCCAGGAGCTGACCACTCCATTCACCACGAACGGATCCGTTCGCGCGAACTCCTCGGCCGCCTCCCGGGTGGTGAACACCGACATCGCGCCCTGCGACTGAGGGTCGCCGAACGGGCCGATCAGCAGGAGTTCGCCCCGCTCCCGGAAGGGGCGCCAATGCTCGCGGTGAGCGGGAGCGTGCGTGGGTGCCCTCTCCGAGACATTGTTGGCCGATTCGTAGAAGAGGACGTACTTCAAGGCTGACTAGTAGCCGTACTGGCCGCCGTTCTGATTCTGCTTCCCCTGAACCTGGTTCTGGACGCTCTGGACCTGGCTCTGGACGCTGTCAGCCTGCTGATTGGCGTTCTGGACGGCGGTCGAGATCTGGCTCGAAACGCTGCTCGAAACGCTGCTTGCCTGGGACTGGATGCTGCTGGCTTGAGATTGAACGCTGTCGATGACGTTGTTCACGCTGTCGCTGTTGCTGTCGCTGCCGCATCCGGCGACCGCGACGCCTGCGCCGACGCCGAAGACGGCGATGCCGAGCACCGCTGCGATCACCGCCGGGTGTCGTGTGGACCTGCTGGACTGCTCTGCCATGAGGGTGGTTCTCCTTCTCCCGAGTTCGACGGACGCCGATCCTCCGGGCGCACTCTATTGATGGTCGTGCTCGGTGTCGACAGCGCCACGGCGGATGCCGTGGTGGGAGTGACTGCCGACGGCGAGGTCGTCCGCGAAGCGCGGATCGACCCGGGACCCGACGGCCGGCCGCGTCATTCCCAGGTGCTCCTCGGCGAGATCGAGGGAAGCGTCGAGGAGGCGGGCGGCTGGGCGCGGATCGAGCGGATCGCGGTCGGAATCGGACCGGGCTCGTTCACGGGCCTGCGGATCGGGATCTCAACCGCCCGTGCTCTCGCCCAGGCGAGGCAGATCCCGATCGCGCCGGTCGGCTCCCTGGCTGCGCTGGCGCGTGGAATCTCGGAGGGCGGCTCGGAGTCTCCCGCGCTCCCGGTGATCGATGCGCGGCGCGGCGAGGCGTTCGCCGCCCTGTTCGATGACGAGGGAGTGGAGCTGTGGGCTCCCTTCGTGACGCCGCCCGGCGTGCTGGCCGCACGGGTCGAGGACCTCGATGTGACGCCTCAGGCGGCCGGAGACGGGGCGCTACGATTTGCCGCAGAACTGGAGGCCGCCGGTGCCACGGTTGCCCCGCCGGATGATCCGATCCACCGAGTCGCCGCAAGGCACGTTTGCGCGGTGGGGGAGGCGGCGGCCGTGGCGACGCCGGACCAGATCCAACCCCTGTATCTGAGACCGCCTGATGCGAAGAGATGGCTTGAGCGAGATCGCTGAGTCCCCGGGCGAAGCGCGGGACGGGTTGAGCCTGCGCCGCCTGGGCTACGGCGACCTTCCTTCGGTCATCTCGATCGAGCGTCGCTCGTTCCCGACGCCATGGTCGCTGGCGATGTTCGTCCTGGAGCTCTCGAAGCCGTCGGGGATCTGTCTCGCGGCCGAGGACTCCGACGGGCTGGTCGGCTACCTCGTCTGCGCGCGGTATGACGACGTCTGGCACCTGATGAACGTCGCCGTCCATCCCGAACGCCGCCGGCGCGGCGTCGCCACCGACCTGATCGAGCGTCTCTTCGAGGAGGCGGGCGCGGGGTCCCGGTTCACGCTCGAGGTCCGCGTCTCGAACGCACCCGCCATCGAGATGTATCGCCGCTTCGGCTTCCGCTCCGCGGGGCGGCGCCGGCGCTACTACCACGACAACGGAGAGGACGCACTGATCATGTGGCTCGAGGCGGCCGAGGGCGCCTCGGTCGCTTGATTCTGGCTCTCGAGACGTCCTGCGACGACACCTGCGCGGCCGTCGTCGACGGCCCGCGGATCCTCTCCAACATCGTCTCCTCCCAGGCCGCGTTCCACGAACGCTTCGGAGGGGTGGTGCCCGAGGTCGCCTCGCGACACCACCTCGAGCTCGTCAACGCCGTGGTCGCCGCGGCGCTGGACGAGGCGGGGACGACGCTGCCCGAGGCCGACGCGATCGCGGTCACCCAGGGGCCGGGACTGATCGGAGCGTTGCTCGTCGGGCTGAGCTCGGCGAAGGCGCTGGCGGCAGCGCACCGGAAGCCGCTGATCCCGGTCGACCATCTGCAGGGGCACGTCGCGGCCAACTTCCTCGAACCGGATCCGCTCGAGCCGCCGTTCCTCTGCCTGATCGCCAGCGGCGGCCACACGCTGCTCGCCGGCGTGCGCGAGCACGGTTCCTTCGAGGTCCTCGGCTCGACCGTCGACGATGCCGCCGGGGAGGCCTTCGACAAGGGAGCGCGGCTGCTCGGCCTCGGCTATCCGGGCGGTCCGGCGATCCAACGAGCGGCGGAGGAAGGTGACCCGGAGGCCTTCGACTTCCCGGTGGCGATGAGCGAGCGCGGGCTCGACTTCAGCTTCAGCGGTCTGAAGACCTCGCTGGTTTACCGGGTCCGTGACCTTGGGGAGGAGCAGACCGAACGCCGGCGAGCGGATCTGGCCGCGTCCTTCCAGCGGGCGATCACCCACCAGCTGGTGACGAAGCTCCGGCGGGCCGCCCGCGCGGGCGACTGGCCCGCGATCGCCCTTGGGGGCGGTGTCGCCGCCAACGCCGAGCTCCGCGACCGCACGCGCGAGCTCTGCGACGAGCTCGGCATCCGGCTGAAGCTGGTCCCGATCTCGCTCTGCACCGACAATGCGGCGATGATCGGCTCCGCCGCCCGCTTCACGGATCCGATCGCCTACCCCGACTACCTCGGCTTCGATGCGAGCGCCGAATCGGCTCGCCTCGCTGTCTCGTAGGCGATGGGGCGAGCCGACCGAGGCGCGGTCGAATGATGCGGCCACCGACCGTAGTTCTGTACGGGCGGCCTGACTGCCACCTCTGCAATGAGGTGCGCGAGGGGCTCGAGGAGCTTCGCGCGGGCCTCACCTTCGAGTTGGTGGAAGTGGACATCGAGTCGGATGAGGGACTGCTGCGCCGCTACCTGGAGCGCATCCCCGTGATCGAGGTCGGCGGGGAAGTCGTCTCGGAGTTGTTCCTCGACGCCGACGGTCTGCGCGCGCGGCTCGATACCTTGTCCGCATGATCGAGGACGTCGCGGCCGAGGCCGCCGAGCAGCAGCCCTCGGAGCTCACGGACGGGGATCGTCTCTCGCTCGGGGTCGCCGCACGCCTATCGCGCTATCTCCAGGTGCTGACGCAGGCGCGGAAGATGGGCAAGGACACGATCTCCTCGCAGGAGCTCTCGGACTACACCCACATCAACTCGACCCAGATCCGGCGGGACCTGTCCGGGTTCGGCAAGTTCGGCAAGCGAGGGGTGGGCTACAACGTCGACTCGCTGGTCTCGGAGATCCGGAAGATCCTCCGGACCGCGGGCCAGCACAACATCGCGCTCTTCGGCGCGGGCCACCTCGGGCAGGCGATCGCGAGCTCGGACATCTTCGCCGACCACGGATTCCGGATCGTGGCGATGTTCGACGTCGATCCGGTCGTGATCGGCCGGCAGGTGGGTGGCCTCGATGTCCGCTCGTTCGATGACATCGACGCCGTGGTCGAGGGCGAGCAGGTGGTCGTCGGCGTGCTGGCCGTTCCATCCGACGCTGCTCAGGAGGTCGCCGACCGGCTGGTCAAGGCGGGCGTCAAGATCATCTTCAACTACTCCGAGCGCCTGCTCCAGGTGCCTCCGGACGTCACCGTGCACACCTCGAGCCCCGCAGTCGACCTGCTCTACGCCCTCTACTTCTACCTGGCCTAGATCGGACCCAAGTCCGATGACAACCGATCCCGATCCAAATCACGACGGGCTGGACCTCGATGCGGTCCGGGAGACCTTCGAGGCCTCGACCGACTTCACGGTCGGGATCGAGGAGGAGTTCGCGATCCTGGATCCCGCCGTCCTCGACCTCGAGCACCGGTTCGAGGAGATGCAGGAGGCCTGCCTGCGGGATCCGGAGCTGACGCACGCCGTCAAGGGCGAGCTGATCGATACAGAGATCGAGATCCGGTCGGGCCGCGGCGAGACCTTCGCCGACGCGGCCGAGCGGCAGCGGGCGAGGAGGGCCCGCCTCTTTGCGATCGCCGACGAGATGGGCCTGGCGCTTGCCGCGATGGGGACCCACCCGTGGGCCAACTACCTCGACCAGCACATCATCCAGACCGAGCACTACCGGCGGCTGGAGGGGGACCTGCGCTGGGTCGCGCAGCGGAACAACACCTGGAGCCTCCACGTTCACGTCGGCATCCAGGGGCCCGACCGCGCGGTCGCCGTCTCGGACCGGATGCGGGAGCTCCTGCCGCCACTCCTCGCCCTCTCGGCGAACTCGCCCTTCCTCGATCATCGCGACACCGGCCTGCACTCGGTCAGGACCGAGATCTTCACGCGCACCTTCCCCCGCTGCGGCGTCCACGAGCCGTTCGGGGACTGGGCGGCCTATGCGGACTTCGTCCGCCTGCTCAATGCCACGGACTCGATCGTGGAGGCGACGCAGCTCTGGTGGAGCGTGCGCCCGCACCATTCCTTCGGCACGGTCGAGGTCCGGATCTGCGACGCCCAGACGCGGGGCGACGAGTCGCTCGGCCTCGCCGCGCTGATCACCGCCTGCGTGGCGCAGACCGCATCGGATCTCGACGCGGGGATCACGCCCGAGAGCGGGGACGGCTTCTGCGGCCGTCTGGGCGTCGCGCAGCGCGAGATCGAGGAGAATCTCTGGCGGGCGATTCGCTACGGGATGGACGGCGAGATGATCGACTTCCGCGAGGGACAGCTGGTTCCGACGCCGCGCCGTCCTCGAGGATCTCGTCGAGTGGACGGAGCCCGCTCGGCAGACGCTCGGCCTGCAGGTGGACCTCCCGGACCGGAACGGCGCCCAGCGTGCCTACGCCCGCTTCGCCGAGGGCGCTCCGATCGAGGAGATCTATCGCCGCTCGGTCGAGGAGACCCGTAAGACCTACGCACCGGAGGGAGCCATCAGTGGCAGATGAAGAACAGCAGGGCGAAGAGCAGCAGCCGGCCGAGCAGCAGCCCGGGCAGTTGAGCGACGAGGAGGTCCGCGCCCAGCTCGAGGAGGAGATCCGCAAGGTCCGGGTCGAGGACGTGATCCTGCAGAGCGTGGTCAGCATCCTCAATCTTTCGGCGCGGCGGATCGCGAAGGACGACGAGCGCGATCTGGCCCAGGCCAAGGTCGGAATCGACGCCGCCCAGGCGCTCGTGGACCTGGTCAAGCCCGACGCGCAGGCGCAGCTCCGCCAGGCGATCTCGGAGCTTCAAGTCCTCTACGCCACGCACGCCGGAGAGGGCGAGCCGTCTGAGGAGGGCGGTGGCGGCGAGGGCGAGAGCCCCGACCCCGAGCCTCCGAAGGGAGACTCGGGCCTCTGGACCCCGGGCTAAGCCGAGTACCCGGCGTAACAAGTAGACTGCCGCGCCGCTTTCAAGAGCGGCATTTTCTTCGAACCCGACGCAGGAGCAATCCCCTTGACTCAGTTTTGGACCGATTACGGAATCGTCGTCGCGCTCGGTTGCGCCGCAGCGGCGGTGGTGTACGGCCTGCTCATCACCCAGCGATTGCTCGCGAAATCGCCCGGAAACGAGCTCATGCAGGAGATCTCGGGCGCGGTCCAGGAGGGCGCCAGCGCCTACCTGAAGCGCCAGTACATGATCATCGCCGGCGTCGGCGTGGTCGTCGCAATCCTGCTGATCCCGCTGCAGAACGTCGAGACGGCGATCGGCTTCCTGATCGGCGGTGTGCTCTCGGGGTCCGCCGGGTTCATCGGCATGAACCTCTCGGTTCGCGCCAACGCGAGGGTGGCCGAGGCGGCCCGGGGCGGCATCCCGCCTGCGCTCGATATCGCCTTCAAGGGCGGCTCCGTCACGGGTCTCCTGGTCGTCGGCCTCGCGCTGCTGGGCGTGGCGGGCTACTTCGGCGCGCTGCTGATCTTCACCGACCTCAGCGACAAGGAGTGCGTCGACGCCCTCGTCGGGCTGGGCTTCGGCGGATCGCTGATCTCGGTCTTCGCGCGACTCGGAGGCGGCATCTTCACCAAGGCCGCCGATGTTGGCGCGGACCTGGTCGGGAAGATCGAGGCTGGCATCCCCGAGGATGACCCGCGCAACCCTGCCGTGATCGCGGACAACGTCGGCGACAACGTAGGCGACTGCGCGGGAATGGCGGCCGACCTTTTCGAGACGTACGCCGTGACGGCCGTGGCCGTCATGCTGCTCGGGGTCATCACCTTCACGGGCTTCACGCGCGAGGTGGCGATCTATCCACTCGCTATCGGCGCTGTGGCCATCATCGCCTCGATCGTCGGAGCGCTTTCGGTGCGCACCCTCACCGGGAACGTCGAGGCCGCGCTCTACCGTGGGCTGGCCGTTTCGGCTGTCCTGTCGGCCGCCGCCTTCTACCCGATCACCAAGTGGCTGATGAGCGACCCGTTGAGTGGCGGCTCCCTCGGCAACACGAGCGTCACCGACCTGTGGCTCTGCGGGCTGATCGGCGTGGGCGTCACGGCTCTCCTCTTCGTCCTCACCGACTACTACACGTCGACCCGCTTCCGGCCCGTGCGGACGATCGCCAAGGCTTCGGAGACCGGGCACGCGACCAACATCATCCAGGGCCTCGCCCAGGGTCTCCAGTCCACCTCGCTGCCCGTCCTGGTGCTCGCTTTCGCGATCCTCGGCGCCTGGAAGCTCGCCGGAGGTGGGACGGATGGCATCTATGGCATCGGCGTCGCGGTTATGGCGCAGCTCTCGCTCACCGGGCTGATCGTCGCCTTGGACGCCTTCGGTCCGATCACCGACAACGCGGGTGGGATCGCGGAGATGGCGGACCTGCCGCAGGAGGTCCGTGACATCACCGATCCGCTCGATGCCGTGGGCAACACGACCAAGGCGGTGACCAAGGGATACGCGATCGGCTCGGCCGCACTCGCGGCCTTGGTGCTGTTCAACGCCTTCACCAGCGAGCTGCAGGCCGAGGCCGGCAACAAGGTGCTCTCCTTCCAGATCTTCGAGCCGCCGGTGCTGATCGGCCTGCTGATCGGCGGCATGATGGTCTACCTGTTCTCGTCGCTGGCGATCGAGGCGGTGGGAAGGGCCGGCGGCGGAGTGGTGGAGGAAGTCCGCCGCCAGTTCCGCGAACACCCCGGGATCATGAAGGGCGAGGAGAAGCCCGAGTATGGGCACGCGGTGAGGATCGTCACCGCCGCGGCTCAGAAGGAGATGATTCTGCCCTCGCTGATCCCGATCCTGGTCCCGCTGATCGTCGGGCTGATCTCCTACCAGGCGCTCGGCGGTCTGCTGATCGGGGTGATCGTCGTGGGGGTCTTCCAGGCCATCGCGATGACGGCGGGCGGAGGCGCCTGGGACAACGCCAAGAAGCTGATCGAGGACGGGGCGTTCGGCGGCAAGGGCTCCGAGGCCCATGCGGCCGCGGTCACCGGAGACACGGTGGGCGATCCCTACAAGGACACGGCCGGTCCGGCCATCAACCCGATGATCAAGGTGGCGAACATAGTGGCCATCCTGATCATCCCGATCATCGGCGGCCTGCCCGGCTGATCGCGCCTCCCCCGGCGCAACCCGTTTAATGGAGGCGTGAATCAGCCTCGACGCCCGTCGCCGGACGAGGGTTACCAGCTCGCCGTTCGCACGTTCTCAGTGGTCATCATCGGGTTCGGCGTGCTCATGCTGGTGCTGACGCTGGCGCGGGGTGGGGGCCCGCTCGCCGTCGGGTTCCTGTTCGGGCTGCTCTTCATCGCCCTCGGCTCCGGAAGGCTGTACCTGTCGATGCGCGGATGAGGGAGCTGGGGAGATGAGGGCGAAGCGCCTGCTGGGCGTTCCGTTCCTGTATTCGGCCGCGTCGGCCGCGGTCGGGTTCTCGATCTACTTCTCGATCGGCGTCGTCGCCGATCGCGGCCTGGGGCTGACTCCGCTGATCTTCCTGGCGGCGGGGCTGATGTTCGCCCTCACCTCGCTCTCCTACGTGGAGGGCGGCGCGATGCTGCGGGAGCGCGGCGGATCCGCCACCTTCGCCAGACACGCCTTCAACGAGCTGATCAGCTTCATCGCGGGCTGGGCGATCCTGATCGATTACCTGATCGTGATCGCGGCGGCGTCGATCACGGTCTCCCACTACCTGACGCCGATCTCGGGGCGGTTCGGCGGGGGGGATGTCGAGCTGGCCGTCGCGATCGTCGTCATCGGGCTCGCCGCCTTCCTCAACATTGCGGACATCACCGGGCGAAACCGGCAGTTCCGGCTGGTCGTGCTGGCGCTGGCCGAGCTCGGGCTGCAGCTGCTCGTGATCGTCGTCGGGCTGATCGTCGTGCTCCATCCGGACCGGCTCACGGCGGAGCTCGATCTGTTCACCTCGCCGAGCGTCAAGGACATCGTCTACTCGCTGGTGATCGCAACGATCGCCTACGCGGGCATCGAGGCGGCGAGCGACCTGGCGCCGGACCTGGAATTCGAGCCGGGTGACCTGAAGCGGGTGCTGGGCGTGGGCGCGATCGCGATCCCACTGATCTACGCGGGCATCGCGGCCGTGGCTCTGATGGCGGTTCCCGTCGTGACGGGTGCGCACGGTCCGGAGACCGCTCTTGCCGGCAAGTACATCGAGGAGCCGATCCTGGGGGTGGTCGCCAATTACGACCCCGCGTGGCTGGCCGGCGTCATGAAATGGGCGGTGATGCTGGTCGCCGTTCCCGTGCTCTTCTGGGCGGCGAACACGGCGATGCTGGGGCTCTCTCGGCACGTGTACGTGCTGGCGACCAATCGCCAGATCCCGAGCTGGGCCGGCAAGCTGGAGAAGAACTACTCCACGCCGTACATCGCGATCATCATCGCCGCCCTGCTGGCACTCGCCCTCGCGATACCCGGCGACATCCGCTTCCTGGCGCGCGTGTACGCGTTCGGCGCGCTGCTCGCGGTGACGATCGCCCAGATCTCGATCGTCCGATTACGGGTCTTGGAGCCGGATCTGGAGCGGCCCTACCGGGTGCCGTGGAATGTGCGCATCGGATCCACCGAGCTGCCCCTGCCCGCGATCGCGGGCGCCGCCATCAGCGGGTTGGCCTGGATAAGCGTGTTCCTACTGCACCACACCGCCGTCTACGTCGGCGGCGGTTGGATGCTGTTCGGGCTGGTCTTCTACGTGATCTATCGGCGTTACGTGGAAGGCACACCGCTGACCCGCCGGGTCCAGGTTCCGGAGGCGTCCCTCAAGAAGCAGCCGACTGATGTGGAGTACTCGACGATCCTCGTCCCGGTCTTCGGCACGCGGCTCGACGATGACATCGTCAGCACGGCAGGCCGCCTTGCCGATGCCGAGGTGGAGAAGGGGGAGCGTCCGCCCCGTCTGGAGATCGTCTATATCGCGGAGCTGCCGCTCACCGTCCCTCTCGACGCATCCCTGCCCAAGGAGGTCCGCGCGGGCGCCGAGCGGGCGCTCGACCGTGCCCGCGAGGTGGGGGACGAGTACGAGAACGTCGAGGTCGCCACGAAACTGGTTCCGGCGCGCTCGATCGGGTCGGGAATCGTCGAGGAGGCCAGGGACAAGGGGGTGGAGGTGATCGTGATGGGCGGCGAGCCGCCGACCCGGATCAGAGGGGGTGCGGTGCTCGGGGGGATCGGCGGAGCACGGCCGGATGAGATCGGCGAGGTGACCGAGTACGTGCTGAAGCGAGCGCCCTGCCGCGTGCTGCTGACGGCTCCGCCGGAGGAGTAACCGTTTCCTCACCCCCCTGAATTGGTAGTAGGGTGGCCCGCGGAGCCCACCAAGCATGCGTTGTGATCGTGGTCCGCGAATCCGACGCGAGGATGGAAAGGAGCAATGGCGGAACGCAGGGCACCACGTCTTCTCCCCGCGCTCTCTCGTCCTGCTGCCGGTCCTGGGCATCGGGATCGCGTCGACGCCGGCTTCGGCTGCGGCCCAGAACCGGGGGTCTCGCGTCCTGCGGGTCGGCAACTACAAGGGCGTCAAGGGCAAGTTCAAGTCGATCCAGGCCGCCGTCAACAAGGCCAGGCCCGGCGACTGGATCCTCGTCGGCCCCGGCGACTACCACGAGAGCTACGACCGGGTCACCGGACCGGCCAGCGAGGACGGACCTCCGCCCGCCGGCGTCCTGATCACCAAGAAGGGGCTGCACCTCCGCGGGATGAGCCGCAAGAAGGTGATCGTCGACGGCACGCTGCCGCACAAGGGCAAGCACTGCAGCTCCGACCCGGCGGTTCAGGACTTCGGCGTCAACGGCCCGGACGGCACGCCTCAGGGCCGCAACGGGATCGTCGTCTTCAAGGCGAACCACACCCGGATCGACAACCTCACCGTCTGCAACTTCCTCGCGGGGAGCAGCGGCCAGGGCAACGAGATCTGGTGGAACGGCGGCGACGGCTCCGGCCAGATCGGCATGGGCCCGTTCAAGGGCTCCTACCTGAGCGCCACCTCGACCTACTACGGCGGCGACTCGACGGCGGCCGGGTACGGGATCTTCACCAGCAACTCGAATGGCAGCGGCAAGCTGTTCCAGACCTACGCCAGCAACTTCAGCGACTCCGGCTATTACATCGGAGCCTGTCAGTCCTGCAACCAGGTGCTCGACCACGCCTGGTCCGAGTACAGCGCGCTCGGCTACTCGGGTACCAACTCCGGCGGCTGGCTGGTCGTCAAGAACTCGGAGTTCGACAACAACCAGGACGGCTTCGACACGAACAGCCAGAACAACGACGACGCCCCCTCGCCGCAGGACGGCGCCTGCCCCGGCAACGCCACCAGCTCGATCACCCACACGAGCTCGTGCTGGGTCTTCATGCACAACTACGTCCACGACAACAACAACCCGAACGTGCCGCGGGTCGGGGCGGCCGGCGCCGCGCCGGTCGGCACCGGGATGTCGATCGCGGGCGGCCGCAACGACACCATGATGAAGAACAAGTTCGTCCACAACGGGTCGTGGGGTCTCATCATCTTTCCCTTCCCCGACACGGATACCCCTCCGCCCGTCGCGCACTGCGAGGGCGGCGTTGAGACGGGCGGGCCGTTCGGGTGCCTGTACGACGACTGGGGCAATGCGGCGAAGAACAACACGTTCAAGGAGAACGGGTTCTTCGGCAACGCGACCAACGGCGACATCGGCCAGATCACCTTCACGGACGGGAACCCCATCAACTGCTTCTCGGGGAACTCCCTGCCCGACGGCACCTCACCCGCCAACCTCCAGTCGACGAACCCGACCTGCGGGCCGACCGCGCCGGCCAACCCGAACTTCGATCTGGTCACGCAACTGGAGTGCAACGCGATGCTGTTCGGGGCGCCCTGTGGCCCGAACGATCACTACCCGCGTCGCCAGGGAGTCGTCATGCACAAGCTGCCGAACAAGAAGCTCAAGAACATGCCTCACCCGTGCAAGGGCGTGCCGCGGAACCCGTGGTGCCGCTCGTAACCTGCGGCCACTAGGCCGTAGCTTCGGCCGTCGCCGTCGTCTGCTTCGTCGACCTCTTGCGCCGGAGCCTGACTCGACTGGTGGAGCTGAGTTCGCGGGCCTGCTGGTTCCAGCTCGCGAGCCAGGCGGGGACCTCCCGCGAGGGGACCGGCGGAGAAATCAGGAAACCCTGCGCCCGTTCGCATCCCATGCTTCGCAGCTGCTGCCAGGCATCCCTGGTCTCGACGCCCTCGCCGACGACGGGCAGGCCGATCTGATGGGCGAGGTGGATGGCCGCACGGACGATGGTCCTGCTCTCCTCATCGTCGAGATCCAGAATCAGGCTTCTGTCGATCTTGAGCTCGTCGATGGGCAGCTCGATGAGCTGCCGAAGGGAGAAGTACCCGGTCCCGAAGTCATCGATGGCGAGGCCGCCCCCAAGCTCCACGAATCGGGTCAGCCGGTTGGTGAGCTGCTCCCCGTCCGGGAGGAGCGCGTCCTCGATGACGTCGAACTGGATGGCCTTTCCCGGAAGTCCCGCCGTCGAGAGCGAATTGGCAACGAACGCGACGAGGTCCCAGTCGGTCGATGAGAGGGCGAGCGCGGGGAGGTTCACGGACAGCTGCAGGCGCAGGCCCGATCGCCACCAGTCGCCGCCCGCCTGGGTCGAGATCTCGATCACGCGCTCGGTCAGGGACCTCATCTGGGCGTCCGATTCGACGGTGTGAATGAAGTCCCCGGCCGGCAGCAGTCCCAGGTCGGAATGTTCCCAGCGAGCCAGGGCCTCTACGCCGATGACTCGTCCGTTGCGCAGGTCCACCTTGGGTTGGAAGTGGACGTCGATCTCGCCGCGATCGAGCGCCTCGCCGACGTCGAGCTCGTGGCCCCCCGGCCTCACAGTCTGAGTGTCGTCCATAGCCATCCGATTGGCCCCCTGGCACGCGCATCCAGTTTGCTGAGAATCCCCGATTCTCACAACGGGTCGAACTACCTCTCTCTTTTCAGTAGTTGCCCCGGATGGTGCGAAGGTGCTCGGCGCATCCGCAGGACTAAGATCCGAATCGAATGTTCATTGTCATCGTCGGTTGCGGGAGGGTCGGGTCCTCCGTTGCGCGGAACATGCTGCGCGAGGGTCACGAGGTGTCGTGCCTCGACGAGGATCCGGAGGCGCACGCGCGCCTCGAGGTCAACCTCGATCGATCGTGGGAGGACTCGGGCGGGCAGTTCACCGTCGGCACCGCGCTCGAGGAAGAGGCCTTGGCTGCTGCGGGCATCGAGCGAGCCGATGCGTTCATCGCCTCCACCGACGGCGACAACACCAACATCGTCATCGCGCAGATCGCGAAGCGGAGGTTCAACGTGCCCACCGTGATCGCGCGGATCCTCGATCCGCTGCGGGCGGAGTGGTACGAGAAACAGGGTGTCAACACGATCTGCCCCACGCGGGTCGCGATCGAGATGCTCGAGAAGGAAGTCCTTGAGGCCGCCGGGACGAGCTGATGGGCGAGGGAGGCGGCAAGTACATCATCATCGCCGGGGCGGGCAAGGTGGGTTGGAACCTGGCTCGCGAGCTGATCGACAAGGGTCATGAAGTCACGGTGATCGAGGACAACCGGAACCGCTACGGGACGGTCGAGCAGGAGCTGGAGCACAACATCCAGTACGGCGACGCGTCGGAGCTCTGGGTGCTGGAGCGGGCCGGGATTTCGCGCGCCGACATGGTGATCGCGGTCACCGGCGACGACGAGGACAACATGCTGATCTGCCAGGTCGCGAAGGAGAAGTACCTCGTCGACAGGATCATCGCGCGGGTCAACAACCCGCGGAACCGGCCGCACTTCGAGCTGCTGGGGATCAAGCCTTACGTCTCGGCCACCGACCTGATCTTGCGGCTGCTGGAGCACGAGGTCCCGGACTATGGGCTGGTGCACCTGCTCGACCTGCCGGAGGAGCGGCTGGAGATCATCGAGATGATGCTCGCGGACGACAGCCGGGTCGCGGGCCAGCGGGTCGGCGATCTCAACATGCCGGAGGGGAGTCTCCTGATCTCGATTCTGCGCGAGGGCGAGGGCGGTTTCGTGCCCACACCGGACACGGTGCTGGAGGCGGGGGACGAGGTGCTGGCCGTGCTGGACCCGGGTCTCGAGGAGGAGCTGAAGACGTTCTTCGGGTCGGATGGCAACTCGGCGGGTTGAATACCTGCTGATCGGCGGGTTCGCCGCGGCCTACTGTGCGGCTGAGCTGCGCAAGCGGGGTGCGGAGGGCGAGATCCTGCTGGCCGGGCGAGAGCCGGAGCCGCCGTACGAGCGGCCGCCGCTCTCCAAGGAGTATCTGCGCGGCGAGTCCGAGCGCGAGGACGCCCACGTCAATCCCGAGTCCTGGTACGAGGAGAACTCGGTCGAGCTGCGGACGGGCACGAATGTGATGTCGCTCGACTCCGAGGCGCGGACGGTGAAGCTGCAGGGCGGGGAGGAGGTCGGTTTCGAGAAGGCGCTGCTGGCCCCTGGCGCGAACGTCAATTTGCTGAGGGTCGACGGCGCGAACCTCGACCGCATCCACTACCTGCGGGCGTTTGGGAACTCGGACAACATCCGGGGGGACGCCGAGAAGGCGGAGCGGGTGGTGCTGGTCGGGGGCAGCTACATCGGGTGCGAGGTGGCCGCATCCCTGACGTCGAAGGGGACCGACTGCGCGATCGTGATGATGGAGGACGTTGCGCTCTCGCGAACCTTCGGGGAGGACGCCGGCCGGTGGTTCCACGAGCTGCTGGAGTCGAAGGGGATCGAGATCCAAGGCGGCGAGACGCTCGCGGCGTTCGAGGGCGATGACCATGCCGCTGCCGTGGTCACGGAGAGCGGCAAGACGATCGAGGGGGACATGGTCGTTGTCGGCGCGGGCGTGAGGCCGGATGTGATGCTGGCCCAGCGCGCGGGGCTGGAGATCGACGAGAACGATGGTGGTATTCGCTGCGACGAGACGCTGCAGACGTCGGTGGAGGGGATCTTTGCGGCGGGGGATTCCTGCTCGTACGACAGTCGCGTGCACGGGCGGCGGCTGCGAGTCGAGCACTGGGACGTCGCGATGCAGCAGGGCCAGCACGCCGCTCAGTCGATGATGGGGGACCCGAAGCCGTATGAGGTGGTGCCGTATTTCTTCAGCGACCTGGCCGACTGGGCCGGCCTCGAGTACGTGGGGCCGGCGACGGATTGGGACGAGGAGATCTGGCGCGGCGACCGTGATGCGGGTGAGTTCACGGTCTTCTACCTGAAGGACGGGAAGGTGGCAGGGGCGTTGACGGTGGAGCGCTCGGAGGAGCTGGCGCACGCGCGGACCCTGCTCGCGCAGGGCGTCGACGTCGCGAGTGACGAGGCGAAGGCGCTGCTCGGCGACCCGGACAGCGACCTGGCTGCGCTCACATCAAGCTAGGCTTTCGGAGCGTTGCGGGCTGGTGTAATTGGCAACACGTGCGCCTCTGGAGCGCAAATTCGGGGTTCAAGTCCCTGGCCCGCAGTTAGGTGAGTCGGCAGTTGCCGGCTCTTTCTGGTTTGCAGGGGATTCCCGTCCGGTTCTGGTGCGAACATACGTTCGATATGGGACGTCAGGACTGGGCAAGGATCGGTCGCTTCTACGAGGAAGGGCACACGGTCTTCGAGACCTGCAACCGCTTCGGAATCTCGGCGCGACAGTGGCAGCACGCAGTCGCTGACGGGTGGGTGTCCGAGCCATCGTTTCCCCCGATGCGCCCCTCGGAGAAACGAGAGGTGATCGCTCGCCTATTCGACGAGGGATACAGCCAAGCGATGATCGCGGCCGAACTGGGTCTCTCGAAGGCGACCGTCAGCTATCACGCGCGACGGATTGGACTCCCCGTTCATGACGAATTCGGCCGCCGGTACGACTGGGATGAGATTCAGCGAGCGCATGACGAGGGCATGCGCGCAGTTGAGTGTTGTCGTCACTTTGGCTTTTCAAAGGCAACCTGATGCAAGGCCGTCGCAACAGGACGCGTTCAGTCACGGTCACATCTGATCCCGCTCGATGAGCTGCTTGTCAAGGGACGTCGAACGAACCGGTCCCACCTGAAGAGCCGGCTCCTTGCTGCGGGAGTCAAAGAGAACAAGTGCGAGATCTGCGGGATCTCGACTTGGGTGGGGCAGCCTCTGAATGCCCAGCTGCATCACAGAAATGGCGACGGCACCGACAATCGCCTTGAGAACATTCAGTTCCTCTGCGCGAATTGCCACTCCCAGACTGAAACGTACGGAGGGCGGAATGGACATCGAAGGCCGGATCGGCACCTGCGGCTGGTCGGGCCTGAGCAGAGCGAGGAAGCGGCGTAGTTCCGTTTCACATCCTTGCTACCTTGCGCGGCCGTATGTGGCGTCCGAGGCACCTGATCGTCCTCGTCGCGGCCGTGGGCTCGGTGGCAGCTCTTTCCGCCTGCGGCGGTGACAGCTCCCCCGAGACGCCCATCGTCGTCCCGACCGAGACGACCCAGCAGACCGCGAGCAAGGCTCAGTTCATCACCCAGGCGGACTCGATCTGCGCCGAGGCCAACTCCTCGATCGAGCAGTTCGCAGCCGCCGGCCAGGGTGAGAGCGAGGCCGCCCAGATCGCCCAGATCCGCCAGGGCGTCATCGACAGCATCAACCAGCTCAACCCGCCGAGCGACACGAACCTCGACGCCTTCCTGAAGGCGATGGCGGATCAGGTTTCCGCCGGGCAGAAGATCGGCCTGGCGGTCCAGCGCGGCGAGGATCCGACCCAATTCGAGACCGAGCTCGACAGCGCCAAGTCAGACGCCGCGACGGCGGCCTCGTCCTACGGCTTCAAGGACTGCGGCTCCGAGATCAACGGCTCAAGCTCGACGTCGAGCCCCTCGAGCTCGAGCAGCTCAAGCTCCAGCAGCAGCGGCGGCACGGTTACCCCCAGCGCTCCCAGCAGCTCGGGTGGCACCTCCGGTGGCACCTCCGGTGGCACCTCGGGCAGCTCCGGGACGAGCGGCAGCAGCGGCACCAGCGGCAGCTCCGGCTCGTCCGGCGGATCCAGCGGATCCGGCGGGATTGCTCCGGGCTAGCTACGCAGCGTTCCCGACGGGACGGCTTCGCCATCAGATCGGGGCCACAAAGCGGCCGCCCCACATAAGTCGCTCCGGGCTTCGCCCTCCGCTCCAAAGTGGAGCGGCCTGGTGGCCGCTACGCCGCCGCCAAATCCGCCCAGGTTCCGTACAGCTCGGCGTAGCGGCCGCCGGCTGCGATCAGCTCGTCGTGCGTGCCGCTTTCCCTGATCCGCCCGTTCTCCAGCACCGCGATCCGATCGGCGCCGCGAATCGTCGAAAGCCGGTGGGCGATCACGATCGCCGTCCGGCCTTGGAGCAGCCGCTCCAGTCCCAGCTCGATCGTCCGCTCGGTCCGTACGTCGACGTTGGAGGTCGCCTCGTCGAGGATCAGGATGCGCGGCTCCGCCAGCAGCGCCCGCGCGAAGGCGATCAGCTGGCGCTGTCCCGCTGACAGAGACACGCCCCGTTCTCCGACCTCCGTATCGAAGCCCTCCGGCATCCGACGAATGAATTCGCCGGCGCCGATCGCGTCCGCGGCTGCCTCGATCTCCTCGTCCGACGCTTCGGGCCGCCCGAAAGCGATGTTCTCGCGCACGGTGCCAGAAAACAGAAAACCTTCCTGCGGCACGATGCCGAGCTGGCTCCGGAGGCAGGTCGAGCTCAGATCACGCAGATCGTTGCCGTCCACCAGCACCCGGCCCCTCTGCGGGTCATAGAAGCGAGAGACCAACTTGGCGAACGTCGACTTGCCCGCGCCGGTCTCCCCGACCAGGGCCAGCGTCTGGCCGGCGGGCACGTGAATCGAGACGTCCTCGAGCGCCCAGGCCGCATCGTCCTCCTCCTCGTCGGGACCCGTCTCGATCTTCCCGCTCGATCGCTTCAGCCCGGCGGTCCGGTCCAGACCATACGAGAACCAGACGTGATCCATCTCGATCTCGCCCCGGAGCGTCCCGGGATCGAGCGCATCCGGCTTGTCGACCATGTCCGGCTCGGTGTCGAGCAGGTCGAAGATCTTGTCCAGGGCGGCCATGCCCTGCTGGTAGGTCGTGTAGAGGTTGGAGAGCTGCTGGATCGGGTCGAAGAAGGTGGAGAGATAGCCGACGAACGCGACCACGATCCCGATCTGCGCGTTCCGGGCGCTCTCCGTGGCGAGATCGAGCGCCTGATAGCCGCCGTAGAGCAGGATCACCGCGGTGCCGATCGCCGAGAGCAGCTCGACGGCGGGGAAATACGAGGCATTCAGATAGACGGTCTTCAGGTTCGCCTGGCGGTTGAGCTCGTTGAGCTCCGCCATCCGATCCACGTGGCGGCGCTCCTGCGCGAAGCTGCGCACGACCCGCACGCCGCTCAGGGTCTCCTGCAGATACGCGGTCACCTCGGCGATGCGCTCACGGGTGATCCGGTAGGCACTGGCGGCGACGATGCGGAAGACCAGGCTCGCGATCGCCAGCAGCGGCAGCGTCAGGAAGACCACCAACGCCAACTGGACGTCCGCGATCAGCATGATCACGACGACGCCCACCAGGGTCAGGGTGCTGGAGAAGAGAGTCACCACGCCGGTGCTGATCAGCTGATCGAGGGCGTCGACGTCATTCGTGATCCGCGAGATCAGCACGCCGGGCCGGTTGCGCGTGAAGAAGCCGATCGACATCTGCTGGAGGTGGGTGAAGATCCGAATGCGCAGGTCCTGGAGCGCCCGCTCGCCGACCCAGCCGACCAGATACGTCTGCAGATAGCTGGTCCCCCAGCCGACCAGGGCCGCTCCCATGAAGGCCACGATGATCAGCACAAGCGCGTTCGTGTCCCCGTTCAGGGAGACGTGCACCGCCTGGCCGACCAGATACGGCGGCGCCAGCGTCGCCCCGGTGGCGAGGATGAGCGCGCCGAACATCATCAGGACCTGCTTCCGGTACGGCCGAAGCAGCGAGAGCAGCCAGCGCACCTTGCGCCAGCGGCCATCGTCGCCGCGGATCAGCGCCCAGAGCGACCGGAAGAGAGCCAGGAAGTTTCCTGCGCCGTTCGATTCGTTCACAGCTTCGCCAACTCCTCTCGCTCCTCGAGGTCCCGCTGCAGGTAGACCGAGTCCTCCAGCCCCTTCTCGGCGATCTCCTCGTAGAGAGGACAGCGCTCGAGCAGCTCGTCATGCGTCCCGCGGTCGACGATCCGCCCACGGTCGAGCACCACGATCTCGTCGGCCAGCGAGATGGTGGAGAGGCGGTGCGCCACGATGAACGTGGTTCGGTCCTTCATCGCCTCGCGCAGCCCCTCCTTGATCTGGGCCTCGGTCCGCGCGTCCACCGACGATGTGGCGTCGTCCAGGATCAGGATTCGCGGCTCGGCCAGCAACGCCCGCGCGATGGCGATGCGCTGTCGCTGCCCGCCAGAGAGGGTCAACCCCCGCTCGCCGATCACCGTGTCGTAGCCGTCCGGAAGCCGGGTGATGAAGTCGTGCGCCTGGGCCCGCTTCGCCGCCGCCTCGATCTGCTCCTCGGTGGTCTCCGGCTTCGCGTAGGCGATGTTGCCCGAGACCGTGTCCGAGAACAGGAAGCTGTCGTCGGCGACGAAGGCGATCTCGGAGCGCAACGACGCCAGGTCGACGTCCTTGATGTCGGCCCCATCGATCACCACCCTGCCCTCGCTCGGGTCATAGAGCCGCGCCAGCAGCCCGACCAGGCTCGTCTTGCCGGCTGCCGTCGGGCCGACGAGCGCCACCGTCCGGCCCGGCTCCACCTCGAGGTCGATGCCGCTCAGCGCCGGAGGCCCACCGTCGTACCGGAGCGTCACCCGCTGGAGCGACACCTGGCCGCGGCCCGCCGGCAGCGGCGGCGCTCCGGGCGCGCTCTCCATGGACGGTTGGCGGTCGAGGATCTCGAACATCCGGTTGCCCGACGCGACGGCGCGCTGGGCCATGCTCAGCGACATGCCCAGCCAGCGCACCGGGCCGGAGAGCAGCACGACGTAGGCGTAGAAGGCGGTCAGGTGACCGGCATTGGTGTGGCCGTGGATGATCTGCAGGCCGCCCACCAGCAGCACCGCCGCGAGCCCGATGTTGGGCAGGAACCCCATCAACGGCGTGTAGAAGGCCTGCAGCCGCGTCGAGACCATGCTCTGCTCGAAGACGCGGTTGACGGCGTGGGTAAAGCGACCGAGCACGTGCCGTTCCCGCGCGAACGCCTTGACGATGCGGATCCCGGAGATGTTCTCCTCGGCGTTCGCCGTCACCTCGCCGATGCGCTGCTGCACCTCCTGCTCCGCGGGCCGGTTCCGGCGGCTGTAGCGGGTGGCGGTGACCACCAGGAACGGCACCGGCGCCAGGGCCAACAGAGCGAGGATCGGGTCCAGCACCAACATCGCCGCGGCCGCGAACAGGATGGTCAGCGCGCTCTGGCTCACCCAGATCAGCCCGTAGCCTAGGAAGAAGCGAATCGACTGCAGGTCGACCGTCGCGCGCGACATCAGCTGGCCGGTCTGCTGGGTGTCGAAGAATCCGAGCTCGAGCTTCTGCAGGTGCTCGTAGAAGACCTGGCGCAGGTCGAACTCGACGGCCAGCGAGACCTTGCCGGCGATCAGCCGCCTCCCGACGGTCAGCAGCAGCCTGAGGATTCCCGCACCCAGCAGGGCCAGGGCCAGCGGCAGGATGTCGTCCCGCCGCTCATTCTCGATCGCGTTGACGGCCCCGCCGATGAGCAGCGGAATCAGGACGGTCATGCCCATCGCCAGCCAGGCGAGCAGCAGCGAGCCGATCAGCTGACGGCGATACGGACGCAGAAAACCCAACAGGCGACGGAAAGTCGGCACACACCGACTATACAAAGTGAAGTAACGAGCTCTTGCAGCCTCTCCCCGCGGCTTCACTACTCTGAATCCGTGGTCCGCGAGCTGATCAACTGGCCGATCTCGATGGCGCGCGCGGCGATCGAGCTGCCGCGAGCGATGGAGCGCAGCATCCGCGAGGCCAACGACCTGATGGAGGTCTCCCGCGAGCAGCTGGAGGTGATGCGACGGCAGGCCGACGAGGCGCTCGAACAGGCCGAGCGGATGAACGAGCTGCTCGGCCGCGTCGTCAGGCTGACAGAGCCCCTCGAGCGTGCCCAGCGGGGCGGGGTGTTCGTGGCCGAGGGACTGAAGCGCGCGATCTTCGGGGCGGAGGTGGCCGCGGCCCACGCGGAGGAGGCCGCCGAGGAGGCGGAGAAGGCCGCGGAGCAGGCAGAGGAAGCCGCCGGGGAGGCCGACGCTAGAAGCGGAGCGGTGAGTGCCCCGGCCGCCGGCCTCTGCGACCGCTGCCGGCACCAACGCTTGATCCGGAACACTCGCGGTTCGGTCTTCTCGCTCTGCGAGCGCTCCAAGACCGACCCTGATTTCCCCCGTTACCCCCGGCTGCCGGTCACCAGCTGCAGCGGTTTTCAGCAGCGAGAGGGGGGTAATGGCTGAGGGACCAGGTGATCTGCGACCGATGTCGATGGGGAATCTGAAAGCTGCGGGGCTGACTGTGCTCGCCCTGGCGACCCTTGGCCTCTCGGCATGTGGCTCGGGCGGAGGGGGGACGACGGTCGCCGCGCCCCCGCCCATCGCAGCCGCCACGGCCGGCCACCTCGCCAAGCTCAGCGACCGCGTCGCCTCCGACCTCGGCTCGGGCGACACCTGCCACGCGGCGCACGCCGCCGATGACCTGCGAGCGGCCGTGGAGGAGGCCGACATCCCACGGTCGATGCGCCCGGGTGTCGATGCCGTCGCCGGCCGGCTCGTCGACGAGGTCAACTGCCCGCCGCCACCGCCTCCTCCACCACCCGAGCCCAAGAAGAAGCCGAAGGACGAGCATCTAGACGAACACCACGGAGATCAGCACTGTCGTGCCGCCGGGCCACTCGAAGCACGGCGGCTTCGGGCCGCCCGGGCACGCGAAGCTGAACGGGGAGCCGGAATGACCCGGCACCTCGGCGACCGCTACGAGCTCGGGGCCCGTCTCGGCCACGGCGGCATGGCGACGGTCTACGGCGCTCGTGACACCAAGCTCGACCGAGACGTGGCGATCAAGCTCCTCGCTGACAACTTCGCCGGCGACGACGAGGTGCGCCGCCGCTTCTCGCGCGAGGCGCGGCTCGCCGCGAAGCTCGATCACCCGAACATCGTCCAGGTATTCGACGTGGGCGAGGACGAGGACAGGCCCTACATCGTCATGGAGCAGGTCGAGGGCGGCACGCTCGGCGATCGCCTCGACGGCCGTCGTCGCTCGATTCCAGGAGACGAGGCGGTAGGGCTGCTCTGCCAGCTCTGCGATGGACTCGGCCACGCCCATGCGAAGAAGCTCGTCCATCGCGACATCAAGCCCCAGAACCTGCTCGTCCGCACCTCCGACGGCTGCCTCAAGATCACCGACTTCGGGATCGCCAGGGCGGCCGAGGAGACCACGCGCCTGACCCAGGCCGGCAAGGTGATCGGGACCGAGCGATACATGGCGCCCGAGCAGCTCGCCGACGGCAGGATCACGCCGGCCGCCGACGTCTACGCCTGTGGAGTCGTGGCCGACGAACTGCTGCCCCAGTCGAGGTCACCCGAGCTCCGGGAGATCGTCGAGCGCTGCATGAGCGAGGACCCGTCCGACCGCTTCCCGGATGCTCGCTCCCTCGGCGAAGCTCTCGCGACCGCTAACGGGAACGGGCAGGCCGGAGCGGTCCGCCGGATTCGCTCCCAGACCCGGCCCACCCGCCGGCTTCCTCCGACCGGTCCCGTCACCAGCAGCTGGCCCGCTCCAGCCGGAGATCGCAAGGCGCCACCGTTCCGTCGCCAGGCGGATCGCGGCGGTCGTGGCGGCATTGGCGATCGTCGCGGGCGGCGTGCTGATCGCGACGAACTCGGGCGACTCGGGGTCGCCGGGCGCGAACGTGGTCAAGCAGCGGCCGGCGCCCGCCGCGTCGGTCCCGACCCGCGGCGATCCCGCGCAACAGGCGCGAGAGCTCGCGGACTTCTTCCGCGCCCAGTCTCGCTGACTACGGGGTCGTCTTCGGGACGGGAGCCGTAGGCGTGGGCGCCTTAGCCGTGGTCGTCGGTGCCGGCGTGGTGGTCGTCGGAGGAGTGGTCGTGGTGGCCGCTGTGGTCGGCGGATGAACGGCAGGCTCGGACTTCTCGCCGCAACCCGACACCGCGACGGCGCCGAGCGCTCCCGCCACCAGCACCACCGGCAGCAGCCGCCGCCGAATCGCCTCAGACTCCGTGATCACCGCGGGGACGGTAACGAAGCCCGCTGATCAGCGGAACTCGACCTCGGCGAGCGGGCTTCGGGCCACCCACTCCTCCAGATCGCCCGATCCGCGGCCAAGGTCGTCCAGGATTCCGGCGATCACCTCACGGCGCTCGGCCTCGGCGGTGATCGGGCGGGCCACCGCCGGCAGGTCCGCCTGGGCGCTGCCCTTCAGGTGAAAGACGAACTTGGGATCTACGAGCAGATTTGCGTACCAGTCGCGCGTCCCGGGCGACCCGCTCAGGAAGGTCCTTCCCCCGTAGCGGTAGCGCCAGATCTCGATCCGCCGGGGCTGGCCGCTGTTGCGACCGGTTGTGGTGATGTCGACCGTGCGGTCGTTCTCGAGCGCCCGCTGAACCGCTTCGTCCAACTAGGCGGCCTCGGAGTAGGCCGCATCGTCGCGCTGCGGCAACTCACCGGGCTCCGCGTCGCCGGCGAAGTGCTCGGCCGCCTTCGACTCGGGCTCGATCACGGTGGCGGCGACCGCGATGGCAGCCACGACCAGCCCGGCGGCGACCCAGAACGCGAGGTGGAAGCCGCTGGTCAGCGCCGAAGCCGTGGAGTGGCCCGCCGCCTCGAGGTCGTTCGTACGTGAGGTCGAGAGGGTCGCGAGCACGGCGAGCCCGATCGCCCCACCGACCTGGGCGGAGGTGTTGACCAGCCCGGAGGCGAGCCCCGCGTCGCTGCGGGTCGCCCCCGACATCGCGATCGTCATCAGCGCCGGGAAGCAGACGCCGATGCCCGTCCCCAGCAGCACCAGGACCGGCAGCACGTCGGTCACGTAGCTGGCGTTGACCGGAGCCCGGGTGAAGTAGACGAGCCCGAGGGCGACCAGGGTGAGGCCGGGGAAGAGCAGCCGGCGGGCGCCGAACCGCATGATCAGAGGCTCGGAGTAGCGGCCCGTCAGCGTCCCCATGATGATCGTCACCGGCAGGAAGGCGAGCCCGATCTGGAGGGCGTCATATCCCTGCACCTGCTGTAGGTAGAGGGAGCCCATGAAGAACATCCCGAACATCCCAGCGACGGTCAGCACCTGGACGAGGTTCGCCCCGCTGACGTTCCGCGAGCGGAAGATGCGCAGCGGGATCAGCGGCGTGGTGGCCGTGGCTTCCCGCACGATGAACAGAGCGAGGAGCACCAGCGAGCCGGCGCCCAGCAGGAGCGTCTCGGAAGCGCCCCAGCCCTTCTCCGCGGCCGGCGTGACGATCGTGTAGACGCCGAGCATCAGCGAGGTCGTGATCAGGAAGGCGCCCACCAGGTCAGCGCCCTTGCTGAAGCCGAGGCCCTTGTCGTCCTCGAGCAGGCGCCTCGCCGCGATCGCCGTCGCCAGGCCGATCGGCGCGTTGATGAAGAAGATCCAGTGCCAACTGATGATCTGGGTGATCACTCCGCCGAGCAGGAGGCCGACGGCGCCGCCGGCTGAGGCGACGAACGCGTAGACGCCGACCGCCTTCGCCTGCTCCCCCTGCTCGGGGAACATCGTCACGATCATCCCGAGGATCACCGCGGAGGTCATCGCGCCGCCGACGCCCTGCAGCAGCCGGGCGCCGATCAGCATCCCCTCGCTCTGGGAGGCGCCGCAGAGGACGGAGGCTGCGACGAAGACCGCGAGCCCGATCAGGAAGATCCGCCGGCGCCCGAGCAGGTCGCCGAGGCGCCCCGCGAGCAGCAGGAGCCCCCCGAAGGTGATCAGGTAGCCGTTCACCACCCAGGCCAGGCTCGACTGCGAGAACCCGAGATCGTCCTTGATGGACGGCAGCGCGACGTTCACGACGGTGACGTCGAGAACGATCATCAGCATGCCGGCGCAGAGCACGTACAGCGCGATCCATCTGGAGCGGTCGCTCGTCGGCTCAGTTTTCGTGCCTGTTCCGCCCTGTACCTGCGTCATCCGGAATGTCCTCCTCTGCCAATGGGGTCGTTTCCAAATACGACCGGGCGACCCCCGGAAAGTCATCGGTTCTTTGTACAAGTTCGACCGCGGTCGAAGTCAAGGATGCGGTCGAAACGGGTCTTCGCCTCAAAAGACGAGGTCGCGGGCCGAGCAGAGACAGCTCGCTAACCCAAAGTAGCAGGGAGCCCGAACCGGTCGTACGCCCTGGCCAGCTTCTCGTAGTCCGCCGGCTGCTCAGGGGTCCGCGCCTGGACCTCGGGGTCCGGATCCTGTGAGCCGCGCAGGATGAAGGCGTCGACTTCCTTGATCCGCTCGCCCTCGAAGGTGAGGACGTTGACGGCGAACGGGACCCTTGCCTGCTTCTCCTCGTCCCAGCTGTAGAACGCGAGAGCGGGTTGCCCGTTCGCGGTCGTGGGAATCGACTTCCAGCCCCACTCCGGGAGCATCGACCACATCTCGAGGAACCCGCGGATCCCCTCGTGGCCATGGAACCAGCGGGACATCGGCGGCATCGTGAAGGCGGCGTCCTCGGCGAGCAGCGAGACCACGGTGTCGACGTCGTTGCGCTCCCACGCGTCCGCGTACCGCTCCACGATCTCGCGCAGCTGATCGTCTCCGAGCGTCTTCAGGGTCTCCTGCTGGCTCTGTTCCGGCAGCCTCTTCTCGATCGTCGCGCGGGCGCGCTGGAGGGCGCTGTTGACCGAGGCGACGCTGGTGTCCAGCGTGTCGGCCGTCTCCTGCGCGGAGAAACCGAGGACCTCGCGAAGGATGAGGACGGCGCGCTGGTTGGCCGGGAGCAGCTGCAGCGCCGCGACGAAGGCGAGCTCGACCGACTCGCGCTGCTCGTAGCGCGCATCGGGGGAGGCGTAGCCGTCCTCGATTCCCAGCGTCTCGTCCGGGAAGGGCTCGATCCAGACGGACTCGACTAGAGGCTCGCCGACCCCGCCGTGTGGATCGGCGGGCGGGCCGTAGTCGATCGGCAGGATCCTCTTGGGCCGCCGCCCGATCGCGTCGAGCGAGGTGTTGGTGGCGATCCGGTAGAGCCAGGAGCGCAGGGAGCTGCGGCCCTCGAACTTGTCGAGGTTCCTCCAGGCGCGGACCAGCGCCTCCTGGAGCGCGTCCTCGGCGTCCTGGACCGAGCCCAGCATGCGGTAGCAGTGAGCCTGCAATTCGGAGCGGTGCGGCTCGACCAGCCGCGCGTAGGCGTCCTCGCCCCCCTTGCGGGCAGTCTCGAGCAGCTCTCTCTGCTCCACGGTCGACTGTGTCGGCATCGTGCTCATCCCGTCTATGCAGAGTAGACCGACGGCACCGTCGAAACTCATCGCCAAACCGATGAATTTCGAGACATTGACCGGTCTAACTGGAAGGCGATGAATACGCGTGCCTCCAACTCGGTCGTCCATCTGGAGCTGCATACGGGGGATCTCCAGAGCGCGCTGAGCTTCTACACGGGCGTGCTCGGCTGGCGCCCGGAGCGGGTTCGTGCCGGCGACGGCTCCTATCTCTCGCTCGGCATGGGGGACAGGCTGGCGGGCGGGCTGGTCGAGTGCGCCGAGGCGGCGGAACACCCGCTCTGGCTTCCCTACGTCGAGGTCCCCGACATCACGGTCACGACCGATCGTGCGTGGGCCCTCGGCGGCGAGGTGCTGCTGAGCCCGCGCGAGGGCCCCGAGGGCTGGCGCAGCGTGGTCTCCACGCCGGGAGCCGGCGAAGTCGCCTTCTGGCAGTCGAAGACCGAGCGCTGAGATACCGTGCCAGGGGTGGAAGTCGCGCCCGTCCGTGGGGAGCTCCGGTACTGGCTTGAGTTGGCGCGGCTGCTCGTGGATCGACGGTTCCTCTCTGTGGAGCGTGCGGTCGACCCGCCTCCCGTCCTCGTCGTTCCGGGTTTCATGGCCGGTGATGCGTCCCTGACCGCACTCACCGCCTGGCTGCGCCGCCGCGGCCACGAGGTGTGCGGCAGCGGCATGTTCATCAACATCGGCTGCGCCGGCCGCGAGCTCTCCCGGCTGGAGGAGAAGCTCGCCGAGTTCAACCGTCCGGCCATCCTCATCGGGCAGAGTCGCGGCGGGACCATGGCGCGCGCTCTTGCCGCCCGCGACCCGGGCTCAGTTGCGGGCCTGGTCACCCTCGGTTCGCCCGTCATGGACCCACTGGCGGTCTCGTCCTCCGTCCTGCGCACCGTACGGTCGCTCGCCTGGATCGGCGACCGCGGAATGCCGGGGATGTTCTCGACCAATTGCCGGGACGGGGCGTGCTGCGCCGAGTTCCATGCGCTGCTCGAGGCGCCCCTGGACCCGGACACTCCGTCGCTCGCGGTCTATTCGAGGACCGATGGGATCGTGGACTGGCGCGCCTGCCTCGACCCGTATGCCCGGTGCGTCGAGGTCGAGGGGAGCCACTGCGGGATGGCGGTCAACCCGGAGGTCTACCGGGAGCTCGAATCGGTTCTGCAGCAAACCGAGGAGACCGCATGCAGGCGATGAGCGTGCAGGACGCGATGTTCCTGCACGTCGAGAACGACGTCACCCCCATGCACATCGGCGGCGTCAGTCTCTTCGAGGGACCGCCGCCGCCGTTCGATGAGGTGCGGTCGATGGTGGCCGGGAAGCTCAGCCTGACTCCTCGCTACCGCCAGAAGGTCCGCTTCGTCCCCCTGGGGATGGGCGAGCCCGTGTGGGTCGACGATCCCCACTTCAACATCGACTACCACCTGCGCCACAGCGCGGTTCCGGCGCCCGGCGCTGAGGAGCAACTGCGCGCGACCGCGGCCCGGGTCTTCTCACAGCACCTGGACCGGTCCAAGCCGCTCTGGGAGATCTGGATGCTCGAAGGCGTCGAGGGCGACCGCTGGGCGCTGCTCTCGAAGGTTCATCACTGCATGGTCGACGGAGTCGCCGCCACGGACATGATGTCCCTGATGTTCGGGGAGACCCCTGAGCAGGAGACCAATGGTGAGGTCTGGCATGCCGATCCGGAGCCGTCGGACCTCGAGCTGATCGCCTACAGCGCTCGACATCGCATCCGCGATCCCGCCGCGCAGGTTCGCTTCGCCCTGCGGGCACCGAGTGAGGTTCTGCATGCGGCGGCCGACGGGGCCAAGGCCATGCTCGCTGCGGCTCCGACCCTGCGCCCCGCGACCTCGTCCCTGACAGGGCCCATCGGGCCGCACCGCGTCTGGAGCTGGGGGAGGGTCTCACTCGGCGAGGTCAAGGAGGTGCGGTCCGCCTTGGGGGGCACCGTCAACGATGTGGTGCTCACCCTGATCACGAACGGCTACCGCGCGTTGCTCGAGCATCGGGGCGAGCGGATCACCGCCGACACGGTGGTGCGCACGATGGTCCCCGTCTCGGTTCGCGCGCCCGGAGAGAGGGGCGAGTACAACAACCGCGTCTCGGCGGTCTTCGCTCGCCTGCCCGTCGGCCTCGACGATCCGGCCGAGCGCCTCGGCGCCATTCGCGTGCAGATGGACGGCATCAAGTCCTCGGGACAGGCCGTGGCCGGCGATGCGCTCGCCCAGCTCTCCGGATTCGCGCCTCCGATGTTGCTCGCGCTGGGGAGCCGGGTCGCCACACGCTCCGCGCGCCTCAACATGGACACCGCGACGACCAACGTCCCCGGTCCGCAGGTCGCCCTCCACACGCTGGGCCGGAAGATGGTCGCCTCGTACCCCTTCGTGCCGATCGTGGGCACGATCCGGATCGTCGTCGCGATCTTCTCCTACGACGGCGAGCTCTACTTCGGCGTGACCGGAGATAGGGACCACGCCCCCGATGTCGACGTCCTGACCGCTGGCATCGAGAGCGACATCGACCGTCTACTCGACCGCGCGAAGCCGGCGCCGGCCTAGCCGCCAGGGCCCGCGCGTAGGCTGAGCGAATGAGCGCGCAGCCGGCGACTGCGGCCTACACGGGCAAGACGGCCTGGGCGCGGAACCTGGCGTCGCCCGTCAGGGACTTCCTGAGCGCCGAGTCGGGCGGCGCGGTCGCGCTGCTGGCGGCTGTCGCCGCGGCGCTGATCTGGGCGAATTCGCCCTGGCCCGACTCGTACGAGTCGTTCTGGACCACCAAGCTCGCGATCACGATCGGGGGCGGCGGGATCTCGATGGACCTGCGCGAGTGGGTCAACAGCGGCCTGATGACCTTCTTCTTCCTGGTCGTGGGGCTGGAGGCGAAGCGCGAGCTCGATACGGGCGAGCTCCGCGAACGCGAGCGATTGGCCATCCCTGTCTTCGCCTCCCTGGGCGGGATGGCGGTGCCGATCCTGATCTTCACGGCCTTCAACGCCGGGGGCTCGGGTGCGCACGCCTGGGGAGCCGCGATGTCCACCGACACGGCCCTCGTGCTCGGCGCCCTCGGGCTCCTGGCGCCGCAGGGAACCCGGCTTCGGCTTCGCCTCCTCACGATCGCGGTGGTTGACGACCTGGTGGCGCTGGTCATCATCGCGACCGTCTACACGGATCACGTGGACCTCCTGCCCCTGGCGCTGGCGGTGGTCTTCTTCTGCATCCTCCTGAGCCTTCGATACGTGCGCGGCATCTGGCGGAACGAGGCGGCCATCCTCGCCGGAGTCGCGCTCTGGGTGGCGCTCTTCGAGGCGGGGATCGATCCGGTCGTCGCGGGCCTCGCGGTGGGCCTCGTGACCAGCGCCTATCCGCCGGAGCGCGGCGACCTCGAGCGGGTGACCGAGCAGGCACGCTCCTTCCGCGAGCAGCCCACCCCGGAGCTCGCCCGGTCCGCCCAGCGCAGCGTGGCCTCCGCGATCTCGGCCAACGAGCGGCTCCAGTACCTGCTGCACCCGTGGACCAGCTACGTGATCGTGCCGCTCTTCGCCCTGGCCAACGCCGGGGTTCACCTCGACAGCCAGCTGCTCGGCGACGCCATCAGCTCCCCGATCACCCTGGGCATCTTCTTCGGCTACGTGGTCGGCAAGCCGGTCGGCATCGTCGGCACCGTCTGGCTTGTGTCCAGGCCGTGGTTCCTCGGTCTGCGGCGTGGTCTGAGCTGGCCGGTGACCCTGGGTGGCGGGACCGTCGCAGGCATGGGCTTCACAGTCTCCGTCCTGATCGCGAGCATCGCGCTCGATGGGGAGCAGCTCGAGGAGGCGAAGATCGGCGTCCTCGCGGCGGCCCTCGTGGCTCCCCTGCTGGCCTGGATCGTCTTCCAGGCGACCCGCCGGCTGCCGGCCGAGGTGAGGGCACGGCAGATCGCCGGCACCTACGACGACCTGCTCGATCTGTCCGAGGACGTGGACCCCGATCGCGACCATATCCGCGGCTCCGACGACGCGCCGGTGACCCTCGTCGAGTACGGCGACTACGAGTGCCCGTACTGCGGGCGAGCCGAGCCCGTGATTCGCAAGCTGCTCGACGAATTCGGCGACGACCTGCGCTACGTCTGGCGCCACCTGCCGCTCAACGACGTCCATCCCAACGCGCAGAACGCGGCCGAGGCGTCGGAGGCGGCCGCGGCCCAGGGAGCCTTCTGGGGGATGCACGACAAGCTGATCCACAACCAGGACCAGCTCGGGGCGCCCGATCCCGAGCGGCATGCCGAGGAGCTGGGTCTGGACGTCGAGCGGTTCCGAGACGAGATGCGCCGGCGCGTGTATGCGCCACGCGTCGCGGAGGACGTGTCGAGTGCCGATGCGAGCGACGTCGCCGGCACCCCGGGGTTCTTCATCAACGGCCGCCGCCATCGGGGCGCCTATGACGTGGAGACCCTGAGCCGCCTGGTGAGGGATGCCCGGAGCCGCGCCCGGGCGCAGCAGGCGGTGCACGCCTCCGCGCCCGAGCCGGTCGGGTAGAAGTCACCGACGCGCTATCCTGTCTGGACTAACTACAGAAACTGGATCGTGCCCATGACCTTTCTTCTGATTCCACTTGATGAAGCGATCGTCTTCCCCGGCGTCACGGCAACGCTGCCGATCGACACCGGCGACGAGGATCGCGTGTTCCTCCTGCCTCGGCAGGACGGCGACTTCGGCCGGATCGGCGTGGTCGCCGAGGTGATCGAGCGCGCCCAGCTGCCGAACGGCGGATGGGCGGCGACCGTGGTCGGCCTGCATCGCGGGCTGGCCGGGGCCGCGCAGTCCGGCGACGGAGACGTGCTGCGCGTCGACGTCCAGGAGATCCACGACGGCAACCCCGAGGATGAGCGCAGCGCCGAGCTGGTCCGCGAGTACCGCGCCGTCGTCGACGAGATCCTCGAGCTGCGAGGCGCGGACGAGCGCATCGGGGCGTTCCTCCGCTCGGTCGAGGAGCCGGGTGCGCTGGCCGACACCGCCAACTTCAGCCCGGACCTCTCGCGCGAGCAGAAGCTGAAGCTGCTCGAGACCCTCGACGTGAAGGCCCGCCTCGAGGCGGCCGTCGAGATGCAGCGCGAGCGCCTGGCGGAGCTTCAGGTCCGCGTCAAGATCCGCGATGACGTCGACTCCGGCGCCCAGAAGCAGCAGCGTGAGTACTTCCTGCGCAAGCAGATGGAGTCGATCCGCAAGGAGCTCGGCGAGGACGAGGGCGATCTGATCAGCGACTACGAGAAGAAGATCGCCGAGGCCGAGATGCCCGCTGAGGTCGCCGAGCAGGCCGAGCGCGAGCTGCGCCGGCTCGAGCGCCAGGGCGAGCAGTCGCCGGAGTCATCGATGATCCGCAGCTACCTCGACTGGCTGCTGGCGGTGCCGTGGTCGAAGCGCTCCGAAGAGAAGCTCGACCCCAAGCACACCCGGGAGGTCCTCGATGAGGACCATGCCGGGCTCGACGACGTGAAGCGCCGGATCACCGAGTTCATCTCGGTGCGCAAGCTGCGCGAGGAGCGCGGGGTGGAGGACGATTCACGTGCCAACGGCGCGATCCTGACCCTCGTCGGCCCTCCCGGTACCGGCAAGACCTCTATCGGCGAGTCCGTCGCCCGCTCTCTCGGACGCGAGTTCGTTCGCCTCTCGCTGGGCGGGATTCACGACGAGGCCGAGATTCGTGGTCATAGGCGCACCTACATCGGAGCGCTGCCGGGCCGGATCGTCCGCGCCCTTCGCGACGCGAAGACGATGAACCCGGTGATCCTGCTGGACGAGGTCGACAAGGTCGGGGCTGACTGGCGCGGGGATCCCTCCGCGGCTCTGCTCGAGGTCCTCGACCCGGCGCAGAACCATTCCTTCCGCGACCACTACCTCGACGTCGAGGTGGACCTCTCCGAGGTCGTCTTCCTGGCGACCGCGAACATGGTCGACACGATCCCGGCGCCGCTGCTGGACCGGATGGAGGTCATCCGCTTCGACGGCTACACGACCGAGGAGAAGCTCGCGATCGCGCGCGGCTACCTCTGGCCCCGCCAGGTGAAGCGCAACGGGCTCCGCGACGAAGAGGTCGAGGCCTCCGACGCGATCCTGCGCAAGGTGATCACCGAGTACACCCGCGAGGCGGGAGTGCGTCAGCTCGAGCGCGAGCTCGGCAAGCTGCTGCGCCGCGAGGCGACTCGGATCGCCTCGGGCGAGGCGGAGGCGCCGATCTCGATCGAGACCGACGAGGTGGTTGATGCCCTCGGCCGCCAGAAGTTCTTCCAGGAGTCCGTGGAGCGCACGGCGATCCCGGGCGTGGCCACCGGACTGGCGGTCACCGGCACCGGCGGCGATGTGCTCTTCATCGAGGCGACCGCCATGGAGGGCGACAAGGGCCTGGTGCTCACCGGCCAGCTGGGCGACGTGATGAAGGAGTCGGCGCGGATCGCGCTCTCCTACGTCAGTTCACACGCCGACGAGCTCGGGATCGACACCGAGGATTTGGGGCGCGAGTTCCATGTCCACGTTCCGGCCGGGGCGATCCCGAAGGACGGTCCGAGCGCCGGCACGGCGATGACGACCGCGTTGGCCTCACTGCTCAGTGGGCGCCCGGTCAAGCACACCGTCGGGATGACCGGCGAGGTCACCCTGCAGGGGCGGGTCCTGCCGATCGGAGGGCTGAAGCAGAAGGTGCTCGCCGCTCACGCGGCCGGGCTCACCGAGGTGATCCTGCCCGAGCGCAACCGCGGCGACCTCGACGAGGTCCCCGAGGAGGTGCGCGAGCAGATGACCTTCCACCCGGTGATGAGCATCGGCGAGGTCCTCGACCACGCCCTCGAGCCGGCCGAGCGCGGAGCTGATGTCACCCCGGTGTCGTAGCTGCGCACCGGTCCCGCGGGAGGTTCGCTCCGTGGCTGCCCTGCTGGAGCGCCGCTGGACACTGGGCACGATCTACGCGTGCTCCAGCGGCGCCGTGCGCTTCAACGAGTTCCGCCAGTCGCTGCCGGGAATCTCCCCGACCACGCTCTCGGACCGTCTCGACCAGCTCGAGGCGGCCGGGATCGTGGAGCGGCAGCTGGTTCCCGGCCGCCCGCCGCACGCCGAGTACCGGTTGACGGTGACGGGGAAGCGGCTGGCCGAGGCCGTTTCGGGCCTGTTGCGCCAGCCCGCCTAGCTAACGACCCCTGAGCTCCGGCAGCACCTCTTCGCCGAACAGGCGGACCTGCTCGTTCAGGCCGGGCAGCCCGTCGATCTCGACGTCGGCCCAGGAGCGCAGCGTGAACGGGTCCGTGAATGAGACGAGAGCGTGCTCGAACCCGGCGGCAGCGTAGGTGTCGGTCAGCCACGCCAGCCAGTCATCGGGGGTGCCGGCGACGACCAGGCGGTCGGCGATCGAGTCGGGGGTGAGCTCCAGGGCGCGCTTGACGTCGCCGGCGGCGAAGGCCTCATTCACCGGCGCGACCTCGTCAAGGCCGATTCCGTGGCGTTCCAGCAGCGCCGGCGGCATCGACGGGATGTAAAACGCCGCGAGGACTCTGCCCGCTCTCTTCGCCGCGTCGCCGTCCGCGGCGATCGCGCCGAGCAGCGAGTCGGAGAGGTCGAGGCCCTCCCGGGTCCTGCCGCCGCGCTCGGCGCCCGTCTCGAAGGCATCGACCGCATAGGTGAGCGCCTCCGGCGAGTATGCGCACGCCGTGCAGAGCCCGTCGGTGATCTCCCCGGCGAGCTCCATCGACTTGGGGCCGCCCATCGCGCCGATTTTCAGCGGCAGGCGCTCCTGGACGGGCCTCGCCGCGGTCGTGATGCCCGAGTACGCGTAGAAGTCGCCCTCGAAGTCGATCTCACCATCGTCCAGCAGGGTGCGCATGACCTGGTGCGCCTCGCGCAGTCGCGCGATCGGGCGGGTGCCGCGCCACTGCACGCCGTACTGCTCGAGCATCGCGATGTTGCCGATCCCGAAGATGACCTCCGCGCGGCCGCCGCTCAGCTCGTCGAGCGTCGCGGCCAGCTGCGCCACGTAGGTCGGCTCGCGCATGAAGATCGGCGCGACGCAGGGCCCGAGCCGAATTCGCTCGGTCTCGCGCGCGGCCGCAGCGAACAGCATCCAGGCGTCCTTGTGGTAGATCTCGTCCGCGCTGTAGCAGGCGTGGTAGCCGAGCTCGTCCGCGATCCGGATCGACGTCAGAAGCTCGTCGGTCGGTTGCTCGGGGAGCAGTTGGAAGCTCGCCAACACCAGGCCTCACCCTATCCCGAGCGCGGCGGCAGCACGACCGGATTCGGACGGACTGATGTAACGCCCGCCGCGGTCTCCAGACTGCCCCGCATGCACATACCCAAGAACATCCAGAGCTTCATCGACAGGCACGCCGACGAGGCCCCGACGAAGTACGACGATCTGCGGGCCGTCGTCTTCAACGGCACCCTCAAGCGCTCACCCGAGCCGAGCCAGACCGAGGCCCTGCTGGCGATACCACGGGGGATCATGGAACGCGTGGGCGTCAGGTTCGACCTGGTCCGCACCGTCGACCACGTGATTCCGCCCGGCGTGTGGCCCGACATGACCGAGCACGGCTACGAGCAGGACGACTTCCCGAAGATCTATCGCGAGCTGGTCGAGCCGGCCGACATCCTGATGATCGCGGGCCCGATCTGGCTCGGCGACCAGGCCTCACCGACACGCCGGATCATCGAGCGGCTCTACGCCTACTCCGGAGAGGTGAACGAGGCCGGCCAGTGGTCGTACTACGGGAAGGTCGGTGGAGCGGTCACGACCGGCAACGAGGACGGCGGTAAGCACGTCAGCGCCCAGGTCCTCTACGCGCTCCAGCACATCGGCGTCACGATCCCTCCTCAGACCGACTCTTACTGGAACGGCGAGGCCGGCCCCGGTGATTCCTACGCCGATCCGGGAAGCGGTGGCCCCGAGAACGCCTGGACCACCCGAAACGCGACGTTCATGGCCTGGAACATCCTCCACTTCGCGCGCATGCTCAAGGATGCGGGAGGCGTCCCGGCCCACGGCAATTCCACCTTCGACTGGGATCTCTCGATGCCCGAGCACCCCAACCCCGAGTACCGTGCGCCCAGCGAACCGTCCTCCGGCTCATGAGCTCATCTGAATGAATACGTCCCAGCAGGAATCCGACGGAGCAACGCGCGTGGCCTACATCCTCGGCGTGCCCCTGGCCGACGACGTCGTTCGGCAATGGCCGCAGATGGGGGAGGCCGTGCGCAGCAGCGACCTGGTCGCGAGTGTCGAGGGCAACTTCCCCGAGCTCACACTTGAGGTCGGCAGGCGGCTGCAGCTCGATGACGTAATCGTGGTCGAGTGGACCTGCGACTACGGTGACGGCCGGCTGTATCGGAACGTGACGATCGGCGAGTTGGAGGACGGGAAAGCCGTGCGCGTGACGGACTACTGGGGTGAGCCCACCGAGACACCCGAGTGGCGCCGGCCGATGACCGACGCTCTCGAGATGCCCGGCGACGGCATCTGGCCGGACAACGAGCACCTCGGCCACTACTGATCGGGATCGACCGAAGGCGTCGGGCTGTGCCGGCTGGCGGCGAACGAGGAAGTACGATCGTTCCGAGCCTGTGAGCGAGGAGATGGCCTTGTGGCCTATCAGGATCTGACAGACAAGGATGCGGCGATCGCTGACGGAGAGCCGAAGGCCAGCTCGACGACCGTGCTGGTCAGTCGCCGAGAGACGTTCAACGCGGCGCACCAACTGCGCGATCCGGATAGATCCGACGAAGACAACGAGCGTCTGTTCGGCAAGTGCGCGAACCTGCACGGCCACAACTACGTCCTCGAGATCGTCGTGGCCGGCGAGGTCGAGGACGAGACCGGCTACGTCATGGACCTGAAGGAGCTCTCGGACCTCATTCACCGGCGTGTCGTCCAAGACGTCGACCACCGCAACCTGAACACCGATGTGGCCTGGCTCGAGGGGCGCATCCCCACCGCCGAGAACCTGGCACTGGCCTTCTGGGAGCGGATCAGCTCTGAGCTGCCGGAAGGGCGGCTGCGGACGGTGCGCCTGTGGGAGACGGACAAGAACTGGGCCGAGGTTGGAGAGCACGCCTGAGACACGGCTCCGGCGGGGTCGCGAGCTGCCGAAGCGCTACACCGCCGCGGACCTGCGAGTACTGACCGCGGACGAGGCGAGACGGTTCGTTCCCGAGAAGGGAGCTGATCCTCAACTCGACAGCTCCCTGGCCTGGGAGCTGCTCTACCGGCTGGAGCCCGAGCTCTTGGACAGGCTCGTGACGGCAGAGCGGCTGCACCCCGGGGTGCTGGAGTCGTTGCCGCAGGGTGTCGAGCGGGTCGTCGAGGTGGGGGCGGGCACGGGTCGCCTGACGATGGAGCTCATAGACCGCGCAGACGAGGTACTCGCCGTCGAGCCGGCCGCGCCGTTGCGCGAGCTCCTGGATCGAAAGATCTCCAGGGCAGACGGCGGGCATCGCGTCAGAGTCACCCACGGGTTCTTCGACGAGTTGCCCGCTGCGGACGACTGGGCCGATCTGGTCGTCAGCTGCTCAGCCCTCACCCCCGCCGCAGGCCACGGCGGAGACGCCGGTCTGGCCGAGATGGAGCGGGTCTGCCGGCCGGGCGGCACCGTTGCGATCGTCTGGCCCAACAATCTCGATTGGCTCGCTGCACATGGCTACCGCCACCTGAGCTTCGAGGGCGAGATGTGCGTCGAGTTCGCGAGCCAAGCGGAGGCCGTCGAGCTCTGTTCGATCTTCTATCCGAACGCGGTCGCGGAGGTGCGTCGCCTCGGCCGAAGCCAGGTCCCGTACGAGCTGCTGGGAATAAACCCGCCGCGCGACCTTGCGATCAAGGCAATCGCCCGATGAGGATTGCGGTCATCGCACCGCTGGTCGCGGCGATCCGCGAGCCTCAGTGCGGCGGCTCCCAGGCGTTCGTCGCCGACCTTGCGCGCGGCCTGCTCGGCAGAGGCCACGAGGTGCACCTCTATGCCGCAGCCGGATCGGAGGTGCGGGGTGTCCGGGTGATCGATGCGGGCGTCGATCCGCGGGCGCTGAGCGCCACGCTCTATCGGGCCTCCGGCCCAGTTGCCGACGCGGACGCCGCCGCCGACTCGTTCGCCGCCGTCTACTCGGCGGTCCGCGAGGATCGATACGACGTCATCCACAACCACGCCTTCGATGCACCGGCGATAGCCCTCGCCGCCGATCTGCCCGCCCCTGTGGTGCATACGGTCCACCTGCCCCCGGACGAGGCGGTCGCCGGGGCGCTGCGCGAGGCCACGCATTCCGACACCCCGCCCACGGTGGCGGGGGTGTCCGAGTCCCAGGCGAGCGCCTGGCGCCGAATCGTCCCGATCGCGGCCATCCTTCCGCCTCGCGTCCCCACCGGCCTGATCGAGTGGTCGCCCGCCGGTGGAGAAGGCGCACTCTTCGCCGGCAGACTGAGCCCCGAGAAGGGCGCGGCCGAGGCCATCGAGATCGCCCAGGCGGCCGCCCTTCGCATCGACCTCTACGGCGACAGCTACGACGCCGAATACGCGCGGGACAGGATCGACCCTCGGCGAGCGGACCCGGGCGTCAGCGTCCATCCAGCGGTGCCGCGCTCGACCCTCTGGGCTGCGATGGCTCGCGCCGCCGTCGTACTCTGCCCCGGGATGTGGGAGGAGCCGTTCGGCATGCTCGCCGCCGAGGCGCAGGCGTGCGGGACTCCGGTCGTCGCCTTCAAACGCGGCGCCCTGGGAGAAGTGGTCGTGGACGGGACGACCGGCTTCCTGACCGCACCCGGCGACATCGAGGCCGCGGCCGATGCGGTCGGCAGGGCAACGGGGCTGTCGCGCTCGGAGTGCCGTGCGCACGCTGAACGTAGCCTCGATCTGGAGCGGAGCCTTGACGCTCACGAGCAGCTCTACCGGCGGGTCGTTGACGCCGCGCCCAGGGCCGCCGCGCGTGGCTGACTCTCCTCACTGGCTGAACGGGCGGCTGGCGGTGGTGACGGGGGCCAGTCGCGGTATCGGAGCGGCCACCGCCGAGGCCATCGCGGCGGCCGGTGCCCACGTGATCGTTGCCGCGCGTGACGACGAGCCCCTCGACGCAGTCGCCGAGCGCATTCGCGAGCACGGGGGGGAGGCAACCGCGAAGCCGACCGACGTGAGCGATGCCGAGGACGTCGAGAGCCTCTTTGCATCGTCAGCGAAATTGGGCAGCGTCGCCGCCCTCGTCTGCGCGGCAGGCGTTCTCAGGTCGGCGCCGTTCGACGAGATCACGGCGGATGCCTGGACGGAGTCGCTCGACGTGAACCTGACCGGCACCTTTCTCTGCTGCCGTGCGGCGTTCGCTGCGATGCGCCGCTCCGGCGAGGGGCGCATCGTCAACTTCGGTTCGCTCTCAGGCGTCTACGCCACCGAGAAGTTCCCCGGGCTGACTGCCTACAACGTCTCCAAATACGGGGTCATCGGCCTGACGGAGGCGATCGCGGCCGAGGGCAAGGAGCACGGGATCAGCGCGATCTGCGTCAGCCCGGGCGCCGTCGACACCGAGATGCTGCGTCAGGCGAACCCGTCACTGCGTCCCGGCCTCACGCCCGCCGACGTCGCCGAGCTGGTCGTCGCCCTGATGGACAGCCGCCTGGTCGCGGCCAGCGGGGCGAACATTCCCCTCTTCTCGAACGAGTAGGCCGGCCTCGCGTCAGTCCGCGAGGGACCAGAGATCGATTCCCTCGTCGGCAAGCCGGCCGGCGTCGGGCCGCGCGCTCATTCCGACCAGGCGGGCCGCTGCCGCCATCTCCGAGTCCGTGTCCAACTCGGGATCGCCTCCGCGGTCGACTCCGACCGCCGCCCGCAGAAGCCCTTCCTGTAGGTAGAAGCCGACCAGCCTTCCCTCCTCCAGGCTGCCCCGGATCACGAAGTCGTCCCACTCCGTTGCGTGACCGGCGTACTCGAGCTTGTGCTCGTACTGGTCGGACCAGAAGGTGTGGACGTAGTCGTAGGGGTCGCTCGAACCCAGCATCGATCTCGCCGCCGCCTGCCCCATCTTCTCGCCGTTGTTGTAGTGCTCGACCCGAACCCGCCCGAACAGCGGATGAAGGTGGTTCGCCACGTCGCCGGCCCCGTAGAGGTCGGGGGCGCTGGCACGGCAGCATTCGTCCACCAGCAGCCCGTTGTCCTGATCGACGGGTGACGTGAAGTCGGGGACGACCGGCTCGATCCCGACACCGACCACGGCGAAGTCACATTCGATGCGATCCCCGCCCGCCGTCACGGCCGCAGCGACCCTCTCGCCGCCCTCGAAGGCGGTGATCTTGCTCTCGGGCATCAGCTCCACTCCCTCGGCGCGGTGGAACTCGCCGATCACCCCGCCCACCTCCTCGCCGAGCAGCCGCTTCAGCGGAACGCTCTGCGGGAAGATCGCGGTCACCCGTACCCCGAGCTGCGTCAGGCAGGCCACGACCTCGCACCCGATGAACCCCATCCCGACGACCACCGCGTGGCGATCGGGCTGGATCTCGTCCTTGATCGCATCGCACTCGGCAACCGTGCGGAGCTGGTGGATCCCCGCCAGCTCGATCCCAGGGATGTCGAGCCGCCGGTTCCGTCCCCCGGTGGCGATCAGGGCCTTCCGATAGTCGATCTCCTGCCCAGACTCCGTGACGAGCAGGTGGGCGCCGGGATCGACCGAGGCGACCGACCCGGTGAGCGTCTCGACCTCGTTCTCCCCCCACCATTCTTCAGATCTCACGTACCAGCCCTCGAGATCCTCCTCGGAGCGGAGATAGGTCTTGGAGAGCGGAGGCCGGCCGAAGGGCACCGCCGGTTCCCGGCCGATCAGGACGACCCGGCCCTGAAACCCTTCGTCCCGAAGTGTCGCCGCAGCGTTGCCGCCGGCGAGGCCGCCGCCGATGATCACGATCGGCTTGCCATCGTCCGGCGCGGACGTCATCGACTGGCAGTATCGCGCGGAAACCACAGGCGGGCTGCAGTTCCTGACAGCTGGGCGGAGGCCAGGTAGCTCGTGGCAGACTAGGGCCGTGACCGCGAACGCCTCCAAGACGAGGCAGCGCGGGCTGTGAACGGGAGCTCGCGCGGTGAGGTGGGAATTCGGACACCTGACCGGCGCTTGCGAGTCTTCCTGAGTTCGACCCTGGGCGAACTTGCCGAGGAACGACGGACTGTCTCGGATGCCATCTCGTCACTTCGGCTCACTCCGGTGATGTTCGAGCAGGGAGCGCGACCGCATCCACCGCGCGATCTGTACAGGGCATACCTCCAGCAAAGCGATGTCTTCATCGGCCTGTACTGGCAGAGCTACGGGCGCATCAGCCCGGGCATGGAGGTCTCGGGCCTCGAGGAGGAGTTCGAGCTCTCGCGGGAGCTGCCGCGCTTGCTCTACATCAAGGAGCCAGCCCCGAATCGCGAGCCCCGCCTCACTGAGTTGCTCTCCCGCATGAGGCCTGAGGTTTCGTACAGGCGGTTTCGGACGCAGGCCGAGCTGGACCAGCTCGTCCGTGACGACCTCGCCACACTCCTGAGCGAGAGGTTCGTCGCGGGCCGTCCCGCGCCGGATGGTGCAGCCCACAATCCGCTCCCCGTCGATGCGACGTCGCTGATCGGACGGGAGGGGGAGGTCGAGGAGGTGTGCAGCCTCATCGAGATCCCCGACGTCCGCTTGGTGACCCTCACCGGGCCGGGCGGTGTCGGCAAGACCAGGCTGGCCGTGGCTGTGGGGGAGCGGTTGCGTGACCGCTACGAAGCGGGCACCGCCTTTATCCCGCTGGAGTCCGTCACCGAGTCCGACGAGATTCCGGTTGCGATCGGCCGGGCCGTGGATGCGGATCTGACCGGGGCGGGTTCGGCGCTGGAGGCGATGGTCGAACGCCTCGGCGATGACCCGTGGCTGCTGATCCTCGACAACCTGGAGCAGGCGCACGATGCCGCCCGCGACATCGACGAGCTGCTGATGCGTTGCCCCGGCGTCGCCATCCTGGCCACCAGCCGCAGGGCCCTGCAGTTGCGGGCGGAGCGGGAGTTTCCCGTGCCGCCGTTGCCACTTCCGGCCGATCCCGACGTCGCCTCGGTCGATGAGCTGGCGTCGTCGCCGGCTGTGGCCCTGTTTGTCGACCGGGCCCGGGCGGTGCGCCACGACTTCACCCTGACCGCGGACAACGCCGCCGCGGTGGCGGAGATCTGCCGCCGCCTGGAGGGTCTACCGCTCGCGATCGAACTGGCTGCGGCCCGCACCCGGCTGCTCGAGCCCGATGAGCTTCTGTCCCGCCTTGTGTCCTCGCTGGACTCCCTCGGGACGGGAGCGGTGGATCTACCCGAACGACAACGCACCCTGCGCGCCACCGTCGAGTGGAGCGTGGACCTGCTGGAGGACGATGAGCGCTCGCTGCTGGAGTCCGTGGCCGCCTTCGTCGGCGGCTGGACCATCGAGGCCGCCGCCGTTGTCGCCGGCCTCGAGGAGGATCGTGCGCTGGAGCTGTCCGAGGCCCTGTCACGCAACAGCCTCATCTACCTCGATAATGCCGGCGCTCGACCACGCTCGCGGATGCTGGACACCATTTGCGCCTTCGTGGCGGAGCGGCTCGACGCGCGCCCTGACGTCAACGAGGTCCTGGAGCGCCACGCCCGCTACTACCGGACCCTGGCCGAGCAGGCGGACCGGCCCCTGCGGACCACCGGCCACAGGGAATGGCTCGAGAGGCTGGAAGAGGAGGCGGGGAACCTCGCCTCCTCCGTGAACTGGCACCTCAGCCATGACACCGGGTCGCTGCCGCACATGTTCCGGGTCCTGTGGCTGTTCTGGGAGCTGCGGGAACACATGCGTGAGGCGCACGCCTGGACCGAGCGGCTCTTGGCAAACGCCGACTCGCTTTCTCCTCACGCACGATCGGAATTGCTATGGGTTGGGCTGTCGATCGACCTCGAGATTGGGGACGACGACGCGGCGCTGGCAGCCCGCAAGCGGCTGGCATCGCTCCTGGAAGAAATCGAGGACCCGTTCATTCGCGCGGCGTCCCAGCTGGCCATCGGATGGAGCTCACCGATCGTCGGCGACTTCGACGGCGGCCTGCGGGGCGTCCTGGCCTCGCTGGAACAGTTCAGTTCCATGGACGAGCCGTACTTGACCGCATTGGCATCGCTCAGCGCCGGCGGCCTGGAGACGGCAGTTGGCCGCTACGAGGAAGCCCTGCGACATCTGCACCAGGGACTCGACATGGCGAACCGATTTGAGTACCCCTGGTTGGCGGCCTGGTCCCGAGCGCAGCTGAGCACCGTGGCCCTGATGGACGGCGACGTCGAAGAGGCTCGATCGCTGCTGGAAGAGGGACTTGAAATCAGCCTCACAATCCTGAGCGCTCGCAACGTCTCTCTTTTCTTGACCGGTTTCGCGCGACTCGCCTCCGCCACGGGCAACCCAGAGCGGGCGGCGCTGCTCGCCGGGGCGGCTGAAGGCCTGCGCCGGCGGGTCGGGCTGCGCCCCTGGCCGATGTTGCGGCGGGGAGAGGAGGAGTTGGTGGCTCAGGTACGCGAAACGCTGGGGGAGAGCCGGTTCGAAGACGCGTTCGGCATGGGTCTCCTCCTCAACCAGCGGGATGCGGTCGCCGTGGTCCGCGTTGCTCTTGGCGAATGATGGAAACATGACGCCGATGGGCAATCACGAACCTCTGCACGACGGGCACGGCCGCAGGATCACCGACCTGCGCGTCTCGGTGACGGATCGATGCAACTTCCGGTGTCAGTACTGCATGCCGGCCGAGGGAATGCGGTGGCTCGAGCGCGAGGAGATCCTCACCTTCGAGGAGATCGAGCGCCTGGTCTCCCTGATGAGCTCACTGGGAATCGAGGACGTTCGGCTCACGGGCGGTGAGCCGCTGGCCCGCCGGGACTTTCCGCGTCTCGCCTCGATGATCGCCGCCATAACCGGGCATCCGTGATCTCTCGCTGACCACGAACGGCTACCTGCTCGAGCGAGAGGCCCCCCAGCTGGCCGCGGCCGGGATCCAGAGGGTCAACGTCTCGATCGACTCCCTGCAACGCGATCGCTTCTTCCAGATCACCCGCCGAGACGCACTTCCACAGGTGCTCCGTGGCCTCCACGCGATCGCGGATCAGCCCACCATTCGCCGAGTGAAGGTCAACGCCCTCGGTATCCGCGGGTTCACCGAGGAGCAGATCCTTCCGTTCTGCGAACTGGCTCGCTCGACGGGCATCCAGGTCCGGTTCATCGAGTTCATGCCCCTGGATGCAGACCGCACCTGGAGCGCGGGCCAGGTGTTGACGGGCGATGAGATCAGGCGGGCGATTGAGACCCGCTTCGAGCTCGTCGAGGCCCCGCGGGAGCCCTCGTCGACGGCGAGGACCTTCAGGTTCGCGGACGGACGCGGTGAGATCGGCTTCGTCAATCCGGTCTCAGAGCCGTTCTGCGCCGACTGCAATCGGATCCGGCTGACCGCAGACGGCCAGCTCCGAACCTGCCTGTTCTCGCTGACGGAGACGGACCTGAGGGAGCCGCTGCGCGCAGGAGCGGGCGACAAGGAGGTCGAGGAGCTGATTCGAGCCGCCGTCTGGCGCAAGGAGCTCAAGCACCGGATCAACCAGCGCGGCTTCGTCCAGCCGGACCGGACCATGAGCGCAATCGGCGGTTAGGCGGAATCGTCGCGGTGGCGCTGCCGACGCTGAAGTCGAGACTCATCCCCATCGAGCAGGCTCGGCGGCTCGTCTTGGAGGCGGTCGAGACTCTGCCCGCCGAGACCGTCGAGCTGGGCAGCGCCCTCGGCCGCGTCGCCTCCGATGCGAGCCGGGCTCCGCTGGATGTGCCCGGCTTCGACAACTCTTCGATGGACGGCTACGCGGTGCGGTCCTCGGAGACGACTGGGGCGGACCCCGATGCTCCGGTCCAGCTCCGACTCGCCGGCGAGTCGAGGGGCGGTCACCCCGCCCCTCGTCCCCTCGGAAGAGGAGAGGCGATCGCTATCTCCACCGGCGCCATGGTTCCCTCGGGTGCCGATGGGGTGGTCCGACTGGAGGACACATGCCGCGAGGACGACCGCCTGCTCGTGCTTGAAGCGGTCGCGCCCGGACAGAACATCCGCCGCACCGGCGAAGACCTACGTGCGGGTGAGCTCGCCCTCGAGCCGGGGGTGGTGCTCGGGCCTGCCGAGCTGGGCGTGCTTGCATCGCTGGGCCGCCCATCGGTCGATTGCCACCGTCGGCCCACGGTCTCCGTCCTCACGACTGGAGACGAGCTGCGTCCACCCGACGAGCGGCTCTCAGCCGGGCAGATCCACGACTCGAACTCGTTCTCGGTACCGGCGCTGGCGGTCCTCGCCGGGGCGACGCTGGGGTGGACGGGCTGGGTGGGGGATGCCCAGCCGGAGTTGAATGGAGCGCTGGCGGCGGCTCTTGGCGCCGATGTCACGGTCGTCTGCGGAGGCGTGTCGGTCGGCGCTCACGACCACGTCCGACCCGCACTGGCCGAGCTCGGGATCGAAGAGCGCTTCTGGCGCGTCGCCCTGAGGCCGGGGAGGCCGACCTGGTTCGGTGCCCGCGAAGGAGGCGGGCTCGTCTTCGGCCTGCCCGGGAACCCGGTTTCGGCGATCGTCACCTTCCTGCTCTTCGTGCGCCCTGCGTTGCTGGCTCTCTCGGGGGTGTCCGAAGATCCCGACCGGGGGACGGCGATCTTCGACGAGCCCTACGCGAAGCTGCCCGGGCGCGCGCACGCGCTGCGCTGTCACCTGCGGCTCGCCGAGGACGGCTGGCACGTGCGCCCCACCAAGGCGCAGGAATCCCACGTGCTCAGCTCCATGTTGGGCGCGGATTGCCTGGCATTCGTTCCCACTGATGCCGGCTCGCTCGAAGCGGGAACGCGTGTTGAGATCGAGCTGCTTCCCAGGGCGCCGCTCGGTGCAGGCCAGGTGACCACGTGAAGATCACGGTACGGCTCTTCGCGACCCTGCGGCGCCGTGCCGGAACCGAATCCCTGGATCTCGAACTCGCCGATGGCGCCACCGCCGCTGATGCTCTGGCCGCGCTCGCGGCTCGTGACGGGCTGCATGATCTGATCGAGCGCCTCCCTCTGCGCGTGGCGGTGAACCGCGAGTACGTTCCGGAGTCCACCCCCCTGGCCGCCGGGGACGAGGTGGCGGTCATCCCGCCGGTGAGTGGCGGCGCTCGCCCCTCCGCGACAGTGACCGATAACCCGCTCTCGGTTGACCGCGTCCTTTCCCAGGTCTCGAGGCCCGCGGCCGGAGCCACCGTCATCTTCGTCGGGTCCACCCGCGAGGTGTCGTCACTGGAGTACGAGGCCTATCGCGAGATGGCTGAGGAGCGCATCGCCGACATCCTGGAGGGCTGCATCGGCGAACTGGGAATTGAGGCGGCCGCCGCCGAGCACCGGGTGGGAACGGTTCCGCTGAGCGAGCCGAGCGTGATCGTGGCCGTTTCGGCCCCTCATCGCGCTGAGGCGTTCGCCGGCGCTCGCCGGGCGATCGACCGGATCAAGGAGGAGGCACCGATCTGGAAGATCGAAGCCGGCGACGAGGCCAGCGTCTCCGAGCTTCGGCACCTTCGCTCAGTCCCGCCCTCGCCCTCGGAGACACCGGAAATGAGCCATCTCGACTCGGCCGGGGCCGCCAGGATGGTCGACGTCTCCGACAAGCCCGTGAGTGACCGCCGCGCCCGAGCGGAGTGCGAGGTTCGGATGAGCTCCGGGACTGCCCGCGCGGTGGCCCGCGGCGACGCCCTCAAGGGCGACGTCCTCGGCACCGCCAGGATCGCGGCTATCCAGGCGGCGAAGCGAACCTCGGAGCTGATCCCGCTGGCCCATCCTCTCCCGCTCACCCATGTCGACGTGGACTTCGGCATCGACCAGGAGGCCGGCCACATCGAGGTGGTCGCCTCGGCTCAGACCACCGACCGCACCGGTGTCGAGATGGAGGCGATGACCGCTGTGGCGGTAGCCGCCCTGACCATCTACGACATGGTGAAGGGACTCGAGCGGAGCGTCGAGATCGGTGGGATCCGGCTGCTCGAGAAGTCGGGTGGGCGCCAGGACTGGCGACGGGGAGACGAGCTGTGAAGGCCGTTGTGATCACGGTGAGCAGTTCCCGCGCGGCCGGCGAGGGAGGCCCCGACGAGAGCGGCCCCCGGCTCGAGGCCGTGGTCGAGCGCCTCGGTGGCCTGCTGCTCGGGCGCGAGGTGGTCGCGGACGACGTTGACGCGATCGCGGCTCGGCTCCGCCATTGGGCGGACGAGGAACCGTGTGATCTGATTCTGACGAGCGGCGGGACGGGCCTGGCCCCGACCGACGTGACGCCGGAGGCGACGCGCGCGGTGATCGACCGCGAGGCGCCCGGCATCGCCGAGGCTCTACGGGAGGCCTCACGGCAGCACACGGATCGGTGGATGCTCTCGCGCGGAGTCTCGGGTGCGCGCCGACGAACGCTGATCATCAACTTCCCGGGCAGTCCGCGGAGCATCGATCAGACCGCGCCGGCGATCGAGCCGGCGGTGTCGCACGCCCTGGACCTGCTCCGCGGCGCGGCCGGCGACGAATCGCACCACCTGAGCGAGGACAGGGCGTAAGCTCCGCTTCCTTGAACGAGTTCGTTTCACGTGGCTTCAGCAGACGACGCCGGACTCCGGACGAGGTGGCGGATCGGCTGCCCCCGGGGCAGTACGCGGAGTCGGGCTGGCCGGTTCTGACCGCGGGCCCCACACCCGACGTCCCCACCGACGAGTGGAGCTTCCGAATCGATGGCATGGTCGGAAAGCCGAAGGAGTGGAGCTGGGACGAGTTCCAGAAGCTTCCCTTCGAGACAGTCACGAAGGACATCCACTGCGTCACCAAGTGGTCGAAGTTCGACGCCACCTTCGGAGGGGTCTCCCTGGATGTGCTCCTCGATCAGGTCGAGCCGCTCGACGCCTACGTGACGTTCTACTCGTATGGCGGCTACACCACGAATCTGCCGATCGAGGAGATCAGCGACGGGAAGGCGTGGGTGGTGACTGAGTACGACGGCGAGCCGCTTCCTCGCGAGCACGGGGGCCCGGCGCGCATGCTCGTCCCTCACCTCTACTTCTGGAAGAGCGCCAAGTGGGTGCACGGGATGACCGTGATGGACCACGACGAGCCGGGCTTCTGGGAGATGAACGGCTACAACAACCACGGCGACCCCTGGAAGGAGGAGCGCTATTGGGGGGACTGATGGAGTCGCCGCTGCCCCCAGTAGAGCAGCGCGTCCCGGGCCGTTGGCAGATCGGGACCGTCAGCAAGATCAAGGTCGAGACACCGCGGGTCAAGTCCTTTCGGATCGAGCTGCCGATGTGGATGCCGCACCTGCCGGGCCAGCACTACGACGTCCGGCTGACCGACCCGGATGGCTACCACGCCGAGCGCTCCTACTCGATTGCGTCCTCCCCTCTGGACGAGGGCGGGGTCGAGTTGACGATCGACAAGCTCGAGGACGGCGAGGTCTCGCCCTACTTCCATGACGTGGTCGTCGAGGGCGACCAGGTCGAGGTGCGCGGCCCGTTCACCTCCTACTTCGTCTGGCGAGGAGAGAAACCGGTGCTTCTGGTCGGCGGCGGCTCCGGCGTCGTCCCGCTGATGTGCATGCTGCGCCATCGGCGGCGAACGATGCCCGGCCTGCCCATGCGCCTGGTCTACTCCGTCCGCCACGCAGACGACGTCATCTACGAGGAGGAGATCGGCGACGAGACGCTGCTCACCTTCACTCGCGAGCCACCCGAGAGCTGGAGTGGGCACACCGGGCACATCGATGCGGGGTTGATCGCTGAGGCGGGCATCGACGATGGCATCGCCTTCGTCTGCGGCTCGAACGGATTCGTCGAGACCGGTTCCCAGCTGCTTATGGATGCGGGCTTCGACCCGCAGCAGATCCGTACCGAGCGGTTCGGGCCCACCGGCTGAGAGGCATCTCGCTGCCCATGGCCACCGAAACCACCGAATACACCGTCGCCGATGCACCCGGCCGGCAGCGGTTTGAAATCCGGGACGGTGACCGGGTGGTCGGTTTCACCGAGTATCGGCGCCGTGGTGACGTCATCGCCTTCATCCACACCGAGGTTCTGCCCGAGTACGAGGGGAAGGGAGTTGCAAGCCGATTGATCTCGGCCGCGCTGGCCGTCGTCCGGGAGGATGGCGCCACGGTGCTGCCCTTCTGCCCCTTCGTCCGTGGCTACATCGCAAAGCACCCGGACCGCTATCTCGACCTCGTCCCCGCCGGCCTCCGCGCGGACTTCGAGCTCCCGGCTTCGGCGGGCGCCTCGGAGGACTAGACCGGGTCTGATCACCCCCTGGCGGCGAGGGCTTCGTGTCCGGCGAGTAGCTTCACCGAGAGCAGAAGCGCCGCGGCGAGCGCGATCAGGACGGCTGCCAGGGCGAGTGCGCCGGTGAAGTCGGTGTTGAACTCGGCGAAGATCGCCAGAGGCGCCGTCTGGGTCGTCCCGGGAAACGACCCCGCGAACATCAGGGTCGCGCCGAACTCGCCGAGCGCACGGCCCAGCGCAAGAGAGAACCCTGCCAGCAGGCCGGGGCGCGCCGAGGGAATCGCGACCGAGACCAACGTTCGCAACGGACGCGCGCCGAGCTGCTCCGAGGCCTCGATCATCGATTGCGGGACGGCGGCGAAGGCGGCGACCGCTCCGCGGACGTAGAAGGGCGACGCAACGAAAGTCAGGGCAACCACGACGCCGGCCGTCTCGAAGACCAGCTCGACGCCTGCGTCTGAGAGGGCCGACCCGAGAATCCCGTTTGGCCCGAAGGCGGCCAGGAGAGCCAGCCCGGCGACTGCCGGAGGAACGATCAGCGGCAGCTCGATCAGCGTCAGGACCATCGAACGGCCGCGAAAATGCCGGGTGGCGAGGACGTAGGCGGCGGGGGTCCCGATCGCGACGATGAGCAGCATCGAGATGGCCGCCGTCTCGAAGCTCAACCGCAGGGCTTCCCGCGCGCTTTCATCACCCAGCGCGTCGAGCAGCCTGCCGGGCCCGGTGTGGGTGTAGATCGCAACGATGGGCAGGGTGAGGAAGACGAGCAGCGCCGCGAGGGCAAGGAAGCTCACGAGGGCGAAGGTTCGTCGGCCCATCTCAACCCGGTGGCAGGAATCCCGCCTGACGGAGATGGGGGACCCCCGCACCCCCAGGCTCGAGTCCCTGAACGAATCGCCGTGCCAACTCAGCGTCCGGGGCATCCGAGACGACGCCGATTCCATAGGCGACCTCCGGCTGCAGGGATTCGGGTAGCTGGATCGCCCTCACCGCATCGCCGGCCGCCGTGACGTCGGTTACGTAGACGAATCCCGCATCGGCCGCGCCCTGCGTCAGCTTGCCGATGATCGAGGAGACGTCGGGCTCCTCTGACCGAACATTGGCGAGGATCGCGGAGCTCTCAGCCTTCGGCAACCTGGAGAGGACCTCCCGCGTATAGGCGCCGATCGGCACGCTGGGGTCTCCGATCACCAGCGATACCCCGGGCTTCGCGACGGCCTCGAGGGAATCGATGTCGCCATCCGCGGGAACAGCGAGGACGAGCCGGTTCCGGGCGAAGACGACCGGCTTCTCGAGCAGGCCCTTCTTGTAGAGCTCGTCCGGGTATTGGGTGTTGGCCGAAGCGAAGACGTCGGGCCTGGCGCCCTGCTCGATCTGGGCCGCCAGCTGGTCGGACCCGGCAAATGACTGATGGATCTGATCGTCCGGGAAGGCAGCGGTCGCGTAGTCGTCGAAGGCGGACCGCAGCGAGGCGGCGGCCGAGACGCGGAGCTCTGAGTGGTCCGAGCTGCCACAGCCGATCGCTCCGGCCGCCACCAGGGCGAGCGACGCGACCGTGACGAGTCGCCGCACTAGTCGGTTCGCTCCACCATCACCGAGGTTGCCTTGACGAGGGCCGTGGCCTTGACTCCCTCGGCGAGCTTCATCTCCTCCACGGAGTCCCGCGTGATCGCCGCCGTCACCCGATGCGGACCGGCCTCGATCTCGACCAGCGCCATCACCCCGGCGACCTCGACCGAGCGGACCACTCCCGCGAACCGGTTCCTGGCCGAGAAGCTGTCCCCCGTCCGATGCCGGCCCGGTGCCTTCCGCAGCCGCTCGATCTCGCGCCTCGGCACCCGCCGGCGGTTCCGCTGGTCCCGGGTCGTCTTGATGCGCCCGGCCCGATCCCACCGCCGGATCGTGTCGGCGCTCACGCCGAGCTCCGCGGCTGCCTCTCCGATCGCCAGGCTCTGTGCCTGCCTAGGCATTGCTTGGGCAGGCTATCGACTCTGTGACGGCAGGCGCCGGGCAGCCGGCTGCGCAACTTGTTCGCCCGGCGGGGTTTGGAAGACTCAGTGCCATGAGTCATATAAGGCCAGGGACAGCAGGAGCGGTTGCCACTGCGGCGATCTGCGCGGCGCTCGCGCTCATGGCGCCTGCGGGCTTCGGTTCGCCGAAGGCCACGGGCGCGGCCGACACCGAGGAGCTGGTGGCCTATCTGCCCGCCGGCAAGATCAAGGTGGGGAAGAACATCTCGTATCGATTTCAGTGCCTCACCGACTGCCAGGTGACGGCCAGCGCGACGCTCGCCCTGAAGGGCCCGAACCTCGGCCCGGCCGTCGATACGGGGATCTTCACGGCAGGGGAGATCGGGGCGCAGTTCCTGACCCTGAACAAGGCGGCCCGCTCAGAGATCAAGAGCCACCTCGGCGCGGCCAAGCTCCGGACCTCGATCACCGCGACCAATTCGGCCGGCCAGACCGACACCGACACACACGTGTTCAGGTTCAGGAGCTAGGCCGCCAGGGTCTGGACAAACGTTCGGAAAAATGGCTAACTTCTTCTCCGGAGACTGATCTTGACTTGGGGCGTTAACCGACGGACTGTGAAACTGGCGACGCTGACCACCCTCGGCAGCGTTTGCGCTGCCCTGGCGATCGGGGGCGGCACTGCACCGGCGCAGACCGGATTCCTGGCGTGTGCCAAGGTGAAGAAGCCCGGCAAGGGGCTGCTGCGGATGTCGTCCACCGGCACCTGCCGGGGAAATGAGCGCGGCGTCCTGATCAACCAAACGGGACCGCAGGGCCCGGCGGGAACGCCGGGAGGGCCGCAGGGAATCCAGGGCCCGCCGGGCATTCAGGGCCCGCCGGGTCCACCCGGGACCAATGGGACCAACGGCACGAACGGGACCAACGGCGCGCCGGGTACTCCGGGCACGCCCGGAACCAACGGGGTCAGCGGATATGTGATCACCACTCCCGCGACGTCGGCGGCCCAGTCCGACAACAGCCAGACGCAGGATGTGACCTGCCCTGCAGGCAAGTCCGTGCTCGGCGGCGGATATCAGATCGCGAGAACCGATCCGAGCGACAAGGTGGTCGCCACAGAGAGCTATCCGGTCAGCTCGACCACGTGGCGGGTCACGGCGGAGCTGATCGCGTCCACGCCGGGGCCAGGCCCAACCGGCACGTGGACGGTCACCGCGATCGCCACCTGCGCCACGGCTTCCTAGCGGGGGCAAACAGCATGCCGAAGGCGCGTCCCATCATGGGAATTGGGATCGCGGTGGTTGCGCTCCTGCTCGCCGGATGCGGGGGGTCCGAGGATCCCACGAGCACCGCATCGGCTGGGCCCAACCCGCAGCGCCCGGCGGTCGTCAGCCTGGACAGGCTTCGGAGCCTCGCGGAAGACACCGGACACCCGGTCTATTGGGCCGGACCGCGCCCCGGCGGCTACGAGCTGACCGTGGATGTGAACCGCAACATCTTCATCCGCTACCTCGAGGGGAGGGTGCCGGCGGGGTCGCGTCGCCAGACCTCGTTGACGGTGGCGACCTACCCCTATGCCAACGCCTACCGGACGCTTGAGTCCACCTCGCACCAGCCTGGAGCCACGGCCGACCACACTCCCGACGGCGGACTGGTCGTGTCCATCGCGGGCGGGAACGACAACGTACACATCGCCTACCCGAGCCGCGACATCCAAATCGAGGTCTATGACCCACGTCCGGGAAGAGCGATGGCGCTGGCGACCGGGGGGGACATCGTCCCGCTCCCGTGACTCTCGTGAGCCCCTGCCGTCACCCGCCAGCTTGGGCTAGGCTTGGAGCGTCAGATTTTCGTCCAAGGACGGGCGGATACCTCAAGCCAATGACCGTGGGTTGTCGGATTGCCGGAGTGTTGAAGTGAGCCAGGAGAAGCGCAGCACAACGACCAACGGCACTGCCGTGAGGGTTAGGGAAACCCCGGAGCCGCCGGAGAACCGAACCGATCGCGAGCTGGACGCCGATCCCGCGATCCGTCCCGGGATGCGCAGGTTTCGCCCTCGTCGCAAGGATGTCACTGAAGGGGGCGATGCGTATGGCAGGCAGATCGCCGAGCAGCGCGTCAATCTGGGGTTGACCCGAAACGACTTGGCGGACAGGATCGGGACCCTTCCCACCACCATCGCGTCGATCGAGGACGGGGACCTCCCGAGGGCCAAGATGCGCAACCAGCTTGCGGTCGCGTTGAACAGCGAACCGGCAAATCGGACCCCCAGTGCAGCCTCCGAATCTTCGCCCCGCAGCCGGGTGCGCAGACCCCGTCGACCGGCCGGCGCAGGATGGTTCCTGGGGGCCCTCCCGGTCGTGAGCATCCTCATCGCCGCGGGCCTCGCAGTCGGTGCTGTCCTCTTGGAAGGCCAGCTCTCCGGTGCCGACGGAGCACCTGCCGCGCAGCGGTTGGTGGCCGTTTCGGCCGGGCTGGGTCCTGCGGCGTCGATCCACCGGGCACGCGTGCAGGCGCAGAAGGAGGCGGCGGCGGAGGCGCGGCGGGCCGCCGAGAAGAGGCGTGAGCGCGCGGCAGCCGCGGCCGCGGCGGCCGAGGCGGCCGCGGCAAGGAAGGCGGCGGCCAAGCAGGCCAATCAGGGAACCGCCACCCAGACCCCGCCGGTCACCCAGCCCGTCGCGCCCTCACCCGCGCCGAGCGGTGGCGGCGGGAGTGGAGGGGGCGGCTCGAGCGGAGGCGGCGGCTCGAGCGGGGGCGCACCTTCGCTCCAGCACGGAATCGGCAACGGCGGCTGACCTCTAGCGCAGTCTTGTCCTAGCGCTGGCCCGTTCTCGCTTTGTCGATTGGGATGCCGGAGGAGGGACTCGAACCCCCGACACGCGGATTATGATGACGGCGAGGAGGGGTCATCTGAGGCTGAGTAGGGGCCTGACAGGCGTCCTGAGGTGCGCTCAGTTGGCTCCGAAGTCGGGAGTTCGACGCACAGTTGGACGCACGGTCGGCTGGGGACGGTTGGGCTCCAAACGGTGCCCGAATAGGCTGACCGTCGATGGGAGCGGCATCGTTTACGGGTAGCACACCGGGATCCGGGCTCACCGTTGTTGTCACGGGTCCGACCGGCGAGATCGGAAAACCGTTCGTCCGTGCTCTGGAAGTCACGCCCGAGGTTGGGCGGGTCCTGGCGATGGCGCGGCGGCCGTTTGATCCGCGCGAACTGGGCTGGAGCAAGACCGAGTACCGCGAGGGGGACATCCTGGACCGGACCGCTGTCGACGAGCTCGTTGCGGACGTCGATGTCGTCGTACACCTCGCCTTCATCGTGGTGAAGGCGACGGCAAGGAGCTACGACATCAACATCGAGGGATCGCGCAACGTGTTCGATGCAACCGTGGCCGCCGGTGTTCCGAGGCTCGTCTACACCTCGTCGGTCGCGGCCTATGGCTACCGCGACCACGATGGGCCGCTCACCGAGGAGATGCCGACCAGGGGCACAGAGCGACACGCGTACTCGCACCAGAAGGCCGAGGTCGAGCGTGTGCTGCACGAGGCGCTCACCGATGCGGCTACTGACGCCTACGTGTTCCGGCCCTGCATCGTTGCTGGGCCAGAGGCCCCTGCACTGCTCGACCAGCTTCCATATCTGCGCCTCGAGCACAAGGTTCCGGCCGCCGCGCTGCGATTGATCAGGGGGCTGCCCGCGGTCAAGCCGGTCCTGCCCGATCATGGCGTGCCGTTCCAGCTCGTCCACCACGACGATGTCGCCGCGGCCTTGGTGGCGGGTGTGCTGGGGCGGGGCCAGCCGGGCGTCTACAACCTCGCGGGGTCCGGCGAGGTTCGATGGTCCGACGTCGCCAAGGAGCTCGATTGGTACACCGTCCGGATTCCCAGGAGCGCGATCGACGTATCCGCGAACCTGATCGGCCACATCCCGCCGCTCGCGATCGAAGCAGGATGGCTCGAGGCGCTGCGCGTCCCGATGCTGATGGACTGCACGCGCGCTCGAGAACAGCTCGGGTGGCGGCCCGCCTACGACGGCCGTCAAACGCTCCATGAACTGGTCGCCGCGCACAGGTAGCAGTGGGCCAACCGCCACCGGATCACCTCCGCTCCCCAGGACGCTCCTCCACCTGGATCCCGAGTCCACCGATCGCGGATGCCAGGCCCTGGTAGTGCCCGATCAGCATGCATAGTTCGATCGCCTCGAGGTCGCTGAGACTCGCCTGAACCGCGCTCCAAGTCGCGTCCGAGAGAGCTCGCCGGGCGAGCAGCTCGTCGCTCGCGGCCAGCAACGCAAGCTGACGCTCCGTGAAGCCGCCAGCCGGAGAACTGTCGGCCACGCCCGCGACCTCGTCCGGCGTCAGCCCCACGCGCAGCCCGATCGGTACGTGCTGGCGCCACTCGTACGCCGAGCGGCACTGCCACGCTACCCGCAGAATCACGAGCTCCGTGTCGCGTCGCGGAAGCTGACCGAACGGCATCAGGCGCGTCGAGTAGCGCAGCCAGGCGCGGAAGAGCCGCGGGTGTTGGCCGAGCGTCGTGAAGATATTCGGCGGCCCGCTGCCGGTGACGCGGCCCGTGATCTCGGCCACGGCGCTGGCCAGCGGTCGTAGGTCGCGGGGGCGGGCAGGCGCTATGCGGGGCTCGCTGGTCCGGTCGAGAGCGAGCAGCGCCTGCAGCCTGGGAGCGTTGGGGTCTCGACCGCGGCGCCTACTCACGCTTGGATCATGCCCGGTAGAGCGCGGCCACCACCGTAATCCCCGCGCCTGCAGAGACGAACAGCGCGCTGCGCCCCCCTTCGAGTCGCATGGACTCGAGCGCCACGGCCGGAGCGGCGGTGTGCGCGCCGGCGAGGTCGCCCGAGGGCGACGCTACCCGGTCGGCGGGCACGCCGAGTCGTTTCGCCAGTGCGTCGGCGAAGCCGACGACCGATGCCGTGGCGACGAGCAGGTCGAGCTCGCCGAGGTCGAACCCGTTGGCCGCCGACAGTTCCCGGGCGGTCGATTCGGCGCACTCGATCGCCCGGGTCGCGTAGGACTCGGCGATCTCGACGGTGAGGACGTTCCGGCCATCATCGGTCTCCCGACCGCGGGCGTCTTCCTGCCAGTCCATGTGGCTCTGGAACAGGTCGGCGAACTCGGGGAAGGTGTCGAACCGAAAAGAAGTGAAGCCAGCGCGGGAGTCGTCCGCCCTCAACAGCACCGCACCACCGACCGCGGGAAAGACGAACCCTTCGGAGACGCCCGGGTCCGGGTCCATGTCGCTCGCGACCACCATCCCGAGCTCCACCGTCCCCGACGCGAGCATGCCGTCAACCAGGTGAATGCCCGTCAAGAGGCCACAGGCCCCGTTGCGGACGTCGAACGAGAAGGTGCCCTGACCAACGCCGTTCTGCTGCTCCGGGTTCGCGCCGATGTCCTCCTGGATCAAGGACGCGATCGCGGGCTCGCTGATGCTCTTGTCCTCGTAGACCCCGGCGTTGATCAGCAGGTCCACCTCGTCGGCGCTCCGGTTCGCGCGCTCCAGGCACGAGCGGGCCGCGGCGTCGGCGAGCTTCAGCGCGCCCGGCGGGCGGTCGGCAGTCGCCGTCGCGGTCGCCTCAATGATCGTGCCCATTGCGTCCCACGAGCTCATCGACCTTGAAGATCACGATTCCGACCTCGAGGCCTGAAGCGAGGGAGAGAAGCAGGATCCTGTCGTCCTCGGCGAAGCGGCCCTCCCTCAGGTACTTGCTCAGAGCGACGAAATGCGTCGTCGATGCCGTATTGCCAAGTTCGTCGACAGTGATCACCACGTGCTTCGGCGTTGAACTGAAACGTTCGGAGAACTCGGCCATCGCCTTCTTGATCGCCCGTGCGGAGGTCTGATGGGGGATCAGATAGTCGATTTCGTCGAACTCGAGCCCGGCCTGATCGAGCACCTCGCGCAGCATCGGGACCGCGTCCTCGGTCGCCACCCTGTGGATCTCTCGGGCATTGGTGTGCATTGTCACCCCGGGGCCGATTGTGGCGGGGAAGGCCACGCACAGGCGGCTGTGCTCGGACAGCGTCGTGAAGCCAGCCACCTCGATCCCGGGGGCGCCCTCGGGAGCGCGCTCGAGGATCGCGGCGGCGCCGGCGTCGCCGAGGGTCAGCGAGGCGAGCTGGTCATCCATCACCGTGCGGACCTCCTGGGCGGCGTTGCGGCCGAGCTCCGAGATGTACTCGCCGCTGACGACCATCCCGCGCTGGATCCTGCCCTGTCGGATCAGGTCGTTGAGGATGAAGACGCCGGTCATCATCCCCGCGCAGGCGTTGGAGATGTCGAAGCTGATCGCGCGCTGGGCGCCGAGCGCCTCCTTCAGCGACACGCTCACCGGCGGCTCCAGCTGCAGTCGCAGGCCACCGACGTGGCGGCTGATGCTCGACACGATCAGCGTGTCGAGGTCCTCCGGAGCACAGTCCGCGTGCGTGAGCGCGTCGCGAGCCGCAGCGAGCGCGAGCGTGTAGGAGTCCTCGCCCTCGGCGACGACATGGCGCTCGCGGATACCCGTCAGCTGCTCGAGCTGGATGTCGGTTTCGTGCTTCGTGCTCGCCATCAGCTCGTCGGTGCTCAGCCGCCGCTCGGGAATCGACGCGCCGATGCCGGCGAACCGGCTCGTGTACGGACCACCGCGCAGCGAGCCGTCAACACCGCCCTCCAACGCCATCCAATGCTCGTCGCCCGTGCCCGACACCTCGCGCTTCTCCATCCACCCATTTTCAGCAACCGCGCGAGCCTTGTAATCCGTGCTAAGCACGCATCCAGCGACTTGGCGGCACCGACCAGAAAGTGCGCCACGAGCGAGACGATCGCGAGGAGGATGCCCGCGAGAATACGCCCTGAGGCTCGACCGGAAGGAGTCGTGATGCCCACCGATCATCCAGCACATCCAGTGGCTGACCCGGCGCACAACGGCCACAAGACGCTCGGCAGCCGGCTGCACCGCTTCCTCATTCCCGGTCCCCAAGCTGAAGCCGCCGATCAGTCCGGCCTTGCTGAAGCGGGAAGAGGAGCGGGCGAGCGCGAGGCAGAACCGGGTCGCGGATGTGATCACCGCCTTCTCGGGCTCGATGCTGTTCGTCTACCTCCACATCATCTGGTTCGGTTGCTGGATCGGCTTTGGGGTGGAGGACTATCCATTCGGCCTGCTGACGATGATCGTCTCGCTGGAGGCGATCTTCCTCTCCACCTTTGTGATGATCTCCCAGAACCGCGCCGACGCGAGACGCCAGGTGATCGCCGACGAGCAGTGGAAGATGGTCCAGGTGGAGGACAAGCAGAACGTCGAGCTGATCGACCTCTCCAGGCAGATCCTGGAGCTGACCAAGGAGGTCCGCTCGCTGACGGATCCGACCCTCCCGAACCCCGCACCCGCGCCGCGCAAGTCCTCCAGGTAGGGCCAGGACTTCGCGCACGGCCACCCATGAAAGGACGTATCGCCAATGAACGAAAGGACATCGCCAAGCCACGCCGAGGACGAAGTGATCCGCCGCGGGACGGTTTCCTGGCTCACGCACCCTCCCTCGGGCAAGGCACGCATCGAAGCGGACAGTTTCGCCTTCCACGCGCTCGCGGTGTCGTTGCCCGAGGGTGACCCGTTTCCTTATGAGGCGACCCCTGGTGAGCTGCTGGCCATCACGCACGCCATCTTTCTGGCCACCGCTCTCTCGGAAGCACTCGCCCAAGCGGGTCCCCTGCAAACGAGATCGTCGTCGAGGCTGCGTGCACCTTCGCGGGTCCGGTACAGGGTCGAGAGTTGAGCGCGATTGATATCCACGTTCGGGGCCGGGTTCCCGGGCTCGACCCGGAGGCCTTCAGCGAGGCGGCCGCCGGGGCGCGGCGCCAGGCTCTGCGTTCCGGTGGCGTCCGGGAGGCCGTTGTCGGCGAGCTTCAAACGGAGCTCGCGCGATCGGGCTGACCCGTCACGCTCGCCGCTGGGCAGGTCGTCAGCCGCCCAAGCAGGCAGACGTCGATCCTCTTGCGAGAGAGATCCAGATCAGCCTGCAACATGTGTTGGCGCCTTCGATCAGCTCACCTCAGGTACCGGTGGAGCGCCTTGCGAAGCACCGATGAAGTCGTTCATCGTCACTTGTTGCGCGCTGGGCGAGAACGTCACGTGGCTCGGGTTGAGCCGGACCGACTCGACGACGGGTCTCGATGCCGCGATCGTTCGCGGCCAACGCTTAGCGCTCGGGGCCCGCCAGCGCTCGGGCGATGGCCCGGTAGGCCTGGGCGTTGAACGCGAGCCCGACATGGGTGCCGCTGACGCGGATGTTGTCCGCGTAGGGAACGACGCACGACTGCCAGCGGACCACCCCATCGTCCTCTGAATAGATGCTCGTCAAGCGGACGGATTCCGGAAACGGCGCCGAGTAGGCCTCGGTGAAGGCGCAATCGCAGGTCTCGGTCAGGCATGTCGAGCGATCGCCACCGCGCGTGGTGCGCCTGTGCCACGCTCGCACGAGCGCCACCGCCGCCTCAGTCGGCGCGCTGACCGCCAGCTGATCGTTAAGTCCACCGCCGAGCCCGATCACGTGCGAGACGAGGTCGGGCCGTCGTGCCGCGAGCGCTTTGCCGAGATGGGCACCACGGCTGTGGCCGACCACGGCGACACGACGTCCGTGCCGATCCGCGAGCGACTGGGCCCGCCGCTCGACGCGGCGGAGGGCATCGTCCGAGCACGACACGTTGGCAACGAAGTTGGCGCCTCCCGGCCTGTAGCCGATCCGGCGGAGCCACAAGCCCATCGTCGCCAGGGTGTAGTCCCCAGCCAGGAACCCCGGGAGCAGCAGGACCGGGCGGCCATCGCCATGCGGGATCCCCCGCCCACGCAGGACCGGGTTGACCAACAAGCGCGCAGCGTCCAATTGCCAGCGGACCTCGCCGAGGTGGTTCCCCCACCATCGAGACTCAGCGGAGCCCGCGGGTTGTTGCGGAGTCACGGTGCCGAACAGTATTGCGAGTTGCTCGGCGACGGCAGTTGTGCTGCTCACACAACCAACGGGACCAATTTCGCGCCTCAGCCCAACGACAAGGCCCCTCAGCGGGCGTACTTTCTCCGCCCAGTCAACGACAAAGGTGATGGAGGTTCCAGGATGAAGATGACCAAGACGCAGCAGGAGGAAAAGCTCTCACTGGGCTTGATGCTGGCTTCGCTCATGATCTGCAACGTGGGGTTCTTCATTTTCATCGCCCCCTACGGCTGATGGGGAGTAGGTTTGTCGTGACGCCCCGGGACGTGGGTATCAGGAGACGATCGGAGGCCGGCTGGACGATGGCGAGCCCGACGAAGACTTCCAGCGAGGCGCACGACGCGGAGGCCACCGAAGCCGCCGCCGACCAACGAGACCTGAGCGCGCCGCTGGACGTGCTGCTCACCGAGGCCACCTACAGCCCGCGCCAGCGCTTCTTCGCCGCCGACGCCACGCTCAGGTTCGGGTCCTCCCTGGTGCGTCGGCCGAAGGCGGTTGCTCGTCGGGTCACGGGACTGGCGCGCGAGCTCGGCCGGGTGGCGGCCGGTGACGCGGAGATCGCGCCCTCGCGCGGGGACCGCCGGTGGAGCGATCGCTCCTGGACGGAGAACCCAATCTTCCATCGCCTGATGCAGGCCTATCTGGCAACCGGGACGGCGCTCGACGGGCTGATCCGCGACGCCGACCTCGACCTCCAAACCGAACGGCGGGTCCGTTTCCCGATCGAGAACCTCCACGACGCCCTCTCACCGGCCAACTTCCCGTGGTCGAACCCGGCAGCGATCAAAGCCGCTGTCTCAACCCGTGGCGCAAGCTTCCTCCGCGGCGGGGAGCAGTTCGCCTCCGACATGCGAAGCGCGCCGCGGCTGCCGTCGATGGTCGATACGACCAAATTCGAGGTCGGCAGCAACCTCGCCGTCACCCCGGGCTCGGTGATCCACCGGGAGGATGCCTTCGAGCTGATCCAGTACGCGCCGCAGACCGGCGAGGTCCGCTCGGTCCCGCTGCTGCTGGTGCCGCCGATGATCAACAAGTTCTACATCGCCGACCTGGCGCCCGGCCGCAGCCTGGTCGAGTACCTGCTCAGCCAGGGCCAGCAGGTCTTCGTCGTCTCTTGGCGCAACCCCGAGGCCGAGCACGGCAGCTGGGGCCTCGACACCTACGCTGAGGCGATCCTCAAAGGACTCGACGTCTCCTGCGCAGTGGCGGAGTCCGAACAGGCGCAGCTCCTCGCCTTCTGCGGCGGGGGGATCGCCGGTGCCTGCGCCGCCGGACACCTGGCGGCGATCGACGAGCAGGACCAGCTCGCTGGGCTGACGCTGGGTGTCTGCGTGCTCGACAACGAGCAGTCCGGGGTCCCCAGCGCGTTCGTCAACCGCGATCTCGCACGCGCGGCGCTCTCGGTGTCCGCCCGCAAGGGCTACCTGGACGGTTCAGCCCTCGCCGAATTGTTCGCCTGGTTGCGCCCCAACGACCTGATCTGGGGCTACGTCGTCAACAACTACCTGCTCGGGCAGCGCCCGCCCGCGTTCGACATCCTCTTCTGGAACCAGGACACGACGCGCCTGGCAGCCGGCCTGCACCGCGACTTCATCCAGATCGCGCTCGACAACCCGCTGGTCGAGCCGGGTGCGCTCGAGTTGCTCGGGACGCCGATAGACCTTGGCCAGGTGACCATCGACAGCTATGTGGTCGCCGGGATCTCCGATCACATCACGCCGTGGGAGAACTGCCAGCGCACTGCGCGAATGCTCGGCGGCGACACCCGCTTCGTGCTTTCGACGAGTGGGCATATCGCGGCGATCGTCAACCCGCCGGACAATCCGAAGGCGAGCTACCGCGTGGCCGAGGAAGGCGAGCACGGGGACCCGGACGCGTGGCTCGCGACGGCTGAGAAGCGCCCCGGCAGCTGGTGGGAGGACTGGAACGCCTGGTTGGCCGAGCGCTCGGGACCGATGCGCGAGGCGCCGCAGCGGGTCGGCAGCCGTGAGTACAGGCCGAAGGGAAAGGCTCCCGGCACGTACGTGCTCGCGAACTGACGGACAGCGGGCCGATGAATCTCGCGGAGAACCTCACTGCCACCGCCCTGAGGCATGGTGACCGCGTCGCGCTGAAACTCGACGACACCGAGCTCACCTACTCGCAGCTCGACGGCGCGTCCGCCCACGTCGCGGGGATGCTGAGAGCGAAGGGGGTTGGCCCCGGCGACCGGGTCGGGGTGATGCTCCCGAACGTCCCTTACTTTCCCGTCGTCTACTACGGGATCCTTCGTCTCGGCGCCGTCGTCGTGCCGATGAACGTGCTGCTGAAGAGGCGCGAGGTCGGCTATTACCTCTCCGATCCCGAGGCTGAGCTGCTGTTTGCGTGGCACGGCTTTGCCGATGACGCCGAGGAAGGGGCGAGGGAGGCCGGCGCCGAGCTCGTTCTCGTCGTTCCCGATGAGTTCGAGAACCTGGTCGGGGGGGCGGAGCCGATCGTCGATGTCGCGGACCGTGCTGCCGACGACACTGCCGTCATCCTGTACACGTCGGGGACGACCGGGACGCCGAAAGGGGCCGAGCTCACGCACGCGAACCTGACCCAGAACGTCGTGACCACGCTCGAAACGCTGATCGAGGCGGCCCCCCACGACGTCATCCTCGGCGCCTTGCCGCTGTTTCACTCCTTCGGCCAGACCTGCGGGCTCAACGTGGCCGTGTCCGCCGCCGCCTGCCTGACGCTGATCCCGCGATTTGATGCCGGCAAGGCGCTCGAGATCATCGAGCGGGATCGGGCGACCGTGTTCGAGGGTGTGCCCACGATGTACGGCGCGCTTCTCAACCACCCCGAGCGGGAGCGCTTCGACACATCTTCGCTGCGGCTCTGTGTCTCCGGCGGCGCTGCGCTCCCGGTCGAGCTACTGGGGGCGTTCGAGGACGCCTTCGGCTGCACGATCCTCGAGGGATATGGACTCTCGGAGACCTCACCGGTCGCCTCCTTCAACCATCCGCACCGGGAGCGCAAGCCCGGCTCGATCGGGATTCCGATCGCGGGGGTGGAAATGAAGCTGATCAGCAACGACGGCTCGGAGCCGCCGGAGGAAGAGCGGGGAGAGATCGCGATCCGCGGCCACAACGTGATGAAGGGCTATTGGAAGCGGCCTGACGCAACCGCGGATGCGATCGACGCCGACGGCTGGTTCAAGACCGGCGACGTCGGCAGGCGCGATTCCGACGGCTACTTCTTCATCGTCGACCGGAAGAAGGACCTGATCATCCGCGGCGGCTACAACGTCTACCCGCGAGAGATCGAGGAGGTGCTCTACGAGCACCCGGCGGTCGCCGAGGCGGCGGTGATCGGGATGCCTCACGACGAGTTTGGCGAGGAAGTGGGCGCCGCAGTTGCGCTCAAGGACGGCGCCGAATGCTCCGAGGAGGAGCTCCGCGAGTACGTCAAGTCGCAGGTCGCCGCGTACAAGTACCCGCGGCGTGTCTGGTTCCTCGACGAGCTCCCCAAGGGCCCGACCGGGAAGATCCTGAAGCGGGAGATCGAGGCGCCCATCCGATGAACAGCCCCGAGAAAGCCGCTTCACCGACCGCGGAGCCGGCCGATCCCGACATCGGCATCGCCCTGGGGACGGATTACTTCCTGATCCGGGACCAACTGACCGGTGAGGAGCTCGACTACCTCGAGCGCACCCGCCGCTTCGTCGAGGACGAGGTCCTGCCGGTCATCGGCGACTACTGGGAGAAAGCCGAGTTCCCGATCGAGCTGGCGCGTAGGCTCGGCGATCTCGGTCTGATCGGCGACGGGATAGAGGGTTACGGCTGCCCTCCGATGAGCCCCCTTGCTGCCGGCCTGATCCACATGGAGCTCAATCGCGGCGATGGCAGCCTCGGCGTCTTCTGCGGCGTGCAGGGCGGCCTGGCGATGCGCTCGATCGCCGAGCTGGGGTCCGAGGAGCAGAAGCAGCGCTGGCTGCCGAAGCTGGCCCGCTGCGAGAAGCTGGGCGCCTTCGCGCTTACGGAGCCCGAACACGGCTCCGATGCCGTCGCGCTCGAGACCTCCGCCCGCCGCGACGGCGATGAGTGGGTGATCAACGGGTCCAAGCGCTGGATCGGCAACGGCTCGATCGCCGACGTGATCGTCGTCTGGGCGCGCGACGCCGACGACGGCCAGGTGAAGGGATTCCTGGTCGAGAAGGGGGCGTCAGGCTACGACGCTGAGAAGATCGAGCGCAAGGGCTCTGTGCGAGCCGTCTGGCAGGCCCAGATCGAGCTGCGGGACGTGCGGGTTCCGGAGGCCTGCCGGCTGCCGGCGGCGAACAGCTTCAAGGACACCGCTCGGATCCTGGTCGGCACTCGCAGCGTCTGCGCGTTCGCGGCGCTCGGCCACGCGGTCGCCGCCTATGACTCAGCGCTGAGCTACTGCCGCCAGCGCAAACAGTTCGGAAAGCCCCTGGTCAGCTTCCAGATCGTTCAGGAGCGGCTCGCCAAGATGCTGGCCGAGGTCACCTCGATGCAGCTCTACTGCCTGCAGCTGGGACGGTTGGTCGAGCAGGAGAATCTGCGCGACACGATCGCCGGGCTCGCGAAGATGAACAACACCACCCGCGCGCGCGAGGTGATCGCCGAGGCACGCGACCTGCTCGGCGGCAACGGGATCCTGCAGGACTACCACGTGATCCGCCACATGGCGGACATCGAGGCGATCCACACCTTCGAGGGCACTGCGACGATGCAGGCGCTGATCGTGGGTCGAGACATCACCGGCGTCAGCGCCTTCACCTAGCCACTCACCAACAGACCAACCAAGGAGTTCGACCGTGATCCAGCACATCGCTTTGCTGAAGCTGAAGCCGGGGGTATCCGACGAGCAGATCGAGGAGGCCTTCGAGGCCGGCAGCGAGCTGCCGAATGAGATCCCCGGCTTGATGCGGCTCAGCTACGGCCGCGACCGCTCCGATCCGGCCCACGGCTTCGGCCTCGCGTCGGTCGTCGAGCTGAAGGATGAGGACGCGCTGGACCGGTATCTCAACCACCCCAGTCGCCTCGAGTACCTGGAGACCCACGTCGATCCGCTGACCGAGGAGCGGATCGAGCTCGCCATCCCTTCGGAGGGCGTTCACACGCCCACGATTGCGACCTGGTACTGGGGTATCGCGGGAGGTCTCGACTAGGCCGTCGCGACGGGCAGCTTCTCCTTCACACCGCGATCGCCGAATTCCAGGCGCCGAAGCGCGGAGTTGGCCGCGTTGTATCCGCACATTCCGTGGGCACCCGCTCCGGGCGGGGTCGCCGCCGAGCACAGGTAGGTGCCCGGGATGCCCGTCGTGTACGGATCGAGTGCAGCGCGAGGGCGGAAGATGAGCTGGCGTGGGTCGTTGGAGCCGGTGATCACGTCTCCGCCGACGTAGTTGATGTTGTGCTCCTCCATCTGCGCCACGCTGCGGACGTGTCTGGCGAGCACCCGCTCGCGGAACCCGGGCGCAAAGTGCTCGATCTGCGCCTCGATCTGGGCGGTGACGTCGCCGGCGTAGCCGGCGGGCACGTGCGCGTAGGCGTAGAGCGGATGGACGTCGCCGCTCGACCGGCTCGGATCGGCCAGGTACTGCTGGCAGACGAGCACGAACGGGTGGTCAGGCATGGCACGGCGGGCGACGGACGCCTCGGCGGCTGCGATCTCCGCGTAATTGCCGCCGACGTGGACGGTGCCGGCGCGGCGTGACTCCTCGTGCGTCCAGGGCACGCCGCCCTCGATCGCGAAGTCGACCTTGAACGTCCCGGGCCCGTGGCGGTACTTCGTCAGCGCCCGCGCGATCCGGCGCGGCATGCGATCGCCGGCGATCCGTACGGCGGCCCCCGGCGCGACGTCGAGCATCACGACGTCGGCGCCGTCGAGCTCGTCGAGCGACTCGACGTACACGCCAGTCTCGAACTCCGTGCCGTACTCCTCGAGCAGGGAGATCATCGCGCCGCTGATCGCCGACGAGCCGCCCTCGGCGACGGGCCAGCCGTACGCGTGCGCGGCGGTTCCAAGCGCCACGCCGATCGCCGACGACATCGGCGCCGAAAACTGCCGGAACGCGTGCGCAGCGACACCGGCCCACAGGGACCTCGCCTCCGGCGTCGAGAAGCGGGACTTCAGCAACGCCGCGGGCAGCCCCGAGTAGAGGCCGAAGCGGGCCATCAGCACCGGATGATCCGGAACGCGCAGCATCGGTCGCATGAAATCGGCGGTGATGTCGCCGAAGCGCTCCGCGAGCGGGCCGAACAGCCTCCGCCAAGCGCCTCCGTCCTCACCGAGGCCGGCCGCCGTCTGCTCCACGGAGCGGTAGACCGCCGCACCGGCGGCGCCGTCCAGTGGGTGCGCGTACTGAATCTCGGGCCAGCGCCAGGTCAGCCCGTGCGCCTCGAGGTCGAACCGCCGCGAGAACGGCGTGTCGAGCGCGAGAGGGTGCGCAGCCGAGCATTCATCGTGGATCAGCCCTGGCAGGGTGAGTTCGCTGCTTCGCGTGCCGCCCCCGAGCTGCTCGGCAGCTTCGAGCACGGTCACCTCGATGCCTTCGGCGGCCAGTGTGAGGGCGGCGGCGAGCCCGTTCGGTCCGCTGCCGACGACCGTCGCGCTGGTCATGCCATCACCAGGACCTTCTCCGCGATCTCGGGCGCGTGGCTGATGCGCTCGTACCCCGGCTTGCGGTAGGTGACCAGTGTCTGGATCGGGCCATTCGGGAGCCACGGCTGCTCATTCACCGCCTCCTTGACGGCCCAGCTGCCGCGCTCGACGACGCCGATCGCCGCGTCGATCACCAGGTAGTTCTGGCGGCCGGATCGCAGCGCCTCGGACTCCGCCCACACGACGACCAGCTCGCCGGGTGCGAACTGGCAGCGCTCCTGTACCGCCTCGATCATCCGGCGGTCGTGCAGATGACCGTCGCCGAAGTTGAAGCCGACGATCGCGTTGCAGGTGAACTCGCCCTCGCGCAGCGTGTAGGTGTCGATGTCGTTTCCGAGCTGGTTGATCATCACCGAGTTCAGGCCCCGGCCCTGGCTGTGCATCGCTCGCCAGCCGAGGATCTGCTGCATGATCACCTCCGCCTCGCGCTCGCCATACGTCTCGGCGAGCTGGTCCTTCTGCATCTGCGCCGCCTTGACGATGTGAGTGTTGAGCTTCTCCTCGGCGCCAGGGGCAAGCGCCCACATGCCCGTCGCCCAGTTCCCCGCGTACTGGCGCATCGATGGGAGGAAGGACACGAGGTCGGGACGCAGGTTGCCGAGCACCGGGAAGAACAACAGCCCGACGACGGTCAGCGCCAGCAGCGCGGGATCCATATTCGCGAGTCCGTACCCCGCCTCGTTCGGATAGCCCAGGAACAGGAAGGCCGCGATGTACATGAACAGCGCGTTCCACTCCAGCGGCACGGCCAGCGGGAACGTCGAGATGATGAACGTGTGGAAGCACAGCATCACCACGACGGCCGCCAGGGTCACCGTGTGGTTGTGCGAGAAGAGCAGGACCAGCGGGGTCACGAACTCCACCAGCGTGCCGCCGACGTGAGCAAGCCCGACCGCGCGCTCCGACGGGCGCAGATCCTCGGGGAAGTTGCGGTAGTGCAGCCGCTTGATCCGCCTGACGAATAGCCACGGCGTGTTGCTGACCATCGGCGGGATCACGTTGGCGAAGTGGCGCCCGAGCTTCGAGAACGCCGCGCCGCACCAGACGATCACGATCAGCAGCTTCGCAGCGACGATCATGTCGACGAACGGATAGAAGGCGAAGAAGATCAGCGCCGGCAGGTACTGCTCACCTCGAGCGGCGAGGAAGAACACCTTGTCGCGCAGGCCGAGCGCCACCAGAAACACGATGATCGGGACGATCGCGCCGGTGGCGATCAGGCCGTCGCCGGCGGACGGCGCGGCGAGCGCCACGACGAGGCTGATGAGCATCCCGGCGTAGAGCGCGACGTCGACCCCGGTGCGCTCGTCGCCGCGCGTGAACGGCACCCTGTCAGGCCACGGAGGCAGGCGGATCGTCTCGGGCCGGGAGTAATGGCGCCAGCCGGCGGTGAACGGCTTGAAGTGACCGGCCAGCGGGCCCCAGGACCCGGCGAGGCCGAGGCACTCCAGAAGCACCGTCCAGATCACCAGCTTCTGGTAGACGATCGGGTCCTTCCACCAGGCGGCAGGGTCGAGGGGATCGAGGCCGGAGGTGAGCGTCGCGACCAGCACGCCCCCCAGCGCGTAGAAGAGGAGCAGCTTGAAGATGTAGATCAGGCCGGTGATCTTCGGTGCGCCGAAGCCGTAGTCGACCCAGTGACGCGCAAGCACCTTGGTGCGCTCGCGGTACGGCTGTTGCATGAACTCCGCCGGCTGGACGGGTGGGAAGTCGCCTGTGGTCAAGCCCATCGTCATCTCCTCCGTTTGGTCTTGCGAGGGCCGGATCGGCCCGATGGCAAGGTACGCCCGCCATGCGGGCCGGAAGTTGGGGTGCCGCCACGAAAATGCGAGCGCGGTTTGGGGAGTTGGCCCATCGGCGCGGGCGACATTCAGCCGTACCTTGCAGCCTATGGAGACGCTCTGCGACACCTTCGCCGCGACGACCGCCGCGCGGGCAGATGCCCCGGCCCTGCGGACAGCCGACGGCAGCATCGCGTGGACGTGGCGCGAGTATGCAGACCGCGTGCGCGCCGCAGCCGGGGGCCTTCACGGCGTCGGCGTTCGGCGCGGCGATACCGTCGCCCTCTGGCTTTCCAATCGCCCCGAGTTCCACGTGGCCGACACGGCGGCGATGCAGCTCGGCGCGGCACCGTTCTCGGTCTACTCGACGTTCACCGTGGAGCAGGCCGAGCACGTGATCGGCGATGCAGGCAGTCGCGTGCTCGTCACCGAGCCGGCCTACCTGGAGCGTGCGCTCGCCGTCCGCGAGCGCGGCCACACTGCCCTCGAGCTGATCGTCCTGGTCGAGGGCGCCCACACGACGGCGCTGACCTGGGACGAGCTGCTCGCCGCCTCCGAGCCGGGATTCGACCTCGCTGCGGAGGCGGCTGAGGTCTCCCCGGACGACCTCGCGACCCTGATTTACACCTCGGGGACCACGGGCGCGCCCAAGGGGGTCGAGCTCACTCATCGCAACGTGGTGGCGCAGTGTGCCGCGCTCTCCACCGCCGTGCGGATGGTGCCGGACCAGCGCGCGATCTCCTGGCTGCCGATGGCGCACATAGCCGAGCGGTTGTGCACGCACTACCTCGCGATGTTTCTGGGATGGAGTGTCACCTGCCTCGACGATCCCCGCGCAATCGCCGCCCTGCTGCCCGAGGTACGGCCGCAATTCTTCTTCTCACCGCCGCGCCTCTGGGAGAAGCTCCGCGCCGCGACGGTCGCCAGGCTCGGCGACCATCCCGACGGCGCCGCCGCCCTGGAGGCGCTCGGGCTCGACGAGGTTCGCGTCGCGATAACCGGCGCCGCCCCATGCCCGGCGGAGGTGACCGAGTTCTGGAACGGGCTCGGCCTGCCGTTGTGCGAGGTGTACGGCATGTCCGAGACGACCGGGGTGGCGACGGTCAACGCCCCGGACGCGGTGCGGATCGGAACCGTCGGGCGCGCGCTGCCGGGCGTCGAGGTCGCACTCTCGGACGCGGGGGAGGTCCTGATACGCGGCCCGGTCGTGATGCCCGGCTACCGCAACCGCCCCGACGCGACGAGCGAGGCGCTCGACGCGGACGGCTGGCTGCACTCCGGTGACATCGGCGTATTCGACGACGATGGCTATCTGCGAATCGTCGATCGCATCAAGGAGCTGATCATCAACGCCGCCGGCAAGAACATGTCGCCGGCGAACATAGAGGCCACGATCAAGTCTGCCGGCTCGGTGATCAGTTGCGCATGCGCGATCGGTGACGCCCGCCCCTACAACGTTGCGCTCGTCACGCTCGATTCGGAGGCGGCCGCGGCGGTCCGCGACCCGCAGGCCGAGGTCGCCGCGCAGATCGACCGGGCCAACGAGCAGCTCGCGCGAGTCGAGCAGATCAAGCGCTTCGCCCTGGTGCCCGTTGACTGGGCCCCCGGAGGGGACGAGCTGACCCCGACGATGAAGCTCAAGCGCAAGCCGATCGCGGCGAAGTACGCAGCCGAGATCGAGGCGCTCTACGCCTGATCCGTGTGATCGATACCGCCGTCCTCGTCCGTCAGCACGGCGGGCCCGAGAACGGCGGCGATCTTCAGCGCGCAGGTCAGCTCGATCGGGCTCTCGCTGACCTTGCGACCCAGCAGCTCCTCCGCGCGTTTCACCCGGTAGGCGACCGTGTTCTGGTGCACGTAGAGATCCTTGGCCGCCCGCGTCGCGCTGCCGCGGAAGGCCAGGAATGCCAACAACGTGTCACGCAGACGCTGTGCCGGCTCGGCTGTCGACGCCAAGGGCCCGAGCTGGCCGACGACGAATGCTCGTGCCCTGGGGAGGTCGCCCGCGAGCAGCGAGACCAGCTCGACGCTGGCGTAGCTCGTCACCGTCGCGCCGCCGCTCAGCGACGCGATGCGCGCGGCCTGGAGCGCCTCCGTATGCGAGCCGCGGAACCCTGCGATCCCCTTCCCTGGTCTGCCGAACGCGACGAGCACACCCGGCGGGGGCTCGTAGTCCTCGAGCCCATCCGTTGCCGGGATCTCGAACGAGCCCCACCACGCGTCGAAACGTGCCGCGCCCGAGGCGACGACGAGCGGCTCGCCGGCCCCAAGGGCAGCCGCGGCCTCGCCGACCGCGCGCTCCAGGCCGCGGACCTCGCTTCCTTCGCTCGCGATCCGCAGCGCGACGTGGTGGCGCCCAAGCTCGTAGCCCAGCCTCTGCGAGGCGACCTCCTCGTCGATCGGCTCCCCGGCGAGGATCGCGCGCACGGTCTCCGCACGCAGCTGGCTTGCGCTCCGCATCATGCGCTCGCGCTCGGTCCCGAACTCCTCGACGAGAACGTCGGAGACCTTGTCGACATAGGCGAACATGAAGGCCGAGCTCTGATCCTGTCCGGCCGCCAGCTCGCCCGAGTCCTCGACTCGCTCCTGCAGCGCCTGCGACCAACGCTCCCACAGCCATGCATGCCCCAGGCGATAGGAGCGCAGCAGCGCCGACAGCGGAATACCCCGGCGGACGATGCCGCGGAGGAACTCCAGGGCCTCGTGGGGGACTACGACGTCGGCGGCGGTCGCGCCGTCCGCCAGCAGCCGCAGCACCTGGCTGATGTTCGCCTCCGTACTGCCGAGCAGCTCCGCGCGCAGCCCGTCGTCGTCGATCGCATTGAGCTCGGGGATCGCCGCATACAAATGGTCGGCCATTTCGCGCGCAAGCTCGGGGGTGCGCGGGAGCAACTCACCCGCGAGCTCCTGGACCGCCGGCGTGAGCTCCGACTGCTGGGCCACCGCAGCCATCTCCGTGCCGATCGTACTCCCCGGACGGCTCGTCGGCCGCGGACGCCAGTACCCGGGCGGGATGCGCCCATGACCGCCGAGCGCACGGTGGGCTGCGGGAGTAGGCCCGGTCTGCAATGAGCTCCAGGGCTGCCCGGATCGGCTCCGGGGCTGCCGGGAACTGGGATCCTGGGAGCATCAGCCCCACACCTGAGCGAGCCCAGATAGCGGTCGGCCTTCTGGCGGCCCCCGATCTCCCGGCCGAGGTCGCCGAGAGCCTGGCCCCGGAGCTGTCGACGCGGCTCAACGAGCTCTACCCAGAGGTGGAGTGGGCGGTGCCGCTTGAGATCGACGGCCTCGTGGTCCCGCCCGCGAGCACCAGTGATCTGGTCGATGCAGCACACGAGAGGCTGCTCGGCCAGGACTGGGAGATGGCCCTTGCTCTCACCGACCTGCCGCTGAGGGTCGGACGCCGCACGGTCGTCGCCCACGCGAGCCCAACCCACCGGGTGGCCGTGATCTCACTGCCGGGCCTCGGCCCAGCGAGACTTCGCCCGAAGGCCCTCGAGACCGCCATCGGCATGATCAGAGTGCTGACGGGCGAAGCGGCGGATGCCGAGTCTGGGGGCGGCGAGGGCTCGGCACGCAGCACCCGAATGCGTCGGCGGCTGGTCGAGCTCGCGGACCTCGCTGATCAGGATCCCAGCCACGGGCCGACGGGCCTCGCCGCGCTTTCGCGCGGTGGGCGCCTCAGGCTCTTGATCGGGATGGTCCGCGCCAACCGGCCCTGGCGACTCGCGGTCCGGCTCTACCGCGCCTTGGTCGCCGCGTTGGCGACTGTTGCCTTCGCTCTCGTTTCCCCCGACCTCTGGCGGATCTCAGCCTCCCTGGGCCCGGTCCGACTGGCCGCAATCGGAATCCTGACGGTCGCGTTCACGGTGCTCTCGCTGATCGCGGCCCACGGCCTTTGGGAGCGTCGGGGCGCATCCAAGGCCGAGGATCAGGTCCTCCTCTTCAACGCGGCGACTGCGGCGACTGTGCTGTTCGGGGTCCTATCGCTCTACCTCGCGCTCTTTCTCTTCTCGTTGGCCGGGGCGGGTCTATTCATCACTCCCGATCTGCTCTCCAGGGAGCTCGGTTCGGACGTCTCCCTTTCGGACTATCTCCGCCTGGGATGGCTTGCCAGCTCCCTGGCGATGATCGGTGGCGCGCTGGGAGCTGGGCTGGAGACCGCCGAGGCGGTCCGCGAGGCGGCCTACGCCTATCGCCCTGAGGGGCAGCGGGCGGACGAAGGGCTCGAGTGAATCACGCGTGCGGCGCGAGTTCGGCAGGCTGCCGCTGAACGTCGCGCTCGCTGCCCTCGCCGTCTTCGTGGCCGCGATGCGTTTCGGCCCGCACTCGCTCTAGCGGGTTGGAGCAGTACACCGGGGCGGCCCGCATCGAAGTGCAGACCGCCCCTCGGAGGCTGTCGGGCCTAGTCCCAGTCCTCGTTCCAGCCCTCCGTCAGCCCGTAGATGATCATCACGTCGAGGATGATGATCAGGAACGCCCAGAGCGGTGCGGCGGGGAACCAGACGATCTGCGCGATCGCGTTCAGGGAGACGAAGAAGACCGCGGCCCAGCGCGCCGCGTTGCTGCGGGCAAACAGCCCCACCCCCGTAAGAGCCACCAGCGAACCGAGGATCAGATACACCCAGCCCCAGGTCGTGGCATTGGAGATGATGACCCCGTTGCCGCCGACGATCACGTTCTTCTTCTCGAGGATCGCCGCCAGTCCCCACAGCGCATCGAGTGAGCCGACGACCACCAGGACGATACCGGCGAAGATCGCCCAGTCTGATGGCGTCCTCTCCGAGGTTGATCTGGATGCTTCCATTTGCTTCCTCCTTTAGTTGCGTTCCGTGGTGGGAAATGCGGGACGTGCGGTTGGGGTCGCTTCGCCTGGCGCTGCCAACTGGGCAGCCGGCCTGACCGATCAAATCACCCAGCGGCGCCGCCTCCACTCCGTGCCGCCTGGGCCTCGTCCAGATCCTCGGGCAGACGCCTGACCTCGAAGGCGAGCACGACGCGCATGACTCCGATCACTACGGCCCAGATCCCGGCGACCGTGACCAGGGCAGCGAGCGTCGCGCCGGGGGCAGCGAGAGCGAGGACGCCGAGGGGCACCTCCGCCAGGCCGAGGAGGAGCAGCATCCACCAATCGGGCAGCACCCGGCGTGCCGCGAACGCTCCCGAGATGGAGATCGTGCCGATGACGATCAGCCAGCAGCCGAGGAAGATCCCGAGCACCGTCAGGCTGGGCCCTGGCCAGGCGATGATGGCGATTCCCGCTGCAATCGAGAGCAGCCCGGTGGCGTAGTTCGCGCCGCGGCCGGAGATTCCGGCGGTCAGCATGATCCAGATGCCCTCGAAGATGAACAGCGCCCCGAGGAACGTCGAGAGACTCCTGACGCTCCAGTCGATGCTCCAGATGAGGACACCGGCGACGATCAGCACAAGACCGTTGAGGAGCAGAGTCGTCCAGTTTCTGGACAGGCTTTCGGCGGCATCACGAGTCAACTGATTGCCGAAGTTGTCGAACGAGGCAGGCGTGGCGAACATCGTTTCCTCCTATCGATTACCGAGGCGAGACACGGCATTTTTCGTCAATGAGGACGAGGACTCTGGAGCCGGAGCGGGTGAATCGTCATCACACGCTTTGAGTGATCTTGCGCCGACCCGAGGCGAGGGAATCACAGGGATTGCGTGACGACGACTCACCCAGGTCGCCACGAGTCTGCAGCACGTCGCGTCCGCTCATTGCGCAGGAAAGGATCTCTTCGTCCACCGGATCCCAACGATTAAGGAGCTCCCATGTCACTTCGCACGACACACATCCTCGCCGTCGTCGGCGCCGTCGTCGTCTTCGTCGCCACCGCCGTCACCTGGTACACGCACGATGTCTCGGTCGGCACCCAAGCCGGACAGGTGGCCTACAGCTCGAGCAAGTCGTACACGCTGTGGGACCTCACGACCCTGGCGCCGGTGCTGCTCGTCATTGGCGCCGCGCTGGGAGCAGCCCTGCTCCTGTTCGCTCCGTCCAGCTCTGCCCGGGCTGCGGCGGCTGTCGCCGGCCTGCTCGGTCTCGGGATCACGGCGTACTGCGTGGTGAAGTGCTTCGATTTCCCCGATCTCGGACCGACCGGCGCGGTGAGCCTCCCGCTCCCGGGCGGCGCCGTGGGTGCAAGCGCCTCCACCGTGCTCAACGCCGGTCCCTTCGTCGGCATAGTCGGCGGCCTGCTGCTCGTCGCCAGTGCGGTGGGGCACACGAGCGATGCGGCGGGGACGGCGCCAGGGGGACCGAGTTCAAATTAGTAAGAACAGCCATGTCCGGCCTGAGCCGGAGCTCCGAAGATCACCAAGAATGGATGACGCTCCCTCACCCGGCCATCTCTCACCCTCCGCTCGACAACAAGAGGAGGTTTCAGATGGCTGCATCGGATGACTTGACCAAGCTCGCGGACCGCGCGAAGGAGGCGGAGGAGCGGGTGGCGGCAGCGCGAGAGAAGGGCAAGGCGGATCTCGAGGCGGATCTCGAGTACGCCCGTGGCGCGGGTGAGGAGGAAGCCGAGGCGCTGCGCGAGACGGCCGAGACAGGGCAAGGGCCGGATCTCGGACCGGTGGGAGGGTGTGCAGGAAGCCTGGAACCAGGCCATCGCCAAGGTCCGCGAGGACGTGGAGGGCCGAAAGACAGAGCATGACCTGCACAAGGCGCAGCGGAGGGCCGACTGGGCGGAGGACGACGCCCGCTTCGCGATCGACTTCGCCTACTCGGCGATCGGGGAGGCCGAGTACGCAGTCCTCGACGCCTCTCTCGCGAGGATGGAGGCGGACGAGCAATCGGAGGAGGCCGGCAAGAAAGCGAACGCGAGCGTCTAGCAACAACGGGCGGTCCGCAACCCGACGCGAAAGGAAAGCGCCATGGAGAACATTCTCGCCATAACGTTCGACGAAAACCAAAACGCCTACGAGGCCCTCACCAAGCTCAAGGAGCTTGATGACCAGGAGCAGGTTGGGCTCTCAGGAGCCGCGGTGGTCGAGCGGAAGGACGACGGCACCATCGACATCAAGGACGAGGTCGGCGACGTCGGCTGGGAGGGGACGGCCACGGGCGGGGTCATCGGCCTGCTCATCGGAGTCATCGGCGGTCCGCTGGGAATCTTGCTGGGTGGTGCCACCGGACTCCTGTACGGATCACTGTTCGACCTGGCCGACTCGGACGAGACCGAGTCCGTTCTGAGCGACGTGGCACGATTGGTCACGGTCGGCCAGCTCACGCTGCTGGCGCAGGTCTCAGAGCAGAACCCGGAGATTGTCGACGGCGCAGTCGAGCGGCTGGGCGGCACCGTCGTCCGGCGGCCCCTCGACGAGGTCGAGGCCGAGATCGCCGCCGCAGAGGATGCGCAGCACGCGGCGAAGGTGGAGGCGCGCAAGAAGCTCCGCGATGAGCGGCGCGAGGAGCACAAGGAGAAGGTCCAGGCCAAGGTCGCGGACCTCAAGGGGAAGCTCCATCACGATCACGCGACCGCCGGGGGAAGCACCTGAGGCGAAGAGGTTGATCCGCCGAAACGAGAAAGGGCCGCATTTGCGGCCCTTTCTCTAGTAGCGGGGGCGAAATTCAGCTACTCCAACGCTCCCGGATCACCCGCTTGGAGCGGGTTGCGCTGAGCGGAGAGAACGCGTATAGAGGATCCGGGCGACGAGGCCAGCCGGCAGGTAGAGCCAGTAGTTGAAGAGCCGGTATGCGAGCGTTGCCAGCACGGCATCGCCGCCGTTCACGCCGATCAGTGCGAGTGTGCCGGTGAGGCTTGCCTCGACCACGCCGAGCCCGCCGGGCGTGAGCGGGAGCTGCCCGAGAAGCGATGTCGCCGCGTAGGCGACGAGCACCAGCCCGGCGTTCGGGTGCGCGCCCACAGCGGCTAGGGCGAAGACGAGCGTGAGATAGTCGAACACCCATTTGCCGGCCGCAGCGAGCAGCGCCTGCCACCAGTTACTGCCCACGGCCTCGGCGACGGCGGTGCGTTGGGCGAGCAGTCGCCCGGGAAGATCCTGCACGGGCTGGGAGCGCCGCCTCAGCTTTTTGATGGTCCACTGCGCCCCTCGTCCCACGGCGGTCAGGAAGCGGTCGCCGCTGAATGCGAAATAGCCGATCAGCACAATGCCCAGCAGCAGCACCGCGGAGACCCACGCCGCCGCCAGCAGCTTCGCGGGCACGGCCACGCCCAGCACCACCAGCGGCAACGCCAGAACGTTGATGAGCAGCAGCGTGCCGAACACGATCGCCGAGGCGGCGGTGAGGCCGGACGCCGCGCGGGCGGGCGGGACCCCCTCCTGCGACAGCATCTCGAACTGCAGCGCAGCCGAAGTGGCGGCACCTCCAGGCAGGAGCTCGCTCACCGCGTTACCGACCAGGTACGAGCGCAGGAATGGTCCCCGGCGACGCTCCCCCGTGGCGATCCGCTGCACCGCGCACATGCAGACGAGGCTCGCGCTCTCGGTCATGGCCATCACCGCGAACCAGCCGGGCTCGATGTCGCGCAGGCGCGGCCAGCCGCCGAGCACCTCACCGAGCTTGGGCGCGAGTCCGTAGAGCGCCAGCCCGGCGACGGCGACCGCCAGCAGGCGCTTCAGGATCGCGCCGCGAGTGATCCGCCGATGCTCGCTGGGGGCCGGGGCCACGGTCATACATTCTCCTGGCGATCCTCCGGTTGCCACGGTTCTCGGGGCTCTCGCTTGGCACCCGCCGATCGCCTATAGCCGGTCAATCCGGTACCACGGGTGCTCGGCGGACAGAGTGCTGCTTTGCATGAACGGCGCCACTCCGTGGCGAGATACTGCGTAGGTGATGATGTGCCATCTGGTCTTGAAATTCCGAACGTCGAGCTGCTCACGCGGATGAACGCCGCCGCGCCGATCCTCATCGGTTACGACGGCTCCGACACGGCGCGTCGGGCTGTCCACGAAGCCGCCGAGCTCTTCGGCTCCCGCCGAGCACTGGTGGTGACCGTGTGGGAGCCCGGTCTTGCATACGAGACCAGCGCGATGACAGCGGACCCGACGGGCCTGGGGCCGGAACCAGTGGATTCTGCAGCCGCGCAGGAGGTTGACGACGCGTCTCAGGCTCACGCCGATCGCGTCGCAGAGGATGGGGCTGCGCTGGCGAAGTCCCTCGGACTTCAGGCCGAGGCGCTCGCCGTGGCCGATGAGGGCAACGTGGCCGACGCGATTGTCGAGCTGGCCGGCAAACGAGACGTGGCTGCGATCGTCGTCGGCTCCAGGGGATTGAGCGGGCTTCGGGCAAGGTTGGAGGGCAGTACCTCAAACGCAGTTGCGAAGCACGCCTCGTGCCCCGTCGTCCTGGTTCACGAGGATTGAGCGCCTTCGCCGTCGAGTTACGAGGGTGCCCCGGCAACAACCCCTTTTCGCCGCCGCAGAACCCGTCCTGCCACGAACGTACTCTGCGGGACGCGTGACGGAGATCCTCTACGGGCTCCAGGGCGAACAGCGACAGCGCGTGGCGGCGCTGCGCAAACGTGGGGACTTCTTCTGGCTTGACGCTTCGCTGAGCGAGACGGGCCTCGACGATCTGGTCGATGCTCTGGACATTCCCGAGCGCGCCGCGCGGGCCCTGGTGGGCTACGGGGAGGCCGACGAGCCCTCGCGAAAGTTCCACGCGGACGGCCAGCACGTCATCTTCGTCTTGACCTGTTATCTCGCGTCGGCGGAGGGGGCGCCGGAGGCCCCACAGCGCCTGCGGCCCGTCGAGGTTCACGTTCTGGTAAGCGGCGAGTACCTGTTGACGCTTCACCAGGAGCGCGCGTCGCTCCCCGAGGTGCTCGCCCCGGACGTGCCGGAGGGACGAAGCAGGAAATATGTCGTCTACTCGGTCCTCGACTCGATTGTGGCCACCGGCTTCGATGCGCTCAACGAGTTCGATTTGGTGCTGGACGACCTGGCGATGAAGTCGACCGAAATCCGCGGCGGTCGCGTACGGATGGAGACGCTGCGGGGAATGATTTCCGGGCTCGGGAGAATGAGGCGCCGAGCTGCCCCGCAAGGGGGCCTCTTGGAGCGGACCGGATGGAGATCGAACGGCTCCCGGGCTTGCAGGCGGACGAGGAACGCTACTTCGAACGCTTAGGCGATCAGGTGAACCGCTTGGTGGACGCGATCAACGCCGCGGGGGCCGAAATGGCGTCCGTTATCGACCTGCGGCTGAACGAGACCTCGTACTGGCTGACCGTCGTTGCGACCATCTTCCTGCCGCTCACCTTCGTCACCGGATTCTTCGGCATGAATTTCGACTGGATGATCGCTCAGATCGACACGCAGCTTGCCTTCTGGTTGCTGGGAGTGGGCACGGTCCTTGTGGCAGCGCTGCTTGGGTGGGGCCTGTTCGTCGTGCGCGGATCGCCGGTCGAAGAGGACCCGGAAGCCGAGGACGCCGCCCACAGCTCCCCCGAGACCTGGAGAGCCCGCTCGAGCAGGTCCCGCGGCAACCGTAGCCGTTGACAAGGTCTTGCTCGGTCGGCTGATCTGTCTCTGTAAACCGAGCCGGCCTGAATCACCCAGATTGGATGATGCTGGGTCACCAGATTTGCTCTTACGGTCGGCGGGCAAACACACTCGAAGGAGGTTGACATGGCTGCATCGGACCAATTGACGGCTCTATCAGACAGGTTGGGTGAGCTTTCGGCTCGGGCCAATGAGGCGAAGAACCGCGCCGCAGAGGCGCGGGACAAGAAGAAGGGGGACCTTGAAAACGACGTCGCGACCGTGCGCGACTCTGCTCAGGCCCAGTCCAAGAGGCTCGGCGAGTCTGTGGACACGGGCAAGGACAAGATCTCGGCCTCGTGGAGCGATGTGCAGCACGCGTGGAACCAGCATGTCGCGAAGGTCCGAGAGGACATCGAGGCGAAGAAGGCCGAGCACGATGTCCATCGTGCCGAGCGGCGTGCCGATAGGAGAGTGGACGACGCGGAGGTCGCCATTGAGTTCGCCTACAGCGCGATCGAGGAAGCCGAGTACGACGTGCTCGAGGCACAACTGGCACTGGACGAGGCGGCCGAGCTCTCAGCAACCTGACCACCTACTTGAGTGGCGCGGGGCCAGAACTCGACTCCGCGCGCCACTCAATTTCAGCCGGCACGCGACAGCGTTGCGTCATCGCCTGTTCGCTGGTCGGCTCATGCTCAACCGCACCTCCCGCATTTCCCACCACGGAACGCAAGCAAAGGAGGAAGGAAATGGAAGCATCCAGATCAATCTCGGAGAGAGAGCCGTCAGACTGGGCGATCTTCGCCGGTATCGTCCTGGTGCTCGTCGGCTCACTCGATGCACTCTGGGGACTGGCGGCGATCCTCGAACACAAGAACGTGATCGTCGGCGGCAACGGGGTGATCATCTCCAATGCCACGACCTGGGGCTGGGTCTATCTGATCCTGGGTTCGCTCGTGGCTCTGACGGGGGTGGGGCTGTTTGCCCGCAGCGACGCGGCGCGCTGGGCCGCGGTCTTCTTCGTCTCCCTGAACGCGATCATGCAGATCGTCTGGTTCCCCGCCGCACCGCTCTGGGCGTTCCTGATCATCGGCCTCGACGTGTTGATCCTCTACGGGCTGACGGAGGGCTGGAACGAGGACTGGGACTAGGCCCGACAGCTTCCGAGGGGCGGTCCGCATCTTGCTGCGGGCCGCCCTGCAGCCGCCGGAATCGGTTGAGATTCGCCGCTTTGGCGCAGAAGCTGCCGAAACCTGTTTGCTTGTGCGGACAAGGCCGGACGTACTAGCTTGGAGTCGAGTCACGACCGAAGGGAAACGGTGCCGACGACTCGAATCACCCCGAGCGAGCGAAAGGCCGCGGGCAAGGCGGCGCGGTCGAGGGTTCCGCGCTCGGGTCACGGGGACTGGCAGCCGAGCCCGGATCGCCCCGATCCCGTTGAGACCCTCGAGCGCCAGGACGCGACCCGCGTGCCCGAGCTCGTCCCGATCCGGCACGGGCGGATGCTCGCGTCGCCGTTCAGCTTCTATCGCGGAGCCGCCGCGATCATGGCCGCCGATCTGGGCGCCGTCCCGAACACCGGCCTCGAGGTCCAGCTCTGCGGCGACGCGCACCTCTCGAACTTCGGTGCCTTCATGGCGCCCGACCGCCGCCTGATCTTCGACATCAACGACTTCGACGAGACCTTTCCCGGGCCGTTCGAATGGGACGTCAAGCGGCTTGCGGCAAGCTTCGCCGTCGCGGCTCGCTACCTGGGCTTCAAGTCGGGGAAGCGGCAAAAGGTCGTGGCGACAGCGGCGCGCGAGTACCGCAAAGAGATCAGGAGACTGGCGTCGATGCGCGACCTGGACATCTGGTACTCGCGGGTCGACGTCGACACCGTCGAGCATTTCCGCTCTGGCCTGGCCGCGAACCGGGGCAAGCAGTTGGACCGCACAGTCGCCAAGGCGGAGCGCAAGAACAGCCTGCGGGCGCTCGACAAGCTCACCCGGCCCGACGGCGACTCCCTGCGCATCATCAGCGACCCGCCACTGATCGTCCCGATCGCAGAGCTCGCGGAGGAGGAGGGCATCAAGATCGACCTGAAGCCGCTGCTGGAGGGCCTGATCGAGGAGTACCGCCGCAGCGTGCACCCCGACGTCCGCCGCCTCGTGGACCGCTACCACTACGTCGATGCTGCGCACAAGGTCGTCGGGGTCGGCAGCGTGGGAACCCGGTGCTGGATCGCGCTGATGCTGGGCCGGGACGAGGAGGACCCACTCTTCCTCCAGGTGAAAGAGGCAGGGCCGTCGGTGCTCGAACCCTATGCCGGTCACCAAGGCTTCAGGCACCAGGGCCGGCGGGTCGTCGAAGGACAGCGGCTGATGCAGGCGGCAAGCGACATTCTCCTCGGCTGGTTGACGGGCCCGGGACTGGTGGGCCAGGGGCTTGGCCGCGCGAGCAAACGTGAGTTCTACGTTCGGCAACTCTGGGACGGCAAGGGCTCCGCGGAGATCGAGCGATTCGACGTCAAGGGCATGAAGGTCTACGCCACGCTGTGCGGCGGGACGCTGGCGCGCGCACATGCCCGCTCGGGGGATCCGATCGAGATCGCCTCCTACCTCGGCGGCGGCAAAGGCTTCGACCGCGCCATCGCGGACTTCTCTGAGGCCTATGCGGACCAGAACGAGCAGGACTTCGAGGCCTTCTCGGCCGCCGCGGACTCGGGGCGGATCGAGGCTCGGGCCGACCTCTGAGCAAGCGAGCTCAACGGACCACCTCCTCGAGGCCCTCTGCGACGATGAGCCGCGCGGCCGCCTCGACCAGCGCGAGGGGCTTCAGCAGGCGGCCACCGCTCGGCTCAGGTCGGTATCCCGAAGACTGCTACCACGGCCATCGCCAACGCGATGCCGGTGAAGAAGGCGACCCAGGCCCACCGCTCGGCCCGCCAGGCGAGCCGCCCGGCGATCAACGCCTGCGACAGGTAGTAGGCGGCGAACACCCTGGAGGCCAGCGCCACTACCGAGCTGACGTCGGTGATCAGCACGACAAGAATCGCCGGGACCAAGAACAGCGGGAAGGTCCACTTCCTGGGCAACCGATCGCCGACCTGCCGGGCGAGCATCTCGGTCCGGGTCTCGGTGTCGTTCACGATCGCCGACAACTGGCTGCCGAGCGCCGCGGCCATGATCAGGAACGGCAGAAAGGCGCTGACCTGCTTGGAGACTTCGAAGATCGCCGTCACGTTGTTGGGAGCCTTGACGGTGGCGAAGAGGATCAGCGAGAAGGCGACGAAGAGGACGTAGACCGCCGACGAGATGTACTGAGCGGAGCGCATCGTCTTGACCCGCCGCTCGGCGGAGAAGTAGGCGCCGATGTAGCGGGAGGACTCGAACCCCTGGACGAGCACGAAGAGCCCGAGCAGCTTGCGGAACGCCTCATCGTTGTCGGGGGCGTTGAAGTGGGGCAAGTCGAAGTCGCCGCCGACCAGCCGCTGGACGTTGTAGGCGGCGAAGGCGACCAGGACCGCGACGATCGCCGACAGATTGAAGGCCGTGGTCTTGTTGCCCAGGTCGTTGAGCGCCAACAGGCCCTTGGCGAAGCCGTAGATCGTGAGGATGCCGAGCAGCGCTGCGGCGGTAGCGGTGACGAGTCCGGGCGAGTAGAGGTCGCCCAACGGCAGCCACACCAGCGTCATCAGCAGCTGGGCGTAGTAGCCGACGTTGACCACCGAGGCGGCCAGCAGCGCCCAGACCGCGAAGGAGTTCCACCTGTGCAGCGGATCGGGCTTGCCGATCAGCGGCTCGTAGTTGCTGATGTTGTAGGAGATCGCGAAGCCGGTGAGGATCGCGAGCAGGCAGAGCCCGAGCATGGCCCAGGTGGCGTCGTAGCCGAACAGGAGGATGATGACCGGCGAGAAGACGATGAAGCCGACGTCCATGATCTCGGCGAGGGGCACCACCGTCGCCTTGTAGGTTCCCGACTCCTGGATCTTCGGCCGGTAGAGGAGCCAGGCGAGTCCGGCCAGGGTGAGGACCGCGACGATGCTGTTAAACAGCCCGGCGCTCATCTCTCAGCTACGCGGCGAATGCCAGTCCGCGCTCGTCAGGCCATGTGGAGGGCAAGGCACACGCCGACGAGCGAGCTCAACGGACCACTTCGTCGAGGCCCTCTGCCACGATGAGCCGCGCGGCCGCCTCCACCAGCGCGAGGTGCGAGAAGGCCTGCGGGAAGTTCCCCAGGTGCCTGCCGCTCTCGACGTCGAACTCTTCCGCATACAGCCCAAGTGGAGATGCGGCCTTCACGAGGCGCTCCATCAGCTCTCTCGCCCGGGGCGTCTGGCCCACGATCGCCAGCGCCGACACCAGCCAGAAGGAGCAGATCATGAAGCTCCCCTCCTTGCCCGACAGTCCGTCGTCGGTCTGGTCGGTGCGGTATCGCAGCACGAATCCGTTCTCACTCAGCTCGTCTGCGACCGCGAGCACGGTGGCACGCAGCGTTGGATCGTCGCCCGGCAGGAACCCGAAGATCGCCGCCAGGAGCGTCGAAGCATCGAGCGCGTCGGTTTCGTAGTGCTGGCGCAGGACCCCGCGCTCGTCGACCCCGTGCTCGAGGATGTCCGACTTGATCTCCGAGCCCGTCTGTGCCCAGCTCTCGGCGAGCGCCGCTTCTCCGCGTATGTTCGCGAGTTCGGCTGCGCGGTCGAGCGCGACCCAGCACATCAGCTTTGACGAGACGTAGTGCCGCGGCTTGCCGCGCGCCTCCCAGATCCCCTGGTCGGGTTGACGCCACACCGCTTTCGCGCACTCAGCCTGGGCCTGCACGAGCGGCCACAGGCGCCGCGGAATCCGCCGGCTGCGGACGCTATGCAGCAGGACCGAGTCGAGCGCGGCCCCGTAGACGTCGTTCTGCCGCTGGTCGAAGGCCCCGTTGCCGATGCGGACAGGGCGTGCGCCGGCGTAGCCGGACAGGTCCTCGCGCACCGATTCCGTCAGATCCCGGCGACCGTCGATCCCATACATGATCTGCAGGCCGCCATCGTCGTTGCGGTCGAGGTCGGCGATGAACTGCATGAACTCGTCCGCCTCCCAATCGAGCAGCAGGTAGTGCAACGCCCGCAGAAGGAAGGTGGAGTCGCGGATCCAGGTGTAGCGGTAGTCCCAGTTCCGCTCCCCGGCGGGTGTCTCCGGCAGCGAGGTGGTGAGCGCCGCGATGGTCGCGCCGGTCGGCATGTACGTGAGGCCCTTGATCGTCAGCGCCGACCGCTGGATCAGCGGGCCGAGCTCGTGGTCGGGGATCGCCGCGCGCGCGAGCCAGTCACGCCAGAACCTCGTCGTGGCCTCGAGCTGCCCGGCGGCCTCCTCGACGGTGGTCGGGACACGTGCTTCCTCGCTCCAGGCGAGCGCGCAGTAGACCGTCTCGCCGGCGCGCAGGACGTGGCGGGCCCGAGCCCGGCCCTCCTCGATGCCGAGGAGCATGTCGGTCTGCAGCCGGAGTGCCTGCTCGGCCCCTGTCGCATCGGCTCGATGCCGATCTTCGCTCAGCGTCCACTCGCCGGGAAGGCGGCCATAATCGAACCCGGGCTCGCACACGAGGTCGATCTCGACCGTTCCGTCGATGCACCTGGCGGTCCGGACGAGCGCGTGGTCGGCATCCTCGTCGGACGGCGGCCGGGTGTGGGGCGTGACCGTATCCTCCCCGCGGCGGGGTCCCATCGTCAGCGCGTCGCGAACGACCACCCAGCCCGTGGACGTCTTCCACGACGTTACGAGTGAGTTGGTCCCCGGCTCATAGATCCGGTCGCTGGGGACGTTGATCCCGAACGGAGCGAACCGGAAGCCGCCCGCGCCGCGGTCGAGCAGCGCGCCGAAGACGCTCGGCGCGTCGAAGCGCGGGACGCACAGCCAGTCGACCGTGCCGTCCGGGGCAACAAGCGCGCCCGTGTGGCAGTTGGAAAGGAAGCCGTAGTTGGCGATCGGCGTGAACGGCGACGGCGCTGCCGCGCTTTGCGGCATCTCGGCGTCCTGCGGCGTGGCGGCTTCCACGCTCATCCTGTCGCCCATTCGCCGGCGACGAAGCTGATCCGGACGAGGTCGAGCGGGTCGCGGAGGATCGGTGCCATCGCCCAGGAAGCCTCGTTTCGACCAGGCCTTCGCGCGCGCCCCACCGCCGCGGCGGCCGCTGTCCGGCCGCTGACGCACGTCACCGCTTGGGCCAGGCGCGCTCATCTGTAGCCCCTCCTCCATATCACCGAAGGGTCGCGACGATCGGGGTGACCGGTCGTCACTCATTTCGCGTGATTCGCTGAATCGCGTTCTCAAAGATGCCCTTTTGCAGGCACTTCATGCCGGAGAGGGACCCGCACGCTCCTCAAGGACGCGGATCGCACCGATCCGCGGGCGCCACCGCCGCCGAGCACCAGCGACACGCTGGTGGGCATGGGCAATTCACCAGCCTACCTAGCAGCCGATCACGTATCCCCGCTCTTTCAGGCGGACGCCCGACCGGAGGGCGAGGTCGATCCCTGGTGCGCCGGCGCCGTCTCGGGCGCCTCGCCGGTGAGGCCCGCGGCGCTGGCGGCCATCAGCAGGCCCCCGACGATGCCGACGAAGGGGCCGGCGGCGAGTGTCGTCGATGCCTCTGCGCTCACCGCGCCGCCCGGGAGAGGGAGGCTCACCGCGCCGGTCGTTCCGAGATCGGGGATATCGAAGCACTTGACCACGCAGTAAGCCGCGATCCCGAGGCCGCACAGCCCTGCGACAAGGGCCGTGGCTCGGTAGGAGCTCGACGGAGCGAACAAAAGCAGGGCCGCTCCGACGGCCGCGGCGATGACGAGCAGCACGGGCGCCAGAGTCGTGTAGTCCCACAACGTGTAGGTCTTGCTCGAGCTGTAGCCCACTTGTCCGGCCTGAGCCGCGACCGAGACATCGTGCGTGTACCAGGTGATGGCGGTGGAGACGAAGACGACGACGGCGCCGACAACGGCGAGAACATGTGTCGTGCGAAGTGACATGAGGGTTCCTTATTCGTCGAGAGAGCAGCGGCGCCCGAAATACGGCTGAAGCTCGAGCGGCTGAAGCTCGCGCCTACTGGCTCGTGGCTGCGAGTTCGTCAGCCTCCGACCTCGTGAGGGCTGCGTCGAGCACCGCGTACTCGGCCTCGTCGATCGCCGCCTCGGCGTAGCGAATCGCAAACGCCGCGTCGTCCTCGGCTATCTCGGCGTTTCTCTCGGCTCGCTCCGTGTCGTGCTCTGCTCTCTTGCGATCGAAGTCCTCACGAATTGCGGACACGTGCTCGTGCCACGAACGCTGCACGTCGTGCCACCAGGCAGAGACCTTCCCTTTGCCTTCCTCGGCGTCCTTGTGAAGCTGGTCGGCATCGGCCTGCGCCGTTTCCCGCGCCTGCTTGACGTCCTGCTCTAGATCGGCTTTGGCCTTGCCCTGCGCGGCTGCAACACGTTCTTCCGCTTCCTTGGCCCGGGCTTGAAGCTTGCTGAGTTGATCTGATGCCGCCATGTCAACCTCCTTGATCTCTGCGGACCAGCGCGATCTTCCTGACCTGGCCGCTTCGGCCCGCGATGCAGCCGCAACCTATACCCAAAGTTCGAGGGGTGCAACTTCCAGCCTTTGCGACGTTCGGAGGAGCGATCGGCCTGAGGGTTTTCCACGGAGGGAGGTTCCGGGCCAAGCGCGGATAGACGTGCCTCCGGCGGGGCACATACTCCTGGCCGACTCGTCCTCAACCGCATTTTTCGCATTTCCCACACCGGAACGCAAGCAAAGGAGGAAAGAAATGGAGGCATCCAAATCAGTCCGGGAGAGAGAGCCCTCGGATTGGGCAATCTTCGCCGGCATTGTCCTGTTGATCGTCGGTTCGCTCGATGCATTCTGGGGACTGGCGGCGATCCTCGAAGACAAGAACGTGATCGTCGGCGGCAACGGGGTGATCATCTCCAATGCCACGACCTGGGGCTGGGTGTATCTGATCCTGGGTTCGCTGGTGGCTCTGACGGGGGTGGGGCTGTTTGCCCGGAGCGACGCGGCGCGCTGGGCCGCGGTCTTCTTCGTCTCGCTCAACGCGATCGCGCAGATCGTCTGGTTCCCCGCAGCACCGCTCTGGGCGTTCCTGATCATCGGCCTCGACGTGTTGATCATCTACGGGCTCACGGAGGGCTGGAACGAGAACTGGGACTAGGCCTGACGGCTTATGAGGGGCGGCCCGCACTTGCGCTGCGGGCCGCCCTGCAGCTGGGAGCGGTACGAGCACACCGATCACCACAGGACGTTCACCCCCTTGACAGCCGAGTTCAATTCAAAGAGAAAGCAGGAGCCGCATCGGAGATACTGCGGGCGATGTCGGAGGAGAGCGGATCTCGTGGGTCGATACCTGAACGAGCTAGCCGACGGCCGAGGCGAGTAGCCCCGCGCCGACCGCCAGCGCGAAGATCGCGAGCGTCGTGAGGATCGCCCTCGCCCAGCCCGCGCGGCGGTGGCGGGCCCACGCGATCACGACCAGGATCACGGCCGCCGAGGGGACGAACACCGCCACCCCGACGTCGATCCCGACCGCGAACCCCAGCCCCGGCAACAGGGCCGAGGTCAAGTAGCCGACGCCCATCGCGGCGACCCTCCCGAGCTTGAGCCGGTGCGGGAGCTCGGACTCGTCGGACTCGTACTGCGCCCCGGCCATCGACACCGCGCTCGACCCGGCCCGCGCCGTCAGCGCCGTCAGGACGATGGCCGCGGAGGCGCTCGACCCGAGCAGCCCGATCACCAGGCCCGCCGCCCCGTTGATGCCGTCGACCAGGCCGAACAGGAACTGCTCCCGGAGGTCGCCGAAGCTCAGATTCAGCACGCCAGGCGAGCGTAGAGCGCCGTCCGGCGGCCTCCTAGCCTGAGACGCGTTGTCTCGTGCGGAGGGCGCTTGCGTTGTCGGCGAGCTTCAAACCGAGCTCGCGTCATCGGGCTGACCCGCCACGCCCGGGACAGGTCGGCCGCCCAGGGGCAGTCTCGCGACGATCCGTGTCCCCGGCCAGGCGAGCTCTCGACCTCGAGCTTCCCACCCCAGCGCCGAGGACCTCGATGAGGCCAGCAGCGAGATGGCTGGTCGGTTGTCCGCTGGCGCGGCAGTCATCTGTGGCTGAAGAAGCCGGGGCGCCGACACGCGCTGGTCGTCCCGCTCCACAAGGAAGTCAGGAGGGGAACCCTCGCCGGAATCCTGCGTGATGCCGGACTCAGCTCGGACCAGCTACGCGAGCTGCTTTGAAGCCCGCCTGAGGTTCACCGCTCCTTCTCGCGCGCGCTTTGACGGGCAGGTTCTCCTCTGTCCCGGGATCACCGAGCTTCAGGCGCCGCAGCGCGGAGTTCGCCGCGTTGTACCCGCACATGCCGTGGGCGCCGGCGCCGGGCGGGGTCGCCGCGGAGCACAGGTAGGTGCCCGGGGACGCCCGTGGCGTAGGGATCGAATGTGACACGGGGACGGAACACGAGCTGGCGCGGGTCGTTGGAGCCGGTGACCACGTCGCCGCCGACGTAGTTGACGTTGTGGGCCTCCATCTGCGCGACGCTGCGGACGTGTCTGGCTAGCACCCGCTCGCCGAATCCAGGCGCAAAGCGCTCGATCTGCGCCTCGATCTGGGCGGTCACGTCGCCGGCGTAGCCAGCGGGCACGTGCGCGTAGGCGTAGAGCGGATGGACGTCGCCGCTCGACCGGCTCGGATCGGCCAGGTACTGCTGGCAGACGAGCACGAACGGGTGGTCAGGCATGGCACCGCGGGCGGCGGACGCCTCGGCGGCTGCGGTCTCGCGGTAATCGCCGCCGACGTGGACGGTGCCGGCGCGGCGTGACTCCTCGTGCGTCCAGGGCACGCCGCCCTCGATCGCGAAGTCGACCTTGAACGTCCCGGGCCCGTGGCGGTACTTCGTCAGCGCCCGCGCGATCCGGCGCGGCATCCGATCGCCGGCGATCCGTGCGGCGGCCGCCGGCGCCACGTCGAGCATGACGACGTCGGCGCCGTCGAGCTCGTCGAGCGACTCGACGTACACGCCAGTCTCGAACTTCGCGCCGTACTCCTCGAGCAGCGAGATCATCGCGCCGCTGATCGCCGACGAGCCGCCTTCGGCGACCGGCCAACCATACGCGTGCGCGGCCGTTCCGAGCGCGATCCCGATCGCCGATGACATCGGTGCCGAGAACGGCCGGAACGCGTGCGCCGCGACGCCCGCCCACAGGGACCGCGCCTGCGGCGTGGAGAAGCGCGACTTCAGCAACGCCGCGGGCAGCCCCGAGTAGAGGCCGAAGCGCGCCATCAGCACCGGATGATCCGGAACGCGCAGCATCGGGCGCATGAAGTCGGCGGTGATCTCGCCGAAGCGCTCGGCAAGCGGGCCGAACAGCCTCTGCCAGGCGTTTCCATCCTCGCCGAGGCCGGCCGCCGTCTGCTCGACGGAGCGGTAGGCGGCCGCGCCGAGGCCGCCGTCCAGCGGGTGCGCGTACTGGATCTCCGGCCAGCGCCAGGTCAGCCCGTGCGCCTCGAGGTCGAACCGCCGCGAGAACGGCGTGTCGAGCGCGAGCGGGTGCGCCGCCGAGCACTCGTCGTGGATCAGGCCCGGCAGGGTGAGCTCGCTGCTTCGGGTGCCGCCCCCGAGGTGCTCGGCGGCCTCGAGCACGGTCACGTCGATGCCTTCGGCGGCCAGCGTGAGGGCGGCGGCCAGGCCGTTGGGGCCGCTGCCGACGACGATCGCGCTGGTCATGCCGTCACCAGGACCTTCTCAGCGACCTGCTCCGCGACCTGCGGTGCGTGGCTGACGCGCTTGTACCCGGGCATGCGGTAGGTGACCACGGTCGGGATCGGACCGTTCGGCAGCCACGGCTGCTCGCTGACCGCCTCCTTGACCGCCCAGCTTCCGCGCTCGACGACGCCGACCGCAGCGTCGATCACCAGGTAGTTCTGGCGGCCGGAACCCAGCGCCTCGGATTCCGCCCAGACCACGATCAGCTCACCGGGCGCAAACCGGCAGCGCTTCTGCACGGCCTCGATCATCCGGCGGTCGTGCAGATGGCCGTCGCCGAAGTTGAAGCCGACGATCGCGTTGCAGGTGAACTCGCCCTCGCGCAGCGCGTAGGTGTCGATGTCCTCTTCGAGCTGATTGATCATCACCGAGTTCAGGCCCCGGCCCTGGCTGTGCATCGCGCGCCAGCCAAGGATCTGCTGCATGATCACCTCCGCCTCTCGCTCGCCATATGTCTCGGCGAGCTGGTCCTTCTGCATCGGCGCCGCCTTGACGATGTGCGCGTTGAGCTTCTCCTCGGCGCCGGGGGCCAACGCCCACATGCCGGTCGCCCAGTTCCCCGCGTACTGGCGCATCGAGGGCAGGAACGACACGAGGTCCGGGCGCAGATTGCCGAGGACCGGGAAGAACAGCAGCCCTCCGACCGTCAGCGCCAGCAGCGCCGGATCCATGTCTCCGAGGCCGTAGCCCGCCTCGTTCGGATAGCCGAGGAACAGGAAGGCCGCGATGTACATGAAGAGCGCGTTCCACTCCAGGGGCACCGCAAGCGGGAAGGTCGAGATGATGAAGGTGTGGAAGCAGATCATCACCACGACGGCCGCCACCGTCACTGTGTGATTGTGTGAGAACAGCAGGATCAGCGGGGTCACGAACTCCACCAGCGTGCCGCCGACGTGGGCAAGGCCGACCGCCCGCTCCGATGGGCGCAGATCCTCGGGGAAGTTGCGGTAGTGCAACCGCTTTATCCGCTTGATGAAGAGCCATGGCGTGTTACTGACCATCGGCGGGATCACGTTGGCGAAGTGGCGTCCGAGCTTCGAAAACGCCGCACCGCACCAGACGATCACGATCAACAGCTTCGCCGCGACGATCATGTCGACGAACGGGTAGAAGGCGAAGAAGATCAGCGCCGGCAGGTACTGCTCTCCTCGGGCGGCGAGGAAGAACACCTTGTCGCGCAGGCCGAGCGCCACGAGCAAGACGATGATCGGGACGATCGCGCCGGTGGCGACCAGGCCGTTGCCGGCCGAAGGCGCGACGAGGGCCACGATCAGACTCGCCAGTACGCCGATGTAGAGGGCCACGTCGAGGACGGTGCGCTCGTCCCCGCGTGTAAACGGCATCTTGTCCGGCCAGGGAGGCAGGCGGATCGTCTCCGTCCGCGCGTAGTGCCGCCAACCCGCGGTGAACGGCTTGAAGTGCCCAGCCAGCGGACCCCATGAGCCGGCGAGGCCGAGGCACTCGAGAAGCACGGTCCAGAGCACCAGCTTCTGGTAGACGATCGGCTCGTTCCACCAGCCTGCGGGGCCGAGCGGATCGAGCCCGGACGTAAGCGTCGCGACGAGCACGCCACCGAGCACGTAGAAGAAGACCAGCTTGAGAACGTAGATCAGTCCGGTGATCTTCGGCGCGCCGAAGCCGTATTCGGCCCAGTGACGCGCGAGCACCCTGGTGCGGTCACGGTACGGCCGTCGCATGAATTCCGCCGGCTGGACTGGTGGGAAGTCGCCTGTGGTCAAGCTCATCGTTTTCTCCTCCATCTCGGTCTTTGCCTGGGCCGGTTCGGGCCCATGGCGCAAGGTAGGTCCGCCATGCCGGGCGGACCTTGGGGTGCCACCACCAAAATGCACCGGCAATTTGGGGCCTGACCCATCCGGCCCCGCCGCCAGCCGAGATCGACGCGCTCTACGCCTGATCCTCGAGATCGACGCCGCTGTCAGTGTCCGCCAGCACGGCCGAACCGAGGACGGCGGCGAGCTTCAGTGCGCAGGTCAGCTCGATCGAGTTTTCGCTGACCTTGCGATCCAGCAGCTCCTCCGCGCGCTTGACCCGGTAGGCGACTGTGTTCTGGTGCACATAGAGATCCTTGGCGGCTCGCGTCGCACTGGCGTTGGAGGCGAGGAACGCCAGCACGGTGTCGCGTAGACGCTGGGCCGGCTCGGCCGTGGACGCGAGCGGCCCGAGCTGGGCGGCGACGAACGCTCGCGCCCGTGGCAGGTCGCCGGCCAGGAGTGAGACCAGCTCGACGTCGGCGTAGCTCGTCACCGCCGCCCCGCCGGCAAGCGATGCGACGCGCGCGGCCTGGAGGGCCTCCGTGTGCGAGCTGCGGAACCCCACAATTCCCTTTCCCGGCCTGCCGAATGCTACGAGCACGCCCGCCGGGGGCTCGTAGTCCTGTAGCCCTTCGGTTGCCGGAGCGTCGAAGGAGCCCCACCAGACGTCGAAACGCGCGGCGCCCGAGGCGACAACGAGCGGCTCGCCCCTGCCGAGGGCAGCCGCGGCCTCGCCGACCGTTCGTTCCAGCCCTCGGACCTCGCTGCCCGGGCTGGCGATCCGCAACGCCACGTGCTGGCGCCCAAGCTCGTAGCCAAGCCGCCGGGACGCGACCTCCTCGTCGATCGGCTCGCCGGCCAGGATCGTACGCACGGTCTCCGCACGCAGTTGGGTCGCGCTGCGCATCATGCGGTCGCGCTCGGTCCCGAACTCCTCGACGAGAGCATCGGAGACCTTGTCGACGTAGGCGAACATGAAGGCCGAGCTCTGATCCTGCCCTGCGACCAGCTCGCCGGAGTCCTCGACGCGCTCCTGGAGCGCTTGCGACCAACGCTCCCACAGCCAGGCGTGGCCGAGCCGATAGGAGCGCAGCAGCGCGGCCAGCGGAATGCCGCGGCGCACGTTGCCGCGAAGGAACTCGAGCGCCTCATGCGGGATGACGACGTCGTCGGCGGTCGCGCCGTCTGCCAGCAGCCGCAGCACCTGGCCGATGTTCGCCTCGGTGCTTCTCAGCAACTCCGCCCGCAGCTCGTCGTCCTCGATCGCACTGAGCTCGGGGATCGCCGCATACAGATGCTCGGCCATCCCGCGCGCGAGCTCAGGCGTGCGCGGCAGCAGCTCGCCCGCGAGCTCCTGCACCGCGGAAGTGAGCCCGGACTGCTGGGCCACCGCAGTCATCTCCTGTGCGGATCGTACTCCGCCCGCGGTCTCAGCCGTGCTCGGGCGCGGCCAGCGCTCGGGCGATGGCCCGGTAGGCCTCGGCGTTGAACGCGAGGCCGACGTGGGTGCCGGTGATACGGACGTTGTCCGCGTAGGGAACGACGCACGACTGCCAGCGGACGACGCCGTCGTCCTCGGAATAGATGCTCGTCAAGCGGACGGACGCCGGGAACCGGGCGGAGTAGGCACGTGTGAACGTGCACCGGCACTCCTCGCTCAGGCATGCCGAGCGATCACCGTTGCGGGCGCCGCGCCTGTGCCAGGCGCGAACCAGGGCCACCGCCGCCTCGGTCGGAGCGCTGACGGCCAGCTGGTCGCTGAGCCCACCGCCGAGCGCGATCACGTGTGAGACGAGCTCGGGCCGCCGCGCCGCGAGGCCTTGCCGAATGGGCACCCCGGCTGTGGCCGACGACCGCGACGCGTCGCTCGTGCTTGGCCGCGAGGGTCTCGGCCCGCCGCTCGACTCGGCGCAGGGCCTCGTCCGAGCACGAGACGTTGGCGACGAAGTTGGCACCGCCGGGCCGGTAGCCGAGGCGGCGGAGCCACAAGCCCATCGTCGCCAGGCTGTAGTCCCCGGCGAGGAATCCCGGGAGCAGCAGGACCGGACGACCGTCGCCACGCGGGATCCCGTGCCCACGGAGGGTCGGGCTGACCAGCAGGCGAGCGGCATCGAGTTGCCAGCGCAGCTCGCCGAGATGGTTCCCCCACCATCGAGGCTCGGCGGCGGACGCCGGTTGTCGGGTGGTCACGATGGCGACCAGTATTACGCCCTCGCCCAGCGGAGCCGGTTGTGCTCGGCACACAACGGCCGGCGCAGATTTAGGGGGTATGCCTAATGACGCGGCGGCCCGGCGGAAATACCTTGCTTCCCGTATCGACTCGACAACCGGGACGGAGGTTCCACATGGAAAAGAGCAAGGCACAGGAAAAGGAGAAGCTCTCGCTGGGCTTCCTGCTGGCGACGATCGTGATCTCCAACCTGGGGTTCTTCCTCTTTGTCGCCCGTACAGCTCATGGGGAGTAGGTTTGTCGTGACGCTCCAAGACACCGGCAACAGCGGACGATCGGAGGCCGGCTCGACGATGGCGACGAAGACATTCCCCGAGGCGGAGCAGACCGAAGTCGCCGACGAGCGAGACTGAGCGCTCCGCTGGACGTGCTCCTCACCGAGGCCACCTACAGTCCGCGCCAGCGCTTCTTCGCCGCCGATGCCACGCTCAGGTTCGCGTCGTCGCTGGTGCGCCGACCGCGGTCGGTTGCCGGCCGGCTGAACGGGTTGGCGCGTGAGCTCGGCCGGGTGGCCGCCGGGGACGCGGAGATCGCGCCGTCCCGCGGCGACCGCCGCTGGAGCGATCCGTCCTGGACCGAGAACCCCTTCTTCCACCGCCTGATGCAGGCCTACCTGGCGACCGGAACGGCGCTCGACGGCCTGATCCGCGACGCGGACCTCGACCTCCAGACCGAGCGGCGCGTTCGATTCCCGATCGAGAATCTCCACGACGCATTCTCGCCGGCCAACTTCCCGTGGTCGAACCCTGCAGCGATCCGGTCCGCTGTCTCAACCCGCGGGGCAAGCTTCGTCCACGGTGCCGAGCAGTTCGCCTCCGACATGCAAGCGCGCCGCGGCTGCCGTCGATGGTCGATACGACCAAGTTCGAGGTCGGCGGTAATCTCGCGGTCACCCCGGGGTCGGTGATTCACCGGGAGGACGCCTTCGAGCTGATCCACTACGCACCGCAGACCGACGAGGTGCGATCGGTGCCATTGCTCCTGGTGCCGCCGATGATCAACAAGTTCTACATCGCCGACCTCGCTCCCGGCCGCAGCCTGGTCGAGTACCTGGTCAGCCAGGGCCAGCAGGTGTTCGTGGTCTCCTGGCGCAACCCCGAGGCCGAGCACGGCAGCTGGGGCCTCGATACCTATGCGGAGGCGATCCTCAGCGGGCTCCACGTCGCCTGCGCGGTCGGGGAGTCCGAGCAGGCGCACATGCTTGCCTTCTGCGGTGGTGGGATCGCCGGCGCCTGCGCCGCAGGCCACCTGGCGGCGATCGACGAACGGGACCGGCTCGCTGGGCTGACCCTGGGTGTGTGCGTGCTCGACAACGAGCAGTCCGGGGTCCCGAGCGCGTTCATCAACCGCGACCTCGCACGCGCGGCGCTCTCGGTCTCCGCCCGGAAGGGCTATCTCGACGGAAGCGCTCTCGCCGAATTGTTCGCCTGGTTGCGGCCCAACGACCTGATCTGGGGCTACGTCGTCAACAACTACCTGCTCGGGCAGCGCCCGCCCGCGTTCGACATCCTCTTCTGGAACCAGGACACGACGCGCCTGGCGGCGGGCCTGCACCGCGATTCATCCAGATCGCGCTCGACAACCCGCTGGTCGAGGCCAGTGCGCTCGAGCTGCTCGGGACGCCGATCGACCTCGGCCAGGTGACGGTCGACAGCTACGTGGTCGCCGGGATCTCCGACCACATCACGCCGTGGGAAAACTGTCAGCGCACAGCCCGGATGCTCGGCGGCGACACCCGCTTCGTGCTTTCGACCAGCGGACACATCGCGGCGATCGTCAATCCGCCGGGAAACCAGAAGGCGAGCTACCGCGTTGCCGAGGAAGGCGAGCACGACGACCCGGATGGGTGGCTCGCGACCGCCGAGAGAAGCGACCCGGCAGCTGGTGGGAGGACTGGAACACCTGGTTGGCTGAGCGCTCGGGACCGATGCGCGAGGCCCCGCAGCGAGTCGGCAGCCCTGAGTTCAGGCCCAAGGGAAAGGCCCCGGGCACGTACGTACTGGCGAACTGACGGACAGCGGGCCGATGAACCTCGTGGACAACCTCACCACGACCACCGGCAGACACGGTGACCGCGTAGCGCTGAAACTCGACGACGCCGAGCTCAGCTACTCGCAGCTCGACGGAGCCTCGGCACACGTCGCCGGGATGCTCAGGGCGAAGGGCGTCGGCCCCGGCGACCGCGTCGGGATCATGCTCCCAAACGTTCCCCACTTTCCGATCGCTTACTACGGGATCCTCCGGCTCGGCGCCGTGGTCGTGCCGATG